>NZ_QVMP01000009.1 GCF_010501095.1 Dysgonomonas sp. 520 | reverse complement strand
AAATCACAAAGTTATGTAAAAGAACGCTTTAATAAACTATTAAATATAAACTCTAATAAAAAAAAATGATTTTCAAAGATAAATGTTTTTCTTTTTGTTTTTACACATAAGCTATACATAATTAACAAACTATAAGAACACAACCTTTGTCGTAATATATAAAACTGAATATATCTGCATTTATTATGCTTTTTTTGCAGAATTATACGAAAAAACGTTACTTTTTACGGCATTTTTCAGACTTTTCCGGTATAAAAACTTTCTTTTTCATCTTATTTTTCGTATATTAGAACAAGACCATTTTTTCGGTCGGAAACAATTACACACAAACTATTACAAAAAGAGGGAGACATGAGTAAAAATAAAAACTTAACTCATCGGCAGGAAATTTTTTGCCAAGAGTATCTAATTGATTTCAATGCCACACAAGCAGCCATCCGTGCAGGTTATAGCCGCCGATCGGCTACCAAACAGGGGTGCAGCCTTTTAACAAACAATAGAATTCTGAAAAAGATAGACAGCCTGAAAAACGACCGATGCCAACGATTGTCTATCGACGCCGATTATGTGTTAAGGCAAGCCGTTGCCCTGCACGAGAGATGTATGCAGAAAGTGGAGCCTAAAATTCAGAAAAACAAGATTGTAGAAGACACGAACGGCAATCCGGTCTTCGAGTTCGATGCCGTTAATGCACTCAAAGCCTTAGAATTGATAGGGAAACATATAAATGTGGGTGCATTCAAAGAGCGTATGGAGATGTCGGGCGATATGCTGAATGCGCATTTCGTACTCAGTCCGATAGAAAATAAAGAATCTGTTAAATTTGCATCGTCCGAAGATGAGGTTGAATAACGAAATACAGCTACACAAACCACCTTTATTTCTGAAAAACTACAGTTCGGATAAGCGGACGGTGGTTAATCAGGGAGGGACGAGTTCGGGAAAGACCTACACCATTATCGACCTGCTTTTCATTTTGAATATGCAAAGCCCTAATCTGGTGACAACGGTCGTAGGGCAGGATATTCCCAATCTGAAATCGGGCGCATACCGTGATGCCAAAAGCATCTGGTCGCAATCGTCCATATACAGGCGATGGTATTCGAAACCCAACGAGACGGAGAGGTCATTCACTTGCCGTAATGGCTCGGTGATAGAGTTTAAAAGTTTTGAGGACGAACAAGATGCACGGAGCGGCAAGCGTGACTATCTATTTATAAACGAAGCAAATGGCATCAGTTACGATATCTATTGGCAATTGGCGATACGCACCCGTCAACGTATTTTTATCGATTACAATCCTACATCCCGATTTTGGGTACATGACAGGCTGTTAGGTAAAGATGATGTGGAACTGATAATCTCCGACCACAGACACAACCCCTACCTCAGTGAAGAAGAGCATGCAAGGATAGAAAACATTGAAGACAAAGAGCTTTTCCGCATCTATGCACGAGGATTGACGGGCAAGTTGGAAGAACTGGTCTATCAAAACTGGGAATTAGTAGACGCTATCCCCGAAGAATGTAAAGGCAGATGGATTGGAATCGACTTCGGCTTCACCAACGACCCCACTTCCATTATAGATGTGCGTTTGTCGGAAGGAATGCTTTTTCTGGATGAAATTGCTTATCAGACAGGACTCACCAACCCTCACATCGCCGAAATATTGAGAGAGAACGGGATACAGTCGGACCTGAATATTGTGGCCGATTCGGCCGAACCGAAAAGCATTGCGGAACTCCAAAACCGAGGATTCCGCATAGAGGGCGCGCAAAAAGGCGTCGACAGCATAAACATCGGGATAGATATACTAAAACGCTATCCTTTACGAATCACCCGGCGAAGCAAGAATATCCGCAAAGAAATTCTCGCCTACAAATGGCGCAAAGATCGTGACGGCAATATCCTCAACCAACCGATAGACTCGTTCAACCACGCTTTGGACGCTATCCGCTATGTCGCTTTAAACAAGTTGGGTGAAGGGAAATGTATCAACAAACCAAAAGTGAGAACAACTAGATTGAAGTGATATTTTTCAGGAAAGGACAGAACTTTATTCAGCTCACTTACAACGATGTATCTATTCTGTCCGATATGTATAAGTGGTTATTTCGTTTCTCTCGTTTGTCATCGTCACTGTTGTTTCGTTGTTTTGGGTTGTATAATCGTAACTATTTTTTTCTCCTGATGCAGATGTGGAGTGATCAATCAGGTAAGCCGAAGTTTTTCCAATGATTCCGGCATAATAAGCAGGCGTGTACACACCATAATGAATAGGCGGAAGCAACAGCCTGTCTTTATTTTTTTCTTGAGAAGGAGTAAAGCTATACTTGTTATACCTGTCTCTGAAACCGACGAGAGCACCCTTTTCATTATATTGTATATGAAAAACAGTATCTTGCTTATTGGAAAAACTCAGGCTTCGTGTTTCATAGATACGTATCGGGGCAAAATCTATATAATGAAATAAGGCAGAAGAGGTTCCTTCTTTTTCGGATGTCATGTAACATTCGAGGGCAAGTCCCTCCGACACGAAATAGTAGAACGTTCTATTGTTATTGTAGTCGTACATCACCACAGTGTCACCCTTATACAAAATGGAATCTATGGCAAAGGTCGAAACCGAACCATTCTTCTCCGTAACTTCCTCAAACTGAACCATACGCCCATCCGAATTGTAAACTATTTTCGTATTAATACTTGTTGAATCGGGGTATAGCACAGAAATATTTTTCACTCGTTTCGCGTCCGAAAAGATACTCTTGTTACCGCAAGCCATCAGCAAAAATATAGCGGATAGCAACAAGCCGGTATTTTTAACGATATTAAGTCTCCTATTCATCCTCCAGGTCATCTGTATTTTGTTTTGATGCTATATATTTTCGGTAAGACCAAAAAGTCATATAAGCCAAAATGATTCCGAACACCGTACCCACAATAACATCCAACGGATAATGCTTGCCTACATAGAGGCGACTGTATGCAACCACTGACGCCCATACGAGAACAATGACGGAAAAATATTTGTTACGGAAATACAATAAGGCAAAAACCGCCAAGAAAAAAGACGTTGACGAATGTGCCGAAAAAAAGCTGTATGCTCTGCCACAATCTTCCAAAACATTTATTGTTCCGTCAAGTGCAACGCAAGGGCGTGGACGGGCAAATATCAGTTTCAAAACATTGTTCAAACCGTTCGTCACCCCCATGCCTATCAACAAAAATATTATAGCAGGATAGGCGTCACGCCTCCTTTTATATAGCATCAAAGCAACAATGCAAAAGCAAATAAAGGCCCAGAACCAATGATTGCTGACCAAGACCATTAGCGGATCAAGCCAATCTGCGTTTTTACTGTTCAGATAAACCAGCAAGTCCGCATCCCATTGCGGAAAAGATAAGATAAGATGAGTCATTACTTCTTTTAGAATGATTGTTTCAATTCGTGTTCGACAGGATGCTGAAGCGGGTCGTATGGGACTTCTTTGAAAGTGTATGTCACATTTTCTGTGCCCATAGCTTTGAATATCGGGTTGAGCACCTTCTTTATATTTTCCCTGCAATCGTTGTATATATTCATCTTCAGAGCTTCCCGCTTAAGCTCTCTTTCTGCGTACGCATAAGCATCGTCAACAAGCTTCGCATCTTGCCAGAAGCCATATTTTATATCATAAACCTTCGATTTTGAATGATCTATTTTCACTACACAAATTTCGGGGGCGGGCAACAGAATATTGACCGAGTCTCCGTTAGTTGTTATATCCTCCGGTTGAATTTTCGTGAGGTCGATGCAGCCAATAACCTGTCCGACAACCATCAATGCCGTTTTTGAATTGGGTAGCCACTTCCTGGCTTTTTCATATTGCATCATATTTTGGATGGAATATGTAACCAATTCTAATTTACCCAAAGCCTTGGTTTCGACCAAAATCATATTGTTTGTTACTTTTTCCGTCTCTTTATCTTCTTTTGCGTTGCATTGGGTTATGTACAACACCACAAGTCCGAGAACAACCAGAAGAATGAGTATTTTGTAAGATGTTTTCATTGAAAAAACTTATGTATTTAGAATATAAAAATACAAATGTAGTCTATTTTTGAAGTGCATGCTCCCGACATTAAGCATAAAATAGGTAAAAAAGTGTAATATATGGCAAACAAATTTCGGATTACAATAAAAATGCCCTTTAACATATTTCTTTTTCAACAAAAAAGTATTAACTTCACAGTGAACAAAATGTTAAACAATTACGTTTAAGAAAAAAGAAAGAGATTTATAAAACTAAATTAAAGAAACGAAAGGAGACTGTTTTATGAAAAAATTACTTATTGGAGCATTGGCAGGAGCAGCGATAGGAGTTGTGGTGTATAAAATGGCTAAAGACGGAAAGTTTGACGATTTGTATGATGATGCAAGCGAATTGGCCGGAAAAACAAAAGATAAGGCAGAATATTATGCTAACAGAACAAACCGCAAAATGAAGGTTGCCAAAAGAAAATTGGACAGAAAAGTAGATGATTTAATAGAAAAAGTAGACGATCTGAAAGGTTCTCTGCAAGAAAAAATGAACTCAAACAAGTCAGAAGAAGCGAAAGCCTGACTTTTTTCATTAATCCTAGTCAAAAGCCCTAAAGGTTGAGTATTATAATCATCAAGTTATAGTATTCAGTCTTTGGGGCTTTGTTAGTTTTGTATATTCTTAATTTAATATATTAATTTATACCTTTCTCTATTTTTTTTAAAGAAAAAGAATGAAATTCTGCTATATTGTTCTACATTTGCATGTTAGAACGTTAATTATAAAATAATCAAGCGATGAAAAAGACGATAATCATAAGTTCTATGTTCTTGACTGCTTCGGTTTTCTGTTTGGCTCAAAACAAGCAAAATTATTCGGATGATTATTATCCGGCAAAACAGTCGAATGCGAGAACAGTAAATTCCCAATCAGGCAATAACAAAGGGTGTAATCTGAAAAAAAACAACTATACTGAAGACTGTGCCCAAGGTAAACGAGCAGCCCAGAGTACAGTAGCAGGGATGAACTACTATATTCCGGATGATTACGCACCAACGCAAAATACCGATAATATTTGTTGCGACATGCACTACCCTAACTATGCCGACGGTTGTTTGAATGGTAAAACATCATCAAAAAAGGCTACCACCCAAGTAAGGATGAGCAATTATCAGCCATATTCAGGGACTTCACTCAACGCAAAGCAACCTTCGAAACAGGAGTACTCTGCTACCCCCAAAAAGGCTACTGGCGCACCATCGAAAGACAATTGGGGAGAATATGTAGTTGTTAGAAGTGCATTTGGATATAGCGCTTGCACGAAGCAGCCGAACGAAGAATGTTCTACTTGTCAGAAGTCGATACCTCATCAAGAGCCTCAGACATATACAAATCCGAATTATAATAATTTGAGCACACCCGTACAGAAAACGTATAAACTGAACGAGCAAGAGACAACGGTAGTTGAACCGGTTCGAATATCATTGAAACAAAACCAGCCACAGCCACAACCTCAGCAAACTCAAGCTGAAGTTCAGACAAAAACCAAGATTTACTCGTATGGAGAATTAGCTGCACCCTCAAACACAGATGGAAGTGCAGTGCAATCGTATTCGGAAGAAACGGTTGTTTCTCAAACAGCTAAAACCGATTCTCCTGAAATTAAAGGTTTCTGGGGGATTAATTTCGGACAATCAAGAGAAGATGTTTTAGATCATCTTATCGCAACCCAACGTGTAAGATGGAACGATATCGAGTCTAGCAACCCATCAGCCATCAACTTTGGAAAAATAACGTTCTCGGAAGTTAATTACGACAAAGCCACTCTATTTTTCAAAAACGGCGTGATGAATTCCGGTTATTTCACGAAATCATATCCTGTTGGACAAACTCCAATAAGCGACTTCTATAACATAAAAGATAAGTTGACTTCTGGTTATGGCCAACCAATGATAAAGCGCGATTCTTCATCTACCAAATATTATTGGAACGATACAAACAATTCACGCACCATAAAACTAGAAGTAAAAAACACTTCACAAAACTCAGGTTTGGAGTTATATTTTCTTGACTTTGCATTAAGTGGCAGCGAGATTCCTATTGCTTCAAAATAATCAACTACGAACCAACATAAAATAAAAAAGGGAGAATCTTCATTCTCCCTTTTAGTTTCTAAGAAACTATCTTAAATGCACTCGGTATAAATGACTTCACAGCCACTGTCATAAATAAGCCCTGTTTTTATCAACTTGTCGTCTCTTAGTGTGAAGATAGATACTACAAAACCGAGAAGAACATTTAAATGTTACAATATCCCGATAAAAAACAGATGACTTACTTATTTCTTTAGTTTGTTTTCGTTAGTTTTGAAATTATGTTCAAATATCACCCTAATTCTTTAGTCCATTTTTAGGTTAAAGAAAATAAGTTTGCATATTATGATACAAAGCTACACTAAAATGGTAATTTTTAAGTTTCGTATTTTCACCTATATATACCAGATTTTATCCTTTATTCAAAAATTTCGTATTTTATCACTCTAAAAAGTGAATTTAGCCATAAAGTTACCCTTTTTATCCATAAATATTATAGTTTATATTGGATAATATTACACGATCAATTCTTTAGCTGATTGTATTAATTATGCCAATCAGTAGTTGGTTTTTATAATGAAATGTTGGTTTAGATTGTACAATATCTTTTCAGTCGGGGCGAATAAACATTCGCCCCGACAATCGCTATTAACAGTTTTTAACCATCAAAATCCTTATTGCACAGAACAAAATATCGCTTTGTGTTGTTTAATGAATAAGAAACAACAAAAAGCTATTAATATAATGAGTACAAAGACTAAAATGAAAGATATAACAAAGACTAAGAACACAGAAGTGGCTGAATACATTGGAAGTCTTTTTGCTTTCAATTCAAGTCTTAAACTTTACCACTGGCATGTGACCGGAAAAGGCAGTTATGCGCAACACATGGCATTGGATCAGGCGATAGACGATTTGTTAGATGTGATTGATCGTATTACCGAAACTTCGATAGCTATGCTGGGCGATCTGGACATTGTGATTCCGGAAACAAAAACGCCAACCGACATAGTGAAGCATGTGACCGATTTTTATAATTGTGCGGAAGCCGGTAGAGAGCTGTTCACAGAGGCTTTTACGCAATCAATAATAGACGATTATGTTGAAGCGATTCAACAATTAAGATATAGACTTATAAGACTTCAATAAGAGAAGTAGTAGTAGTTAGATAATAGTGTTTTTTCATTAAGAAAGTTGGGAAAGCTTCGAAGTGATTTCGAGGCTTTCTTGTTTATATACATCTCGCAGGTTTGTTAAATAAAGGCTGATTTTTTATACCGTTGAAAGATTATCACAATATAAATTAGTACTTTTATAGTATCTGAAATAAAAAGAAAGGAGACAGCAATGAGATCTATCTTTACTTCATTATTTTTAGCAATCGGTATTCTGGCTTCCTATGGTCAGCAAGAACAGCAATCCGATACTATCAGCACTCTGCAAAAGCTGAATGAAGCATTAGAAAATCGTTCGGTTGAATCAAGCAGTAATTTCCAGTCCGGTTTTATTGGAGAAATGGATAAAAAACAACTGCTCGATGGTGTATTGGTTACGCCAAACAGTAGTGTAAAAGCCCAAGAAGAAGCACCACATCTTCTCCGGTTTGGCATGCCAAAGGTTTATCTTGGTCCTGCTCAAGAGGAAAATTATTCGTCGTATGCCTTTGCCAACGATTATGCCTATTATAGCAATATGCCTCTAGCCAACAATATGTGGTTGAACACAGCCAGTACGCACGAAACATTGCCGATTGTCGGTGCTGAGCGTAATGTCAGTGCAAGGCTAAACTATATGCCTGCAAAGTGGATTATCTTTTCGGGTGGACCATATGCAACCAAATATAATGCTTTCAACAAACACGGTAATACCTTTGGTGTGGGTGGGCAGATGAAAGTATTTTTGCACGAACGCATCAGGCTGAACGGGTATGGACAATATAGTATTTACGGAAAAAACGACGATATGTATGTGCCCGGAATGTTTCAGCAAACCTATTTTGGAGGTTCTCTCGAATTTAAGATTACAAAACATTTCGGTATAGAAGGAGGGATAATCCGAGAACTTAACCCTTTCACCGGAAAATGGCAGAACCGAACTTTCATCGCTCCGGTTTTTTACGGGAACTGAAGCCAACTGATATAAATAGCAATCAATTATAAATCCAGAGAAGAGCGGGTTTTGCTGCTTTCTTGAATTTCTTATCCAGCACGGTCATAGAAGCATCGTCTATCACAGGGCATCCCTGACTCCATCCTAACGGCAGATGTGATGGATAAATCTCTTTGCTCGGAACAGGTGTATGCGAATGTAATACTACCCAACGTTTGAAGGCATTGTTATTGGTTTTATCGTATCCGTGCATTTTATAATGCACATTGATCCCCCATTGACTGTATGAACGTGCCCCTATTTTATATCTGCCCAATGATGTGCAGTAGCTTCCCTCTACATTACTGAAAACAGGTTTGCTTTCGGTGCTTTTTTTGCCATATCCATGACAGCAAAGTGATTTATGTATCACTGATCCTTTCTTGAAATCCCAGACAAACAGCCTGTATCTTCCTGAATGGATCGACATATCTATCAAGATGCAGAAATCGGTGTTTAATCCTTTTCGTTTGCAAAACACGAGTGCAGAATCAGCTTTTTCTTTCAGGTTATTTCTCTGTTCGGCTTGTTCCGTGTTTTCTCCACTGTTCTCGCCATTTGTTGTTGAATTACAATTGGCCAACACAAAAAACAAACAGAATATGAAAATGAAATACCTCATTATTTGTGTCAATTGAACGTGCTGAAGATTGGTCCTATCAATGCTTCATACTGCGTTTTACTCTCTTCCCGGTAGGTCAATATGGCAGTAATAAACTCGTAATCTCTCAATATTGTTTTTTTATAAAATAATCTGCCATTGTGCAATTTTCCGGATAGTATATAATGATTTTTGTAGAGCACCCTCTTATTCAACTCCCTTTTCAAACTCTCATTTTCAATATCCGACAGATAAGCCTCTTCGATATCCAGACTTTTCGACTCATCTAAAAAACTGTCCCTGTATACACACAAGGAGTTTTCTTTATTGGCTGATAAGAATACTTGACGCACATCCTCTTCTTCACTTTCTTGAGGTTCCAGAATAGCAACCGGATAACTGATGCAATAGTTGTATCGCTTGTTACAATAAGATTCGTATTGCGGCACAATTGCAGCATCATAATCAGATTGCGAATCGAGCTCATCGAGCGAATTTGCACCCTCCAATCCATACTTATTCGAATTGCCTATGCAATTAGTAGTCAGTAGTGAGAAAAATATAAAAAGTAGCAGATACGGTATCTGTTTTTTCATGATTAAGAAATTTCGCTTATAAAACTACAATAGATATTCCCCAAAAGTAGTACTTTACGAAATAAATATCAAGAAAAACGGTATACTTATTTCGTATAAATGTATTTAATCAAACTTTTTGGTTCTCCATTCCTCAAATATGTAACTTCTTCGTCAATCAGATTATTTGAATATTTCCGCTTGAAGTGTTTGTATTGAGTAGCGTCTAAACTATTATTGATATATTCGACCAGATTTCCATCTTTATCATAATACTCTGTGTATGTTTCTATTGCAGCACCACCTTCGTTATATTTTATGAATAACCTGTTCTGTTCGTTAATCGCAACACAGTCTATTTTTTCTGTAATTTGGTCGTTTGCGCCATATCTGACCAATTCGGTCATGCCCTCTTCGTCATATTTGACCATCGTTTTACTGGATAACGCGCCGTTCCGGTCATATACAAGAATGGTCGTATCCCTATCAAATTCATCTTTCTTGGTCTGAACTTTCGACATCATCACCTTGTCTATGTTGAACCGGGTGGCAATCATCCCTTCATCGGGAGGGTATTCATAGTCTGTTTGATACCCCAAAATGAAGGCTGTGTCAAGCTCTTGCGTATTAACCAGACGTTTGGTTTTATTCAAATCTGAATATGTGAAAGTTATAATCTTGTTAGGGTGAGTTTCTTTCGTTACATATCCGTTGTCGTATAAGGCTTCAAGTAAAGTAATACCGGATGCTTCGTCAACTTTCCCGAATTTATAGGTATATTGCGTGACTTTCATCGATTTCACTTTCGCTTTTTTCAGAGCCAGACGATTCTTCTCTCTACCATCTTTTGGCGTTTCGCCACACGAGAAAAGCAGTAGAAATAAAGACAACATAAAAAATAGATACCTCATAACCAGACTGTTTTACAGTTAAGATTTGTCGTATGCCGTACAAATATAATAATTTTTCGGACACTTCTATTCCGATAGCAACAGAATCTGGTCTATTGTCTTCAATTCTTTTTGAGTGAATTTCAATTTATTAAGAGCAGCAATATTATCTTCCAACTGAGCAACGGAACTAGCTCCGACAATGACAGACGTCACTTTTTCGTCACGAAGCGTCCAAGCCAGAGCCATTTGAGCCAACGATTGACCGCGTTGTTTAGCAATATCGTTTAGTTTAGTAATTTTAGAAATAACAGTTTTATTCACTTCCGATTTTTGAAGAAAACCACTGTCTTTAGCTGCCCGGGAATTTTCGGGTATACCTTTCAGGTATTTATTGGTAAGCAAACCTTGCGCCAGAGGCGAAAATGCTATAAAACCTGCGCCTTCTGCGGCGGCAAGTCCAAGGTTCTGTTTTTCCACATCACGAGACAACATGCTGTACCTGTCTTGGTAAATGAGGCAAGGAGTCTTGTTTTCTTTCAATATTTTGTAGGCTTTCTGCCCCATTTCGAATGGATATTTAGACAATCCTACGTACAATGCTTTCCCTTGGCGAACGATATCGGAAAGAGCCTGCATTGTTTCCTCAACAGGTGTAACCCCGTCGTAGCGATGGCTGTAAAAGATGTCGAAATATTCCAAACCTGTACGCTTCAGGCTTTGATCTATATTTGCCATGATAGATTTGCGGGAACTTCCGTCTCCGTATGGCCCGTTCCACATCAGATGACCAGCTTTTGATGATATGACCAACTCATCGCGATGTGCAGCAAAATCGCTTTTCATCATCCGCCCGAATGTGATTTCGGCACTACCCGGAGGTGGTCCGTAGTTGTTGGCAATGTCGAAATGAGTAATTCCCTGATCGAACGCATAGCGCAGCATTGCCCTTGCATTTTCGTAACTGTCAATCCCCCCGAAATTGTGCCAAAGCCCCAGAGACATCATCGGGAGTTGTAATCCGCTTTTTCCGCAATATTTGTATATCATAGCTTTAAGTTATTTATGCGATTCAGTAGTCGAAAACGTTGATTTAGACTCGATAACAACGATTGTAGGGGGATGTGTCCTTACTTTTGACATACGCCCGAAATCAGGACGAATGTTTATTCGCCCCTACTGAAAAGATATTGTACAATCTAAACCAACATTTCATTATAAAAACCAAATACTGATTGGCATGAATTAGTTGAATTTAGACAAATATAGCATTAATCCAGATTATTAACACGAATTTGCAGTCAGATTTTGTGCAAAAACATTGTTGAAATCATCTTGAGTTTCTAGTTTTGTACACTTTTTCATCCTGAAAACGTCGAAGTATCTATTTTTTAGATGTTTGATTCGCTTTCAACGTAATAAAAGCAACATGAAGCAAAAAATCGCAGTAAACATTGCATTACTTTTTCTTGTGCTAAGCATGGTTTCATGCTCATCGAACAAAGATGCGGGAAATAACAACACCCGCTACAAGCACCTGTTTGTTGAAGAGTTTGACGAGATTATTATTCAAGGCTCGTCCGATGTGGTTTGCGCTCAGAGCAAAGTAGGGCAATCGTATGTACGGATAGACGAAACTACATTTTACCAAATAAAGGAACGTAAGCTGATCCTCAAAAACAATGGACGCAGCACCATTTATGCAGAATCGCCATTTCTATCGGAGGTTACACTTAATGGCTCCGGAAAAATCGAAATGAAAGATATCAAGCTAGGACCCGTTTCGGCATCTATCAATGGTTCGGGCTATATCAAGATGAAAGGTGAAGCCGAATCAGGGAGACTGCTGATTAATGGTAGCGGAAATATTGATGCGAACGGACTGAAATTACAGGTGGCAAATTGTAAGATTAACGGTTCGGGAAATATAAAAGTCAGGGTTGCTCAACGCCTCGATGCTGCGCTCAACGGAACGGGATCAATAAAATATAAAGGTTCACCTAAAACAGTCAACAAGTCAGGCAGCAAGGCTTATAACATAAAATAAGGGTAGAAGACACACCGGTCACCTAGAACAGTTCGTGTAATATATCCAATGACTTGAGTGCGGGAAAATCGTGCAGATGAATCCGGTAATACTCCAACATGCGGTTGATAATGTTGGTGCGGTCATTTCTCGAAAATTGAAAATGGTGCATATTTTCGAACGAAATACGTGCCAAATGAGACAGGACAAAACTCTCGTCCCGTTTTATATAATGATTGTGTAAAGGCTGTCTTATACAAAATTCCCCGTTCATGAGGTCGAAATACGAGTTGGTGGCGTAAGATTCAAGATTCGGATAAAAACCGAGAAACCGAGTCAGCTTGAGCATAAACACCAGATGAAAGTTTGCTACACTTTTATTGCTCGACTCAAGCATTTCGAGCGAATATCTCAGATATTTGTATAAAGGTGGATTTTCATCTGCTTCTTTCAATATTTTCGACAAAAATTCGGATAGAAAAAATACGATCGACGTTTTAGTCATATCATAGGCAATAGAATTTTGAGTAAATTCTATCCTGCACTCTTTTATCCGCTGAATACTGCGGCTCGTCTGATGCTCCACTTCCATGTTCAGAACAGTGAGTGGCGAAAAAAAACTACGATGAAATTTCGAACTCTTGCTTTTGGCTTTAGACACCATGTAAGTGACCCGCCCAAATTGTTCGGTGTAGACTTGGACAAGAATATATTTGTCGTTGTAATTGATTGTATTCAGGACTATCCCGTTGATTTTATGTTGCACTCCCTAATGTCGTAAAAAAATATTGAAAAGAGCTACAAATTTACGTTTTTTCAAGTATTTCAAGATTATATAGAACATCAAATTTGACAAATGCTCATTATTTTTATATATTTGCGTCTACAAATTGACTGGGTCGGTTTGAATTTTGAAAAAATCTAACAGAAAGATGGTTGACTGGTTCCTGTCGGACTGTGACGAATGTAGTAAATGAACAAAACAATTGTTGTTCTATTACTGCATTTTTTTATTGAGGTATAACAATTAAATATAAAATCTTTTGAAATTATGACAAAAAAGCAAGAAGAAAAAGAAAAGGAAGTAACGGTTGAAGAAAAATTGAGAACACTTTACAGCCTTCAGGAAAAATTATCGGAAATAGATAAAATCAAAATATTACGAGGCGAACTTCCTCTTGAGGTTGCCGACCTTGAAGATGAAATTGTGGGTTTGAATACTCGTATCGGTAAGTTTGAAGCCGATTTTAAAAATGCAGAAGCATCTATCAGCCAACAGAAACAAAAGATACAAGAAAGCGAAATGAAAATTTCGAAGTATAAAGAACAACTCGACAATGTTCGCAACAACAGAGAGTTCGACCACCTAAGCAAAGAGGTTGAATTTGAATCGTTGGAAATAGAACTTGCCGAGAAAAAAATACGGGAATTTACACAAGACTCGAAAAATCTGAGCGAACAGGTTGAAAAAAGCAAAGAATTGTTGACGGAAAGATCTGCCGACCTGAAACAGAAAAAAGACGAGTTGGACGAAATCGTAACAGAAACCAAACAACAGGAAGAACAAATCAGAGAAGAGGTAAAAAACGTGGAAACCGAAATTGAACCTCGTCTCTTACAGGCTTTCAGAAGAATTCGCAAAAGCACCCGCAATGGTCTTGCCATTGTATGTATCGAACGTGGCGCTTGTGGTGGTTGCTTCAACAAAATCCCACCTCAAAAGCAAATGGATATTAAAATGGGTAAGAAAATTATCGTTTGCGAATATTGTGGACGCATTATGGTCGATCCCGAATTAGTAGGTGCTACTGAAGAGTAAAACATAAAATTTCAGAAGAAAGTCACACCCGAAACGGTGTGGCTTTTTTTGTGGCTTCATGCTGATAGATGAGGCTGTGGATAAAAAGAATGTCCGGAATCAGAAATCCCAAGCATCACTGCTCAAGTAAGACTGTTATTCCGGACGCATTTCAAACTAACGAAAAATGATGTGTATTCTACCTTAAAGTAATATTGCCAATATCGAAAAACTTTCTAATAAATTTAGCCAGAATATTACGATACTCATTGTGTGAATTAACTTAGAAAAGAACTAAATTTATTTTTCCAATCTTTTATTGACACATTATCATAAGACAAACTTACAACGACAATAAACAAGAAAAAAGAGTTTTGATTGCCGATATAGATTTTCGTCTAGTTCACCAAGTGCATAATAAACTCATAAACAAACACATACTATTAATCTCCATTATCCCTTATATAGTTTTTATATAACTTTTCTGCTGAAAAAAAACGTCTTTTTTGACTTTTTCAAAAGGATATCCGGAATCAGAGTCTCAGGCAATCACTGCTTAAACGAAACTGAATTCCGGATATTTCAAACTAACGAAAATTGATATATGCGTTTAAAATTTCCTGCGGAATAGATTACAACTCAAAAACTCCGGTTGTTTTTCTTCCTTTAGAATTAGTTATAGTAAGCGTATAAGTATCGCTCAACCAGCCTATCAAAGATATGTCAATCGTTGTTCTGGCTGCTGCATTGACATTCTTGCTATAAACTGTATTGCCATTAGAGTCCGTTACAGCAATTTCCACAGAGCCCAAAGTTGAATTAAAGTTGATTTCTACATTATCTTCATTTACGAAAATCGTAACCGGTTTTACCAGAGATAAAGATCTAGGGCTTATCACAATAAGTTCGCCAACAAGACCTAAACCATCACGATTTTCTTCTAAAACTATTTGACTGTCAGATTGTGCAGCAAATGTGTTTGAAACCAAAAAAGACAATGCCACGAGTGAAAATAGTAAAGTAAATTTTTTCATAATAAAGTAGAGTATTTAAAATATGTAAAATAAATAAGTAATGTCATTTTCATTAAAAACCTTAGAAATTTGAGAGACGACTTCTACAAATAACAGGTTTTAAAACCCGAAAAGGTTAATGCAAACTTAGTACGTGGCTTTGTAATTGAGAACACATTTTTAGTGGAATATAGTTTTTTGAGGAAACCAGAAAACAACAAGCATCTGATTATAAATAAAATATCCGACCAAGACATTTGGTCGGATATAGTTTTTCAGGTAAGAGTCTAATTAATCCTGTTTTGGCTAATATTTAATATTAACTTAAATTATTCCCAATTTTTCGTTAAAATAATCATTCATATTTCCGTAGCCTTTTATGCCTACTTTTCTGCGAATGATAGTTTTTCTTGTTTGAATTGTATTTAAGCTTAGTTTCATTATCATGCCTATTTCAGTATTGCTGAAGTTGGCATAAGACAGGCAGCATATTCTGAATTCCGATTCATCCAGTTGAGGGTAAGCATTTCTCAGATGATCAAAGAATTTGTTGTGCAGTTCATTCATAGACTGGTACAATAAATTCCAATCGAGTCCTTCTTTACCATAAACTATCTCATTGAATTTTCTCAATAGTTTTTCGTTTTGTTTTTTCTCATCATCCCGCAAATAACCATCTACCAAAGCGGCTTTCTTCATTATATCGAACTGTTTCAGAAGGACATTCCTGAACGTAACTTTGTTTTCTGTGTTCTCATCTTCATATTTTCGGGCTAATTCTTTCAATTGATAAATTTTCTGTTCACCCTCCAGTCTTTCTTTTTTATTAATAGTTGATTTTCTGTAATATAGAAACATCGCAATGATTACACCGAGGGCAAGAACAAGAATGATGACAACATTTTGCTGTTGTTGGATTACGAGTTTATTATTTGCATTCTGAACTAACTCAAAATTATATTTCTTTTGTACATCCAAAATAGCCTGATCCATATTCATCAATTGGTATGAACGTAGATATTTGCTTGAGTTACGTTCTTCCGTTAATGCATGCTTGTAATTATTCCTATTTTCCTCTGTAACAGATAGTAAAGAATATATTTTTGATAGTAGCGCACTGTTTTTTTCGTCATTATCGTTCAGGAAACCCAAAGCCTCATTTGCATAATAGCTTGTAGAGTCATTGTTTTGTTGTTCTCTGAATATTGTTGCCAGATTATAATATATGATACTATATTTCGCACTGTCAGACACATAAGGGATGGCCTGCCTCAAGTCTGATTTAGCCGTATCGAAATCACCTTTTCTCCTTAACAAATTTGCCATATTAATCCTTATATCTACCTGATCTTCCGGCAAATTGTATATCCCTGCCAGCTCTAAAGCCTGATTGTAGTAGATATTTGCGCTATCTTTTTCATCTTTCGAAAAAAAGCTGCATCCTACCATATTCAACGACAATACTTCATTTCTGTGTTCGCCTGCATTGTTAAAATATTTCGTAGCTTTTTTATATCTGGAGATGGATTCTTCAAACACTTCCTGATGATAATATAGTTCGCCGACAAGCGATTGTATCAGTCCTTTTATTGCATCTTCATCCAAGTGTTCGGCTCTTTTTTCAGTTTCGAGATACGAAATCATTGCATCTTTCAGAAGTTTGTTTTCGTGTTGAACACGTCCGCTGTATAAAGAAGCCAATACTTGCTTTCTTAAATCGTTTTTGCCAAGAAAATAATTCTTTGATTCGTATATGAGAGTATCGTCCACTATGCTTTTGTAGCATTTGTCTTTAGCTCTTGTTTTCAGTAGAATATAATTGTGGTATGCTTCATCATCCAGTATTTTGGGATATGGAACCGAATCCAATAGCAACAAGGCACTATCGGGACTGGTTTCTATCAAAATTTCAGCTTCAGTCAACAGTCTGAGTCCTATCTCTTTACTTTTATCGCAAGCTGTTAAAATAAACGATATACATAACAAAATACACAAAAGCCTTTGCTTGTAATCCATAACTTATTGTAGTTTAGTAATAATGGCTGCAAATATACAACATTCTAACTAAAATATTTGCCAATACTCTATCCTTTTCCAAACGCTATATCCCTGTTATACCCATTTTCCTCATCAAGAAACTGGCATTCATATTTTGCGCTACACCTTCCCTTATTTTGTAGGTAAAAGATAGATGATCGTCTTTTATATCAGCCTCGAAACGATAATTTTTCACATTTTCGGGGTATTCACTTTCAAGCGAGCCCAGCAACAAATCGTGAGTGGCAATGATACCGTTTGTCTTTAAACCTATCAATTGCTTCATCAAGGCAATAGAACCCCGCTGTTTATCTTCCGAGTTTGTTCCTTTCAGGATTTCATCCAATATGATGAACAGTTCTTCTCCCGATTGGAGGCGGTCGATAATCATTTTCAGGCGTTTAAGTTCTGCGAAAAAGTACGATTCATTATCTGCCAGAGAATCGGCTGTGCGGAGATTAGTAACCAACTGTCCGGGATAGAATATCAACCTCTCGGCACAAACGGGCATGCCCATGTTAGCCAAAGCATGATTGATTCCGACGGTACGCAGATAGGTGCTTTTTCCTGCCATATTTGCTCCCGTCACCACCAAAAAGAATCCCTGCTTACTTATATTCACATCATTTCTGACACACGTATCCCTATTGATTAAAGGATGGCCAAGAGCTTTCCCTTCAAAAACAAAAGAAGTTGACATCTGAGGATAAATGTAGTCCGGATGATTGTACGCAAACGTAGCCTGCGACACCAATGCGTCAAATTCGCCCATTGCATTGAACCATATTTGTATGTCTTTTTTGTGAGTTTCCGACCATTTTTCTATCAGTCTGGCATATCTTATATGCCAAAACAGCATGGGATAGGTGAGAAAAATCAACGGATAGGTAGACGACATCATCAGATAACTATAAAAGGTACACAGCCGTGCAATAGCTTTCGATGCAGGTTGATGCCCTTTCAGTTTTTCCTGTGTTTGGTTCAGTATTTTGCTTTCAAATGCTTCATTCTCTATAATTTCAAATAGTTTGGAATATTTATCAAGAATGGCCGACCGTTTATCGAAAATAGCCAGCGTATGTTCAATCTTTTTCGATGGTATGAAACTGATTCCCAGTGTCAACAGATAGAGTGGAATAAACCATATCCCCTCAATAACCCCGAACCCATAAAGAAGAAAATAGATAAGATACAGGCAGGGAACAATACAAACCAGTGCTGTCCACAGTTTTTTTCTGTAAAAAGAATGAGAACGTGAAAAAACTTCCGCAAAGTCTTTCACATTCAGGTTGTCTATGTCCGACATTTGCCCTATGGTTCGGAAATGAAGCATTAGTTTCATTTTCTCAGACAGTTCTTTTATGGCTTCTTGTTTCTCTTTTATTATGCCCGCATCTTTTTGTGGATAAAGAACGCTTGAAGATAAGGCTTCTTTTCCGAAAGATGTAACAGAGCGATTGATAGACTGAAAAAACGAACGGTTTCCGAACAAATCCAAATCGAGGCTATAACTATGTTCCGCATCTATTTTTTCGGGCGCACCATCAAAGGCTGAAAAATCATAGAAAAGAGCTTTCAGTTCATTTTCAGCGTTTTCTATTTGCAATTCGCAATAGCGTTTTTTGCGAAAAAGCCTGCTATGGAAAGTCAGTAACGACAGGAAAATAATTGCGGCAATAACCAGCGACAAAACAACCGCCTGTGTATTTCCCCAAAAAAGATAACAACCCACAGCCGCAGCAATTGCCACAACCAAACGAGCCGAGCCTACCTGAAAGATTACTTTTTTTAGTCGGGATAGTTCTTCTCCTCTCTCCCTGCTGATTATCTGATATGATTCTTTTATCGATTCGTATGTCATAGAGTCTATTTTTAGTTCGGAACACGCATGTCTGAACTAACCTTATTTGTTGATTTTCGTGTATATTTTCCCTTTCCAGTACATCGCTTGCTCGGGATTTTCTGTATTGTCGAATATGAAATTAAACTCAGCCTTCATGAAGCCTTTATTCCATAAGTCAGAATCTATTTGTATTTGTCCTGATTTACAGGTGTATATCTTTGCACCCTGATTAAGGGTTGTGCTGTTTAGTTCGATTGTCGGGATACATTTATCACCTATTATTTTCAAATTCAGCGAACTATGTGTAGCTGCATTATTATGCGTGAAACAAACCACAGTATCATGGTCTACCCGATTGGCAGTGATAAAATCCGTTCCTGCCCACTCGTATGTCCAAGCGTCTGATTCGATTGTGTGATGTTGATGAGTGGTATCAACTAACCGATAGTAACGATTTAGCGAATCCTCCTTAATCCTGCCAATATCATCATACATACCAGCAACTTCGGGAGGACAAAATCCGTCACAGATCAGTTGCCCGAATTCGTTTTCATATATTCCTTCGGGATAAGACCACTTTTCGGTGAACGAAAAATCAGCGGAAAGTTTATCAGTCCACTCTATTTCAATCTCACCGTGCACATTTTTGTTCTGATTGCATGTGGTCAATGTGAAAATAATTGCTATTGATAGAAGAATGATATTTTTCATATTCCGATTTTTACACCCATTCGCTGAGTTCCATCCAACGCATTGTTTTCTCATCAATTTCGTCAATCAACTCGCTGATGCGGTTCGACTTTGCCAGTAAATCTTCGGTAGATAGTGTTCCGCTCGAAAGTTCATTTTCTAAGCAGGATTTCTCTTCTTCCAATTGGGGAATAAGTTTGTCCAGCTCTTCAAATTCCCGTTTTTCTTTGAATGACAGTTTTGTCTTTTCTTCTTTCTTTACGGGCGATTCTGCTTTTACTTTCACATCCTTAGTTTTAGCAGCGTCTTCTGCTTCCTTTTCAAGCAGGTCTTGCACCTCTTTCCATTCACGATACTGCGAATAATTGCCCGGAAAGTCCTTGATTTGTGCATTTCCTCTGAACGCTAACAAATGATCCACTACTTTGTCCATAAAGTAGCGGTCGTGCGATACCACAATCACACATCCTTTGAATGACTGAAGGTATTCCTCCAAAATATTCAGTGTGACAATATCCAAATCGTTTGTTGGTTCGTCCAAAACCAGAAAGTTCGGATTTTTGATCAGAACCGTACAAAGATAGAGCCGGCGTTTTTCTCCTCCCGATAGCTTGTAAACATAATTATGCTGCTTTTCGGGGGCAAAAAGAAAATGTTGAAGAAACTGTGAGGCGGTGAGGCGGTTGCCATTGCCCAAATCAATCACTTCGGCAATGTCCTGAACCACATCTATCACTTTCATCTGCTCGTCAAACTGCAAACCATCCTGACTGTAATATCCAAAATTGACGGTTTCACCAATATCGAACTCGCCTTTATCGGGCAGCACTTCCCCCATCAGCATCTTAATGAAAGTCGATTTGCCTGTACCGTTATTACCCACGATGCCCATTTTCTCGTAACGGGAAAAGACATAGTTGAAATCTTCGAGGATTTTCAAATCGCCGAACGATTTATATATATGTTTGGCTTCAAATATCTTATTACCAATATACGAACCTTTCATTTGCAGTTGCACATTGCCTGCGTCACGGGCCTGCTGTGCCTTTTTCTCCAAATCGTAGAAAGCATCGATGCGAGCCTTTGCCTTTGTGGCTCGAGCCTGAGGCTGACGGCGCATCCAATCCAATTCCTTACGGAGCAGATTGTTGGCACGATCTATTTCTGCGTTTTGAGCCTCAACCCGTTCTTGCCTTTTTTCAAGGTAGTAGGAGTAATTTCCTTTATACTGATATAGTTGTTTCTGATCTATTTCAAAAATTTCGGAGCAAACACGATCAAGAAAATAACGGTCGTGAGTCACCATCAACAGGCTGAGGCGCGAACGTTGAAGATGCTCTTCGAGCCATTCGGTCATTTCGAGGTCGAGGTGATTGGTTGGCTCATCCAGAATGATAAGGTCGGGTTCGGTGATAAGTACATTTGCAAGGGCAACACGTTTAAGCTGTCCACCTGATAGTTCCGAAATTTTCTGGTCAAAATTGTTGATTTTCAACTGCGACAGAATTTGTTTTGCCCGTTGCTCATAGTCCCATGCTTTGAGGTTATCCATCTTCGATAATACCTCATCCAGTGTGCTATGATCGTCCGATTCCATCACTCGCTCATATTCTGCAATCAATTTGGTTACGTCATTTTCCGATTGAAAACAGGCTTCAAGTACGGTGATGTTTTCCGGAAATTGCGGGTCTTGTTCAAGGTATGCCACTTGTAAATCGCGACGATAGACCACCGAGCCTTCATCGTAAGACTCCTTTCCTGCCAAAATGTTGAGTAAAGTTGTTTTCCCGCTTCCGTTTTTGGCTATCAAACCTATGCGCTGACCTTCGGCAATGCCAAAAGATATATTTCCGAACAGAACCAAATCGCCAAAACTTTTGGTAAGTCCGTCGACCTGTAAATATGGTGTTGCCATCCTTTTCTTAAAATTTTGGCTAAAGATAGCTAATCTAACTGAAAATATCTTTCATTAAACTTTTGAATCCTACATTTTTTTTCTTATATTAGAAAGACACAGATTTTATAAACTTAAATTACACAAACATTATGGCAGACGAAAGAGTTATTTATTCTAATATTAATTATCGAGAGTCTATAAAGCAAATAAAAGATCTTAAAAAAGGAATAGACGATTTAGAAAAAAAGAATATAGAAGATTCTGTAGTGTATAAGAAAGCCTCTACTAAACTTAGTCATCATAAGAAAGATATGGAAGAATTCAAAAAAACTTATGACGGATTTGGTAAAACTATCGAAACAAATCAAAAAAAGATAAATGATCTGAATAAGAATCTGAAAAGCATGAGTAGCAAGGAAAAAGATCGAGCCTTAATTCAAATAGAAGCATACCAGAGCAATATAGAGAAAGCTACAGAGGCTCAGAAAAAATATGCAGCAAAAGTGGGATATAATATGGAAACTCCGAAAAAGGTTTTCGGTGAAAATATCAAAAGTCTAAAAGAATATAGCGCTACATATCAACAAACGCTTAAAGAAGAGACTGAATCCCATAAAAAAGCAAAAGAAGAAAAGCAAATTGCGGAAAAGAAAGAAACTGAAAATAAACAAAAAAATGTTTCCGAGCAGGTTGGTGTTAGCGTAAATGGTATTGAATATATATCGAAAGCCGAGAAAGAAGCTAAAGAAAAAAAAGATGCGCAGGAAAAAGGAGAAAAACCAAAAAGGAACTGGACTGAAGAAGCTGACGCAATCAGGACTTTTCATGCCGAACAGCTAAAAGTATTGGAAGAGGCTAAAGAAAAAGAACTAAGTATAGAAAATCTTACATCGAAACAAAAGCAAGATATACAAAAAAGCTATAACAATACTGTTGATGATCTCAACCTGCTTACTGCTACCAAAGCGAAACAATTGATGGAAGATGCCAATGAAAGTCTTGATAAAGACAATAAAATAAAAAAATCTTTCTACGAAGTTGATTTGGAAAATAAGAAAGCGGCACTAAAAGCAGGTTCCATGGCCGCTTTGAAAATAACACTGGAAGAGTTAAGGATAAAAAGAGAGAACGAAATAGCCGAAGCCGAGAAAACAGAGGCTGATGTGGTAGCTATCAATGCAAAATATAATGCACTTATGACTGCTGAAACAGAAAAGAATCTAGCTGCGGAGATCGCTGCAAATGCAAAGGCTTATGAAGAAAAAATAAAACAGGCAGGAACAAATAAAGTATGGGCGGCAGAGTTAAAACTACAACAATTACAGCAAGATAAGGAAATAACTCAATTATATTATGAAGAAGGACTGATTGCAAAAGAAGAATTTGCTCAAAAACTGAATGGAATAGATCAGAGTATAGAAAAATCGGAGGATGATTTACTTAAAGCTCGTTGGACTAGGATTGACGAAATAACAGGGCATTCGCAAAAAGTTTTCTCTGCTCTATCTGATTTAATTGTAAATTCTGAAGATGATGAAAAAAAATCTTTAGAAAAAAAGAAGAAACTAGCTTGGGTACAGGTTGCTTTAGATACAGCTAAGGCTATATCGGCAGCGGTTGTTGCTGCACAGGGTGCCGGTCCTTTTCCTGCCAATGTAATAGCTATTGCTCCTTCAATAGCAGCAGTCATGACATCCATAGCTACAGCAAAAAAAACAATCAAAGAAGCAGATAAAAAAATTGCAGAATTTGCCGAAGGTGGATTAGTCACAGGTCCCGGTTCAGGTACATCCGATAGTATTCCTACATTCCTTAGCAACGGAGAAAGCGTACTCACCGCAAGTGCTACATCCCTGTTTGGTCCTGTGCTTTCTGCTTTTAACCAACTTGGCGGAGGTGTGCCCATTCCATCAGGGAACATAACCGCTCAGGTGATGGGTGAAGAAATGCTTGCAAAATCTTTTGCTAGGGCTTTAGAGCAGATGCCCAATCCCGTGGTTTCTGTAGAGGAAATTAACAATACTAATAAGAGAATACAGGTTTTAGAACAGTATAGGACGCTGTAAATGTTATAACGAGGCTGTTTAGACAGCCTCATTCTCCTTTTCTTATATTATAAATAGGTTTTCCGGTAGAACTAGTTTCACGCCTTATGTATTGACCATCAAAGTTATATAATGGCTTTCCGGTAGAACTAGCTTCACGCCTTATGTATTGACCGTCAAAGTTATATAATGGCTTTCCGGTAGAACTAGTTTCACGCCTTATATATTGACCATCAAAATTATATAATGGCTTTCCATTTATACTTGTTTCATATCTGATATAATAAATATCTTTTTTAATGTCATTTTTCCAACTATCATCAAGTTCTCCACTCTCACAACTAGAAGCCATAGATAGCATGCCAACGAAAACAATAATGCAATAAGAGAAAAGTTTTTTATAAGCAGTAATTTTCATGGTTATATAGTTTTCAGTTTATATATGCTAAGACTAGCAAAATTAACAAAAGTTTAAAAGTGCGTGGAATTATCAATCGGATTTACTGAAAAACTTATTCACTTACTCTTTGAAATATCGTATTTTTTACTTATATTAGAAAGAACACAAACTTCTTTTCCTAATATAATTAAACTATGCACATTACAACACAAACCAAGTACAAAGACTTCCTCTCGATGCTCGATACTTTCAACACGGGAGACGAAGAAATGCAAGCCATTCTCGACAGTGTCAAAGACCTGCCTCTGAAAGATGAGTTCAATCTCGATTTTAACGAGCTGCTATTCGGGCAACTTTGCCAATTGCAAAGCATGCAAACAGTGGGCGATTTGTTCATTCGCTCGTTTTGGATCCTCCTGAAAATAGAAGAAGAAAACCTCATGAAAGAAAAAGCCGCCGATTGCCTGCGCTTCGTGTGGCATGTGAAAGAAGGACTTGAAAGAATCACCAAACTATTCGAAGCCATTCGTCACAAACCGACTCCCGAGGAGATTCAGGCCGGAATTGGGAAAATGGATCACGGGTTTTTCGGTACGGCCGATTGGTATGCCCGACGTATGGGAATCACCGATCACGAAGAAGTGTTTCAAACCAATTGGATGCGTATCTATCAGGCTATGAAGATAGACCACGACAACAACCAGTTTCAAGAAAACTACAGGAAACTGATGGAACGAAAAGCTAAACACAAATAACTTACTTCTAAAAATTTCAACACTACATGGTAGAAACAAAAATCAGGCAGATTGTCGATAGCATCGGCGGTTTGCACTACGAATTTAATGACTGGACCCGAGCAAATTCGAATATCGAGTTTGCCGATTTACCGGTGTGCGTCAATGTGTTACCCGTAGCGGGCGACCTCAGCAACAAAAACGGAAATCTTCGCGATTATCCCAAATGCCTCATTGCTTTCATGGATAAAGCCGACCTCGATTTTGAAGGTTCGGAAAACGAAGTGACAGTGAATCGGATGAAAGGCTATGCCAAGAAATTTATTCTCGAAGTTAATCGTTCGGGACTGTTTCAGCCTGTGGTTGAAGATGTTCCGTATTCCGTTGTGTACGATTTTCTGGATGCCAACCTTACAGGCATCGTTATCGAGGTGCAGTTGAAAGAATCGGTCGGCGATTGCGCCCAAATCCTCTGAAAGACATGAAGATAGCAAAAGGACGAAAGTCCCTTTCCGAAACCATCGACGAGTGGATAACCGAACGTGGCGCAGCTCTCCGCAAAGCTCCCTACATGCGCAAGGAATTGGAAGACCAACAGCCGAAACTATCGCCCGAAGATCGGGGCGCAAAAAGCCTCCGGGGAAAAATGGCTCGCAGCATTGCCGAAGCAGGGTTCAGCCTGAACAAACCCCGTGACATGGACGATTTGACCGAAGATGAAAAAGAGGAAATATATAAAAAAGAAGAAGAAAAAATTATACAATATTTAAAGTAAACTCAAGATGAAATCAAAAGAAATAATAGTTAGCGGCGTAGTTTTGGCTACGATTATATATCCCGAACTGGGCTTTGCTTTCAACCCCTTGCCCATAATAGTAGAGACTCCTCACAAAAGGCAGATGTTATTGAATATCACAAAAAAAGAAGGTGATACTTTGAATACTGTAACACTGAATAGAAATACAATAAAAAATAAGGACGGGAAAAACAGGGTCACATTCGACATTTCGGGGATTGTACGCTCAATGTTCGACCGGAACGAGTTCGTCAATTCGGTAGGAGGAGTAGACAATGAATTGATAAAAAATATAGATATGACTGTAATGATTTGGCAAGGACCTAGCACGTATATTGATGTCCCTGTCATTTGGGGAGCATTGCAAATTGGCGAAACATACACCCAAAGCAAGCGCCTGACGATGTTTAAAGGATATCCGTTTTCGGTTCCTCTATATCTGCCCAATGGAACTTATTCGATGGTAATAGATGGTGAAAAAGACGACTATTTTGAAGGAGGAAAATATAACACTTACATTCATCCATATATTGCAGAATCGCATTCAAAAAAGTCTGTAATAACTATTCTTGGTAAACCCGAAGCCGGACAGGAAGCCAGTCTTTTCGACTATACGTTCGACTACACATTCCGCAAAGAGGCGGTAAATGACATTAACATTATCATTGATGTGGAAGATTGTCAGCAAGATGGCTTCTATCTGCGGTGGATAAACCGTTATGGCGAGTGGAACTATTACCTCTTTCACAAAAAAGGCGAATCGACACAAACTTCCGATAGCAGTGTTGTTTTTGACCAGTATTTCACCTCAGTAAGCCTTGATGACAACAACGGATATCACCCCGGAACAGGAAAACCCATAGGCAAGGAAGTGAAAAAGAGCATTCAGCTTTATGCTTCGTTGGTTGATGCCAACACATTCGATTTCCTCTCGCAGATGGTGCAATCGCCTGTTGTCGATTTGCTTGTGGATTATAACAGGAGCACAGACCGATCGAAATGGGTAGGTGTGAAAACTCAAGCAGGAACTTTCGGCAAGAGCAACCAGCATCTGCAAGATTTCGAGTTCACCCTCGTTATGCCCGACGTATTTACACAAAAACTTTAGAAATGAAAAGTAAAAAATTAAAAGTAAATAACGTAAATGTGGCGCAAGCAACTTGCGCCTCGTAACTTGTAACTAAATTATGAGAGAAGTATACATAAACAACAAAAGAGTGGATGTGGAAGAATCGAGCGAAATCGGTTACATTTTCACATCTCCCATATTCCGAGATTTAACTAAAATTTTTGGTAATAGGACAACCACTTACAAATTGCCCAAAACAGCTCGCAACCTTGCCATTATCGGCAACACCGATATGCCGGATGTCAGAGGCAAGTTTCCTTATCAGAAACATGAAATATTGGAATATCGAGACGGATTTCCGTTTATCAAAGGAGAATGTTCTCTGTTGGGGGTTAACGAAAATAACATTGAGCTTCAGGTTCTTTGGGGCAACCCGATTAATCTGCAAAAACTTAAAGACATAAATCTTCGTGACCTGAACAAAGAGCATTGCGTAGATTGGAATTCCGATTCAACTTTTCTGAAAAGTTCCGATACCGAGCAGGCTGGATTTATACGTGTCGATTTGGGGAGAGGGTTTAATGGCATCACAAAGTATAGACATAACCCCATGAAGTACGTATACCCCAGCGTGACAATACAATACATATTAGATCTTATAGTAAACAGCACCAATGTATCTTTCGATATACCCGACCGGTTCTATTCGGTGTTTACTAAAACTTGGATTCCCCTACTCGATTACAATGCCATTGAAAGCCAAAGTGAAGGAGCTGAAGCAACTTTCTACTTACGGTCTGCCAATAAAAAAGAAGTAGCAGCTACTCCTTTTCCCAACAAAAACGGTTCGGGAAACTTTAAGGACAGAATGATGACGCAGAGCCTTTTCCGTATAGGATATTCAGGACGCTATACTCTGGCATTGAAAGGACCTGTGACATTGAAAGATGTTCCCGATGGAAAAAGGCTTGCCATCACCCACCAACTCAGTACCGATGAAGATATCCGCTATTATGGAATTCCATATAGTGCCGATACTAACAAAGCCACCGTAAACATCGACGAGGTATTTGAGTTTGATAGGACCAAAGATGTTGATATTGATTATGCTACCGCCTCTTGGATGGAAATGTATATTGTGAACGACGACGACAGTGTGTATCGCCATCTGAATTTCGCTACTTCGTTGAACGACGAGGAAGAGATAATTAACGCAAGCACTTCAAGACCGGACGAAGTTTTGATAAAGGGTGATTATAGGATAAACCTAGCAAAGACCTGGTTTGGCATGAATGGAAAATACTACATCACGCCCAACCTACCCGACATGAAAGTTACCGATTTTCTGAAAGCTGTGATGAATATGTATGGTCTGTTTGCGTATTATGATATGTACAAAGACAATGAAATTCAGTTTCTGGCAATAGACGATATGTATCTTGAAAAAGATAAAGCAGAAGACTGGACGCACAGAATTTTGGATAGCGGGTCGGGACGCATCACCACTTCGTACACATACAGCGACTATGCTCAGGAAAATACATTCAAGTATAAGAATGACAAAGACGTGGTTACCGATGCCGACGGAATACTCCCCCTCGAAAACAACGCGATACCCGAAGGCCCTAAAGAAATAGTGGCGCTACCCTTCTCGGCAACAGACAATATATCGGAGCCTATTGATATAAACCAGATGTGGAAAGGGAAAAACGAGTATGCCAAGATTAAGCTTTTCGAAATAGATAAAGAAAACGACAAAACAAGCGTAAACTCGGTGACTACAAGGGTATTGAGAGAGAAAGAATTTATAGGAGAAGAAGATATTAGTTACAAGTCTGGTATTTTTAATGAATTTCTTCATTTTGGAACTCCCGATGGCTTACTCAATAAATATTATGAGTTTTACCAAAAAGTTCTAAAAAACCCTATTGTGATAAAATGTTCCGTAAAATTTGACAGTGTAGACTTATATAATTTTAAAGAAAGATATCCTGTTATTATTGATGGTAACTACTATATGCCCATAAACGTAACAATAGACACAAAAGGTGCGGCAAACTGCGAACTTATATTAATGCCATAAAAATAATCCCACATAAGTGGGATTTATTTTTATTTCACCCGTATATATTTTACCGGAGTATCTCCATTATAAATCCACAAAGAATCTTCTTTCAGATAGTATTTACTTTTCCAATCGCCTCTCTCCGGGTAATAAATATATTCATCAGTAAGCTTATAGACCCCATAATCATAAGAAGATATCTGAACAAGGATATATTTTTCGATTGTTTTTCTGGAAGCATTATTGTTTTCAAAGGTATATACAACAGAGTCTGTAGCTTGTATCCAGTACCACTCCCCTTCTATCAGTTTGTTGTCAATGTAGGTAGGTTGTGGTTCAGGTTCTGGCTTTTCATCATCATCGCCACAAGCAACAAACAGGGTGGCGAGCAACAACAGGGTCAGTATTTTTTTCATTGTTTCGGTGTTTTGTTTTCTTTTTGTCATGCTGAGCAGCACGAAGCATCTGTTTTTTTTAGATCCTTCGTTACTTTCAGAAACAACGTTCGAGGAGCGAAGGCTACTCAATGACAAATATACATAATTTTTGACAAATCTTTGTATTTTGACGATAAAGAAGGCTTATTAAAAAACTGCCGTTCTATCGGGTTTGCAACCCGATAGGCATTAACGCAAGCACTTCAAAGCCCGACAATATTATTCTCTGAATTACAAAACCAAACTATAACAACTTCGGAGTTACAAACTCCGAAAAACGTAAATAGCCTTGCCGTTCTATCGGGTTTGCAACCCGATAGGCATTAACAGCAGAATTTCAAATTCTGATTTTATATAACAATGACATCTATCAAACCTTTGTTGCCGCTATAGTCTATCGCAGAACTGTATCTATAATCGTCTGCGCGATTAACAAACTCTGCCACAACGGGATTTTGATGAATATAATCTAATTTTTGGCGTAAATAGTCGACCGTATAGATTTCTTGTACATCATTGCCATTTTGCCAAAAATGATATTTCTTCGTTTTCTTGTCATTCAATGCAGCGTATTTAAAACGATTGAGCATCCATTCACGCCGAGATTCACTATTATCTACTTCTAATATACTTAGTATTTTCTTACTAGTATATTTCTTAAAATCACGAAGGACATTACTAAGTTCATTATCATCATTTATGCCAACAATCATGTGCAGATGATTACTCATAAGTACCCAAGCATATATTTCAAGCCCTTTGTTTTGTTGACAATACTGCAACGATTCTATTATAACATGCTTGTAACATGGACGAATGAAGATATCAACCCAATCTACAACAGTCATGGTTATAAAATAAAGATCTTTAGTTGTTCGATACTGAATATTTATCATTTTACTAAGATAGCTATAAGTTTTATCAAATTACAAACCACACATTAGCATCCTCTGGGTTACAAACCCAAACTATAATAACTTCGGAGTTACAAACTCCGAAAAACGTAAATAGCCTTGCCGTTCTATCGGGTTTGCAACCCGATAGGCATTAACAGAAGCGCTTCAAAGCCTAACAATATTATTCTTTTATCAAAAGTTAAAGTACTATAGACGACATTTCGTAAGAAAGGTTTATTTCGGGAGAGCATCTTTATTCGTCAATTCTGCTTTTCAAGTCCATGCTTTCATGTAAAATTCTCACAATCTCAACTTCTTCATGAGTTATTATTTTGTAGAATATTATGTGTTTATAGGTTCTGAATCCGTAGATATTTTCTGATATTTCCTCATAATTTTTTCCGCATCTCGGCTTTTCAGCTATCGTCTGACAAGAACTTATCAGCATTTCATAATACAGATCCGCTTGTTTTTCCGACCATGTGTCAAAGGTATAATTCCAGATGGATGATAAATCTTCAACCGACTTGTTCGTAAAATGATATTTAGCCATTACGTCTTTTAGCTTTCAATAGCGCCAGATGTTCTTTCGAATCAAAATCTGTTGCTATTCCACTATCTAATCCTTCCTGAAGTGCATTTTTCAGAACAGATGCACGATTCTCTTCTTCTTCCAAAAGCCTTAACCCTGCACGGATAACTTCACTTGCATTTTTATATCGACCTTGAGAAATTTTATTTTCCACAAAATTTTCAAAATAATTTCCGAGCGATACAGAGGTGTTCTTTCTCATAACTTTTCAATGTTTTCTCAAAGTTACCAAAAATTGGTAATTCTGACAATATTATTCTTTTATCAAAAGTTAAAGTACTATAAACTAGCGTGATTTTCTTCCTCCAGATTGGCAGACGGAAGAAAAATAACCCAAAACCACAATACCAGAATGAGGTGGTCGATCAATATATAAACATTGTTTTGCGTAAAGTGAAAAGCTATGCCCAAACCAATGAAAAGAACCACGCCTATCCATATCTTCCAGAGATGCAACGCCGCATCCTTCGCCCTGTCTAACAGGTAATAAACATTCATGGAGATGAATACCAATATTGCCACGACGAAAGCTCGAAGAATCATCATCGACAGGCTGCCGCTCACTTTATAAATCAAGACCATCGTTAAAACAACTGCAACCATAGCTATTGCCAATGTCATCCGCTTGAAAAGAAACACCTCCGATGTCATCCGATAGAAAGAAAAATCTTCGTCTTCGTTGTAGTCATCCATTTCGTTTTTCAGCTTTTGAGACAGAAGCACAATCGCGCCAATAGCCAATCCGAACATAATGACATACCCCCACATAGAGAAAAGGTCACGGAACAAGGATAGCGACGGGTCGCGAGCAACCAGTTTCGACCAATTCAGGAGAATCATCTGATTTAATACCTTCAACATGTAAAATGCCATGTATATAACAGCCCCTATTATTCCGCCAATCAAGACCGGCATACGCAGTGCCCGCCCACGCTTAATGGTCAGAACAAATGTTGAGTAGAAAATCACAGCCAAATATAAATGTTGCAGAGGAAACTCATTCAGAAGATTGCTTGTCTCGCCCTCGTTTATGAAATTATTGAACAAACTACTGATACATATCTGATTAAACGCCAAATTATATGCAGCAACGCACAAGAACACGATGCTCAGCCCGGCCAAATACCCTCTGTTGCTGATAGTTCCACGATAATCCAGCAACGATCTCAAAATCCGGTTATTGATATAAAAATTAGTTTTAATCCCTCCTGTCTCATCACCATCCGGCTGGGCAATGATCACAACCGTCAAAACGATGGCACAGTATTCCATCAAGCTAAGAAACGACGAAAATTCGGGTAGATACGCTATACGTCCACTCTCCAAATCTAAAGTCCATAGCAACATATATACTATTTCCAGAGCGATTAAAACACCAAAGATTCCGAAAACAAGTCGTTTATTCAAAGAGGTCGATTTTATTCGTTTTATCAGTAAAAAGGCAAAACCAAAAACAAACACCGCATACTTGATAGTCACAACAGAAACAGGGATTGTTACTCTGAACAAAGCTATTATATCGAACAAAATAAATATACCGAAATACACAACCACCAACCAGAAAAAATATTTGAAGAAAGACTCAATATCCAAACTTTTGGGGATGGGAAATAAATCAGCCGTTTTTGTATCTTTTGCATCGTCTCTCAACAAGAAATAAACCACTGCTATCCCCGGAAGCAGACACAACCATATCCATGTGTCGAAACTAAAAAACACAAAGAAAGATCCTGCTGGTACGATATACGTAGCTAATGCCCAGTATGCCATGTATGTCAATATGCCCGCAATCCAGCCTATCCAACCGGGCAGTTCCAACGCCTTGCATCTTTTAACAGAGAGAGTTATGGAAGCAACAAAAACTATCACAATCAGTATATCTCTGAGGGGAATAAGGTAAAGTATGGCCGAATAGGAACGATAATCGTCTGTCAGATTTTTCAAAATACCTGAAAATCCTTTTCCGAAAGAATAGCCGTTAAATTGCCTTAACACATCAAATATTGAGTACTGAAAACTAAAAAATGTACTCAGAAGGACAAAAAATAGAAGGAATATAAGTCCACCCCGATAGGTACGCTTGTCTATCTTTATTGTAGGGTCGAATAATACCCTGAACAGTTGATTATTAAACATCGTTTTGTAATTTTTTGTGCTGCAAACATAGTAAAAAAATTATGTGGCTAAAAACAAATGGATAAGATTCTTTGTTAAATGAACAAACGAAATCAAGTGAATCAATAGTTTGAAAAAAGGCTTTTCCGGTAGGAAAGCTAAACTTTGAACAATATAAATATATTTAAAAGAATTTTATCTATGACACGAAACTTTAAAGAGGCGATAGAGCATCGCCGCTCTTATTATTCATTGAGCAATACATCACCAATTAGTGATTCTCAAATAAAGGAAGTTGTTGATACGGCTGTTAAGAATGTACCTTCTGCTTTCAACTCGCAAAGCACACGTACGGTATTGCTGTTGGGCGACCACCATAAGAAATTATGGAATATAGTTAAAGAAACTTTACGCAAAAAGTTGTCGGCAGATAATTTCAAGTCGACAGAGTCAAAAATAGACAACTGTTTTGCATCCGGCTATGGAACAGTTCTCTTTTTTGAAGATAACACTGTTGTAGAAGAGTTGCAGAATGCTTTTCCTACCTACAGTGACAAATTTCCGGTATGGTCGCAGCACACATCGGCTATGCATCAATTTGCTATCTGGACAATGCTTGAAGATGCCGGACTTGGTGCTTCCCTCCAGCATTACAATCCGCTGATTGATGAAGAAGTTATCCACACATGGGCACTGAATCCGAAATGGAAACTAGTGGCTCAAATGCCTTTCGGGACACCTCTCGAAGAACCCGGAGCTAAAGAGTTCAATCCCTTAGTCGGCAGATCGCTGATATTCGAATAATATATAAAACGCTTCCTTCTTGAAAGAGGGAAGCGTTTTCAGTTTTCACTGTTTCTTCATTTTTAATCTATACTTACAGACAGCTTGTCTATCTGCACTCCGGCACGATATTTTACCCCTAACTCGTTATTTTCATCCAAAGCGATACATACATTAAAATCGTCAACAGCCTCTTCCATCTTATCGAATTTCACATATAACAGGCCTCTGTTGTAGTATGCCTCATAATATTCCCGGTCCAAATCTATGGCAGTGGAATAATTGTCTAAAGCATCCTTGTATGCGCCTATTTCTTCATACACATTTGCCTTGTAGAAGTACGCTTCGGGCAATGTAGGGTCATTCAACACAGCTTCGTTCAGGTCGCTCATTGCTTCCGCCTGATTGCCTTGTTTGTAGTAAATTATACCTTTCAGGCTGTATGCCGATGCATATTTGTCGTCTATTCGCAAAGCCCTGTCCACATCCCGCAATGCCCTGTCATAATCGGAAAATTCGATAAAGCACAACGCTCGGCTTATCAAGGCTTCTTTCATCAATTTTTTATCCGAGGCATTGTTTATGAAATAATCAAGGTCTTCCATTGCTTTTCCAAACAATTTTTGCTCCATGAATATGCTGCCTCTCAGATAATATGCTCCATAGTTGGAATTATCCATCTTCATAACCGTCGAAAAATCTTCGATGGCCTTTTCCAGATCGTTCATACGGGCATAAGCAATTCCTCTGTTATAATAGGCATCCAACCTGCTGCTTTGCTGGCTTATCACATAGCTCAATTCATCTACGGCTTTGTCGCATTGCCCCATTTTTGTGAACAAGAGAGCTCTTGAATAATAATAATCCTGATTTTTCGGATCTATTTCAATCGCCGTATCATAATCCGACAATGCCGCATCGTCCTTGCCCATTGCCGACTGTATCATCGCCCTGTAATAGTACGCCTCATCATCTTTTCTGTCTCTGAACAAGATTTCATTGATATCTTTCAATGCTTCGGCATATTGCCCTTGAAAATAATAGGTAAGCGATTTCTTTTTCGATGCCTCCACGTTATTTGGGTCGAGGAATAGCGTTCTCGAAAACTCAGGCAAGGCTTTTTCGTATTCCTCCCTTTCAAAATAGGCCACACCTTTGCCAAAACAAGCCTCCCCGGTAACAGGGTTGAGGCTCAGTGCCGAGTCGAAATCCATTATAGCCTTATCCTGATCGCCCATCTTAAGATAAAGGTTGCCTCTGTTCACAAAACTTTTTACATTATCGTTCCTTATGTCAATTGCCCTATTATAGTCGTCCATAGCTTTCCTATTGTTGCCTATGGCCACATACGTAAGTCCTCTGTAATTGAGCGTATTGACATGATTCGAATAATCTTTCAACACATTAGTGAAACATTCTATGGCCTTATCATATTCACCCAGATTGTAATATGCCTTGCCCATGTTCTGGAAACTCTTACCTAGTATAGACTTTTTCTTGTCATTAGGTCCTGTTGATGCCATATTATTCACCTCATCAACCAATTCGCCTAATATCTGAATCTTATCTTCGTCCGCAATCTTTATCAGAGCCAAATCCAATCTTCTGCTCACATCTGCCAGCCATTCAGCTTCGTTTTGTTTGTCTATTGGGGTTTCTCGCACTTCAGCCGATTGTTCGGGCATCGCGTCCGCTTTTTTCAACTGAGGTTGAGAGGTTTCCTCCTCATCAGCTTCATCCACCTCCGGCACACTCTGCTCGTTTTCGTCTACTATATATTCGTGAGTTGTAGTTCTTTGTCGTTCAGATGATTTCTGCTCAACATTCTTCGATAAAAAAATCCCACGAACTTCTATCAATACAAGGAAGAATAGTGTTACTGCCAAAAGCGTCAATATGACAGCTATTTTCAACAAAGTATCATAGAAAAGCAATGTTTCCTTTTTGGTCAGATCCGAATATTCGGAAATATTTCCGATCAAAGCCAACTTCAACTTCGTATCAGCATCCACAGATTGCTTGCCTGAGTCTGTTTCCGGAACATCAATACTATTTTTAAGTAAAAGTGACGTATCTTCCAATGTCCTCTCACGCATAGTCGATTGCTCTATTATCTGCCTGATATTCATATATGATTTCACTCCCACCACCAATGTTACCGAGACGAGAATGATTGCAAACCAACGCATAAAAGTAAGTTTCATGTCTTTCTACAATTTATTATTTATAAAAGATTTGCTTTGTTTGTGTACCTCTTTCGCTTTATTAACCAGAGTAATAAACAAATGCAAAAATAATCAAAATGTTATTAATCCGACGCCATCAATGTATAAAAATTACCAACAGGGATAAAAATATACGAATCAGTAGATGATGCAATATTTTCTCAATATAACTTTAGAGGCTATCTCTACAATTCCAATTCTCTTCAACACTACTTACAAACCGGGACTCTGTTTTTAATTACTTTTGATTAACTTCGCAACCGTAAAACAAAACATTATAGAACAGTGGTTTCGGTAGAAGGATTAACAGTAGAATTTGGAGGCAGGGCTTTGTTTGATGATATCTCTTATGTTGTCAACAAGAAAGACCGTATAGCGTTGGTCGGTAAAAATGGAGCAGGAAAGACTACTATGCTCAAGATTTTGGCAGGTATTCAGCAACCTACTTCGGGCAACGTTTCATACCCTAAAGATCTGACAATTGGCTATTTGCCTCAACAAATGAAGCTAACAGACGGAAACACCGTTCTGGAAGAAGCATCATTGGCTTTCGACCATATTCAGCAATTGGAAGCAGACCTGGAACACGTTAATCAGCAATTGGCAGAACGCACCGATTACGAATCGGAAGAATACCACAATCTTATAGAACGCTCGGCACATTTGAATGAGCAATTCATGATGTCGGGTGGTGGAAATTTTCTGGCAGAAGTAGAAAAAACATTATTGGGTCTGGGTTTTAAGCGTTCCGATTTCGACAGGCCTACAAACGAATTTAGCGGCGGTTGGCGTATGCGTATCGAACTGGTTAAACTGTTGCTTCGTCGCCCTGACGTATTGTTGCTGGACGAACCCACCAATCACCTCGATATAGAATCGATACAATGGCTCGAAAATTTTCTGGCAACTCGTGCCAATGCCGTTATCCTCGTTTCGCACGACCGAGCCTTTCTTGATGCTGTTACAACACGCACCATTGAAATACTTTTAGGGCAGATTCATGACTATAAGGTAAACTATTCGAAGTACGTGGAGCTAAGAAAGGAGCGTCGCGAGCAACAATTGCGTGCCTACGAAAATCAGCAGAAGCAAATACAAGACACAGAGGATTTTATAGAACGATTCCGATATAAAGCAACGAAAGCCGTTCAGGTGCAATCGCGTATCAAGCAGCTCGAAAAAATAGAACGGATAGAAGTGGATGAAGAAGACAACTCGGCCCTTCGATTGAAGTTTCCTCCTGCGCCACGGTCGGGTTCTTACCCTGTGATAGCAGAAGACCTGAGCAAAAGCTATGGAGATCACCTTATTTTCAAAGATGTAACTTTTACTATCGAAAGAGGAGACAAGGTTGCCTTTGTTGGTAAAAACGGTGAAGGAAAGTCCACTCTGGTTAAGTGCATTATGGGTGAAACCGATTTTTCGGGAAAACTGGAATTAGGACACAATGTAAAAATCGGCTATTTCGCTCAAAATCAGGCATCGTTGCTCGATGATAACAAGACGGTTTTTGAAACCATTGATTATGTGGCTGTTGGTGATATACGCACAAAAATCAGAGATATTCTAGGAGCATTCATGTTTGGAGGCGAAGCATCGGACAAGAAAGTGAAAGTGCTTTCGGGAGGAGAGCGAAGCCGTCTGGCTATGATCCGTTTGTTGTTGGAGCCTGTCAATCTGTTGATTCTTGACGAACCCACCAATCACCTCGATATGAAATCGAAAGACGTATTGAAAGAGGCTATCAAGGAGTTTGACGGAACAGTTATTGTTGTTTCCCACGATCGTGAATTTCTGGACGGATTGGTTGATAAGGTATACGAGTTTGGCAATCAACAGGTGAAAGAGCATCTGGGTGGCATCTACGATTTTCTGCAAAAGAAAAAAATGGACACCCTGAAAGAATTAGAAGTCCAATCACCTAAGGCAAAGAATGTTTCCGAAGCAAAAACTCAAGAATCGACCAAGTCGGAAAATAAAATTTCGTATGTCGAAAGGAAAGAATTAAGTAAACTGATCAAAAAGCTGGAGAAACAGATTGAAGATGCGGAGCAAAAGATTGAGAAAATGGAACAGGAAAAATCCGAAATGGAGGAACTGCTTGCCTCGCCCGACGGAATTTCCGACATCAGTCTTTTCGACAGGCATGGAAAACTACTCAAATCAATTGATAATGAAATGAGTGCCTGGGAACTTCTTACCTTAGAACTGGAAGAATTAAAAGAGAAATTGTAAGAACAAAAATGTTAGTATAGAAGAAAAACACACCCTTCAATTAATTAAAAATATGTATTTAAATTATAAAATATATCAAAATAAGAATATATTTCAAAAATATAAATACCTTTATGCACACAATAGTGGTTTTATATTCATACTAACACACCATGAAAAAATACTTTATTCTTATTTTTATAAGTTTACTCTCTTTTGCACCTATTTCTGCACAGCAAATACAAGAAAGAGAACTTAGATCGACGTGGGTTGCCACGGTGTCAAGAATCGATTGGCCTGCTGTGAAATTAGGGGCAACAGGGCACACCACTCAAACCAAGTCTCAAAAAGACGACATCACTTTTCTGTTAGATTCACTCTTGTCAGTAAATATTAATACTGTCTTCTTTCAGATAAGGTCGCATTGCGATGCCATGTATAAATCGTCTTACGAACCTTGGTCGGAAGACTTGGTTGCAACCAGAGGGATGGAACCCGGCTACGACCCTCTACAATTTATTATTGATGAGGGGCACAAAAGAGGACTTGAAATACATGCCTGGATAAACCCCTACCGCTTTGAAACATGGCCTGACCAATGGCTTGGAAAACCGGGCGTTTACAGGGAAACTCATCCCGATTGGCTATTGCATTATCCTAAAAATGCGACTAGCGGAAAGAAACCTGTTATTTTGAATCCGGGTATACCGGCAGTCAGGAAACATGTCACAAATATTGTGGCTGAGGTTGTGAACAACTACGATATTGACGGGGTGGTTTTTGATGATTACTTTTATCCGTATGAAGGAACTCCCGACAATCTGGATTCGGAAACTCAAAAATTGTATAAACCTAATAGTATGAGCATCGGAGACTGGAGACGCTCAAATGTAGATGAACTGGTGAAAAGTGTTTACGATACCATCCAAAAAGTAAAACCTTATGTAACATTTGGTATTTCTCCTTTCGGAATATGGACCATAAATTCTAGCGTAGCGCAGAAAGAAGGCATTACTTTGCCCAGTAATATTACAGGAATGGACGCATACAGCCAAATCTATTGCAATCCTGTTTCATGGATGAAGGCAGGAACTGTCGATTACATATCGCCTCAGCTCTATTGGCCCACTACATCTACCGGTCAGAGCTATAACAGGCTGTGTCCGTGGTGGTCTGACCTGGCGGCTCGTTACAATACTCATTTTTACGCAAGCCATTCGCTCACGGCAATCGACAAGTCAAAATCGGCTCTCAGTACGGGTGACATCCTGATGGTGAGTGGAGAAATTATTCCTCGAAGTTTTATCTATACAGAACAATCGAGCGATCGGAAAGAAAAACAAATGTCGCTAAAAGCAACAGACTTGGCTCCAAATGAATATGGCTTGCAAATAGCGAAAAACAGATCATCCATAAAATATGGTGCGCCGGGAAGTGTTTTCTTTTCCACAAAACATTTCTATTACAGAAAACATTACAGTACGGATTATTATAACAAATCGTGGATGCAATACCTTCGGAATAATGAATTCAAATACAAGGCACTACGTCCTGCCATAGACTGGAAGAAACATAAAGAATACTCAGGAGTAGAAGGTTTGGAACTGAACGGATCGAAACTTACATGGACTGCCCCCGATCCGGGTTTGCGGTATACAGTTTACATCGTTCCGAAAACCAGCACAGATTTCGAAACCAACAAGGTAAAGTATCTGCAAGGCGTTACTTATGTGAATGAATACACTATTCCCAATGACAAGTTGACGGACGATTATAATTACGCTGTGGCAGTATTCGACAGATACGGCAATGAGTTTGACATAACTTTCAGAAAACTGCAAAGTTCAATCGGAAATGAATCTGCACCGAATATAAATGCTACAATTTGCAAGGATGGAGATAAAAACATTCTTAGGTTATCGTTCAATTCGGAAGAAAATACCTCGATTTCCCTCCATTCGGTTTCCGGTACAAAAATCGCAGATATTACGTCCGGAATGATAGTGGGGACAAAGGACTACCTGCTTCCTGACAACTTGGCAAATGGTGTATACATCATCACCATCAAAACCAAAAGCATGACAAAAAGCCTAAAATTCATAAATTAGGTTAGGTTGATTATTAATAGAGGATGAAAACCCTATGGACGCCGACTTGTCGGCTCTATGGGGTTTTTAATTTATCATAAGAATATCATCAGCATTAACTGAGCCGATATAATTCTGACGAACATCGAAACAGGATAGACAGTAGCGTAAGTCACTGCAGGCTCATCCCCATCCACAGTTGAGTTAGCATAATTGAGAGCCATCGGGTTGGCCATACTTCCACAAAGCATTCCCGCAGTATTGGCATAGTTCAGTTTGAAAACCTTTATGGCTACAACTCCTACAATCAACACAGGTATAATGGTGATGCAAAAGCCAATCGCCAACCACAACAAGCCATCGCCATGCAATACCGTTTCGAAGAAATAGGTTCCGGCATCCAAACCCAAACAGGCAAGATAAATAACAATACCCAATTGCCTCAGCATCAGATTTGCGCTTTGAGTGGTGTAGGTGGCAAATCCAAATCTCGGGCCAAATGCCCCCATCAATATGCCCACAATAATGGGACCGCCGGCAATGCCCAATCGCACAGGAATGGTTACTCCCGGAAAAGGAAAAGGTATAACACCCAATATCAACCCCAAGGCAATGCCCGTGAAAATGGCAATTAAATTCGGATTTTTCAGGCGTTTGATCTCATCACCTAATATTCTCGCAACATTATCTATCGACACCTTTTCACCAACAACAGTCAGCCTGTCACCTATTTGCAAGGATAAATCGGACGAAGGCAACAAATCAATCCCTACACGATTCACCCGCGTAATATTTATCCCATAAAGATTACGAAGTTTCAGATTTCCAAGTTTTACGCCGTTGACTTTACTTCTCGTTACAATAATCCGTCGTGAAACAAGATGACTGTTATCAATATGATTCCAGTCTATATCTTCCTTGTTCCAATCTACATTTTCCTGCTCTCCAAACAAAACCTTTATATGCTCCACATCCGATTTTATTGAAATAACCATCACATGATCGTTCAAAGCCAATACATTGTCGGAAGTAGGTATCGTTACTTTACCATCGCTCCAGATACGTGAAATGACGAATTTTTTTGGTGACAATCTCATTATTTCTTTGATGGTTTTTCCTGCAATGGCTGGATTTGTCACCATAAATTCGCCCACATAAGGAGCCTTGTTCCTTTTTTCCGGTTCGGGAAGAGTATCGGGAGGAAAGCATTTTCTCATCAAGGCGATAGCCAGAATAACGCCGAACACACCCAAAGGATAAGCAACCGCACAAGCCAATGCCATATCGGAAAGCGTTTTACTATCGTTCGGAACCAACTGATGGTAGGTTTGTTGTGCAGCACCCAATGCGGGCGTGTTTGTAACGGCTCCGGACATAACTCCAACTATATCCGGCAAAGAAACACGGGTGGTGAAATGGAAAATAATGGCAAGCGCCAACCCTAGCACTACAACAGATAAGGAAATCAGATTGAGTTGAAGTCCGGCTTTTTTCATCGACGAAAAAAATCCCGGTCCTACTTGCAACCCCAGTGAATAGACAAACAAAATCAGTCCAAAATTCTGGGCAAAAAACAGCATATCTCCATTGGTAGCCAATCGGAAATGGCCGACAATAATCCCCGTAAAAAAAACGAAAGCAATACCTAACGAGATGTTGAGTATTTTAATCTTCCCGAGTTGGAGCCCGATTGCCGAAATGACGGAAATCAGTATAACCGTCTGAATCATAGACGGCGTTTGAATCAATTCATACAACCAGTTCATACAACACTGAATATTCGGAGACAAAGGTATTACTTAAATCGGATATTAGCAACGATAGTAATGTATGAAATTTTGCCTTCCGAAATAAAATATAATCCTTTTTTTGTCGTTACAATTATTGTTGGTTTAAATTAAGCAAACCGCAAAGATATAGAGAACGTAAAGTTTTTCGATTTGTCACTGAGTCGCCTTTGCTTCTCGAACATTGTTTCTGAACGGAGTGAAGGATCTGTTTTTTTAGATGCTTCGCGTTGCTCAGCATGACAAACATTTCGGGCAGAGCAGAGCCCTGCCCCTACAAACCACCCGAAAAACGACTAATTTAAACCAACGTTTTCGATTACTGAATCGCATGATTAATGAAATAACAATCAAAAAAAATATAGAAATGAAAAAAATTATTCTTTGCCTCTGTATCGTATCTTTAGCCTTTGCTTCGTGCAAATCATCAAAAGATTGCGGATGCCCTTATCCAGTTTCAGGCAGTGTGGAGAAAAGCATGGAATATCCAGACACTGAAAATCAGGCAAAAGGACAAGAGTTTATAGGATAACCATTACTATTACCGATAATATTAGCAGGGCACATACAAGGCTCTGCTATTTTTTTGTTTATTTTTGTACGAACCGAAAAGAAAACAAACAGGATGACAAACAATTATATAAGAAAACACAGGCTAAAAGACACTTCGTTCGCCAGCTTGATGAATAAACGAATTTTCAACGTTCTACTCATAGCTACCAAATACGACATTTTCATTTTGGAAGATGACGGCAGGGTCAACGAACAGATTTTCAATGAATACGTATCGCTAAACCTCAGTTATCCACCTCGGTTCACGGAGGTATTGAACGAAGAACAAGCTCTGTACGAACTGCAAAACAACCATTACGAACTGATTATCTATATGCCAAATATGGATGACGATTCGTTTTCCATAGTCAATACGCTAAAAGGACAGCACCCCGATATTCCGGTAGTTATCCTGACCCCATTTTCCAGAGAAGTTGTAAAACGTATGTCCAACAAGGAAATGATGAATGTAGACTACATTTTCACATGGTTGGGAAATGCAGAGTTATTAGTGGCTATCATCAAGCTGATAGAGGATGCCATGAACGCCGAACACGACACGCAAGAAGTTGGTGTTCAGATTATTCTATTGATAGAAGATTCGGTGCGTTTCTATTCATCGGCACTGCCGACACTCTATCATATAATATTGGAAGAATCGAAAAATTTTGCCAAAGAAGCCTTAAACCAACATGAGGAAAAACTCCGCATGAGGGGACGCCCAAAAATCATGCTTGCCAGAAGTTACGAAGAAGCCGAAGCCATTTATAATACTTATAGTGATTATATTTTGGGGGTTATCACAGACATGTCTTATATCCGTGGCGGGACGAAAGAGCAGTTGGCAGGATATGAATTTACCAAATGGGTAAAATCGCAAGACAAATATTTGCCGGTTGTTATAACTTCTTCCGAAAATACGAATAAACAATATGCAGACGAATTGAAATGTAGTTTTGTGGATAAAAATCAGAAAACCTTTCCTTTCGATCTGAAAAGGCAAATAAAATTGAACTTCGGATTTGGCGATTTTGTTATTATCGACCCCGACACAAAGGAAGAAATAACAAGAATTCGCAACCTGAAAGATATGCAGGTGAGTATAAAGACCATCCCCCAAAAGTCGCTGAAATACCACATGTCTCACAATCATTTTTCGAGGTTTTTCTATTCGCGGGCAATGTTTCCTGTTGCTGAAGTGCTGAAAAATATACACTTGCATGAATCTACTGATCTGGAAGACGCACGCCAAACTATATATGAGGCTATTTTGGAATACAGGCGGATGAAAAATACGGGAACCGTAGCCGTTTTTCAGAAAGACCGTTTCGATGAGTTTTCCTATTTTGCACGTATCGGCAATGGTTCGCTCGGAGGAAAAGGGCGTGGTTTGGCATTTATGGGGCATTTGGCAAAAATATATGCCGACACACTCGACTTCGAATATGCTCCGGTCACAATCCCGAAGACAGTAGTAGTCTGCACCGATATCTTTGACGAGTTCATGGAAATGAACGACTTGTACAAGATAGGCATGTCGGACAGACCTAACGAAGAGATCTTGTCTTATTTTTTACATTCCAGTTTGCCCGAACATTTGGCCGAAGATTTCATTGCATTTCTCGAAATTGTAAAGAACCCTATTGCCATCCGATCGTCCAGCATGCTCGAAGACTCACATTTACAACCATTTGCAGGGGTTTACAGCACCTATATGATTCCTTATGTAAACGACAAATACGAAATGCTTCGGATGCTGAGCGAGGGAATCAAGGCTGTGTATGCATCTGTTTTCTATTCGGAAAGTAAAGCCTATATGACTGCTACTCAGAATATGATAGATGAGGAAAAAATGGCGGTTGTGTTGCAGGAAGTTGTAGGTCAAAGATATGGAGATCATTTCTATCCCACAGTTTCGGGAGTTGCACGGTCAATAAATTTTTACCCGATTGGCAATCAAAAACCGGAAGAAGGTGTCGTAAATCTAGCCTTGGGATTGGGTAAATATATTGTAGACGGAGGGATGTCTCTCACATACTCGCCCTATCATCCCGACAATATACTGCAATTGAGCACGCTCGATCTGGCTTTGAGAGATACACAAAGGCGTTTTTATGCGTTGGACATGAAAAATATACCGTCCAATTTTTCTGTAAATGACAGTTTCAATTTGTTGAGATTGGGACTGAAAGATGCGGAGAAAGACGGCTCTATCCGGTACATTTCCTCAACCTTCGACCCTTACGACAACATCATCAACGACGGATATTATGAGGGAGGACGGAAAGTAATAACTTTCAACGGGTTACTTCAACACAAATTATTCCCATTGTCACGCGTACTTCGTGATATTTTGAGTATCGGTCAGCAGGAAATGGGTCGTGCCGTAGAAATCGAGTTTGCGGTGAATCTTCCCGAACCCGACAAAGGCATGTTCTATTTGTTGCAAATCCGCCCGATAGTGAAAAGTGCTGACACAGCCAAAGTGGACTTGAGCAAGATTGACCCGAAAGATACAGTTCTGTTAGCCACGGACGCTCTTGGGCATGGGGTCACGGAAGATATATATGACATTGTTTATGTGAAGACAGAAAATTTTGATCCGAGCAACAACAATAAAGTTGCCGAAGAATTGGAGAAGATAAACAGCAGTCTGGTAAAAGAAGACCGCAACTATGTATTGGTTGCTCCCGGACGATGGGGCAGTAGCGACCCTTGGCTGGGTGTTCCTGTGAAATGGGCATATATCAGTAATGCGAAGTTGTTGGTAGAGTTAGGATTGGAGAATTATCGTATAGAACCTAGTCAGGGCACACATTTTTTTCAGAATTTGACGGCATTTGGTGTAGGATATTTTACTATAAACCCATACCTCGACGGCGGAGGCAGTTTCGATGAAGAATTTCTTAAACAGCAAACCGCAGAAACCGAGACAGAATATCTGCGCCATATTCGCTTCGATAAACCATTGATAATGAAAATAAACGGAGGAAAGAAACTAGGTGTAGTGATGAAACCATAAATTTACTGTCGCATGCTTTGTCATCTGAGCAAAGTGAAATTACAAAGAAATTAAGTACCCTTACAAAAAGAATGATTGGATACTATTGATTTTTCAATTTCTCAACCATCAGAGAAGCGGCATGTTCCGAAGCGCCTGCCTCGCCCAAAATGTTTATTATCCGGTCATAATTTTGCAGCATCTGATTTCTGTAAGTTTTGTCATGTAGAATCTTATCCAATTCAGCTTTGATATTCTTTATAGAGAAGAACTTAGCAAAGAGCTCCTGAACAACAGTCTCGTCTGCAATCAGGTTGACTAGCGAAATATATTTCGTGGTGAGCAGATGTTTAAACACCCAATATGTCAGTGGAGGCACAGGTGTTTTGTAGCACACAACTTGGGGAACCCGAAACAGAGCTGTTTCGAGAGTTGCCGTTCCCGAAGTAACTAAAGCTGCCTGCGAATAGCTTAACAGCCTGTACGTCTGCGCAAAAATTATCTTACAATCGCTATTTTTCAGGTATTGGCTGTAATATTCCTCATCTATTCCCGGAGCACCGGCAATGACAGGCTGATAGTCAGGAAAACTTTTCATTACCTCAAGCATAGTAGGCAGATTATCTTTTATTTCCTGCTTGCGGCTCCCTGCCAACAACGCAACTAATGGTTTATTCGACAGAGAATTGTCAGTTCTGAATTTATCTAAAGTGTCCGCTTCGTTTCTCTTTCTGAAATCAACTACCTCATCAACAGTAGGGTTGCCAACATAGTTAACCTTATAATCGTGCTTCTTGAAAAATTCAACCTCGAAAGGCAGGATGCAAAACATTTCGTCCACATATTTTTTGAAAGACTTGACACGGTATTCCTTCCATGCCCAAACCTTAGGCGAAATGTAGTAATAGACTGGAATATAAGTGTTTTTCTTTACAAACTTAGCCATCTTCAGGTTGAAACCCGGATAGTCGATAAGAATGACAACATCAGGTTGAAATTTCAGTATTTCGTCCTGACAGGTCTTCATATTTCGCAAGATAGTCTTCGCATTCATCACCACGGGAATAACTCCCATGAACGCCATTTCACGATAGTGCTTAAGTAGAATACCTCCCTGATTTTGCATCAAATCGCCACCAAAATAGCAAAATTCTGCATTCACATCTTTTTCTTTCAAAGCTTGCATCAGGTTGGCACCATGTAAATCGCCCGAGGCCTCACCTGCAATAAGGAAGTATTTCATGTTTTGTTATTTGTTTATTTTAACCAGTCTCTACTTTTTTTTATACTGAACCAAATAGCCTTACCTACTGTCTCTATATAATTTAAGCATCCTTTCAATGAAGCCATCTAGACTTTTTAAATTATACTTAATTTTTGAGTTTTTGTCATGTTGAACGTAGTGAAACATCTAAAAAANAAAAAACAGATCCTTCGATACTCTCAGGATGACAAAATTGAATAAAACGAAAAAGTCTAGACGGTTTCAATATCTTATTTTAATGCAATTCAATAGTTGAAACGTATTCTTTTATGCTGTACAACATCTACCCAGTAGGGGCGTGTGTCAAAAGTTCCAAATTTCAGAAAACACCCCCGGCCCCTAAAGGGGTGTATTGATTATCAATTGTTTAAAAAGTCCCCTTTAGGGGATTAGGGGTAGAAAAGACTTTTGACACACCCTCGACCTTTCGGGCAGAGCAGAGCCCTGCCCCTACCCCCCCTCCCATCCTCCCCCTAAAGAAGGAAGGGATTTATTTCTTTTCCTTTGGAGAAGTGTAGGGGTGGGGTTTTACTCCACCCGAAAAACGTCGAATAAAAGTCAAGATGGATTTTCCGTTAATTTCGCTTTATCGGTAGTCATTTCCATGCTTTCCCACCCACGAGCCATCTCTATGAAATCGTGAGCCGTCATATCTATTTTGATGGGAACAACAGACGCATACCCGTTTGCCAAAGCCCATTCGTCTGTATCTTTATCGTTTGGTTCGTCATTGGCAAATCTTCCGGTTAACCAGAAAACCTCTTTGCCTATGCCATCTTTCGACCTCACAAACTCTTCCACCCATTGCCCTGCTGTCTGACGGCAAACCTTTATGCCTTTCAGTTCGTCCCCCTTGGGTATGTTTACGTTCAGGCAAACACCAAGAGGAAGCCCTGTTTTCAGCACATCGGCACTCAGCTTGGCAGCAACTTTTTTCGAGTTCTCAAAATCCGCATCTGCACGATGGTCTGTCAATGAAAACCCGATGGACGGAATTTTAAAAATACAACCCTCCATTGCAGCACCCATCGTACCCGAATACAATACACAAATGGAAGCATTGGTTCCGTGATTAATTCCTGTAACAACAAGATCGGGCTGGCGGTCTACAATCTCGCTCAACCCAAGCTTCACACAATCTACGGGTGTTCCGGTACAGGCATATACGGTAACATTTTCCTTTTTTTCAACCAAATGGCAACGTATCGGAGAAAGGCTTGTTATAGCACCCGACATTCCCGAGCGTGGCCCGTCGGGAGCAACTACAATCACTTCGCCCAGATCTTTTACTGCTTCTACGAGCGATTTGATACCTTTTGACTGGTAACCGTCGTCATTTGTGACAAATATAAGTGGCTTATTTTTACTCATTTTCACTCAAAATTTTCTTTCGATAGACAAAGATAACCAGAATTTGTCGAACGTTTGGTATTTATGGCATAACAGAGGTTAAAAATTTTCGGTAAATTATTATTTTTATTTACATTTGCTATGATTAGGAAATATCATATTCAAGTATAATTATTTCTCGTAATGAAAAAGTTTAGCATCAGTTTTTTATTGCTGGTTTTAGCGTGTAGCCTCGGTTTTGCACAACAGTACAGAAAGCCTGTGAAACCTGTGAAAAACGTGATATTGATGATTCCTGACGGAACGTCGATAGACGTGGTTTCGGCTGCACGATGGTATCAGATATTAAACAACCCGGACAGCAAAAGCCTGAATATAGACCCTTATATGTGTGGAACCGTGATTACATTTTCGTCTGATGCTCCGATAGGTGATTCTGCCCCCACGATGTCGGCCTATATGACAGGTATGCCTCAGCAAGCGGGAAATATTTCCATCTATCCTTTAGCCAGCCAGGGTAAAGATTTGGTGGATGTTGATTCAGCAAAGACATACCAGCCTCTTGCAACCATATTAGAAGCCGCAAAATATCAAAAAAACAAAGCTACGGGATTGGTTGTCACGGTAGAATTTCCGCATGCAACACCTGCTGCGTGCGCTTCGCATTACTATAACAGAAATAAATATAGCGTGATTGCGCCTCAAATGGCTTACAACAATCTGGATGTAATGTTTGGTGGCGGAAATGATTATGTATCGGAAGATATGCGGAAACATTTCAGCAATACAGGAACAATTTTGATACAAGATGACGTAGAAGCATTTCGTACGTCAACCGGGTCGGAGAAAATGTGGGCCTTGTTCGGAAAAAAACATCAGCCAAATGACTTGGATCGTGACCCCTCGAAAGTTCCTTCACTTGCCGAAATGACACATCTGGCTATAGAGCGTTTGTCTAAGCACGAAGACGGCTTTTTCCTGATGGTGGAAGGCAGCAAGGTTGATTGGGCAGCTCATGCTAATGATGCAGTTGGATGTATAACGGAGTTCCTAGCTTTCGACGAAGCTGTGGGTGTGGCTATGGATTTTGCAAAAAAAGACGGAGAAACGGCAGTTGTCATACTTCCTGATCATGGCAACAGTGGACTTACCATTGGAGAAAGAAATTGCAAGGGATACACAAAGTTATCGTTGGCAGATTTATTCGGTACGGTTTCCAAATATAAAAAATCTGCTTACGGCATGGAAGAGGTGCTAAGGGCACATTCGCCCAATCAGTATAAGTCTCTGTTTAAGGAATATATGGATATAGACCTTACGGAACAGGAACTTAAATTGCTGCTATCATCCAAAGACATGAACGTAGAGGACTACATGGATGTGAAGCACGATAAAAGCCTCGTAGGCACGATCGTTGATATTATGAATTCCCGCACATGCTTTGGTTTCACAACAGGAGGGCACACAGGAGAAGAGGTTTTTCTTGCCGCCTATCATCCGCAAGGCGATTTGCCAATCGGCGTAAACAGGAATACCGAAATCAATCAATATCTGGCCGATCTGGCGGATCTGCAAACTCCATTGTCAGACATGACGAAAGAAGTTTATGTTAAACACCAAGAGGTATTTGCAGGAATGAACTATGTTATACATGATAAAGAAAGTAATTTTCCTGTCCTTATTGTGAAGAAAGGAAAAAATAAACTGGAAATTCCGGCGTTTAAATCAGTAGCATCGTTAAACGGAAACCCATTCGATCTAAAATCCGTTATAGTGTATGTAGACAAAAACGAAACATTTTATGTTCCTCTCGAATTAAGCGAAAAATTGAAATAATTGTTAAATAAAAATCTATCAAATTGTATGAATCGGAAAAGTATTTTATGGTTGCAACTAGTAGTGATTACTTGTGTTGCTATGGTGGCCAGTTCTTGTAGCAAAAAGCTCGACCCGTTGTCAGCTAATTTGTTTACTGCAAGCCCGGCTCCACTCGAATTGGTGGGAACAAAAGTTCCTGTTGTGGTGAATGGTAGGATTCCCGCAAAATGGTTCAATAAAAATGCAGAGCTAACCATCACTCCCGTTCTTAAATATCAAGGAGGTGAAGCGTTAGGCACTCCGTTTTATTATCAGGGAGAAAATGTTGCCGGAAACAATATCATCGTGCGCGAATCTACGGGAGCAAGCATTACCATGGGTAGCGAATTCGATTACGTTCCGGCAATGCAAAAATCGGAATTGTATCTTCGGTTCGAGGCTTCAATTAAAGGAAAAAAATTCAGCTTCCCCGATGTAAAGATAGCCGACGGAGTAGTTGCATCCGCAGCTTTTGCCGACCCTCTCACAACAACACCGTCTATTGCTCCGGATAAATTCCAGAAATCTATACAAGAGGCTTATGATGCTGAAATCATGTTCCTTATACAACAAGCCGAACTTCGCTCAAGTGAGTTGAACTCCGGAGACTTGTCGGCATGGAAAAAACTGGTAGCGGATGCAGACAAGGATGTGAAAAAGAACGTAAATGTTGAGATATCTGCTTATGCTTCTCCCGATGGTGGTTTCAAACTGAATGAGGCTCTGGCTGAAAAACGTGAGCGCAACACAACAGGATATTTGGAAAAAGAATTTAAAAAATCGAATGTCGATGCAGATATCACAGCACATTACACTGCTCAGGATTGGGATGGTTTCAGAAAATTGGTAGAAGCATCTAATCTTCAGGATAAAAATCTTATAATCAGCGTTCTTTCGATGTATAATGATCCGGCAGAAAGAGAGCGTGAGATAAAAAACATCTCGGTTGTTTACAAAGATCTGGCAGAAACTATTTTACCAAAACTTCGTCGTTCTCGCCTTACTGCTTATGTAGAAGTGATAGGTAAAACCGACGATGAGTTGAGGTCTGCTGTGGCTTCAAATATGGGTAGCCTTTCTGTTGAAGAATTGTTATATGCTGCAACATTGACAAACGTGGCAACTGAAAAAGAGAGAATATATTCTTACGTAACATCTAAATATCCAAACGATTACAGAGGATGGAACAATCTAGGTGCTGTATACTTGCAAACAGGTTTGACCGATCAGGCTGCTAACGCCTTTCAAAAGGCTGCCCAAGTGAATTCCCGTTCTGCCGAAAGCAACATGAACCTGGCATTGTTGGCTTTGGCTGACAACAATACATCTAAGGCGGAGCAACTGTTAGGAAATGCAGCCGGCGCAAACAACCTGAACGAAGCGCTTGGCGTGATGTATCTGAAAAAAGGTGATTACGCAAAAGCTGCGCAATCTTTTGGTAATGTGGCGACAAACAACTCTGCATTGGCTCAGATATTGAACAAAAATTATAGCAAGGCTCAACAAATATTAGATTCTGTATCACGCAAAGATGCAACTACTTATTATTTGAATGCGATTGTGGCTGCCCGCACAAATAACACATCGGGTGTTGTCAGCGGATTGAAAAAGGCTATTCAAATTGACCCTGACTTGAAAACTTCAGCTTTCAACGATCTGGAATTCTCTAAATTCTTGTCGAACAATGACGTATTGAATGCTTTGAGATAAACAAGAAAACCTACAACATAGAAAAGAGGGTGTCCCAAAAGTAAGATTACACTATCAAAGTGTTACTGATTTTTGTCATTGAGTCGCTTTCGCTCCTCGAACGTTGTTTCTGAGTGCAACGAAGAATCTGTACTTTCTAAAAACAGACCCTTCACTTTGTTCAGGATGACAAAAAGACATTGAAATTTACTTTTGGGACACCTTCCTTTTTTCTCATTCTCGCCTCGTTCTCTGAAACAGCATAAAAAAGAAATCGTCTGAAAGCCCCTATTCAGGCAATCAAACGATTTCTCCATTATTAATCTATTCTATAAAATTATTATTAAAAAACTCAAGGCATCATGAGTTTTGTCGCTTTTCGTCGTTTTTTACACCCTGACCATTTTTCAGGCTTTTCTGTATTATTTCACGACGATCTGTCCTGAATTTTTCTTTTGCAGCCTCTAATTGCTTTGCCTGAACTTCCGGCGCAATCCGGCTTCTTTTTATTGCACTTTTTTCCTGAATATAATTATTTTTCAAAGCTCTAAGCTGATTGCGTGTTGCCTCATCCAATTTCATGTGAGGTCTTTTGTTACCTTTTCCTTTCGCAAATTTCTTATGGTCTTTCCCCTTTTTAGCCATTTTTTCAGACCTGTCTTTTCGCTTGTCTTTCAATAGAGATTGCTGTTCGGGAGTGAGTATAGAATTAATACTTTCCCTGTGCGACTTAGCCAAGTCTTTTCGCTGGGTTTTCAACGCATCCGACTTATTCTTAAAATCTTTGTTCAGAGCTTCAATTTTGCTTTGTTGTTCGGCAGTCAGATTCAATTCTTTCATCACACTTCGTCTGCCGTCACCTTTTTTCTGCTTTGTATTTCCTTGTGCCGCAATTGATCCTACCGAAATAACAGAAGCGATCAGCGCAAATAAAAACAATTTCTTCATAACCTTATTTTTTTTATGTGTTTACAAATAGTTTGATTAAAGTTACACAAGAACGTTTAAAGCCTTCACATAATTTAACATCGGTTACAGAACTATTATCTAAGTCGCTTCTTCTCAAACACTCGGCGAGTAATTGTCCAATAGACAACAATACTCAAGCAGCAAAGAACAGCTCCGGTCATATACAAACCCTCGAAGGAGTAGATTCCTGAAATATATCCTCCCACCAACATTCCAAGAGCGAGTCCGAGATCGAACGCTACCAAATAGGTTGAATTGGCTGTGCCCCGTTGATTGTTTTCCGCCATATTGATATATAACGTTTGCAAAGCGGGAAACATCATCCCAAAACCAACACCGATGAATAACCCCGATGCACAGAACGCATATATATTATGAATCAGAGCAAAAGAGAAAAATGCAACAGCCACAATGCCCATAGCCACCACATTCACCAGATGAATATAGCCTCTATCAACCAGTTTTCCGGCAAAGATTCGTGACGCAATGATTCCTCCCGCCCAAAACAAAAAGAAAATTCCTGCGTTAGGAACATCAACCTCCTTGCCATATTGCGCAACAAAGGGACCTATTGTGCCCCACGCAAAGCAAGGCAAAAGCTGATTGAGAAATATAGGAAAAGCCGGAAGCAGAAAGAAACGGTCGAAAGAAAGACGTTCCCTTTTCTGAGGTTGGCGTATAGGAGCCTTTATCATTGCTGCAGCAAGAACTCCTAAAACTCCCATACCTATGGCACACCACAACAAAGTGGAAAAGCCACTTTCATGGTAAATATGAATAGCGATGAAAGGACCAACAGCCATTGCCACATTCATAAATGTTCCGTAATAGCCAATGCCTTCTGCTCGTCGCTCCGACGGCACAACATCAATGGCCAACGTGCTTGAAGAAACCGTAGACATACCCCACGCCATTCCATGAAAAAAACGGACAATTATGAAAAGAATCAGAACGGTTGTGTAAAAGTCAAGCGAAACACCCAGCAGTTTTTCTACACCTTTGTATACCAGTTCGGCCGAAAAATTGAAATATCCGAAAAAGATCAGTACATAACACACGAAACTTATGAGCAATATCTTCTTTCGTGAAAACATATCCACAATATAACCCGAAAACGGTCGGATAATCAGTATCGCAATAGCATACGAAGCCAGCACTATACCTGTCTTGGTCTGAGGTATATTCAACACTTCGGTTATATATAACGGAATAGACGGCATCAGCAAATTGAAAGAGCATGCCATCAAAAAATTGGCCAAACAGACATTCAGAAAGCCCATCGACCACAACTTAGGTTTACTTGTCGGATTCATATCTTAATTACTCTACAAACACACCCAAACTTAACGTAATAATTATCTTTTTTGTTCCCTAAATGCACATTTTTGACATCAAAGTCAGAAAAAAACAGTGTAAAGGTAGCAAGTTTTTGAAACTTAATTCAACATAAAATAACCAATTTAATTTGTTTTTATAAGATACAATACTTTCCTTTGCAAATATTTCATACTAGAAAATATTTACATATGGAAGCAATTTGCAAATTAAAAGATATATATAAGGCTCTTTACAATTTTGAGAAAGAATTTTCCGAAACAAACGGAATCACCATCAACGAGGGCATGATACTGTGTTGCCTGAAAGATGGCAAACCTAAATCGGCCAACGATTTGTGCGGTTTCGTAGGTTTATCAAATTCAAGGGTTTCGAAGGTTATAAACACTGTGGAATCGAAAGGATACATTGCCCGTGAGATGGGCACTAATGATAAACGGCAGATGATTTTCACTCTCACAAAATCGGGTAAAGAAAAAGTAAAAGAAATGTTGGCTAAAGAGATGGATTTCTCGGCGTTGGCCGTACAACTAAATAAAATAATAGAATAAGATAGATATGAAAGTATTGATAATAGGAGGTGTTGCGGGAGGCGCAACAGTTGCTGCCCGTCTTAGAAGGATGGATGAAAGCGCAGAGATAGTCCTTTTCGAACGGGGCGAATATATTTCTTACGCCAATTGTGGCTTGCCATATTACATCGGAGGAACAATCGCCGACAGAGACCGATTGTTTGTTCAAACTGCCGATGGGTTTGCCCAACATCTGAAAATTGACGTCAGGATAATGTCGGAAGTCACGGCAATAAACCTGAAAGAAAAGACCGTAACAGTACGCAATCGGCAGAAAGATGAAACATACGACGAAAGTTACGATAAATTGGTGATATCCACAGGTGCAGAGCCTATAAAACCACCAATCAATGGAATAGAAAACGATAAGATTTTCTCTTTGAGAAATGTACCCGATACAGACAGGATAAAAAAATACATTACTGAAAACAAACCTCAACGGGCAGTAGTTATAGGTGGTGGCTTTATCGGGTTGGAAATGGTTGAAAATCTTCATGATGCCGGAGTGGATGTCTGCGTTGTTGAAAAAGCCGATCAGGTGATGGCTCCACTCGATTTTTCGATGGCTTCGATGGTTCACCAGCATCTTAAGAGTAAAAACATCGGGTTGCTTTTGGGTGAAAATGTAACGGGCTTCGATGACAATGGAAGCCGGATAACCGTACAATTGGAAAGTGGAAAAAGCATACCCGCCGATATGGTTATTCTGAGTATAGGCGTGAAACCCGAATCAAGATTAGCCAAAGATGCAGGGATAGAACTCGGCTCGCTGGGCGGTATAAAAACAGACGATTACATGCAAACATCCGACAAAGATGTTTACGCCTTAGGTGATGCGGCAGAAGTGTTTAATCCTGTCATTGGCAAGCATATGCTGATACCTCTTGCCGGACCTGCCAACAAACAGGCTCGCATTGTTGCCGACAACATTCTGGAAGGAAATAAGCATAAATATATCGGAACCATTGGAACATCCATTGCAAAAGTATTTGACCTGACTGTTTCGGCAGCAGGTGCTTCATCCAAGCTCCTCGACAGGGAAGGGATTGCTCATCATTCGTCTTTCACACATGGCAATTCGCATGCCGATTATTATCCCAATGCGTTGCCCCTTTCCATCATGATAAACTTTTCACCAAATGACGGGAAACTATTAGGCGCACAAGTTGTTGGATTTGACGGTGTTGACAAACGAATCGACCTGCTTGCTCAGGTTATAAAGAATGGTGGAACAATCTACGATTTGCAGGAAATAGAGCACGCCTATGCCCCACCCTATTCAGGAGCAAAAGACCCTGTAAACATGGCAGGGTTTGTTGCCGAAAATATATTGAAAGAAAAAGTAAAAATTATACACTGGAAAGATGTGCAGAAACTCGCAGCATCGGAGTATATTTTGCTTGACACCCGTTCAAAGAATGAGCATGAAATGGGAAATATCAAAGGCTCGATAAATATTCCTTTGGATGATTTGCGCAACAGGCTGACTGAGATACCCAAAGACAAGAAGATTATACTCTACTGTGCTGTGGGAAAAAGAGGGTATGTTGCCTCACGAATCCTGACTCAGAATGGTTATGATAATATTTATAACCTTTCGGGCGGATACAAAACACAGTCATCCGTAGATGGAAGCCAGTCTACTCAAAATGCTTTTCAAGAGCAAAATGAAAACAACAAACCAATAACAAGAACCGATGGTATGAAAACCGTATCAATAAATGCCTGCGGCTTGCAATGTCCGGGTCCGATAATGCAATTGAAAAAGAATTTCGACCAAATAGGCGTCGGCGATCGCCTGGAAATAAAAGTGACCGATCAGGCTTTCGGCGAAGACCTTAACGGATGGAGCAGAATGGTGGGTGCGAAAGTTGTGAGTATGGAAAATTCTAAAGGAATAATAACGGCAACAATCGAGAAACTTCCTAAAGAAGAGCCGAAAAACACAGTATCAGTCAGGGATAATAAAACACTTGTAGTTTTCAGCGACGATCTCGACAGAGCTTTGGCTTCGTTTGTTATTGCCAATGGTGCTGCGGCATCGAACAAGAAGGTAAGTATCTTTTTCACCTTCTGGGGGTTGAATGTGATAAAGAAAGCGAACAAACCCAAAGTAGAAAAGGATTTTTTCGGAAAAATGTTTGGCTTGATGCTAGCTTCCGGCAGCAAAAAACTAGGCTTATCGAAAATGAATATGGGAGGACTAGGCGGTAAAATGATGCGCTACATCATGAAAAAGAAAAACATTGACAGTTTGGAGTCGTTGATGCAACAAGCAAAAGAAAATGGGGTTGAATTCATTGCCTGTTCCATGTCGATGGATGTTATGGGTATAAAAAAAGAAGAACTGATGGACGATATCACTATCGGAGGAGTTGCAGCTTATTTGGACAGAGCCGAAAATGCGAACGTCAATTTATTTATATGAATCAGTAGTTGAAAAGTGTTGGTTTAAATTAAGCAAACCGCAAAGATATAGAGAACCCAAAGTTTTTCGATTTGTCATCTTGAACGGAGTGAAGTATCTGTTTTTATAGATGCTTCGCGTTGCTCAGCATGACAAACATTTCGGGCAGAGCAGAGCCCTGCCCCTACAACAATATCCCATTTGATTGTAGGGGTGGGGTTCTACTCCACCCGGAAAATGACGAATAAAACCAAGAGTTCTCAGCTACTGATTGGCATTATTTATATAAGAGAAAGGAGAAATAATAAAATGAAAAGAATCAGGAATATATTAAAACAAAACTGGCTTTATCTGGCCGGTGCTGCAATGGGCGCAACAAGCGGATATCTCTATTGGTATTTCGTTGGATGCACAAGTGGAAGTTGCCCTATCACTTCATCACCAAAGATGAGTATGCTCTGGGGTGCAATAATGGGTGCATTATTATTAAGTATATTAAAAAAACAACCGAGTAATGAAAACAAGTAAACTATCCGCAGCTCTATTTTTAGCAATAGCTATATTGCTCATTTCCTGCAAGAAAGAAACAAACAAAGAACAAAAAGACAATGAAATTGTTAAAATAGAAAGTAACGAAAACAGAACGAAAAAAGGAAGTAATATGAAAACAATAAAATTGACAAAAACCGAATTCTTGACTAAAGTGGCTAATTATGAAGCAAATCCCGAATGGAAATATCTGGGAGACAAGCCTGCGTTGATTGACTTTTATGCCGATTGGTGTGGACCATGCAAAGCAATAGCGCCAACCCTGGAAGAACTTGCCGCCGAATATGGCGATCAAATATATATTTACAAAATAGATACGGATAAAGAACAGGAACTTGCTGCACTTTTCGGGATAAGAAGTATTCCGAGCTTGCTCTTCATTCCAATGAACGGACAGCCTCAAATGTCGCAGGGAGCAGTTCCTAAACCTGAATTAAAATCGGCAATAGATAAAATACTGCTGAATAAATAAAGACCGAAAGCCTCACCCTCATTATGGTGAGGCTTTTCATTTTTATGATTTTGGCAACCTATCCAAATTAACTTACTTTTGCACAAAAACTAGATGTAAGATTATGAAAGTAAAAGAATATTTCGAGCAAGATGAATTTGCAAAAATGACCGGAGTAGAATTGCTCGAAATTGAAAACGGCTATGCAAAAGCCCGAATGGAGATAAAACCATCTCACCTGAATGCAGGCGGAGTATGTCAAGGTGGAGCAATATTCACTCTTGCAGATTTTGCTTTCGGCGTAGCAACAAATAGCCATGCACAACTGACATTTTCAATAAACTCAAATATCAATTTTTTCAAATCGGAAAGATCGGGATTCTTGTATGCCGAAGCTCGCGAAATATTCAGTCATAAACGAATAGCAAGTTGCGAAGTTGAGGTAAAAAACGAAGCGGGCGAATTGATCGCAACATTCAGTGGCACAGGCTACAGAAAAGAAATAGAACTGCCTTTTGATGCTTTAAAGTAAAAATCGAAATTTAATAATCAATTTAATGAAAAAACTATTATTACTAATTACACTCTGCTTATTAAGCAATGAAGTGTTGTTTTCCCAATCGGATGATAATGAAAAAGAAAGTGCTTTCCATTTCAGTATATTTCCACCCCTAAGCACCAACGGAGACAAGGCCAAGGAATACACAAACGATGTATCATTCAGCCTTCTGGCAGGAGAATCGCGAAACGAAAAAGCTTTCGCTTTTGCAGGCTTGGCAAATATTATAAAGAATGATGCTAACGGACTACAACTGGCAGGACTTTATAACGGTATCGGCAATAATGGAAAGGGCATTATGTTTGCAGGACTGGTAAATACGGTAGGCAAAGACTACAACGGTCTACAATTTGCAGGATTATTTAATGCAGTGAACAACTTTAAAGGACTACAATTCGGCGGATTAATGAATATGTCTGATAACTTCAAAGGGTTGCAAGCCGGTGGACTGATTAACGCTGCAAATAACGTAAACGGAATACAATTCTCAGGATTGTTAAACGCCGCCAATAATGTAAATGGTGTGCAAGCTGCCGGATTGATTAACACTGCAAACGACGTCAGCGCTCAATTTTCCGGTTTACTGAACCTTGCCGACAATGTCCGGGGATTCCAGATTGCAGGTCTAATGAATGTTGCCGACAACGTAAAAGGTGTTCAGATAGCAGGTTTGGCAAACAAAGCCAACGATGTGAAAGGCTCTCAAATTGCAGGGATATTCAATAAGGCGAAAAGAGTAACGGGTACGCAGGTAGGTATTTTAGTCAACATTGCAGACGAAAGTGATTACCCCGTAGGATTGGTTAACCTGATAAAAAACGGAGAAAAAGGCATTGCTGTCACCTACAACGAAATAGGGAGCACAATGGCAACATTCCGTTCAGGAGGAAGAGTGCTTTATGGTATCGTCGGATTGGGTTACAATCACAAAGCAAAACACGACTCATTCGCATTTGAAGGTGGTTTTGGTGCACACATCAATCTCTTTCCTTGGATGAAAATAAACAACGAAATCAAATTCACCTCTTTCAACGCATTTTCCGATGCTGACGATTATACTTATCAAACCGGTTATTCTCTATTGCCGGCTTTCAGGTTGTCTCCTCATTTTGAAATTTTTGGAGGGCCTAGCATTAACTACATGCAATCGAAAGACATGGACGATAAAAAGATGTTCCCCAGTCATTCGTTATGGAAAAAACATGGAGATTCTAAACTTCAACAACTTTATATCGGTTATCAGGTGGGTGTTCAATATATCTTCTAAAAATAAATTTCTTATGAATATCAAAGCGGCCTGAATATTGACATTCAGGCTGTTCTTATTTTCTCCGTGTTATTCTTTCCAATTCTGATCTATCTGAGATAATTTACGACCATTCCATTTATACATTTCTGTTTTATATCTGTATATTAATTCATAGTCTCCGGTACTCGGATTTGTCCGAGTCTCATCTTCTTCATACTGCCCAATCATTTTCACTACAATATCCTCGAACCGATGCTGTTCTGGAAATACCAAAGTCTCCCAATAACCATAAATACCACTATCCCCAACACTTGTAGTCCTGATCAGATGAACAAGTTCTGTCCCTGTCCACACGAAATAAAAATTGTCAGTAGGAATACCACAAGCCTCACCACCGTATGTAAGTTCTATCACTTGTTCGGCTCCCGACAGTCCTGTTTGAGGAAGAACACGTCCATGAATAGCAGAATGTGCTCCCACTTCAAAATTCTTCTGCGAAACTATTTCGTTGTCTTTTACAGCTTTCACCCCAGCCTCAGCAACAGTGTAATCTTCATCTTTTTTCTTTGTGCCATTCAATCCAAAAACAAACTTCACATTCCCTCTACGCAACTGAGTATACGACAGGTTTTGATCCCAAAGATATCCTTCTTTTGTTTCGCCATCTTTTTCATACCTTATTTTCACCCAATAACCTTGCAGATCATCAATTACACTAGATTCTTTTGCCTGAGCAAAAATCGCAACTTCGTGTCCACAAGGCAATTTGTCTATTCCCTCATAGCCTGTTCCTGCACCTGATCTTACATTTGCGATATTAGAGTATATGTATCGTTTATTTGCTTCTGCGCTATCATTATAGTAGTAAAAACCTGAATTCTGAGCATATATTGATATTGAACTCAACACCAATGTAAGTAGAGATAAAATACGTATTTTCATAAACTGAAATGTGTTAAGTAAATTAATTCGCCAAAATTAATAATTTATATGAATCAATAGTTGAATTTACTATAATAAAAGTGTTGGTTTGTTTTCGATATTGTGTAGGGGCGAATAAACATTCGCCCGCATATATTTTTCTTTTCGGGCGTAAAATTTTACCCTCCTACTTTCGGGCAGAGCAGAACCCTGCCCCCTACTCCACCCGAAAAACGTCGAATTTAGACCAACATTTGTCAAATACTGATTCGCATAATTTATAAGAGACAATATATCAATTAAAGATTTTAATCTGTATTTTTGTTTTACTGAAAACGAAGAACACATGAAAACTTTACTTTACATACTTATATCGAGTATATTTCTGATATCATGCAATTCTGCCAACACAAAGAATGGAGATAGTCCAACCACAGCAGTAACAGAACCACAGCATTCGGATGATGAACAGACAACAAAATATCCAATGCCTGATGATATAGTTTATCTTGGCTTTTCCGACGAAACACTTCTTGACAGTTCTAATATGGAAGATATTTCAGAAAATGAATATGATAAGTATAAAAAAATATACCGCACCAAATTTATTACAGATTCTTCGTATATACACACAAACCCAACCAAAGATTCTATCGCCATTAAAGTAATGGGAAAACAAGTCGTATATCCAACTTTTGACATCATGACCAACACGGATAAATACCCCAAATGGTGGGTTCAGTACAAAGGCTATATTCCCGATTTACGGTTATACATCTTAGAAGATTGGGGATCGGGCGAAATGCTGATAGGAGCTTCAACATGGGTAGATAGTCTCACCAATATTCATTACCTAATGGATTCCGGCACAGATGGGCCTGTTTCTCCACCCATAGTATCGCCTGATAATAAATTTCTGGTCTTTTTCACAACATACGAATATAGTGATAATATACCATCCGTTTTCATAATTAAAATCAATAATGAAAACGGGATATATTCTTATGCAAACTATTCATCATTGAAACTGAATAACAGTGCTGACGACAATAATGAAAAGAGCTGTTCCGAAGTTATTTGGGCTGATGATAAAACTTTCCTTCTTAAAATAGAAACCAATGACAACAATTTTTGTTATAAGAGAGTAACAATAAAAGAAGAAAAATGAAGCTAACATATGTTTTTCACAGTTGTTTTGTGATCGAGACAGATAATATTTCCATCATTATAGATTATTACAAAGATGCACCCAACAACACTGAGGGAGTAACCCATCAGGAGTTGGCTAAAAATGAAAAACATATTTACGTATTATCCACACACTCACATGCCGACCATTTTAATCCTGAAATTTTAGGATGGAAAGAAAAATATCCAAACATTAAATACATTTTCTCTAGCGACATTCTACATGAAAGGCTGGCAAAACAGAATGATGCCGTTTACATGAATAAATTGGATATATACGAAGATGATACACTCAAAGTAAAAGCATTTGGCTCAACCGATATAGGCATCTCTTTTCTGATTGAGGTCGAAGGTAAAAAAATATTCCATGCCGGCGACCTTAACAACTGGCATTGGAAAGACGAATCTACTCCTGAGGAAATTTCGGAGGCTGAAAAATATTATCTGGATGAATTAAGCCTGCTGGCACAATCGGCAAATCACCTTGATTTAGCTATGTTTCCTGTCGATTCCCGTTTGGGTAGCGATTATATGCTGGGTGCAAAGCAGTTTCTTGACAAGATAGAGGCTGACGTATTCGCCCCCATGCACTTTGGACTTGAATATGATAAAGCAAACGCATTTGAAAGTTATGCTGAAAAGAAAAACTCACGCTTCTTTGCCATCAAGCAGAAAGGGCAGAGCATTGATTTTTAGATTGTTTATTTAAATAGGAAGTAAAACAGCTCCTCCTTTGGGCGAAGAATGAAAGAAGAAGATGCAGGAAGTGTAGGAGCCAAATCATACGACGCGCTATTATTTCATCATTTTTTCAGGTCTGAATATAGAGATGATCAAGTATATAGATGCAATCGTCAAAATAGAAAATCCAAGCACTTCCAATCCTTTTATCTTTAAAGTTTCTTTGAGTATAAGACACAGAATACTGATCGTATATGCCAGCATAACCCTACGCATAAATCTAAATATCTTTTCTTTATCGTATTTTTCCTTTTCTTCATCTTTCATAGTGTTATAACCTGCAACAAGAGATTCTCCTTTGTTGAGGTAAAAAACTATTGTTATGGCTAATAATACAACAAACAATACGATATAAACAGGTAAAACAGAATTCATTTTCCAAAAGTTAATTTCTATGTATTCATTTCTCTTCTGTAAAAATACTATTTTAGATGAGAGATTATATACATATTGAAGTTTTATTTTTGTATTTTTGTTTACTCATTTAACGCTTTAAAAACACAATGATTACGCAATATTCATCTTTCTGAAGAACAGGGAAAACCTAAGGTTGGCAAGAAATGAAACAGGCATTGGATATGGCCTCGCAGGTCCATTTATTATTGCAATAATGGAAGAAATATTGTATCATTGCAATTCATCAAAAATAAAGGTATCAAGATTATGGAAATAAAAGCAAAATTCGATCATTTCAACATCAATGTCTCCAATCTGGACAAAAGTATAGAGTTCTACAACAAGGCATTAGGATTGAAAGAAGCCCGCAGGAAAGAAGCGGGAGACGGCTCGTTCATTCTGGTATATCTTTCGGACGGAGTTTCTCCTTTCTCGCTCGAACTGACATGGTTGCGCGATCATAAAGAGCCTTACGAACTGGGCGAAAACGAAAGTCACCTGTGTTTTCGTGTTGCAGGAGATTACGACGAAGTGCGCAAGTACCACAAAGAAATGAATTGTGTTTGCTTCGAGAATCACAGTATGGGCTTGTATTTCATCAACGATCCGGATGATTACTGGATTGAAGTATTACCTGCCAAGTAATGCAAGATTTTACAAATATAGTCGATTCACTTTTCACGGTAGTTATCGCTTTCATTGTTATCTTTGTGTGTATACTTATGGACGTTTCAGACTATAAGCAATGTAAATATGGGTATGGAAAGAAAAGAGATCGTGCTCAATTGAGACTTGCTCATGAGGGGACGAAGGTAATCTTCCTTTTGTTATTCTTATTTTTATCAAGATGCGTATCGTAAAACTTCCGTCGCATAAACTTTTAAACTTTCTATATTCGTTGTCGATGGAAGACCTTTATTTGTAATCTTCAGGTGTTAAATATACAGTCGCAATAGGGTTGTTTGATTGGTCATGATATACATACGATAATGTTACACCAAATTTTTTAAATTTCTTAAAATCCGATTGCTTTTTTAGTGACTTTAAAAGCTAGGGCCGTTTCCTACATCCATAGGTAAATTTCACATTATCTGGCATTTATATTCTTTCTGATTGGCGGAAAAATAATGAACCATAACGATAACCTTTATGGAGTTTGTATAAATTACACAAAGGAAAACCTCTAAAATGGCACCTTGATGCGTTATACATACCATATAAGTGTAATGTGGTTATAATCAATAATATATCCTTGTTTTTTATGGATCCTTTGTATTTTTACTTTTGGTTGGGATTTTAGGTTAATGTGGGTTGGCAAACGTAAGTATGTGGATAAAATACGTAAACGAAAGATGAGTGAAGGAAATAAAATTACGGTTGAATCGCTGAAAATAATTATTCGATAGAATATCTAATGTATTCGTAATTATATTTAAACAAATAATGTGTTCAACCTGTTTATATTGAAACCGTCTAGACTTTTTCGTTTTATTCAATTTTGTCATCCTGAGAGTATCGAAGGATCTGTTTTTTAGATGTTTCACTACGTTCAACATGACAAAAACTCAAAAATTAAGTATAATTTAAAAAGTCTAGATGACTTCATTGTTAATTTTACAGTCAATGTTATTATTGCTACTTTTGAAGTTCTCTTTTTATGTGATAAACTTATGATCGAACAATATCTGATACAAATAATAGTCACAGGAATACTATTCTTGATGATGCCCTCTATGAAATTTGTTGCACGCAAACTGATAAGAAAATATGCACGAATAAATAAAAGGTTGGAATCGAGAACAAACCAGATAATCCACATCATACAAATCTTGATCAACCTGACTTGTGTCATAGCGATAATCATTATCTGGGGTGTCGATCCGAAAAATATTTTCTTGGCACTGTCGTCCATTTTTGCGATCATTGGTGTGGCAATGTTTGCCCAATGGTCGATGCTTAGCAATATAACCGCCGGATTGATAATATTTTTCACCTCCCCATTCCGAATTGGCGACCGTATACGTATTCATGACAACGATACTCCCGAAGATGCCGAGATAACCGATATCAGGACTTTTCATACTTACCTGAGAACCGACGAGGGCGAGTCGGTTATATACCCTAATTCGTTGTTCTTGCAGAAAGCTGTTTCGGTGGGCGAACCATTGCGGAGCAAGAAAAAAGGGGAAGACGAAAACTTCGAGTTTAAAGAGTAAGCATCTGGTAAAATTTACTTATATTTGTTCTTTCCAAAAATATAAATAATAGTCGTATATGTCTGTAAATAAAGTAATACTGATAGGAAATGTAGGGAAAGACCCTGACGTGAGATATTTTGATAATGGCAGTGCGGTAGTTAATTTTCCGTTGGCAACAACAGAGAGAGGCTACACCGCAGCTAACGGGACACAGGTTCCGGACCGTACCGAATGGCACAACATTGTGTGTTGGCGTGGCCTGGCTAAGATTGCCGAACAATTTGTGAAGAAAGGGACTCCATTGTATATTGAGGGGAAAATACGTACACGCTCTTATGACGATCAGAATGGGGTGAAAAGATACATGACTGAAATCTATGCCGACAATATGGAACTTCTTGGTCGTAGGGGAGATAATCCGGCGTCGGGCGATTCGGCATCTTTCAGTCAGCCTGCACAGCAGCAATCTCAACCTCAGGCCAACAATAATACGCAACAGCAAGCAACAGAGCCTTTTGGCGGAAGCGACGACGCAGACGATTTGCCATTCTGATTGGATTTTTATCCGACTGATTCAAAAATATAGTAAGGCATCGGTACAATTTTTGTAGAATTGTGTCGGTGTCTTTTTTTGTTTATATATCTTTGTTTTCACTTTACAGTAGAGAATGGAAAATTTACTTCAACAACTAAATAAATCGCAGCGAGATGCCGTTGAATTTTGCGACGGGCCTTCCCTGATTGTAGCAGGGGCAGGTTCGGGAAAAACCCGTGTGCTTACCGTCAAAATAGCTTATATGCTGAAACTTAGGCTGTCTCCTTACAATATTTTAGCTCTCACTTTTACGAATAAAGCGGCACGCGAAATGAGGGCACGCATAGGCGAATTAGTCGGCGAAAATATCGCCCGACGGTTGTGGATGGGAACTTTTCACTCCATTTTTTCCAGAATGTTGAGGGCAGAAGCAGAAAAACTTGGATTTCAATCTACGTTTACCATCTTCGACTCGGCCGACTCGCGCAATCTGGTGAAAACCATCATCAAAGAAATGCAGTTGGACGATAAGGTCTATAAGCCGGCAAGCATACAAGGAATTATCTCGAAAGCAAAAAACTACCTTGTCTCGCCCGATGCTTATGCCAATAGCCGGGAACAGATGGAATACGACCAGAAAGCTCGTATTCCTCATACGAAAGATATTTATAAGGCTTATAATCAGAGATTGAAGGCTTCGAATACGATGGACTTCGACGATCTTTTGTATTATACAAATGTCTTGTTCCGTGATTTTCCGGATGTTCTGGCTTCTTATCAAGAGCGTTTTCAGTTTATTCTGGTGGATGAGTATCAAGACACAAACCGTTCTCAATACAATATTATTAAGAAACTTGCCGATAAGCATCATCGCATAGCCGTTGTGGGTGACGATGCGCAAAGCATCTATTCTTTTCGGGGGGCGAATATTGATAATATTCTTAATTTTGAGAAAGATTATCCCGAAGCACGCATTTTTAAACTTGAGCAAAATTACAGATCGACACAAAATATTGTAAATGCGGCAAATAGTGTTATCAGCCGAAATGTAGACCAAATAAAAAAGACGGTATTTTCAGAGAAAGAAGAAGGCGAGAAAATAGAAGTGACAAGTGCTTTTTCCGATTTTGAAGAAGGGGTGATTGTTGCCAACCGGATAATGGATTTGCGCAGAGATAAACTACAGTCTTATTCCGATTTTGTAATCCTGTACCGAACTAACGCTCAATCCCGTATTTTTGAAGAAGCATTACGGAAAAAAAATATTCCCTATCGTATTTATGGCGGACTTTCGTTCTATCAGCGTAAGGAAATCAAGGATGTGATAGCATACTTCCGAATGGTGGTGAACCCTTATGACGAGGAAGCCTTTAAACGGATAGTGAACTTTCCCGCTCGTGGAATAGGGAAAACAACCGTTGACAAGATTGCCGACGCTGCCCGTCTGCACAATGTCAGTATGTGGAAAGTGATAGGCGATATTTTAGGCTACAATCTGAATGTTAACGCAGGTACGGCTAAAAAACTGACCGGTTTCAAAGAAATCATAGATGCTTTTATTGAGCAGTTGCAGGAACTGTCGGCTTACGAATTGGCAAGCCTGATAGTGAAGCAAAGTGGTATGGCGCAAGAGGCATACACGGATAGGACTCCCGAAGGAATGAGCCGTCAGGAAAACTTACAGGAACTTCTTTCCGGTATTCACGAGTTTTGCGAATCTCGTCAGGAAGAAGGCATTGAAAATATCGGCTTAATGGATTTCTTGTCGGAAGTTTCTTTGCTGACCGATCAGGACACAGACAAGGAATCGGAACAGGAAAAAGTGACGATGATGACCATTCATGCAGCTAAAGGCCTGGAATTTAAGAATGTATTTGTTGTAGGACTGGAGGAAGATTTGTTTCCGTCGGCAATGGCAAAAGCCGAATTCAGAGGATTGGAAGAAGAACGCCGATTGTTTTATGTGGCGTTGACCCGTGCCGAGGAGTTTTGTATGCTTTCTTATGCAAAGAGCCGTTTTCGTAACGGAAAAACCAATCCATGCAATCCGAGTCGTTTTTTACGAGATGTGGATTCCGAATATTTGAACGTAAATGGCGGTGTCTTGGGATCATCCAATATTTTTGCACCGGAAGAAAAACAATACGGATCGTTCTGGGATAAGGTGAAGAAAGACAGGGAAAACAGGGAAGCATCTCAACAAGACTTTCCACCCCGGCAAAATGCTGATACACCTAAGCCGTCTCAACCCTCATCCAATATGGTGAATGTAAGACATGCAAAACCAAAACTATCTGCACAAACATCTGCCGGCGATGTGGCTGTGGGAGCTATCATCAAACATGAGCGGTTTGGTATCGGTAAGGTAACTGCCGTATCGGGCGATCCAGATAGTCGGAAAGCGACAGTAGAATTTGAAAATGCTGGAGTGAAGCAATTGCTGCTCAAATTTGCCCGTTTCGAAATTGTTGGATAACCTATTTTTTCATTCGCAAGATATTGACATCTCCTGCTTTATGCCTCTTTTTACCTCTCGAATCGGTATATTCGATAACGTAGTAGTAAGCACCTGTATTAACGAGTTTTCCTTTGTATTTACCATCCCAACCCTTCGAGGGGTCAGTCCACTCGTACAATTTATTGCCCCAGCTATTGAAGATCGTGCATTTAAATTTGGTGATCGACCTGTATGCCACTTTAAATTCATCGTTCACGCCGGGACTGTCGTCAGGAGTGAAGAAATTGGGGACTTCCAGTTTCGTGTCAGAAATGCTGACATATACCGAGTCGGAATATTTGCAACTCTGATCGCCATATCTGCCAACTGTGAATGCAATAACAAAATCGCCCTCCCTGTCGAACGTGTAAGACATATCTTTGTCGGTATAGCTGACTATCCAGTTGTGCATGTCATTTTTGTTGAACACTTCCCACTTGAACCATTCAACTACCGGCTCATTTGTATGCCCGTAAAAAGAGAATCTGGCGGGGGTAGGATATTGATCTTTATCTCCCGCATCTATGTTTTGTTCACCCGATTCTTCCTCGTGCCACACAGCCTCTATGTGCGCTTCGGTGGCCTGAGCCTGATATAGTTCGGAAGTAAAAGTTTGCTTGTCCATACCCAGATATCCTGCATACTGGTCGCCGGTTATCGTAAAATTGGTGTTTTTCAGAGGCGCTGTAATATTAACTTCGGGTTCTATGGTAATATCCTTGGTTCTAGTTTCTTCCAGAAAAGCAAGATTTGTTTCTTTCCACGATAAATCGGTGTAAGAAATGGTGTATTTCCGCTCTATTTCGGTAGGGATACCTCCGGTCGTGTAGTAAATCAGTTTGTCGGATTTGTCTATCAATAGTTTCAGATATTCGCATTTGTCACCCGATTCTACGGGCGTGATAGAGTTAAATTGGGGTAAATGTTGCGTGTAGTCGATGATCCACAACACTTTTTGCGACATGCCCACTCCCTCGGCCCAATAACCATAGCTATCTTCCAGATTATGAATAGTTATGCTGCCATTGAAGCTGTCTCTTTCTATGTCGGATTCGGGAATTGGGGTTCTTTCCGATTCTTTGTTTTGTTTGTATTTATAAAATCGTGCGCCGGAGTTTATTTCTGTGTAAGTTATCTTTGCTCCATTCAGCGTATTGAAAAAGTAGATCGCCGTAATACCGGTACTGCCTTTCGGAGTCTCCCTGTGCGGAACACCAATTCCACCTGTTGCTTCAAATTGCTGAGCCATAGCACTGTGGCAAAAAAGTGTAACGAAGAATATAAACAGTAAGCGTTTCATTTTATAAATGTAATACGTTTATTTGAAAAAAATAAAAACCCTCTAAAGAATTTAACGTTAGAGGGTTTGTTTTATTTTGTAAGAAATTGTTATTTCCTGTATTCTCTTCTGTTTTTTAGGCAAGAACATTCATTACTTCAAACTTCTTGAAGATGACACCGATCTTTTCAATAGCCATGTCAACCTGTTCTTTCGTGTGTGTTGCCATCAGTGAGAAGCGGATAAGCGTATCTTTAGGTGCAACTGCCGGCGAAACCACCGGATTGACGAATATTCCCTCTTCAAACAAGGCTTTTGTTATCATAAATGTTTTTTCATTGTTGCGGATAAACAGCGGGATAATAGGTGTTGAAGTGTGTCCTATTTCGCATCCCATCTGGCGGAATCCTTCCAATGCGTAGTGTGTATTGTCCCAAAGGTTCTTTACTCTTTCCGGTTCGGCAATCAGTATGTCTAATGCGGCAGAGGCAGCTGCTGTGGCTCCCGGAGTGATGCTGGCACTGAAAATATATGGGCGAGAATTGTGGCGAAGATAGTCTATCGTAGCCTCATCTGCTGCTATAAATCCACCAATAGAAGCCAGCGATTTGCTGAATGTTCCCATAATCAGGTCCATGTCATCGGTCAAGCCATAATGGTCGTGAACACCTTTTCCGTTGTTGTTACGTCCCATAACTCCAAGTCCGTGAGCTTCGTCAATCATCACATTGGCATTGTATTTTTTTGCTAATTTTACCAGCTCAGGAAGGTTGATAACATCGCCCTCCATGCTGAATACGCCATCTACAACAATTAGTTTAACCTTGTCGGCCTCGCATTTTTGAAGTTGTTTTTCGAGCGATTCCATGTCGTTGTGTCTGAATTTCAGTTTGTTCGACAAAGATGCTCTGTTTCCTTCAATGATGGAAGCATGGTCGAGCTCATCCCAAATGATATAGTCTTCACGCCCCGTAATGCAGCCTATAACACCTTGATTTACATTGAATCCGGTAGAATAAACCAAAGCATCTTCTTTTCCTACAAAGTTTGCCAGTTTATTTTCCAGTTCGGTATGAATATCAAGAGTCCCGTTTAAAAAACGAGAGCCTGCCATTCCTGTACCATATTTTTTGGTAGCATTGATGGAGGCTTCTATAACTTTTGGGTGATTAGTTAATCCAAGGTAGGCGTTTGAGCCAAACATCAGGACTTTCTTTCCATTGATTGTAACTTCAGTATCCTGATCACTTTGGATCTCTCTGAAATAAGGATAAATACCTGCCGCGCGAGCATTACGAGCAGCGTCGTATTTAAACATTTTTTCTTTTAATAGATTCATAATAAATATTATAACAAAATCCTTTTATTTTAAGTTATAACTGCATTCTTGCAACACTTTTTATACATATTTGTAATGTTCACAAAAAAGCAGGCTGCAAAAATAGCTATTTTTTTTTATTTTGGACTTCATTTATTCTACTTTTTTTGGAAACAGCTTGTTTGAGTTCTGTAATTAACTCTTGTTTACTTATTTTCTGAAAGTTGTTATTTCTCAGACAGAGGCTGTTTTCGGGTGATATTGTTGTCATAAGGATGTGAAATTTTACACCCGAATATCAGGGCGAATGTTTATTCGCCCCGACACAATATCGAAAACAAACCAACGTTTTTCAATTACAGATTGGCATAATTAGCTTTTTTGATTTATTTAAGTAATATGTCTTGCCTACATGTAAGGTATTGCATATCTTTTTTATAAATTTGCAATCTTGTTTTGGTAATAATATTTAATGAACAGAAGAAGGGATAAAAAGAAAAAACACGACTTTTGGAAGCGGATACACTTTAAGTATAAAGTGTCTATAATAAATGAAAATACGCTGTCCGAAACTTGGAAAATGCGCATTTCGTGGTTTTCGGGTGCTGTTGTGGTTGTGGCTTTTGCCCTCTTGCTGATTTCTTTAACGTCAATTATCATTATTTCTACACCAATCAGGAACTATTTGCCCGGTTATCTGGATTCTGAAATTAGGGAACAAGCCATAAGGTCGGCTATTCAGGTCGATTCGCTGGAAAGAAGTGGACAATATCAGGAGGCTTACCTCCAAAATATCCGTTTGGCTTTTGAGGGTAAAGTGCAGACCGACTCGATCAAGTACCTGCCCGATTCTATGTTGGTGGCTCCCGACGATAAATTACTGTTGCCGTCGGATGCGGAACGGGAATTTGTAGAGAATTACGAAGAAGAAGAAAAGTATAATATTCAATCGGCTGCAAATTCAGCCACCCCGATGGTTGAAGGAATGACTTTCTTCCGTCCGGTGAAAGGATTGGTGAAAAGACCGTTCGACATAGGCGCACGCCATTTCGGTATAGATATGATAACTGCTCCGAAAGAAAGCGTTGTGGCAACATTGGAGGGTACGGTTGTTTTTGCCGGATATGATGCCGACGGGTATGTTATACAAGTGCAACACAAAAACGGGTTTATATCCATTTACAAAAATAACGCCATGTTGTTGAAAGACTTGGGCGACCGCGTTAGCACAGGGGAAGCTCTTGCTATTGTGGGAAAAGAAGAAAAGGGACAAGGTAAGGCAAACTTACATTTCGAACTGTGGTATAAAGGAAGTCCTGTAAATCCCGAAAATTATATTTCGTTCTAATTATGGAAATGAAGAAACGGAGACTCGCAATATTAGGTTCAACCGGTTCCATCGGAACGCAGGCCTTGGATGTTGTGCGCGAGCACCCCGATAAGTTTGAGGTTTATGCCATCACTGCCAACAACAGTGTGGATTTGCTGATAAAACAGGCCAGGGAATTTCAGCCTGAGGTTGTAGTCATTGCAAACGAAGCAAAATATCAAGCCTTGAAAGACGCTCTTGCCGATATGCCTGTAAAAGTATGGACAGGTATGGAGTCCATCGTACAGGTTGTGCAGAGCGAACCGATAGACATCGTTTTAACGGCAATGGTAGGCTATTGCGGCTTGGCATCAACAATAAGTGCGATAAAAGCAAAAAAGACGATCGCATTGGCTAATAAGGAGACGCTTGTTGTTGCAGGTGAGCTTATTACCGAATTGGCGTTGGAATATAAAACACCCATACTGCCTGTCGATTCGGAACATTCGGCCATATTTCAGTGCTTGGTTGGCGAAAACAGTCCTGTTGAGAAAATTTTGCTTACGGCTTCGGGAGGACCTTTCCGAAATATGTCGAAAGAAGAGCTGTCGAAAGTGACTAAGCGTGAGGCTTTAAAACATCCTAACTGGGATATGGGTGCGAAGATCACCATTGACTCAGCGTCCTTGATGAACAAAGGCTTTGAGATGATAGAAGCCAAGTGGCTTTTCGGACTTTCGCCCGATCAGGTAGAAGTAGTGGTTCATCCTCAGTCAATTATACACTCGATGGTGCAATTTGAAGATTCTTCGGTTATTGCACAGATGGGTTTGCCCGATATGCGTCTGCCTATACAGTATGCGTTGGCATATCCATTCAGGTTGAAATCAAGTTTCGAGAGGTTAGATTTGTTCAAACTGGGTACAATGACTTTCGAAAAACCGGATATGGATAAGTTCCGAAATCTGGCTTTTGCTTTTGAAGCGGCACGGATAGGCGGAAATATGTCTTGCATATTGAATGCTGCAAACGAAATTGTAGTAGACGCTTTCCTGAGAGAAAAGACAGGCTTTCTGGAGATGAGCGATATTATAGAAAAAACAATGCAAAAAGCCTCGTTTGTTGGTAAACCAACTTATGAGGATTATGTCGAATCGAATGAGGAGGCTCGTAGAATAGCCTCCGAACTTATATAAATTTATATACTAACAAAAACGAATGGAAACTTTTTTTATAAAAGCGTTACAACTTATTCTGAGTTTATCAATCTTGGTCATTATTCACGAGTTCGGACATTTTTTGTTTGCCCGGCTGTTTAAAATCAAGGTTGAAAAATTCTATCTTTTCTTTGATGCCGGATTTCACCTATTCAAATATAAACCTAAAAACAGTGATACAGAATATGGTATCGGTTGGTTGCCGCTTGGCGGATACGTAAAGATATCGGGCATGATTGACGAGTCGATGGACAAAGAACAGATGGCTCAACCTCCTCAGCCGTATGAATTCCGTTCAAAACCTGCATGGCAGCGTCTTCTGGTGATGGTCGGCGGTGTTTTGTTCAATGTAATTCTTGCGGTTTTTATATATTCCATGATAACGTTTGCATGGGGTGACAACTACGTGGCTTTTAAAGACCTCAAACGGGGTATGTCTTTTAGTGATGTGGCTAAGGATGCTGGTTTTCAGGATGGAGATCGAATAATCAGTGCCGATGGTCAAGAGCTGAAAATGTATGATGATAGAACATTGTTCCTGAACACTTATATGCAGTTTGCCGAGGCACGTCAGATAGTGGTTGACCGTAATGGGGAGCAGATAACATTGACAATGGCAGAAGATTTTGCCGATAAGCTGATTGCATCCAAAAAGGTGGCTTTTCAGCCTATTGTGCCGGCTGTTATAGATAGTGTTGTGCCGAAAAGTAATGCCTTCATGTGCGGATTAATTAAGGGCGACAGTATAATTTCCATTAACGGAAAAGAGGTGAAATCTTTTTCGGAAATGACAACTTTGCTTAGTGAGAATAAATCGAACAGGGTCGATATGCGTTTCTATCGTGACGGAACAAGATATAAAACCAGTGCCCAGATAGATTCTTTAGGCAAATTAGGTTTTACCGTGCAGGTTGTTGATCCCGGAGCATTAAGGCATGATAAGTATGGCTTTTTTGCGTCTTTTCCGGCAGGTCTGACTTTGGCTAAAGAAACACTGCAAGGGTATATTGCTCAATTCCGTTTTGTCTTTACATCGGAAGGGGTGAAAAGCCTTGGAGGTTTTGGTGCTATTGGTAGTTTGTTTTCAGCGACTTGGGATTGGCAGGCATTCTGGTTTATGACAGCATTTCTGTCTATCATCCTAGCAGTGATGAATATTCTTCCTATCCCTGCGCTCGACGGAGGGCATGTTATGTTTTTGCTTTATGAGGTTATAACCCGCCGTAAACCAAACGAAAAGTTTATGGAATATGCACAATATGCGGGTATGATTCTATTGTTTGCATTGTTGATTTATGCAAATGGAAATGATGTATATAGATTCTTTATAAAATGATGAATAAAATGAAGATCACCGATTTGATAAGTAAATCGGATAAAACAGCCTTTTCGTTCGAAATACTTCCTCCTCTGAAAGGGAACAGTATAGAAAAGGTTTACAATATAATTGACAAACTGATCGAGTTTGACCCTCAATATATAAATATAACAACGCATCATAGCGAAAATGTTTATAGGGAACAACCGGACGGAACCATACAGAAAGTAAATGTGCGTAAGCGTCCCGGAACTGTGGCTATTGCTGCCGCCATACAGAATAAGTATAATGTAACGGCAATTCCTCACATGATTTGTAAGGGGTTCACCCGTGAAGAAACGGAATATGCTCTTATCGACCTCAATTTTCTGGGAATACATAACCTTTTGCTTTTGAGAGGGGATGCGAATAAATTGGATGCAGACCAACTGAAAGGTAACTTCAACAAGTATGCTACTGATCTGCAACGGCAGGTAAATCTGTTTAATGAAGGAATTGCTGCCGATGGATCTACATTTGAGCAGTTCGATACGCCTTTTTCTTATGGTATGGCTTGTTATCCCGAAAAGCACGAGGAAGCTCCCAATCTGGAATCGGACCTTCACTATATGAAGATGAAACAGGAGATGGGTGCGGAGTACTTTGTCACACAGATGTTTTTTGACAATGAGAAGTATTTTGCGTTTGTAGAAAGATGTCGTACCGAGGGTATAACCGTGCCTATTATACCGGGCATCAAACCTATTGTTTTGATGAACCAATTGAGTGTATTGCCCAAAATATTCCGTTCCGATATTCCTGAAGAACTGGCTATTGAATTGAGAAAATGCAAAACAGATGCCGAGGCAAAAGAAGTAGGTGTGGAATGGGGTATCAAACAATGTCGTGAATTGATCGGGCATGGAGTATCGAGCATTCACTTCTACTCGTTGATGGCAACGGATAGCGTAAGGCGTATTGCAAAAGAGGTGTATTAGATGAGGAGTGAAAAACTGAAAACGAAAAATAGTTGATGAAATTCGTTTTTCACTTTTTACTTATAATTTTAAATAAATGTTTTTCACAGATATCATAGGACAATCGGAAGTAAAGGAGAGGCTGTTGCGGACGGCCAACGAGGGTTTTGTGCCTCATGCACAACTCTTTTGCGGACCGGAGGGGGTAGGAAAACTTCCTTTGGCTATTGCCTATGCTCAATATCTCAATTGTCTCGATCCTCAGGAAAATGATAGCTGTGGAAAGTGCAGTTCGTGTGTCAAATACAAAAATCTGGCACATCCCGACTTGCACTTTGTATTTCCGATTATCAAAAAAGATAAGAAAGAAGTTTGCGACGATTATATCTCCGATTGGCGGACTATGGTTTCCGAAAATCCGTATTTCAGCCTGAGCCAGTGGTTGGCGCATATAGGGACAGATAATGCTCAAGGGCTTATTTATGCCAGAGAGAGTGAAGAGATAATCCGCAAATTGAGCCTGAAAATATATGAAGCAAAATATAAGGTTTTGTTGATATGGCTTCCTGAAAAGATGCATGAAGTTTGTGCAAATAAACTCTTGAAACTGATTGAAGAACCTACGGATAATACCCTTATATTGTTGGTTTCTAACAATCCTGATTATATCCTTACAACAATTCAGTCCAGATGCCAGCGTGTCAATATACATGGTTTGCCCGAAGACGTAATGATCAGTACATTGCAGTCGGAGTATAATGTTTCGCCACAGGATGCAGCATCGGTTGCGCATATTGCAAATGGCAGCTACCTGAAAGCAATGGAAACCATCAGTCTGGATGAAGAACATAAGTTTTTTTTCAACCTTTTTGTTCAGATGATGCGCTCGTCGTATGCGAGGAACATTAAGGATATAAAAAAGATAGCCAACGATATTGCTTCGGTTGGAAGAGAAAGACAAAAGAATTTTTTAGTATATTGCCAACGAATGATTCGTGAATATTTTGTCAGCAACCTGAAACATCCCGAAATGATTTATCTTAATCAGGATGAGGGTAATTTCGGCGTTCGGTTTGCCCCGTTCATCAATGAGAAGAATATTATAGACTTCTCTGACGAATTGGCTCTGGCCGAACGGCATATAGAACAAAATGTGAATGCGAAAATGGTATTTTTCGACTTATGCCTGAAAGTTACCATGTTGCTGAAAAGGTGATTTTACTATAATATAAACCCACAAAGCAGGAAAAGGGGCTTTGTTTGAAACCTAGATATAAAACTATGGATTTAGATAATACAAATCAAAATACAGAGCAGGAACCCAATAAAGAAGAGCAGGTTCTGGCGAAAAAAACAGAAGAATCAACCAAGTGTACTTGTGGAAAGAATCCGGGAGAAACATGCGGATGCAAGACGGGTAACGGATGTCAGACGGACAATAAGAAAAATTGTGATTCTTGTGCCAAAAATGGAAAGTGTATTTGTTTGAGTGGAACTCACAAACTGGAAGTCTTTGATTGGCTGTGCGATTTGCCGGAAGCGGGAATGAGTACTCAAATGGTTGAAGTACAGTTCAAAAACACCAGAAAGGGATATTACCTGAATAGCAATAATCTGGAGTTGTTTAAAGGAGATATAGTTGCCGTGGAAGCTAGTCCAGGGCATGATATAGGCGAAGTTACCCTTACGGGGAAACTGGTGTTGCTGCAAATGAAAAAAAGCAACTATCGGGCTCCTAACGGAGAGGTGAGGCGGGTCTACCGTATAGCCAAACCGATAGATATGGAAAAATACAATGCTGCTAAAGCATTGGAACATAAAACAATGCTTCGTGCGAGGGAATATGCCGAAGAACTTGGTTTGCAAATGAAAATCAGTGACGTTGAATATCAAGGAGATGGCAATAAAGCAATCTTTTACTATATAGCGGACGAACGTGTCGATTTTCGCCAATTGATCAAGGTTTATGCCGAGAAGTTCAGGGTAAAGATAGAAATGAAGCAGATTGGTGCTCGTCAGGAGGCTGGTCGTGTCGGCGGAATTGGTCCGTGTGGACGAGAATTGTGCTGTTCCAGTTCCATCTCCAGCTTTGTTTCGGTATCAACGTCGGCCGCCCGTTACCAAGATATATCCCTGAATCCGTTGAAACTGGCCGGACAATGTGGCAAGTTGAAATGCTGTCTCAACTACGAAGTCGATGTATATGTAGAAGCTCAACGTAAATTGCCATCGAAGGAAGTTGTTTTGGAAACGAAAGATAGTTCATACTTTCATTTCAAGACGGATATATTGTCGGGAATGATGACCTATTCAACGGATAAGCATTTCGCTGCCAATTTGGTGACTATTGACAAGGAACGGGTTTATGAAATTGTGCGTATGAATAAGAGGAACTATAAACCTTTGTCTTTGGTTCCGGATAATGAACAGGCGCAAGAAAAAAACAAACCGACAGACGTGTTGGCTCAGGAAAGTATTACTCGTTTCGATAATAAACCCAAAAAGAAAAAGAAAAAATTATCCAAGAATAATAATCAAGGCTCACGTCCGGCTGGTGAAAATAATGGAGAAATGCCGGCGCAAACCAATGAAGCAGGTCGTCAGGAAAATAATAAACCTCAACGTGAAAGACGTGACGAAAACAAAAATGCGGCTACAAATGCCAACCGCAACGATCAGAAGAAGAACTTTAAAAAACGTAATAATAAGCCTAATAGGAACAACAACGACAAAAACGGTGATAAAGGAAATCAGACAGGAGATGTTCAGGCATAAAGCAATATTATTAGCATTATTGGCAGGCTTCATTTTCTTTTCTTGCGGAGAAAGGGAGGCTTATTATCATTTTCACGAAATAAAAAATGCCCAGTGGAGCAAGAATGATACATTGACATTTGTTGTGGATTCGTCTTCCATTGAAGTGGGAGTTCCTTATTCGGTTACTATCGAGTTGGTTTACGATTCCAACTATCCCTATCGCAACTTGTGGCTGTATGTTCAGAACAATCTGGGAAATAGCGATGTGAGAAAAAACGATGCACTACAATATATGCTGTGCGACGAATATGGGAAATGGTACGGATCGGGGTTTGGTAGTTTATTTCAACTTCCGTTAGGCTATATGGATTCTGTGATTTTCAAAGAAAAACGTAATTATACATTTTCAGTAGTGCAAGGAATGCGTGACGAGCCTCTTGTAGGTATTGATAAATTGGGTATTCGTATTGACAAGCTTAGAAAATAGGCTTTTTCTAAATTCGAAACTGCACAAGAAAAAAGACTTTCCATTGTGTCTTTTTTTGAAAATGTTAAATTTATATATGTTTAATCTAAAAGGTCTGCAAAACATTCGTTACATTTGTTTGTCTAACAAACGAATTTCTTTTGTGAAAAAATCTCTATAAATTGCAAAAAGTAATGAAACAAACCTTAACATTCTTATTTTCAGTTGCTATTTTATTTTCATCTTGTGGCAAACTATCAACAGAAAAGACCTTGAATGGGAGGTGGCATGCCGAGTTCATAATAAATGAAAAGCAAATTCCATTTGTATTCGATATTCACCATCTGGATACGGATTCGGCTACGGCTTATCTTATAAATGGGGCGGAAAGGGTAGAGCTCAAAGGTATTTCAAAATTGGGAGATACATTGACAATTCCTATCGAGGCCTATGATGCCATGTTGGTGGCTACCATAGACGGGTTGAAAATGAAGGGGCGGTTTATAAAGAATTTTCTGGATAATGATTCCGGGATATTTTTTGAAGCAACCAGAAGTGACTCGGTTCCACGTTTTGCCCCGATATCTTCTCCTGTGAACATATCTCCGGCAGGGAAATGGGATGTTCTGTTTATTGACGAAAAAGGAGATACAACCAGAAATGTGGGCATATTCGCTCTCGAAAATAACATACTCACAGGTTCAATACTTACCAAAACAGGCGATTTGAGGTTTCTGGAAGGTGCAATGACCTCCGAAGGCTTTCAACTTTCGGCATTTGCAGGATTAAGTCCGTATTTGATTGAAACCAAGTTTGAAGATAAAGATAATTTTAAAGGTAAGTTTTATACTACCCGAGGCAAGACTCAGCTTGTCGGGAAACGGAATGATGAGGCGAACCCTATCGACCCATATAGTTTGACAGCTCTGAAAAAAGGATATAAGAGCATTGATTTTACCTTCCCCAATATTGATGGTGATATGGTTTCCCTCAAAGATTCGAAGTATAGGGGCAAGGTTGTTATACTGTCTATTTTGGGTAGTTGGTGTCCCAATTGTTTAGACGAAATGGACTATCTGTCTCCTTGGTATGACGAAAATAAGGACAGGGGTGTCGAGGTGTTGGGTATTGCTTTTGAGCGAAAAGACGATACGGAATATGCGAAAAAGGTTCTGAGTAGATTGCGTGACAGGTACAATGTAAAGTATGAGATATTATTTGCAGGAAAGGTTGGAACCGAATCGACCGAAAAGGCTCTGCCTGCATTGACAAAGGTGATGAGTTATCCGACAACCATTTTCATAGATAAGAAAGGGATTGTCCGTAAAATCCATACAGGATTTAACGGTCCGGCAACAGGATTGTTTTTTGATGATTTAAAAACGAAGTTTAATGCTTTGGTAGATAACCTATTGGCCGAAGAATAAACAAGCGATTTTCTACTACAGATTCTCATTAATTATTTGATATCCGTCAAATATGATAAAAACCACATTAGAATTGTTAGAGCAATTTTTATTCCAATAGTTTAAAAAAAGCAAAAAAAATAGACAAACTGAACAATTTAGGTCTGAAAATCATTATAAGCATAGTTCTAATCAATTACTAATTAATAAAAAAACAAAATGAGAAAATCTGTTTTATATTCTGTATTTGCAATGCTTATGGGGGTTGTTCTTTTCTCTTGTACGCCTAATGATAAAAAATTGCAAAAACAAATCGACTCTGTAATATCCATATCGGAAGGTGCTGTGAACGCCACAGTTAAAGATGGGGTTGTTACACTCACTGGTTCTGTAAATTCGGAAGAAGCCAGATCGGCAACAGAAGCTACCGTAAAAGCAATGAAAGATGTGAAATCGGTAATAAACCAAATCAGCGTGGATAAACCTCAGCCTGTGGTTGAAGTAAATCCAGACAGCACATTGAGTAGTACCGTAACAGCAGCTCTTTCTGCCGCCGGATATAAAGATGTGGTGGTTACCGTTAAGGATGGGGAAGTTACGCTTACAGGTAATGCAAAAAAGACCGACCTTCAGAAAATTATGCAGATAGCCAACGAGGCTAAACCAAAGAAAGTAAACAATCAATTAACACTGAAATAAATGAGTTTGAAAGATAAATATGCAAAATTGATACAATACGCACAATCGTCAGGCGTGCAAAATCTGGCTGTAACAGAGCAAGATAATGTATTGTATGTTTCGGGAGCTGCAGCAGCTTCGGTTAAAGATCAGATTTGGAAAATATACGACGAAATTGATCCCGACATGCGTGCCGGTGACTTGGTTCTGAAAATTGACGTTGTTGCCGGAGGTGAAGAAACCTACGAAGTGAAAGCCGGAGATAACCTGAGTAAAATAGCGGCTAAATATCCGGGAATGACCTGGCAGAAAATATTTGAGGCAAACAAAGATCAGCTTAAAAATCCGGATATGATTCATCCGGGTCAGAAACTGAGAATACCTCTATAATTCAAAAACAGTGCATTACTTTATTTGTCTATGCACTGTTTTTTTCTAAGACTAATACTATATTCCTAAGAAAATAACTTCTATAACATTTCTATAAGCAAGGGTATTAATTATCGTTAGAGGAGCTCCAACCAAGACCTGAATACCAAAGGACATAACATCTCCTGCGTTTAAAGAAACCACAGTGGAGTAATGTGTATTGAAATGATAATTAGGTTCAACATAACTATAGGTTTCATCTCTCACAATTTGAGTACCATTATTGTTTATTATAAAATAAAAAGACTTCATTCCTGCATTGGATGTTGGTGGCACATGCAAAAAAGAATGATAAAAAACCTGATACTTTCCTGTATTTAAAGCCGTGTAATTTCCTATTCCGGGAAAAGCATAAACAACACCAGATTCAAGAGTTACATTACTGGCCGTAGAAACTCTAAATTCTTGATATAAAGAATTTTGATTACCAACATTTACTTGCCATGTAGCATTTCCCGAGGCATCAGAGGTTAAGACTTTTCCAATATTTTCCGTTCCATCTTGCAAGCGAAGTCCTCTGCCTACCGCCGAACTGCGGATATCTACTTTTGTTGTCGGAGCATTTGTTCCTACCCCAATTCTCCCTTGATTGTCTACCACCACATCATCCGATATGTTGGTGTTTCCGTTAGTATCACTCTTTCCATCAATGTGAAATATGCCCTGAGGATTTTCTGTGTTCACTCCCACCTGAGCCATTACTGTTAATGAAAACATAATGGTTGTCAAAAATAAAATTTTCTTCTTCATAAGGTTGTTGTTTGCATTAATTGTTATCTGTTTTATTTGTGTTTTAACATATCTGTCACTTGTAGAGTGACGGAAAAACCAAATAACTATTTGTATTTATTTAATTATTAAGCAATTAGACAAACGCAGAAATATAGAAATATGCTTTTAGTTTAACACGCGTAAAACATTTTGATAAAACGAGATGAAACATAGACGATAATCTGTTGATAATCTGAATTTTGAGCAATATAAAAAATAACACTTAAATGTTTTTTGGCAAAACATTCGTTTAACAAACTAATATACAACACTTAAACAACAGTAATAATGAAATCGGAAAATGATATCCCAATAGAATTTTTGCAACTGGATGGAGGTCAATCTTGGAGCCTTGAGCCGGGAGAAAACAAAATAATTCTGGTGATGGAAGGTAAATTACAAATCAGCTCTTCATCCTACACCGAAATTAGCATAACAGCCTCGAATATGGCATTTTACCCCTTTCAGGAACGAGTAGTATTGAAAGCTGTAAAGAAATCGGAAGTAGTATCAATTCGCTTCACGAATGAATCTGTGCTTTGTAGTATACTTTCTTCTGCCACTACCGATTCTACAATGAAGCTGCATGAAGACAATATCCGATCAATACCAATTAAAAATGTAATATACAACTACATAGACTTGGTGAAAAAATATATAGATAGGGATATTTGCGACAGCTACCTGTCTGATTTGAAGCTAAAAGAATTTGGCTATATCCTCAAACATTTCTATTCGGAAGAGCAGTTGCTAGGTTTCTTCCAACTGCTTCCCGGTAACGATTTACGCTTTTCGGAAGAAGTGTGCAGCCTTAGCCTGAGTGTGCGTTCTGTTCGCCAACTGGCTGAAAGAATGAATTATAGCTATTCGGGGTTTAACAAACGTTTCAGAAGGGTTTTCAACACATCGGCATACAGCTGGATGAGAAGCCAGAGAGCCAAACAAGTGTATCAGGACATTTGTCAGACAAGTAAAAGCCTGAAAGAGATTAGCACAAATCATAAATTTGCCACCTTGTCTCATTTCAACGAATTTTGTCACAAAAATCTGGGAAATTCTCCTTCCGAAATCAGAAGAAAAAATAGGGTAAAACAATATACATAAAAAAAGATATCCGTCACTCTACAAGTGACAGAGACCCTCATCGTCTCATTATCAGCATACAAAGATATAAAAAGTTTCTTAAGTTTGATATTTTCCCGTCATTTAATTATCAATATTATCCGGTTAAACTGCTTTTGGGGAAGAAAGAAAAATAGCAACCGAAGCTGCGGCAAAAGACAAGTTAATCCGTCCAACTTGTCTTTTTATTTTTATTGACACTCGATTATTTATTTATCTGCGAATAAACTCTTATTTTTGTGTATACGAAAAAGCAGGATATATTTTGACAACACCAACTATTGATACTACGAATAAAGAGTTCCGCAATGCTCTGGATATTATAACGCGTACCCGCCAATCTGTGTTTCTTACAGGAAAAGCCGGGACAGGTAAATCTACCTTTTTGAAATATCTTTGCGAAACCACCAAGAAAAAATATGTTGTGCTGGCTCCAACAGGCATCGCTGCCATTAACGCAAATGGCTCTACTATACATTCTTTTTTCAAGATGCCTTTCCGTCCTATGTTGCCCGACGACGCTGACCTCAGCCTCGTAAACGGACGAATATTCGAATTTTTTAAATACAAGAAAGAGCATAGAAAGATTATACAACAAGTAGAGCTCATCATTATTGACGAAATATCAATGGTGAGAGCCGATATGGTAGACTGCATAGACCGCATACTTCGTGTATATTCGGGCAATATGCGCACACCATTCGGGGGCAAGCAGATTGTTTTCGTAGGAGACGTCTTTCAGCTCGAACCGGTAGTTACCAACGATTCGAAAGAGATAATAGACCGTTTTTATAGTTCTCCGTTCTTTTTTTCGGCAAATGTATTTAAAGAGACAAATCTGCTCCCAATCGAATTTACAAAAATATACAGGCAGACAGATCAGGAGTTTATATCGGTATTAGACAGGATACGAACAAGCAATGCCGACGCCTCCGACTTGAAAAAACTAAATATCCGTTACCAGCCTACATTCAACCCATCTTCCGAGGAAATGTACATCACATTAGCCACTCGCAGAGACAATGTAGATTCTATTAACGAGAAAAAAATGGATGAACTGGAAACCTCTCCTTTCATTAGCTACGGAGAGATTGACGGAGAATTTCCGGATAGCAGTTTACCCACTGCCAAAGATCTGGTGCTGAAAGAACAAGCGCAGGTGATGTTTATCCGAAACGATATTCAATGGCCTCGCCGATGGGTGAACGGAAGTCTCGGAATTGTCTCACACATTGACGATATGGACAATGTGCATGTGATGATGGAAGACGGCAGGGAGGTTAAAGTTGATTTGGAAACATGGCGAAATTACCGCTACCGATACAACGAAAAAGAAAAACGGATAGAAGAAGAAATAGTCGGTACGTTTACCCAGCTTCCACTAAAGGCAGCATGGGCTATAACGATACACAAGAGCCAAGGGTTAACTTTCAATAAAGTAATTGTAGATTTTTCGGGAGGAACTTTTTCGGGAGGGCAAGCATATGTCGCTCTTAGCCGCTGTACCACTCTTGACGGAATTGTTCTGAGAAAGATAATAAACAGGTCGGATGTCTTTGTTAGACCTGAGGTGATAGAATTCAGCCGTCAGTTCAACAACCAACAACTCATAAACAGGGCGTTGAAAGAATCTGACGCAGATTCATTATATTCAGAAGCAAACAGGTTGTACGACAATGGCGAATTTGACGATTTTCTGGAAGTATTCTTTAAAGCTATCCACGCTCGGTACGATATTGAAAAAGCTCTGAGTAAACGATTTATCCGAAAGAAACTCAATATCATAAACAAACTGAAAGAGGAAAACAAGACTTTGAAAGATAAAATGCACGAACAAACAAATGCCCTGAAAAAATATGCCCGTGAGTATTATTTGCTGGGAAATGAGTGCATTACTTCTTATAAAGATCATCGTGCTGCCCTTGCAAATTTTGATAAGGCACTGGAGCTTGACCCCTCGTTTGTTGACGCATGGGTGCGCAAAGGTGTAACTTTATATGACCGCAAAGACTATTACGAAGCTGATATCTGTTTCAATACAGCAATACGGCTAAGCCCCTGCTCGTTTAAGTCTCTATATAACAGGGGCAAGAACCGCATTGCGATGAAAGAATACGATTTGGCAATAACAGACCTTGACAAGGCCAGTAGCATAAAACCCGAACACGCCGCCTGTCATGACTATCTGGCTGAAGCATACACACATTTAGGAGAGACTGAAATGGCAAAAAAACACAACCTCATTGCACGAGAGTTGCGTGGCGAGGATATTAACGATGTGTGAAGTTTGAGCATTTTTTTGAAATTGGGAATGTAGGAGCAAATCGTATTTGCCCGGCATAAACGCATAACGGAGGTGTCCCAAAAGTAAGATTACACTATCAAAGTGTTACTCATCTTTATCATTCTGAGTATAACGAAGAATATCGATTCTCAAAAAACAGATCTTTCACTCTGTTCAGGATGACAAAAAGATACCAAAATTTACTTTTGGGATACCTCCCTATTTTCGGGCAGACCTGAGGCCTGACCCTATAAATCGCCAAAAAAGGAGGAGAAACTTATTAGTGATCGCAAATAAATTGAAAAAATATGAAAGAGAATATATATAATAGAAGCATTGCAGATATACTTGCTCACTTTAGGGTGACAACCGACGATTTGCAGAAAGTTATGCACGAAGCCCTGAAAAAGGGCGGCGATTATGCAGACTTGTTTTTCGAACATACTTTCAATAACAATATCAGCCTGCGTGACAATGAAGTGAACAGAGCATCTTCTAACATTGATTTTGGCGTGGGCATACGTGTTGTTGTTGGCGATCAGACAGGCTATGCTTATGTAGAGAACACAGCCTTGGAAGATATGGTGCGTGCGGCTAAAACTGCGGCTAGCATTGCAAATATGCCTAAAGAAGTTTCATCCGTACATGTGGATGAAAAGGAGTTCAGAAACTATTACAAAATAGAGAAGCCGTGGCCGGATTTTTCGGTGAATGATAAGAAATCGTTTATACAGAGGCTTAACGACCGGATTTTTGAACTGGACAATCGTGTGGTGAAGGTATCGGTAAGTTTGAGCGATACAACATCTTACATCCTGTTTTTCAATTCGGAAGGATTGTTGACGTGGGATTATCGACCTATGGCCGTTATGTACGCATCGTGTACGATGGAGCAAAACGGCAGTTTGGAGAATGGCTATTCGTCCCGTGCCTACAGAAAAGGTTTTGAATTTCTGGGCAATGACCTGATAGAAACATTGGCGCAGGAAGCTGTTGCTAAAACGGCATTGATGTTTGAAGCCGTGAAGCCAAAAGGTGGAGAAATGCCAGTGGTAATGGGTGCGGGAGGCTCTGGAATCTTGCTGCATGAGGCAATAGGACATGCCTTTGAAGCCGATTTTAACCGGAAAAATGTATCTATATTTTCCGATCAGTTGGGTAAACAAATATGTAATTCTCAGATAAACGTTGTGGATGACGGAACTGTCGAATATGCTCGTGGTGCAATCAATTTTGATGATGAGGGCATCGAGAGTCAAAAAACGTACATTGTGAAAGACGGAATACTGGAGAGTTATCTGCACGACCGCATCAGTGCCGGATATTATGGGGTGAAGCCTACGGGCAACGGTCGCCGTCAGTCTTTCCGTCACATACCTATGCCGAGGATGCGTGTTACTTACATGGAAGACGGAGACATGCCTGAGTCGGAAATGATTGCAAGTGTGAAGAGTGGGGTTTATGTTGACAATTTCACAAACGGACAGGTGCAGATTGGCGCAGGAGACTTTACCTTTTTTGTGAAGACTGGATATCTGATAGAAAACGGAAAGTTGACTACTCCAATAAAAGATATAAATATTATTGGAAATGGTCCGAAAGCACTTGCAGATATAACAATGGTGGGCAACAACCTGAAAATTGATGAGGGTGCATGGACTTGCGGAAAAGATGGGCAGGGTATGCCGGTAGGACAAGGGTTGCCGTCGGTGTTGGTTAGTAAATTAACGGTTGGAGGAGAATAAACAAATGATAGAAGAAAAACATAAAGAGATTGCCCGTTGGGCGATGGATTATGCCTTGAAAAATGGTTGCTCGGCATCCCGTGTTTCTGTTATAACGGGGCAAAACAGTTCGTTCGAGTATCGTAATACTCAATTGGATAAGTTGCAACTGAACTCAGAGAATAAACTCTATATAGAATTGTTTGTAGAAGGAAAGTACGGCTCTTTTTCTACAAACAGATTGGACAGGGCAGAGTTGGAAACATTTATAAAAGAAGGGATACTTTCCACTAAATTTTTGGCTGAGGATGTTTGCAGGCAATTGCCCGACGCTTCTCGCTACTATAAATCGGATGGGAGAGATTTAGACTTGTACGACCCTTCTTATTTCGATCGTTCCACGGATGAAAAACTGGACTTGCTAAAGCAAACCGTTAACGAGATATATGGAACGGACGACAGGATAGTTTCAGTCACGGCGAGTTTTGGTGATGGTTGTGGAGCCGAATATATGATAGCCAGCAATGGCTTTGAAGAGGAAACACAAGATTCGGCTTTTAGCCTGACAGCCGAAGTTGCGCTGAAAACGGATACTGATGCTCGTCCCGAAGCATATTGGTACGATAGCCGTGTCTATTGGTCTGATCTTCAAAAAACGGGTATTGCCAAAACTGCATTGGAAAGAGCTTTGCGGAAAATCGGGCAGCGGAAGATAAAATCGGGCAAATATACAATGTTGTTGGATAATACAATGTCGTCACGATTGTTGTCGCCGCTTATCTCGGCTATGTATGGATCTGCGTTACAGCAAAAAAACTCATTTTTGTTAGATAAACTGGGCGTACAGGTTGTATCTGAAAAACTAACAATACGAGACAATCCTCATCTGAAAAGAGCATTTGGTGCACGTTGGTTCGACGGCGAAGGGGTGGCAACCCATGAGGGAACAATCGTAAGTAATGGTGTTTTGAACACCTATTTCATTGACACTTATAATGCTCTGAAAATGAACGTTGCTCCTACAATAGCATCACCGTCCATTATAGAAGCGGCATTGGGGTCGGAAAATTTTGATGGTTTGTTAAAATCAATAAAAAAAGGCATTTGGGTGACAGGCTTTAATGGAGGGAATTGTAACTCTACAACAGGCGATTTTTCTTTTGGAATAGAGGGTTTTCTCATAGAAAATGGAATTGCAGTGACACCGTTGAGTGAGATGAATATTACGGGTAATATTTTATCTTTGTGGATGAATCTGGCGGAGATAGGCAACGATCCTCGCAACAATTCTTCGTGGCGATTGCCGGCTTTGGTTTTCGAGGATGTAAATTTTAATGGAGTTTAGAAAAAATAATCAAGATAACAGAAACTAATTGCAATTTACCTTGTTTAAATAAAGATAGAGTTAATTTAGTTACGAGTTAATTTAGTTACGAGTTAATTAGTTACGAGTTACAAGTTACAAGTGGCGTACGCTTGATATAAAACAATCTGAGTCTCAAAAAGCCTTTTTGATTCCTTTTGAGACTTAGGTCAATTAACAATCGAGGAGCGAAGGCGACTCAAAAGGAATGCAAGGAATTTCAATTCCGCGCAGAACAAACTAATAATTTAATAAATAAACAGACAATCATGAAACCTTTAAAAATCACATTAATTGTTGCTCTTTTTGCATCATTCTTTTTTTCCAGTTGTTCTTACAATTCGATGGTTGAAAAGCAAGAAGCAGTTTCTTCTCAGTGGGGAAATGTGCAGAACTCTTATCAACGCCGTGCCGATCTTATTCCTAATCTGGTGGAGACGGTAAAGGGGTATGCTTCTCACGAGAGTAAAACTTTAACTGATGTTGTGGAGGCCAGAGCAAAGGCTACTTCTATAAATTTGACAGCCGACCAGCTAACGGAAGAAAATATCCAGAAGTATCAGGCGGCTCAGGGTGAATTGAGCTCTGCTTTGGGTAAATTGATGATGGTGCGTGAGGCTTATCCCGACCTGAAAGCCAATGTGAACTTTATCAATTTGCAGGATGAACTGGCAGGGACTGAGAACCGCATTTCGACCGAAAGGAACAAATATAATGAGATCGTAAAAGACTATAATGGATATATCCGCAAGTTTCCGCAAGTGATTTGGTCAGGATGGTTTGGTTTCGATAAAAAAGGATATTTCGAAGCAGATGCAGCCAGCCAGAAAGCGCCATCTGTGAATTTCAATAATTGATGATAATGAGAAAATTCCTTTTGATTGTCATCATACCGTTTTTGCTGTCAGGTTTTGAACTTAATGCTCAAGACCTGCCACAGCCTATGTCGCCACCGAGGCTGGTAAATGATTTTGCAGGAATTTTCAGTTCGCAGCAAAGTGCCGATTTGGAGCAGATGCTTAGAGCATATAATGACAGTACGTCTACTCAAATTTATGTGGTTACGGTAAAAGACCTGCAAGGCTATGACGTAAGCGATTATGCTATCAGGCTCGGCGAAAAATGGGGCGCAGGACAAAAAGGAAAAAATAATGGTGCGATTATATTGATTAAACCTAAAATAGGAAGCGAAAGAGGACAAGTGTTCATCTCCGTGGGATATGGACTGGAGCCTTTTCTTACAGATGGAAGAATCGGGCGTATTATTGATAATCAGATGCTTCCTTATTTTAAACGGAATAATTATTATGGCGGCACAAAGGCTGCTATCGAGAAGATGATACAATATCTTTCCGGGCAGTTTCAAGGCGATCCGGATGACGACGACTCGGGGTTCACGGTAACGATAATTATCATCATTATCCTTGTCTTTATTATAATGTCTTCCAATAAAAACAAAGGAAACACAGGAGGACGCTCCGGTGGTGGCGGATTTTTCCCTCCGATGGGTGGCTTTGGCGGAGGACGGTCTTCGGGCGGAGGCTTTGGAGGTTTCGGCGGAGGTGGTGGCGGCAGCTTTGGCGGCGGTGGAGCCGGTAGAAGCTGGTAGAAGCTGGTAGCCAATCTATTCCCTTTCCAATACTTCCTCGTATGTAAGTTTGCCAATGTATCGTGTTTCAGGCTTAAACTGAGGCGAAAACATGCTTTTTTCGGCATCGTAGTCCATGTATCTCAGTCCCGCAACATCCGATAATCCATAAATGAATCCTGTGGTTGAATAAGGCAGTTTTGTGTTGAAAACAATCTCAGGATTTGTTTCTTTATATTTATCGGAAACCCACACCATGAAAGGAATCTGGCACATGTAGCGGGATACCTTTTCGTAGGCATGACCTGCAAACTTTCGTTTGTCGTACAATTCTTCGCCGTGATCGGAAAAGTATATTAAAACGCTTTTTTCACCGCCCTTTTGTTCCAGGTTGTCAATGATGCTGTTTATAACAAAATCGTTGTATGCGACGGAATTGTCGTATTCGTCAATCATATTTTTTGCTTCCTGATCTCTGTATTCGGCGTTGGCAACCAAACCGTCTTTTGTATGATCGAATAATTTAAAATTTTCGGGGTATCTCTTTTTATAGGCCATGTGGCTACCCAATAGCTGTATGATGATGAGTTTGTTTTTAGATGAGTTATCTTTGTTTTCCAGAATTTCTTTCAAAGTAGGAAGGATAACCTCATCGTGTTGCTTCTTCTGACTTAATTGGTATCTGTTTTTCGCTATATCGAGCAATACATCATAGCTGGTTCTGAACTTGCCACCAAAGGGTTGATTACTCATGAAATATGTGTCGTACCCTGCTCTGTTGAATAACTCGAATACGGATGGCTTTTCGGTGAAATAGTCGGGGTTTTCCTCATCCATCATCGTAAATAGGGTTCTGACGACGGGTATAGTATGCACCTGTGGAGGGGTAACATCCTCATAAACATATAGTTTGTCTTTTCTTTTAGACAGCAGAGGATTGGTCTGACGAGGATATCCGTACAGGCTCATGTGATTGCGAGTAAGCGATTCGCCTATCACAACTACTATGGTTTGAGGGATGCTGTCGGTATTTGCAATCTCAACAGGGTAACTTATTGTATGACGCGACGATATTGTTTTTTCTTCATAACCTAGCCTCAGTTTATAGGTGCAGAACGTTTTGTAGAAGCTGAATATGTATACGGACTGAGAAAGTTTTTGTCCTGCAAATATAAGTATCAACAAAATGAAAGGCACGGAAAATAAAACCTTGTGTCCCTTTATTTTCAGGGGTTTAAATGCTTTCATCTTCCATATCATAACGGCGGGTATAGCCACATAAATGAGCACTGCTATTATAACCCAGATGCTTAAGTAGTCTGTCAGAAACTCTTTGCTTTCGTCGGGATTTGTTTCAAACAGGCTTGTTATGCTATATGTTTCGAGCATCACCCTGGCAAAAAGCAAATAAGACAAAAATATGGCAGAAGGTATGATCGAAACAATCAATATAACGGTACTTATTATTTTCTCAGCTTTCGACGAGCAGAAAAGAGAAAGCAAGGCCAACGATATAAATAATATGCCATTCACTACTATGATGAGTACAACATGCCAAAAATCAAGATTTTGGGCAATAGGGCAAAGTATCGGCAAAATGAGAAGAATGTAGAATAAAAATATTAATTGGAGTTTCTTTTTATTCAGAATATTTAAAATCTCCTCCGGTAAAACTTTTTTCATAGTTTGTGGGTTCTGTAAAAGAAGCAGCAATCTTAGTTAGAAATTGGTCATGTTTCGTTTCATATCAACGACAAATGTAGCACTTTATTCTTATTTTTGATAATCTATTAATTTTTCTAAAGAACATTTTTATGTCAAAGCATCTTGTCAGGAAATCAAAATTGGGCAAATACAAGAAAGAATCCCTTGTTTTAGGCGATATAACTTATCGGGGAAGTTATAATATCCCGACCTCTATTGAGCATTATCAGTATAATAACCAATCGTATACAGATAAAAAAATGCAAGGGGAAATAAAAATATACGATTGCCTTTTGCCAAATACGGTATCGTGGTTTCAAATTACTGGCCTTACCGATGTAGACAAGATAAAGAAGATCTGCAAAGAGTGTGGAATCGAACGTTTCGATATAAGGAACCTGTTTGCAGGGCAACGGGTGACTAAAGTTGTTTCGTATCCTAACATCAGCTTCTTATTGCTGTCGGGGTGTTATGTGGATAATGAAAAAAATATGCAGACAGAGCAGATTGCTTTCATTCTGGGTAAAGATTTCGTGATCAGTATGCAAGAATCGTCTACATCTTATTTCAACGGGATTGTGGAGGTCTTGCAAAACCCGAGTTCGCAACTTCGTATGAAAAATGCCGATTATTTGCTGTGTATGTTGCTCAACTGTGTACAAGGTCAGTATGTGGAAACCATTTATAGCGAAATTGAGATTATGAGCGAAGTGGAAGACATTTTGATAGATAAAACAGATCAGCAGGTGAATGTAATGGCCAGTATGCGTGAGGGCAGGAATAATTATCTGACTCTGCGACGAAGTGTGTCTCCGCTGCGGGAAGAGTTTGCAAATATTCTGCACAACACAAACGGTTTGATATCTTCGGATAATATGATGTATTTCAATGATTTTGACGACAAACTCAGGGCGGTTTTGAACGACTTGGAGATATATAACGAAACATTGAGGTCGGTATTGGAAATCTATTACAACGATAATAGCCAACGGATGAACGAGATAATCAAGCGATTGACGGTTGTTTCTACTATCTTCATTCCGCTCACTTTTATAGTGGGTGTATGGGGTATGAATTTTAAAATTATGCCTGAAGTAGAGTGGAAATACGGTTATCTTTTTGCGTGGCTGGTTATATTTGCCATAACATTGATCTCTGTTTGGCTTCTGAAGAAAAAGAGATGGTTCTAACTTACTCCCAATTATAGATACCCATAATTAAACCGGCAACACCGATAACGATGAGAATACAACCCAATATTCTGTTGAAAAGTTTCAAGGCACGAGGGTTGAAACGGCTTCTTAGCCTATTGACAATTGTTGATACCAAAAACCACCATAGCATGATGCCGACGCTTACAGATATAAGGCCTACTATATTTTGCTCGTTATTGTCGGCCGATATAAAGTTGAATTGCGCAAACATTGCTATGAAATAGAAGAATATACCGACGTTAGACAGGTTGAGGAAAAAGGATGAAAGCAAGTCTTTCCAATAGGGCGATGTTTTTTGCCCTTGCTTTTTCAAGCCTATGGCAGGATTGGTTTTAGAGACAAAATACCCGAATACGAGAAGCACTATGCTTCCTAATATTTGCAGGATTATATGGTTGGTTTCGATAAAGTTTACAACAAACCCCATACCCAGACCTGCTATAAGAGCATATATCATATCCGACAGCATAGCCCCCAAACCTGTAGTTAAACCATGATTACGGCCTTCACTTAAAGTTCGTTGAATACACAACACACCAATGGGCCCCATCGGTGCAGATACCAAAATTCCTATGAATAGTCCTTGCCAAACGATATCGGCCATATTTTACAGCTTAATTCTTTTTTGGTACAACAAAGATACTATCAAAATATTAAAAACAGAATATATTTTATCAAACTTGTTGTTTGTGCCGGTCAATTTTATAAAAGAGAACAAGGGCTAAAAATGTATTTAACCCTTGCCTTTTCATATAATTTCATACAGTTATTGTCAATACTTGCTGAATATCAGTTTCATTTTCAGATAATCAGGGTCTGTTCTCAATATTGACGATGCGGGCATCATGTAATGAAATACTCCAACGTCATAATATCCGGTATTACTACTGCCTTCTTGCGCTATTTCGACAGGAATGACTGTGAAACTCTTATTGTCTCCCGAAATTTCTCCTCTGCTATATTTCTTTACATAGTTGTGAACCAAGGCTGACACATTTTTGAACATGAAGGTATTGGTAAACGTCTTATCCGGATTTACTATAGATGCGGTTGTACAGTATTTCCCATCGGGAAGTTTTTTTCGCTCGAAGAATGTTTTTATCGAATCAGAATCGATAAGTAGAATATTAGACACTCTTGTGGGCGAGGTGGTAGTTATATTTTCTTTTTCGGTGTAACCTGTCAGAGTGAGGCTGGCAAGGTTAATGGCACGTATTGTGTCGATCACACCGTTCTTATCTCTCATCATATCTGCTATATCTTTTATCGGGAGAGATAATTCTGTGAAAACTCCGGCCGGACTTTTCAGATAGCATGCTCCCGTTCCTTCGGTTAGAAGGTCGGCAGGGATTTTGTTCCGAACCTGATTCAATTGCACAACTTCGGTTGTTGTGCTTAAAGACATATATCTAACCAGAGTTGTATCGGTAACTTCATCCACGCTACCTTTGGGGATAACGTATGAGTAGTATAGATCGATAGAGGAATACAATACTTTTATCAGCGTTTCGGAACCAAAGTCGGATGTTACATATACTCCGGGGAAAAACTCATTGAATTTTTCTGAGTTGGCAAAAGGATTGTTATCACTTTTGTATGCGTTATAAAAATCTTGCCCGAATTCTTTCCCCAAGTCTATTTGTAACGATCTGCCCAGTGATGAACTGGAAACAAAAGGAATGGAATTTACAGAGAATGCTGTTTTGCCCAACAGGGCAGACATATCGCAAAACTCGGTAGGATCTATATCCGTGTAGTAGTTGTTTACTAAAGGAGATGTGACTTTGTATAAGCTGATACCCATTTGCGAAAGTGAATCGCCAACAAATTGGTCGAAATCGATTGAAAAATATACAGAATCTATCGTTATCGGGTATTCATCTTCGAAGCTAACATTGTCCGGGCAATAGAATTGGCATAGATAATCGGACTTGATAGTACCAAAAACATCGTCTTCATACTTACCAACTAAGCCGTTGATGGTGCGGGCGTATATAGATTCCGCCTGAACTGTTTTTGCAGTCAGGTATACAGAATCCACAATAACATCAATGTTATCGCCATCGGGAAGAATTCCGTTACCAACACTATTCAAATCGTCATCACACGCTGAAAAGATAACCGTCAGCGCAATTGCGATACTATACAAGAATGATTTAAAATTCATCTTATGATTCCTGATTTTATATTTTGCCCCAAATATCTTAAAAAAACTCTTATAAATATAATTAGGGCATCTATTTTCATTTTTTTTATGATTATTGATTCTTTCAAATTGAGTTCTGAAAACAATTATGCCGAAATAGCAGAAGCCGGTTCTCATTTTAAAGAACCGGCTTCTTATCTATATCAATGATAATTTTATTTTTTGATTACCACTTGTTTATGTGCTCCTTGTGCTGTTTTTACATTCACAATGTAGCTACCCGAAACAAGATTACTCATATCTATCGCATTAACATTGCCTTTAATCCGTTGAACCAGAGTTCCTGTGATGCTGTATACATCTACGTTTTCTACTTCAACTTCTGAAGAAATATATAAAGTTTCCGTCACAGGATTTGGATATACAGTAAATGATGTACTTTGTACTTCTCCGATACCGGAAGTTGGGTAAGTCAGACTTATATAGAACAGGAATGTATTGGTTGTACCTTTCGATCCTTTTGCTATTTTATGGCTTCCTGCCGGAAGTTCTAACGTAAGTTTGCCATCACTAGGTATATCGTACGCTGTACCGTTGATCTCAATTTTTTTACTTGAAGCTGCGGCAAATACTAGTGTAAGTGTACCTTGCTTATCGGAGGTAAATGTAATTGATGTGGAAGATTCCATTTTCAGGTATTTTGACAGAGTTGAACCATTAACCGTAACTGTACCTCCGGCACTTCCTGATGTGGTGCTTCCTGTGATAGAGTAGAATGAACTGTTTTTGTCATTGGCTGTGAAGTTATGTACCTGATCTCCATCAGGAACAATGCCGCCATCGCCGCCATCTCCTCCATCGCCGCCGCCGTCGCCGCCGTCATCACCACCATCGTCTCCGCTGTTGCCACCAGCTCCACCTTGTATGGAAACCAAACCGGATTTATAGCCGGTAAGTGCAGATGATAATTGAGAGTTTACATCGTAAGAGCTGTCGTCGGTTGCATTGTTGAACGACCACTTGAAATCGCCTCCAAACATACGTCCGGCGTATGCCATGACTTTTGTTTTAGCGTCTTCCGGACTATCGGGGGTGTACGCATACATGATAGACGAATTGGTGTCAAAATTGTTGTATGTGTTTGTCCCTGACAGAGTTTTTATTGTAGATGGTACTTGCTCGTCTCTGCTGGAAGCAACGTAAGCATCAAAATTGGTAGTGTTGCTTGATGAATAAGGCTTGTATCTTTTGTTTGTTGCCGATTCAGCATCAAGGTAGTTTCCGAATGCTTTAATCATACCGCCGGCTTCGCCGGAGAAAGTTCCGCTACCATCACCTTCCAAAATGTCTGTTCCTTGTTTAGAGATCAACATCGGATTTTTAGTGTTTCTGAAGTAATTGTTTTCTACAAATACACTGGCTCCTGTTGTTGCCCCGATGCCATATTTTGCTACACCATCGTAATAGTTGTTATACACATGAACAGTCATTGTACGAACACGTGGATGACGGCTGTCGGAATGGTCAAACCAATTGTGGTGGTAAGTCAGGTAGTTGGGGCCGCTTTCGCTCTTCATACCGCAAAGAGAGGCTTTTCCTGAATCGATGAAGTGATTGTAAGAGAAAACGGTGTATTTACAGTCATCTTTCACGTCTAATGATCCGTCACCTTTCGATTGATCGCCTCCTTTGTTTTTTCCGTAGAGGAAGTCATTGTTGTGTATCCATAAGTTTACACTTTCTTTTAGGGAAACTCCGTCATCCGGAAACCCCATAAATGCGAGGTTACGTACTTCTACATTGCCGCATTTGTTTATTAAAAGTCCCCAGCCGTTTGTGGTAGCATCATCACCTACTCCTTCGAATGTGATGTTCATTTCGGAATAGTTCTTGCCTTTCACTTCAAGTAGGCTTCCCGATGATAGACTGCCTAAACTGGATGCTGTGATATTGCCTATAAAACGGATAGCCAAAGGGGTTTTGTCAAGCCCTTTTTCTCTTCCTTGCAATATTGCTACAATTCCGGTACGTTCTTCTTTACCTTTATCTGTGGTTACAAAACCTTTTACCGATGCCCCATTTGTTGGTGTGATATAGATTACTTGAGCACCTGATTTGAGAGAACCATCGTCATTGTAAGCTCCTGATCCGGACTTGAATGTCGAGTTTGCTGAAAATGCAAAGCCTTCACGTAGGTGAGCTTTTACTTCCAATGACGCTGAAACTGCTTGTTTCGAATCGTCTTGAGTTTCGCCGAAAACGGGTACAACCTTTATCTGGTAATTTCCCGCTTTTAAACCTAAAACGTCAGCTCTGAAATAGCTTGAGTATTTTCTTATTAGAAAACCGTCTATTTTTACGTAGTCGGCATCTTGTGAGTTTACAGCCTTATAATATACATTATAGCTGTCGGCGCCATTAACAGGGTCCCATTTCACATAGGCCGATTCGAGCCAACCTGCAGACTCCGTAATGTTTACATTCTGAGCCCATATTGAGGCAACAGAAAAAATAAATAGAGTAATTGATAGTAAAAATAATTTTTTCATGATATTAAGATTGTTGTCAAGTTTTGTTCCTGATATTTTGTAATCGGATATAAAACATCGGAACAAATATAGTTTGACTTAATATCGCAAGGGGGTAATTTTCGACTAAAAGGGTGTGTTTTTAGACGTCAAGGCATTTTGTAATAACCAAAAAGGTTATATCCTTTGTAGATATAACCTTTTTCCTATTATGCTTAATCTATTTATTTAGACATACAAACTATCGTAAAATTCGGCGATAGGTGCTACGGCTTCTTTAGCTTCGCCCTGATAAGGCAGGAATTTTATTTTATTTTCTTTTATATAATTCAATATTTCAGGATTTACAGTTTCTTCACTTTGAATAACTCCGTCTGCATATTTAGATGCAAAAGTAGAAAGTGTAACATAATCAATGTCTCCCTTAAAGTCTTTCAGATGATTGCCCGAAATACCTTTCAATTTCAGTTTTGTTGCAAACTTTTCGGTGAAAGATTGTTTGAAATCGTCGTTGTACAATGAATAAACCACCTTAGTGTCTTTGAAACAAGGATCGTCGGCAAACGCAGTCTTTATATAAAGCGGCGTCAATGCTGTCATCCATCCGTGACAGTGAATGACATCCGGAATCCATCTCAGTTTTTTTATTGTTTCAAGTACTCCTCTCACATAGAAAATACTTCTTTCATCGTTGTCTTCAAATTCATTGCCTTCATCGTCAGATGTGGTGAACTTGCGGTTGAAAAAATCTTCATTGTCGATGAAATATACCTGCATACGTGCTGCTTGTATAGATGCCACTTTTATGATCAGCGGGTGATCTGTGTCGTCTATAATGAGGTTCATACCGGATAGCCTGATCACTTCGTGCAGTTGGTTACGTCTTTCGTTGATATTACCAAACTTGGGCATGAAAGTTCTGATTTCCCGACCAGCCTCTTGAATAGCTTGAGGCAATTGTCTGCAGTTTGTAGAGATTGGTGAATCTGGTAGGTACGGTGAAATTTCTTGTGTGATAAATAATACTCTTTTTGCGCTCATTTTTTATTTTCGTAATTGGAATACAAAGATAATAAAAAAAAATCTTGTTTTTTGCAACAAATGCTTAGCAAATTTGCGATTTTTGAGTTTATTCATTTATTTTAAGCCAAAATCGGTATGTTTTTTTACTTTAAAAAAGAACGAATTTCTTTTATATTCTCATAAATATTTTGTTGCTTTGCATTGTTTTTTAACAGGCAATTGCCTGTGGTTAAATAAAGATTAGCAAAGATGGTTATAGTCCACACTGTAAAAGAATTGTGTGACATGCTAAATAGCTTGCGTGTAGATGGGAGAACTGTGGGTTTTGTTCCTACAATGGGCGCGCTTCATTACGGGCATATTTCTTTGGTGAAACAAAGTTGTATGGAAAACCAGGTGAATGTGGTTAGTATATTTGTCAATCCTACACAATTTAATGATCAGAACGATTTGATTAAATATCCACGCACTTTAGAATGCGATTCGGTAATGCTGGAGAAAGAAACCTCTGTTGATGTGATTTTTGCTCCATCCGTTGAGGAAATCTATCCCGAACCCGATACCCGAACGTTCGACTTTGGTATGTTGGATAAGGTGATGGAAGGAAAGTTTCGTCCCGGACATTTCAATGGGGTGGCGCAGGTGGTAAGCCGTTTGTTCGAACTGGTGAAACCTGATGTGGCCTACTTTGGCGAGAAAGATTTTCAGCAGTTGGCAATAATCAGGGAGATGGTGAAACAATTGAATTTGCCTGTAAAAATAAAAGGTATGCCCATTATACGAGATGCTAACGGCTTGGCTATGAGCAGCCGGAACGAGCGCCTCTCGGAAGATGAAAGAAAAAGAGCCCCGATTATATATAAAACATTGTCCGCAAGTAAGGATTGGATGAAACAAAACACGGTGGAAAGTGTTATAAACAAAGTAATTGAAGAAATAAATAACGAACCAGGTTTTGAAGTGGAATATTACGAAATTGTGGATGGAAATACACTTCAACCAATAAATAGTTGGACTGACACAGATTATGCAGTGGGGTGCATCGCTGTTTTTTGCGGTGATGTACGTTTGATCGACAATATTACATACTTTAACAATAACGAAGATTTTTCTTAAAACTATTAAGAGACTCTTTTACAAGGAAAAATGAAAATAGAGGTTTTAAAATCAAAAATTCACAGGGTAACCGTAACAGACGCAAATCTGAACTACATTGGAAGTATCACCATTGACGAAGACTTGATGGATGCCGCAAACATTATAGCCGGTGAAAAAGTATGTATCGTAAACAATAACAATGGCGAACGCCTCGAAACGTACGTTATAAAAGGCGAGCGTGGCAGTGGTGCTGTTTGCCTGAACGGGGCCGCTGCCAGAAGAGTTCAACCGGGAGACGTTATTATTATAATCTCTTATGCGATAATGGATTTTGAAGAGGCAAAAACGTTTCAACCCTGGATTATTTTTCCCGATACCAGAACCAACAAGCTTATAAAATAAATCACATTTTCTAAATTTCATCAGTCTGTAACTTGTTTCTAACAGACTGAAAAATATCAATATATGTATTCTTACAAAGATATATGGAAGGTAAGCCTACCTATCATGTTGGGTTTGCTGGCCCAAAATATAATGCAGATAGTAAATACCCTTTTTCTACGGGAGATTGGTAGTGTCGAGTTCACGGCATCCAATCTTGCGGGCATTTACTATATAGCTTTCTTCATGCTTGGCTTTGGTTTCAGCGTGGGGGCGCAGATTATGATCAGCCGACGGAACGGGGAAAAGCAATATTTCCGTATCGGTGGCATTATGATGCAGGGTGTCATATTTCTGGAAGTATTGGCACTTGCATTGTTTGTGCTTTCGTCTGTGTTTATGGACTACCTGTTGCCGATAGTCCTCAAGTCGCCGGAGGTGTGTGCGGCAGCCGAAGAGTATCTGAACTGGCGTATGTATGGATTTTTTGTTGCATTCATCAACGTTATGTTCCGTGCGTTTTATGTTGGGATTGCCCGCACGTCGGTTCTTACCCTGAATGCCGTAATTATGGCTTCGGTGAATATTTTTGTAGATTACGTGCTTATTCTGGGAAATTTTGGTTTTCCTCAGATGGGCATTGCCGGAGCAGGAATAGCTTCGTTGACGGCAGAAATTGTGTCTGTATTGTTTTTCATTATTTATACATATAAAACAGTAGACCTGAAGAAATACGGGTTCAATAAAATACATTTCGATTTTGGCGTTATCAAACGCATTCTTAATATTTCTGTTTTCACAATGGTGCAATACACCGTATCGTTGTCTACATGGTTTATATTTTTTGCCGCAATTGAAAACCACGGTTTGCGTGATGCCGAGATTGCGACGGGCATACGTGTATTCTATATGATATTCTCAATACCTGTCAATGCGTTGGCTACGGCAGCAAATACGTTGGTCGGGAATACGATGGGCAAAGGATTGATAAGTAACGTTATCCCCCTCATAAAGAGGATTAGCTTGCTCAGCGTAGGGGTTATTGTTATTGTGATGGCAGTGGTATTGATTGCCCCGAAGTTCTGGATAGCGATGATTATGTCGAGCCGTGATATGCTGCTGGTGCAAGATACTGTACCTTCTTTGTTGGTTATAGTTTTTATTTTGCCTATTTACAGTATTGGCTCAGTGTTGTTTAACTCTGTTTCGGGAACGGGTAACACCCGCACTGCATTGACAATGGAAATAACTACACTTGCTCTATACATGCTCGGAATCTGGTTTATCGTTATTCAGGCTAAAGCACCTGTGGCTGTCTGTTGGACAGTGGAGTACATATATTGGGGATTCCTTCTGATATTCTGCGCCCTTTATTTCAGATTTGGCAAATGGCAGACAAAAGAAATCTGACAAAAAAAATCAGGAATCTTTTGGTTGTGTTGGAGAAGTAGTTTGATTAGCAGCTCGGTTCTTATTAGCTCTCAGGGCAGCATTCAGAATATTCTGTAATGTTTCGGGGGTTACGTTCTGGTAGATTTTGTCTTGTACGGCGTAAGATATTTTTCCTCTTTCTTCCGAAATTACTATTGCTATTGCATCGGTTTCGGTGGCTATACCCAGAGCCGCACGATGCCTCACCCCCATACTTTTGGGTAAGTCTGTTTTCTGAGATACAGGAAGTATGCAACCGGCAGCCTCTATTTTACCTTTCGAGATAATCATTGCTCCATCGTGTAACGGACTGTTTTTAAAGAAAATGTTTTCGATTAGCCGTGTGCTGATGGTTGAGTTGATTATCTCGCCTGTCGATTCGTACATGCCAAGTCCGATCTCTTGTTCTATCACAATCAGGGCTCCCGTTTTTGTTTTTGCCATATTCATGCAGGCAAGAACCAAGGCGGTGATGCTGTCTTCTTTTATACTTGCTTGTTTTTTAACGCCGAAGAATTTGGCTATGGTATTGAAAGTCCTGTTCGAACCCAGATTCATGAGGAATCGGCGGATTTCGTCCTGAAAGAGAATGATGATAACGAAAAGTCCCACATTACCAAACATATCCAGAATGGAACCAAGCAAGCGCATCTGGAATATCTGGGAAACGAATATCCACAAAATGATAAATGCCAGAATACCATTGAACAGCGTGGTAGTGCCTGATCTTTTCACAAGGTTAAATAACTGGTACATCAACACTGCAACCAGTATGACGTCAATTATATCTCTTATTCCGAAATTATCAAGCATAACAAATTGAGGATTGTTATTTCAATTGTCTCATTATTTCGATCACTTCCACAGCTTCTTTAACATCGTGAACACGCAAAATGTTTGCTCCATGCTCCACGGCGAAAGTGTTCAGCACACTGGTTCCGTTCAGACTGGCTTCGGGTGTTATGTCCAGCAGCTTGTATATCATCGACTTGCGCGATATACCTACAAGCAAAGGTAATTCAAATATTTGAAACTTATCCAATTGTTTCATCAATTCGTAGTTCTGGATCACAGTTTTACTGAATCCGAATCCGGGGTCGACAATCACATCGCAAACACCGAGTTGCTGCAATTCTGCTATTTTTTCTGAAAAATAGTAGAAAATATCTTGCGTCATGTCGTCATATTCGGTCAGTTGTTGCATGGTCTGAGGCATGCCTCGCATGTGCATCAAGATGTATGGTACATGCAGATTGGCAACAGTGTCGAACATCATCGCATCTATTTGCCCGCCCGATATATCGTTGACGATAGCTATCCCGTATTCTTCAACGGCACATTTGGCTACATCACCGTAGAAGGTGTCGATGGAAAGAACTGCATCGGGAAACTCCCTGTTTATATGTGGCATCGCAAAACGCAGCCGTTCTATTTCTTCATTGGCCGATAGCAATGGCGACCGAGGGTTGGACGATTGTGCCCCTATATCTATAATCCTCGCCCCGTCTTCTATAATTTGAGCAGCACGGTCGATGATCTCTTTTTCCGTTTGTTTTCTGCTGACAGAATAGAACGAATCGGGAGTAATGTTAAGGATACCCATCACAACGGGATTTTCGGACAAATCCCAGAGTTCACCTTTTATGTTGATTGTTTTATTCATCCTAAATCAATAATACCTTCTTCGAAAAGAGTGATTTTTTCCAAACCGCTAGCTGTTACGGCATACGTATTTTCGATTCCTACCGCACCAATTTCAGGGATCACAAACTTAGGTTCGAGAGCAAAGACAACATTTTCTTCAAATACTTCCTTCGATCTGGGGGTAAGAACAGGTACTTCGTTGATTTCCAGACCCACGCCGTGACCAACAAATTTAGCCTGTTGCTTCGTTCCCATAAAGTAAGCCTCCAATCCGTTTTTCTTTGTCATTTCCATTGCCGTGTTGTACAAATCGGCACATGGAGTTCCGACTTTGGCATAACTTTCAATCGTATTGCAAATTTCTATCGAAACCTGATGAGCTTTGTATGCAAGTTCGGTTGTTCGTCCCAAAGAGAAAACCCGTGTCATGTCTGTCATCCAGGGAGAGTAATTTCCAGCCATATCTATCATAATGGTGTAGCCTTCCTTAATTTCCTCTCCGCTTGCGCCGATGGGCAAAGTCGGATTTGCACCGTGACCACCCAGAGCATAGTCGAAAGGCGAAGGAGATTCTGCGTTTTCACCTGTCAGGATGCTACCCATAAAGATGTCCATATTTTCTCCATAAGCCCGAAAAATTCCCATCGAGCCATACAGGCGCATTTGGCGTTCAATTTCAATTTGCAGTTCTACGTCGGTCATACCTTTCTTAAACAAAGACGGTATCAGTTTGTAAACGGCTTCGTGCTTACGGGCACATGCTCGTGTTTGTTGCAGTTCGAAGTCCGATTTTACACTGCGTATCTTCCGCATGAATGTGGATGCGTTCATCACTTCTTTTATTGCAAGGCTATTGATAAGCCGGCAGCACTCGGTATAGTTGGCTGAGTCGGTTTCTATCAATACTTTTTCGGGAGCGGGTAATTCTCTGTTTCCGAGTTCCTCTATTATTTGTTCAGGCTTGCGAACGAAGGTCACATTTTCCAAGGCAACGCCTTGCGGACGCTTCACAAAGTGGATGATATCGCCTTCGGCCGGGATATAGGCATATCCTGCATAAACTACTCCCGCAATGTAGAATATATTAACGGTGCTACTAAGTATGCAGGCATCTGCTCCTGCTACTTGTATTTGTTTTTGTACTTTTTGTAAACGATCTTTAATATCTTCTGCTAATTGTTTTTGATAACTCATGATTTCTCTTTTTTTGAAGTACAAATTTAAGAAAGAATATGAGAATATTAAGACTGAAAGATAACAGTTTATTCATAATTTGGATTTCAACAAAAAATACTTACATTTGTACCTTAATTATTGGATAAAACGGACCTCTGTCACTTTATAAGTGACGGAGGTTTGTTTTTATATAGTTTGAGTTTTCTGTCTTCCGTTCCTTATTTTTCTGGGCGAATTGCCCAATATTTTGTTACAAAATTCGTTGAAATGAGATAGCGTGCAGAATTTATTATCTGTTGATATCTGCTTCAGACTTTTGTTGGTATGATAAATCTCGTAATACACCATGTTTGCCCGTTGTTGCCTCAGCCACAGATAGGCAGAAACACCGAAAACCTTCCTGAATTTTTTGTTGAACCCCGAATAGCTGTAATTCATTCTTTCGGCTAGTTCCCTTACGTTTTTGATGCTTCTCGATTGTTGCTTCACTTGCTCCGAGAATAGTAAATCGGCTGTGATATAGGTGCTTAAAAAGCTGCTAAGTTCGTGCTGTGTATAAGAAGCCTTTAGTATGCAGACCAATTCTTTTACCTTTATTCCCGTCAGATAATGGTTGTCGATATTGTTTTCTTTGTAGATACGAAGCGATTTTACGTATGCCGTAATAGCTTCATTGAAAGATAGATGCAAAGATGAGCGTTTCTCTGTTTCGTTCGTTTTTTCTATTTGAATGTCCGAGAACAAATGGTTTTCCTCATTTAAGGCAAATGAGATCAATGTAGATTGCTCTATGGCCTTCATAAAACACTCATATTCAGACGAAACAAGAACCAACTTTCCTGCCGAAACTGTTTCTTTCTTATGCGCTGAAGAAGATATATGCAATCGTCCTTCTGTGATTAGAATAATCTTGCAATTGCTGCCGTCCGTAATCAGTTCTTCACCTTTTTGCAGATGGTGAAAAAGTATTTCAGATTTTTCCTTGTCCGGATTGTCTTGATCTAAAAATTTCATTATTTCTGTTGTTTAAGTATTTGTGTATGTTGATGTTTAACTAATGTTCTACATCATTTTGAAATTTGCTAAATTGTAAAGCACCTCGATATGTGTAATAGGGTGTTAATTTTCAATTGTTTACAAATTATTTTTCTACTCGTTGTCTGATTTTACCTGTATTCTTTCTTATCAGGTCGGTTTTTCTTAAAACATTTTCAAATTCTAATAGTGTTAAAGCTTCATTATCAATGAAATAAAAGTACTACTTCTCATTTTCCGTCACTTATAAAGTGACGGATTTGTAATCATCTAACAACTAGATAATTATGCAAAAATGGGTTTGTCAAAAACGAGAAATTAACACAACAAAAAAACAGAAAAATTATGAAAAGAAAATTGTATTTTTTGATGGCGATTTCCATCATTCTCACAGCAACACTTAATGCTCAGGTCGGAATCAATACAGAGAATCCGCAGGGCATATTTCACATTGATGGAAAGAGGAACACAAATGGAAACACCAACGTGTCGGATGATGTGGTGGTAGACACAGAAGGTAGAGTTGGGATAGGTACAAATGTGCCAACAAACAAGCTGTCAATTCATACCACAGGAGCCAATACCGGACTTTATTTGCCTAATGGCGCAGCTTCAGGCAAAGTGCTAACGTCTGACACTCAGGGTAACGGGGTTTGGGTATCCGGTGCTGTACAGTATCAAACAAAGGTTGTTGGTGTAGGTGGTGCTTATAATTTTAATGGATTAGTGCCATATCCAGCAACAGATAGTCCTATTGGAGTAGGAGCAAAAATTAATTTTTTCACCAATGTCGTTTTTGATAGGGTTAAAGATATCTATGGCAGTGCCTATGGATGGGATCTGGCTAACCAACACTATATTGCACCTGTTTCTGGTATATATCGGATTTCGATGAATATGTATTTTAGGTCAACTCAGCCTGGTATGAATCAGAGAGTTTATATATTCAAGAATGGTAATTTATTTCAGGATCCGGGTTTTATTTCGATTACAGATGCCGGACGCGACCAGAATAACTTCATTATGGGACTGGTTAGTTTAAATAAGGGAGATGCCATTAGCTTCTGGGTTCGTGCTTATGATCCATATGAGCCTTCTGCAAATATTACATTATTTGGAAGAGAAGGGCACACGTATATTTTAATAGAGTCTTTGTAAGATTCTACCCGTAGTGCATTTAGAGAATAAAAGATAACTAACTGAAATATAATACATATTTATATTGTCATTGAGTCGCCTTCGCTCCTCGAACGTTGTTTCTGAGTAAAACGAAGGATCTGGATTGAAAACACTCAGATTTTTCACTTCGTTCAAAATGACAAAACCGATATAAATCTTATAACAAATGAGTTAACATCAAACTCTTAAATGCACTACGGGTATAAATAGTTTTGTGGATATCAAGGTAGTATTGTTCCCTTCAATTCCATTGATTAGGGTTAATTGACATTCTTAATATCATGCCTAGAATACGTATAAAAACCTAATAACAATGTTCTTCTCAATCCCTCTTGCCATTCCCGAAAATCCTATTATCTTTGCATCCACAACCAAAAAGGAAAGGTGCTCGAGTGGTTGAAGAGGCACGCCTGGAAAGCATGTATACGGGTAACTGTATCGAGAGTTCGAATCTCTTCTTTTGTGTTGAAAATGAGTGTTCTATAAACTTCTATCACTCTGTTTCTCACCTTTCAAATAACTTTTGTAGTCGATTTTGTAGCACATTGCGCATTTGTTTATAAATATTTTAATTCTCTCTTTATTCTAGTAAACAGTAAGCCATATTCCAGACTTGCTATTTTCATCTATCAATCGGATAAGTTGAAAGCAACATTTTTCCGATCTTCCATTTTTTTTGCACCCTCAAAATCATTCAATAATTTATAAGCATCAATACAAATATCATAAGAACTTATGTCAGTATTGCCTAGTTCTATGGATTTATTATAGTCTTTTATTGCACTTATATAATCGCCCAATAGCATATTTGCTAACCCTCGATTGTTATATAATATTGCTTCATTTGGGGAGAGTTCAATAGTTTTATTAAAATCTTCAACCACATCAATATATTTTTCTGAATATCCACTTGCTGCATACCCTTTTGCAATGCCTCGAAAGTTGTATGATTCTGCACTGTTCGGATTTAACTCTATTACTTCATCGAAACATTTAATTGCATCATTGTATAATTTTTCTTCAAGCAAGGCAATACCTTTTTCAAACAAGTTATCTATATTATCCATAATTATTTAATTACCAATTTCGTTTTAAATTTACTTTCTGTATTATCAAACTGATTTGTATTAATAGCTTCAATATTAATATGTCCTTTCATTGATTTATCTATATAAGCAATAAAATTCAATTCAATACTAGGACAGCAATTTGCATCATCATTCAGATATATACTAGAGTTTCCCGATATTATAATAATTCCTTTGTCATTCCTAATACTATCAATCTGAAACCATTGATATTCTCTATTAGATAACTGCTTTGTATAATCTCTAATCGCCGTTTTAACTTTACTAATACAAGTATTATCAATTATATAGCTATTTTTACTAGAAACAACTAAAATATATAACGGTGGGTGTGTAGATGCTCCATTTACACAATCAATCGGATTTATTTTGAAAATAACATCTTGTTTTCCATCTAGATTTATATCCACCATACAGGTATCAATATCAGAATTAAACTTCTCTAATAAATTTGGCAAAGCATATCTTAAACTGTCTGTTTCCCATTTGTCGCCATACTTATTTATAAATTCCTCTGGATTGCTTAAACAGTTTTCAACAAAATAGCCTTTCTTTATTTCCTGTTTCCTCCATTGGTTAAATACCTCTTTTACTTTATTCCAATCGGATAAATCAAACAGAGAGTTGTAGCTTTCTTGTTTGTTTGAACTATTACAAGCAAAAGAAAGCAATGTTATAAAACCTAGTAGATAGATTTTTGTTTTCATGCTAATAGAATTTAGGCAATAAGGGACAAAATCAATTCTCTATTTTAAATAAAATATAATCTTGTCCTTATTGCTTTGTTTCATAATTAATCTATTCCTAATACTTGGCTTTTTATTGATATAATTTTACTTCCTTGCGGAACGGATACTTTAGAGTGTGCTTGAAAATAATGTTCCTTTGTTTCTTTTGTTACTCCTATTGATCCATAAGTATTTTCATTAATATATCCTGTCTTCGTTTCATAAAAATACTTATAGGATACTTCATCTATGGTATAATCAGTATCATTAAAGAGGGTATCAGTCCCCAGATAAGAGCCCTTTTTAATGTACACATACTTTGCTATATTATTTTTTATATTTTGTATTTTCAACTCTTGTTCTTCAATTGCTCTTTTTTTTGCAATAGCTTCGTGTTCTTTGGCTCTTTCAATATCTTCTTTTGTTTGTCTTTTATAAATAACGGGTTCACCTAGTTGTTCAAACAAACCAAATGCCTTTAATGTATTTTCGTCAATTATAACCAAACTATCTATGTCAAATTCAGGATATATTTCATCCGAGTTCGTCCTATTCAAATTTAAAAAATCATTCTCTCTAAATTGTAATTTGGGGTTATCGAAAGTAGAATAAATTATATCATAAGATATTTTTACAGTAAACGGATAAGAATATGTCGCTTTGTAAACAGAATTACCTTTACTATAAATTCCAAATGAAATTGTGTTGCCGTTTTCATTCATAAAAGTAGAATTTGACAAAGATTCGAGAATTTCAGTATTCTTATTACATGAAATACAAAAGGAAGATATAAAGACGAGTAAATATATTTTTGTTTTCATAAATCTCAGATTATTACTATTGATTTCACAGATTAAAATAGATTGTACTGTATGCGCCTATTTGTGCATAATAAACATCATTTCTACTATCATAATAAATAGTAGCATACGGAGAAAGATATGTATATCTTGTTGCAGATTGACCAAAATAAGTTTGTTTTGGCACTATTCGATAAGCTATTACACAATCTTTTGCTTGTGTTTGGTATGATAAAAGACCATTTCTTGTTGGAGCACTACCCACTTTTGCAATTTTAATCATAACTTTCTGTGTTGAAACTTGACCAAGATATTCGGTTTGCATACTTGCAGAGACTGTTACAACCTCTGATAAAATTTCGTTTTGCCCTTGTGCTGCTAAGCAAAGGAAAAGAAATAAGATAGGGATAATTACCTTTTTGTTCATAATCTATTCGCACTGTTTGTGTCTTTCCGTTCTCTTAAAGACTGGTTATATAAATAAAAAAGCGTGAGAACTGCTAAATCTTATCTGTCTTAGAGGTATCCCCATACCCACCGTACAAATAAACAACAGTCTCACGCCCTTATCATATATAAGATACTTATATACAAAGAAAGCGTGAGCGTTTGTTGTCTATTACAATGTACGGCTTTGAAAATTGGGGATTTTCTAAGACAAAGTAATATACTTAAACGCTCTTAAATATGTCCTTCCGATAGTCGACACTTCAATAAATCGGAATTAGAACAAAGATAACAAAAGCGTTTTTGTTACAAATAATATTCTCACTAAAACAAAAAAGCATGAGAACGATTGCTAAATACTTGATTTGAAGGGTCTCGACTCCCTGCCATTCAAAGTAAATAGACAACCGCCTCATGCCATTATTTATAAACCTTTACAGGGATATATACAAATGACATGAAAGCAGGCTGCTATCACTCCTTGATGGCTAAAAATTGTCGAGATTTTCAAATCAAGAGTAATGCTTTTATGCTTTCATTAATAAGTCCTTCTAAAAATCAACTCTTTGACTTTTGGAATTAGCACAAATTTACGAAAAGCGTTATTAGTATCAAGTTTTTCAACTAAAAAGTTAGAGAATCGTAGGTTTGTAATAGTTCTTCCTGTTTCAGTCCTAAATATCTCTTTGTAATTGAAATACTTGAATGATTAAACAGTTCCATTAATTTGACTAGTGCTAATTCTGCGTTTTCAGAATTGTTATTATACACTTGTCTCCCGAAAGTTTTTCTTAGTGAATGGCAGCTAAAGTTTTTAACAGATAATTTGTATTTAGACTTCAATTCCTTTAGTATTACGTTTATCCGCTGAACTGAATAAACCGTGCCTTTCTGACTTACTAGAATCGGGCTATTTATACCCATTGGATTGATTTGTTTATAACAATCTACAATATGTCTTTTTAATTGCTGATTTATTCTAATTGTTCTGTTTTTACCTGTCTTTTTCTCAATAATCGTAAATTCTTCTACTTCTAGTATTTGATTCCAACGTAAAGCTAAAATATCAGAAATTCGCAATCCCCAAAAGCAACCGATAGCGATAAGCAAACTTGCATTATGTTCTCCGTCTTTTGTCAATTTGTGAATCAAATTCATTGCTTCATTCCAATTCAAATAATCAGCCGTTGTATTGCTATATTTTAGGCTCATAATATTCAGTTTTATAGGGTTAATAATAAGAGTGATTGTTTTTATTTATTCTAGAATGATAACTTGCTGATAATCAAACAAACATTCACTAATAATGAAAGTGAATATTTTTCATAACAATATATTTCAGAAGTAAACCACAATAGAAAAGTTTATTTGTTTGGCTTGAATCTGAAAAATTGTTTTATTTTCGATTAATCTTTTCTTCCGATTGATTTTTTTCGCTTTTCATTCTAAAAAAAGGTGATATATTAAGATTTTAGGAGAGTTTTTTCAGAGAACAAAAACACCTAAATTTCCCTCTGTCTTTTCCTAAACCGATTCTTAAATGTTTTTTTGTGTGGAAGATTTGTTTTTCCTTAGTCAATGGTAGGAGGGGACATTTCTCTATCTGGAACGGCAATTATATATGATTTTTTATTTTTCGTTTATGGGGAGGGGTATTTTGAGGATAAGGTTAATATTGTGAGTGTATCTCATACTTTCCTAAAAATATTCCTTATTTGACTTTTCCTTATAAAGGGAATAGCAGAAATTAATAAGAAATTTAAGAATCGTTTTTATCTAGTAAAGGTCAATTTTTGTTTTCAATTTGTTTTAAGCAAACAAAATAATCATTTTTTTAACGCTTGTCCGGATTAGATAGTTTTTAGTGTTGACGCAACAATTATGCTGTATAAAAGCATTGAACATAATATTTGTGTTCAATAATTTTTTTACCTTTGTAAGACCCATAAAACCTGATATTTAAATATAGCTTATGAAAAAGATTTTATTGATACTCTCATCTCTCCTGATGTTTGTTACACTAACCGGACAAACAACCGCAGAGGAACAATATCAGAAAGGATTCGAATTGTTTAAAAACAAAGAGTATAAACAAGCCGAAGAATGGTATCTTAAATCGGCCAATCAGGGTTATGACAGGGCTCAATGTGCGTTGGGTATATATTACGAAAAAGGATTTGGCGGAAAAATTGATTATACAAAAGCTGCCCAATGGTATAGGAAAGCTGCCGATCAGGGTTTTGCAATGGCACAGAAGCTGTTAGGAGACACCTATTATAATGGTACGGGCTCGGAATATAACAGAACCATTGCTGCCCAATGGTATCGAAAAGCTGCCGACCAAGGTCTTGCAATGGCTCAATTTTCTTTAGCTGTGTGCTATGAGTTTGGAGTAGGCGTAGAAGAAGACAGGGCAACAGCCTTAAAATGGTATAAAAAAGCTTCGGAACAAGGTCATGAAAGAGCAACTATACAGGTTTTAAATAATAAGTATCCTATTGAGAGAAATATCCTGATATTTTTTTCGGAAGGTTTGGCAAAAATAAAATCGTACGACAAGTGTGGCTATGTAGATGTATATGGAAAAGAAGTTATCCCTTTTAAATATGATAATGTATGGAATTTTAGTGAAGGGCTTGCTGCTGTTGAGCTAAAAGAAAAAAGAGGGTATATAGACAAAACCGGAAAAGAGGTTATTCCATTGAAATATGATGAAGCCAACGAATTCGAAGACGGTCTGGCTACTGTTTCTTTAAAAGGTAAATTCGGGGTGATTGATAAAACCGGAAAGGTGATTGTCCCTTACAAATATGACTTGTTGTATCGTTGGTTCTCGGACGAGGTGGTTGTCGCTAAACTGAATGAAAAATACGGACATATTGATAAAACCGGAAAAGAAATTATCCCTTTAATGTACGACTGGGCACTTAGCTTTTCGGAAGGTTTGGCAGGGGTGCAACAAAATAATAAATTCGGTTTTGTAAATAAACAAAATCAAATAATAGCTCCCATGAAATACGATGATGTTAATCTTTTTAAAGGGGGTGTAGCGGTAGTTAAGCTCAACAACAAATTCGGGCTGATTGATAAAACCGGAAAAGAGATCACTCCTATAAAATATGACAAAATAGAACAATCATATGAAGGGCTGTCTGTCATGAAAACAGGTGATAAATATGGATACCTCAACACCAAAGGTGAAGAAGCTATTCCGGCAATGTATTACAAGGTTGAACGCTTTCACAATGGCACAGCACATGTTTCGGGCTGGGACGAAAATGGAAATAAACAGGGTTTCCTGATCGATGAAACCGGAAAAGAATTAGGCAGATACAAAGGAGGAGTTCTTGTTCCTGCAAAATAAAAAAATGAGATTAAAAAAACTTCTTCTCCTTCATTCTCTAAAAGCAATTTCTCCAGAATGTCTTGTGTATTATATTTAATAGATTACAACAAAGTATTACATCAAAAATAGATATAAATACCTAAAACACAACTAACCTCTAAACCCAAAGTATAAAAAATTGAGATTAGAGGTTTCTTAGCTTTATTTTTCTATAAAGTAGGACATTTTCTGTTTTGGGGGTATATAACCAATAAATTCTAAAAAATGTCCTATCTAGAAAATATTATGAAAAGCGTTTTTTTCCTAACAAATATCCTCGTTGCCCACTAACCTTAATACCGTAATTGGCTATTTTAAAGAACTCTTCTATTTTTCTTGCTGTATATGGGTTATTATCTCCATACAAAGCGTAGATTTTTCTTAGTTCTTTCTTTATATAATTGACTGGGTATCTTCCACCCTCTTGAAAAACAGCATATACAGAAGTCATAATCGGAAATCGGTCTTTCCCGTTTTTGCTTCGATGTATAATTAAGTCTAGATTCATTTTCTTGTCTTTCATTAGATTATCTTTTGTGTAATCTTCTCCTAATTCCTCGTAAACTTCGACTATCAAAGCATCTTCTCTGTGTAATGAATCCCGAAATTCTTTAAATAACGGCTCGTCATAAACATCTTCTTCTCCGTTAAGCAAATCTAGCTGTTCGATAATCGCTAAACGCCTTTCTTTTTTATTATCGGCTCTGCTTATTTTCAAACGGTCTTCATCGCCTAGAGGCAACGGATAATATTGATATTTCACAGTGAAATGTTCGGAAATCTCATAGGCTTGTTTTAATCTAGAGGGATATATGTAATAACTTTTTACTCTTTCTTCGTCAAAGTAGTTATCAATGGCAAAATGATTTTTATTACCCTCACTATCAATGTATTTAGCATAAGTAATCCGTTCTAATGCTTCTCTTAATGTTTCTCTTACTCCCTCGTTTGTTGCCGTCTTGAATAATTGTTTGATTTGTAAATATGTTTCATGGCAACCAGCCAGATAATTTTCTAATTGTTCTGGGGTTTTATATGATAGGTTTCGGTTAGTATTAGAAACATGGATTATTCCACCTGTGCCATTTCTGAAACGTCCTATTATTTGTACTGATTCCGTGTGTGGGTCAATCATAGAATGTTTTGCATAGAACAAATCGGAAATAATTATGACTGTTGGTTTTGTGGATAGGTCAATATCAACCGCAGAAAAGAATCGACTAGTAAAAAAGGTGTATTGTTCTAGTTTCACATTATTGTTATTGTCAAATTGTAAATTTGAATAAGCATCTGAATAGCCTAATTTTTCTAATTTATCAACACTGTCTTGCGAACAAAATACTTTGGAACAACTTTCTAGATTGAATTTTTTTATAATTGCCAGAATTGTATCTGTTGAGTTCAAGAAAATACAAATATGGTCTTTATTTTCACATCTAGTCAATATTTCTCTGAATATTGCCACAACATTATTAGTGGTTACTAATTGCATCTTCTGGGTATAATCATAATCGGGTACAATTTTGATAACTTGAAAATCTTGTTGTTCAAATCGGGGATCGCTAGGTAAAATCGGAGTTGCCGAAACAAAAGCCTTATTTTCAAAAAGGAAAAAATCTTCAATTGGTAATGCTATTGTACTTCTATAACTTATATCTTTAACAATCTTATCACATTCATCAAAGAGTAACATAAAGTCTTTATAGAAGTCTATTTGTAAAGCATTCATTGCTCTGACTATTTTAAAGAAACTTTCGGGTGTAGTCATTAGTTTCTTATACTTCTCTGTTGGTTCTAGTAAATAGTCAATAACATCATCGGTTGTTATTCCCTCATATACCCCAAACAAATCTCCTTTATGTTTTTTCTCTTTACCTTTTATAACAGGAACATTCGGTTCAATTATAATAGAATGTCTACTAGATTCAATCTCCAATGTTGTCGCTCCAAGTCCTGGCAATGTTTTGGAAAGGATAGTATTTGTCGGAATTTCAGACATTATATCTTTTAGAAATTGTCCCTCTTTAATATTTAGGGGTTCTGTGTACAAATCGAAATGCAGTTTATTATTATTCATAATTTTATCTTTTTATAGGGCGTAAGAATGGCTAGACACACAAAATGTATCTTGTCTAGATTAATAAAATTGAGAGGAAAAAGGGCAGGCAGAATTACCTGCCCTTTGAAATAGCTATTAAGCGTTCAAATACGCTTTAAGTTCAGGATTTTTGTATGGTCTGTAAACAATTACACCATTTTTATAATGACTAGTTATTGTCATTACCGTTGTTGTGTGAGTATTTTTCATTGTTTTACCCTGTGTTCTTTCAGCCATATATAATTCCAGTTCAAAGTTCTTTACAACTTCATTAAATGAATTCAGATTATCAGCATCAATACAAGAAATGTCTGAATTTCGTCCTGTCAAGATAATAATTACATAATTCAATATTTGCTCATTTACATATAGAGAAAATACTTCTCTATCTTCACCTTTTTTAGTCGCAATTATCCATAAATAAGCTTCCCCTTTACGGTTATTCTTAGGTTCTAGGAAGAATTTATAACCGTTTGCCGATAATTTACTGAATCTTTCTAATGAAGATTGATTACTTAATCTTTCTGATTCTTCAGCTTTACTTAAATCAATGTTTAATACGAAATTAAATGCCTTTTTCATCTTTTTTAATTTTAGATGGTTAATGTATAATTTTACTTTGTCAAGTAAGTTGCGCAACCGTTTGACATTACAAAAGTGATGAAAAGGCAAAACGTGTCTGGGGAGTAATTAAAACCAAAAACAGGCTCAATTACTCCCAAAATAATAAGAATGTGTCTATTCTATTAAAATATGTATAACTTTGTAGGACTAAATAATCTTATTATATGGAAAGACATATATCCCACTACTTTGAATTTGTCAATAATTTGCTTAATCACCAATCGACATCACTAGAACAGATGCGCAATATGCTAGTTGTGCAAAACTGCCCTAAGGATAAGATTGAGTTCGTAATTAATGGAGTATTAAAGGATGTTATCCAAGGGTTAATACCGAAAGAAGGTACAAGCCTCAATGAACTTCATATTTGGTTGTCTGATAAAGTAACAGACATTACAACAAGCTATGTAGATAAACTGTTAAAATACATGACTGTTAAAGGCATGATAAATATTATTGATGGTACAGAAGTTTATAATTTGAAGATTTTTATACCTAATTGTCCCATAGACTTAAACGAAGTTTAATATTGTTTAAAACAAACACATAGACTTCTAATTATAAGCTAGATAAGTCATATCTGCGAAGTGGTGTATTTAATTTTTCTTCAAAGGTTTCTGGCTGTATTTCTTGAATATTAGAAAAAGCGTTGCGCCAAGGTAAATCCCATTGAGGGGTATAACCTCTTTTTAGCATATCTTTTAGCCAATCCCTAACATTGACTAGAATCAAATCGTGCGGAATATTTAGATAGTCCAGATAATTAATAATGAATTGACTAATTTCTTCGCTTATACGTGTTTTGGAGTTTTTAAATCTAGAATGGTGGTTATAGAGTAATTGATAAGTTCCCCAAATCAGATTGTTTGTTATTCGGTTGTTGAATTTTCGCCCTGCTTTACCTTTATTGTCTGGTAGTAACTGGTTTATCTTTTCTAGATTTAAGTCTGGGAAACGTTCTTTAAATAGCTTTTCCATATCATCTAGAAACCATGCACAGGAATTTATATCTATTTTATCTTGCTTGTAAGTTAGGGTTACTTTTGAACCTCTGTGTTTTTTTGTTTTTGATTCTAGTATGATTTTATAGAGGGATAATATTTCTGGATAGATACGATTGTGTAAGACACTTTCATATTCAAGGTCTAAAGCATCAATGATAAAAGATTGTTTAAATAATCCTGTGTTTTCTTTATGATAAGCGTAAGACATATAAGTCAGGCACAGATAAACAATATCATCATCAGTAACAACTTCTTCTTCCTCTGAATCATCATCTAGAAATATAAAATAATCGCCGAACTGTTCGGACATTGATTTGTCGGTTGGAGTGGTTGTTATAAAAGTCAAGTCTTTATTTTCTCTGAATGTTTCCTCATAATCAACTGTTAGAATACCGTTTATCCTTTTCTTATAATTTATTCCACTATTTTCAACACAATGCTTTATTTCATCAATGAACATTGTAGAATGAAAATCATAGTATTTTGCCATTAATGGCTCTGCTAGTTGCAGATATTCAGAGTTGATGTGGATGTACATGGTTCTAAGATTTTAGACAAATGTAAAAAAATAATTACTTTTGTACTTGCTCTAAATTATTTATAATATGAATATTACATTTTTGCTTGGAAATGGGTTTGATTTAAATATTGACATGAAGACCAGATATAGCCATTTTTACCCATATTATCTTAAAATGCCTTGTGGTGACAATACCCACATTGAGAAATTTAAGACAGATTTAAAAAAGGATTTGAATAATTGGGCTGATTTAGAACTCGAATTTGGAAAATACATGAAAGACATGACATCTTTAAAACATTTAGATGATGTTTATGAAGATTTATGTGATTCTTTATCTGAATATTTGGCAAAAGAAGAAAGTGCTCTTTCAATTGCAGATTTAGATGTATCAAATTTTCCGAATGATCTTGTTTTTCCCGAAAATCATCTTGTATTGGCTGATAAACAGAGTTTGATTGAATATAAAAATAAATATGCAAATAATAACTGGAGAATCAATATTGTAACATTTAATTATACATCAACAATAGAGAAATTATTATATTCGGAAAATGGTGATTATCCTTTACCTCTTCGTAGAGGTAATAATACATCTTATAAATCCATATTAAATAAAATTCTTCATATTCATGGATTAATTAATGATGGTATGATTTTAGGAGTAAATGATGCTTCTCAAATTCATAATGATGTTTTGAAATCAGATGATGATGTTCTAACAACTATAGTTAAACCCAAACGAAACCAAGAATTAAAAGAGTTAATTGATAAGGAAGCAATTGATTTGATAAGGCAATCTCAACTAATTGTCTTATTTGGATTATCATTTGGAGATACAGATAAATTTTGGTGGGAGTTAATTGGAAAATATATGTTGAATTCGGGAACTTGCAGAGTGATTCTTTTTCATAAAGGAGATGATTTTCCGTCTAATCATAAACATAAGAAAGTGCGAGAAGTAAAAAAAATTAAATCTTATTTCTTATCTCAAACAAACTTATCTCCAGAGCAAAAGAAACAAATTGAAGAACGAATTTATATAGGATGTAACACTAATATTTTTAAGATGAAAAAAAGAGGCTGATTTTCGCCTCTTTCTATTTCATATATAGCTAATTCTCACAACAAATTTTTCATTGCTTCATCTATTTGACTATTTTCAAAGCTATCAAGATAAATTTGAGTAGTTTTCAAATCAGAATGTCCCAAAGCCTCGCTAATAATAGCAATATTCACACCTGAACGCTTTAAAATTGTGGCGAATGAGTGTCTTGAAACATAGGTCGTTAAAGGAATAGTTAAACCAATAGCAGAACCTATCTTCTTCAAATTCTTATTTACAACATAAGTTATTTTCTTAATACGTCTTATTTGCTGTTCTGCGGTTTTATGTATAGAATCATCTAGAATAGGAAAAATATAGTTGTTATTTAATCCCTCATATTTTCGAATAATTTCTATTGCATAAGGTTGTAGCATGAAACTTATTCGTTTACCTGTTTTTTGCCTTTTATAAACAACTCTGTTATCTAGGATATTATCTATCTTTAAATAAGCAATATCCACCATATTAAGACCACATCCAAAGTAACTAAACAGAAATATATCTTTACTGAATTGCATTAATGATTGAGGACGGTTACTTATTGTATTAACTTCAAAATCAATAACTTTTAGCATTTCTTCTTTAGTAATAGAACGTTTTACAGTCGTTTCCTTTAGCTTAGAAACACTGTAATTGTTAAACGGATAATAGTCTTGTTTAATAATATTGTCTTTAATAGCCTTATTATAAGTCGCTTTTAAAGTTCGCATTCTTATGCTAATAGTATTACCCTTGTTTCCTAAAGACCTTAGATATGTTTCGTATTTGTTCAGGAACTTAGAATCAATATCGACAAAAAGAAGTTGTGATAATTGACAATACCTCTGTAATGAATTTAATAAGGCTTTGTAGTGGCTTGCATTTCCGACTCTATTTTCAGCAATCAAATTTTGAATAATTGTTTCAATATATTTTTCAACTGTAATATTTTTAGTAGGTTTTTCAACTGCATTAACAAGTTGTTGCAATGAATAATCTTTACCAATAGATTGGAACTCTAATACTTGCTTTTGATATTTGGCTTTTGTTTCAGTAATAATGTTTTCTATATATTCATAATTGGGGCAATTAATTTTAATTTTTTTCTTCGTTTCATCCCAATGTAGCACATCTATTGAAATACCTAGTCTGATAATCTTTCTTTTCCTGTTTTTGGTTAGCCTTAAAGTTATTGGTACACAATTACTTGTTGTTAATCTGTAAGTTTCTGCTATCACATCAATAGTAGTTTTCATTTGTAGCACATTTTGTAGCACAAATGCTCCCAAACCTACTAAAATCGTTATTCAAAAAGCTTCTTCTCAAACCCTCTTGCCAATCCCGAAAATCCTATTATCTTTGCATCCACAACCAAAAAGGAAAGGTGCTCGAGTGGTTGAAGAGGCACGCCTGGAAAGCGTGTATACCCCTAAAGGGTATCGAGAGTTCGAATCTCTTCCTTTCCGCTGATTAAAAAGAAGTTATCTGTTGATAACTTCTTTTTTGTTTTATTTGTCACTATGCAGTTTTTTTTGCTGGGTTCGGACAGGCTTGACGGAAGGAAATATTCCCTTGAGCACAATCATCGAAGATAGTAATGAAGATTGATGCGCAGCCAGGCATACCAGCAGCAGTTAAATTTCGGAACTGCGTCAAGGCATATGGTCGGAAGATGTACTGATGGCTATTAAAATTCAAGATTAAACTATTTTTAGCTTAAAATACTGCTTATTAAGCACTTATTAGCATCGAAGTCATCTAGACTTATTAAGTTATACTTAATTTTTGAGCTTTTGTCATGTTGAACGTAGTGAAACATCTAAAAAACAGATCCTTCGATACTCTCAGGATGACAAAATTGAATAAAACGAAAAAAGTCTAGACGGTTTCTACAAAAAAGAATTCTCGTTAATTAAAAATAAAGCCTAAAATATATATTTCCGACAATCGTTTCATATATTGCAGGCATAAGACATATATTATGTAGTGTAGAGAGGGGCTTATCTGTTGATAAATCACCTCTCTCGTCAATTATAAGGGTATGAGTCTGAAATAAAAGAAGAAAGGAACGCAAATCAAATGTTTGCATCCCTTTCAATTGAGTCTCAAAAAAATAAGGTTGTGTGTGTGTGTGTAGTTCTTATAGTTTCTATGTAAGAAAAAAAGTTCTTTGTTTATATATAGAAGACTAAATATTTACAAAAACGTTGCATTTTGTTTGAATAAAAATAAAAAAAACCACAGACCAAAACACAAACAGCTCATTACAAGCGACTTACAATAAAAAAAATTCTTTCTTATAAAAAGTATTTCAGATGAAAAAAAACTATTTTACCCGTCCTCCTTTTTTCCATGTCCTTTTATAATAATCCTGATTCAAACTACTAACCACAACTCCCCTTTTGGTTGATGCATGTACAAAATATGAATCTTTCAGATAGATGCCCACATGATTTATCGTATTCTTCTTTTTCGAATTTGTTGCAAAAAAGACAAGGTCGCCTGTTTGAAGTTTATTTTTAGATATATTCTTCACATCATTTTTGGACTGATCATTTGACGAACGTGAAAGTTTTTTATTATAAACATCCCTATAAATATTCTGTGTAAACCCCGAGCAATCTGTTCCACTGCGCGAATTCCCACCATATCTGTACTTTACACCCAGCCACGACGACACTTCGGCATAAAGCGGAATGTTGGGGTCATCGTTTCTTATTTCTATGCCTAATTTATTGGAAAGATCGGCCACCTCATTGGGACGATAAAGCGATTTCTTCGTTCCACAAGACGTAATAAGTATCCCTAAACAAAAAAACAATATCAGTCTGATACTTTTCGCAGTAATCATTATTTGTCAAATTTCGTTAGAACTAAATTTACCCGATTTTAAGTTTTAACAAAGGTACAATTATGACAGTACAAAGAGTACCCTCTAAACATATTTAAAAACATAAAGCTATCTGTAAATGTGAAATTTACCTGCAAACTTACCTCAAAAGTTTCATTGTTCTCGCAACAATATCAGGCGGAACGCAATCCTGCAATAACATCCTCTTCAATAAATCGGGATATGAAATCCCATTCTTTTCGAAATATGTTTCTATCAACCTCACTTTCTGCTCCCTGTTTGGCATCAATTGATAAAGCACATACCATTCTTCGATGGCAGAGTAAGGTATCATCACACCATTCACCTCCCATTTCACGGAAATGGACTGCTCATCAAAAAGATACGAATAGGCTCCGTTTGGCAAGACAATTTTATAACCGGATATCAGATCGACGTCTAAACCGGGCAGTTCATATTCATAAAAATATTCCGTAAGATACACATCCGAGTCTTCATATTCCAGCCTCTTCCGCCCAAACGAAGAAAGGATTTCATCGGCTTTCTCTATATCTTTCTCGGCAACTATAATATCTATATCGTTTGGCAAATCGACCAAGCCATAACGATATAGCATAGCCGATGCACCCACGCCCCAAAGCAAACCGGCACCATTCAGAACTTGTCCGAATTGTGCCAGTATTGATTTTTGATATTGTATTTTCTTAGTATGCACGGGCAAACAGCACACGTTGAACCGATGGTTTGCCTGTAACCATACATTTTCCGGGAGTTTTGTCCCCTTCCAAAGGTATGCAACGGATAGTAGCCTTAGTCTCGGCTTTCACTTTTTCTTCAGTTTCAGGAGTTCCATCCCAATGAGCCAGAATGAATCCGCCTTCCTCTATTTTTTCTTTAAATTCGTCGTAAGTGTCTACCGTAATGGTTTTCTCTGCCCTAAGGTCAAAGGCTTTCTTATAAATATTTTCCTGTATTTCGTCCAACAAATTCTTGATATACTGATCTATACCATCGCAAGAAATTGTTTCTTTTGTCAACGTATCCCGACGGGCAACCTCAACAGTGTTGTTCTCCATGTCACGCCCACCCATAGCTAAGCGCACAGGCACACCTTTCAATTCATATTCCGAAAATTTCCAACCCGGTTTTTTGTTATCGGCATTGTCGTATTTAACACTGATACCTAACGCCCGAAGCGACTTAACGATACCATCCACTTTAGCGTCGATCTCCGACAATTGCTCCAAACTTCTATAAATAGGAACAATCACCACCTGATAAGGCGCCAGTTTTGGAGGTAAAACCAATCCGTTGTCATCGGAATGAGACATTATCAAAGCTCCCATCAAACGGGTAGATACTCCCCACGATGTAGCCCAAACATATTCTTGTTTTCCTTCTTTGTCGGCAAACTTCACATCAAATGCTTTGGCAAAATTTTGCCCCAAGAAATGAGATGTACCGGCTTGCAAGGCTTTTCCATCTTGCATCAATGCCTCAATGGCATAAGTGTCTACCGCTCCTGCAAAACGTTCTGAAGCCGATTTCACTCCTTTCACAACAGGAACAGCCATATATTTTTCGGCAAATTCGGCATAAACATCCAACATCTGACGAGCTTCCGCTACCGCCTCTTCGCTGGTTGCATGTGCCGTATGCCCTTCTTGCCAAAGGAATTCGGCTGTACGCAAGAACAAGCGTGTACGCATTTCCCATCTCACAACATTTGCCCATTGATTGATAAGCAACGGCAAATCCCGATACGATTGTATCCAGTTGCGGTATGTGTTCCAGATAATTGTTTCGGACGTAGGACGTACAATAAGCTCTTCTTCGAGTTTTGCTTCCGGATCAACAACAACTCCCTTACCCTCAGGATCGTTTTTCAAACGGTAATGTGTAACCACTGCGCACTCTTTGGCAAAACCTTCCACATGGTCGGCCTCCTTGCTCAAAAAAGATTTAGGTATAAACAAAGGAAAATAAGCGTTCACATGACCTGTTTCCTTGAACATATCATCCAACTGACGCTGCATCTTTTCCCAGATCGCATATCCATAGGGTTTAATAACCATACAACCCCTTACTGCCGAATTTTCGGCCAAATCGGCTTTAATTACCAAATCTTGATACCATTGACTATAATCTTGACTACGGGAAGTCAACTCTTTAAGTTCTTTTGCCATACCTTTTTATCTTAAAAGACTAGATTTTTTTTATTTGATCGGCAAATTTAAGAAAAAAGATGATAATATCGGCATTTTAATCAATATATCCCCGAACAACCAATGCACTGGTTATAACACGGTCTACCTGATTAGAAATAAGGCTATCCAGCGTAAATCGCTCGATGCTTCCGTTGAACATGGACGGAAGTATTTTTTTCAACACATAATCGGGGTTATTCCTGGCAAATGTCATTTTCCCAAAATATCCTGATTTATTGAAATACAAGAAACTAGGTTCTTCCGATTCAGGAAAACTGATTCCGAAAAAATAGTAATATTGATTGAGCGAAGTCAATACCCCTAGCCCTATACTGTTGATAAAACTTGCCGCCCCACAATACATCAGCATCTCCGAAAGATTACGAAACATTTTATCGTCAAACACCTCCATTATGCCCGATCCTATCTTGAATGTTCCGTAATTACACATCATATTTATCAATGGAAAAGGAACTTTCATGTCATTTTCTTTCGTAAAATCAGTCATAACGGATTGAGGCACTCTCGGCCTCAGATGAAACTGATACGACGAATTGTCGATAAACCGGTAAGAGTAGTCATTCTTCCCGGAATAGTTCTTCATATCCGAATTAAGGAAATCTTTATACCTATCCAAGGCATATCTCCACGACTCATTTTTTTCTTTCAAAAAGAATGTCTTATAATCTCTCATTTCTAGTATTTTTCTTATATCTTGTAAATATAACAAGTTAAAATCATTTTTTGTTAAATATGCCGGCAGTATTTGAAGATCGCCAACACGCACAGATTTGCCGGATGGAATGCCAAATAATTATCTCTCGAAAAACACAAATACGGATAGATGTGATTTTGTAACATATAAATGACAGATTGCAAACATTTGTATAAAAGACATCTTACACTTTATCATTTACATCATTTTTACGTAAAAAAGGCGAGCTTTATTCATTTTATTTTTTGTACATTTGTAGCCACTTTTATTTAGGAAATCTATTAATTACAAATAAATTATTTTAATTAGCAATGGTAAATTACAAAGACCTAGGACTTGTGAACACAAAAGACATGTTCGCAAAAGCTATTAAAGGAGGTTATGCTATTCCGGCATTCAACTTCAACAACATGGAGCAGTTGCAAGCTATCATACAAGCTGCGGCAGAAACAAAATCGCCTGTTATCCTTCAAGTATCGAAAGGTGCCCGTGAATATGCAAACCCTATCTTGTTGCGTTATATGGCTCAGGGAGCTGTGGAATATGCAAAAAGTTTGGGTTGGGAAAAACCTCAGATCGTACTTCACCTTGACCATGGCGATTCTTTCGAAACATGTAAGGCTTGTATCGACTCTGGTTTTTCATCAGTAATGATTGATGGATCTCACTTCCCTTACGAAGAAAATATTGCCCTTACAAAGAAAGTTGTGGAATATGCTCACCAATTTGACGTAACAGTAGAAGGAGAGCTTGGCGTATTGGCAGGTATTGAAGATGACGTAGTTGCCGAACACCACACATATACACAACCTGAAGAAGTGGTAGACTTTGCTACAAGATCGGGTTGCGATTCGTTGGCAATTTCGATAGGTACATCTCACGGTGCAAACAAATTTACACCTGCGCAATGTACAACAGACGAAAACGGTGTATTGGTTCCTCCCCCATTGCGTTTCGACATATTGGAAGGTGTGGAAAAAGAACTTCCCGGATTCCCTATCGTATTGCACGGAGCATCATCAGTTCCTCAGGAAGAAGTTGCTACAATCAACAAATACGGCGGTGCATTGAAAGATGCAATCGGTATTCCGGAAGAGCAATTGCGCAAAGCTGCAAAATCGGCGGTATGTAAAATCAACATCGACTCAGACAGCCGTTTGGCTATGACTGCAGCCGTACGTGAAGTTTTCGCTAATAAACCGGCAGAGTTTGACCCTCGTAAATATTTAGGTCCTGCTCGTGAAAACATGAAAAAACTATACAAGCATAAAATTGAAGCTGTGCTTGGTAGTGCAGGAAAAGCAGAATAATCAGCACTTGATTAAGTTAAGCATATCAAAAGGTTCGACTCGTTTCTGAGTCGAACCTTTTTTTTATTCCATTATTTAGAATGAAACCGTCTAGACTTTTTCGTTTTATTCAATTTTGTCATCCTGAGAGTATCGAAGGATCTGTTTTTTAGATGTTTCACTACGTTCAACATGACAAAAACTCAAAAATTAAGTATAATTTAAAAAGTCTAGATGACTTCAATGGTATATTTTGTTTTCCATATAACAGAAACTAATGCCGATTGGATTCTTCCTGCATTTATAGACAGAAAACGAGGTGATGTTTGGAACAACATCACCTCGTTTATTAGCTCAGAAGTATAATCATTTTTATTCTTTCATATTCGGTCTTTCCAAACCGTAGCCTTTTTTCTTGTCCTCGGCTTTCAGCATTATTGCAATGAAAAATGACAAAATACCAAAACAAGTGAATATTATCATCGGAAGAGTAAAGTCATATACAGGAACATCCTTACCGTTTTCGCCCACCTTAGTTCCTATGATACAAAATTTTTCCAGAACCCAACCTATAAGAAGAGGAACAAGGCTTAATCCGATGTTTTGTACCCAGAAAATTAAACCATAAGCCGTCCCCACTTTATTTTCGGGTATAATCTTTGGCACAGAAGGCCACATAGCAGACGGAACCAAGGAGAATGCAACACCTAGAAGAATCATAAGGAATGCGGCAAACCACCAGAAATTGAGTAGAGGCAACGAAAATAAGAAGTGAACAACTATAAGTAAAGCCGCACCAAGCATCATTATACTTGCGCCTCTGCCTTTTTTATCATAAATACCTCCAAATAAAGGTGTCAGTAAGATCGTTCCGAATGGAAGAATTGCCGGAATTAATCCTGCCAGGGATGATTTCACCTCATATTTGTTTATCATCAATGCGGTTGCATATTTAAGGAAAGGGAATACAGCCGAGTAAAACAACACGCATAAAAGGGCTATAAGCCAGAATCCTTTATTATTAATGATCGAAAGTATATCTTTTGCTTTGAACGGCTCTTCTTTATCTTCATCATTAGCATCTATCGAAGCATCCAATTTACGATCCATTACACAGAAAACAAGATATGCAATAAGTCCGATACATAAAGCTATTAACCCGATAAGGATGGGCATTGAAAGACTTTGAAAGTGTTTAGCCATCGGTATTGTGGTTGCCATAGCCAAGCCGGTTCCCAATCTGGCCACTGCAACTTGTATTCCCATAGCCAATGCCATTTCGTGACCTTTAAACCAACGTACAATAACTTTCGTAACGGTGATCCCTGCAGTTTCAATACCTAAGGCGAATATAGCAAATCCTACGCAAGCAATAATAACCTGCATTTTCACGCCAAAAAGTGTTCCTGCAAAAGTATTTGATATTGCATAATATTTTATGGCACATCCTGTAATCATCAATATACAGGCTCCTATACCTGTTATGCGCACTCCGAATTTATCAAGAATCATACCGCTGAAAATCAGCATAAAAAGGAAAACGTTGAGCCAACCATAGGCCATATTGAATAGTCCGTATTCACTTGCTGTCCAGTTGAATTCGGCACTTAACATTTCCATCAATGGAGCCATGATATCTGTGATAAAATAGCCACAGAACATAGTGAAAGCTACAACACACAAAACTGTCCATCTGGCAGCTTTTGAGTCGCTTAATTTTCTTTGCAAATATTCAGTCATAATATTTAAGTTATTTTATTGTGTTTTCCTATTTAGATTAAAAAACGGACAAATTTAGTAAAAAAGAATGATGTGCCCGGTTTTCTTATCCATGATTCGTATTAATATATTACTTGATTCGATTTTTCTAAACAAAAGAAATCTCCCAAAAAGCCTATTATCTTCTAAATGCACTATGCGTTATGATAATCATTAATAGTGATAGGACTGCAAAAAAAAGAGTGGAAAAAGGTATAGAAAAGATTGACAATACAACTTTCGTGAACGCCTCAATGCTTAATGAACAATACGAACTTGCAAATAAGCCTGTTTTATTGGAAATATAAAAACATTCGGGGTTTCCGGTTTGTTTTGAAAACCCCGAATGTTTTCGTTAACTTTATGCTCTTTAAATAAAAATATCATGTTCCGAAAACTTGTAGCCATAGAGCCTGTAAGCCTGATTCCATCAGCCGAAGAAGCACTACATTCCTTTGCGAATGAAGTTGTTATGCACAACAATATACCTGCAAACGACGACGAAATTGCAGCACGTATTGGCGATGCCGATGCAGTACTTTTAAGTTATACTTCGCGCATCAACCAATATGCACTGGAAAAATGTCCGAATGTAAAATACATTGGCATGTGCTGTTCGTTATATTCGCCCGAAAGTGCAAATGTAGACATTAGGTATGCCAACGAACGAGGCATTACAGTAACCGGAATACGTGACTACGGCGACGAAGGTGTGGTAGAATATGTAATTAGCGAACTGGTGCGTTGCCTGCACGGATTCGGACAGGAACCGTGGGACGATATGCCCCGCGAAATAACCGGTTTGAAAGCCGGTATTATTGGACTTGGCAAATCGGGAGGTATGATAGCCGATGCCTTGAAGTTTTTCGGAGCCGACATTTCCTATTTTGCCCGTAGCGAAAAAGCAGAAGCTAAAGCCAAAGGGTATAGTTTTTTGCCATTAAGCGAACTACTTGAACAAAGTGAAGTTGTTTGCTGCTGCCTCAACAAAAATACGGTTCTACTGCACAAAGCCGAATTTGAGCAGCTTGGCAACAAAAAGATACTATTCAATACCGGACTATCACCCGCATGGGACGAAACTCCGTTTACCCAATGGTTGAATGAGAATAACCTTTGTTTTTGCGATACGTTAGGAGCATTGGGTGACAAACACCTCCTCACGCACCCTCATGTGCGTTGTATGCAAGTGTCAACCGGGCGAACACGTCAGGCATTCGACCGGCTAAGCGAAAAAGTATTGGCAAACCTGTCAGAATACAATCGGAGAAGCGATATTTAGCAGTGTACTCACTACCGACCAACCCGCAATTTCGGGCGTAGCACTATATACATCCACTACGGCATGTACCTGATCGTTTTTTATTTCAACCCGTTGTGTGTCGCCCACAAAACCGGGTGTAGATTGCATAGCCACCTGCATTTTTTCGGGACCAACGGAGGCCAGCGAAGCTGCAACCGCTACATTAAGTCCTGTGGGAAATGTACCGATAGCCTCTGTTGCCGTTCCTGAAAAAACAATGCGTTTTTCCGTTTCCAGCAATTCATTATAAACAGACGAACGCCTTAGCGCACGTACTCCTTTTTCGTTGAAAAATTTGGCCGAAGCATTACCCATTAAGGCCGCAGTCCGTAATACATCAAAGCCTCCCGTAGCACCCGAGGCAATGTATACGCGAGAACCATTGGCTTTGGCTGTATTTTTTACCTCTTCGTAAAAATCGGCATCGGCTAAAGCTCCAATAGATAAGGTTACAATAGATGTCCCGTTTTTCAATGTCGGCAAGGCTATTTGGCGCATGGCAGCAGGCGACGCAGCTTCAACCAGATAATCAGGTTTCAATGCCAGCAAATCATCAAGTGTTGTACATGCTTTACAAGTTCTTCCGTGTTGCTGCATTTTGACAGCCATATGCTCTGCCTTAGATGGTGTACGAGAATAAGCACCCACTAAATCATAATCGGACAATACTCCATTAATAACGGCATCCGCAACTATTTCGGCAAGCCGTCCACATCCTACAATTACTAACTTTTTCATGCCTGCAAATATACTTTATTAAACTATAACCTCCTAAGATTATAAAAATTAGGGATAAGAATCACTATCTCTGCACATCGAAATGTATTACACTGAAAATAAATGATTGAAAATTCGGAAGCGGATAAAAAAACATCAGTAATCCGTCAGTAAAATAAAACAGCCACTTACATATTGTTTGTAAGTGACTGATTTTCATCGGTCGGGATGGCGGGACTTGAACCCGCGACCACACGCCCCCCAGAGGTGAGTTTTATATACTTTTGTTTTGGTATTTCGTTGTATTTCATTATATTTACATCTGATAATCAATGATGCAAAGATAATCATTTTGTATCATGTTGTAATAAATGTTTTACTATTGTTTTACTATTATGGCTAACATTAAATTTATTCTGTGGACACATCAAAAGAATACTGATGAAACTTATCCTGTCAGACTTCGTATAACAAGGAATCGAAAGCCAAAATATTTTTCTTTTGGTTTATCTGCGACAGAAAAACAATGGGATAAAGATGCCGAACGGTACAAAAAGGATAAAAGGCTGACTGCCGATTATGAAAAGTATAATATTCTCTTAAATGAATATGAGAACAGAGCTAATGATATAATATCAGACTTTGAACGAAATAGAACTGATTGGACTCTAAATCAATTTGAAGAAAAGTTTTTGAACAGAGCCAAAAGAGGAAAAATACAAGATTACTTTCAAAAAACCATAAGTCAACTTAAGGAAACGGGACATACAGGAAATGCTAACACTTATGCTAACACATTACATATATTGCAATTATATGACAAAAAATTCGGAGAGAGAATATTTAGTGAAATAGACTTGAAATATGTAATAGACTTTGATATATGGCTTCAAAAGCCACGAATAACAACTACAAAGAAAGGGAAAAAGACCTTAAGAAGTGGGAATGCTGGTAATACTCGTAAATATTATATGAAAACTTTACGCTCAATTCTAAATATGGCTATAAAAGCAAATGAAGGCTCTCCTTCTACATATCCATTCGGGAAGAATGGTTTTAGTATTGCCGATTTAGAAGAAGAAACTGAAAAGCGGTATTTGCCATCTGTTTATTTAACTCAACTAAAAGAGTGTCAAGGTAAATCCATCAGGACAGAGACAGCAAGAAAACTATTTCTGTTTTCCTATTACTGCTATGGTATTAGCTTTATTGATATGGCTCAACTCCAAAGCAAAAATATAATCAGGTATGAAAATGGCAGTTATATAGTATACAAACGTCAAAAGACACAGACCCAGAGAAAAATATCTCCTATTCAAATAAAGATCACAGATGAAATATCAAGTCTTATCGAATGGTTTAAGAATAATACCAAAATAGTTCCACATTATATTCTGCCGATTGTTTCGATAGAAGGATATACGGATGAGAAACTATACAAACACATTCGCTATAGATATAAGAAATATTCAACTTCGCTTAAACTGTTAGCAAAAGAATTAGAAATGGAAGATATTAACCTGACAAGCTACGTTTCTCGTCATACAATGGCTATGACACTGCAAGGAAATAATATACCTCGTGAAGTTATAAGTCAGATTCTGGGACATAACGATTTACAAACGACAAATACATATCTCGATAGTTTTGGCAGTTCTGTTATTGATGAAGCTGCAAAAGTTTTGTAAGTTTAGGCATTAATCTTAAAATATCATGAACGAAGAAATTAAGCAGAATCCAGATTTGAACAGAGAAATAGAAGGAAAACTATCTAAAATAGAAGATTTATTGAGCTTTGTTAAAGATTCAATTCAAAATAATTTAGGCTTATCTCTTTCTACAATTACTGATATAGAAGATATTGCAGGTCTCATTATAGAAGCTACAAAATATACGATAACAACAAAGAATAAACTTCTTGCAGATAGAATAAAACTGTTAAATGTGAGTGTTCTATATATGGTTACTCCTAATTTGGTTACTCGTCAGAATGATGCTCAGCCAGGAGACCCGAACTTTTCAGTATACATAGGTTTCAACACTTTTCCTCCAGATGTAATTAACAATGCTATAGATAAAGTGAAAAAGGCTTTTGTTTCTTCTTTGTCAGAGATTAACAATCTCAATTTCTCTGATAATAACGAAATTGAAACATCTGTTGAGCCATTTGACGAAATAATTTTTAAACCAGATACTTATTCGAAAATAGAAGCAATATATGACCTTTGTATTGATGATGATCATATTGCCTTTTCTCCCATAAGTGTAGATAAAAACACATTTCTATTTTGCATAAGAAAAGCAGATTTTTATCTCATATACAAACTTAAGTTAACTAAAAAAGCTAAACTGAAATATTTAATATATATACTTTCTTCGTTTATGGGTGACCAATGGTATGCATTATCTGCACAAAGTATAGGACATACAAAAGCAGAATGTAGTGGTGCTAATATTCCTGACAAATGGGAAAAAGAACTGAGAAAAATTATAGAATGACCCCAATACACCTTTCTTCTAAAAAATGACCACAGCAACCACAGTCATCTCCTTACCTAATATCATGTAAATATCTAAAAAACAGGCGTTTGTAAAGTTGTTTTTTCTAAGCTTTAATTTGGAAAAAACATCGACCACAGGCTTTTTTTGTATTTGTCAAACAACTCGTTGTGTCGACCAACGAGGGAAAGACATTATATAAATTTTAGTTATTATGGTTATAAATTATGATTTGCCTATAGCAGCATTGACTGTAAGGCAGTTTATAGATTTGCTAAAAATCTTTTTTCCGAGTGATAGCAAAGAGGAATCTGAGATTTTAGATAAAGATGGGTTTTGTGAGTTGACAGGTTATTCAATGGATGCCCTTAATAAAATGATTCAACATAATGAAGTCCCTTATTATAAGGGTCAGGGCAGAAAGAAGATTTACTTCAAACGTAGTGAAATTCTTGACTGGGTATTTTCTGGTCGAGTAGAAACAAAGGTAGAGTATCTTAATCGTAAAGATACAGAGTTTGTCAATCATATGGAAAGGAGGGTGTCGTGATAGATTTCATTAAAATATACTTTGATGATAAACCCTCTATAGATAAGTATTTTATGGATGGTAGACGAAAGTCTACCATTCGTGAAATAAAAAAGGAGGATGGAGAAAATACAAAGATTGCAAGGCTTTACAATATGAGTTTAGTTTCTACACAAAAGGGAACTCATCTTGAAGGTTCATTACATTCTTATCATAATGCAATGAAAGGTCGAAAATCCAAAAATGAAAAAGACAAATGGTTTAATTACAATGATTTTACTTATCAAAATCTTTTGGAGGTATTAGAAGATTTAGAGAAACGCTTGAAATATGATTTGTCAAAAACAAGAATGACGATTTGCGAGATGGGGTTTAATGTCAATTTAGACATGGAACCAAATAGGTTTATTGATAAATTTATTTTGATGTTTAAACTAAAATTGCCTTGTCGTGACCCTAAAAATCAAAAATCTATGAAATTCAAGAGGTTTGATCTTGATAATTATTATGTAAAAATCTATGATAAGTCTCTGCAATATGGGTTAAAAGATAATATTTTAAGATTTGAAGTAGGTTTTAAAACAGATGAATTAAAGGAGCTTAATATTAGGTCTTTAAAAGATTTATTGGATACTGATAAGTTAGAATTCTTATTCCATAGTTTATTAAAAAAATATGACGATTTTTTAATTGTTGACAGGTTTGATGGGAATAAGACTATGCCACAAAAAGCGAGACGCAAAATGGTTTTGTATACACACCCTCAATATTGGATAGAGTTACTTGATGAAAAAAAGTATGAAAGAAGAAAGAGTTCAAAGCAAGAACTGGAATACCTTATACACAAATATGGATTAGATAAGAGAAGAAAATACCTAAGGCATCTCATTGAAGAAAAATTCAAACAGTTACTATATAGTGATGAAAGATATTATTCTTATTAATGAAAATATTTAATTATATTTTCCTATAATATAGGTGTACGGAATTTCTAATAAAAAGAGGTTGATAGACTTAATTTATCAACCTCTTTATTTAATTATCAATAAATGTGAAATTTTAACATTTTAAGACTTGATTTTCATTGAAGATGCACAAATCCTCGCAAGGGTAAAGAAAGTGTCTTAAATCGCTTCTAAATAGCCTTAAATTTAATATTTTCATTGTTTGTTCATCGTGATTTCTATAAAAGAATTTCCAACAGGATTGTAATAGACAATTTGAGTATCTGATATTTTCTTAAATCTATAGACGGAAGTATAAGAAGTTCCTATTCCATTGTCAAGGGTGCTGTTTATCTGATATTCCGAATTCGTTTTTGTGATCTCTTTCACCGTGTAATAGGTTTGTTTAGACTCTTTGTCAAGGTCAACCGTGACTTCTCCCATTCCAAAAGCGGTAAAAAGTAGGTTGTTAGTTTTAAATTCAGCCTTACAAGTATTATTATCAGCTATCCAAGTGCCGATAATCCAAGTTGGAGGATTGATTAAAGAGGAACTTCCTGAACCTTGACCGCCATTATCATCGTCATCATCGGAGCAAGATGTGAAACTAAATAACATACTAAATAGAGTAATGAATAAAAATAGATTTTTCATATTGATTTAATTAAGTTAAATAATGTTTTATTTTGTCGGTCATTTATTGTCGGATTTAGTACCACTGTAAATTAACCAAGCAGCTAAACCTCCGATTAAGAGAAATCCTGTCAAAGAGCCTGCAAGACCTGCACCTTGTGCATCACCTCCTGACAGCTGGCTAAGAGTAACTAAAGAGGCTATTGCTAAAATAACCCCAAGAATAAGTTTAAAAGTTTTCATAATAAATAATTTGTTCTATTCAATCCCAAAATAGAGGTTATAGAAAACGGAACGTGGGATGTAACCTGTCTGTCTTAGAGGTACGACCAAGCACCTTACGCACAAACAAGTTAACCCCACGTAAACGTAGGCATCAACCGATTATCCTTGTGCGTCTTTAAAATTGGTCGTTTTCTAAGACAAGAATAAAAGCTAACGCTCCTATATTTTAATAAAATGAATAGTTACAACGCTTTATAGCTAATTCATTCACAAATATACAATGAATTATTATTTAACAAATCTTTAATTCTATTTTAACTAATAATTTCTAATATCTATGATGAAAAAAATAATTAAGTATGCTTACTGAGTTTCAATATTCTCAAAGCACCTCTTATTACAATAAGGAATACAATACTACCAATTATAAGGTCGGGGATTTGATTATCTAACTGCCATACCAAGAATCCCGCAAGAATAACCCCTGCATTTATAATTACATCATTAGATGAAAAAATAATACTTGCCTGAATATGGGCATCTTTGCTTTTTGTCCTTTGAAGCAAAAGCAAGCATATAACATTGGCTATCAAAGCGAGTACGGATATTCCTATCATAGTTTGAAAAACGGGCATTTCTTCTGCACCTGTAAACCGCCTGACGACCTCTATAAAACCGATTGCAGCCAAAACGATCTGGAAATATCCGCAAATCATGGCAACACGCTTCTTACGGCTTACGGCTGCACCCACAGCGAACAAACTTAAACCATACACAAAAGCATCTGCAAGCATATCGAGACTATCAGCGACTAATCCCATTGATTTAGAGATAACACCAGTTGACATCTCAATCAGGAAAAAACCGAAATTGATAGCCAGTACAATCCAAAGGACTTTACGCTGTTTATTATCTTCTTCTGCCTGAAACTCTTCTGTCGTTTCTGAACTTTCTATAAAACGTGAACCGAGATTTAAGGTCGCAAGTTGCTGTTCGATTGCTTGATAGTCGCCTGTATGGTAAATGGTCAGTGTCCTGCCTCTCAGGTCGTATTCCTGTTTGGCAATACCCTCTATGTTTTGAAGTTTCATCCGAATGAGGTTTTCCTCACTCGGACAATCCATCTGTTCAATTTTAAAAATTGTTTTTATCATTCTACAATTTAATTATAATCCCAGCATTCAGGACAAAACCGTCCAACGGTGCGTAAATATCCCGAAATTCAGGGTTAGTCATAGAACCTGTATGAATGGTGTCAAATCTTGTTTGCCGTCTGTCGGTAAAGTTCTCAAAGTTAGCATATATAGAGAACTTTTCCCAAATCCGTTGCATCATTAATCCGCAGATAAGGTAATCCTTACCTTTCTTGCCGTCATTCAGATTTTGTTTTCCTGTATAATAGGCTTCCAATCCGATTTTCCATTTATCTTCCACCTCATACATTAATACAGAATTGATTTTATGTTTCGGAGTTAAGGTTTTTTGGTAGCTTCTGCCATCTTCCTTAACCTTAGCATCTGTATAGGTGTAGCCGAGAAACAAACCGAAGTCCTTATACTTTATCTTCATATTGGTTTCAGCACCTTTACTGTCTACATGACCATCTATGTTATTAAACTGCCAACGGTTATTATCCGCAGCTTGAAGTTCAAGCGGATTTTTCAGGTAAGTATAAAAGAATAACTGGTTTATACTTAAAAAGACTTGATCGTTAAACAAACCTGTTTTATAGGTAAAATCCACATTTGCCCCGTAGCTTCTTTCCAGTTTATTTCTGTCATCATCTATTGGTAAAACATTTTGAAACTGAATTCGTTCGCTATCTTCCGAAAAGATAGTAGGTGCTTTATATCCGAATCCACCGCCTACACGAGATGAAAATTTCTCTGTAATCTTGAAATGAGAAGATATACGAGGTAAAACTGCGAAACCGTAGTCGGTAACATAGTCGGTACGTAATCCGCTTTCTAAATTCATCCAATCGGTTATTTTGGTGTTGTTTTGCACAAACAGACCTAAAGTAGTCATGTTGTAATCACGCAAGGGAAAATCTGTCCGTTTCTTTTCTGTAAATTTATCCGTCCACACATTTGCACCTGCTACCCATTCCGTTTTTTCCTTTGTATGTATATAGGATACCTCCGAGAAAGACGATAACTGATCCCCGTCAAATTTAAAATCGGGAATTTCAAGTTTACGACTGAAATATGTTACACTGTTTTTTACATTCAGCCTGTTTTGTTTGTCAAAACGGTGTTCGAATGTAAGTTGGCTTGAATGCCTTTGTGTCTTATTCCGTTCAAAATAAGAGTGTTCTTCGTTCCCTTTATCCTTTACATACTCCATATCGCCACCCAGACGGTTTTCGATCATAGAGTTTATACCGAAATTAAAATCTGTATTTTCTGACAAGTATAGAAATAGTTTCGGATTTAAAACAAACCTGTCGAACTTTGGTATTGCCGTAAAACCCACATCAGACGGGTCATAAGCCCAGTTACGGTTATATGATGCAAATATGGTAGTACCTACTTTATTGAATTTCTGACCGAAAAAGCTGTTTACATCAAGTCCTTTGCCTGTTGTCCCGTTCAGGTGTATTGAAAAATCCCTTTCTTTTTCAGGTGTTTTCGATATAAGGTTTACCAAACCCGCAATCGCACCGCCACCGTATAAGGTAGAAGAAGAACCTTTTATAATTTCAACCTGCTTTAAATCGAGAGGCGGTGTCTGTAATAAGCCTAATCCGCTTGCTGCACCCGAAAATACAGGAAAACCGTCTTTTAATATTTGGGTGTATCTACCGTCCAAGCCCTGAATACGGATAGATGAATTACCCGATATGGCAGATGTTTGTTGTGTCATAATACCCGTACTTTCATTTAATAACATACGTATATCGCCAGGTTTCATAACCCCTTTTTCGCCTAATTCTTCGGCATTTATAAATTCAATGCGTGTAGGAATATCTTTAAAAGTACGTGTTCCCCTTGTCGAAGAAACAACTATTTCCTGCAATGTTTCTTCGTCCGCTTCAACCCTGATAACAATAACTTCATCCGAAGCCAAAGGGAATGTAAACTCTTTGATGGTTTTTTCATATCCCACATAAGTAATTTCAAACTTATGTTTTCCATCAGGAATATTGGAGAGAACCGCCAAACCTTCGGTATCGGAAGATGTACCGTTCGTTGTGTTTTGTAGCACAATATTAGCACCTATTAATATCTCTTTGCTATCACAATCTATTAATTTGACTCTAAGTGTGTTTTGTGCGAAAATATTGGAAAAGCTGAATGCTAAAAATAACATCAGTATAATTTTTGTTTTCATTTTTATTCTTCTTTTTAATCTTCAATTTGAAATGATATAGGAGTTACGATACTACAAATAATGTATTATCGCAAAAAACGCAGGGCATATTCTAAATGTCCTGTAAAATTAAAAGTTGATTTATGCTTTTGGCGGTCGCCAGATTGAAGAAATAAAATCAGGAAGATCGTTTCTTAAAATATATTCTAATTCGCAATCAGAAATTAAAGTAATAGTTACTTCTATTGGATTGTTGTAACGGGCTTCCGGAAATCCTGAACAAGTATTACAATGCAAAAAAGGAGAACAACAACTATTATCAGAACAGTCATCACAACTGTTAGTATCATCATCCGTATCAACGGTTTCGGTATAAGCAGACAAACATTTATCCTCTAAACAACAAGGTACTACTGATAACAGCAACACACTGATGGATAATATTAGAGATAAATATTTCATGCTGCAAAGATATATAAATTTAGATTAAAATTAGCTAAGAATCTGATTTTCTTAAAAATGAGAGTATGCATCATTGATTGGAATGTTGACTATTATTTCAATTCTCCTGATATATGATTTGTAAAAAAATAATTAGAGAGAAAGAAAGGTCATTTTTTAGCCAAAATAAGAGGGAAATATAGTCAAAAACTCTAAACAGACACAAGTGAAGTTATCCTGTTGAAAATAAACTGTTTATATAACTATAAATTTCTTACTAATATTTATGGGAATGTGGTACACATAAGAGGACTAATTTAATTAAAGAAAACAGGCTAATTTTGCACGTTTTTTGCTGAAATTTGAGTGTTTTTCCATTGCTTTTTGACCTTAAATATAAAATGTAAGTATTTAACATCAAAATCATGTCTTTTTAATTCTAATCCCTATATAAAAGGTTATGGGAGTTGTCGATTCATACGACACAAAAACTTTTAACAAAAAGCACTCGGAAATGGTATGTTTTTGCCATTTTTGAGTGCTTTTTACTCAATAAATGTAGTTTTTGCTTTAATCTCTGCTGAAAACCATGACCTACTTGACCAAAAGCCACCCCCAAAAAGAGATTTTCTCTCACCCCTCTAAATTTGAAAACACATTTTTTATGTTTTACTAAAAATATCTTTGGCTGAATGTTTTACTAATGTTTTACTATGGCAAAATAAAAAGAGGCTAAACGGCGCGCCTAACCTCTTGATTATCAAATAGTCGGGATGACAGGATTTGAACCTGCGACCACACGCCCCCCAGACGTGTACTCTACCGGGCTGAGCTACATCCCGAAAATGTGATGCGAAATTAGTATAATATTTTAATAATCGCAAGCTTTATTCTACCTTAGTAGCTAATTTTTCAAATAATCATAGTCTATCATGAGAAAAACACTTAGATTTAGAAAATTAAAAACCATTTTGTTGACCTCTATTTTCATTTCTATTTTCCCGATTACGAACTTATATGCTGCCGGTTTTTTAAGAACTGAGGGCACACGGATTGTGGATAATGACGGAGAATTTTTGTTGCGAGGAATGGGGTTGGGTGGTTGGATGTTGCAAGAACCTTACATGATGCAACTTTCGGGCATTTCTAAAAATCAAACAGATATAAAACGACGCATATCAGAACTGGTCGGGGCTGATAAAACCAAAGAGTTCTATTCGGCATGGTTGAAAAACGGTGTGCAAAAAGAAGATATAGATTTATTAGCCACTTGGGGATTTAATAGTATCAGATTGCCAATGCACTATAATTTATACATGCAGCCGTCTAAAAATGGAGTTGAGTGGTTGGAAGAAGGGTTCAGCCTGACGGATTCTTTGCTTGCATGGTGCGAAGCTAACAAAATGTATCTTATTCTCGATTTGCATGCAGCTCCCGGAGGGCAAGGCAATGATTTGGCCATATCCGACGCAGCCGATGTGAAATTGTGGAATAGTGCCCGGCATAAAGAGAATACAGTGCTTTTTTGGAAGAAACTGGCCGAGCGATATAAAGATAAAGAATGGATAGGCGGATACGATATTTTGAATGAACCGAACTGGGGATTTCAGGACTCGGAAGATTTGAATGGTTGTAAAGAAAAACTGAACGAGCCTTTGAGGCAGTTATACATCGAGATAACAAAGGCGATCAGGCAGGTCGATAAAAATCACATGATCGTCATTTCGGGTAATTGCTGGGGCAATAATTACAACGGAATTTTTCCGCTTTGGGACGATAATATGGTTATCAGTATTCATAAATATTGGAATTATAATACCTTGGGTGAAATTGCCGGTTATTTGAAATTCAGCGAAGAGAATAACGCTCCGCTTTGGCTGAGCGAATCGGGCGAAAACTCAAATACATGGCATACCGATGCCATAAAACTTTTAGAGGAAAATAATATCGGGTGGTGTTGGTGGAATTATAAAAAGATGCCGAACAGTTGTCCTATGGTAATCCCTACAAATGCAGAATATGAATTGATAAAGCAGTATTGGAAAAGTGAAGCAGAAAGGCCATCGGCAGATGTCGCTTATAAGGGTTTGATGAAGTTAGCCGAAGACACAAAACTTCAGAATACGATTTTCAAGAAAGATTATATAGATGCTTTGTTCAGGCAAACCAAAACAACCGAAACCATGCCCTATACAAAACATCTGCTGAAAGATAATTCCCCTCTTACTGTTTATGCAACCGATTACGATTTAGGTCGTTGCAATTTTGCTTTTTATGATAAAGATACGGCTAATTACAGAACATCGACAGGTATAAATACTCCTTGGAACAAAGGTAATGCATACCGGAATGATGGCGTGGATATTATGCCTTGTAAAAATCTCGGTAACGGTTTCTGTGTGTTTTCGATAGAGGACGGAGAATGGTTGCAATATACGATAGATGTGGAGAAAGCAGGGACTTATAGTATAAATCTTTGCACAATAGCGGAAAATACGGCAGGAGCGGTTTATTTGTCGGTGAACAATAAAAGAACAAAAACAGTATCAACCTCCGGCAGCAAATTGAACTGGCATACATCAACGTTCAATAAAGTGACGCTGAATAAAGGGAAAAATACATTGAGAGTATATTTCGAAAAAGGTGGAGTTAAGTTTAGCTCCATCGAAATAAGTAAAAAATAGAGAGAGTAGCGAAGTATTTTTAATAAAAAATTTACGGAAAGGGTATTCGATTTGGTCGAGTATCCTTTCTTCGTATATATATAACACTGATAAGTAAGTAATTGATTCTCTGAAAGGAATTATGTCTTGACATGAACAAACGACCCGGTGTTCGTGTTAAAGTTATTAATGAAAACAGAAATATTTAGAAAATTAAAATAAGAAAAATTATGAAAAAGATTTTGTTTTTAGTAGCGGTTTTATTTGCGGCATCAATTAGCATGTCTGCACAAAAAGGAAATACGTCAGTTTTGGCTAATATCGGTTACCAGACAGATTATGAAAGATTTGGAGTAGGGGCTCAATTCAGGTACAATCTTCTGAATAACGTTCGTATAGCACCTGATCTTATGGTGTTTTTTCCGAAAAATAAAGTTACAGGATTGGATTTGAACTTGAACGTTCATTATGTCATTAATTTGAAACCTAGCCAATTGAGTTTCTATCCGTTAGTAGGTTTCAGTATGCAGAATAACTTCTGGGGAAAAAAGACTGTTATTGATACTGGTGGTATAGAAGTGAGAACGAAGTCGAAAAGCTCTACCGATCTTGCGTTTAACTTGGGAGGCGGCATTAGTTACAATCTGGATGCGAAAAATTATCTGAATGCCGAAGGTAAATTCATGTTCGGCGATAACGACTGCGCTGTTATTATGCTCGGATATGGTATCAGATTCTGATAATATTTGGTTTGGTTATAATTTACATTTTATTGTAGATTAACTGATCTTTGTGAGCCGATGGATTTATTTCCATCGGTTTTTTTTATTCGTAAAAACTAATCATTGAATATGAACTTGCAATATCTTGGAACAAACTAACCTTATTTTTATAACACAAAAAGCGATAAAAAGATTTTTTAATTATATTTTTGACATCGAAGTCATCTAGACTTTTTAGAGCCTGTTTAAAAATGAATGAAAAAAAATAATAAAGGGCTTCTGTAAATAATC
>NZ_QVMP01000008.1:132374-235912 GCF_010501095.1 Dysgonomonas sp. 520 | reverse complement strand
GATTATTTACAGAAGCCCTTTATTATTTTTTTTCATTCATTTTTAAACAGGCTCTTAGATAAATAAATATCTAAGCATCCATTAAAAAATGGAATTTCTTGTATTTCTTTTATCGAAAATGGTAACCATAGTTGAAATTTATGGATAAGAAATACACTTAATAAAGAATTATAGAATCTCCATTTAATTTTTGTTTTTAGTTTCATAATAATGATTCTTTAGATTTTATATAATATGTATAATTATACTTATTTTGAATTAAAATGTTCATTTTTAGGTATTTATATTGTATAATGTTAAAACTTTTTATTATATTTATATATAAATAATGAACACTTTTATCCATTTTGTGTATAATTAATTTTCAACTAATATGAAAAAAGAATAAATGCAAGAATTCAAATCATTTATAGAACTATGGGACTGCTTAAATGATAAAACTTCTTGTAGAGAATTCTTAGAAAAACACAGATGGCAAGGTGACCCAATTTGTCCACACTGCGGTGACCGTGATAAACACTACAAATTAAAATCCAAAGGAGAATTTAACGGACTTTATAAATGTAAATGTTGCAGGAAAAGATTTACTGTAACAGTTGGAACTATGTTTGAAGGAAGTAATATTCCACTAAAGAAATGGTTCTATGCAATATATTTGTTCTTATCACATAAGAAAGGAATAAGCAGTGTACAATTAGCTAAGGATGCAGGAATTACTCAAAAGACCGCATGGTTTATGCTTAATAGAATAAGGCATAATTGTAAAGGCAAAACACATATTAGTTTTGATAATGAAACTCAGATAGATGAAACCTATGTGGGAGGTAAGGCCAAAGGTCGTGGCAAAGGAACACAAGGTCGCAGTCTCAAATTCAAAACTCCAGTAGTCGGATTAATATCCGATAAAAAAGCATATGCAATAGTAGTTCCAAATACAACAGCAGATATATTACATCCAATAATAAAAACACTGGTTAAACAAGGTTCTACTATTGTAACTGATGGATGGGGCGCTTACAAAGGATTAAAAAAGAAATATCACCACGAAGTAGTAAAACATAGCCAATATGAATATGTAAATAAGAATGGATTCCACACCAATAGTATTGAAGGATTCTGGTCTCATTTAAAAAGAGGTATTTTGGGTATTTATCACTTAGTCAGTCCTAAACATTTACAGAAATACTGTGATGAATTTGAATTTAGATATAATACAAGAGATATGGATGATATCTCAAGGTTTATTATGTTCGTCGCAACTTCTTATAGAAGATTGAAATATAAAGATTTAGCCAATGGAGAATCTGCATGGTTATGGTATTGATTTATTACTAATTACTTAGATATGAATCCAAAAGATTTGGAACAATATCAACAATATTACTATACAAATAGTATATGGCAAATAACAGTAACTTATTTGTATGAAACAATTAATGGATATGTTTTCGAATTTAATGGAACAAAGAAGCAATTAAGCTATTCAGAAGTAACACAATATCTTGAAGAATCCAATTTAAGTAGATATAGTCCTAAAGAGTTCAAATTATATTATGAAGGTATTAGTAAAGGAATACAATTAGGTTTTGAACTGGTTCAAAAATGGATTCCAATTAATGAGAGTCTTCCAAAAATAAATGATAAAGTATTGGTTATTTCTAAGAATCAAAATGTATATCTGTGCTACCTTGATAGCAATGGCAAATTCCATAATGCAAATAGTGATAATCTGATGAAAGTAGATATAACTCATTGGATGTATTTAGAATTACCATAATGAAAATGAAACAGCTCACGATAAAAACATCTTTAGTAAATTTTGTTATATTTGTGAGGTCCTTTAGGACAACATATTATAGGAAGCGTTTAGCTTATTCCACATTGAGAATCTGGAAAATTCATATGTGTCGTGGAAATAGCGAAAGACGTTCTCCTTTGGTTTGCATATACATGCACATAGCATATTACATGCTGGAACCCAATTTGGAACCCCGTAAAAAACAAGCCCCTGTAAGTTATTGTCTTACAAGGGCTTTAAACATACATTTGAGGTTCCTGGCGGATTCGAACCGCCGTAGACGGTTTTGCAGACCGGTGCCTAGCCACTCGGCCAAGGAACCATTTTTGTCTTTTGCGATTGCAAAGATAATCGAAATTCTTTACCCTACAAGTATTTTTTTCTTATAATTTATTTAGGACGCTACGGAAGAAAAACGTATTTTTGCATCACCTAAAACTTAAATAATTGAAAAAGATATAGTCAGATGATTGAAAAGATAAATAGTTTGCTCGCTGAATTTGAAAATTTAAAAGCTTCAAATGTTCAAGAATTAGAAGAGATTAGAGTCAAATATCTAAGTAAAAAAGGTGAGATATCATCTCTCATGGATGACTTTAGAAATGTTGCAGCTGAAGAAAAAAGAACTTTAGGTATAAAATTGAATGAGTTGAAAACTAAAGCTCAGGACAAAATAAATGAACTGAAAGAAACTCTTGAAAACTCGGTAAGCACAGATACATCTATCGATCTGACCCGAACAGCATACCCGATTCCGATGGGGGCTCGCCATCCACTTTCTCTCGTAAAAAAAGAAATATGTGATATCTTCAAAAGACTAGGATTCTCCATCGCAGAAGGTCCTGAAATTGAAGACGACTGGCATGTGTTTTCTGCATTGAATTTTGCTCCGGATCATCCGGCTCGCGATATGCAGGATACATTTTTTATAGCCCGTAACCCTGAAATAGTTTTGCGTACACATACATCATCAGTGCAAACTCGTGTGATGGAAAAAGAACAGCCGCCAATTCGCATAATATGTCCCGGAAGAGTTTACCGTAACGAGGCAATATCTTATAGGGCACACTGTTTCTTTCATCAGGTGGAGGCTTTGTACATTGATAAGGATGTGTCGTTTGCCGATTTGAAACAAGCCTTGATCTTCTTCGCAAAGGAACTATTTGGCGCAGATACTAAAATTCGTCTTCGTCCCTCATATTTTCCATTTACCGAGCCTAGTGCCGAAATGGATATTTCTTGCAATATATGTGGAGGTAAAGGTTGTCCGTTCTGTAAACATACAGGTTGGGTAGAAATTTTAGGGTGTGGAATGGTTGACCCTAATGTGTTGGATAACTGTGGCATTGACAGCAAAATATACTCAGGTTATGCACTGGGAATGGGTGTCGAAAGAATAACGAATCTTAAGTATAGAGTGAAGGACTTACGAATGTTTTCAGAAAATGATGTTCGTTTCCTCCAACAGTTTGAAAATGCGCAATAAAAATAAAGTAAGATAGAATTTTAATAAAAATAATTTATATCTTTGCACCGCTTTTGAAAGCCCTTTGTGTGATGGGAATAAGGAAGCTCCTTAATTTGAGTAACACGTTTAAAATTAAAAAAAATGAAAACATTTGAATTAGCCGGTTCTCCAAGAACTGACCTTGGTAAAAAAGCAACAAAAGCTTTGCGTAAAGAAAGTAGTATTCCTGCAGTGTTGTATGGTGGAGAAGAGTCAAAAGATGCAATCCATTTTACAGTGACAAACTCAGACGTTCGCAAACTTATCTATACACCTGAAATATTTTTGGTGAATTTGACTATTGATGGTAAGGAATACAATGCCATATTGAAAGATATTCAATTCCATCCGGTATCAGATGAAATTCTACATCTTGATTTCCTTCACGTATTTGAAAATAAACCAATCGTTATAGATGTACCAGTAGTGCTTGATGGTTTGGCTGAAGGTGTTAAAGCCGGGGGTAAACTTTCATTAGACCTGCGTAAATTAAAAGTAAGAGCTCTTTATAAAGACGTTCCTGAAAAAGTACATATCAACATTGAGCATTTGGCATTAGGAAAATCAATTCAGGTAGGAGAATTAAGTTTCGAAGGACTTGAATTGCTAAATGCATCTAACTCTGTAGTATGTCGCGTTCAGTTGACTCGTGCAGCTAGAGGTCTTGCGGCTAAGAGCGGTAAGTAATTCGTTGTGAATTTTAATTATTGCTGAATGAAATATTTGATTGTTGGTCTGGGTAATATTGGTAGAGAATACGAAGATACCCGACACAATATAGGATTCAGAGTATTGGACGCTTTAGCAAAGGCGTCCAATATTGTTTTTGAGGATAAACGATATGGGTTTGTCTCGGAAATGAGGCTGAAAGGAAAAACTCTTATTCTGTTGAAACCCTCAACATTTATGAATTTGAGCGGAAATGCCGTGAGATACTGGCTTCAAAAAGAAAAAATTCCGGTCGAAAATATGTTGGTGGTTGTAGATGATCTCGCATTGCCTTTTGGAGCCTTAAGATTGAAAGGAAAAGGGAGTGATGCCGGACACAACGGCTTGAAACATATCCAAACAATATTGAGTACACAAAACTATGCACGCTTACGTTTTGGTATAGGAAATGATTTTCCGCAGGGAGGACAGGTCAATTATGTGTTGAGCGAATTTTCGGAAGAAGAAGAGCAGGTTATGCCTGAAAGATTAGAAATTTGTTGCGAGATGATAAAAACATTTTGCCTGTCGGGTATACAAGTGGCAATGAATCAGTATAATAACAAGTAATAGATGAAAGAAGGTCAGTCGGAAGTAAGAATAGACAAATGGCTATGGGCCGTGCGTTTATTCAAAACACGTTCGATAGCGATAGAAGCCTGTAAAAAAGGGCGTATATTGGTTGGAGGAAACACCATAAAGCCATCGAAAATGATAAAGATTGGAGATGTGATAGGAATAAAGAAACCACCAATAACCTATTCTTTTAAAGTATTGAATCTTACGGAAAAAAGAATGGGCGCAAAACTTGTTCCTGAGTTCTTGGAAGACGTGACACCCGTTTCGGAGATGGAAATACTGGAAATGCAAAAACTTACAGGTTTTGTAGACAGAGCAAGAGGAACAGGGCGTCCGACGAAAAAAGACAGGCGTGATCTGGACGAATTTACGACCGAATCATTTTTTGACGATTGGGACTTCGATTCGGACGAAGAATAGTAATTTAATGTTAAACGAAACAATTTTAACAAATAATTGTTATCTTTGTATTGTCTTATCAGAATTAGAATATTGTAATATGAAAAAAATTGCTTTTATAATGTTGGCTCTTTTCTTAAGTGTTTCTTATGTAAGCGCACAAGGAAAAGCAGAAGCTAAGTTTCAAAAAACTACACACGACTTTGGAAAAATCGCAGAATCGATAGGTACGGCGACATGTGAATTTATTTTCACAAACACAGGTAATGCTCCACTGATTATCAACAGGGTAGCAACAACATGCGGGTGCACAACACCTTCTTACACGAAAGAACCTATCTTACCGGGAAAAGACGGAAAAATAGTTGTGTCTTATTCAACAAAAGGCCGTATAGGATCTTTTAATAAAGGTGCGACAGTTTTCACTAATGTTCCCGATTCTGTGTACACTTTGATAATTAAAGGAGAAGTTCTTTCAAAATAAACACAAGAAAGACGAAGTTTTATAAATTAAACCGAATTAAGATGTAATCTTGGTTCGGTTTTTTTATTTTTGTACAGAAGTTATCCTGACTTTTATTCCGCGCATTATAAAAAGTCGGGACTAGTTCACTGTCTATTATTTAAAATATAAATAAAAAATCATAGAATTCTCATGGAACATCCGGAAAATGACTCGCAATTTCAATCGCTTCAAGTAAATGAAGGCGTGACAGATCGTCCGTCGGTAAATCCTTATATGAAGGATTTTAGCAGATATAAGAGGAAGCAACATTCTGCATCGGAATTTGTGGAGGGAATATTGAAAGGAGATATCGCACTGCTGAGCCAGGCTGTGACACTGGTTGAAAGTACCAGGGCAGATCATCAGGCTATTGCACAGGAGGTTATTGAAAAATGTTTGCCGTATTCGGGTAATTCTTTAAGAGTGGGCATAACGGGGGTTCCCGGAGCAGGAAAAAGTACCTCGATTGATGCCTTTGGGATGAAACTCATCGAAGACGGCTACAAATTGGCTGTTTTGGCGATAGACCCATCGAGTGAGTTGACAAAAGGAAGTATTTTGGGAGATAAAACACGGATGGAAAGGCTTAGCGTTGCGCAAAATGCGTTCATACGCCCTTCGCCGTCGGCAGGCTCACTGGGTGGAGTTGCCCGGAAAACCCGTGAAACGATAGTGCTTTGCGAAGCCGCAGGTTTTGACCGTATCATTATCGAGACGGTAGGGGTAGGGCAGTCCGAAACGGCTGTTCATTCCATGGTCGACTTTTTCTTGTTGATACAATTGGCAGGAACGGGAGACGAGCTTCAGGGTATTAAGCGGGGAATAATGGAGATGGCCGACGGAATTGTCATAAATAAGGCCGACGGAAGCAATATTGAAAAAGCGAATCTGGCAAAATCGCATTTCGAAAATGCACTTCACCTGTTTCCTTTGCCCGAATCGGGATGGAGTCCTAAAGTGCTGACATATTCAGGATATTACGAATATGGAATAAAGGAAGTTTGGGATATGGTAGATGAATATGTCGCATTTGTTAAAGAAAATGGCTATTTTCAGCGAAAGAGGAATGAGCAGTCGAAATATTGGATGTATGAAACAATAAATGAAAAACTGAAATCAGACTTTTATAATGATGAAACAATTCAACAAGAGTTGAAGAAAAATGAAAAAATGATTTTAAATTCAGAAATCAGTTCGTTCATAGCCGCCCAAAATATCTTGGATATGTATAAGAAAAAAGAAAAATGATACATATTCGTTAAAGGAGCGTTATTTTGATCACAGAATATGGTATAATTATTTCAGAATAGTTGCTATATTTGTGGGCCGTATAAACACTACTTTATAGTATAACTTAGAAGCAATAATTGTTAAATCATATAAAACATATAAACATGGAAAAACCCTATGCTATTGGAATTGATATTGGTGGAACCAACACTGTTTTTGGAGTTGTAGACAAAAGAGGGCATATAATCACTCAAAGCTCAATAAAAACAGTAGCTTACCCCGAAGTAAACGACTATGTATCACATTTGTCGGAAGCGTTGAAAGAAATAATTGACAGGGTTGGCGGAGCCTCCCAGATAAGAGGTATAGGTATAGGCGCACCCAATGGGAATTTCTTTTCGGGATGTATCGAGTTTCCACCCAATTTGCCATGGAAGGGTGTTATTCCGTTAGCTCAAATGCTTTCAGACAGGTTGAATATACCTGTTGCCTTAACAAACGATGCGAATGCCGCCGCCGTAGGAGAGATGACTTATGGTGCTGCACGAGGAATGAAAGATTTTATTGTGATAACATTAGGAACGGGTGTCGGTAGTGGTATAGTTGTAAATGGCCAGTTGATATACGGTCATGACGGGTTTGCCGGAGAATTAGGTCATACTATCATTCGTCGAGAAAATGGACGTCTATGTGGTTGTGGCAGAAAAGGTTGTCTTGAAACTTATACCTCGGCTACCGGAGTTGCCCGTACCGCAAGAGAGATGTTGTCGGAAAGAAAAGACCCAAGTTCTTTAAGAGATTTGAAACCCGAAGAAATAACTTCGAAGGATGTGCACGACGCGGCTGTTGCGGGTGACGCTCTAGCCAGAGAAATTTTCGAATTTACAGGGAAGCTGCTTGGCGAAGCATTTGCCGACTTTGTGGCTTTCTCAAGTCCGGAGGCAATCATTCTTTTCGGAGGATTAACCAAAGCCGGAGATATGCTGTTCGATCCTATCCATAAAAGTATGGAAAGCAGCATGCTGAACATTTTCCGTAACAAAGTGAAACTTCTTGTGTCGGAACTGAAAGAAAGCGATGCCGCAGTATTGGGAGCCAGTGCTTTAGGTTGGGAGGTAAAAGATTTTGAATAATTAAAATATCTCGTTATATACAACCCTTCAAACCATCCGTTTTGAAGGGTTTTTTTGTCTCCGGTAGACGAATTGAATATGTAGGGCGAAAAATATTGATCTTAAATAATTTATTTTAAGTTTTATCGCAATTCTTTTCATTAAAATAAAGAATAGATTTTATATCTTTGTGTGCCTGAATTAGAAAAGTAAAGTATAATCTGAAAATATATGTCTTCATCAAGAAAAATTAAAAATGCGTTAGTGTCAGTTTATCATAAAGACGGACTGGATGAAATTCTGAAAAAATTACATAGCCAAGGGGTTAATTTTATATCCACAGGAGGTACACATCAGTTTATAGAATCGTTAGGTTTGCCTTGTACTCAGGTTGAGGACATAACAGGTTATCCTTCTATTCTGGGTGGACGGGTGAAAACCTTGCACCCGAAAGTCTTTGGAGGTATTCTTTGCCGACGCGATTTGCAAGAAGATCAAAAACAGATCAATACGTACGATATTCAGGAAATAGACCTTGTGATTGTCGATTTATATCCATTCGAAGACACAGTTGCTTCGGGAGCGAGCGAGCAAGATATAATAGAAAAGATAGATATAGGCGGCATATCGTTGATCAGAGCCGCAGCCAAGAATTTTAACGATGTGATTATTGTTGCATCTCAAAAACAATACAAGCCACTAATGAACCTGTTGGAAGAGAAGAATGGCTTGTCGGATATAGCAGACCGGAAATGGTTTGCAAAAGAAGCATTTGCCGTTTCGTCGGGATACGATACAGCCATATTCAATTATATGGATGAAGGCAATATGTCGTCGTTCCGTTATGCAAAAGACGGTGAAAAATCGCTGCGTTACGGAGAAAATCCACATCAAAAAGGAGCTTTCTATGGCGATTTTGATTCAATGTTCGACCAAATACACGGAAAAGAAATTTCTTATAACAATTTGTTGGACATAGAAGCTGCCGTGAGTCTGATTGAAGAATTCGACGATACCACTGTGGCTATATTGAAGCACAATAATGCTTGCGGCATAGCATCTCGCAGCACAGTTGCCGAAGCATGGGGGGCAGCTTTGGCGGCAGACCCTGTTTCTGCATTTGGCGGAATCATCGTTTCCAACAAAAAGATAGACGCTACGGCGGCGGACGAAATTAATAAAATATTTTTCGAGATAATTATAGCACCGGAATACGATCCGGCAGCTTTAGAGATTCTGAAGCAAAAGAAAAACCGAATCATATTGATTCAAAAAGCAGGTTTGAACGAAAAGGTGCAATTCAGGTCGTTGCTTAACGGGGTTCTTGTTCAGGATAAAGACCTGAGCGTACAAACTGCAGCCGACTTGAAACTGGTTACAAACAGACAATTGCAAGGCACGGAGCTGGAAGACCTGTTGTTTGCGAATAAATTGGTGAAACATACAAAATCGAACGCAATAATTCTGGTGAAAAACAAACAGTTGTGTGCCGGAGGTACGGGACAAACATCCAGAGTTGACGCTTTGAAGCAAGCCATAGAAAAAGCCGGAACTTTCGAGTTCGATTTGAATGGGGCGGTAATGGCATCCGATGCCTTCTTCCCTTTCCCCGATTGTGTTGAGATTGCGGGTAATGCAGGCATTACGGCGGTTGTTCAGCCGGGAGGTTCGGTGAAGGATGAATTATCAGTCAACTATTGTAACGAGCACAATATCTCAATGGTGATGACAGGTATCAGGCACTTTAAACATTAAGAATAAATAATTGTTATATATAAAATAAATATAGAAAAAGGATATGGGATTATTCTCGTTCACGCAAGAAATAGCAATGGACTTGGGGACAGCCAATACGATTATCATTTGTAATGATAGGATTGTTGTAGATGAGCCCTCGGTAGTTGCACTGGAAAGACGTTCTGAAAAGTTGATTGCAGTTGGTGAAAAAGCTCGCCAGATGCATGGAAAAACTCACGAAAATATTCGTACAATCAGACCATTGAGAGATGGTGTAATTGCTGATTTTACGGCTGCGGAACACATGATCCGTGGCATGATTAAAATGATTAACAGCAACAAACGCAGGTTGTTTTCTCCTTCGTTGAGAATGGTGATCTGTATTCCATCCGGAAGCACAGAGGTTGAAACGCGTGCCATACGAGACTCTGCCGAACATGCGGGAGGACGGGATGTTTACATGATTTTCGAGCCAATGGCAGCAGCCTTGGGTATCGGACTGGATGTGGAAGCGCCCGAAGGAAACATGATTGTTGATATAGGTGGTGGTACTACCGAAATTGCTGTTATATCGCTGGGTGGTATTGTTTCTAACAAGTCAATAAAAATTGCGGGAGACGATCTTACGGAAGATATACAAGAATATATGGGACGTCAACACAATATTAAGGTTGGGGAAAGAACTGCCGAATCAATAAAGATTGCAGTAGGCTCTGCCTTAACCGAATTGTCGGAAGAAGAAACTCCCGAAGTATTCATTGTGCATGGACCTAACAGAATGACATCGTTGCCGATGGATATTCCGGTGACATATCAGGAAATTGCCCATTGTCTGGATAAATCAATTTCGAAAATGGACTCGGCTATATTGAGTGCCTTGGAGCAAACACCCCCCGAGTTGTATGCCGATATTGTGAAAAATGGGATATACCTTACAGGTGGTGGCGCTTTGCTCAGAGGTTTGAGCAAACGTTTTTCGGAAAGAATTGGTATTGAATTCCATGTGGCGGAAGACCCATTGCATGCAGTGGCTAAAGGTACGGGTATTGCTTTGAAAAATATCGATAAATTTAATTTCTTGATGAGGTAATTTGTTTAACGATATATGCGTAATCTGATCGCCTTTTTAATTAAGAACGGAGCATGGTTTTTCTTTATACTCCTCGAATTGGTATGCTTCTATCTTATATTTCAATTTAATTCGTATCAACATAGTTTATATCTAAACTCTTCCAACGAAATAGCTGGAAGGGTTTATTCTGTTTCGGGCAACGTTCAATCATATTTTGGCTTGCGAAGAGAGAATCAACAGTTGTGGGCTCAAAACGCAGAACTGCAACAACGTGTCTGGTATTTGCAGGAATTGATGAATACCGTTACGAATGATTCTATAAATACCAATAACGCTTTTATAGGAGACTCTGCGGCATACGGTAAATACAACTTTATCATTGCCAGAGTGATAGGAAACAGTGTTACGAAAGCAAATAATTTCATAACTATCAATAAAGGAACAAAGGCCGGAATTGAGGCCGAAATGGGAGTGATATCGGAACAAGGCGTAGTGGGCATTGTGAGGGAAGTTTCTTCAAATTTTGCCGTGATTCAACCCATCTTAAATTCGAAATCCTTTATAAGTTGTAAAATAAAAAATTCGAATACGCCGGGAACCCTGATATGGGACGGAGTAGATTATAAGTATGCCGAGTTGGAAGGATTTCCTCGGCACGAGAAGTTTGCAATAGGAGATTCTATCATAACAAGCGGTTTTTCCAATATATTTCCCGAAGGAATTTTTGTAGGAACAGTGAAAGACTCTGAAAAAGAGAGCGACGATAATTTCCTGACATTGAAGGTAACTCTGGGAACAGACTTCGCAACATTGTCTAATGTGATTGTAATAAGTAATAACCAAAGGAAAGAGCGGATAGAGCTGGAGAAAAAACTGGAAGGGAAACCAAAAAAATAATTCTACAAATTGAATGATTAGTTTTATTAGATTTTCTATTTTATTTATTGTTTTGGTATTGTTGCAAGTATTGGCTTTAGACAATATATCGTTTTACGGATATGCAACGCCATACTTGTATATTTACTTCATCATCAAGCTGCCGATAGGAATTAACCGTTATTTTCTGACATTGTTAGGGTTTATATTGGGTCTTACTATCGACATGTTTTGCAATACACCGGGCATTGCGGCGGCGGCAACCACATGCGTGGCTTTTTTCAGGCGTCCTGTTCAGGGATTGTTTTTTCAGCAAGAGGATTTCGATTCTTATATACCGAGTGTTTCCGCTTTCGGTGGAAATTTTATAAAATATGCAGTGGTGTACGTGTTTATACACCATGCGATTTTGTTGTCGGTAGAGTCCTTTTCATATTTTAATATAACAAATTTATTATTAAAGATTTTGACATCTACGGTGTTGACTTCTTTGCTTATATTTGCTATAGATTGTTTCTCCTCGAATAAAAAGAAAGTTTAGGATTAATTGACAACAAAACAAACACAAGACAAATCAAAAAAAAACTCGTTGATTATAAGTGGCAAGTACGAATAAATTTAATTTTGAAAAAAGAAAATATGTAATTGGAGGTGCGGCAACTATTATAGTTTTAATACTTGTTACCCAGTTGTTTGCATTGCAAATACTGAGCAGTGACTATAAAGACTCTGCCGATGGTAATGCGTTTTATAATAAAACACTGTATCCGGCACGAGGTACTATATTTGACCGCAAAGACCGATTACTCGTTTACAACCGTCCGACTTATGATATTGTATATATACCGAGGGAAGTACAGCCTTTCGATACGCTCGATTTCTGCAATATACTGGGCATAACGAGGGAAGAGCTGGACAAAAGGTTTGCCGATGTGAAAAATAAAACTCTTAATCCCGGTTATTCCACATATACAATGCAAACGTTGATGACTCAACTTGAGTTGCACGAATATGGTCTTTTTCAGGAAAAATCATACAAATTTCCCGGATTTTACATTCAAAACAGAGCGTTACGGCAATATAATTATCTCAACGGAGCCCAAGTGTTGGGATATGTGGCGGAGGTTAATAAGAACATGATAAAAAATGACGATTATTATGTTCGGGGAGACTATGCCGGAAGATCGGGAGTTGAAAGTTCGTATGAAAATTTGCTAAGGGGAGAAAAAGGTGTAGAGATACTTCTGCGTGATGCCCACGGAAGAATACAAGGGCATTATGAAAATGGGAAGCATGATGTTGCACCTGTTTCGGGACGCAACCTGAAGTTATCCATAGATATAGATTTGCAAGCATACGGAGAATATCTGATGCAGGGAAAAAGGGGCAGCATCGTAATGATAGAACCTGCCACGGGCGAGATTGTTTGCATGGTTACGGCTCCCACTTACGATCCTTCAATTCTATTGGGGAGGGATTTCGGGAAGAATTACCTGACATTGGCTAACGATCCCGACAAGCCTCTGCTGAACAGGGCAATTCAAGGAGTATATCCTCCGGGGTCTACATTCAAAACCACGCAAGGCTTGATTTTCCTGCAAGAAGGGATAATACAACCATCTACTATGTACTCTTGCGCACGAGGTTATCCTCCGGGAGGAGGACGCCCCAAATGTCACGGGCATGGGTCGCCACTACCGCTTGAACCGGCAATAGCAACGTCGTGTAACTCATATTTTTGCTATGGCTTGAATGCAATGTTGAGCAACCGGAAGAAATATAAAAATATTCTGGAAGCATTTGACCGATGGAAAGATGATCTGGTGAAAATGGGATTCGGCTATAAATTGGATGTCGATTTACCATCGGAGATGAGAGGTTTTATACCGAATAGTGCATATTACAGCAAGAACTTTAAAACTGAGAACTGGTATCCTCAAAATGTTATCTCCATAGCAATTGGGCAGGGAGAGGTGCTTGCAACCCCGCTTCAAGTGGCAAATTTGGCTGCTACAATTGCCAACAGGGGATATTATTATAAGCCTCATGTTGTGAAAGAAGTTCAGGATACGGTTCTTGATGCAAAATACACCACTCCCAACTATACAGGCGTCGAGGAAAAACATTATGTGAATATTGTGGAGGGTATGGCTAAGGCAGTTACGGGAGGAACGTGTAGAGGGACGAATCTTTTGCCGGAAATAGAAGTTTGTGGAAAAACGGGAACCGCCCAAAACTCGCATGGTAAAGACCACTCTATATTTATGGGATTTGCCCCCAAGAATGAGCCTAAAGTTGCAATTTTTGTGGTTGTGGAAAACGGTGAATGGGGTGCTACGTTTGGAGTACCTATCGGACGATTGATGTTCCAGAAATATTTGAAGGGAGAGATAAGACCGGGCGACAAGCCAATTGAGGATAGGATTGCGCATGCTATTGTTCATGCGAAGTCTGCAACAGCTTGGGGTGCAGGAAAAGCCAAGGCAAACAACGAAACTAAACCGGCAACGCCAACAGAAAATAGAAATTCGACCAATTAGGAAAATATGAGTGCTTATATCAGAGAAGACGATCATATCAGGGCAAGTGTAGATTGGGTAATCATCCTTCTCTATTTGGGGATGGTGCTTGCCGGATGGTTTAGCATATATGCGTCCAGCTATCAGTTCGATTCGGGTGTGACTATGTTCGACCTGTCGGGAAGGGCCGGGAAACAACTTGTGTTTTTTGGTTTTTCCGCTGTTGTGGCATTCATCATCTTAAAGTTGGACAGCAACATCTTTGATGTTTTTGCCTATTTCATTTATGCTTTCTTTATAGGGTTGCTGATTCTCACCATCTTCATTGCAAAAGACATAAAAGGTTCACGATCGTGGATTGTTATAACCGATTCTATAAATATCCAGTCCGCCGAGTTTGCCAAGTTTGCGGTAGCATTGGCTTTGGCCAGATTTATGAACCGTTACAATTTCAAATTGATGACCTTCAAAAACCTGTCTGCAATTGCAGGTTTGATTATATTGCCCATGTTGCTGATCTTCCTTCAGAAAGAGACAGGTTCGGCCTTGGTGTATACGGCTTTTGTATTGATGCTGTATAGGGAAGGCTTGCCCGGAATGGTTCTGGTTTCGGGTTTGTGTGCGATAGCTTTCTTCGTAATAGGCTTAAGGTTTTCGGATGTGGAGCTGGGATTTGTATCATTGGGCGAATTATTATCCATCATCATTATGATACTAATTTCGGCATGTTTGGTATTTAATTACAAAAAAGACAGGCATGCGGCGAAGTACATCATATTGGGTTTGATAGGTATATTGGGTTTGACATATATTTTGTCTTTATTCATACCCGTTCCGTGGGGAATTGCGATTGCAGTTGCCATTGTTGCCCTGATAACTTATTTATTGGTTCTGGCTCGTAAACACTGGAGCATGAGATATGTTTACATTGTTTTGTTTGTAATAGGAGGCATTGCGTATGTCAGTTCGGTCGATTATGTATTCACGAAAGCATTACAGCCTCATCAGCAAAAAAGGATATTGGTGTCGTTGGGTATGAAGGACGATCCGTCAGGAGCCGGATATAACGTCAACCAATCTAAAATAGCTATCGGATCGGGAGGTTTGCTTGGTAAAGGCTTTTTGCACGGAACACAAACAAAGCTGAAATATGTTCCCGAACAAGATACCGACTTCATATTCTGCACGGTAGGTGAAGAACGGGGATTTGTAGGGTCGGTTATAGTTGTATTGGGGTTCCTGGTATTGATTCTCCGCCTTATATATCTGTCGGAACGACAAAAGAACACCTTTGGACGAGTCTATGGGTATTGCGTAGCGGCCATTTTCTTATTCCACCTGACAATAAACATCGGGATGGTTATAGGTCTGACACCTGTAATTGGGATTCCTTTGCCGTTCTTTAGTTATGGAGGATCGTCTCTGTTGGGTTTTACAATTCTCCTTTTTATATTCCTCCGTATAGATATGACCCGTAAGCGTAGGTGAGGAAATTAAACGCCCATACTCTCGCGAAGAAAATCTATTGATTCAAATATTTCCTCCTTATTTGCAGTTTGGTTTAGGCTGATGTCGCCTATATCTTTCAACAGCGTGAAGTTGATTCTGTCGGACGACTCATTCTTTTTGTCGTGCTTCATGAGTTCGTACATTTGCTCGTATTCGTCACAACCAAGATAGAAACTACCATAATTTTCTTTTATAAATATGGTTGTTTGTAAGAATACCTCCTTCGGAAATCCGCATTTAATGTGGGAAAGATACAGTTCGCAAACCATCCCCCAGGCAACGGCATATCCGTGTTGCATAGGTTTGTTTATTTTGTATGAAATGCTTTCGAACGCATGCCCGATAGTATGCCCCAGATTGAGAGCCTTTCGGATACTTTTTTCAAAAGGGTCTTGTTCTACAATTCTTTCTTTCACCTCAACCGATTCAACAACAAGGTCTTTAAGTATGTTGTAATCAATATTGTCGGTGTCGAATGATAATAGTTTGCTCCATGTCTGTTTGTTCGAGATAAGTCCATGTTTCAGCATTTCGGCATAGCCCGAAAGAAAGTTTGCATGATCGAGCGATTTGAAGAATTCGGAGTCAATCAGAACGGTTTCGGCAGGAGCAAATGCGCCAACTTCATTCTTAAGCCCGTTGAAATTGATTCCTGTTTTTCCTCCAACGGCAGCATCAACGGCTCCGAGTAATGTTGTCGGAATATTTACGCATTTTATTCCTCGTTTGAAGCTGGCAGCAGCAAAACCGCCAATATCGGTTATCATTCCGCCACCAAGATTGACAAGCAGGGAGTTGCGCGTGGCGCCATTTTCGGAAAGATATTTCCAGATCAAAGATAAGCTATTCAGGTTTTTGTTCTCGTCTCCTGCTTTTATCGTGATTTTGCCGGCATTTTTTATCTCCTCTATGTTGCTGATCAAATGAAAACACAATTTTTCTGTATTACTATCAGTTAGTATAAATAACCTGTCGTGAGGTATTTGGGAAAGAATTGCTTTTATGTCTCCTTCTATATTGGTGGATTTGATAACTTTTTGCATCTACAATATTTATTTAAAATAACTACCTTCTGCGAATTTGAAGCCGTTTAGAAGTTCGCTGGTCTTCATCATTTTTTTTCCGGCAAGTTGAATATCCTGAACGTTCATAAAACCGTCTTTACAAGCTATATGAATGTAGCTTTTATTATCGGTTTTCATAGAACCCGGTTCCATCTGATGATTTTCGTCCATTATGATGGTTGCCGAGAATATTTTTATCGGTTGAGTTTCATCCTTGTCATTGCATAATTCGGTCCAGGCAACAGGGTAGGGGGATAGTCCCCTGATAAGGTTGTATATCTTTTCTGCGGGTTGATTCCAATCGATACGGCAAGTCTCCTTAAAAATCTTAGGAGCGGTTTTCAGGTCTTCCTCGTTTTGATAATACTTGCTTTGGTCGATGGCATCAACCTGCCCCGATAAGATAATATCTACCGTTTTCCTGACCAATTGGGCTCCCATGAGCATAAGCTCGTCATGAATTTTGCCTACATTATCAGTTTCTCCGATAGCAACTTTTTCTTGCAGGATGATTTTCCCCGTATCAATCTCATGAGTCAGGAAGAATGTAGTTGCACCGGTTTCTTTTTCTCCGTTTATGATTGCCCAGTTTATAGGTGCGGCACCTCTGTATTGGGGTAGTAATGAGGCATGTAGGTTGAATGTACCTTGAGGTGGCATATTCCAGACAACTTCGGGCAGCATACGAAATGCGACAACAATTTGCAGATCGGCTTTCCATTCCCGTAATTCGGACAAAAAAGTCTCATCTTTCAGTTTTTCAGGTTGAAGAATGGGTAAATTATTATCCAAAGCATATTTTTTTACTGCGGAATATTGAATTTTATGTCCTCTTCCACTAGGCTTGTCGGGCATTGTGATAACCCCTACAACATTGTATTTATTTTCCACCAACACTTTCAATGTTTCCACTGCAAAGTCGGGTGTACCCATAAATACGATTCTCAAATCTTCTTTCCTCATTTTTATATATAATCGGCAAAAATTTTATCTATATATTCCGGTCTTGAAAGTTTACCGTCAATTACACAAACAGCCGTAATTTCGCCTGTGGAACAAACTACATTATCAGATATCCGGACAATTTTTTGGTGAAAAATATACCTCACACCTTTCCTTTCTATCCGTTCCACAGTGCAGCGGAATTTATCCATGCCAAAGAGCGAACTTTTATATTTGATATATACGCTTGCCACAACAAGATCCATCCCTTGATTGTGTAGTTCGAGAAAGTTCAACCCAAGATTCTCCATAAATTCGTGGCGGGTGACCTCGAAATAATGTTGATAGTTCGCATTGTTCACAATTCCCTGAGCGTCGCACTCATAATCGCGAACTTTCATTTCGTAACAAAATATAGGGTTTTCCATAAGTCTAATTTGTAGAATTATTACTTGTTTGCAAAGATATTCTATAAAAAAGAGAAAAAGAATTAAGTACTCTGTTTTTTCAAATTTAAATTTTTTTTATCACCATTTATGGAATTTTTGTGACAATGCTCTCTATAAGATAAAAAGAAGAAATAAAATTATTAATCATTAAAATCTTATAGTCATGGCACGTGATATAAAATTAAATTCGCAAGACTGGTGTGATGTTGTTTTCAATGGCAAAAACAAGCAATATGGAGCATACAAATTGCGCAGTACATCAACGAAAAGACAGGTTCTGGCATTTATAATTGTACTTTGTTTTGTTGGGGTTGTTGGGGCTGTACCTTATTTGGTTAGTGAAGTTAAGTCGCAAATAGATCGAAGAGCAGAGGGAACACAAGATGTGGTACAAATGGTAGATGTGGAAGATGATAAAATTGAAGATGATGTTATAATTCCTCCCGTGGAAGACACTCCTCCGCCACCACCTCCGGTGAGGGCATCTATTCAGTTTACACCTCCTGTTATTGTCCCAAATGAACAGGTTACAGAGGAAAACGAAATCAAAGATCAGAATAAATTGAATGAAGATAAAGGTCTTGAAATTGGCAATTACAATGTTTTGGATGGCTCAAGAGATCCGAATGCTCTAAGTGCTGATAAGATATTTGACAATGCAGGGATGACCGGAGCAGGAGATGGTGACGGCAGCAAAAAGCAACCTGATAAAATATTTGAGGTTGTAGAGCAAATGCCCGATTATCCGGGAGGAAGGGCAGAGTTGATGCGCTATTTGGGTGATAATATTAAGTACCCTACTTCGGCGGCGGAACTTGGCATAGAAGGACAAGTTATTTTGCAATTCGTTGTTGAAAAAAACGGATCAATCACAGATATAAAGGTGGTTAGAACATTAGACCCTGCTTGTGATAAAGAAGCCGTAAGAGTGGTTAAGAGTATGCAAAACTGGGTTCCCGGCAGACAAAACGGGCAATCGGTTAGGGTGCAGTTTACGTTACCGATCAAATATAAATTGAATAAATAAAATTGTAACTAAAAGGACAAAGAGGCTGTTGAGGGTGATATTAATCCACAACAGCTTCTTTGTTTGCATCATATCTGTACTGAAACATCAGGTCGATTTGTTCTTTAGTGTTTCGTTCAAGAGACAAAGGTGGCAATTCGTTTTGAGCGAAGAACCCTTTATCCAGAATATCGAAGGCAGAAGTAAACGAACCATCAATCAATTTGCATAGAATGAATATTTTGTAGGCATAGTGCAAGTGAGGCGGATGGTTATGGCATTTTTTGTCCAATACGGCTAAAAGTCTGACGGGTTCGACATTCAATCCTGTTTCTTCTTTTACCTCTTTCACGGCTATTTCTTTTGGAGAATAACCCACATCTGCCCAACCTCCGGGTATTGCCCACATTCCGTCGGCTCGTTCTTTAACCAACAATATTTCGTCTTTTTCGTTGAAAACAACCGCACGAACATCAACTTTGGGTGTTACATAATCGTCCTCGATTCGGAAAACGTCTTTAATACTGGATATTTCATTATCGGTAACAATAGCAGTTATCTCATGGCTCAGGTCAAGAAGTTCTTGATAGCGTTCGGTAGCATATTCGTTGTCGGAGTATACTAATCCGGTTTGAGATAAAGCCCTGATTTTCTTGGCTATTTCAAGTAATTTGCTCTCATTGCTCATTATAAGACAAGTAAATCGTTGATAGAAAGTTCTTCAAAGTTCGGAATCACTTTTGCGCATTTATCTTTCAGTGATTCAACACTGTTTGTTGTTGATACGCCAATCACAGTCATGCCCGCTTTGGTTGCGGCCTCAATGCCTGCGAACGAATCTTCGAACACAATGCAGTTTTGAGGATCGGCGTGTGAATCTTTAGCTGCCAAAAGAAAACACTCGGGATCGGGTTTGCCTTTTACAACCCTTTCGGCAGAGACAATTGTATCGAAGAGCATATCGAACCGTTTTTCTTTATTTACGCCTATCATCTTCGTGTTGGTAGAACTGGTAACCAAACCCACCTTAAATCCTGCATCCTTCAATGATTTGACAAAAGCTACTGATCCTGGTATTTCGGGAAATTTCATGGATGCTTCAAACTTGTCAAGTTCATCTTCCAGACTTTTCAGTTCATTTTCGTTCAAATGTGAGAAATATTTTTTCAGGATATTGGGCAGGGTTGTGCCTTTTATAACCTTCTCAAAGTTTTCAATACCAGCATTATACTTATCACCCAGATGTTTCCATATCACATCGTACTGAGTTTCGGTGTCTATCATGACGCCGTCCATATCGAACAGGACGCAAATATCTTTATTCATTATTTCTTTATTTTATAACCTTCTCAAAAATATAATCTTCCATTAAATATCCGTTTCCGATATTTATATCTTCCTCTCCCGCAATTTCAAACCCCATGCGTTTATAAAAATCCAGAGCCTTATTATTTCTGTTCATATTCAGCGATACGGCAGAACTATTGTGTTCACGAGCTTTTTCCACAACTGCGTTTATCAATATCTTACCTAATCCACTTCCTTGACTTTCAGGCAAAACGTATAACTTGTGAAGTTTGGTTTTGTTCTGTCCTTTATAATTGAACTCGTATGAAACGAATCCCATAATATTTCCCGTATAGGGAGATTTTGCTAAAAAGAAATGTTGACCGTTTTGCATCTGCTCAAGCAAAGACTTGTCGCTATACATCATGTCAAGCATATATTCCGATTGCTCTTTGGTCAGGATATTACCATACGTAATATGCCATGTTTTGTTTGCAATATCTTGTATAATCGGGATGTGCTCTGTCTTCCCAATAATTAAATCTATCATTTTCTTATTATTCAATTATTCTCATTTTCATGGAGATATTTGTCAGAGGGCGATCATTGTAATTTGTTTCCTGATTCTGAATTTTATCCACAACGTCCATTCCATCAGTCACTTCTCCATACACAGTATACGAACCATCCAGATGAGGAGTTCCTCCGATGGTTGTGTATATGTTCCGTTGTTCTTCGGTGAAGAGAGCTTCCGCTTGCCTGTTTTTGGCTTCTGTCTCTGCTTCTGCAACAATTTGTTCTCTAAACTCGGTAAGCTTTGCCCTGTCGCCTGTTTTATATAACTCTTTAACCTTTTCTTTATTGTCCGATTGCAGACGATTTATGATAGATTGCTTCAATCTTTCGAAACGGTTTTTTTCCATCATATCCAACTCCTGACTTGTGAAAATTTTTCCCGTCACAATATAGAATTGAGAAGCAGAGGATTCTTTTTCCGGATTCACATCGTCACCTGTACGTGCGGCGGATAAAGCTCCTTTTTTGTGGAACAGTTTTGGGTATATAAATTCTGCCGGAACAGTGTAGCCTAAATCACCTTCGCCCAATTGCGTATTCAGTGGAGCGTCTTTCGATGAAGTATCGCCTCCTTGTATCATGAAGTCTTTAATAACACGGTGAAATAATAATCCGTCGTATGTTCCATCTTGCTCCAGTTTTATAAAGTTGTCGCGATGGAGTGGGGTGTCGTTGTATAATTTGATGGTTATATCACCAAGACTTGTTTCGATCAGAATTTTTGTTTCTTTTTCTTGAGCTTGCATAATTGGTATCTTTATCAATAATGTAAATGTGAAAATGGTGAGTAGTATTCGTTTCATTGTTGTTTTTTTCCAATGCGTCTACAAAAGTAAACAAAAAAGAGATTATCTGCATGACACAGATAACCTCTCTTTTACATATTTATCTAAAGTAATCCAGAATTACTTCACTTCTTCAAAAGAAACTGTATTTGAATATCAATTAGTTGCGTTTTTATGGTACAAATATGGTATCTGATTTACATATAGAAAACATCGGTCAGATTATCGTTTTTAATCGCTTTTGGCAGTTTGTTCGTTTTCTGACCACCACCGTTTTGATTATCAACCCGCTTCAATAGTTGCATCAGGATATTCACGACAATCACGCAACACCGATTCACAGAAATCTACAAAGATATCATAATCTCCCCAGCCATTAGGAGGGTTAAATGCTTTGTATTTCTTCGGATTTGCAGTTAGTTCTTTAATCCCTTTTTCGAGTGGCACAATCATTTGAGAAGCTGTAGTAATCCCAACCTCCTCCGGTCTCCATAAAACTTTGTACAATCCGACTGCCTTAGCCATATTGTTGAGATTATGGGTAACATTGAGATTGGATAGCGTTGCTTCCTTATAATCACCTTCGAGTTGCTCCAGTTCATCTTTTATGGCTTGCAACTTCGTATAAGTGGCATCTATGTCCGCTCTGCTTTTCTGAATGTCAAAGCCTTTTTTGAAAAAGTATATGTCTAAGCTCATATCAAATTCTTGAAATAACCAAATTTAGGATCTATTAATGCTCGGCGGTCAAGACCGAGGTTACGTTGTTCACAGGATGTTTCGGAAACCATAGTACAGGAAAAGCATGATGCTCTATTTAAACCATCTTCGTTTTCCCAGCACATTGGATCCGATGAACAATTTAGTGCACGATTCATAGCCGTCTTTATGATGCGCTCTAACAAATGCGGTTGAGCTTGCCAAACCAGTCCACCCATACTGCCTTCTGCTCCATCGGCAGTGTAGATAAGTACACCACACATTTTGTCAGAATAATAGAGGCGTTCGTTCAGGCTTGCAGTTGGATAACCACAAGAAAACTCCAACTCCTTCATTAAGATGTGTGAGAAAGTATGAAGAAGGTAGAAGCGTGCTCTACCGTATTGTTCCATTTCATCAGACATGAATTTTCCCATATCATCCTCATTGAGATTGCATTGAAAATGTTTTTCTAAGTTGTGGCTGATAACCCATTGATTCACTTTGGATTCGTCAAACATAAAGAAGATCCCCTCACCAAACAGTTGGTTTGCTGGTAGTACAAGGACTTCTTCTTTGTTACATGTAAATATTGGCTTTATTTGATCGTCAGGATAGATTACTTTTCCGCCAACTATTTTGGCGGAAGGCATAGATACTCTACTAAATCCAAGTTGAGTAGAGGTCACAGCTAAGGTATCCACCTTTTGAATCTTCGTAAAGTAACTTTTAAGACTATCAGGAAGAATAATATTCTCAAAGTGCAACCCAGGCTTATTTCCTGGTGTCGATGAGTTCTTAGCAAACACTTGGTATTCGTTATATCGATATGTTGCCAAAACATCAACATCTTCAGTTTCTTCCGGGTATATAAACGATTGTTTCAGTACATCCCAATCATTATTTGTAAGCTCTATTTCGTCATCTTCTGCGGCATCTCTAAGTGTATCACCTTCATCAAACATCTTTCTCCAGAAGTCTTCTTTTGAAGGAGATTCACTACGGCGTTCATATCTTGGGAAAATCTTATCCAATATTTTTTGCAGCATCTTATTAGCTTCAGGAGTCAACTGTCCTTCGGGCTTCTCGATATACTCGTTAGGAATATAAAGACTACTCAAACTGTTTGCATAATAAATGCTGTTACTGGTAACCAAAACCATTTGCATGATGTTGCGATTATGACCAGTAATACAAATTTCTCGTCTATTTTCAGAGTCCCATGGTCGTTCACCTCGACAGAATGGCTTTATGTTCATGATACCCGCAAGGCTGACTTTACCATTGCAACATCCACATTTTAACGTTCCCCAAGATTCACCCTGATTACGGTTGGTAATCCATTGTAGTTGATGATGTCCATCAGGTGCATTGGAACAAGGCTCACATTCATAATTGAATAAGTCAAAACCCTCTAGTTTGTCTATCTTTTCGTTAGCCAGTCTTGCACAGAAATACTGGTACCATGGAATATCTGAGATGTGACCGTTAGGACAAATCAAAACCATAGGAACTGGTTTTAGCAATCCATAAATAGTTTTGTCATTCAACATAGGATTCTTAAAAGTACGATATGTCTTTTTATTCGGATCTCTTGGCGGAGCAAAAAAATCTATTTTACCGTCATTACATCTTTTTGCTTTCCAGATTTCCTCCCACTCTTCGATAGGTTTCATATCAAAATTGTTTGATATAAACCATTTGGGAAAGTTTATGGCAGGAATAATGAACATTTCATCTTTTAATTCTACTCCCGATTCTTGTTTCTTCTTATATATAGGATGTTCGTCTTTATCAATTTGATTAAACTTATCTAACTGAATGTGCGGAATCGCAACAAAACATTTTAATGCAGCAAGTTGTTTCTTCTGCTTCAAGAACTCGACAAACCTTGAGTCATCAATAATGTCAACACCAGACAGTTCCTGAAGTTGTTCTAATGTATGATTTGAATTTTCCGGTTTCTTAATTTCTTCTGAAAGAGTCTTTACAAATTGCCAGTCAGAAATACTCAATGGCATGACAAAGCCTCCCCACTTAGTCGTAACCAATGCACCAACTCCAGCAGTAGAAGAAAGAATCTTGTACTTGCCTATACCCTGATTATATTGTTTCTTATTATTGATTTCCATAATGCATCTATTTTACAATGTGGATAACAGCTTCTGGTTCAAGTAGTCTTAGTGCTGTAGGAACTTTCCATTTATTCAGAAGTCTCATTTCGTCATAGTCATCCGAAGACGAGTATAGTGGCGTGGCTTGTAAGTTCCCTCCGAACTGACCCTTTCTTTTTGTATATACTAGTTCTTGATTGTCTTCCTTCTTTTGCAGCCATTGATCAAGCATATCATGTACCATTGCACAAATATACTCAAACAAATCTGGAGTAAGTAGCTCGCGTTCTATGCCGGACAGTTTTAAAGTTCTTTTAAGACGTTCTTCAAAATATACTCTGACAGTCTTTTTTATATCAGCCGATTTAACTGAATCAATATTGATAGCGGATTGATTATTTGCTAAAGCAGAATATAAATGTCTGATATAAGTACCGAGGAATAGTGGCAGATATTTTTCGACTGATTTATGCGAAAAAGGAGTAATAGATATTGGCTCTACATAATAATAAAGTTTCTCATGGAACTCTCTAAACTTTTCAAAGTGAGAAACGTCTCTTGAGCGGAAAGGATTATGCAATGTTAACACAAGACCTTCTTTGTTTCGCGCCACTCGTGAACTTGCCTGAATGTATTCAGCTATATTCCTCGGCATAGAATTTATTATGATAGTATTGAATCTCGACACGTCAAGTCCAACAGAAATCATGTTTGTTGCAAGTATAAAATCATCTGGCTTTTCAGGTCGTTGCCAAACATCTTTATCGAGATATGGAAACCGGTGCTTCGGATTCCAAGTCACGGATTGAACTTTATTCAAAGCTGCGACAGCTTCATTTCCAGAAAGGCGTCCTGTCAATTCTGATTTTGAGAATCTTTCATTGTAAGCATAAAGAGATTCAAGCATATTAGAGTAGCGCATCACACGTTTGAAAAGTCTTCGTGTGTATTTAGTAAATTCCATGTAGAACTGCGCATCTGTTTTACCCACCTCTTTCAAGCTATTGAAGTATGAAATAGTGGTAAAATAATAGTCGGCAGCTTTGATGAAATCCTCATCATTCAACTTTGCCAAATTTTCTTTCTCAAATATTGCACGATGTACAAACAGAATGGCTGCAAGCCTCATCTGTGTGGTCATTTGTGTTCTGCCTGTTGGCATCACACCAATATATTTGCGTTTTGAATCAAACGACCAGTCTTTGTCGCCAGCCATCTTACTGCGTTTGTAGAACGCAAAGAACGAGTCATCGTAGTCAATTCCATTTTTAGGGAATATACTTATTCCTCTATCGTACAAAGCACGAACTTGCAATGCTGTATTACGTGTTGTCGCTGTAGAAGAAATAATTTTCGGTCTAATAGTCTGTCCGTTTTCGTTCCTTGTACAAAGTTGGTCGATAGCACATTCAAACAAGCTCACAGCAGAACCTAAAGGACCTAACAGTAAATGTAGCTCATCTTGGATGATAAGGTCTGGGGTTAACTTATTCCAATTTTCACCGCGTCCGAATAATCGTCTTGAATCTTTATTAGTCCTATTTCCTCCGGTGTTAACTTTGTGAGCAAGTTGTGCAAACTTATCCACAGTTCCGAATAGCAACGTTGGAGGTTTTTTGTATATATCATCATCGCACAATCTAACAGGTATGACAGCATTTACTACATCAAATGTACAATATGGGTTTTCGCAGTAAAATTTCACCCCACTTCTATCTATTTGATGTTTCAATTTAGATCCACACCAAGGACATAAGTCCAATGGTATTTTGCTATTATTGTTTGTTTCTGTCCGACTCTCCCAATTCTTTCTTAATTCGTCTTTTAGACCATCCAAAGAATTAGGCAAAGACTGGTCTCCCACAAACAATCCAATAGAGATTTCTTCATCTCCAAGTTTGCAATTATCAAGTTCCCAAAGACGAACCTGTTCCAAAGCAAGAATCAGCCGCAATGCTCGTTGGAATTGTTGTGTTGTCAACAACCGAAGCGTATATCTCATTATTGCAGTTACGCCATAACCAGCTTCACCTTTGGTTAATCGCCTATTGATTATTGTAAGGGCAATAAGACCTAAGTATGCTTCAGTTTTACCGCCACCCGTTGGGAACCAAACCAAATCAACTAGTTCATTCCTTTTTGACCATGATAGATCATTCTGGCTTTTGAAGATACCATCAAAGTTTAATAAGATAAAAGCTAACTGGAATGGTCGCCATGCAGCATGTTCAACTCCAGGAAATATGTCATCTGTTGCTTTCTGATAAAATTCAAAATTCAGTTCCGTTTCATCTTCACAAATCTGCTTCTGATTATCTTTTTTATTATGCCACAACTGCATAAACATTGTGGCATTCATTACTCTAAAAGCTTTCATTTTTGATGAATCAGTCAAGAATTCAATCACATTTGCCTTCATTCTTTCGTAATCAACCTCACAATCTTTTACATTTTGCAATGCCATTTCTTTATCATCCAAACTATTGATATAGTATCGCTGCGTTTGAATCCACGACTTGTATGAATCTAAAAAGCCAAGAAGATTATTAAGAATTTCGGTGTCTGATGTAGGAGATAAGAAAGAGAGCCATTTAAACTGGAGACATTGTGAACTCTCCAAATCCAGATAAGCCTTTGGTAAGATAACATCATCCTGTTCTACATTCTCGCATGATTTATCTCTTGGAACAGGTTCAACATCTGGACTTTCTATACTTGGCATAAATTCAGAGTATACATGCATTAATCCTTTGTCATCTTTATTCCAATCAACAGAACAAAGATGACCGACACCGTAATCTTCAATATTCCTATACAAAAAGTTTAGCTTGTGGGCTTCTTCATCGTCGAGACTACCAGAAGAGACGCTTTTGTATTGACACAGATGCTTACTACTTGCATCAACCTTTACTCCAAAAAAACATCTTTCGTTTACTATTTCTGAAACAATGGAATAATAATGCTGTTCATCTGTGTTTACTTCTGTTGATGAGTTGTTTAACAGAATCTTCAGATAGGTTCTATCATCCTTTATTTTTATCAACTGCAACCATACGGAGAGTGAAAGTGTTTCTGATTCATTTATATTTAAGGAAATAATATTTTTGAGACAATCGTTCTTTTGTGGTGAATAAATAACCTTTCCATCCTCTGTGGAGATATGGAAATTTAAGGATCTCAAGTTCAATTCTTTCTCAAAAGGATGTTCGACCCAATATCCAAAATTGCGGCTATCACAAATTGCAATTAGATCTTCTATATAAGAGAAGAAAGTTTCGTTTCTTTCAATTACTTCTATTCGTTTCTTTATTACTTCAGCTTCATGTACTGTTAAATATGAATCCGAGCCTTTCAACGATGAAAGATTCTTAAACAATCTCTCTTTATAGGAACTAAAATACCTATACTGCTCTTTAAAGGTGACATCGGCAAAGATTGGGTCAACACTTCCGTCAGGGTTCTGTGCTATCTCAGCAGTTATCTTGATGTTTAGTGCTCGAAGATTTTCTTTGTATGATGATAGTTGAGATTGTGGAATAGTGTGACGTAATGATAGTTTGTTGCCTTCTAAAACAAACAATTCATTAAATACATCCGCATTTTTTTTGAAGAAGGATTCAAACTCTTCCTGTTCTTCAACAATGACTTCTAAGCGCGTGTACTGTTCTACTTTAGTATAATACCGACCTGAAACTATAATTTTCAAATCGTTGTCATTGGAGAAGCCCGAGTCCAAACAACAAGAAACGCCCATAGAAGACGGGAATCTTCTGCTTAAAGAATTTAAGTCTTCATCGTCATTCTGCGATGTATCAGTTATCTCTTCGAGCTCTGTTCCTTGATCATTTCCGTCCTTTGGAGTTTCAATCGTTTCTGTCACAATACTATTTCCTTGCTCAACGAAACCTTCTGTCTTAATTTCTTTCTTCGGAGGAAATAATATTGCAGAACTATAAATAGAACCTGGGGTAGTACTTACAACTTCACCCAATTCTTCTGAGTTTTCATCCTCTGATGCACTTGGCTTTAAAGAATACAAGCCTTTGCATCCCCCAGGACCGATGAGCTGTTCTTTTATAAACTGCTCCAAAGATTCGCGCTTAGTTTTTATCATATTTTGATATGGATTTTATTTCAACGTATTTTATTTCTTTCTTAAGCAAATCAATCAATGCTTCCAAGTCACCAGATTTATCTATACCAAGCATATCCTTGACACCATCACTCAGCCGTTCAAACGATTTTATAAAATCTTCTGAGAACAAGTTGTTGCATAAGAACGTCCTTAACATTGAATTCTTACGTTCTGTCATCGTTCCCTTTTGGGCTTTTTTACGTCTGACAATTTTGTCGTATGGTTTTGCTATTGACAGGTATTCAAATATGGCGTCCTGCATCATACGGCTACGGGGCAATATCATATCATCATTTGGTGCATACCATCTTTCGAAAGAGTACATCTTGATTTGTTCCGAATAAGGAATTTTCTCCATAAGTTCTGCATACACTATTGCAGAACCCTTTTGCTCAACCCGTCTTCGTAATAAGATCTGCCAAAGTTCACTTTCTGAAAATATTTCTTCTTCAGACAAAGCATAACGATTATCTTGGCGAATGTATAGCTCGTCTTTCTTTATTTCGTCCTTAGACTTTTCAAGAATCTCTTCTAATTTTTCTTGGAGTTCCGATAATGAACATATCAAGAAATCGTGGTCACTTTCCTGCATTAGTGAATTAAGTTCTGATACTGAAATGACTTGTATAGAACTGAACTGATTCTTCTCCTTGCTGATGACATAATCCGATTCGATTAGTTTTATTGTTGCTCCACCACTAGTAGATACTCTATATTTCTGATAGCTTTGATTTGAGTTATAACTTTCAGAATGTGATGTTGTTCTGTCGCCGCTATCTTCGATCTTCCTTATGGGACGGAGAGGAAGTGGGATAGTGCATTTTACATAGTTCTTTCTGTAGTCTGAGGATAGCACATTTCTTAATGTCTTATGGTATTCATAATTTTGTACAGCATAATATGGATCGAAGATAAAGTTGTTGAGTACATTTAACAACTCTTGCCCTTTTCCAAGACATATCGGGTCAAAAGAGTTCGGATAGTGATTGTAAGGTCTGCCAACATAATGCCCCTGATATGATAAGACAATTATTTTGTTCGATGTGTTATTTGATAGATATTTACCGTCAACGCATTTGTATTTTAAAGAATTAAAGGTTGTTATATCTACCTGAATATTGTATGTTTCAAATAGAGAAACAAGGTGTGTCTTATACTCATCTGAGATGAAATAATCAAGTATTAGACAAGCATTTGTTTGGCCATCCATAAATGACATTACCGTAGGAAATATTTTATTCTCCCATGTGTCTTGAATATTTTTCAGAAAAACATCAAAATACTGTGTGTCAATATCATCAATTATATTTCCGTATTGGCTCTTAAACAATTCTTGAGAATGCTCATCATAACAAATGGCTAAATTGTTTCTGGCTTGAACATTATATTCACAAGCTTCCAATGCATCATCCGCTAGGCTTTTAAACTCATCAAGTTCATTTGATTCTATTATACAATTGGTCTGCTTGTGCATTCTTCCAAAGATATAATCAGACTCTTCAGTTGACAGAGAAATGAAATCTTTCATGTCTTTTATATCTTCATGCAAGATGTCGGTAGCATTCTTCAGTTTCCATGTAAGTAATCTCTGAAGCTTGAATGGCTTTGTGGAGAAGTAGAAATAGAATACGTTCCGTATTCCTGCTTCTAATTTATTGAGTCTCTCAATTCTTGGTTTCTGGAAAGAATAGGCATCTGAAAAACGCCCATCAGTACTTCTTGAAAGAAACACAAACATATTTTCGATTTTGCAACTATTCCCCTTATCTTTCTTTATTGGTTTGTCTAACTTGTCAACATCAATATCTGCTCTTGTTACTGTAAAATGTCTATCGCAGATTGATTTTTCATTTCCGCAATAATTATCCAAATAAGGATTTTCTGGAGTTGAACAATTAAAGGGTTTGCAAATGACGAGATTCTTTCTGTGGGTTTCTTTGGGAATGGATAAGTCTTTTATCTGATTATAAATTTGTTTTGAATATCGGAAATTTGCAAGAAGTTGCTTATGCTTTTTACTACCACCAGTACAGTCTTCTGGAATAAATACGGTGTTTCGAACATCAATCTCTAATTTTAATCTTTCTTGTATCAGACTGTTGTAGAGTAGAGATAATTTGAGTGTGACAAACTCGATACAAACCTCTTGTGCCCAATGCTCAGATGCAGGAATGTACAACAATGGATAGCGTACTTCGTCATCTGTCCTACTCATGTAATAATCCATGACATCGTTAATCACACACAGAAATCTGCGTGTATCTTCTTTTTTAGGATGACACATAATGTTGATAATCAGATTTAAATCGGAATTATCAAGATTGTAGTGATTAACGAAGCTTTGACTTATCATGGCACATTACGTATTAAGGATAAATATATCAATATTCATAATAGCGCGTGTCATGCCTACATAAATTTCAAACAAGAAGTTGTCGAATGAGCTTCTTAGTGATTTAATTGGTATGATAAGAATGATGTTTTCATTTTCCAAACCTTTGTATTTCAATATAGTTGAAAGACCGATTGAACATTCTGGCAGTCTATGTATGTTTTCTATAGATAATTCTATAACTGAATCCGAGTATGTGAGTTTATCATAGACGGAGTCTTGTTCTCCGTTTATTGGATATAGTAAATCTGAATGAACAAGGATTGTGGAATTTTGTAACGATGGGCTAATAGAGGTTAATTCTTTTCTTTTTTGTTTCAAAACTCTTGTAAGAGTCTTCGAATCATTTACAACGTGTATTTTACACGCACTCTCTTCATTGTTAATTGTGTTCCAGAAAGTAGCAACCTCTTCCGGTTTTAAATCCAACAACTCATTAGCATATCTAACAATTTCGATGTTTGTCGGTACTCGTTTGTTCCCGTTGATTGTAAAGTGTGCAGATGTTCGAGTAATATCGTCTATTGCTGATTCCAAATTGCGAGTTCCGCTGTTATATCCTTGCTCAATATCATATAATACCAAAAAACGTCCTGTCTGAAGACCTGTGTGTTGTAAAGAAGTAAGCTCTCTTAGAATTACTGTCATACCTTTGTCTGCAACATCCTGAGCTTCATCTATTATTACATAGTCGTATGATTGATCTTTCATATATACCTCAATTGTGGATTCCAATTCTTGCAATCCAATCGTCAGACTCAATTCGTTTATAGAAATATTTCCCTTTGAGATTCGATGCATGTATGAAGTATAACTTTCCACTTCACAATTACAAAGTCCTTCTAACTGTAAAGTGTATTTTATTTGTGCCGCAAGCAATTTAGTCCAGCATAAGTATAATCCACGTAGACCTTTGTTTTTCTTGATGAAAGCTTTAGCAATCGTAGTCTTTCCAGTACCTGGCCCACCTTCTATTACTACCCTATGATTTCTTTGGAGGCTTTCCAAAGCATCCAAGTTCGATATATTCAGCCAATTCAAAATATCTTTCAATGAAGACTGCCTATACCTTCCAGAATCTTTGACTGTTGGAGCAAAATTATTTATCACTGAATTTAAAACCTCACTAGATAATTTGGTGTTTTTCCAGCGTTTTCGCTGTTTATCTTTTTCCAGAATATCAATACAAAACTCGGCGAAAGATTCGTCAGAATCTTGACCGTTTTTGTTCCACATCTTATATGAAAGGTCCTGTGCGGGATTGCTATTCGTACGGTCAAGTGTGGCATGAGGAAAAGCACAAACATGATCAACAAAGACTTCCTCCCCATTTATCACCTTACTTTTGATTATTGCCCATTGATAATCTTCAGCCTGCTGAAATGGCGAACGCCCCATCGGGGTAAGCACTCCTCTGTTTTGATAAAAATACTTTCCAGCTTCTATCTGAATAGCTCCACCTTTCACTTCTACGACAATCGCACCTAACTCAGAAATAAGTAAAAAATCAATCTGAATCTCCGATGCTCTACCTGACTGAATATGTAAATTAATGTCATGCCAGAAATGCCATGTCATTGAATTGTTATCACAATCATGCACAATCCTCCTGTACATATCAATCTCTCCTTGTAACGGAGTCCCATCGTCCTTCGTTATTAGATATTCTAAGCGGGACAAGCTCTTTTCTGTGTGATCGACAATCATAATTATTTAATCCAAAGGGTTGGGTTTTCTAATTCTTTCAATTTATAATTGAACATCTCAAGCAATTCTTCTCGATGTTCTTGAAATTTGGACATAAAATCCACTAACGTTTGTATTGTCTTACAAAGCTTGAGACCGTCTTTGGCATAATATCCAGCTTTTAGACGTTCTTCAAACTCTTGAAATGGAATCTGATTAGGCACATCTATTTTTTTTGTATTTTGTTCCCAATATGACTGATTTCGGTAGCAGTATTCCCAGAATGACATATAACGATAGAATTGCGGCTGATTGCACCAACGAGCAATTTGCACATAGATATTTGACTGCTCATGATTAGTATAATCAGCGTGTCGCATCACATATCCAAAACATCCATATTGCATCAAAATGCGAATGCGCTCAAATAGGATCTTTATGTCATTGTAAAGCTTTTCGTCTTCTCCTGCTTTCAGTGTGTAACCACAAAATAAATAGAATTTTGTCATTCTTTTCGGATTATACCGCTTCCAAATCTTGAGAGCTTTGATTATCTTTTCACGGTCTCGCCAATTATCAAAGGCAAAAATGAAATCGCCATGATACTTACATTTTGATAGCATCAAAGCAATTTCTTCTCCGTCTTCACTTTCAGCAAGTATTCGTTCATCAAGCCCCTGTCTAAACTGGAATGGTCGCTTTGAATCAATCAGCTTTTGCAACATCGACTTCCAGATTTCTTTCGAAGCAGCTAAGAAGTTGTCATCCCAAAGATAAATATACGGACGAACTAAATTGCCTTTTTCATCTCTTTCTTCATCCAAGAACCATTCAAGTTCGGAATAACGGTAAACCTCATTCTCTAATTTGTTGACACAAAAGGGACAATGACGCATACAGCCACGAGTCAGGAAGCCAATAGAATAGTAGAGGTAGTCATTGAAATATGAAGCACGCCTTCCTTCCGCTATCTTAATCTTGACATATTCGTCATAAAGTTTATAATATGGCATCTGCCTACGCATATCAATGCCTAACAACTTTTTGCCACCTCTCTTATTCGGATATCGATTCAGAAATTCGTCATTTTCCAATTGGTTCATATCTCTAGTGCGAGCAGCCTTGAAGTCATTCACATCCTTCTTTATTGCATAATCACCTGTTCCCCCAACCTTGAACTTCTTTTCTGCTATCGTTCCTTTCGCCTTCTCATAAAAGAGGGGATCAGGAGTAAATGCAAACACCTTTGATATAAATATCTTTGTATATTTCGCTATATCCTCATCCTTGTCAATAATCAGATGAAACAGAATTCCATTATCATTTAAGAATCCCGCTAATTTCAGTAGTACAAGATTAGGATGACGCGTACCTCCATTCAGTAAGTCCGCATCAACCAAGCCTATTATCATCTTGTGTGTTTTCATTTCACAATTAATTTCGTAATTCGTTAGCACCGTTGCTAAAGAAAATTACCTTCTCATACCATTTGCTTTTATGATTCCCACTCCTTATGTATTTCTTCCAAACAAGCCAACGCCTGTTCGTACTGTAGACTTGTATTCGATTTTTATCTACCATATGTATCTGATTAATCTCTCAAATGAACTAAAAACATCTCTTTCATCAGGAATTTCTACAAATGCCAATTGTGATAACTCATTTTGATAAGTTGTTCGTAACCCAACCCATAAAGTTGTAAAATTGTCTACTAAGGGTGATTCTGAAATGTCTTTTATCCGCCACCCTTCCGGTGTATCAAAAGCGTCCTTGTCATGAACTAACAACTCTAAAAAATCCAATTTAAAATTAGACGACTGCACATACTCCCAACACTCTGAATCTTGAGCTAAATAATACAAATCATAGAAATGTCGGATTTTAGAAGCGATAGCTTGTGTTGGATTTTCCGAAAAAGAGAAACGTATGAGCGATACAAGCTTTTCAAGCATCGTTCTACATTTGTCTAATACATTGAGAGAAAAATCTTGCAACCCGTATTCTTCAATTTCCTGTTGTTGGTTTGTTTCCTGAAGAAATTCTGCAATAAAAGAAGTTATTTTTTGTTGCAAATAAGGGTATGGATTGGCAAATGAATTAATTTCTACAATAATCCGCTTTACCATATTTCCGCTTAAAACGCTGGAAATAATCGACGGGTATTCAAAAACCGATTTCCGAAACATAGAACCTTTGCTGGTAAGATTCGGATCGGTTATTTCTGTAAAGTTAGTTGTTATTCCTTTTTCAATATTGCGAATCTTTGTTTTCAACGCATTACCACTCAGTTTTTCTTCAATCATAGCAATATCAATATCTTCCGAAAAGCGATTCACCAACCTATATCCCTTAGACAAAGAAGTTCCACCTTTAAAAACAATATTGTTAGAAAATGGAGAATTTGATAGGTTGTGGAGAATAAGCGTGATCCAATAATCCTTTTCCACAAAAGCAGGCGTTATGCGGAAATGCTTTGCGGTCAAAGCAACAAGTGTAGTAAACAGCTCTTTGTTTGTATGTAGATTCATTTTATGTACCATTTTTGTTGGTTAGGTAACACATCTTCGGAAATGCCTAATTTATAGGAAGTCTGTGGATTTAACTGTTTTAATAAATTCTTAGTATCTTCGTTTTTATTGAGCGTTTCGAGTATGGCTCCTAACAACGCTATAGTTGAAGGATTATAGTTCAGCACCATTTTTTTTACCTTTCCAACCTGTGCACTATCAAGTTGAGAAAATAAATACAACAATCGCTTGCAAGCTTCATCAGGCATTGTATCAGGTATATTCTTAAAGAAACGTAAACTATCAAGCAAGCGTAATAAAGGAATATTCTCTTTAGTAATCGCGTTCTTTTGCTTAATAAAACTAATTCGATACACATCTCTTCGAATGGCTTTTTTTTCATTCCTCACACCAATTTGTAAGGCAAAAGGCATTTGTGTGGTAAGTCCTAAGTCATTAAATGCAGAATATCCGGTAATATAACCTATAATTTTCCCATTTTTCTCAAGCAAATCTTTAACAATTTGATATGTGTCCGGAGGCAGTTCGCCAAACTTACTGATTTGAGGCTTATAGAAACGACCTTTCGACAAACGACGAATGGATCCGGCAGAAACCATGTTGTTAAGTATCCTATTAACGGAAGCTTGTTTGATTACATCAATAGGGAAATCACTTGGAGTAAACACAAATCCAAATGGAAATTTATCAATTGTGGCTCTTATAATATCCGTCATATTCCTAACAATTATAGTGGTAAAGATATAATAAATTCTTGTTTTTACGGGCAAAAACAGGAATTATTCAAAAAAACATCACCCAACTAACCTATCTCATACACACACCCTGCATATTTTCCCCCTTTTTCATTTTGTAAACACCTCTTCTATGGAAAGAATAAATTAGGCAACACTTTTGCGGGAAATACTACCTGAAGCAAAGCGGAAGCATGGAGATTTTCCGCAAAACCGCTTGCGACTTGGTGTTGACGTTTTATTCTTGGAATATACCTTTGTTTGCTAAATGAAAAAGGAGTTCATTAGCCTATCCTTCTGCCTTTCTTCTTTTTCTTGACTTTTTTTAGTGGCTGTTCATCTTCCGGATTGGGATTGCTAACATCTGCTGCGGTGGGGAGTATGGAGAATAACGAAGAGAGAACGTTTTGTCCGCTACGGCTAATCGGCTGTCCGGCTGTCTGGTCGTTTGAATGGTCATATGTTTGGCTGTTTGGCTGTATGTCCGTACCAACGTTGGTACGCTCTTGCTTTTTACTATTCTCAATTTCAGGCACTAAAACCGTTTTTGGTTGTTTTAATTCTTGCTCTTGCATCTGCAATTTGTCTTTTATGCTGCCGTTCTTCATGGTATTACAGTAAACAAAAGTTTCTTGCAAATCTCGTTGGTAGCTAAAGAGTCTATCAAAACCTGCTTCTGCTTGCTGAAACAAATTGGTTCTGTCGAAACCGCCTTTGATTGCTCCCTTCTTGGTATTCTTGTGGTTGGTAAGTGGCGATAGCTTCTTTTTATTCGACTGATCTTTCCGGCTGACAATCAAATGGCAATGCATATTCAACTCATTATCTGACCGGTTGCGGTCAAAATGAATTTTGCCATAGAACTTTATATCTTCGGCGGATAATCCTTTATTGAAGTTCTTGGCATATTCAGGAATAAAGACCTCCCGAATATAGCGTTTCATGGCTTCGGCTTGTTCTTGCTCGCTGTTGCCCATTGTTTTAAGTTCCTTTTCCGACGGGCTGACGTGTATTGCATAGAATTTGGCATCCGTTTTCAAGAGTTGACCGATATTCGTATCAATATCCTCAATTATATTGGCTTTATACAGATTCTCTTCTGTCAGATTGAAGAAGCCTTCGGTATAAATGCCTTTCTCTATACGCTCCAAATCCTCATGTTCGCAATAATTTGCCAACTGTCGGCAACCTCCAGCATTGTTGTATGTTCCTTTAGAGGGCGGTGGGAAGTCAATATTCATACTATTGCTCGTTTATCAAGTTGAGAATTTCAGCCTTGAGGTTATCTTTTCGTTTGCCATCCATTACTCCACACGTTGCCAGTTCGGAATAGAGGCTAATCAGATTTAATAATTTCTGATTATCTCGCTTTTGTTTCTCATCAATAGATGACAATCGCTTGGTCTGACCATTTATAATCTCAGCGTGGCGTCCGAAGGTATCACTGATTTTTTGTAAGACACCCGAATTCCTTTCCCACATTACCTCAATCTCCGATTTGATCATCTCCTCCAAGGTTTTTACTACTCCATCGAAACGGACGGCTATCGAATGAGTTGCCCGAATCATCGGATTCAGTTCCTTTTCTTCAAAGTGGCGGATAAAACGTATCAGGTCATCCTGCCGTTTGTTGATTTTCGCCAACTCCGTTTTAACGGATTCCGGTGGATCGGACGGATTGATACACGCCTTATCCATATACTCGAAAGCGAGCTTCACGATCTCTCCTTTTTTCAGATTGTACCGCTTGCAAAGTTTATCTATCTGGCGATTGGTGGAGTGGTCAATCCCAATCGTCGTTAATGCTGTTTTATTCTTATTTTGTGCCATATTATAACTTTTTTATAAGAAATCATTTTGTTAACCGCTTAATCAATAGACTATTAGCGATTTTGTTTATGCGAGTCTTTATAAAACTCGCTTTTAATATCTTGCTGATTAACAGCAAGTAACCCCGTAGGGCAAGAGGATAGAACAGGACTTGTCCAGTTCCCTCTTGCTACATTGCTCGCGAATAGAGAGCCATTGGAATGAAAGCTTAAACTCGACGGCTTTCACCATTCAAAGTGATAAAATTGAACATCACTTTGAGGCGGTCGCCAATCATTCCACCATAGAACTCATCTGACGAAAGTGTAGCAAAAGTGAAGTTCGTGGTGCCATGTGTAATGACTCCAACATCACTTCTCAAACTCAACAGTTCGGATATGGGTCGGGTAACGTTTCCATAATCTTGAACCGTTTTGGATTCTCGTCCAAATTCATCAATGATTAATGGTCGCCGGGCAAATACGCTTGCCGACTGCTTTACAATTTGCTCCTGCAATTCCACAGACTTGATAAACGTAAACAAAGGCTGATTTAGAAAAAATCTTCTCGAAATATGATTGTGAAGCAATGAATATGTTTTTAATAGGATCGTTTTGCCGCAACCGTACTTACCTTGTAGCATAATGCCTTTGTCTAAATCACCGGAAAAAGCAGAATCGTAGGTTATGTAGCAATAAAGTTGCTCTATCATAGGCTCGTTATTTTTGTCAATGACAAAATCCTTCGCTTGATTACGGTTGTACAAACAAATCGTGCCAAATTCGCAAAACAAGCTCTGAAAGTCAGCATAAGCCAACGGCAAGGGCAAACGCAGTCTCCGAATCTTTTCTTTTTCATGGGCGACTATCTCCTGAGCATCTTTCCGCAATGCCTGAAAGAATTGCTGATTAGTCGAAATCACTTCCCGTATGGACAAATCCTTTCTTTTTTCCATAAGAATTTATATTAGAGTTTTTGTCTTTAGTCTTTATATTATAGGGTGAGGGTTTAAGGTCGGACTTAGGTGCTAAAATCTGATACTTAGTTTTAACCCTATGTCCGCCTCCAGAAGCATAATCTAACAGACCGGCTGCCTTTAGTCGGTCGCGTGAAGATTTCAATACTTGCAAAGAAATATTGGCATTGGCAACCATTCGGTCATTAGGGTACTCGATCCATTCTGCCCAAAATGAACGGTTAGCCAAATGAATCAGGAAGAAATACAAACGAGTATCATTTCCGCTGAAATTCTCCTGCTCGTCCACTCGCCAGAAATTGGCTAATAAATCGAACAGGTTCATCCTCGTAGATTTTTACGCTTATTGTATTCCGCCTCCGCTTCGGATTCAATCTCCTGCAAGGTTTTCTTCTTGCCTTTGGAAATCCATTCGAGAAGTTCCTCCTCAAAGAAATAAAGTTTCTTACCATTCTTATAGCAAGGGATTAGCCGCTTACGTACAAGGGCATACACGGTAGGTTTCGCTTTGCCGATAATCCGGCAAGCTTCTTCAATGTCAATCGGGATTCGCTTCTGAGGGACAACAGGTGTTTGCCCCTTTTCAACTAAAGATTTGATCTCAGCCAGTTCGCTGACTAAATGTGCTACTGCCTTGGGCAGATTTTCAAAAGAAACTTCATTTGCTTCCATAAATAATCGTTTTTATGATTTATGGTGCAAATAAAAATAGTGTTTCTGCGGTGTCTGGGCGACACTAGAGAAACACTTAGAAAACACTTGAAGTGCTGATATTATTTAATCTATTGCATTAGCTGAAAGACTTTTTCCGTACACAGCATCAATAATATAGTTGTCAAAGAATAATATATTTTCTATGTCTGAGTCCGAAAAAACAAGCCCATTGACTTTTGTCTGAAGAAATATAAGCATTTCTTTCCCTCTTCCGGAAATACTGTCTTTTGTCCAAGTATCACATTTGCTTATTGCAATTTCATTATAAGAGCCAGTGCTAAATCTCTCCTTTTTAACATCCCAACTCTTATCCCCAAGAGAAGAGTTTTTTCCATTCTTAAGTATTGTTAAGTTTCCAAGAGTGTTAATCATCACTTTCCTTGTTTGCACAATCTGGTTTTCATCAGCTAAGCTATTAGTTACTTCGTTCATTTCCGTCTGCCAATTATTCCAAAAATGCTGTGGCATAATATGTTCTATGGTTGTTTCATCGTAATCAGAAAGAGTCACCTTATCATTCGTTTCTCGTGCTTTTATTTTTAACCAGTTTTCATATTCAAATAAGAAGTATTTCAAATTCCACCATCTATGAAAGCCTTTTGCGCCTCTTTCGTAAGTGAAAAGATATTTGAAGCCGTTGATTATATCTATATTATTGATTGGACGGGCGAGAAGTTCCTCAATCTCATTAAGAATATCAATCAATGATTTTTCTTGATTGTATATTTCTCTTGCCCAGTTCGCCATAGTTCTTTCATCCATAAGCCATATACCTGGAACTCTATTTCGGAAAAGTATTTTCTCTATTTTGCCAAAAATATCTTCTTGCTTGTCTGTCTTTTCATTGATTAAAGCTGTCAAAAATATTTTCACTTCTTTTCGACTATCCATAACTAATATTTTGTTTATCAATTGGGATTTCGAGTTGTGTATTTCAAACCAAATAGGAGCTAACTCTGAGAGCTTTAGGATATAATCTTCTATTTTAGTATAAGAGACAGTTTCCTCTTTATATTTTTCGGCTTTATTACAAAACATTTCAAATACCTTCTTTTCCGCCATTGTCTCCGAGAAAGTATATTCTTCCGGTTTCCTATATAACGATAGATGAGCAGAAAGAAACACATCTTCGTTAAGAACCTGTTTGGGATTTTGCGCTAGCCAAGTATAAATATTACCCCAAGCATCATTGATATTTTTTCTCAACATCTCAATATCTTCTTGTGAGCATTGTAACTTTGCAGTCAAATAAATAAGTCTATTTTTTAATTTCTCTAACGTAGAAAGTGGTTTGCCTCGATTGTTCATTGTCTCAAAAACTGCTTGCACATCTAAATCATTTTCTATTGTACGTATATCAAATAGAAATGATGTGGTAAGCTTTTGATACACAACTTCTCGTTCTTCAGGAGATATACTCAATATTTTTTCCTTAAAGAAATCTTTAGCAAATTGTAAGTTCTCAGTATAATGATTTTTATAGGTAACAGGCAGTATCTCTTTGTTATCTTCAAAAATTTCGCGAAGCAAGAACTTGTAATTTTGATTTGTATCCAAATAACTGAATCTATAAATTTTACTATTGCCGCTCATGTTCGACGTGGCAATGTATTTTTTCAACAAATCAACTTTACTTTCTTCGGCATAGCCAATTTCTGTTGCATTTAATAGTTCGAATAACAAAATACTAATTGTTGTTAGACGTTGTTGACCATCAACAACGTCGTAAAACTTTACTCCCTTGAGCCATTTTTCAGTTGAACTTGCAGATATTTCTTTCAAAAATATTGTTCCTGTATAATGTTTTTTATATTCCTCATTTTCATCGATATGGATGTCTTCTAAGTCATCCCATAATTCAGAGAGCTGTTTCTCGCTCCAAGCATATCCCCTTTGGTAATCAGGAGTTCTAAAAATCCTTGTACTAAAAAGTTCTGATAAATTTTGTGCTTCCATGTATTTCTAAGTTTAAATATTTTCCTGTATTTTAATCACCCCCTTCAACTCATCATCCTTCAAGTGTCGCTTGATACTTTTCACTTCTACGCCTTTGAAAATATCAGGAAACACGATTTTCAGCAAGTTGGCAATATCCATCTGGTTTCTCGGTTTGAAATAATTCCAAATATTCCAACCAAAATGGCGGAGGTCGAGAGCAGATAGTTCTTTTACTTTAACCGGCTTCAACTCTTTCTCATCTAACTTGTTCATGTATGCACGGATATTCCGACAAAGAAGATCAAGGTCTTCATAGGAAAGATAAAGCGCAAACGATTTTCGGGTATAGTTAAGAGCAATATTCAGTATTTCTTCCTGTTCTTTGGCCATATTTTGTTGCTGTTCGTTCCGGATATCCTCTAAAGGGAAGTCCGGCTCTGGTATATCAGTATCAATTACTTCTATCTGTGGTTCAGCAACAGTCTGAGTAACTTTCCCTTGCTCAATCTTATTCCGGAAATATGGAATTTTAGCCAATCCGTTCCCAATCCACGGCAACATCATATTTTGCAATACCACATGGATACTCAAATAGACTACTACCTGAACAGCCAATACCACAATAAAGACTATGAAAGCTGTAAAGCTATCAAAGCCTACCGAAACAGTAAACATGCGTGCCAATGCTGCAATCGCCAAAGCAACACAAGCCATAATCACATATAATATAATGTATTCCAGAATGTTGTTTTTCATGCTTCTGTGTCTTTAAGGGTGTCCAACTGAATAGCTTGTGCCGCTTTGCTTTTCTTCTCGTCCACAACTTTTGCGTAAATCTGTGTGGTTTTTACGTTGGTGTGTCCGAGCATCTTACTAACAGTGTAAATATCTGTGCCACTGCTTAATTGGAGCGTCGCATACGTATGCCGAAAGCAATGAAATGTAATCCGCTTCGTAATTCCGGCAGCTTCCATCCAACGTTTCAATGGTTTGGAGATCCATGCTGAGTCGGGTAAATCTTCGAAAACAAGTTGTTCGGGTTCACGAGGTTCGCCACACAAATCAAGTGCTTGTTGTGAAATGGGCATATATTCAACGCCTTTTGTTTTCTGTTGTGTAAAATGTAGCTGGGCGTGGTCGCCATTAATACTAATCTCTTCCCATTTCAATTTCTGAATATCACAATGGCGTAATCCGGTAAGAGCAGAAAACAATGCTGCGCGTTTAAGAACATCACGTTCGCACGGTGTTCCGGCAAGGATATTAAGTTCTTCAACCGTCAAATATTCACGCCTTGACTCCTGTTCCGGTATGCCTTTGATTTTTGCTGATAAATCAGTTGTCAGGAATCCATCAACAAAGGCCTGTTTTAATGCGGCTTTGAAAATGGAGAAGTAAGTTACTGCGGTATTGCGGGAGATTGTTCCGCTTTTATTACCTCCACATGGAGCGGATAAAAGATATAACTTAAAATCTTCAGCAAAGCGATTGTCTATTTTTGAAAAAGGCAATGTGTCTCCAGCGAAGAGCTTTATTAATTCGTAGGTTCGTTTCCAGTTTACACGAATGGAATCTGAACTTTGTGCGTGGCGTTTCTTGGCAGTGGCATTAAAATACTCCACAAAATTCTGCTGTGAACGCTCCTTTTGTTCGACCTGTGCACTTTCCGTATCGCTATATAAATCGGCATTGTCATATTCTCGTTGGCGAAGCTTGCGGATTCCATCAGCATACAACATTGTTTCTTGGTCTTTTTCGCTTCGGCAAATGATTATTCCGTTGTCATCACGCTTGGGTTTGTAGGTTTTTGTTCCGTCTGCATCTGTGCGAGCTGTACGTTTCTTATCCCATTCTACAGTGGTAATGCAACGATTTAAGTATTCACGAATGCGTTGTGGTGTTTGCTTGCCGGGAACATTTACCGGATAGCTTTCAATGTAAACATACCATTCCTTCCGATCATCCGCCTTGCGTAATCGAACAGTTACTTTTGTATTGGAGAGTTGTTTCATTTGCCTGCGAATATTTTATCAATTTGCTCTTTAGGTACATATACATAATTACCGACTTGACGCTTTGGAATGCTGTTCCGGCGAATTGTATTCTCAACTGTTGAGGGCGACACGCCATATTTTACAGAGACTTCGGTAACAGTATAACATTCATCTATCTCGTAATGCAGTTTCATTGGCTTTTCTTTTGGCTCTTCAGGTATTTCAACCGCAGTAAACATTTCTTCGAGGTGTTTCCGGCTAACTCTTGTCAGGCGTTCACCCAAATTGAAGGCAGGCACTTTTCCTGCTTTGATTAGGCGGTGAATTGTGTTTTTTGAAATTCCGAAAAGAATAGTAGCCTCCGTAATTGAAATATAAGGACGTGTTTGCATTTGAGCTATTTTCTCAGCCGATTGCTCCAAAATAGTTTGTTTCTTCTCTGCCTCCTTTTGCTGTCGCTTTTTCTCTTTACCGGACTTGTTTGCACAAGCAGAACCACAAAAACGCGTGACTACTGTTTTTGCTTCAAAGGGTTTTCCACATTGTTCGCAAATCTTCGGTATTTTCAGTTGACTAAATCCCATATTTCTATATCATCCGTTACATTATCGCCAATTAAGTATCTTTAAGGCGCAATAAGGTGCGATAAGACCCACATTGTCGCCAATTAACGCCCGTTACAAATATGGTACAAATGTATGATAAAAAACAATCAAAAACAATAGTATTCGAGAATTGTTTAAAAACAAAATAGGCCGCAAACACTTGGTTTACAGCCTATTTTTACTATTTACTGATTATTGCTAATCGCCTTTTACTTCACTTCTTCAAAATCTACGTCAGTAACACCGCCGTCATCATTTGGTTGAGTGTTGCTGCTTCCTGCGTTGTCTGCAGTTGCACCGCCTGTTTGGTTATACATTTGCTGGCTCATTTCGTGGAAAAGTTTGTTCAATTCTTCCATCGCAACATCAATAGCAGGAATATCCTGTGCCTTATGAGCATCTTTCAATCTTGTTAAAGCAGCTTCGATAGGAGCCTTTTGTTCTGCCGGGATTTTATCGCCAAGTTCGGTCAATTGTTTTTCTGTTTGGAAAATCAAAGAGTCTGCTTGGTTCAGTTTATCCACTTTTTCCCTTTCTTTTTGGTCAGCTTCGGCATTTGCTGCAGCTTCATCTTTCATACGTTGAATTTCTGCATCGCTCAAACCAGAACTGGCTTCAATACGGATAGATTGCTCTTTTCCTGTCGCTTTATCTTTAGCCGAAACTTTCAATATACCGTTGGCATCAATATCGAATGTTACTTCAATTTGAGGAACTCCTCGTGGCGCAGCAGGTATACCATCCAGGTTGAATACCCCGATCTGTTTGTTTCCGCTTGCCATCGGGCGTTCTCCTTGCAACACATTGATTTGCACAGAAGGTTGATTGTCTGCAGCAGTTGAGAATGTTTCGCTCTTACGGGTTGGTATTGTCGTGTTTGCTTCTATCAATTTAGTCATCACGCCACCCATAGTTTCGATACCTAATGAAAGAGGGGTAACATCTAACAACAATACGTCTTTCACTTCACCCGTCAAAACCGCACCTTGTATAGCAGCACCTACGGCAACAACTTCGTCAGGGTTAACTCCTTTCGACGGAGCTTTTCCGAAGAATTTTTCAACCTCTGCCTGAACAGCAGGTATACGTGTCGATCCACCAACAAGAATTACCTCGTCAATGTCGGAAGGAGTATATCCTGCATCTTTCAACGATTTGCGACAAGGTTCGATACATTTACGGATAAGGCTGTCGGCCAATTGCTCAAATTTAGCACGGGTCAATGTTTTTACCAAGTGTTTTGGAATACCGTTAACCGGCATAATGTATGGCAAGTTTATTTCTGTTGAAGCGGTACTTGAAAGCTCGATTTTAGCTTTTTCGGCAGCTTCTTTCAGGCGTTGAAGAGCCATTGGGTCTTTACGCAAGTCGAGGCCTTCTTCTTTTATGAATTCTTCTGCCAACCAGTTGATAATCACGTTGTCGAAGTCGTCACCTCCAAGGTGAGTATCACCATTGGTCGATTTTACTTCAAACACACCGTCGCCAAGCTCAAGAATAGAAATATCGAATGTACCACCACCAAGGTCGAACACAGCGATTTTCATATCCATGTGTTTTTTGTCAAGACCATAAGCAAGAGCTGCTGCCGTTGGCTCATTCACAATACGTTGAACTTTTAGTCCTGCAATCTCGCCTGCTTCTTTAGTAGCCTGACGTTGAGCATCGTTAAAGTATGCCGGAACAGTGATTACGGCATCTGTAACTTCCTGTCCAAGATAATCTTCCGCAGTTTTTTTCATTTTTTGAAGAATCATCGCAGAGATTTCCTGAGGAGTATATAGACGTCCGTCGATATCAACGCGTGGAGTGTTGTTATCACCTTTCACCACTTGATAAGGCACACGGGTAATTTCTGTACTAACCTGATCCCAAGTTTCACCCATAAATCTCTTGATAGAGTAGATAGTTTTCTCAGGATTGGTGATTGCCTGACGTTTGGCAGGATCACCTACTTTACGTTCGCCACCTTCGATGAAAGCGACTACCGAAGGAGTTGTTCTTTTTCCTTCATTGTTGGCGATAACGATTGGCTCGTTACCTTCCATCACGGCAACACAAGAGTTTGTGGTACCTAAGTCAATTCCTATTATTTTTCCCATAAAAATTTAGATTATATTTATTTGTTATTTTTTATTGTCGATTGTTTAAAATTTATCGTTTCCACAGATAGTATCAAATGTTGTGCCAAAATCTGATTTTTTGTGCAGACTGACAAACTGACAGAAAAAACAAATAGTATCCTTTCAAACTTTTATGCTCATTATGATGTTATTAATTTAAATTAATAATAGAACTGAAAAATGGAATTTTTAGAAGTTTTTTTAGATCCTTCCGCATGGGTAGCGCTTGTCACCCTTATTTTTTTGGAAGTAGTTTTAGGTATAGATAATATTGTATTCCTGTCTATCGTTTCGTCTCGGTTGCCTCAGGAACAGCAACCTAAAGCTCGCTCTATCGGTCTGGCATTGGCCATGTTGTGCCGCATAGTATTGCTGTTTGGTATTTCGCTGTTGATGAAATTGTCAAAGCCTTTTTATACGTTCGATACCGAATGGATAGATGGCGGAATATCGGGGCGAAGTATAATTATTTTTGTAGGAGGTTTATTCTTATTGTATAAAAGTGTGTCGGAGATACATCATAAGCTGGAAGGAGAGGACGAAACCCATGAGGCGGGGAAGGCAAAAAACAAAATGATCTCCGTTGTTGCGCTGATTGTTGCTTTGGATATTGTTTTCTCTCTGGATAGTGTGCTGACCGCTGTGGGGCTTGTCAGCTTCAACGAATTTGGGTATGGCGGGGCAATGGCTATTATGGTGACAGCCGTTGTTGTAGCAGTGCTTGTCATGATGTTTTTTGCCACGCCTGTCAGCAATTTTGTCAATACGCACCCTACCATTCAAATGTTGGGGCTTTCGTTTCTTATACTGATAGGTATGATGTTGATTGTTGAGGCTGCTCATTTAGCTAATTTATCAATATTTGGCACTCAAGTAGGTGAAATTCCAAAAGGATATATTTACTTTGCCATTGCATTCTCATTGTCTGTCGAATTTCTCAATATGAAACTCAGAAAGAACTCTAAACCTGTGAAATTGAAAGACTCTAAGATTGTGAAAGTCACTAAACGAAAAAGCACAGAAAAATGAAATTTATTGGGATTATTCCGGCAAGATACGCCTCTTCCCGTTACCCGGGAAAACCTCTTGCCGACATGGTCGGAAAGCCGATGATTCAACGGGTTTATGAGCAAGTGAAGCTGGCCTTGGATGAAGTATGGGTAGCAACCGACGACGAAAGGATTGTGGATGCCGTGAAGGCTTTCGGAGGAAATGTAGTTATGACTTCAACCAATCACCGGAGCGGTACGGACAGATGTAACGAAGCCTTCGAAAAAATAGGCAAACCCTTTGATGTGGTGATAAATATTCAAGGCGACGAACCTTTTATCCAACCCAAACAGATCGAAACCTTAAAGGCATGCTTCGATAGCATGGATATTCAGCTTGCAACTCTGGTAAAGCCATTCAGAAAAGAAGATGGATTTGACGTCCTTTTCAATGCCAATTCTCCCAAAGTTGTACTAAACAAGAACAATGAAGCTATCTATTTCAGCCGCTCCATAGTGCCTTATATCAGGGATGCGCATCACTCCGAATGGTTGGATAAACACACCTTTTTCAAGCATATCGGGATGTATGCCTATCGGGTGGATGTGCTGAAAGAGATAACCCGGTTGCCACAATCATCTTTGGAGTTGGCCGAATCGTTGGAGCAATTGCGCTGGATAGAGAATGGCTATAAGATAAAAGTCGGGCATACCGAACTTGAAACCATAGGCATCGACACCCCCGAAGATATGGAAAAAGCCTTGAAAATGTTAGGGTTAAATTAGAACAGTGTTTTTTAAGATTGCAACTAAACAGACGGAATAAAAAAGGTCTGAACCTTAATATTGATGGTTAAAAATAACTATCTTTGCACTTTCAAGTTAAATCAAGCATTTTTAAGGAATACCTAATTACAATATGTTACTATCTCTATTAGAAAAAACGGGGCAATATACACTTCTGATGAAGAAAGTATTTACCAAGCCTCAGAAAATGAGTGTTTTTTTAAGACAATACATCAGCGAAATAAACAAACTGGGGGTCGATTCCATCTGGATCGTTATCATTATTTCGTTTTTTATCGGGGCAGTAATTGTGGTTCAGATAAAATTGAATATCGATTCGCCTATAATGCCCAGATTTACAGTTGGGTATACATCCCGTGAAATTATTATACTGGAGTTTTCGTCTACCATTATGTGTTTGATTCTGGCCGGAAAAGTCGGGTCTAATATTGCATCCGAAATAGGGACAATGAGGGTTACGGAACAGATAGACGCATTGGAAATAATGGGGGTAAACTCTGCAAATTATTTGATATTGCCAAAAATTGCGTCGCTGATGACTTTCATTCCGGTGTTGGTGACATTCAGTATGTTTTGCGGAATTATAGGGGGATATGCCGTTTGCTTGTTGGGTAATATAATGCCTGTTGCCGATTTTGAATACGGATTGCAATCATTTTTCAAGCAGTTTTACGTTTGGTATGCCATCTTGAAATCTGTGTTTTTCGCATATATAATATCAACAGTGGCTTCCTATTATGGCTATTTCGCACGAGGCGGGTCGTTGGATGTAGGAAAAGCGAGTACAAATTCGGTGGTGATGAGCAGTGTTTTAATTTTAGTGGCTGACTTGTTGCTAACTCAATTGATGATGGGATGATAGAAATAGTGAACCTGAAAAAATCCTTCGACGGACGAGAAGTCCTGAAAGGCATAGATATAGTTTTTGAAGAAGGAAAAACGAATTTGATTATCGGGCGAAGCGGTTCGGGTAAAACGGTGCTGCTGAAAAACCTGATAGGATTGATGCGCCCAACCGAAGGTCAGATTCTGTATGACGGGCGCGATCTGACCAAAATGTCGGGCAAGGATTTGAAAGAATTGAGAAAGGAAATGGGTATGCTTTTTCAGGGGTCTGCGTTGTTTGATGCCATGACCGTTTTCGAGAATGTCTATTTCCCCTTGGAAATGTTTTCGCCACTGTCGAAAAAAGAAAAAGTGAAGCGTGCTCAATTCTGTCTCGATCGTGTAAATCTTTCAGAATCGGGACATCTGTACCCATCCGAAATAAGTGGAGGGATGATGAAGCGAGCGGCCATTGCCCGTGCTATTTCATTGAATCCTAAGTATCTGTATTGCGATGAACCAAACTCAGGGCTTGACCCTCAAACCTCACTGGTGATTGACGACCTGATTCATGATATAACCAAGGAGTATAGCATGACAACCATCATTAACACTCACGATATGAACTCTGTAATGAATATCGGGGAGAGGATATTTTTTATAAAAGAAGGCAATCTGGAATGGTCGGGAACAAATAAAGAGATAATGAGTTCGACAAACGAGGCTCTGAACGATTTTGTTTTCGCATCCGATCTGTTCAAGAAAGTAAAAGAAGCCGAGATGGCAGAAGAATCAAGTAACACTAAATCTTAATTGTAATGAAAATCATATCATATAACGTAAACGGCATACGTTCGGCAATAAATAAAGGCCTGTTGTCGTGGATAGAGGAGGAATCGCCCGATATACTATGTTTTCAGGAACTAAAGGCACAGGAAGAACAAATAGATTTGATTTCTTTGCAAGCCTTGGGATATAACTATTGTTACTTCCATCATGCCGAAAAAAAAGGATATAGCGGGGTAGGGGTTATCAGTAAAACTAAACCCGATTATGTGAAAATAGGCATGGATATGCCCGTGTATGATCAGGAAGGAAGAGTGATACGCCTCGATTTTGGTGCTTTCACCCTGATTTGCGTATATATTCCTTCGGGAACCACAGGCGATGTTCGCCAAGAATTTAAAATGCAATTTCTGGAAGATTTTACAAACTTCATACTGGAACTGCGCAAAGAGCGTAAGGAAATTCTGATTTGCGGCGATTATAATATTTGCCACAAACCAATAGATATAAATCATCCGGAACGTCACCAAAAATCGTCCGGTTTTTTGCCTGAAGAGCGTGAGTGGTTCGACCGTTTCATTGCAATGGGTATGGTTGATACATTCAGGGAGTATGATCAAAGTCCGGAAAAATATAGCTGGTGGAGCTTCCGTGCCGGAGCAAGGCCTAAAAACCTTGGTTGGCGTATCGATTATCACCTCATATCGGAAGAGGCAAGGCACAGGCTTCGTCATGCGGCTATACTGTCGGAAGTTGTGCACTCCGACCATTGTCCGGTATTGGTTGAAATGGATATTTAGTGATTGGCGTTGCCATCTCAAATATATCCTTAATTGGCAAAAGATAAAAGGCATAGACTGAGGAAATAAGGGCATGTCATAAATTTTATAGATACTTGATAGTTTGCATCAGGCAAAACTTTTGAGTATTTTCGGCGTTTATAAAAAGATGTAATACTTATACACAATATTAAATAACCGTAATGGCAAATCTATTAAATATTAAAAATCTACATGCCACAGTTGATGGCAAAGAAATATTGAAAGGCTTAAATCTTGAAGTAAACAGGGGTGAGGTTCATGCGATAATGGGTCCTAATGGAGCCGGAAAAAGCACATTGGCATCGGTTCTTGTCGGTAATCCGAACTTCGAAGTAACGGAAGGTAGCGTTTCTTTCGATGGGCTCGATTTGCTGGAAATGGAACCGGAAGAAAGAGCCTGCGAAGGACTTTTCCTAAGTTTTCAGTATCCTGTTGAGATTCCCGGAGTGAGCATGACAAACTTTATGCGTACGGCTTTGAATGAAGTGCGGAAACATAAAGGTGAAGACCCTGTTTCGGCATCCGAATTTCTGAAATTGATGAAAGAAAAGCGCGAGTTGGTAGAATTGGATAGCTCTTTGGCAAGCCGCTCTGTGAACGAAGGTTTTTCGGGAGGAGAGAAGAAGCGTAACGAGATTTTCCAGATGGCGATGCTCGACCCCAAGTTGGCTATTCTTGACGAAACCGATTCGGGATTGGATATTGATGCTTTGCGTATCGTTGCCTCAGGTGTGAACAAATTGCATCGCCCTGATAATGCCACGCTTGTTATTACTCACTATCAACGCCTTCTCGATTACATTAAGCCTGACTTTGTGCATGTGCTTTATGACGGAAGGATTGTGAAAAGTGCAGGTGCAGAGCTGGCGTTGGAACTGGAAGAAAAAGGATACGATTGGATTATCAAGGAATTCAAATAAAAAAAAGAAGTAAATGATTGAAAATCAATATATAGATTTATTCACTACATACCGTGCAGATATTGATTCGAATTCGGCTGCGGGAATAAATTATCATAGGGAAAAGGCGTTTGAAGCATTTAAGGCATTAGGTTTTCCGACATCCAAACAGGAAGATTTTCTGCACTCTGATATTGCAACCGCTTTTGAACCCGACTATGGTATTAATATCAGGAGGATTCCTCTTAAAATAGATCCGTATACAGACTATAAATGCAATGTCCCCGATTTGTCTACAAATCTGTATTTCCTTATCAATGACATGTTTTTTGATCAAGGTGTTCCGGAAATCAATTATCCGGAAGGGGTTTATGCAGGGAGCCTGAAAACATTTGCGGAACAGCATCCCGATGTGTTTTCGAAATATTATAATCAGGCAGTTGATCTGGAAAAAAACGGAACAGTAGCTTTTAATACGATGTTTGTTCAGGATGGTTTTGTACTTTATGTTCCTGACAATACGGTTCTGGAACAGCCTATCCAATTGATTAATATTTTGCGTAGCAGGTTCGACTATCTTGTAAACAGGCGTATTCTTATCATTGTCGGGAAAAATTCACAGGCGAAAGTTCTGGTTTGCGATCATGCCGTGGATAGCGCCAAGTTTTTAGCGACACAAGTAGCGGAAATTTTTGCGGAAGAAAATGCGCATGTCGATTTTTATGAATTGGAAGAAAGTTCGGAGAAGACAACCCGCATAGCCTCAACCTTCGTTCATCAGGCAAAAAACTCGAATGTATTGGTCAATAACCTGACATTGAATTGTGGTTTTACCCGCAACAATTATCATGTCAAATTGGACGGTGAGTATGCCGAATCTACCGTTGCAGGAATGATAATCGCAGGAAAAAAACAACATGTGGATAATTTTGCATTTCTCGATCATGCCAAGCCTAACTGCCATAGCACGCAGTTGTTTAAATATGTATTGCAGGATGAGGCATTAGGTGCTTTTTGCGGGCGTATTCTGGTTGAGAAAGATGCTCAAAAAACGATGGCATATCAGACGAATAACAATCTTTGCGCCTCGCCGCATACACACATGTATTCTAAACCTCAGTTGGAAATTTATGCCGACGATGTGAAATGTTCGCATGGACTAACCACCGGACAGTTGGATGAAGATGCACTTTTCTATATGCGTGCCCGTGGAATAAAGAAAGACGATGCAAGGCTTCTGTTGATGCAGGCATTTACGGATGATGTGTTGAGGCTTGTTCGTTTGGATGTGCTGAGGGAGCGTCTTCATGATTTGGTAGAGAAACGTTTTAAAGGAGAACAGGTTAGGTGCGGAAATTGCCTGATTTGTAAATAAATAGCATAACGATGTCATTTGATGTAAACAAAATAAGAGCCGATTTTCCTATACTTTCCCGTACTGTTTACGGAAAACCGTTGGTTTATCTGGATAATGGAGCCACTACTCAAAAGCCTAAGTGTGTGATAGATAAACTGGACGAGGTTTATTTCAATATCAATGCAAATGTGCATCGGGGTGTGCACTATCTTAGTCAGGAGGCTACCGAACAGGCCGAACAGGCACGTACCACTATTCAAAAATTCATCAATGCCGAACATAGCCGTGAAGTTATAATCACAAGAGGTACTACCGAAGCTATCAACCTTGTGGCACATAGCTTTTGTCAGGCTTTTTGCAGCGAAGGAGACGAGATCATCATATCGGCAATGGAGCATCATGCCAACATTGTTTCGTGGCAACTGCAGGAAACGATAAGAGGCATCAAGCTGAAGGTGATTCCAATCAATGAAAAAGGAGAACTGAAACTGGACGAATTTGATAAACTGATTTCACCGAAAACGAAATTGGTTTCCATTATGCACATATCCAATGTGTTGGGTACGGTAAACCCTATCGAAAAGATTATAGAAAAAGCTCATGGTCATAATATTCCTGTGTTGATAGATGCCGCTCAGTCTGTTCAGCACATGGCTATTGACGTTCAAAAGCTGGATTGTGATTTCCTTGTTTTTTCGGCACATAAAATATATGCCCCGACAGGGGTGGGGGTTCTTTACGGAAAAGAAGAACTGCTGAATAAAATGCCTCCCTATCAGGGTGGAGGTGAGATGATTGCCCATGTATCGTTTAAAGGTACGACTTTCAACGAGCTTCCTTTCAAATTTGAGGCGGGAACACCTAATTATGCGGATGTGATAGCCACAGCCACGGCCATTGATTATGTTTCTTCTATCGGGCTGGATAAAATAAAAACTTACGAAGACGAGTTGTTAAAATATGCAATGCAAAGGTTGTCGGAAGTTGAGGGTATTCGTTTCTTCGGAACATCGGAGCATAAAACCAGCGTCATATCTTTTCTTGTCAAAGATATTCATCATTACGACATGGGAATGATGCTCGACAAAATGGGGATAGCCGTGCGTACAGGGCATCATTGCGCCCAACCTTTGATGGAAGAATTAGGTATTGAGGGAACGGTACGGGCAAGTTTTGCCTTTTACAACACCAAAGAGGAAATAGATATTCTGGTTGAGGGTGTTAAACGTGTGGCAGCAATGTTTGCATAGAGTAACAATGTTGTGAATCATATATATGAGGGTGTCCCAAAAGTAAGATTCAATGTCTTTTTGTCATCCTGAACAAAGTGAAGGATCTGTTTTTAGAAAGTACAGATTCTTCGTTGCACTCAGAAACAACGTTCGAGGAGCGAAAGCGACTCAATGACAAAAATCAGTAACACTTTGATAGTGCAATCTTACTTTTTGGACACCTTCATTTTTTTATCCTATTTGCTAGTTAGAAAAAATGCACCCATTGGATTTATTCCTCCTGTGTCGAAACGTTTTTTGAACTCTCCTTCAGAAGAATATATGTATACATCGCCGTTTGCAACATAGCTCGATTTGAATATATACATATCTCCATTAGCCGGATTTACCGACATACAGCTTATTTCATCTATATTTAAATCGCCATCCGAACCAATAAAGCTCTTGTCGTCTACTTTATTGTTTTTCATATTATAAGTGCGAAGTTTTGTTTTCTCTTGCTTTCCTAAATATTGAGAATCAATAACGTAGATAGTGCTGCCGTTAATAGCCATTTTGCTGGCAGTAGTAATAGAATCGACCTTGTTTGTTCCTACGTTTATTTTTTGAAGAACACTTGGTATGGTTTCGAAGTCTCCTGCAGAGATAACATATACATCTCCTTGAGAATTAGCTTTTATTCGCATAGGATTTGACCTTACTTCTATAGCCGTAGCTTCTTCTTCAAATTTATTCAGGTCTATAACAGATACCGTATTTCCGCTTCCATACCCACTGTTAGCAACAAAAAGCTTATTGTTAGACACTGCAATTTCTTCAGGAAAAGCACCTACCTTGGCCTTAGCCTCAATATTGCAAGATGTGGTGTCTATTCTGGCTACATGTCCGCTATACAACGTAACGTACACTTTGCCTCCCGCAGCAGCCAGATAACGAGGCAAATCGGGCTTGCTATCGGCATCAAGGGGAGCTATGGTATTTATTATTTTGCCGGACAAATCCGTAACAAATACAACATTCGATTCTGTAACGGTGATATACATTTTAGATCCATAGATAAGCATATCTTCTGCCGTATCTCCTAAATCTTTGCTGTTCACGTTTGCAAATACTCTCTCCGTCAGTTGATCTGTTTCAAAATCATAATAAGATAAACTTGCATTATTGCCATGCCACGAACCGTTATTCAAGATGTAAGCTCCTGTTGTAACAACGGGTTCAACCCAAGGTTTTTCATCGTCATCGCTTTCGCACGAAACAAATCCGGAAGCTAATAATGTGCACAGCATTCCTTTCAGAAAAAAGTTTTTAAGTTTCATAATTTCAATTTAAAAGTTAATCCCTGCCGTTACTCTGAATGAGCGTCCCGGCATAGGATAGGATTTAATTATCTGATAGTTTTTGTTTAAAATATTCAATAAAGAGAACTGAATGGAAACCTTGTTCGACCGTAGTTTCAACTCTTTAGCCAAACTGATACTATGGTCTGTGTAGCCATCCACTCTATTTTCTTTCAGGTTTTGATTCTTAGCATAGCATTTCCCGGATGCCAACAAACTATATGAAAAATTAACCCACGGATTATCGAAACTTAAAGAAGCCGAACCCGAATGTTTTGGAGTGTATGGAATCTGGTCTTTGTAACTTTTATTTGTACTTGCCGAACCTGTTATATCAATAGCTTCAAGGAAACTGTAACCGCCATTAATCAATATCCTCATGTCTTCCGACAGATTGATATTCAGATTGATATTTGTATCAAAACCCGACATACGCACCTTTCCTTTGTTCGAAGTGCTGGACAAGACTCCGTTAGGTATTATAATTATTTTATCCCTCACGTTGGCCCAATAGGCATCCACATTTACGCTTAAATAATCGAGAGTTTCGGATAATCTTGTAGAAAGCACAAGTCCGGTATTCAATTGCCTTGCTTTTTCGGGTTTCAACGGTTGCCCGGCTTGCTTGCAGTAAGCCTCCGTCATAGAGGGTATGCGGAATATATCTTTGTATGATATTCTGAATCTCAATTTGTTACCTTTTAGTATGGCATAAGACATTGCCAACGATGGCGTGATTCTTTTATAGGTACTTTTTTGAGATGCCACTACCTTGTCTTGCGAATATGTGGCAAAGAGGCTTCCTGTTACAGTCAATCTTTCGTTTTCGAATTTCGACGCAATTGATGTAAGGCTTGTTTTTCGTTTCGGGTTTTTCAGTATGTTGTTCTTTATAGAATCATTTTGCATTTCCGAATACGCCAAGTCTTCAGCCAGTGATATTGAAAAAGATTTGCTTAACTGATATAAGAAAGCATTGGATACATAAAGCTCGTTCTGTATAAATTCATCTTTGGTTTTACCATACGATTGGTCATCTGTATATTTCGCATAATCATAGTTATACTTTACGGATGGTTTATATGAGAATTTATCCGTAAAAGATTTGCAATACTGTATTTGCGTGAAAAAATTCCGATTGTTTAATCGTGAAGCCGAATACGGATTGCGAAGGATCACAGCTCCCGGCACTCCCATATCCGAGTTGTAGAAATATGTTTTCACCTGCAATTTTTCCGAGTCGGAGAGGTTGCCATACAGGTTAACTTCCGTTCTGAGTATATCAACGTCGCTATTTATACGTTTTCCCTCAACCACTTGAATAATATTTGACATTTCATACGGATATTTTCCGTCGGCACGTTGCCACCCGCCATTCACATCCAGTGCAAACTTATTGTTTAGCTTGTATGAGAAGTCTAGCGATGAAGTGAATAATCCGAAAGAACCCGTACCTAAACGCACTTTTCCCTCATATCGGCGATTCGAAAAAAGCGGTTTCCTTGTTTCTATATTCAATACTCCAATAGAAGAGAAGTTGCGAGCCGGTTGGAAAATGTTGTCAGATTGTCCGTGCGTGAGGGTCAACATAGACACATTGTCAAGCGAAAAGCGGCCTATATCTATCATCCCCGCCTGAGCATCGTTTAAGGTTATGCCATCATACGAAACGGCTGTATGTTGAGCGCCGAAACCTCGCAGCGATACAGTTTTCAGTCCTCCGATTCCGCCATAATCCCTAACCATTACTCCCGTAAAATGCCGCACGGCATCCGATACGGAAACAATCCCTATCTTTTCTATTGTCTCGATAGTCAATACTTGCAGAGGAGATACGGCTTTAATTGAATTTGGCTTGGCAGAAGTTACTATCTCTACATTATCAATATCCTGTTTTATAGAGATTGAGTCATTCTGTTGGGCAAAAACCGTTCCTGCCAACAATACTATTGATAATGAAATAATTCTGTAAAATAAACCCATCCTCGAAATTTGAAAGTCTCATTATATGTATCGAGGACAAAGAAATTTGGATGACCAAATTGATAGCCGTTTGAAGAGATAGTCTTTTCGGACCTGGTGTTCAAAACAGTTTTCAGCTTTATTCCTCGAAAGCGTTTAAAAACTAAAACTTTGCAGGTCTTCTGACTTACTCCATCTTCGAATATCCTTCCCAACATTCAGTTAAAAGTGAGCAGCTAACAGTCAACAAAAGAGTCGATTCTGATAACTGACGACTGTCCGTCAGTGGTTTTTAATTTTGTTCAAAGACTTTTTCACGTTATTGTTAACTGATAATTGTTAACTTCTAACCGAAAAGAGCTTACAGCAGCGGGTCTGTTCAGGATTTTCACCTGATTCCCTTTCAATCCTATAAATGTAGGAACAAAGCTGTCGCAAAGGTAAAATAATAATTCAAATCTTAATTAGGTAAAAGGTCAAATTTTCACAATAAAGTCATATGTGGTTGATTGTGAGTTGTTTGTTTCGAATGCTGTGCATCTAAGATTTTAATGCTAATCTTAATTTGATCATCATAAAATCCATACGGAAGGATAACAAAATGGTTATGCAAGCTATGTTACGCTATGTTTTTAATTTCTTCCAATATATAGCAGGCAGTTTCAACATTCGGAATATGCTTGATTCGTATAGAACGCTTTCCGTCTTTATCTTTCAATTCACAATTTCGGGGAAACCTCTGTATGTAAGTGAGCAGCTTGTCGAAAGAATTTGATTGATAATAAGGAGAATCCGGGTCGGGCACAAGAAACAGGTTCATTACTCCGTTTTTCAAGACAACTTTCTCCATACCAAGGGATTTTGCCAATCGGCGAAGTTTCACGATCCTTATCAACTCTTGCCCTTCTTTAGGTATTTTCCCGAATCGGTCTTCAAGCTGAATGACAAAAGTATGCAAATCGGATTCATCCTGAATGTTGTCCAATTCGCGGTAGATAGTAATTCTTTCCGAGTCGTTGGGAATGTAAGTTGCCGGAAACAACAGCTCCATATCGCTCTCCACTGTTACATCCTGCACAAAATCGTCACCTTCAAATTTATTGTTGTTCTGAGTATCCCTGTACAGGTCTGCAAATTCCTCATTTTTAAGCTCATTGACGGCCTCGTTCAGAATTTTTTGATAAGTTTCGTAGCCTAAATCAGCAATAAAGCCGCTTTGCTCTGCACCTAACATATTTCCTGCACCACGAATATCAAGGTCTTGCATGGCTATGTTTATACCGCTACCAAGTTCCGAAAAATTTTCGATGGCTTGCAGTTTACGCCTCGATTCGGGGTTTATAGAATGAAGCGGAGGCGACAACAAGTAGCAAAATGCCTTGCGGTTGCTCCGTCCTACACGCCCCCTGAGTTGATGTAGGTCGCTCAATCCGAAATGATGTGCATTATTTATAATTATCGTGTTTGCATTAGGAATATCGATCCCCGATTCGATAATGGATGTGGCAATTAATACATCGTACTCGTAATCAACAAAATCGGTTACAATTTCCTCCAATTTTTTAGGATCCATTTGTCCGTGGCCAACGGCTACTCTGGCGTCAGGAACTTCTTTTTCTATCATGCCTACCAGTTCCGGAAGGTTATTTATCCTGTTGTTAATGAAAAAGACCTGCCCGTTGCGGCTCATTTCGAAATTTATAGCTTCTTTTATGATTTCGCTGTCGAATGTATGTAGCTCTGTCTGAATCGGATAACGATTGGGGGGAGGAGTCGTTATAGACGACAAGTCGCGTGCTCCCATCAGCGAAAACTGCAATGTGCGGGGAATTGGCGTAGCTGTCATGGTCAGCGTATCTACGTTGACTCTCATTTGTTTCAATTTTTCCTTCACAGCAACCCCAAATTTCTGCTCTTCATCAATGATTAGCAAGCCCAAGTCTTTAAACTGTACATCCTTGCTCACAAGCCTGTGAGTTCCTATCAGAATATCTATCTTACCTTCTTTCAGGTCGTTTAATATTTGCTTAATCTGCCCTGTTGTTCTTGCCCTGCTGATATAATCGACACGGCAAGGAAAATCCTTAAGCCTGTCTTTGAACGTATGATAATGCTGCGAGGCCAAAACGGTTGTAGGAACAAGCACTGCCACCTGTTTATTATCAGCCACTGCTTTAAATGCAGCACGTATGGCAACTTCCGTTTTACCGAAACCAACGTCTCCGCAAACCAACCTATCCATAGGTTTTTCGTTTTCCATATCGGCTTTCACATCCTGTGTTGCCTTCAATTGGTCGGGGGTATCTTCGTATATGAAAGAAGCCTCCAGTTCGTTTTGCATAAAAGAATCGGGCGAAAAACTAAATCCTTTCTCCTGTTTCCTCTTCGAGTAGAGAAGAATCAAATCGCGGGCAATATCCTTTACTCTCGATTTTGTTTTTTCCTTCATTCTTTCCCAAGCTCCCGTTCCCAGCTTGTTCACACGAGGTGGCTCGCCATCCTTTCCCCTGTATTTCGAAATCTTATGCAACGAATGAATCGACACGAAAATAGTGTCATTGTTCAGGTATGTCAATTTGATCAGTTCCTGCATTTTTCCGTTAATGTCGGAACGAACCAATCCGCCGAATCTGCCAACCCCATGATCTATGTGGACAATGTAATCGCCTATCTGAAACTGCTTTATCTCTTTCAGCGAAAGAGCGATTTTACCCGAACGGGCTTTTTCCGATTTCAGGTTATACTTATGAAAACGGTCGAAAATCTGATGATCCGTAAAACAGCAAATTTTGAGAGTATCGTCCGAAAATCCTTCGTGCAACGTCCTGTTGACGGGTGTAAATTGAATATCATCGCCTTTGTCTTCAAATATTGCTTTCAGGCGGTTGTTCTGTTTTTCGCTGTCGCTGAGAATATATATCTGATAGCCATTGTCCAGAAAATTGTGGAAAGATTCGCTCACCAGATCAAAATTTTTATGAAATAGCGGCTGCAATCTGGTCTGAAAATCAATGCTTGCATCGGGCAGATTGACGCTATTACCCAGAACAATATGTTTAAAATCGTCTGCTTTTTGAGTAAATTCGGCTTCCGAAATAAGTTCACTTTTTATATCCGATACATATTCGGGGTTATCGAGCAAAGGATCGTCGTGATAAATAAAATTTAATCTGCCTTGTATCCATGAATAATCTTTGTATCCGATGATTGAGTTTTTGGGCAATAAGTTGAGAAACGATTCTTTTTGCAAGCCCGATTTTCTCATTTCGGGAACAATCTGAACGAAATTCAATTTTTCTTTCGACAATTGGCTTTCCACATCGAAAGTCCGGATAGTTTCCACTTCATCGCCAAAAAAGTCGATACGGTACGGAAATTCATTAGAGAACGAAAACACATCAATAATACTTCCCCGAATGGCATATTGCCCCGGTTCGTACACATAATCGGTGTATTCGAATCCGTAAGAATCCAAGACTTCCGATATGAACTGTGTATCAACCTGTTCACCTACGCTTATGCGTAAGGTATTGTCTTTCAGTGTTTCTTTCGATATAACCCTTTCTGCCAGAGCCTCCGGATATGAAACAATTATTCTGTGATGCTCTTCTGTTTGCAGTTCGCTCAAAACCTCAGTTCTGAGAATCTCGTTAGCCGCATCAATTTGCCCGTATTTTATCGCTCTCTTATATGCCGACGGGAAGAATAAAACCTTGTCGCCACCCAATATCTGAACCAGATCGTGATAAAAATACCCTGCGCTTTCGGCATCTTCCAAGACGTACAGAAAGCAACTGTCTATCCTGTCGAATACAGATGCCGCATACATGGCTTGTGAAGAGCCTAGCAGACCTTTTATCTGAGTATTTTTATGTTTTTTTATCGTTGATACACTTGCCGAGATATTGGGATGTGCATCGAATATTTTTTGTAATTTATTTATTTCCACCTTACGTAGTTGTTATTTTATTTGGAGCAATCTCCATTACTTTTTCAAATGTATGTTTATTGGTAATGTGTAGCGGACTTTCACTTTTTGTCCGTTCTGTTTTCCCTGAGTCCATTTTGGCATAGCCTTAATCAGCTCTGTGCAATTCTCCTTCAATTTTCTGTTTATAGGTTTGGTGACATCTATGTCACTTATGGTACCATCTTCATTCACAACGAAATTGACAATAAAGTGGCTTTCTATGCCATCTTCAATATCAATGGCGGGATATTTTAGATTTTGGGAGATATATTTCATCATCTCTACAAACCCTCCGGGATATTCGGGCATTTGTTCAACTGCAAGATAAACCTTGCTTGTGTCTGACAATACAGAATCGCTTGTTATTGACTCTTTTACAATATTCTGTCCATTAACCAATTGTATAGTCAATAACCCCATTACAAATAGTATGCCTAATATTTTCGACATATATTTGATCCGGATTTTCATATATTGGGTGAAAAATTGTTTTGGACTTCAAAATTAATAAAAATAGTGATGTCTTTCAATAGTTTCCTTTATTTTAATCCAAACGAAAAAGGTGCACTTTCTTACATCAACAAGAATAAAATTGATTCGATACAATTGAAAATAAACAAAATATCATAACTTTGTGTAGAACTTACAACTACACAAAAAAGGTGATGAAAAAATATTTATTTCTAATAGTGTCGCTACTGGCATGTATTGTGGCTTTATCGGGGTGTGAAGAAAAAGTGTTGCCGGAAGAAAAAGACGGTTTTGTTGAGATAACTTATACGGCAACAGATTGTTATTCGGATTTGAAGACAGAGCATATTTTTGTTGAAATGAACGGACGAATTGTAAAATCAAGATTCCTTTCAGACGATGTGTACTTGATTGAAACGAACTATCCGGATGAAAATACCAGAATAGAAATGTATCCTTGCCAATTGCCCGAAGAATGTAGAATAGACAATTTAGAGATTAAGTTTTCGGGTAAAATGAAATATCACAATCCTCTTTCAGAAATAGTTGCAACCCCGATTGATCTGTCGAAAATAAAAATAAAAGACTATCATTGATATAATATTCTTCTAATAAACCCGTAGTGCATTTAAGATTTTGATGTTAATTCATTTGTTATAAGATTTATATCCGTTTTGTCATTTTGAACGAAGTGAAAAATCTGTGTGTTTTCAATCCAGATCCTTCGTTTTACTCAGGATGACAATGCAAATATATATTATTTTCAGCTAGTTATCGTTTATTTTCTAAATGCACTACGGGTTTCTTCAAATAAGAAATAGTTTATCTTTTTCAGGAAAACATTTTTAGAGTCTACCTTTCGAACAATAAAATGAAAGGGTAGATTTATTTTGAATGTAATCTCACTTTTTTACATTTTTTCTATTATTTTTGCATAAAAGTATTTTTAACTTTTTGCTCAGACATACGAATACTAAAAAATCAAAAAGTAATAAATTTTAAACTAATGAAGAAATTATTGATCTTCCTAATCGGAATATTCTGTATCAATCTTACAAGTCATTCTCAAGAAAGAACTTTAAATAGTGTTAATGACGCATTGATAGAAAGGGCTTCTCTGGCATACAGTAAAGGCGACACCAAGGGCGCTATAAAAACGCTGAACGACTTAATAAAAAAAGATAAAACATGCACAGAGGCCTATATGAAAAGAGGCCTGATCTATACAAATATAAACCAATTGGGACAAGCAGCTGCCGATTTTACCAAAATCATTGAAATAGATTCAACCAATGCCGAAGCGTATAATAACCGAGGCAGAATTTATTTCGTTTCGTCCAACTTTCCCGGTGCCATCAGCGATTTTAATCAAGCTATCAAATATAATCCCGACATGGCAGAGCCATACTTTAACATCGGGTCTATATATCACAGGCAAAAAAGATATGAATCGGCGGCCAATTTTTTCAAAAAAGCTGTGGAAAGAGATCAGTCTCAGTCCTCTTATTTTGTTAGTTTAGGAGTTGCCTCTGCCGATAACAGAGACGACAAAGCGGCTATCGAAGCCTTCAATCAGGCGTTGAAACTCAATCCTGATCACTGGGAGTCGTACTACAACAGGGGAACAGCTTATTATCACGAAAAAAAATATAAGGAAGCAGTAGCGGATTTCGTAAAAGTAACAGAGCTCAACCCTGATTTCTATATGACATACAACAATTTGGGTAGTGCTTATGAAGAATTGGAAGACTATGACAATGCAATGAAGTCTTACAACAAACTTATAGAGATGAAGCCCGAAAATGCCACGGCATACTACAATAGAGGATCTTTATATTTCTTCCTTGCCAAAAAAGATGAAGCCATTGCAGACTTCACCAAATCGATAGAACTTGAAAAAGGAAACCCATCCGGCACATACTACTCCAGAGGCTTGACTTATGAAGTATACGGCGACAAAGCTGCTGCCCTCAAAGACTTTGAGAAAGTAGCCGAACTGGAACCCGGAGATCAGGAAGTAAGAGAAAAAATTGAAGAATTGAAAAAAGCGCAGTAAAATAGAAAGTATTTACCAAAAATTCTTCTTATTTTTGAGGTATATTTATCTTTGAATTAAAGTCAAATATGGAATATTCCCTAAAAAGAATTGAGGTAGATGATAAAGCGTTAGTTGATATAACTCGGTTCCTGAAAGAAACTTTTCCTAAAAATAAGAAATTCACTCTCGACTTTGTAAGGTGGCAATATACTCGGAACCCCTTGGGGGAAATGTTTGGTTTTAATGCATGGGATGGTGATAAGATTGTTTCCCATTTTGCCGGACTACCCATACAATTGAGCATATCGGGACGGGTTAGGAAAGGATTGTTGTGTATCAATGTTGGAACCAACAATCAGTACAGGGGAAAGAAACTTTTCACCCTGGTAGGAGAAAAAACGATTGAGAGCGCAACCCAAAACGGGTTCGAATTTATGATTGCAGTGCCCAATGCCAATAGCAGCCATGCGTTTCTCAAGTATTTCGGATTCTATCTTATATCCCAACTATCGGTTAAAGTAGGTTTTGGTAAAAACATTTATCCCGATAAAAGTTTTAATTGCTATAAGTGCTGGGATGAAGAGCAATATAAGTGGAGGTTAATGAATCCCACCAACAAGTATTGTTTCGATGGAAAGAGAACCATTTCCACGCCAATATCTTTTTTTGCAAAAACATTGTCGAAAGCACAGTTGTCCGGAAATCCGGCAAGTTTGGCTTCAAAAAGTTTAGGTTTTCGTCCTCTGAATCTTTATATCGGTTTAGGTGCCGATACGTCAAAAGGCTTCTACCTGAATATGCCTTCGTTCATTAAACGTCCTCCTTTCAATCTGGTATTCAAAGATTTGACAGGAGAGATTGCCACTTTGAAAAAAGACGATATTTTTCTTCAACTAATTGATCTGGATACGATATGAGAACAACTGAACAAATGAATATACTTACTTTTGATATAGAAGAATGGTATCATTTCGATATATTCTCTACGGAAGATAAATGGTTAGACTATCCTCCCCGAATAGATTTGTATCTGCCTCAGGTTCTTGACAAATTGGACGAAAACGAGACAAAAGCCACATTTTTTTGTCTTGGATGGATTGCCCGGACTTATCCTGAGATTATCAAAAAAATACAACAACGAGGACATGAAATTGCTTGCCATAGCGACAAGCATTTCTTTGTCAGGGAAATGACTCCCGAATCCTTTAACTTGGATTTAGCCATAGCATTGGATAGCATTGAAAATGTAATTGGTCAGAAAGTGGTTTCTTTCCGTGCCCCAGCATTTACTATTTCGGAAGATGCTACCTGGGCGTTTGAGGTCTTGGCTAAGAACGGAATAGAGAACGATTGCTCAATCTTTCCCACAACCCGCAGTTTTGGAGGATTCCCTTCCTTTGGAGAGGCAAAACCAACCCTGATAAAATACAAAGAATATCGGATAAAGGAGTTTCCTATCAACATGGGAAAAGTTATGGGAAAAGATTTCGTATTCGGAGGTGGTGGCTATTTCCGTTTATTCCCTTACTCACAGATAAAGAAACTAATGAACAAGTCCGACTATAATATGACGTACCTTCACATGCGTGATTTCGACTATAAGCAACCCCGCTTCAAATATCTGTCGAATATGAGGTACTTTAAATCGTATTATGGCATTAAAAATGCTTATCCTAAATTTGAGAAAATGCTCAAAGACTTCAAGTGGATAAATGTAGAGGAGGCTGTAAATCAGATTGATTTCAACTCTATCAGGCAATTGGATCTGAAATAGTCTTGTTGACTGTTGACTGAATTTAATTGTCTTTCGAAAAATTGTCGACCAATACTTTCCTGTAAGCGTTCAGAATACTGGATTTTGATACAAAACCCAAATATACACCCGATTCGTCCGTAACGGGAAGATTCCAAGCCTTGGTTCTGTCGAACAGATCCATAATTTCTTTCATACTCATTTTTATCCTGATCACAGCAGGAGGCGCAGTCATGAAACGATGAACCTTAAAACGATCATATAATTCGGGTCTGAACATTATGTTTCGGATATTATCAATCAACACCACTCCAAGCAATTTACCCTCGTCGTTCACTACGGGTAAAACGTTACGGCTCGAACATGAAATCACTTTCACCACATCGCCCAGAGTCATTTGAGGTTTAATAGTCTGAAATTCAGTTTCCACCAATGAACCTAATGACATGAGAGTCAATACCGCCCTGTCTTTATGATGAGTCATTAACTCTCCTTTTTTAGCCAGACGCATGGCATAAATGCTATGAGGTTCGAACAATTTTATTGTGGCATAAGAAATCATAGATACAATCATCAGAGGTAAGAAAAGCTCATACCCTCCGGTCAGTTCGGCAATCAGAAACGTGCCCGTAAGCGGAGCATGCATAACCCCGGCCATAACTCCGGCCATACCCATCAGGGCAAAATTATCGAGCGGAAGATAAATGCTTCCCGTCAAATTCATACCATTGGCCACATACGAGAATATGAATCCGGCAATAGCACCAAGAAACAAAGTGGGTGCAAAAATCCCCCCGGTTCCTCCTCCTCCGTTGGTAGAACTGGAAGCAAAAACCTTCAATAATAGAACGGATGCCAGAAAAACCACTATTCCCCATCGTGTGTCCTTAAACGGATAGAACAAACTACCATCCATAATGCTTTCGGTATTTATCATACCGCTAAGAAGAGAATTTATTGTATCATACCCTTCACCATAAAGAGGTGGTAGTAAGAATATGAGGATACTCAGAATGCTGGCTCCCAAGGCAAATTTTTGCCAGTAGTTCAATTTTCTGAAAATATTTTCTATCCAATTCATCGCCCGTGTAAAATAGAGCGAAACCAGACCGCAAAACAATCCGAGTATTATTACATAAGGAATCCTTTCCAGATCGAACGGTTGCGCATGAGCATACTTAAACATGGCTTGCGTACCTGTTGTCAGGTATGCAAAAGTGGCTGCCGTAACCGACGACACAAGCAAAGGAAGAATGGTACCCATTGTCAGGTCGAGCATAAGCACCTCTATCACAAACACCAATCCGGCTATGGGTGCTTTGAATATACCTGCGATGGCTCCCGCAGCACCACATCCGATAAGCAACATCAAGTGCCTCTGTTCTATCCTGAATGCCCTGCCCAGATTTGAACCGATGGCAGCTCCCGTCAGTACGATAGGAGCCTCAGCTCCAACCGATCCCCCAAAACCAATGGTTATGGAACTGGCAGCAATGGACGTATACATATTGTGAGGTTTTATATAACTTTTTCGTTGCGAAATAGCATACAATATTTTTGTAACCCCATGACTGATATCGTCTTTTACTATATATTTCACAAACAGTCCGGCTATCAGAATACCCAAAACAGGATATAAAAGATACAGGTAGTTTGCCTGTGTTTCTTCAAAATTGTGTGTCAGAAGATGTTGAATACCATGAATAAGTGCCTTCAGTATAAGTGCCGCAACAGCGGTAAGAATACCAACCAGAAAACTGAGGAACACCAAAAAGTGCTGTTCCTTGACATGCTTATTTCGCCATATAAAAAACTTCTGTATTTTTTCTCTATTAAACATTTCTAAAAATTACCCTAATATTTTGCTCATCTACCCATTCGATACTCTACAAACCTAATTCCCGTCCTTTATGATCGACTTTCATCAGGCGTCCGTTTTTCTCAACCATCGCTTTTCCGTCGGAAGCAAAACGGCTAAGGTTGTCGTAGATAGGAGGAACAATAACCCCCGATTTGGTTATGAAACCGCACTTGTTGTTTTGTTTCAGGGCTATTACTCCCAAATTGGGCTGATAAAACATCACTTTGTCGTAAACAGGAGGTATTACCTCGAAACTGTTGGTTATGAACCCTATTTTGTTCGCTTTTTCGATCTTGATCAATCCGTAATCGGATTCTTCGATAGAATCGTACAAGTAATCAACCAACAATTTTCCCGTATTGTCAATAATTCCCCATTTATTATTTTTTTCCACTTTATAATACGAACTTCTGAATGGAGTTATACGTCCAAAACCAATGTCCAGAGCCATTTCACCCGAATTGTCCATCAGTCCGTATTTTCCGTCCGAACTAACCATATACAGGTGGTCGCTAAATGGTTCTATACTGTCAAAGACAGGATATTGCTTCATCGAACCAAACTTGCTCATGATGCCTATCTTCGAGTTCTGGGTGATTGTATATAAAAAATCATCCAAAGGTTCAATTCTCTCAAAATTGACCGTCAATACAGTTGTGTTCAGGTTGTCTACAAGTCCCAATTTATTTCCTTTATTAACAAGAAACATATCGTCCCTGAACGAACTGATTTTATCGTATTCGAAAGGCACAATCTCACGTCCGTTGATGTCAATCACACCTTCTTTTCCTTGCTGGGTGGCACTGAAATATCTGGTGAAAATGTGATTTATATCTTCATATTTCGGCTTTACTGTTACTTTATTATTGTGCTTCAACCCAAAACGGTTTTTTTCTTCGAATATTTCTACATGGCCGCCTTGCGAAAAGACAGATACTACATAAACGAATAAAAACACGAATAAACTAAAAAAACATTTCATCTTCTTTTACTTTCTTATAATTTGCACTTCTCCCGATTTTCCGAGTTTTATTATGCTCGAAGATTTGTGAGAAGTAGAGTCATCTTGCCTGTAATTTACTATATAATCCACACCTTTTTTCACTTCGTCGCTTATTTCATCAAAATTGGAGGGCGAAGCCTCTCCGCTTATGTTGGCAGATGTAGATACAATTGCTTTTCGGAACCTTCGGCAAAGTTCCTGTGAAAATTTTTCCTGCGTAATGCGTATGCCTATGCTACCATCTTCGGCAATCAGGTTTGGAGCAAGGTTTCGCCCACCATCATATATAACAGTTAAAGGCTTATCCGAAACTTCTATCAGGTCCCACGCAATGGAGGGAACATCCGATATATAGTAATCCAATTTCACCGGATTATCGAGCAACACAATCAAAGCCTTACTGTCTGTCCGTCTTTTCAGTTCATAAACCTTTCTAACGGCAGACTCGTTTGTCGCATCACAGCCAATGCCCCATATAGTATCCGTCGGATACAGGATTATCCCGCCCGACATCATCACCTCACATGCTTTCTTTATATCTTCAATCATTGTATATCACTCACATGCAAACAATTGCATAACCAAAACATCTTCATATTCAGTTTTCTTATCAGTGCTCACCCAGTCTTTCAGCCTGCCGGCTTCTTTATAACCTGCCTTGCTGAAAAGATTGATGCTGATTTCATTGTTTGTGCCTATATGTGCATAAAGCTGGTGCAAATGTAAAAAATTGAATGCGTAATCTTGTATAATCTGCAAAATTTCTGACGCATATTTTTGCCCTCTATGGTTTTCGTCGACCAATATGCCGATACCTGCCCTCTCGTTGTGCGGGTCAAAATCGTAGAGGTCGACCGTGCCTATTGCGACTCCCGAATTTTTCAGGACAACCATCAGCCGCAACTGCCGACTCTGAAATATATCCATCGACAGCGAATCGTTTATATATTGCCGTAAACTCAGTTTAGAATAAGGCGCAAGAGTGTTGCCATGTTTCCATAGGCTGGAAATATTTTCCCAACTATACAAAACATCCAAATCCTCAGGTTCTACTGCCCTGAGTTTTAATATTGAATTTTCTAAATACATTTATAATATTACCCCGTTCAATAACGGTCTTTCTGGAACATTTCGCCCAAACGGATCAAGAAATTTTTCTTTCTTCTTCCTGTTTCGCTTTCGCCCGACATCATCATTATTTTTTCGAAGGATGTTTCTCCTTTTTCCATTGCTTTTATTGCATGGTATATTACACCCCAATCGGGTAAACCTCCCAAGTTTCTGTCATCAATGAAAAGGTCTGCATTCAGTTTTCGTGACGCTTTGGCAACATCTTCTTCCGGATAGTTTTTGTTGGCGGCATAAAATATCAGTCCTTTTTTTGCACAATAATCTACTGCTTCCTGCAACAGATCACCATCTCTTACCGACCACAGTATCAATTGGTGCCTATCTTTTTGCAATTGAAGCAAAGTTTCGATAGCAAACGGAATTGCTCTTCCTATTTTAGGATACTCATGTTCTACAATTGTTCCATCAAAATCAACAGCGATAATCATACTTTGGTGTTTTTTTATTAAATTATATCAATCTTCTAGTTCTTCACTTTCTGTTTCATCATCTTCCATCTCAGGCTCTCTGTACATCACCATTTCCAGCTGATCTTCGTTTGGCAAGCAGAAGAAAAGTGCAAATATAGTAATGATTGCCATATATGAAAAATTCATAATTCCCGTAATGTATAAACTTACCAAATTTACTACAAAAAGAAAATCTAAGATGGCAATCCGAATGCAATATATTGATTTATATCGGTTTATGTTGTCTGTATTTAATATTTTTTTCAATTGCCAATAAAATAATTTCAACGCCGACGGAATTCCCGCAATGGTTAGTATAATAAATAATTGCTGAACAGCTACATATTCGTTGTTTGAGGCAGGCTTGTTTAACACTACTAACGCAAATCCGGCAAGCAATATTGCCAGATTGACAAAATAAAAAATTCTTAACTGCTTATATGATTTATCCAATAGTTGGCTTTTTTCCATCGGTTTGTTATATTTTAAATGATTCGCTAAAAAGTGTGCGGTTCACGATGGAACGTCCCAGCGTGATTTCGTCGGCATATTCTATTTCGTCTCCGATAGAAATACCTCTGGCAATCACGGAAACTCGGATTCCTTCAAACTGCGACAGCTTCTTGTAGATATAAAAATTGGTGGTATCACCTTCCATTGTTGTGCTTAACGCCAATATTATCTCTTTTATTTTTCCTGCCGAGACTCGCTCTACCAGGCTGTCTATTTGCAGATCGGAAGGCCCGATCCCATCAATGGGCGAAATAATGCCCCCCAAAACGTGATACAATCCTCTGAATTGGGAAGTGTTTTCGATAGCCATCACATCTTTTACGTTTTCCACAACGCATACCGTAGAAGCATCCCGGTTTTTATCGGAACAGATGGGGCATATATCTTCATCCGAAATATTGAAACAAGACTGGCAATATTTCACGTTCTTTTTCAAGTTATAAATAGCCGAAGCGAAACTCTCTACAGAATCCATATCTTGCCTCAGAAGATTCAAGACGAGACGTAGCGCAGTTTTTCGACCAATTCCCGGAAGCTTGGAAAATTCATTTACAGCAGTTTCCAACAAACTTGACGGATATTTCTGATTCATTTATGTTTTTTCAGTTTTACAAGAAAGCAAAGTTAATCAAAATAAGGACTACTTTTTTAGCTTTTTTTGTTAATAATGCGAATCGGAGGTTGAAAACGTTCTATCATTTTTGTTGATTAAAAATTGGTAGGGCAAATTGTATTTGCCTGAGAAAACGTAATAATATCTATTCTATGAATCAGAAAAACTTGAGCATAATTAATAAAAATATCGAAAAAAATCGCATTTAGTATTGCAAAGTTCAAAATAATGCCATACTTTTGCACTCGCTAATAAGGCATGGCGGGATAGCTCAGATGGTTAGAGCGCATGATTCATAATCATGAGGTCCCGAGTTCAATTCTCGGTCCCGCTACTTGAAAATGAAAGGTTTACATGAAAATGTGAGCCTTTTTTTATTGTGTTTAGGTATGGTTTTAGTGGGTTTGATACAGGTTGTGTAAACCAGTGTGTAAACCATGAGTGCAACAATTGATGTTATCTGCTACAAGTCTAAAGTATTGAAAAACAACGAACATCCTCTGATGCTACGTGTTACGAAAGACCGAAAAAGACGTTATTTAAGTATTGGAATCTCTGTAAAAGCAGAGAATTGGGATTTTGAGAAGAACAAGCCAAAAACAAACTGCCCTAATAAAGATTTGATTCTAAATATTATAGAACAAAAATCTGTCGAATATCGAAAACAAGTATTAGAGTTTCAATCTATTGAAAAAGACTTTTCTGCAAGTAAACTAATTGAGTCGGTTCATAAGCCAATAAAAAAGATTACAGTTGAAAATTATTTCAATCAAATAATTGAATTGATGATAAAGGAGAAGCGAATTGGCAACGCTAATTCGTTCAAGTTTGCTCTTAATTCAATGAAAACTTTTGGCGGTAATTTGGATATTTTATTTTCAGAAATTGATGTTGCGTGGTTAAAGAAATATGAATCGTGGATGCGCAATAATGGCAATTCCGAAAATACAATGGGTGTTCGTTTCAGAGCATTGAGGGCAATATATAATAGAGCAATTGACGATAATATTGTCAAGAAAGATTACTATCCTTTTAATGACTTCAAGGTAAGTAAGCTAAAGTCTGTTACAAAGAAAAGAGCCATTACAAAGTCGGATATGAACGCAATAGTCAATTTAGACATTACAGCAATCAACAACTATCAGAGCAATCTTTTAGAGTTGAGTCGAGATCTTTTTGTTTTTAGTTATCTTGGTTGTGGAATCAATCTTATTGACATAGCATATTTAACTAAAGAGAACATAGAAAATAATCGAATTGTATATAATCGACATAAGACAGGCAAACCGATTTCTTTTTCTTTACAGCCAAAGGCTTTAGAGTTAATCGAAAAATATCAAACTTCTGACAATAAATATCTGTTTCCTATATATAACAATAGCATTCACAAAACAGAGTTACAACAACATTACCGTATTCGCAAGTTTGCCAAAAAAATGAATAAATGCTTACAAAAGATTGGAGAATATTTGGAGTTACCTATTAATTTAACAACCTATGTTGCAAGACATTCATTTGCGACCGTTTTAAAACGTTCTGGTGTCAATACTTCTATAATTAGTGAATCTTTAGGACATAGTTCTGAAAAAGTTACTCAAATCTATTTAGACAGCTTTGAAAACTCACAAATTGACGAAGCAATGAAGAATTTACTCTAGTAAAGAATATATCTGATTGTAAATACAAAGACCGTTTTCATTATTGGAGCGGTCTTTTTCGTATTTTTGAAGAAAATCCTATTACCATGTACATTCACATAAACTCTGAATATCTGCAACTAGCAGAGCCATTAATGGCAAAATACTATGATTTTCATTCTACTATGTTTATTGATGAAATAAAACATTGTGTTGAAAATAGCGGAATTGAATACAAGAAAATAAAAAACGGTATTCTGACAGTTGATTATGAACAATCATTCAGAGAAAATAAAAACTTGACTTTTATAACAACCACTCCAACTGACAAATCAATGTCCGAACAATTCGGTAATTATTTTATATTTCTAGATGATGATTCAGAGGAAGAAGAAGTTATTACCGATGATGATATTGTATATCTGTGCCTGACTTATATGTCTTATGCTTATCACAAAGAAAATACAGGATTATTTAAACAATCTTTTATCATTGATGCTTTAGACATTGAATATGAAAGTGTCTTACATAATCGTATTTATCCAGAAATATTATCCCTCTATAAAATCATTCTAGAATCAAAAACTAAGAAACACAGAGGTTCAAAAGTAACCCTAACTTACAAACAAGATAAAATAGATATTAATTCTTGTGCTTGGTTTCTAGATGATATGGAAAAGTTATTTAAAGAACGTTTCCCAGACTTGAATCTAGAAAAGATAAATCAACTATTACCAGATAATAAAGGTAAAGCAGGGCGAAAATTCAACAACCGAATAACTAATAATCTGATTTGGGGAACTTATCAATTACTCTATAACCATCATTCTAGATTTAAAAACTCCAAAACACGCATAAGCGAAGAAATTTGCCAATTCATTATTGATTATCTGGACTACCTAAATATTCCGCATGATTTGATTCTAGTCAATGTTAGGGATTGGTTAAAAGATATGCTAAAGCGAGGTTATACCCCTCAATGGGATTTACCTTGGCGCAACGCTTTTTCCAATATTCAAGAAAAACAGCCAGAAACCTTTGAGGAAAAATTAAATATGCCACTTCGCAGATACGACTTATCTAATTTATAAATAACAACTTACCCTTTCATTTCTTCCCACTTTGATATTTTGGGAGTAATTGAGCCTGTTTTTGGTTTTAATTACTCCCCAGACACGTTTTGCCTTTTCCTCACATTTGTAATGTCAAACGGTTGCGCAACTTACTTGACAAAGTAAAAATAAGTTCTCAAACAAATTAAATTTTAAAGTTATGTCAACAAAAGCAAACAAAAATCAAGTGAGTGAGAAAAACAGTATTAACGTATCAAACAATTCAAAAATGACAGAATCTATTTTAAAACTAAACATTGATTTTAACGAAGTAAAAGAAACGGTAAAAGTAGAAGAGATAAAGATAAGCAATCAACCTGCGTTAGAGAGATTTGCTAAACTTGCACAATCTGGATATTATTTCTTTTTACAACCTAGAACAAATAAGCAAGGTAAATCATATTTCTGGGTAAAAGCAACAAAACAAGGTACAGACAGAATCGAATTTTCTCTTCAAGTGAATGATGGAATTTTAAATGTGATCGTGGCTGTTTTAAGAGGAAAATCAGCTGACATTTCCGCAATCAATGCTAACGATTTGGAATCGTTTAATAAGCAAATGACAAACTTCGAGTATGTATTGTTTATAAATGAGAAGTCACAAGGCAAAACAATGAATATGACTTACACAACTAACGGTCAGATGTTCTCTAGCTACTACAAACGTGGTGTTATAATCTACAAACCATATTTGAATCCAGAACTTAAAGCGTATGTAAACGCTTAACAACTAACTCAAAGGGCAGGTAATTCTGCCTGCCCTTTCTCCCTTTCAATTTTCAATCTAGACAAGATACATTTTATGTATCTAGCCATTCTTACACCCAATTAAAAGATAAAATTATGAGCAAAAATAAATTACATTTCGATTTATCTACAGAACCCAAAACAATCAGCAAAGGACAATTTTTAGAAGATATAATGAAAGAAATTCCAACGAATACGATTCTAGCAAAGACAATACCCGGAGTGGGTGCAACTACTCTAGAAATCAAATCAAAGCGTCATTCTATCATTATTGAGCCGAATGTTCCTGTTATCAAAGGGAAAATGAAAAAACACAAGCAAGATAATCTATTCGGAGTATATGAAAGTATATCTACTAATAATATAATTGACTATCTGGATAGACCTCTGGAAAAAGGACAATACAAAAAGATTATGACAACTCCCGAAAGTTTTATTAAAGTCATGCGAGCAATGTTATTACTAGAGATTGATTGCTATAAAGATTATATGCTGCTTTTTGATGAGTGTGACAAAATTATTAAAGATATTGATTATCGTAATGGCATCGCATTACCGATTGAAGATTTTTTCCTCTTTGAAAACAAGGCTTTTGTTTCGGCAACTCCAATATTACCTAGCGATCCCCGATTTGAACAACAAGATTTTCAAGTTATCAAAATTGTACCCGATTATGATTATACCCAGAAGATGCAATTAGTAACCACTAATAATGTTGTGGCAATATTCAGAGAAATATTGACTAGATGTGAAAATAAAGACCATATTTGTATTTTCTTGAACTCAACAGATACAATTCTGGCAATTATAAAAAAATTCAATCTAGAAAGTTGTTCCAAAGTATTTTGTTCGCAAGACAGTGTTGATAAATTAGAAAAATTAGGCTATTCAGATGCTTATTCAAATTTACAGTTTGACAGTAACAATAATGTAAAACTAGAACAATACACCTTTTTTACTAGTAGATTCTTTTCAGCGGTGGATATTGATTTAAGCACAAAACCGACAGTTATAATTATTTCTGATTTATTCTATGCAAAACATTCCATGATTGACCCACACACAGAATCAGTGCAAATAATAGGACGTTTCAGAAATGGTACAGGTGGAATAATCCATGTTTCTAATACTAATTCATATTTATCTCATAAAACCCCAGAACAATTAGAAAATTATCTGGCTGGTTGCCACGAAATATATTTACAAATCAAACAGCTATTCAAAACGGCAACAAACGAGGGAGTAAGAGAAACATTAAGAGAAGCATTAGAGCGGATTACTTACGCTAAATATATTGATAGCGAGGGAAATAAAAATCATTTTGCCATTGATAACTACTTTGACGAAGAAAGAGTAAAAAGTTATTACATATATCCCTCTAGATTAAAACAAGCCTATGAGATTTCCGAACATTTCACTGTGAAATATCAATATTATCCGTTGCCTCTAGGCGATGAAGACCGTTTGAAAATAAGCAGAGCCGATAATAAAAAAGAAAGACGCTTAGCGATTATCGAACAACTTGATTTGCTTAACGGAGAAGAAGATGTTTATGACGAGCCATTATTTAAGGAATTTCGAGATTCATTACACAGAGAAGATAGCTTGATAGTTGAAGTTTACGAGGAATTAGGAGAAGATTACACAAAAGATAATCTAATGAAAGACAAGAAAATGAATCTAGACTTAATTATACATCGAAGCAAAAACGGGAAAGACCGATTTCCGATTATGACTTCTGTATATGCTGTTTTTCAAGAGGGTGGAAGATACCCAGTCAATTATATAAAGAAAGAACTAAGACAAATCTATGCTTCTTACGGTGACAATAGCCCATATACAGCAAGAAAAATAGAAGAGTTCTTTAGAATAACCAATTACGGTATTAAGGTAAGTGGGCAACGAGGATATTTGTTAGGAAAGAAACGTTTTTCATAATATTTTCTAGATAGGACATTTTTTAGAATTTATTGGTTATATACCCCCAAAACAGAAAATGTCCTACTTTATACAAAAATAGAGTTGATATACCTCTAATCTCAATTTTTTATACTTTGGGATTAGAGGTTAGTTGTGTTTTGGTTTTTATATGTATTTTTGCTTTAATATTTTCATTTTGATATAATTAAAAGCTATGAACTTCTATTGTATTGACCCAACTGTTATTAATATAAATTCTTGGGATGCTTTATTGACAGCACTAGATATTAAAGCAATCATTGATTTGAACATATATCAATCCGATACAATCAATCCATTTACTTGTTACAACAAGGTATTTAATAAAATAGAAACAAAATATTGCTTAGATGATTATCGTCCTGATAGTTTAGACACACTTACCCCAGAAGAAAGAGGAAAATGTTATAAAAAGGCTATAAGAACAATTTTTTCTCCTTTTGTTGATCTAGTTATTGAAAAATATCAAAATGTAAATTCTCCACAAACAAAAGAAAACTGGAATATATTAGTTCTTATCAAGAATACTAAAACTATTGAAAATACTATTAAATATACTGCCGAACATTTTTTCAACCGTTTAGGTAGAAAATGCGATTGGGGGAGAAAGTTTAACTATAAACAAATCAGAGAATATATCGACTTTTATATATTACATTTTAAGTACCGATCAAATTTCAGATATTCACATCAGCAGCAGTGTTTTTTCTACCAACGTAGATATATTAATGACAAGCATCCTAATACAGAGAAATTCAAAACAATAGATGATCTATTCAAATTCATACAAGATGAGTTTCAAATTTCAGAAATAAATTTTTATGCTAATCCGAAAATATGTGAATGGCTTACAAATGTAGATCATGATTATGGTTTTAATTTTGAAGATGAATTTGGATTTCCCGAAAGATATTATCCTAAATCAAAAGAAGATGATAAAATATTTGATTATTTCATTCTAGATGATTCAAAACCAGATTTAAAGAAATATACTGAGAAGGAAAGTTTTAATAAAAAACTTTTTGTTATAGATTCAAATGAAAAATATGGCTTTATTGACAAAACGGGTAAAGAAGTAATCCCTTGTATATATGATTTTGCTCAACCTTTTTCAGAAGGGATGGCTATTGTAAAAAGAGATGATAAATATGGTTTTATAAATACAAAGGGAAGAGGAGTTATTCCATGTAAATACGATTACGTTGAATCTTTCAAGAATGGATTAGCAATAGTTGGTAGAAAAGTCTATACTGGTACTATACGTACAGCATATTATTATTGGAATTATGGCTGTATTTCAAGAGAAGGAGAAGAAATCTGTGATGGTTTTGACAGTATTTATCCTTTTTCAGAAGGTTTAGCATTAGTGGGTAAAAATGGAAAATTGGGTTATATAGATGAAACAGGGAAAATCATTATTCCTTTACAATATGAATTTGCAGGAGCTTTTTCAGAAGGTTTAGCTTTAGTTGTGAAAGATTCTAAAATAGGCTATATTGATAAAACTGAAACTTTGATTATTCCCAATATTTACGACCCCATAAAAATCGGGGTATCTACTCATATCCCCATAATATATGATGCCCCTATAAGAACAGAGATTCCTCAAGGACGAGAGAAGATGAAGTTAAAATTTATTCTTAGAAGATCTTTTCAAGATGGAATAGCTATTGTTGTTTTAAATAAAAAAGTTGGATGTATTGATAAAAATGGACAGGAAGTTATCCCTATTGTTTATGATAGAATTTCTCGACAACTTGCAGATGGAATATTTATAGTTGGATTGAATGGTAAGTATGGGATTTTGAACTGCAAAAAGAAAAACATAGAGGTTTCATTTATCTATGAAAGTGTACAGCTTGGGGATGGGGTGTTTTTTGCAAAACAAAATGGGAAATATGGTCTAATAGATAAAGAAGGCAATAATTTAAGTCCTTTTATATATGCTGAAACTAGATTCTATACCAAAGACTTATTCATTGTTTCTGTCAACAATAAATGGGGGATTTTAAATATAAAAGGAGAAGAAATAACGTCTTGTATTTATGACTCAATAGAGTGTTTAAGCAAAGACGAAGATTCATCAATTGTTAGATTAAAATATAAATACGGTTTTATAGATGCTATGGGAAAAGAAATAATCCCTTGTGTATATGAATCGGTTAGAAACTTTTCCGAAGGAATAGCAGATGTAAAATTGAATGACAAATGGAGTTTTATTGACAAAAAAGGGAATAGTTATTCCTCAAAGAGAGAAGCTGTAATGGCAATTCACAGTAGAGTTAGCTAAAAAATATGAGGATTTTATAAGGCAAAAGTCCCGGACATTTATTTTTTCTTTTGTTTGCTAATTTTTTTAATGTTGTTGTTGTAATTAGTATATGGTTTCAAAAAATTATCTGGCAATTGTTTTTCTTCTTCAACTTTTTTAAGAATTTTCTCTGGAGCAGTTATTTTATTCAAAAGAGGAATTATTCCTGTAACTGTTTGTTTGCCTTCATAAATTGTTTTTCTCCAACTTATTTTTAATTTCGAGGCTTTTATAATATCAATAATATCTTTAATAGAATTTTGAAAATCAAAGGGGGCAGAAAAGGTTAAGTCATCGATATACCTTGTATATGTTATTTGGCGTTCATTACAAAGTTCTATTAGCTCTAAATCAGTTTTTAAGAAAATAATATTTGAAATATCTGTACTTGTTGGTGTTCCTTGTGGCAACTCTTTTTTCCATGTTGTAAATCTTGTCAGATAAAATGAACTTTGTTTATTAAAGCCCAAATCAATAAAAGTATTGTAAACTGTTTTATGGCTTACAGATGGATAAAAGTCCTTTAAATCAGTAGTAAGAATGTATTTTTTTCCTTGATGTGATTTAGCATTAGTTATGTTACTATGCTTTTTTCTCCCACCGTGAACATTTGTTGGTAACTCAATTTTTGACAAAATCAATTCTCTAGTTTTTCGTTGAACCAAATTTAATTTTGCTTTTGATGGTCTAATTGTTCTTTTCTTAATGGTGCCATCCTTGTATGTCTTTGGAAAATTTGTTTTTTTGTCAAATTTGATTTCATCCCATTCTCTATACTGATTGTCAATAAACTTGATTAATTCTTTTAATTCAACTTCCTCAAAGCCGATTACACTTGGAAAATGAATTTTGCTAAACATTGAAGAAGTCATTTATCAATGTTCTTACTGATGGATTTAATTCTTCAAATGCTTTTCTTTTTTCTGGCACAATATCTTCTTCTGTGAGGGAAAGAAAAAAAAGGATAGGCAATGGAAGGTCTAGTTTTTTACTTATTTCTTTTAAGGTTGACAAATTTGGTTCTTTGCTATTATTTTCTATTTGAGATAAATATGTTTGAGTAATACCACAACTAGAGGCAAACTCTTGTTGAGTTTGACTTCGTTGTTTTCTCATCTTTTTTATGATTGTTCCTAAATTCATATTAAAAAAATTAAAGGGTGTCAGAGAAATGTTTGGATGTAAATGTGTTTTCATAATTTGCAGCTATTTAGTTAAAAACTTAAAAATGAGTTCAACAATATTCACTATTTCTAGTTGATAATGTTTATTAGTCAAACCTTTTTTTATTTTCAATCTATTTAATTTAGCTATCGCCTCATTTAATAAATGAACATCCATCTCTGAAAGAGAACACTGGTTCTTTGCAATGGATTGCAATATTTCTATCAATCCATTGATGTTTTGAAGTCTTTGTAATCTAGACATAATAATTGAATTTAATTGTTTGTTAATAAAATCACTTGTTCCTGCTTCATTAATTACCAAGCAATTTATTCATTAAATTCTCTTAGAATAGGAAAATATCCTAAGTGCGTAGACAATGTTCTCTATACACCTCTTTAAAATTCCTGCTTCATTAATAATATTGAAGCATATCAAGTCAAAAGTCAATAATAATGTATTACTAATCAATACAATGATGCATATTTACGCATCACGACTTCATGCTTTTGACCCGAAACCCCTTTTAGGGTGTTTAATTTTAATTAAACAATAAGTGAAATTCTCCACCTAGTTATTTCCTTTCAAAACACATTTCAAAGAACTATGGTGCAAATATATAAAATATTACTGACAGTTAATAAAAATATCCATAAATTTTAAAAAAAATATTCAATTAGATTTTACATGAGACTTTAGAAACTTTCAATGCGGTCAAGAATAACTCAAAATATCAATCAAAAATTATCCTTTACTAGATAAAAATGATTCTTAAATCTCTTATTATTTTCTGCTATCCTCTTTCTAAGGAAAAGTCAAATAAGGAATAAAAATAGGAAAACATGAGATACATTCACAATTATAACCCTATCCTCAAAAAATACCCCCTTCCCATAAATTAAAAGTAAAGAATCATATATAAATGGCGGCTTAGATAGATAAATATCCCCTCCTACCTCTGACTAAGGAAAAATAAATCCTTCACGCAAAAAATATTTAAGAATCGGTTTAGAAAAAGACAGAGGGAAATTTAGGTATTTTTTGTTCTCTGAAAAAACTGTCTTAAAACCTTAATAATATCAACTCTTTTCTAGAATAAGAAGCAAGAAAAGTCAATTAAAAGAAAGAATTAATCAGAAATAAAACAAAATTATAAATACAAGCGAAAGCCATTCCACCAACGGAGTGGCTTTTGTCATTTAAAACATATCATAATGGAAAATCTATTTACCGTAAATGAAGTAAAATTGTCGTATAAGACAAAACAAAAGGCATCTGAACGCCCGAAAGTATTATCTAGCGAAAGTGTGTACAAATTACTATTGAATTGCTTTGATGCTGATACAATAGAGTTTAGAGAATATTTCAAAGTATTGTTACTAAACCGAGCAAATCAAGTTTTAGGCGTGTTCAATATTTCAGAGGGCGGAATATCTGAAACCGTTGTCGATATTCGTTTGATACTTCAAAGTGCGATATTAAGCAATGCGAGCGGAATTGTATTAAGCCACAACCACCCTAGCGGAAACCTCAACCCTAGTCAAAGCGATGATAATATGACTAGGAAAGTAATAGAAGCGTGTAAAATAATGGATATATCGTTACTAGACCATGTTATTATCACTTCCGAATCATATTACAGTTATGCGGATGAAGGTAAATTATAAATAAATCCCTGTCTTAGAAAATCGCCAAAATTCTATTGAGGGAATGACAAATGCCTATGCTTTATTAGTATGGGCTTTGTCATTTTTAGTCAATTAATCAATAGTGGCATTTTAATAACGTTCGTTATTGTTATGCTACTTTTTACTAGTAAAGAAAAAGTTATGAAATATGTTATTTATTACAGAGTTTCAACCAAGAAACAAGGTGCAAGCGGTCTAGGATTGGAAGCACAAAAGACCATTGTAGAAAACTACATTAAGAATAGTATTGTCATTGCGGAATTTACCGAAATAGAAACAGGGAAAAGCGCAAACAGACCACAATTAAACAAGGCTCTAGAATGTTGCAAAATCAATAATGCTACTTTACTAGTTGCAAAGTTAGATAGGCTTGCAAGGAACTTAAATTTTATTACTTCTTTACAAGCATCAAATATTGATTTTGTTTGCTGTGATATGCCGACTGCAAACCGTTTAACAATTCATATTATTAGTGCTATTGCTGAAAATGAAGCCTTACTAATCAGCCAACGAACAAAACAGGCTCTGGCAGAGAAAAAGAAACAAGGCGTAAAGTTAGGCAATCCAAAAAATAACGGTTTAACCCTAGAGAATATTTCAAAAGGTTGTGCAACGAGAAAAGAAAATGCTTTGTCGAATGAAGCCAATAAAAAAGCAAGTACGCTTATAACCATGATGCGAAAAGGTGGCTCTAAATGGAGCGAGATTGTAAAGCAATTGAATCAAAATGGATTCAGGACAAGGCGAGGTTGCAATTTCGATATAACAGCCGTTAAGAGGTTGTATAATAGATATGTTCTAGATTGAAAGTTTAAATTTTGAATTGCATTTATTAATTCAATGAATTTCGTACATTTGCAATAATTCCATTTGGCTAAAGAGTTAGTTAATGGAAGGACTTTTTATTTAAACGAAAGTGTTTAAGATATTATTCTTGTTTCAGAGAATCGCCAATTTTCCAATGTTACACGAGATTAATAGACAACTAACACTTGCGTTCTGTTTGTATATGATTGATTTATATATAAATAAGAGTGCAGGGCGTTGTTTATCCGTGTAACGAGTGTTTGGCGATACTCCTGAGACAGATTAGACTTAACGTTCCTGCACTTTCTTGTTTTATACAATTGTTTTTCAAGGGAACGGAAAGACAGAACTAATACAAACAGATATGAAGAAAAAAGTAATCATTCCTATTTTATTCTTATTTCTTTGCCTAGTAGTACAAGGGCAAAACGAAATTTTGTCAGAAGTAGTAACAGTCTCTGCAACTATGCAAACCGAATATCTTGGTCAAGTTTCAACACAGAAAGTTATGATTAAAATTGCAAAAGTGGGTAGTGCTCCAACAAGAAATGGTCTTTTATCATACCAAACACAAGCAAAAGATTGTGTAATAGCTTATCGAATAGTGCCAAAACAAACTTATTTTGGTCAATCTGCAACAAGATATACATATCTTTCTCCGTATGCTACTATTTATTATGATAGTAGAAATGATGTTTATTATGCACAAATAGGCGCATACAGTACAATCTATTTTAATCTGTGAAATCAATAGTAATAATCTGAGATTTATGAAAACAAAAATATATTTACTCGTCTTTATATCTTCCTTTTGTATTTCATGTAATAAGAATACTGAAATTCTCGAATCTTTGTCAAATTCTACTTTTATGAATGAAAACGGCAACACAATTTCATTTGGAATTTATAGTAAAGGAGATTCTGTTTACAAAGCGACATATTCCTATCCGCTTACTGTAAAAATATCTTATGATATAATTTATTCTACTTTCAGTAACCCTAAATTACAATTTAGAGAGAATGATTTTTTTAATTTGAATAGGACATCGAACTCGAATGAAATATATCCTGAGTTTGACATAGATAGTTTGGTTATAATTGACGAAAATACATTAAAAGCATTTGGTTTATTTGAGCAACTAGGAGAGCCCGTTATTTATAAAAGACAAACAAAAGAAGATATTGAAAGAGCCAAAGAACACGAAGCTATTGCAAAAAAAAGAGCAATTGAAGAACAAGAGTTGAAAATACAAAATATAAAAAATAATATAGCAAAGTATGTGTACATTAAAAAGGGCTCTTATCTGGGGACTGATACCCTCTTTAATGATACTGATTATACCATAGATGAAGTATCCTATAAGTATTTTTATGAAACGAAGACAGGATATATTAATGAAAATACTTATGGATCAATAGGAGTAACAAAAGAAACAAAGGAACATTATTTTCAAGCACACTCTAAAGTATCCGTTCCGCAAGGAAGTAAAATTATATCAATAAAAAGTCAAGCATTGGAAATCTATTAAAAAAGTAAAATGAAAAAATTAATCTTTATATTCATATTGTGTTCTATTTCAATAATGTCATATTCCCAAGATGCCTTAAGGCTTACAACAAAAAGTGTTTATGTTTATGATGACCAACGCTCTTATACATATAAAGTGTCTTTTTATCTTGATTCTGACGAAACGTTAGAAATTATAGCAGAGCGAAAAGATGATGATATAAATGGGGTATATAGTGTTGCTAGCAGTAAAAATACTTATGACAATGAACTAGGAAATATATTTCACTTTTTTGTTGAGAAAAAGCAAATAACAGGATTTGAACATATACCGCCAAAGCAGTATATTTTAACTATAACAAAAGAATATATAACTTTTACTCCTCGTAATAAAAACACTATCAATGAATTGTATTTATTTGAAAAATAGATTTATAAATAAAAAACCTACAAGAACAAATTAAATTTCAATAATAAAGAAAGATTTGATTTTGTCCTTTAATACGTAAATTATGAACATGGAAAACATAACGCAAAATATGAATAATAATGAATGGATAGACGAATACGGTGTAATATATAGTATTGATAAAAAAGTTCTGATAAAAGGAAATCCAGAATTGACAGAATATACCATAGCTAAAGAATGTGTATTCATTGAAAGTTATGCTTTTCTTAATTCAGAAAAATTATCATACATAACAATTCCAGAGGGTGTAACTTATATTGGAAAAGACGCATTTTGTCATTGTGTGGAATTAACAAATGTTGCAATTCCTAAAACAGTTACTTATATCGGTGTGTCTGCTTTTAGTAATTGCACTAGATTGAAAAAGTTCATAGTTTCAAATGAAAATTCGTATTATTCCACAATAGACGGAGTTCTTTTTAATAAAGAAAAAACCTTACTGATTGTGTACCCAAATGCGAAATCAAATAACTATGATATTCCAGATGGAGTAACAGATATTTGTGCAAGTGCTTTCTCTAATTGCTATAATCTAATAAATGTAACTCTTTCTGATACTGTTGTCTCAATTGGAGAAAGAGCCTTTTTTAGTTGTAAGAATTTAACAAATCTAGTTATTCCTAATAATGTTACAAGCATTGAAAACAACGCTTTTTTTTATTGTACAGGATTGACAAATATAGTTATTGGTAATGCTGTTAAATCAATTGGGACTAGTGCTTTTCAAAGTTGTATTGAGTTGATAAGTATTACAATCCCAAGCAATGTAATTTCGATTGGATGTAATGCCTTTGCCAATTGTACTGAATTGCTAAACGTTGATATTCAGACAGGAGTAATTGCTATTGGATGCTATGCTTTTGCTGATTGTGGCAAATTAGGGAATGTTACAATTCCCGAAAGTGTTCTTTCTATTGGATATGAAGCGTTTTCAAACTGTACGGAACTAACAGAACTAAAATTTTCAGATGAAGTTTTGATTGGTAATAGTCTTTGCGCCAACTGTATTAATGATTTACCTTTTTAATGAACAAAATAGAATGAAAATTCGAATCGGTATATTTATAATTATCCTTTGTTCTGCCTGTAATACTTCTAGCAAGAAAGAAAATAATAATTCTATGTTTGATTTATCCGATTGGAACAACGTAAAAGAAGTATTTAACCAATGGAGAAAACAGGAAATAAAGAAAGGTTATTTTGTTGAAAGTTGTTTAAGCAATGCAGAAGAATTTATAAATAAATATGGCGACAAATGGGAAACAGACAGTTTAAGATATGCTTTGCCTAATTTGTCAGAAAAGTTCAACTCTGATATTGATACCTGTATGGTGGATATAAATCTAGATGGAAAACAAGATGTTATTTTCAAAATAAATCCGATTGATTGTGTAAATGGAAATGGAGCATCTGCACACCCACCGTTATATATTTCGGTTATTTCTAGTAAAAATAGCTATATAATTGATAATACTTGTATTAGTAAAGTTGAAACGGCGATTAGAGATTATAGAAAGCAGTTATCTAATAGAGAATATCAATGGTTTCAGATTGATAGTATTAGAAATGACAAAGGAATTATTGTAATGTCTGGAAATTCAAGTATTTATCTGAATGATGATGCAAATTGCTGTCCTAGCATTGAACTTTCTTTTGTTGGCTATATTAATAAATCAATGAAAGGGCATATTAATATTGAAGCTATTAATACAAATCAATTTGATAATACAGAGAGTAAATTTAAAACGAAATTGGTAATTAAATAATTATGCAAGAAGAAAATAGGTCACTATATCAATATGTTATCCATTTGTTAATAGATGAAAGAGTACCATTCAATGATATTGTTAAGATATTAATTGATGAAAAATGTTTGAGCGAAAAGGAAGCCTTAAGTATTGTAAATGATGTTTTTAACCGAATAAAAGAGAGAGATAAAAAGAATGCGCAAAAGACAATGACAATAGGTGCTATAATTGGCTTGTTTGGAATACTTCTAGTACTTTTGGGAATTATATTCTCTCCTGAATTACTAAATAAGAAAAGAACCTTTTTTATATATGGTGGGGCTATTATTATAGGTGGGGTACAATTTTTCAGAGGATTGATTTTGTTTTCAGAAAACAAATCGCTTACAATAGAGAACTTTGTTATAAAGGGAACTAGTGAAACAGTTATTAATAGCCATACAGAAGAAAATAATATTGACGATTGCGAAATTGACGAACTAGATTCAGAACAAACATGGGAAGATATTGCAAAATGCAAAAATAATATTGTTCCACCACCGCACGGGAGTTTTGATTATTGTTGCCCTCAATGTGAAAATGAAGCAATATGGATTCATTACAAAAGTTCGGATTTGAAAAATGAGAATTATATGGCTATCTGTCCAAAGTGTGAAATACAACTTCATTCGCAGCCGATAAAATGAAAACAGCAAGTCTGAAATATGACTTATTGTTACTAGAATAAAGAGAATTAAAATAATTATTAACAAAACAATTTGTGTAAACCAACGTGTAAACCAAAGAAAAACACATTAGTAATAGGAGTGTAACTGTTTATTTGACAAATCATGTAACTACATGTGTAACAACACATTTTTGCACTCGCTAATAAGGCATGGCGGGATAGCTCAGATGGTTAGAGCGCATGATTCATAATCATGAGGTCCCGAGTTCAATTCTCGGTCCCGCTACTTGAAAAAAGCACTTGCAAATTTGATTTGTAGGTGCTTTTTTTATTGTTATATACCCCTTACATTTTATAAGTCATTCGTAATTTTGCGAATTGAAAATCTATTCGTATATTTACGAACTGAAAATAATAAAGCAATGCAAAAACAAGAACTTACAAAAGAACAGGAACAGATAGCGCGTTTTGCTAAAGCAATGGGGCATCCCATACGGGTTGCGATACTTCAGATGCTAGCCAATCAGACATGTTGTTTTCACGGGGATATGTCGGAGCTGCTACCTATTGCCAAAAGTACCTTATCTCAGCATTTAAACGAATTGAAAGATGCGGGATTAATACAGGGAGAGATTGTGCCTCCAACGGTTAAATACTGTATAAATAGAGAAAATTGGTCTTCGGTTGAAAAATTATTAGGTGGATTTATAGAAAGTGTCACCGCTTCAAAAACAGGCTGTTAATCGCTGTTTTTTTGCTTTATATATTCGTTGAATTACGAACTGCGAACAGGAAAATACAACTTTAAAACCCGTAGTGCATTTACGACTTTGATGTTAACTCATTTATTATAAGATTCATACCGGTTTTGTCATTTTGAACGAAGTGAAAAAACTGTGTGTTTTCAATTCAGATCCTTCGTTTTACTCAGAAACAACGTTCGAGGAGCGAAGGCGACTCAATGACAATGCAAATATGTATTATATTTCTGTTAGTTATCTTTTATTTTCTAAATGCACTACGGGTAAGTGTTTAGAAACAATTTTAATATATCAAGTGTATGGAAATTATCGTATTAGGTACAGGTTGTGCCAAATGTAAAACAACCTACGAAACAGTAAAGAAAGTGATTGAAGAAAACAATCTGGACATAAACCTCTCCAAACAGGAAGATATTATGGAAATCATGAAATATAATGTGATGACCTTGCCCGGAATTGTCGTAGATGGCGAAGTGAAGATCAAAGGCCATGTTCCTTCCGAAAGCGAAATCTGTAAGTTGTTAGGAATATAATAAAACCAAAAATGGAAACTAAAAAAGAGTTGAAAATACTGTTTTGGATGGTTGCTGTCTTTATGGCTGTATTTCTTTTGCCCTTAGGAAGTGAGCGGTTTATGACAGCGATTGATGCTACGCTCGATTTGTCGAAATGGTATGCACAAGAACACGTTGTTATGTGCCTTCTTCCAGCCTTTTTCATAGCCGGGGTGATAGCCGTCTTTATCAGTCAGGGTGCGGTATTGAAATACTTCGGAGCCAATGCAAAAAAATGGCTGTCCTATACGGTTGCAGCCGTTTCGGGTGCTATATTGGCAGTATGTTCTTGTACGATATTGCCCCTGTTTACAAGTATCTATAAGCGTGGGGCAGGGTTGGGGCCTGCTATTGCGTTCCTTTATTCCGGCCCTGCAATCAGCATACTTTCCATCATTCTTACGTGGCGTATTCTTGGAACAGAAATGGGCGTGGCGCGTATGATAGGTGCAGTTCTCTTTTCTGTTGTCATTGGTTTGATAATGGCATTTATCTACCGCAAAGAAGAAAAGGTGAAGAAAGGAAGAACAAATGAATATAGTAGTTCCTCCGGCTAAACGTCCGATGTCGCAAACAATGTTTCATTTCTTCACTTTAGTATTGATCCTTGTCTTTGCAAACTGGGGTGCTCCGGCTGCTAATGATACCTCAAGTATATGGTTCTATGTATTTACCTCTAAATGGTATATCACAGGAATGTTGGCTCTTATGCTAGCCTATTCGCTTATTGCCATTCTGAAAATTAAATGGCTGTGGGTTGTAGGGGGTGTTGTAGTTACAGCAAGTTCGGCAGTATTGGCCAATCTTTTTATCTTGAACCCGAAATTGGTTCCGCTCGTACCCATGGTAGTTGGCATCGCTTCACTGTCGATTATGACATTGTTGGATAAACGTGACCCCGAAAACAGAGAGTGGACACTGTCGGCATGGGGGTTTGCCAAACAGATTATGCCGCTTTTGGCTATCGGTGTGGTAACGGCAGGGTTTCTGCTTGGTTCTACCCACGACAATATTGCAATTGCGGGAGTGATACCTAATGAATGGATTGAGTGGGCGGTTGGCGGAAACACTCTTCTATCTAATTTTTTCGCCAGTTTTACGGGAGCTTTTATGTACTTTGCCACTCTCACTGAAGTACCTATCGTTCAAGGATTGCTTGCTTCGGGTATGGGAAAAGGCCCTGCATTGGCTCTGCTTCTTGCCGGTCCTTCGCTTTCACTGCCAAATATGCTCGTTATACGAGGTGTTATGGGTACACAAAAGACCATTGTCTATGTATCTTTGGTCATCATCATGGCAACAATATCCGGTCTCGTTTACGGAACATTTTTTTAAGGACACGCCCTCTTTGTCGTGATGGAAAAATGTTTATCTTTGTAGTCTATGACAAAAACAGTTAAGTCGGATTTGGTTTAGTAAACAATCTGTGTTTCTTATACAGATTGTCCTTTCTTTTGCTCTCGGATAAGCCTTTTCGAGAGTAATTTCCTATTTATAATAATTTTATTTTTTTTCTGCATGTGATGACGAAAGCATCGCAGTGTTTTCGCATGTATGTAAAATACATTTGAGGATGAGCCAAAAGTGACATCTTTGTATAATAAGCCATGCCTTTCAGGGCAGGGTAGGGATGAAAAGAACTTTTGACGCCTTCTCTTCTAAAATTTCAAAACAATGAATGACTTACAATCATATGGTTGGAATGAAAAATTATTCCAACAAAAACAAAACTCTAACTACAAAGACCTCATACACGGGCGGGTAACGGTTACTCATAAAACCTGTTACGAGGTAGTTGCCGAATCGGGGTTTTACACCTGCGAACTTGCCGGGAATATGCTCTACGGAAAAGAATCGTCTGAATATCCGTGTACGGGCGATTGGATTATTTTTCAACCCGTTGATACGGACAAAGGCATTATCCTAGACCTGCTACCTCGACAAAAGACACTTTACCGGCTGAAAAGCGGAACTGTATCGGAGAAGCAGGCAATCGCCTCTTTTGTCGATAAAGCCTTTATCGTACAAAGTTTGGATGAGAACTTTAATGTTCGCCGTATTGAGCGTTTTATGTTGCAAACCGCAGACGAAGGCATTAAACCCGTATTGATCTTAACAAAAACAGATTTAGGCTTCAACCGAGAGGCAATAGAAAAGGATTTGAAACATATTTCACGGCAAATGCCTGTTTTCTATACGAGTATGGAGTCGGTAGAAAGTATTGATAATCTTCGAATGTTTATTTCATCGGGCGAAACTATTGTGCTTACGGGTATGTCGGGTGTTGGCAAAAGCACATTGATCAATGCTCTTTGCAAGCAACAGGTTTTGCAGACTGGCTCAATCAGTGATTCGACAGGCAAAGGCAAACATACTTCAACCCGCAGAGAAATGGTACTGATACCAAACTCCGGCATATTGATTGATACTCCGGGAATAAAGCTGTTTGGTGTTACCAATGACAATGCCGACAATCTGTCTGAAATTTTAGACATATCAGACTATGAGGGTGAATGTCGATTTAGTGATTGTCAGCATGTCAACGAAAAGGGGTGTGCCGTAATCGAGGCTGTTGAGGCAGGCAAAATAGATCGTGGTGTATACGAGAACTACCTGAAACTTCGTCGGGAAGCATGGCATTATACGACTTCTGTGCATGAGAAACGGAAACAGGAGAAAATATTTTCTAAGATGGTAAAGAATTTTAAAGACAAGAGACAATGACAGAAAGTGTAATAATCAGGGGGATTCGTCCCTCTGGTTTTTCTTTAATGAAACCTGTAGTGCATTTAAGGCTTTGATGTTAACTCATTTATTATAAGACTTATATTGGTTTTGTCATTTTGAACGAAGTGAAAAATCTATGTATTTTCAATCCAGATCCTTCGTTTTACTCAGAAACAACGTTCGAGGAGCGAAGGCGACTCAATGACAATGTAAATATGTATTATGTTTCAGTTAATTATCTTTTATTTTCTAAATGCACTACGAGTTAATGAAATACTTTTACGTGTAAAGCTATCCGCTACACATCCTTCATAATGAGAGTCTTTTGCCTTATTTATGATTTCAATGTGTTTTGATAACAGGAAAGCAATAAATTGTTGTATTTTTGCACAAAAGTAAAACAAAAACTATGATACAATCGATGACAGGATTCGGCAAAGCAACTGCCGAACTGAAACAAAAAAAGATAACAGTTGAAATAAAATCGTTGAACAGCAAGCAGCTCGATTTGTCGGTGCGCATGCCCAATATTTATAAGGAGAAAGAAATGTCGATACGCAACCTTTTGTCGCAAAAAATGGAACGAGGAAAGGTCGATTTTCTGATATTTATAGAAAATATAGGAAAGGAAACATCGTCGCAAATCAATCAGAACATACTGGAAGGATATTATAACCAGATAAAAAGTTCGGCCGATAATCTGGGTATAGAAGTCCCTCAAGATTGGTTTCAGGTATTGCTTCGCTTGCCCGATGTTTTGAAGTATGAAGTTCAGGAGCTGGACGAAGAAGAATGGTCGGTTGTGGCAAATACCGTGAACAAGGCGTTGGAGCAGATAACTTCTTTCAGGATGCAGGAGGGCGATATGCTGACAAAATTGTTTTCAGAAAAAATAGCCAATATACGTGCCCTTCTTGTCGAAATAGAACAATATGAGTCTGAAAGAATTGAAAAAGTAAAAGAACGTATTGTTGAGGCTTTGCAAAAGATAGAAAACTTCGATTATGATAAAAACCGTTTCGAGCAAGAAATGATATATTATATCGAAAAATTAGATATAAACGAAGAAAAATCACGCCTGACAAATCACTTAAACTATTTTCTCGAAACCATAAACGAAGGAAAAGGGCAAGGAAAGAAGCTCGGTTTCATTGCTCAGGAAATGGGGCGGGAGATAAATACGATGGGATCTAAATCTAATCATGCCGAAATGCAGAAGGTTGTGGTTCGCATGAAAGACGAGTTGGAGCAGATAAAAGAGCAGGTTTTGAATGTGATGTGACAAAAGTTAAATTTATGCTCTTATTATTAAAAAATTAACTATATTTGCATCCGATTAAACATCGACTCTATAGATAATCTCCATTTTTTATAATATCGGTTTAATGCACAAACAAAAACTTTATTACTATATTATTAACATTAATTTTTAATTTATGAAACTTTACAGAGTTCTTACACTTGCTGTAGTGACAGCGCTTTGCGCATCATTTTTTTCTTGTAGTGACGACGATGACGATGATGACAGCAACAAATTCAACACTTCGTACCTTCCCAAAAGTATAACCTATATAGATGGTTATGACAATGATCCAATCATTCTCAGCTACGATGAAAACAGCCGCTTAACCGGATGGGATGATGGTGATGGTAAATATACTGTAGTGTATGGAAAGGATGGAAAAATTGAAAAATTAGTATATGAATATTCATACTCCGAAGGAGGTCAGACTTACACTGAAACTTACACTAATTATTATAAATACGAGGGGAATAAAGTAATTATAACTAGAGAGCATGATTCTGACTCTTATGGATTTACTATAAACGGAAAAGGTCAAATAACTGCGTGGGATGAAGATGAAGATGGAGATTATGCTAAATATTCTTACTCAGGAAAAAACTTATCCAAAATTGAAAGTAAAGAAAAAGAAGATTATGGTACAATTAAATACAATTCTACTCTAAAATATGATACAAAAGCAGGAATATTCAGAAATGTAAACACTCCACAATGGTTTATTTATCTTCAGTTTGACGAATTAGGATTATCTGTAGGAAATAACCCATTAACCAAGGAGGGCACAGGCTATTTTGAGGACGTGAAATACAGCACATCAAAATCAACCTATGAATATGTTTATAACAACGACAATTATCCTATATCTTTTGTTTTAACAGAAACGTATGAAACTCTGGGTGACAAAAAGATTGCAGCTTCTGCAAAAAGAAAAAACAGCAGAAAATCATTGAAAAGTACAGCGGATGATAGAGAAGTAAGATCTTATACTGTCTCTTACTACAAGAAATAATAAGATATATCAATAAACACAAGAGGCATCCGATTTCGGATGCCTCTTGTTGTTATCTCACAAAATGATAGATCTTTTTACTATTTCTATTTCTATAAAAATTAACTATATTTGCATCCGATTAAACATCGACTCTATAAATAATCTCCATTTTTTATAATATCGGTTTAATGCACAAACAAAAACTTTATTACGATATTATTAACATTAATTTTTAATTTATGAAACTTTACAGAGTTCTTACACTTGCTGTAGTGACAGCGCTTTGCGCATCATTTTTTTCTTGTAGTGACGACGATGACGATGATGACAGCAACAAATTCAACACTTCGTACCTTCCCAAAAGTATAACCTATATAGATGGTTATGACAATGATCCAATCATTCTCAGCTACGATGAAAACAGCCGCTTAACCGGATGGGATGATGGTGATGGTAAATATACTGTAGTGTATGGAAAGGATGGAAAAATTGAAAAATTAGTATATGAATATTCATACTCCGAAGGAGGTCAGACTTACACTGAAACTTACACTAATTATTATAAATACGAGGGGAATAAAGTAATTGTAACTAGAGAGCATGATTCTTATTCTTATGAATTTACTATAAACGGAAAAGGTCAAATAACAGCGTGGGGTGATGAAGGAGATGCAGATTATGCTAAATATTCTTACTCAGGAAAAAACTTATCCAAAATTGAAAGAAAAGAAAATTATGGTACAATTAAATACAATTCTACTCTAAAATATGATACAAATGCAGGTATCTTCAGAAATGTAAACACTCCACAATGGTTTATTTATCTTCTGTTTGACGAATTAGGATTATCTGTTGGCAATAACCCATTAACCGAAGAAACCATTGGCTATTTTGAGGGCGTGAAATATAGCACATCAAAATCGACCTATGAATATGTTTATAACAACGACAATTATCCTGTATCTTTTGTTTTAACAGAAACGTATGAAACTCTGGGTGACAAAAAGATTGCAGCTTCTGCAAAAAGAAAAAACAGCAGAAAATCATTGAAAAGTACAGCGGATGATAGAGAAGTAAGATCTTATACTGTCTCTTACTACAAGAAATAATAAGATATATCAATAAACACAAGAGGCATCCGATTTCGGATGCCTCTTGTTGTTATCTCACGGAATGATAGATTATTCTGTCTAATTGAACCTGTGCGTTTTTTAGGAACAGTCCCTCTTTACCTCACGATACCTCCACCCAAAACTTTATACAAATACACTATCGCAGTCTGCTCGTTGAGGATAGACGTATTCAGCGAAATTTCGGCATCAAACAACTGACGCTGAGCATCCAATACGTCAATGAAACTGACTATACCATTCATATATTGCAAACGGGTGAGACTATGATTATACTTGGCAGAATCGTAAAGAGTCATTGCTGTTTCTCTTTTCTTTTGCGTTCTGAAATACGATGTTATGGCATTATTCACCTCCCTGAAAACATTCAGTATTGTTTTCTGATAATTATACACTTCTTGCTCGTAAACAGCTTTTGCCGCATTATGGTTAGCTTTATTTTTCCCCCAATTGAATATCGGGCCAACCAGGCTTCCCCCAATATACCAATATGGATTTTTTAGAAAACCACTCAAATCAGAATTTTCAAACCCATATTCTCCGGTAATATTCAATTGGGGAAACATGCTTGTATATGCCACGCCAACGTCGGCATTTGCCTTTTTTAGTTGTTGCTCTGCAATCATAACATCAGGACGGCGTTTCAGCAATTCGGACGGCATATTCACAGGCAACATGGGCGGTATCTGGCGGCTGCTAACTTCCGTTGTCCGAGAAATGTATGTAGAAGGAAATTCTCCTGTGAGAACAGCCAATTCGTTCTGTTTCAGTGTAATCCTGTTGTTTAACTCGGGAACCAATGTCTCCGCCCTGCCCAATTCGACCAAACTTTGCCTGTATGGAGTTTCGGATGTCAATCCCGCATCAAACCTCAATTTAGTCAGGCGAACCGATTCTTTACGGGCGGTGATTGTTTGCTCTACAATGGTTAGTTCCCTGTCTAAAGTCTTCAGTTCGAAATATGTTTGTGCCACCTGTGCCACAACAGACAATTGCAGTGCTTTCCTGGCCTCTACACTTTGTATGAAGAGAGCAATATCCGCTTCGTTTTGCCAACGCAATTTTCCCCAGATATCAATTTCCCAAGCGGCGGTCAGCTTAACATCAATAGACGGATCGGTTCCGCTCGGATTCACTTTCTCATCCTTTGCCGTCAAATTTGCACCTACCTCAGGAAATATATCGGCATACGATATTCTTTTTCTAAACATCATTTCTTTCACCCGGGCAGTTGCTATGAGTATGTCTTTATTATTGTCAAGAGCCTTATCAATAAGTATAATAAGCAAAGAGTCATCATACAAGTTACTCCAGCCGATATCGGCAGCCGATCCATCCATAAGTTCCATCTTTTCGAAAGACTCGGGCATACCTTCCATTTCCGGCTTAACGTATTTTTGCCCCAACTTACAGGATGAAAGCAAGATTATCACACAAGCTACTATAAAAAAATATATATAGTTAAATATCTTCATTACATTTATATACAATTCATTTTTTCTTCCTCAGATGCGGTTTCACTCTTCCGCCCTCTCTTATATCCAGATTGTCAACACTGTGAATCACAACTTTCTGGTTATTGTTCAAACCACTTATTACCCGTACTTTATCGCCTCTCATTTTTCCGGTTTCTATTTTTCTTATTTCGATAATATCTTCATCGTTAACCACATATACAAATGATTCTCCGTCTTCGGTCATAACGGCGCCTGACGGGATCCAAACAATATCTTCCTGCATGTTCATCAACAACTTCACCTTAGTCTTTTGCCCCGGCAAAAGGTCTTGATTCGGGTTTGGCAAAGTAGCCCTCACCCTGAAAGTTCCGGTTTCAGGATCGATCTGCGGTGAAGCAAAATCAACAATACCTTTTTCTCCATACTCCGTATTGTCTGCCAGCGTAACCGTAACCATCGGCTGCCAGGAACGTGTTGTATCCTGCCTGCCTAAATGCACATTTCGCCGTTCACTATTCAAGTATTCCAACGACGTCATATTGAAATAAACCGTAACCGTGTCTCTGTTTATAACCGATGCCAGCAAAGTATTTGCACCACCTACAAGAGAGCCTATGTCGACATGCCGTTCGCCTATATAACCCGAAATAGGCGAATATATGACAGTATAACTGAGCTGCATTTCGGCTTGTTTCAGGTCGGCCTTGCTCATTGCCACATTCGCTCTAGCCACATTCAGCGCAGCCGTTGCGTTATCCACATCCAGTTCGCTTGCTGCATTTTGCTCATACAACGGACGAATTCTTTCCAAATCGCGTGCAGCTTTGTTTTGCTGGGCTTCGTCTTTTTGAAGTTGTGCCTTTGCCCTTTCAACCTTGGCTTTATACATCTCATTGTCTATATAAAACAAGGGTTCGCCTCTCTTCACTTTCTGACCTTCGGTGAATGTTATTCTTTGCAAAAAACCTTCAACACGAGCATGGATTTCCACATTGCTATAAGCATCAATTTGCCCGTCATATTCTCCGTATGTGGGAATATTTTCCATTTCAACATTCTCTACCTCCACCTCGGGCAAAAAACTATCATTGTTGCCACACGACAAGAAAGAAATAATAATAGCCGGAATAATAATATTGTATCTTATATTCATAATTTAGTTCTCTTTATGTTTATTAACAATAACAAAAAAGAGTTGTTCAAATAGAACAACTCTTTTTATTTACCATGCTATATCTTATCTGCTTACTCAACGTAAAATGGTATGGCATATAACTGTGTATAAGGCCCATATGATCCGCGAAGCTTATTTAGAGACTTAATTTGTTTAACAGATCCATCTACCCAGTTGCTAGAACTCATATAAATCCAAAGATAAATAGTTGTAGTTGTATTTACTTCTACTGGTATTGCTCCCGAACCATAATAATCTTTGTTAGTTGCTAGATTATATAATCCGGGAATAATAACTGATTTTATGGGTGATAAATAGGTTGGTGGCTTAATTTCTGTATCAGAAGTTGAAAAAAACACCGATGCAAAACCTTTTCCTACTACATTACTTCCATATGGCACAGCCCAAACTGTAAAATTTATTTGATATTCCCCGGGATCTAGTGTTATATTCATTCCTGAATAGGCTACATGCAAACTATCATGTGTTGTATCAAGAACAAGTTTTGTAACAGTAGTTGGAATATTACCTAATTTTGCATACGCCACACCCGGCACTTTCCATGTTCCATAACCGTTGCCATTGTCGGTTAACACTTTTCCTGTACCTTGCGAACCATCCACTAACCGAAATCCTCCGCCTTGCGTTGTTGTGTTGATATGCACTTTTGCCGTAGGGGAGGTGGTGCCAACCCCCACATTACCTGTTACATATTCATTACCTACAACCGTTGAGTTACCTCCCACACGAGCATTGCCCGTTACGTTAGAAGTACCTGTCACCTGCAATTTATAACCGCTCGATGTATTTGAACCGATAGCCACATTTCCACTCTGAAAGATATTCTGTGCGTTGCCTGTGGCTTGGGTTATCCCTCCTTGTACGTACCACGGCTCGGTAGTGGGCACATTGTTAACAAACTGTTGCCAGACAGAACCATCGAAATAATAGTAACCAACGCTGGTTACCTTTGCCGTTTTGGTGGTCGTTGTTCCCGACAGATCTGTGACATACACTATACTTCCTTTTTGCAATGCTGTATATCGGGCGTCTTTACTTATCAGTTGTGCCCTTGTCAGGTTGGGGGCAATGATACCTTCGGCTGTTGTGGCGTCTGTTTTGGTGGGGGTTACGTGCATCGTTGCACTCGGCGTCTCCGTATTGACTCCAACTTGCCCGTAAGCGATATTACAGGCGAAAAATAGGGGTAAAAATAATAAGATCTTTTTCATAATTTTTTAATGTTGTTTGTTGTGTTAAATGTCTGATTGTTTGATAAATACATCTCTGTCACTCGGTAAGTGACGGACAGTTCAATTTAACATTTCTACTTTGCTGATTATGAGCGCAGTATAAATTCAGGTATTTCCAAAAGTGAAACACTAGTTAAACAGGCAAAAATCCTGATGATTTATCCGACCGCATATATTGCTCTAAACATTTAAACAACAACAGCTTATAAATTCTTATTGAAAAATATTATAAAAAAATCCAGTTAAACATTAGTTAAACACGCTCAAAAACAAACACTTAAACATGCTAACGGAAATGAGGCATTATGATGAAAAAGAAAGTTCTTTGATACAATTCCTGACCTTTGAACAAGATTTTCAATGGCAAACGAGAGAGGATGAAAGCAGAATTGTTATGCTTACCCAAGGTAAATTGAATATCACTTTTTGCAGTATGCAAAACCCTTTGATAATATCCGAATCGAAGATGTTTTTCCTGCCTGCGGGAGATAGCTTGTCGGCAAAAGCTCTGGAAAAAAGTTCTGTTATTGTAATAAAAACAGGAAAAGATTATTGTTTAGATGAACTGAATATCAGTAGTATACACGGAGCAAAACCGAATACACATTACCTGCAGATGAACAGTACGCTGCATACCTATGTCCAATCGTTACGGATATATAAGGAAAGCAGGATAAACGACGATGATTTACATATACTGAAAATCAGAGAATTAGTATGTATTATGAAGATGTCATATTCTGATATAGAGTTGAGCGGTTTCTTCCGGTTACATCAGACAAATGATTTCTATTTTTCGGAACAGGTGCGTAAATTATCTCACAACAATCTAAATGTAAGACTATTAGCCGAACAGATGAATTTCAGTTATTCGGGATTCAACAAACGATTCCGTAAAGCCTTCGGTATGTCGGCTTACAACTGGCTCAGAAAGAGGCGGGCGGATATGGTATATTACGAATTATTCTATACCGACAAGAGCCTGAAACAAATCTCAACTGACAACAAGTTCGCCACGCTTTCTCATTTTAATGAGTTTTGCCACAAGATACTGGGTGATTCGCCCAGACAACTCCGAAAAAACAAACCTCTGTCACTTACCGAGTGACAGAGGCTATATCTCATTGCTAATTAGTATACAAAGATAGTGAAAATTCGTAATCGGACAAACCTTTCCAAAGCAAAAGTCTGAGTAGATAGAATAAAATAAATCAGATAAGTCCCTCGGGAAGTTCTACATACAATATTTTCTTCTTATCATCCACTCCTGCAACGAAGTCTTCAGTAGCAGGTATGATTATACTTTCGTCTTCACCTTCCGGTTCTATCATAAACAATGTATTGAGAGTGGAATCGTCAACAGCAACGATAGAGCCTAATTTTCCCAGCTTCTTATCTTCCACCGTGAACCCAATAAAGTAGTTCCACGAATAATCGACGTTTTCCTCTTCATTTTCATAGTATTTACGAGGAAAATATACTTCTTTCCCCGACAATCGCTTGGCTTTTTCCTCCGAATTTATATCCGACAGTAAAAAAAGTGCGGTTTCTGAACCTTTAAAACGATATTCGTCGATGAAAAACGGAACAAAGATTCCGTCGATCAGGCAAACGAGGTAAGGGCAATCGGTGCGATCGAAAATATCGTTGTCGAAATGCATTGCAATCTCCCCCTTAATACCGTGAGGCTTTACAAACTTTCCGATCTTGAAAACTTCCTCTGAATGAATCATCTACTAATTAAATAAAGGCCTTTGACCTTACTTTTTCTTCTGATTATTATTTTTCTTCTGATTATTCCTTATCAGGTCTTTGATATCGGTCAGCTTCATATCCGAATTGCGCTTATCTATTTTGCGATTCGACAATTCGTACAAATCTTGAAATATCTTGCCATCTTCAACTTCCTTATTCCACTGAACATAAGATTTCTTCATGTGGTTTGCAACCAGCCATACAAACTGCTCTTTTTCGTCTCCTTCGGGATAATCGGCGGCTAGTCGTATCATTTTTTCCAACACCTTGCCATAGTGCCGGTATTCCATATCGGGACGGCTATAATCTACTTTCCCGGGTTTTGAGAAAAGATCTTCTTTTTTGATAATTTCGTACGGATAATCTATGTCGAGTTTGAAATCGGCCATCACGGCCAGATGATCCCACAAGATGTGCTTAAAGTCGTTCACATCGCGCAAATGAGGAAACATATTCCCCATTATATTGATAATCGTGTTTGCACAACGTTTCCGCTCGTTTCTGTCTTCAATTGTCAGACAAAAATCCACCATATTTTGTATATTCCTCCCATATTCGGGAAGAGCCAGTTTTTTCAACTGCGTATTGTAATCCATCGATTTAATAAAAAATAATAGTTTTGAATAAGGGTCTATTCTAATTCTTTAGTTTTTTGGAGTAATTAGAGAACGCAAAGATATATAAAAATTCCCGAACTATTTATTCTCCTCTACGGGAAAATAAACGGTACGGGAATTAGCAGTTGAAAAAAGTTGTTATTTTGCCTGAGCCATTTTTGCGTTGTCGTTCAACAGTTTGATCAAATCGTCATCTTGAGGGGTATAGTCAACCACCGCATATTTGTTGATGCTGCATATACGAACTTCGTCCAACACATCTATCAGGTTCTTATACGCCGATTTATCGGATGGTTTTATGATAACGGTCTGGCTTTTGTCCGATTTGTTTATCTTTTCTTTTTCCGCCTGAAATTCTTCGTCCGAAATTTGCTTGTAATATTTTTTGGTACTCAGGTCTTTAACCATCTGCACCACTTCGGTATTCTTTTCAAGCAACATCGCCCTCAAACCTTCGGCAGAATAGTCGGTTACCATCACTTTGTTCAAGAAATCGGGATCGTTATAGTTTGCCTCGCCAAAGAAATAATAGACTTTGTCATTCTCTCCTAAAATCAAGGTTGTTGATCGGGATTGCGGTGCAACAGTTTTTCCCGGCAATTTTGTCGGCATCACTATATCCATCATCTGAGGTTTCGACAATGTGGTGCAAAACATAAAGAAAGTTATCAGCAACATGTTCATATCCACCATAGGAGTGAAGTCTACTCTCAGAGGCGATTTGTTGAATTTACCTTTCTTTCCTCTCTTGTTTCCGTTGTTTGTTGCTATTTGTGCCATGATTTTCCGATTTAGTAGATTAAACAATTTTATGTCTTTTTCCTTATAGAGTGAATATTGAATAAAATTCCATAACCGGACAGAAAAACATTTATAAAAATCTACTGAATATAGAATGGGACGGCAAACAGTTGAACATAGGGACCGTACGATCCAATTAATTGATTATAAGATGTTACCCTTTTATCAGGTCCGTCCCAGTTTCTTTCATCTACGTAATACCAAAGATAAAGGGTTGTCTCTGTGGTTATTCTTATAGGTATAGCTCCCGATCCGTAATAGTCAGGAACCAAAGTTCCGGCATTGTATAATCTTGGAATAAGAACCGATTTTATCGGAGTCAGATAAGCAGGGGGGATATTCTCTGTAGGAGAAGTAGAGAAAAAGACTGATGCAAAACGAGGGTTCATTGTTGATCCCATAACAGCATCTCCTGCTGGCGTTACCCAAACAGTGAAATTTAATTGATAATCGCCAGGTTCTAACGTGATATTCATTCCCGAATACGCTATGTGAGTATCAGAATTTGTTACATCAAGTACAGGATTTGTAGTGGGATTATTAGGTATATTCCCTAATCTTGCATATGCTACACCCGGCTCTCTCCATGTTCCGTTGCCGTTGCCATCTGTGGTTAGCACTTTTCCGTTTCCCTGCGAACCGTCCTGCAAGCGGAAACCTGCACCTTCACTTGCTGCCCTGATGTCAACTTTAGTCTGGGGACTGTTTGTGCCTACACCAACCCTGCCTTGCGTATCCACCACCACATCATCCGATATGTTCGTGTTTCCACTCGTGTCTCTTTGTCCGTCGATGTGGAAGATTCCCTGAGGGTTTTCTGTGTTTACTCCGACCTGTGCTTTTAGCGTCGTAACAGCTAAAAACATAAATAAAATCAAAATGTTCTTTTTCATAATTTTTTGTTGTTTGTTGAGTTCTGCTTTTCTATTAATGTGTTGAATTTTAAGATACTACATTACTACTGATGCGTTAATTTTTCAATTTCAACCGTAATAGGTTGATTATATATAAGATACAAGCGGTTTTTGATTTTTTGATTTGAATTGACCATAGCTTTGCATCCTTACAAATTGCAAGGTTATGAATTCAGGCAAGTATGTTTTCTCTCAGCTATTAGAGTTTGTTGACAGATATGAGTTTGCTAAATGCGTCAAACGCTATAATGGTGACTATCGTGTCCGAGACTTCAACTGTTGGAATCAGTTTGTACAGTTATTTTTCGGACAACTTACTTCTTTGAACTCCTTACGGGATATTTGTCTTTGTCTAAAAGCCCATAAACGCAAGCTTTACCATTTAGGAATAAAGCAACATGTAAATCAATCAACCATTTCACGAGCCAATGAGAGTCGAGACTGGCGAATTTTTGCCGACTTTGGAGATTTTCTTATAAAATTAGTTCGCCCGCTTTACATGGATTCACCTATTCCTAACATAGATATTGATAACGACATCTTTGCACTGGATTCAACAACGATTTCCTGTAGTATCAATCTTCTGACATGGGCTGAGGGGAAATACAGCAAAGGAGCTGTCAAAGTTCATACTTTGATTGATTTGCGAGGCAGTATTCCGACTTTTATCCTCATTACCGACGGGAAGTATCATGACAGTAATGCGCTTGATGAGATAGTCCCCATACCTGAGGCTATTTATCTTATGGATAAAGCGTACGTTGATTTTGAAGCGTTGTATCGTATGCACAAATGTGGATCCTTCTTTGTTACAAGAGCAAAATCAACATTAAAATATGATGTGATTGAGCAAAATTACAACATAGACGAAACCACAGGGCTAAGAGCCGATAAAACAATTATGCTTACTGTTGCAAAGTCCAAGAAGCTCTATCCTGAGAAATTGAGATTAGTCGAATTTTACGATCAAGAAAAAGAAAATGAACTTGTTTTTCTGACCAACGATTTCGACGTATCCGCAATGGAAGTCGCTTATTTGTATAAGAACAGATGGCAAGTGGAGACTTTTTACAAGTGGATAAAACAAAATCTGACCATCAAAAAGCTTTGGGGGCATTCGCCAAATGCTGTCAAAACCCATATTTGGATAGCTATCTGCACATACCTGATAGTCGCATATGTAAAGCATTCGCTCAAAAGCACGCTCTCTATTTATGAGATTATGCAAATCTTGGGAATATCAGCGTTTGACAAAACTCCGATAAGAGAACTGCTTACCGAATTTCAAGTCAATTCAAAACAAAATGTCAAAGAGCAATTGGATTTATTTAATTCAAATTTTTAACGCATCAGTACTA
>NZ_QVMP01000008.1:131860-132256 GCF_010501095.1 Dysgonomonas sp. 520 | reverse complement strand
AACACTTAAAAACAAAAAATATGGAGTTCGGAAAAATGCGACCGATAGAATTCATTGCTGTGGATATAGGTCAGGAATATGATTTGGGACAAAACAAAAACAGTATAATTATGGTGGTGCACGGAAGTGCAAACATCTTATCTACAATTTATCAGAATAGCAAGATTAAGACAAAAGACATGTTTTTCCTGCCCTCAGATTGTGATGCTAAGATAGAATCTGCGGAAAAATGTTTGCTGATTTGTATAAACTTAACTGACGAACTGGATATGTTTTCTTATCTGTGTTCCAGTAAATTACAATCGGATGCAGCACACAAAAACAGCATAGAGGTATTGACTATGAATGACATGGTTTTCAGCTACGCACTTTCTTTACAAAGTTATCGGATAAAGA
>NZ_QVMP01000008.1:131473-131823 GCF_010501095.1 Dysgonomonas sp. 520 | reverse complement strand
TATCTGCTCAAAATATCCTGTTCGCAAGAAGAACTACAGGCTTTTCTCAGAATGGTTTGGAGCAATGATTTTCTATTTTTGGAGCAGGTGCGCAGTCTTTTTCCACATGTCAGAACTGTGCGCCAACTGGCTGAGAAGATGAATTATAGCTATTCAGGATTTAATAAGCGTTTCAGGCGGGTATTCAAAACGTCGGCATACAATTGGGTGAGAAATCACAAGGCAAAACAAGTGTATCAAGACATTTGCCAAACAGACAAAAGCCTGAAAGAGATAAGTACAAATTACAACTTCACCACCTTATCTCATTTCAATGAATTTTGCCACAAAAATCTGGGGTGTTCTCCATC
>NZ_QVMP01000008.1:130792-131438 GCF_010501095.1 Dysgonomonas sp. 520 | reverse complement strand
CACTCTACAAGTGACAGAGCCTTTTCAGTGTCTCAGTATCAGTGTACAAAGGTATAAAAAATCTTTTACACAACACGCTTCTTTCAGACATTTTAAAGCTATTATTTAAACAAGTCCTTTGTTTCGTCTTTAGCCTTATCTATCAAATCTTCCGCTTTGTCTGTCAATTTATTGAACAAAGATTTAGCTTTTTCGCTCATATCTTCGTACTTTCCTTTAAAGAATTTTTCCCAGTCTATGTTCAGACCTTCCTTGTCCATAAATTCTTTAACCACTTTAATTGCTTTCTGTGCCTGTTCGTCGGTCAGGCCTGCTTCTGTTTGAAGTTTTTTTACCAAGTCTTCCATAATAATTTATTTTATTTTGTTACTGTGTTGTTTTATAACAAATTGTTATGGGTTTAGTTGCAGATTGGTAATATTATTTTCATATAACATTTCTTAAAATCTAAACTATTACATCTGCCCTCCCTGATTTTCGCCTTTCGAAGAATCATCGTTATTGATATCTCTTTGAATTTTCTTTATGTCTTTGTGTTTTTTTTCAATTCAAACCAATACTTTTCAAATACAGATTCGCATTAATTACTAAAAACCGTCTAGACTTTTTCGTTTTATTCAATTTTGTCATCCTGAGAGTATCGAAG
>NZ_QVMP01000008.1:129857-130772 GCF_010501095.1 Dysgonomonas sp. 520 | reverse complement strand
TTCACTACGTTCAACATGACAAAAACTCAAAAATTAAGTATAATTTAAAAAGTCTAGATGACTTCCTAGCTTCACTCCCTAGTTTCTTACATTTTATAATAAAAGAATTTCTTTTTTAAGTATTTTTAGAAATTTCTGTTATCCTACTGAATCAAAATGAAAAATGAGTGCTATTTTTCACTCCAAATATTGATTAGTTTAGTTATCTTTGGTAAGAAAATATACAAAACATACCTTTTTTATGAAAAAGATATTTTTATTTATGGCAATAACGATTGTTGCAACTTCATTAAACGCTCAATTTCACTACGAAATACCTAAAAGTCAAACTCAAAACAGAACTCAGGCACGAGTGCAACAAACGAAGCAAGCATCTTCCTTCGATTGGAATAAAGTAACTTTTGGTGGCGGAGTGGGTCTTCAATTCGGAGACTACACTGTGGTAAACATCGCTCCTCAGGTCGGATATAATTTCTCCAAGATGTTTAATGCCGGCTTTGGGTTCTCATATTCATACTACAAAGACCGTTATTATGTAAATGGTGACAAATGGAAAGAAACTGCTTCTTATTTCGGTTTTAATGTTTATGCCCGATTCTATCCTATCAACAATATCATAATCATGGCACAGCCAGATATCAATAGGATGTGGCGAACGGATGAAGCTCCTGACGGATACAAGATTAAAGATGAAAAATTTATCCCGTCATTCCTCATCGGAGGTGGATTAAGGCTGGGGCCAATGTCGGTTATGCTGAAATATGACTTGGTTCAGGATAAAGATTCTCCCTACGGAAATAATATATTTTATAGTGTAGGATTCAGTTTCTAAAGCTAATTAGGTTTTTCTACTCGTAGTGCATTTAGAAAATAAAAGATAATTAACTGAAACATAATACATATTTACATTGTCAT
>NZ_QVMP01000008.1:75738-129844 GCF_010501095.1 Dysgonomonas sp. 520 | reverse complement strand
CTGAGTAAAACGAAGGATCTGGATTGAAAATACATAGATTTTTCACTTCGTTCAAAATGACAAAACCAATATGGGTCTTATAATAAATGAGTTAACATCAAAGTCTTAAATGCACTACGGGTTATATATAATACTATTCACGGCAAATGCTAATGATTTTATATCTTGTTCAGAATTAATTATTCAGGTTTTATCTTCACATGAATCGTATTTGATTGTATCTTTGCCATCACATAATTTTCAAATATCATTTAATGCATAAATCAGGATTCGTAAATATTGTAGGAAACCCTAATGTGGGCAAGTCTACATTAATGAATACGTTGGTAGGGGAAAAAATATCTATCATAACCTCTAAGGCGCAAACTACCCGGCATCGTATATTGGGTATTGTCAATACGCCCGATTATCAAATCGTGTATTCTGACACGCCAGGGGTTTTAAGACCGAATTATAAATTGCAGGAGTCGATGCTCAATTTTTCCGAATCGGCCTTAAGCGACGCCGACGTACTGCTATATGTTACGGATGTGATAGAAAAAACGTCTAAGAACGAAGAGTTTCTGCATAAGGTGCAAAATACCGAAGCTCCTGTTTTATTATTGATAAATAAGATTGACCAAACCAATCAGAAAGAACTGGAAGATTTGGTGATTGAGTGGCAGAAATTGTTGCCAAAAGCTGAAATATACCCCATTTCTGCACTGAATAAATTTAATGTCGACTTGGTGAAGAAGCGTATTCTGGAACTGATACCCGAATCTCCTCCTTATTTCGAAAAAGACGCATTAACTGACCGTCCTGCCCGTTTTTTCGTAACGGAAACAATACGAGAAAAAATACTTCTCTATTATCAGAAGGAAGTTCCTTATGCAGTGGAAGTTGTGGTTGAAGAGTTTAAGGAAGAGAAAGATATAATCAATATTCGGGCACTGATTGTTGTGGAGCGTGATACACAAAAAGGCATTATAATAGGGCACAAAGGTTTAGCCTTGAAAAAAGTAGGAGCCATGGCTCGCAAAGATATCGAGAAGTTTTTCGAAAAAAAGATATTCCTGACAATGTATGTGAAAGTGGAAAAAGACTGGCGCAGCCGTGACAATCTTCTTCGACAATTCGGCTATCGGCTAGATTGATACTAAGATTGGACGGAAGTGCCCCAAAAGTTCCCAATTTTAGGAAACACCCTCCCAACCCCTAAAGGGGAGCGTTGATTCTCAATCATTTGTCGCTACATGGGATTTGCAATCCCATGATTGGCTGCTATCCGGATTTAAAATCCGGAGAATATAACTTCGGGGTTAGAAATCTCAGAGAACAAAAATGCTAACAGTTAATTGATTACAGCTTTTTATTTCTCAACCTCAAACTATTGGTAACCACGCTCACACTGCTCAGAGCCATAGCCAGACCGGCAATCATGGGGTTCAACAGAAAACCTGTCAGCGGATACAAAGCACCTGCTGCAATCGGGATGGCTAATATGTTGTAGATGAACGCAAAAAACAGATTACGGTTGATTGTGGAAACCGTAGCTTTCGACAATTTTATCGCTGCGTTTATCTTACTTAAATCACCCGAAACAATGGTCAGATCGGCCACTTCCATAGCAATGTCGCTACCGCTTCCCATTGCCATACTCACATCAGCCTGAGCCAATGCTGCACTATCGTTGATGCCATCTCCGGCCATTGCCACCACCTTTCCTTGGCTTTGCAATTTCTTGATATACTCTAACTTATCTTCGGGTAACGTTTTGGCTTTAAAACTGCCGATTCCCGCCTGTTGTGCTATTTGCCTGGCAGTTTCCTCGTTGTCTCCGGTTAGCAAATGCACTTCGATGCCGTTATTTTTTAATTGAGTGATTGCCTCTTGCGAACTCACTTTCATTCGGTCTTCTAAAGCAATGACACAAAGCACTTTATCATCTTCACCGAACAAAACTACCGTTTTTGCGGCATGCTCCCATTGGTCAATTAACGATTTAATATGTTCATTTACAGATATATCGCTAAATAATTTAACATTACCAACTGTGTAGACATTACCATTTATTACCATTTTAACACCCTGTCCTACCAAGTTGTTAATTTTGCCTCCTGCAATCAGGTCGGCATCTCCCAGATTGCTGCATATAGCCTCTGCCAATGGGTGATTAGACGATTTCTCTATGGTGTAGAGCAAGTTGGTGAGCTGCTTGGTCTGTGGCTCTATCCATGCCATGTCCACAACCTGAGGCTTGCCCTCTGTTATAGTTCCCGTCTTGTCCAGAACCACCGTATCCACCCGCTTCAGTAGCTCAAGGCTTCGGGCATCCTTTATCAGGACACCTATTTCGGCGCCTCGCCCTATCCCTACCATGATAGCCGTAGGGGTAGCCAACCCCAAGGCACAGGGACATGCTATAATCAGCACCGTAACAAAAGCCAGAAACGCATGCACCAAGCCGTTGTCACCACCTAGAACAATCCACAACAAGGCAGTTGTTACCGCCACTGCAATCACCACAGGAACAAAGATTGCCGCAATCTTATCCACCAGTTTCTGAATAGGAGCTTTACTGCCCTGTGCCTCTCCAACCATTCGTATGATCTGCGAAAGAAGGGTTTCGCTACCCACCTTCTCTGCCCTAAACCTGAAACTGCCTTTCTGGTTTAAGGTTCCGGCAAATACCCTGTCGCCCGCTTTCTTGTCAACGGGAATGGGTTCGCCCGTAATCATGCTCTCGTCTACATAAGACTCACCCTCTGTGATAGAGCCATCCACAGCTATCTTCTCGCCGGGTTTCACCATCACAATATCATTGAGGGCTATCTTTTCGATAGGCACCTCAATAGCCAGAAAACTCTTAATGATAGTGGCTGTCTTGGGTTGCAGTCCAATAAGTTTTTTGATAGACGAAGATGTTTTCTGCTTTGCCCGTTCTTCCAACAGTTTACCAATAAGAATAAAGGTAATGATAACCGCCGAAGCCTCGAAATAGAGTTCGGCCGAAAAACCTCTGTCCATCCAGAATTGCGGAAAGAACAAATTGAATAAGCTGAACAGATAGGCAACTCCCGTGCTCAGGGCAACCAGTGTATCCATATTCATAGACCTATGCCGAGCCTGCTTATATGCTCCAACAAAAAACTGCTGTCCGCAATAGAATAGCACCGGGGTAGCCAGAATCCACATTGCATACCGTGCCCATGCGTGATGCATCAATGGCGTCATTGCCAATATAACTATCAAGACAGAAAGAGTGGATGAGATTATGGTCTTCTTCCTCAATCGGAGATAGTCTTCCTGTTCTTTTTCGTCTAACCTATGGGAGATGTTGTCCCCTTCGTCAATGATCATATCATAACCTGCCGAACGTACTATATCCCTCAAGCGAGGAGGTGAAACCTCGGAAGCATTAAACTCAATATTCACAGTTTTATTTGCAAAGTTCACATCGGCTTTCGCCACACTCTTCTGATTGCGCAATGCCTTTTGTACATTGGCGGCACAACCTGCGCAAGACATGCCCGTTACAGGATATGTCTTCTTTACCATATTGTTTGATGTTGCCATAAATACTCCTTTCTTATATAGATTGTAGGGGCGAATAAACATTCGCCCACATATATTCTTTCCTTCGGGCGTAAGATTTTACGCCCCTACTTTCGGGCAGACCAGAGGCCTGCCCCTACATTTTCAAAAATATGTATAAAATGAATAAACACTTTTCCATCACCGATTCACATTGATCGTATGAATTATATACAACAAAAATAGCACCGACAATGGTCAGTGCTATTATATAATTAAGGATAAGATTTACAAAATATCGTCAAGTGGCTTTCTCAAATCAGAACTCTGGGTTTTAAACTGCGACGGGGTCAGTCCCGTTACTTTCTTGAACTGGGAAGATAAGTGTGCTACGCTGCTATATCCCATCCTGAAAGCAATTTCACTCAGGTTCAACTGGTCATAGCTCAACAGTTCTTTTACCTTTTCCACTTTCTGCAAAATAGTATATTGCTCAATGGTTATACCTTCGGTAGAAGAAAACAACTTGCTCAAATATGAATAGTCGCGATGAAGCCTGTCTGTCAACAGTTCAGAAAAAACAACATGATTGTTTTCCGATTGTTGAATCTGCTCGATAATAATCACTTTGATCTGCTCTATCAATCTTTTTTGCTCATCGTCTAACAGCTCGAAACCTATACTTCTGAGGTCTTCTGCAATAGAATCCAATTCCGATTTGCTCAAATCTCTGTTTATAACAACCTTCCCCAATTGTATATGCACTATCTCCACCCCACGGTTGACCAAAATATTTCTCACCGCCATAATGCAGCGAGGGCACACCATGTTTTTTATATATAAAGTCATATCCTTATTTTCATTTGCCTACCTTACTTGCAATTAATATTGATTTTCTGACAAATGGCGGCGGCGATAAATTCTGCAGCATTTCCGTTAAGTCCACCTCCCATAACCAACATATCAGCCTGTTGCCTCGATGGTTCTATAAATTCTTCATGCATGGGGCGCACGGTTTTGTAGTACCGTTCTATAACTTCCAATGCAGTACGCCCCCTCGATTTCATATCCCGCTCTATAATCCGAGTGAGTCGCCTGTCGGCCGGAACTTCCAGAAATATCTTCATGTCCAACTCTTTGCACAACGGAAGACAAGTATACAGAAGTATACCTTCTACGAGCAAAATCTTTTTAGGAGAGATAGGTATAGTTTCGGGCAATCTGGAACACGACAGGTACGAATAGGTAGGGCGTTCAATCGTTTCACCCTTTTTCAGTCCGTTAATATCCTTAAGCAGCAATTCCCACTCGATGGAGTCGGGATGATCGTAATTCACCATCAACCGATCTTCCATAGGCATATGGCTGTTATCTTTGTAGTAAGCATCTTGCGGAAGAATGGCAATTTCATTCTGAGGTATTCGAGACAATATACTTTCAACCAAAGTTGTTTTTCCTGAGCCCGAACCACCGGCAATACCAATTATATACATCATTTTAAACAGTTTAACAGTACAATTGTGAACAAATATAGTAAATCTGAGTTTTAATATAGGTCTGATGTCGCAAAATTTAATGAAATGCAGATAATTTTTGCGCTTTTATGTGTAAATATCTGATTTTAGGGGCATTTAAATTAATTATTTTTTTAAAAATGTTTATAGGTAACATCTTTTTTACACTTTTTTTTGTGAACAAAAGTTTTATTTTTACCTTTGCCACTTAGATGCGAGGCTTTGAAGGCCAAATGTACGTGGTATATTTAAAGCAAAGAGATTAAAATAATAAATCATTAATGGCAAAAATTGCTCTTATAACAGGAATCACAGGTCAGGATGGCGCATACTTGGCCGAATTTTTGATAAAAAAAGGATATGTGGTGCATGGCATTAAACGAAGATCATCTTTGTTTAATACTGAGAGAATAGACCATTTATACCAAGATCCGCATCTCGAAAACAGAAATTTGATATTACATTACGGGGATATGACCGATAGTATGAATTTGACTCGTATTATTGGAGACGTGAAACCCGATGAAATATACAATCTGGCGGCGATGAGCCATGTGAAAGTAAGTTTTGATACCCCCGAATATACGGCAAATGCCGACGGAATTGGAACTCTCCGTGTTCTCGAAGCAGTCAGATTACTAGGACTGACAGATAAAACCCGTATATATCAGGCTTCGACTTCGGAGCTATACGGATTGGTTCAGGAAGTACCTCAAAAGGAGACAACACCGTTCTATCCACGTAGTCCGTATGCAGTAGCAAAAATGTATGCATATTGGATCACCGTGAATTACAGGGAAGCCTATGGTATGCATGCAAGTAATGGTATTCTATTCAATCACGAATCACCATTAAGAGGCGAAACCTTTGTTACACGGAAAGTGACAAGAGCAGTTGCAAGAATAGTTCTGGGACTTCAAAAAGAGGTTTTCATGGGGAACCTGTCCAGCAAAAGAGACTGGGGGCATGCGAAGGACTATATAAAAGCAATGTATTTAATATTGCAACAAGATACACCTGACGATTATGTCATTTCAACGGGCGTAACAACCTCTATCCGTGATTTTATAAAGATGACGTTTGCAAAATTGGGAGTTACGGTCGAATTTAGAGGTGAGGACGAGTCGGAAGAAGGATTTATAGCTTCGGTAGACGAAACGTTGTTTGCCCAAAAGGTTGGATTAGAATATTTAGCCGGATTCAAGGATAGAGTTGGTATGACAGTTGTAAAAGTTGATCCAGCATATTTTAGGCCTACGGAAGTAGATTTGCTTATAGGAGATAATACAAAAGCGAGGACTAAGTTGGGGTGGAATCCCGAGTATGACTTAGATTCTTTATGTGTAGATATGATAACAAGCGATCTCACATTAATGAAAAAAGAAACATTTTTAAGAGATGGCGGCTATCGTATCAATAATTACTTTGAGTAATTTTTAGGTATGATTGACAAAAATGCTAAAATATATTTGGCCGGACATCGAGGATTAGTCGGTTCGGCGATATTGAAAAACCTGAAAAACAGGGGATACACAAATTTTGTATTACGTACACATGAACAACTGGATTTGACTGATCAAGAAGCAGTTGCAGAATTTTTTAGAACAGAAAGACCTGATTATGTTATTTTAGCAGCGGCTAAAGTTGGAGGAATTATAGCGAATAATACATATAGAGCAGATTTCATTTATGAAAATTTGATGATACAAAATAATGTCATTCATCATTCGTATCTGAATAATGTGAAAAAATTAGTATTTTTGGGCAGTACATGCATATATCCAAAGCATGCGCCACAGCCAATGAAAGAAAACGAATTGTTGACGTCACCATTGGAATATACGAACGAGCCGTATGCAATAGCAAAAATTGCAGGCATAAAAATGTGTGAAAGTTATAATATTCAATATGGAACAAATTTTTTGGCCGTAATGCCAACTAATTTATACGGGCCCAATGACAATTTTGATTTAGAGAAATCACATGTTTTGCCGGCAATGATTCGCAAAACACATTTGGGCAAATGTCTTCACAATGATGATTGGATAGCGATTCGCAAAGATTTGGACCGTCGTCCGGTTGAAGGCATAACAGGAAACAGTGAGAAAGATTCTATTATCTCAATTTTGGATAAGTACGGAATACGTAAAGCCGATGACGGGTATGCCCAGATAGAATTGTGGGGAACCGGAAAGCCTATGCGGGAGTTTCTTTGGAGTGAGGATATGGCTGATGCAACTGTTTTTATAATGGAGTCGGTGAACTTTTCGGATTTAACAAGTGTTATAAAAAGTAAAGAAATCCGGAATACTCACATAAACATTGGCACGGGCGAAGAAATATCGATTAAAGATGTTTCAACATTGATAAAAAAAATTGTAGACTATGAAGGTTCGATTGTTTTTAATACAAATAAACCCGATGGAACAATGAGAAAGTTAACGGATGTCACAAAGTTGAACTCGCTGGGATGGAAACACTCGGTTGAAGTACAGACCGGACTGAAGAAACTTTATGAATGGTATATTGATAATTAAACTAGAATTATAAGTGTTTAACTATATTAATTAAAAAGTGATTATGAAGAAAGTAGGTTTACTTTTATTTTTGAGTTTGGCAATCTTTTCGATGTCAGCTCAGGATGCACCTAGTGGGAAGACCGCATTTGTACAAAACGGTTTTTGGTCAAATTGGTTTATCGGAGCAGGTGCTAAAGGAAATGTTTATGTAAATGGAGCATTTAAAAATGCCGATTTATTGAGTACGCCATCTCTAGGAGGCGAATTCTTCGTTGGTAAATGGTTCTCTCCAGTATTCGGAGCCCGTTTAACAGTTGAAGGTGGAGGTTTGCACCCATTCTATGATGGATATCCAGACAAAAAGGATGTTACTATGGGACACCAAGAATATTTGGCTGGTCACGTTGACGCGATGGTTAACTTGACTAACTTCTTCTGTGGTTACAAACCAGGTCGTTTCTATAATTTCATTCCTTATGCTGGTATCGGTGTAGGTCATGGATTTAAAAATGAGTGGAAAAAATGGGATAATAACTCAATTTTCTTCAGTGCAGGTCTTATGAACACATTCAGACTGTCTAACAGATTCTCATTCTTCTTGACTATCGGTGGATCAATTGTTGACGATCAATTTGATGGTAACGAAGGTGGTGACTGGAACTGGGAAGGTCTTGCTCAAGGAACAGCAGGTTTTACAGTTAACTTAGGTAAAACTGAGTGGGCTCCTGCAACACTTTGGGATCAAGGTTTGATCGACGATTTGAACAGAACTATCAACAGCCAACAACGTGAAATTGACGATTTGAAAAAACGTCCAACTCGTTGTCCTGAAGTTAAAACTTGTCCTCCATGTGTAGAAAAAGAAGTTGTTACTGTTGGCGAATTCAATCCTAATGTTGTATTCTTCCGTATGGGTAGCGCAGTTATTGACAAAAACCAAGAAATCAACGTTTACAATACTGCTGAATACATGAAAGCTAACTCTGACGCTAAAGTTAAGGTTGTTGGTTATGCAGATAAGAAAACTGGTTCTGCATCAAGAAACATGGTACTTTCTGAAAAACGTGCTAAAGCAGTGGCTAACGCTCTTATCAACAAATATGGTATCAGCGAAGACCGTGTAGCAGTAGAATGGAAAGGTGCTTCAGAGCAACCATACGAAATCAATGAATGGAACCGTGTAGCAATCGTTTTTGCTGACTAATTCCTCGTTCATTTAGATAATACAGAGAAAGGCTGTCCATTGTGGACAGCCTTTGCTGTTTTTATATTGAGACGTAATTTGTCTCGTTTGACTTTTATTATTATTTATCCTTTTTCCAGACACCTACAATTTCTCCGAAATATAAGTTGTGAACCCCCGGTTCTTTACTATACCATTGATCAGCAACGGTTTTGTCGGTTATGTTTTTGGGGTCGATAGGTTGAGACAAGAGTTTCTTACATTCAATTATCATATATGCTTCTTCGAAAGCCATAGCACCCGATGGCATCTTCAAGGGGGTGAGTCCCACTTCCTTGATTTTATCGCTGTCTCGGCCTGACTTACTGCCTAGTGTCTGCAATTTGTCTTTATAACCCTCTTCGTAAAACGAGATTGTATAGACCGGTTCGCGCTGCAAAAACTCGAAAGTATAGCGAGAATCCCTGATTGTCATGAATGCAATAGGTTTTTGCCAAATGGTTCCGAATCCGCCCCAACTTGCAGTCATGGTATTGAACGAAGATTCGTTTCCGCCGGTGACTAACATCCATTTGTCGTTGATTAAGAATAGATTGTCTGAGATATTACTCACCGTGTCTTTAGCAAATCCATTGTAAAGATCTTTGGGTTGTTCAGAGTTTGCAGCCTTTTCTCCTCGATCCTGACTGTCTCCTTGGGGTGCTTTGGTGCAAGAGGCAACAAGACTTAGCATTGTTGCGAATAAAAAAAATTTCCTCATGATTTTGTCAATTTAAATGTTTGTTAAACAGACAAAAATAAGGAAATTTTTCAATTTCCTAAGTGAGTATCAATATGCTGTATTGTATATTTCTGCAATATCTTCAACCGATGTTGGCCTTGGATTACCTCCTGTGCATACATCGTTGAAAGCGGCAAGAGCCAAGATGGATTGTATATCTTCTCTTTTTACACCTATTTCGTTCAATTTTTGAGGGATGTTGACACTTGCCGAAAGCTCTCTCACTGCGTCGATTGCAGCTCTCACGCCTTCTTCTTGTGTCATATTTTCAGTGTTTTTCACACCCATAGCTTTAGCTATATTCAGATATTTAGGAGCTGCCTGAGAATTTGCATTGTATTCCATCACATAAGGCAGCAACAAAGCACATGCCACTCCGTGAGGCGTGTCGTACAGGGCACTAAGCGGATGCGCCATTGAATGAGCGATACCCAAACCTACATTGGAAAATCCCATTCCAGCTATGTACTGTGCCAAAGCCATTCCTTCCCGTGCTTCTTTGCTGGTGGGATTATCCACCGCATTCTTAAGATGCTTGCTAATCAGTTCGATAGCTTTATATTCCAACATGTCAGACATTTCCCATGCCCCCGGAGTGATATACGATTCGATGGCGTGCGTAAGGGCATCCATTCCGGTTGCAGCAGTCAGGCTTTTAGGCATTGAGTACATTAATTCCGGGTCAACGATAGCTACGGTTGGTATATCATTAGGGTCGACACAAACCATTTTCCGCTTTTCCGTTTCATCGGTTATCACATAATTGATAGTAACCTCGGCGGCAGTTCCTGCGGTTGTAGGCAGAGCAATAACGGGTACAGACCTATTTTTTGTATCGGGCGTTCCTTCAAGCGATTTTACATCATAATGTTCCGGGTTATTAGCCACAATACCAATACCTTTGGCCGTGTCGATAGCCGATCCGCCACCCAAGGCAATGATAAAATCGGCTCCCGATTTTTTATAAGCGTCAACCCCTTGTTGAACATTTTTGATAGTCGGATTTGCTTTTATTTCATCATAAATTTCGTATGGAATGGAAGCGTTATTCAATACTTTTTCAATTTCGGCAGCTACTTTGAACTTTACAAGATCTTTGTCTGTAACAAGTAAGGCTTTTTTGTAATTCCGACGTTTCACCTCTGCAGCAATTTCATTTCTCGACCCCGCGCCGTGATAGGATGTTTCATTCAGTACAAAACGGTAAGACATAGTAAATTTGTTTTTTTAAGTTAATAGATTTTGAGTTATAGCAATTTTCTTGCCTCACGAAGTTAGTATAAGACATAATTTTTGCTCTTTACAGATTGATTTTATTACTTTGCATATTGATTCTTGTTATAAAGATTCGAGAAAATGTGGAAAAACTGAAAAAAGTTCTTATCTTTGCGTCCATTCTTTTAAGGATAATCGGTTGTGGGAAAATTTACTGTTTATAATATACCATTAAAAGGCTTATCGGAAGGAATCCATTCGTTTGATTTTTTATTAGATAAAAAGTATTTTTCTGATATTAGCGATGGAGAGTCTGATATAAAAAGAGGTGATGTTCCTGTTAAACTTACAGTGAAGAGGGTAGGTTCCACCTTTGAAATGAGCTTCGACCTTTCGGGAGAAGTCATAGTGCCGTGCGACAGATGTTTAGACGATTTGTCTTACGAAGTTGCGGTTCAGAACAGGCTATTCGTGAAATTTGGGAAAGAATATTCCGAAGAAAGTGACGAAATAGTTGTTATTCCCGAAGATGAAGGCGAAATAAATATAGCTTGGTTTCTTTACGAATTTGTGGCTTTAAGTCTGCCCGTAAAGAAAGTGCATCCTCCCGGAAAATGTAACCGGATGATGTCGTCTAAGTTGAACAAGCATAAAGCCTCGAGCCCCGATGATGAAAGCGGAGATGAAGATTCGGATGTAGACGTTGACTACGAAGATGATTCGTCCGGAGACGTAGACCCACGTTGGGACGCTTTGAAGAATTTGAATACAGAAGAATAAATTAGATAAAAACGATTATAAAACGAAATTAAAAATAAAATTATAAAAAAATGGCACATCCTAAACGAAGACAATCGAAGTCTAGATCAGCAAAAAGAAGAACTCATGATAAAGCGGTAGCACCAACATTGGCAGTATGCCCTAACTGCGGAGCATGGCACGTATTTCACACTGTGTGTGGCGAATGTGGCTACTACAGAGGTAAAATAGCTATCGAGAAAGAGGTTGCTATTTAATGCCCATAAGCAAGTAAAAGCCCTAAAACAAAATTTTAGGGCGTTTTTTTAATTAAGATACAAACTACAATGATTCAAGCCGCAATAACAGGTGTTGGAGGTTATGTACCGGAAGACGTGATTACGAATGAAGACATAGCTAAGATTGTCGACACAAGTGACGAATGGATAACTTCACGTGTAGGTATTAAAGAAAGACGGGTTCTTAAGGGTGAGGCAAAAGGAGTTTCGGTTATGGCTGCAGAGGCCGTAAAGCAGCTTCTTCAAAAAACAAATACAAAACCGGAAGAAGTAGAAATACTGATTTTTGCTACATCAACTCCGGATTTTATATTTCCATCGGCAGCAGCAATGACTTGCGAAGCATGTGGCATAAAAAATGCTTTTGGCTTTGACGTTCAAGCAGCTTGTGCCGGTTTTATTTTTGCCCTTGAAACCGGATCTAACTTCGTAAGATCAGGAAAATATAAAAAAGTAATAGTCGTTGGCGGAGACAAAATGACTGCCATAACTAATTATACAGACAGAACTACCTGTCCGCTTTTTGGCGATGGGGTAGGGGCTGTTATGTTGGAGCCTACGGAAGAAAATGTGGGTGTAATGGATAGCATACTGCATGTCGATGGCATTGGTATAAATCATCTGCACATGCGTGGAGGAGGTTCTGCTCATCCGGCTTCAGTTGAAACGATTGAAAAACAGATGCATTATGTTTATCAGGAAGGACAAGTTGTGTTTAAACACGCTGTGTCGAAGATGGCAGATGTATCGGCAGAGATAATGGAGCGTAATCACTTGTCGAAAGATGATGTTGCGTGGTTTGTTCCACATCAGGCAAATTTACGTATTATTGACGCTGCAGCCAATAGAATGGGTTTGTCATCGGACAAGGTGATGGTGAACATTCATAAATACGGAAATACCAGTGCGGGAACCATTCCTTTGTGTTTATGGGAATGGGAAGACAAACTGAAAAAAGGCGACAATATAATACTTGCGGCTTTTGGTGCCGGTTTCACCTGGGGTTCAATTTATTTGAAATGGGCCTATTAAAAAAAAAGTCTGATCATAAATAATTAAAAAAAGCGTATTCTATAAATTTAGAATACGCTTTTCTTTTGGGTATGAATAAGTTACAGGGTAACTTTTATGCTTTTTGATTGGTCGTTCGACGTAATTTGTACAATATAACAACCATTGCCTGTAACATCGAAATATTCCAAGGAATTGTCAACAATCTTCGACCGCATCAAAATGCCATTCATTGTATAAATGTTTACCTTGCATCCGGAAGCACCTGACACAACAATCTGTTTATTAGATGTATATGCGGATGCGTTGATGGACGAAAGCTCGTTATCGTCAATTCCGCTATCTTCTTTTATTTTACCAACCCCTGCATACGCTTTCAGAATGGCAGGAATATCTTCAGCTTTGTCTAATACGGAAGAATAGTTATAATGGTTGGACGGAACAAAATCGGTTTTTGTAAATGATTCGCTGCTACTTAAAAGTTCGGGAGAACTTCCATCAATATTGGTATATCCATCAGGAAGCCTTTTGCATCCATTAAAAATATTGTCTATCAGTGTCGCTTTGCCAGATTCAGACGATTTTCCGAAAACAGGCTTCTTACAATTTTCAAAATAACATGCTTCGACATAAGCGTGACTGTTTACACGAACTTGCAAACCATCTTCACATCCATACTGATAATTGTTAAAGTAGTGATGTTGTCCGAAACGAAGTAAAGGCAGGCGCGAACCTTTAATGTTCTCGAAGAAGTTGTGATGCAATGTTGTTGTACGGTTATACTGGTCTGATCCTCCTTTTCCGAATAGGCATGCTTTTGAGTGGTCGTGGAAATAACACCACGATATGGTAACATACTGTACGTCATTCTTTATGTCGATCAGTCCATCATAACGGTCTTTGTTCGCATAGTCATCTTCGGGGTTGTAGTTGTAAAACTCACAATGATCTATCCATATATTCCTGCAATATCTGCTCGATGAAGGGAGGTTGTCGTCATCGGCCTGAATACCGATACAATCAGGGTCGCCAAGCAAAACCTCGGCTCCGTTTCTGAACCCGACAATCTTGTTTTCGTCCGATTTACTGATCGGCACATTTTGCAGGGTTATTTTTAAATTGCGAATAATAATATTGCTTTTGCATTGCACGTTGATGCCTATGCGGCTTAATGTGGCATTGGCTCCAATACCGATCAGCGTTTTGTTTGAACCTAGTTTTATCACTTCTCCGTATGTGGTTTCTGTTCCTGAAGAAGCAATCTTTCCGTCGTTGTCGATATAGGCTTTGATGCCTGTGTTTATTTCGCCCTCTACTTGAATGACGTAAGGAGTGCTTGGGTCTTCCGCATATTTTTTCAGGTCGGCAAAGGTGCTGACTTTTACTGTTTGACCGCCTTCTCCTCCGGTTGTGCCTCCGTTAAGGGTGGCAAAACCGATCATAGAAAAATCGGGGGTAGATGCTGTTGTGTTGTTTGTTGTTAAGAGAGAGACTGCTAAGATAAAGCAGCTAAGTAAAATTTTTCTCATATATTATGGTATTTGATTAAATGTGAAACCGTCTAGACTTTTTCGTTTTATTCAATTTTGTCATCCTGAGAGTATCGAAGGATCTGTTTTTTAGATGTTTCACTACGTTCAACATGACAAAAACTCAAAAATTAAGTATAATTTAAAAAGTCTAGATGACTTCTGTAAATATTTTCTCTGTAACAAAATTAGGGATATCGAAATAAAAAGATTCGCACATTTTGACCAATTGGGTGGAATAAATGATTTAGTTTTATAAAAAAATAATGAGGCACATGATTATGCGCCTCATTAACAACGGGTATTGCTCGTTTTTAGTTTTTGGTATCTTCTATACTTAAATCAAGAGGGTCTTTCACTTTTTCTTTGAGCAGTGCAATGTCAAGAACTTCTTTTATGTCGGAGACGAAGTGAAACTTCAATCCTTTCAGGTATAATTCCTTGATTTCGTCAATGTCTTTCTTATTGTCTTTGCTCAATATAATTTCCTTGATTCCGGCGCGTTTGGCAGCCAATATCTTTTCACGTATCCCACCCACCGGCAATACTTTTCCTCTCAAAGTCATTTCTCCGGTCATAGCCAGATTGGCACGAACTTTTCGTTGAGTGAAAGCCGATGCAAGCGAGGTAACCATTGTGATTCCGGCCGAAGGTCCGTCTTTTGGTATGGCTCCTTCCGGCACATGGATATGTACGTTCCAGTTTTCCAACACTTCGTAAGGTATCCCGATATATTCGTTATGAGAACGGATATATTCCATAGCCAACATGGCAGATTCTTTCATCACATCCCCCAATTTTCCGGTTAAGGTTAGTTTTCCGCCCTTACCCTTACTTAGCGATGTTTCTATAAACAATATTTCTCCGCCGACGGCAGTCCATGCCAATCCTGTCACAACTCCGGCATATTCATTGCCCTGATATGCGTCTTTGGTGAAGATGGGTGCGCCCAGATAATCTTGCAGATCGGAAACCTCCAGTGTTTTTGAGTATTCTGCTTTTGTTGCAACTTTCAGAGCAACCTTTCTCATCAGTTGAGCCAACTTCTTATCCAACGCCCTGACTCCCGATTCGCGGGTATAGTCTTCAATTATTTTTTCGATAGTCTTTTTGGGTATATCTATGGCATCCGCTTTCAAGCCGTGGTTTTCCAATTGTTTAGGAATCAGGTGGCGACGGGCAATTTCTATTTTTTCTTCAATGATATATCCATTCACATCAATCAGCTCCATACGGTCGAGCAAGGGTTGCGATATGGTCGAAATATTGTTGGCGGTTGCAATGAACAGCACTTTCGACAAATCGTAATCAATGTTCAGGTAATTGTCGTGAAAGGCAAAGTTTTGCTCCGGATCTAACACTTCAAGAAGCGCCGAAGACGGATCGCCACGGAAATCGTTGCCAATCTTATCTATTTCGTCCAACACGAACACAGGATTTGAAGATCCGGCTTTCTGTATGTTCTGTATTATTCGTCCCGGCATTGCGCCTATGTATGTGCGGCGATGTCCTCTGATTTCAGATTCGTCGTGCAATCCGCCGAACGAAACACGCACGTATTTTCTGTTCAAGGCTTCGGCAATTGATTTACCGAGAGATGTTTTTCCCACCCCCGGAGGTCCGTAGAGACATATAATGGGCGATTTGAGGTCACCTTTCAGTTTCAAAACCGCCAGGTGCTCTATTATACGTTCCTTCACTTTTTCCAAACCGAAGTGATCCCTGTCTAGTGTTCTTTGAGCATTTTTCAAATTGAAGTTATCTCTCGTACACTCGTTCCAAGGCAAGTCTAGCACGGTTTGTATATACGAAAACTGTGTCGAATAATCGGGCGATTGAGGGTGAAGCCGTTCAAGTTTACTGATTTCCTTTTCAACGGTTTCGGCAATATTTTCGCTCCATTTTTTTTGATGAGCCCTGATACGGAAAGCATCAATATCTGCTTGCTGTGGATTCCCTCCAAGTTCGTCCTGAATCGTTTTTATTTGTTGTTGAAGGAAATATTCTTTTTGTTGTTGGTTCAGTTCTTCGCGGGTTTTCATCTGGATGTTCATCTTCATTTCCATCATTTGAACCTCACGATTGAGAATCATCACCAATCTGTATGCTCTGTCTCTTTCGTTGTCGATGTTCAACAACTCTTGTTTTTCTGCGCCCGAAACAGGTAGGTTTGTACAGCAGAAGTTTACCAAAAGAGGAGACTTGACTATGGAATTCAGCCTTTGCACAAGTTCTTTCGGTGGTTCGCCATACATTCTCAATATCTGCATCGAGAGGTCGAATATAGACTCAAGCAACAGGTTATATTCTTTGTCGTTGATAGGTGCGGGAATAGTATCCCTTATCGAGAATCTTGCCCTCAAATAAGGTTTCACCTGTGTTGCTTCTTTCACATCGAAACGATCTTTCCCTTGAAAAATAACGGTTATCGATTCTTCTCCGGGAAATTCTATCACGCGCAAAATTTCGCCGATCACTCCAACCGAGTGAAGATCTTCCAAAGCAGGATCTTCCGTTTCAGCGTCTTTTTGGCATATCAGACCGACATAACGTCCTTTTTTCTTATTCAGGCTTCGTATCAGTCTCAACGATTTTGTGCGGGCAACGGCAATAGGTTGGCTCGTACCCGGAAATATCACAGTGTTGCGAAGCGCCAAAATAGGAAGGTCGTCTTGTAGGTCTTTGGGGTCTACATGAATTTCCGATTCATTGATATCGCCTGAAACAAAGGATATTACAGGGTCGGAAGTTTCGTCGATATTCAGAAAATCGTATTTTTTGTTTTTTGACATATTCTATTTTCGTTTCGAGTGTTTATATTCTATGCTGTAAAATTAAATAATTGCATTATTTTTGAAACATTGTAAATAACAAATTCTATGCCAAATACGTATTTTCGATTTAAGCAGTTTACCGTTTGTCATGAAAAGTGCGCGATGAAAGTAGGAACGGATGGGGTTCTGCTTGGCGCGTGGACCGACGCCGACAGTTGCCAATCTGCGCTTGATGTGGGTGTGGGTTCGGGTCTTGTGGCATTAATGCTTGCCCAACGATATCACAACCTTGTCGTTGATGCCATAGATATAGATAAAGATGCAGTGGATCAGGCTATTGAAAATGTGACAAATTCGCCTTTCAGCCATATCAATTGCTATCACGCTTCGTTGCAGGATTGGGCAAAGGTTTGTGATAAAAAATATGACCTGATTGTATCCAATCCTCCTTTCTTTTCATCCTCCCTGAAATCGCCGAAACATCAACGTACATTGGCTCGCCACACCGATTCGTTGCCGATGGAGGATTTTATACCAATAGTAGAATCTATTTTATCGGATGCGGGCAGATTTTCATTTATTTATCCATATTCAGAAAAAGCATTGTTGTTAGAAATTGCGGATAGATACCACCTGAAGGCTTCCCGTATCACGAATGTATTGCCTAAAGCAGGGGTGTCCCCGAAACGGGTTTTGATGGAATTGAGAAGAAAACCGACCGAGAATATTGTTTCTGAAAATGATCTTATAATAGAAAAAGACAGGCATATTTATACTGACGAATTTACCGGATTGGTAAAGGATTTTTATTTGAAAATGTAGATATGTTATAACAAAAGAGTTAGTTTATTTTGTACAATATCTTTCCAGTAGGGTGTGTGTCAAAAGTAAATTTCAATGTCTTTTTGTCATCCTGAACAAAGTGAAGGATCTGTTTTTAGAAAGTACAGATTCTTCGTTGCACTCAGAAACAACGTTCGAGGAGCGAAGGCGACTCAATGACAAAAATCAGTAACACTTTGATAGTGCAATCTTACTTTTGACACCCTCGATATTATTGACACGAGGGCATAAGATTTTACGCCCCCTACTTTCGGGCAGACCAGAGGCCTGCCCCTACATTTTCATTTTCAAAAATATGTGAAAAATAAACCAATATTTTCAACTACTGATTCGCTTTATTCAGTAAATAATAGTCGAGAATTGTCATAGCTGCCATTGCCTCCACGATAGGAACTGCACGGGGCAATACGCATGGGTCGTGCCGGCCTTTAGCGGTGAGTCCGGTATTTTCACCATTTTTATTCACTGTATTTTGTTGCATCAAGATTGTAGCCACCGGTTTGAAGGCTGCACGGAAGTATATATCCTGACCGTTTGAAATACCACCCTGAATACCACCCGAATGGTTTGTAGTGGTAACAATTTTTCCATTTTCGTTGACAAAAACATCGTTCACTTCCGAGCCTCGGTGGTCAACATCAAATCCGTCGCCATATTCAAATCCCTTCACGGCATTAATACCCAGAATGGCAGTGCCCAAAGCCGCATGCAGTTTGCCGAAAACAGGCTCGCCCAATCCCACGGGAGCACCTTTTATGACACAAGTGATAACTCCGCCGATGGTGTCTCCTTTCATTTTCACTTCACCTATCAGGTCTATCATTTCCTGTGCCTTATCAAGATCGGGACATCTTACGGGAGTTTCTTCAATCAGGCTCAGGTCGTACGCTGTATATTGTTTTTCCAGTTTCACGTGCCCTACCTGCGATGTGTAGGCGGTGATAGAGATATTCAACTGTTTCAATGCCAGCTTGGCAATGGCTCCACCAACACAACGGGCAATGGTTTCTCGCGCCGAAGATCGTCCGCCTCCACGATGGTCACGAATACCGTATTTTTTCTGATAAGTGTAATCGGCATGCGACGGGCGATACAAGTCTTTCATGTTGTCGTAGTCGGAAGAATGTTGGTTTGCATTGCGAACTATAAATCCGATTGGTGTACCTGTAGTTTTTCCCTCGAAAATGCCCGAAAGAAATTCTACCTCGTCGGCTTCTTTTCGTGGAGTTGTAATTTTCGATTGTCCGGGACGACGACGATTCAGTTCGTTCTGAATAAAGTCCATGTCTATTTCTATGCCCGATGGACAACCGTCAATCACCCCGCCGATGGCCACACCGTGCGATTCGCCGAAAGATGTTAGCCTGAATATATTACCAAATGTGTTCATTTCTTCTTATCACGTAAAATTTCAGAAACAAAGATAACTCATTTATGTAGTAGCGGAAACAAAATATCCCAAATTACTTAAAGCAATTCGGGATACTTATGTTTATTTTGTTTTCTATTATTGTTTATTTGTGCCCAATCGGCTTCCGATAAGGAATAAAATTGCGCCAACAACCGTAATCGCTATTTTTATTATCCATGCTATACCATCGCCCCATGTATATATCCAAACTAATACAGACGGCACACGGTCAACAAAGTCTAATACGATTGCTAAAATACCAATAATAAACAAAAAAGAACCAATGCTTTTCATAATTAATTGAAGTGTAAATAGTTAATAAATAGTTATGTAAAATTTATACTTTTGTCTAGTTTTCGGGGGCAAATATATATATTTTTGTCGAGTTATATTTCGGGAAAATTGAGACTTTCGACTTTCGACAGCCTGTTTTTCAACAAATCGAATTGAGCTTGCCTAATCTGTAATGTCATGTAACAATCCATGTCGTACGATTGGTTCAGTATTGTTGCCTCCATGTCTTTTACAATCTTCATCACATCGTTCATGAAAGGGTATTCGAATGAAAATGATATGGAGCAATCCACCGTTTTTGTTACAATCTCAGCACCTTCTATGGCTTCGGCGGCAGCACTTCTGTACGATGTGATCAGTCCGCTGGTTCCTAGCTTTATGCCCCCGAAATATCTTACAACAAGAACAAGTATGTCTGTAAGTTCGTTCGAATTTATTTGTCCCAGAATCGGTTTGCCTGCTGTGCCCGAAGGTTCGCCATCGTCATTCGACCTGAACTCTGAACGATCAGCACCCAGCACATAAGCCCAGCAGATATGGCGCGAATCGTAATATTCTTTTTTATACTTTTCTAGTTCACTTTTCACATCGTCGACCGATTGAATAGGGATGGCGTAGGAAATGAATTTACTTTTTTGTTCCGTAAAAATGGCTTTTGATAGTTCTTTTATGGTTTTGAAGGTATCATTCATTGTCAAAGGAGTAATCAATATTTCGAAAGCAAATATAACTATTTTAAACGTAATTATTTTTTGCAATCGAAAAACATTTACTACTTTTGTACTTCAGATATTCACAGAGTATTTGAATGGCAAAAATGACACAGCAGAAAATATATCATATCGAAAGCAGAAAGGACGGATTTTTATAATCTTGTCCTTTTTTTTTGCCCAAGAAAAATGTAATATCCAAATCATTTGTCAAACAATAATAATTCTATCGCAAAATGCATGCAGACAAACCTGTTCGACTGATTCTTGATGATGGTACAATCTTCGAAGGAAGATCGTTCGGTGCAGAAACACCGGCAGCCGGAGAAGTTGTATTCAACACGGCAATGGTTGGTTATCCCGAAAGCCTTACCGATCCTTCCTATCTGGGGCAAATCCTTACAGTGACATTCCCCCTTGTTGGAAACTATGGCGTTCCCGAAAACACCTTTACCAACGGGATCTCAAATTTTTATGAGTCGGAAAAAATTCAAGTCCGTGGACTGATCATCTCCGATTATTCTCACGAATATTCGCATTGGAATGCCCAAAAAAGCCTTGGCGAATGGCTCAAAGAAAGCGGCGTTCCCGGAATATACGGGATAGACACCCGCGAGTTGACCAAATTGCTTCGTGAAAAAGGTTCGATGAAAGGTAAAATCGTCTTTGCTGATGAAAACGAAATAGATTTTATCGACCCGAATCTTGAAAATCAGGTAGCTAAGGCCAGTTGTAAGGAAGTTATCACATACGGAAACGGAGAAAAACGAGTGGTCTTGATAGATTGTGGCGTGAAACATAACATATTGCGTTGCCTTCTGAAACGGGATATCACGCTGATACGTGTACCGTGGGATTATGATATTTCGCAGATAGAATATGACGGATTGTTTATATCGAACGGTCCCGGAAATCCTGATTTTTGCGAGATAACAGTACAAAATATCCGAAAAGCGATGCAAAATGACAAGCCAATCTGCGGAATTTGCATGGGGAACCAGCTTCTTTCGAAAGCGGGAGGAGCCACAACATATAAACTGAAATACGGGCATCGCAGCCATAACCAGCCTGTCAGGATGGTGGGCACAGAGCGGTGTTTCATCACCTCGCAAAATCATGGCTTTGCAGTATCCAATGCTTCGCTGGGTGAAGAATGGGAACCCCTGTTTCTGAATCTGAATGATGGAACAAACGAAGGAATCAAGCATAAAACAAAGCCGTTCTTTTCGGCACAGTTTCACCCCGAAGCCGCCAGTGGCCCCACTGACACAGACTTTTTGTTCGACTTGTTTATTGAGAAACTCTAAAAAAATTATCACATCATGGATATAAATATAAAAAAGGTACTGGTACTTGGTTCGGGAGCTCTGAAAATAGGTGAGGCGGGAGAGTTCGACTATTCCGGTTCGCAGGCATTGAAAGCCTTGAAAGAAGAGGGTATCGAAACGATACTGATAAATCCGAATATCGCAACCGTTCAAACATCGGAAGGCAGTGCCGACAAAATATATTTCTTGCCAATCACTCCTTACTTTGTAGAGAAAGTGATTAAAAAAGAAAAACCGGAAGGCATTTTGCTTGCTTTCGGAGGGCAAACGGCGTTGAACTGCGGCGTTCAGCTTTTCGAATCGGGTATTCTGGATAAATACAACGTGAGAGTGTTGGGTACTCCTGTTCAGGCGATTATGGACACGGAAGACCGTGAGCTTTTTGTGAAGAAACTAGACCAGATAGATGTAAAAACCATCAAGAGTATGGCTGTGGGCAGCATTGAAGATGCCGTGAAAGCAGCCGACGAACTGGGTTACCCCATCATTGTGCGTGCGGCTTATGCTTTGGGCGGATTGGGTTCCGGGTTTTGCAATGACGAGCAGGAACTGAGGGCATTGGCCGATAAAGCCTTATCATATTCATCGCAATTGCTTGTCGAAAAATCGTTGAAAGGCTGGAAAGAAATAGAATACGAAGTTGTACGGGACAAATACGATAACTGCATGACTGTCTGCAATATGGAAAACTTCGATCCTCTCGGAATCCATACAGGCGAGAGCATCGTTGTTGCGCCATCGCAGACATTAACAAACTCGGAATACCACAAATTGCGTGAGATAGCCATTCGCATTGTCCGTCACATCGGCATTGTGGGCGAATGTAACGTTCAATATGCTTTCGACCCCGAATCGGAAGATTACAGGGTGATAGAAGTGAACGCACGTCTCAGCCGTTCTTCGGCTTTGGCATCGAAAGCAACAGGCTATCCTTTAGCGTTTGTTGCGGCAAAATTAGGACTTGGTTATGGCTTGTTTGAACTGAAAAATTCTGTAACTAAAAGTACCAGCGCATTTTTTGAACCGGCTCTGGACTATATTGTGGTGAAAATTCCTCGTTGGGATTTGGGTAAATTTCATGGAGTATCTAAAGAAATCGGTTCGAGCATGAAATCCGTTGGTGAAATTATGGCAATCGGACGGACATTTGAAGAAGCCATTCAAAAAGGCCTTCGCATGTTGAATATAGGTATGCATGGATTCACAGGGAATAAAGCCCTTGAAACAGAAAATATTGACGGAGAACTGACAAACCCCACCGATAAGCGTATATTCTTTATTTATCAGGCGTTTGAGAAAGGTTATGATATAGATAAGATACACGATCTGACCAAGATAGACCGATGGTTTTTGCAAAAATTGCATTACATATACAAGTGTTCGGAAGAATTGAAAAGTTTTGATGATATACAATCACTGCCACTTCAACTGCTTCGATCAGCCAAACAAATGGGCTTCTCCGATTTTCAGATTGCCAAAACCATTTGCAAGGAACCATCATTGATAGACAATATCGTTCCTGAAGTCAGGGCAATAAGAAAGCGGAACGGAATAGTTCCGGTTGTGAAACAAATAGATACTTTGGCGGCAGAATATCCGGCTCAGACAAATTATTTATACTTAACCTATAACGGAACGGCCAACGATGTAAAATATCTGGGCGACCATCGTTCCGTTGTTGTTTTAGGTTCGGGAGCATACCGTATAGGTTCGTCCGTAGAATTCGACTGGTGCTCGGTAAATGCCTTGCAAACAATACGTAAGGAGGGGTATCGCTCGGTGATGATCAACTACAACCCCGAAACGGTATCTACCGATTACGATATGTGCGACCGCCTCTACTTCGACGAGCTGACCTACGAAAGAGTGATGGACATCATAGAACTGGAAAATCCTCATGGGGTGATTCTGTCGGTTGGCGGGCAGATACCCAACAACTTAGCTATCCGTTTGGATGAAGCAAAAGTGAACATTCTGGGAACAACCGCACAGAGCATTGATAATGCGGAAGACAGGCACAAGTTTTCGAGTATGCTGGATAGGATAGGGGTTGACCAACCCCGATGGAAAGAACTTTCAACTCTGTCCGATATTAAAGATTTTGTTGCAGATGTAGGTTATCCGGTTTTGATTCGTCCATCTTATGTGCTTTCGGGTGCTGCGATGAATGTCTGCTCTAATGATGAAGAGTTGGAAAACTTTCTGGGACTGGCTGCCGAAGTTTCTAAAAAACATCCTGTTGTGGTGACTGAATTTATAGAAAATGCAAAAGAAATAGAAATTGATGCAGTTGCCAACAAAGGGGAGATTGTGATGTATGCAATATCGGAACATGTTGAGTTTGCGGGAGTTCACTCAGGAGATGCGACAATACAGTTTCCGGCGCAGAGGCTTTATGTAGAAACTGTGAGGCAGGTGAAAAAAATTGCCCGGAAAATAGCACAGGAATTACAGATATCAGGACCTTTCAATATGCAATTTCTGGCTAAGAATAACGATATCAAAGTGATAGAGTGTAACCTTCGGGCGTCACGCTCGTTTCCTTTTGTGTCTAAGGTTTTGAAGATCAACTTCATTGATTTGGCAACACAAGTTATGCTCGGAAAGCATGTGGAAAGACCTAACAAAAATGAGTTCGATTTCGACTATGTGGGCATTAAGGCTTCGCAGTTTTCGTTCTCCCGCCTGCAAAAAGCCGACCCTGTTCTAGGTGTCGACATGGCTTCCACAGGAGAAGTGGGATGTATAGGTGATAATTTCTACGATGCTATGCTAAAGTCGATGCTTTCGGTTGGTTATCGCATCCCGAAGAAGACGGTGTTGTTCTCGACAGGGCCTGCAAAGTCGAAAGTTGAACTGTTGGAAGCTGCCCGCTTATTGCACCGTAAAGGGTATGAACTATATGCTACGGGTGGTTCACAGAAATTTCTCGAAGAAAATGGTGTTCCGTCTACGCAAGTTTATTGGCCGTCGGAGGATAAAAAGCCGAGTGCTTTAGAGATGATTCGCAACAAAGAAATAGACATGGTAGTGAATATTCCTAAAAATTTCACTTCCAGCGAGTTGAATAACGGGTACAAAATTCGCCGAGCTTCTATTGATTTTAATATACCTTTGCTCACGAATTCACGTCTTGCGAGCGCATTTATACAAGCCTTTTGCAAAATGAATGTAGATGATATCGAGATCAAGGCGTGGAACGAATACGAATAATTGATAATCTGATTATGACCTCAAAACTTTTTTGGGAGAAAAGATATTTAAATTAAAACCCGGAAGGCATTCTTTATGGATGCCTTTTGTGCTTACTTTTTTGCGGGTTCTTACAAAATAATTAACTTTGTGATGCTCGTTTAATCATTATGAAAGCTAAAACAAAAGAACTCCGACGAATTGCTATCAAGATAGGAAGCAACGTACTCACCCGAAAGGATGGAACGCTGGATGTGACAAGAATGTCGGCTCTGGTAGACCAGATTGCAGAACTGCGCAAATCGAAAATAGAAGTCATACTGATATCTTCGGGGGCTGTTGCTGCGGGTAAAACCTCTATCCGACCCAAAAATAAAATAACGGATGTTGTCTCAGCACGTCAGCTCTATTCGGCGGTGGGTCAGGTAAGGCTTATCAGTCAATACCTTACACTTTTCAGTCATCATAATTTAGTTTGTGGACAAGTTTTGGCAACAAAAGAAGATTTTTCTACACGCAGGCATTACCTGAATCAGCGAAATTGTATGTCTGTGATGCTCGAAAATGATATTATTCCCATCGTAAACGAAAATGATGCAATATCCGTTAACGAGTTGATGTTTACGGATAATGACGAACTATCGGGATTGGTGGCGGCAATGATGAATTGCAACAAACTGATTATATTGAGTAATATTGATGGAATATACAACGGACACCCTGACAATCCTGATTCCCGGGTGATAGAAGTTGTTGATACGAAAAAAGACAAAATAGAAGAATTCATACAAACTTCGAAGTCGACTGCCGGAAGGGGCGGTATGCAAACAAAGTACAACATAGCCCGGAAGATTGCCGAAGAAGGCATTGAAGTGATTATAGCAAACGGAAAAAAAGACAATATCCTCATTGATTTGCTTTCGGATAAAGAAATAGTTTGCACTCGTTTCAAGGCTTCATCGAAAGAAATGTCGAACGTGAAAAAATGGATAGCACACTCGGATAGTTTTGCGAAAGGCGAAATTCATGTGAATGAGTGTGCCAGACTTGTTCTCATGGGCGATAAGGCGGTGAGTTTGTTACCGGTTGGGATAACAAAAATCTCAGGTAATTTTGAAGAAGACGATATCGTGCGTATTTTTGATGAAAAAGGCAATCAGATAGGCATTGGAAAAAGTTCGTTTAACAGCACGAAAGTGAGCGAATTGATAGGAAAAAGTAATGTTAAACCAATAATACACTACGATTACTTATACATAGATAAATAAATTACTAAAATGGACGATGACACCAAACAACTGTTAGAAGCAGCACAGGTAGCAAGCCGCAGCCTGATTTTGTTGAAGGAAGAAGAAATTAACAACATTCTTGAAGCCATTGCAAAGGAAACCGAGTCAAAAATCTTTTACATCCTTGAAGAAAATTCGAAAGATCTTCAACGCATGGATAAGGAAAACCCGAAATACGACAGGTTGAAACTTACGGAAGATCGTATCAAGGGGATAGTTAGCGACATTCGCAATGTTGTATCCCTGCCCGGTCCTGCCGGACGGATCTTGGAAGAAAAGACTTTGCCGAATGGCCTTCACCTGACAAAAAAAGCAGTCCCGTTCGGAGTAATCGGTATAATTTTCGAAGCACGCCCGAATGTTTGTTTCGATGTGTTTTCATTGTGTTTCAAATCGGGAAATGCTTGTGTGCTGAAAGGTGGTTCGGATGCCTATTTTTCTAATCGGGCAATTGTAGAAATTATCCGTAACGTGCTTGACGAACATGGTTTGAATCCAAACATTTGTGTCTTGCTATCTAATGACAAAGAGGCAGTAAAGGAACTTCTCGGCGCACGTGAATATGTGGATGTAATTATTCCCCGTGGAGGTCAATCGCTGATAAATTTTGTTCGTGAAAATGCCCGTATACCTGTGATAGAAACAGGTGCAGGCGTGTGTCACACTTATGTGCATAGCAGTGGCAATAAAGATTTTGCCAGAAACATTGTCTATAACTCAAAAACTCGCCGGGTAAGTGTATGTAACACATTAGATTGCCTCATTGTAGACAAAGATAGGTTGCCTGACTTATATTATATTTGCGAAGAACTGAAGAACGATAATGTAACCATTTACGCCGATAAATATGCCTTTGAAGAACTGAAAGGAAAATATCCTGAAAATCTTCTGAAAGAGGCTGTTACAGAAGATTTCGGAACCGAATTTCTTGATTATAAAATGGCAATAAAAACAGTTTACAGCATCAATGAAGCCATAGACCATATAACTGAATACGGATCGAAGCACAGTGAAGCTATAATTGCCGACGACGAATCGGCCGTTCAACTCTTCCAATCGCTTGTTGACGCCGCATGCGTTTATGCAAATGCTTCAACGGCATTCACCGATGGCGCACAATTTGGCATGGGGGCTGAGATAGGTATCAGCACACAAAAACTTCATGCACGTGGTCCGATGGCTCTCAATGAGTTGTGCAGCTATAAATGGATTGTCGACGGCAACGGGCAAACCCGAAATCCATAAAGGCTACAAACCTTTTGGATGCTTTAATTTAAACTTAATGAAGAAGAATAGAAATAAGAAAAAGACAAAAATAACTGTTCAGGATTATATAAAAGCAGTGAAGAAAGCCAATAGAGACATTCAGATGGAGTCTTCTATTGGTTGGTCTTCTGTCACTAAAGTGCATAAAAGCAAAAAAATATACGACAGGAAAAGAATTAAGAAGGATCATTCGGAAGAATGATTCTTTTTAATTATAACCATTCAACATAAAAAACTAAATTTGTCTCCGATTACATAAATAGAAAACGAATGAGAACATACACCAACGTCAAAGATCTGGGCGATTTGAATCTCGCCGTAAAGGAAGCCCTTGAAATAAAGAAAAACAGGTATGCATACAAGCACCTTGGCGAAAACAAGACCCTGTTGATGGTCTTTTTCAATTCAAGCCTCCGCACTCGGCTGAGTACTCAAAAAGCAGGGATGAATCTGGGTATGAACACCATAGTTCTTGACATCAATCAGGGAGCCTGGAAGTTGGAAACCGAAAGAGGTGTCATTATGGATGGCGATAAGACGGAGCATATTCTCGAAGCCATTCCTGTGATGGGTTCTTATTGCGATCTTATTGGTGTACGTGCATTTGCACAATTCGAAAATAAAGAATACGACTACAACGAAACCATATTGAATCAGTTTATACAATACTCAGGTAAACCTGTTTTCAGCATGGAAGCCGCAACGGGGCATCCTCTGCAAGCATTTGCCGACCTGATTACGATTGAAGAATATAAAAAAACAAATCGTCCGAAAGTAGTGCTCACGTGGGCTCCCCATCCTAAGGCGTTGCCTCAGGCCGTGCCTAATTCTTTCGCCGATTTTATGAATGAAGCGAATGTCGATTTTGTTATCACACATCCCGAAGGATATGAGCTTGACCCTAAGTTTGTTAGGGGAGCTAAAGTTGAATACGATCAGGATAAGGCTTTAGCCGGAGCCGACTTTGTTTATGCAAAGAATTGGGCGGCATACACAGATCCCAACTACGGTAAAATATTGAGTAAAGATCGTAGCTGGACTATTTCTTCTGAAAAAATGGCTCTGACTAACGATGCCTATTTCATGCATTGCCTGCCGGTTAGGCGCAATATGATCGTGACTGACGACGTGATTGAAAGTCCTCGATCCATTGTGATACCGGAAGCGGCAAACAGGGAGATCTCTGCCCAGACTGTTATAAAAAGAATGCTCGAATCTCTATAATTTAGAATACTATATGAATTCAGTACCTGACAGTCCATACATGACGTTTACTCGTGATAAGTGGGCTGCCCTTCGTAAATCCGAGCCACTCACACTGACAGAAGAAGACTTGAGTGAATTAAAGGGTATCAACGAAGAAATCTCAATAGATGATGTGGAAGAAATCTATCTTCCTTTGTCCCGGTTGCTCAGCTATTATGTAGATGCAACCACAAGCCGTCAAACGGCAACAATGAAGTTTCTGGGCGAGGAAAACAAGAAGGTTCCCTTCATTATCAGTATTGCAGGAAGCGTCTCGGTAGGAAAAAGTACTACGGCACGTGTTATGCAGGCTTTGCTTAGCCGGCAGAAAGAACATAACAATGTAGCACTTATCACAACCGATGGTTTTCTATACCCCAATGCCATTTTGGAAGAAAAGGGTATAATGCTGAAGAAAGGTTTCCCCGAATCTTACGATATACATGGTTTGTTGCAATTTGTGATGGACATAAAGTCGGGAAAACCGGAAGTGACGGCTCCCGTTTATTCCCACCTGACTTATGACATTGTAAAGAATGAGCAAGAGGTTATAAAACAGCCTGATATACTGATAATTGAAGGCTTGAATGTATTGCAGAGCGGTATGGACTATCCCCAGAGTAAACCTCGTGTATTTGTATCCGACTTTGTGAATTTTTCGATTTATGTGGATGCCGACGAAGAATTACTGGAAGAGTGGTATATTTCCCGTTTTATGAAGTTCAGGCAAGGAGCCTTTACCGATCCGAAATCTTATTTTCACTCATTTGCCCAATTGCCTGAAAATCAGGCCGAAAAGATGGCAAAAACTGCATGGAGGGAAATAAACAGGAAAAACCTGAGGAAAAACATTCTTCCCACGCGTGAACGAGCCAGCCTGATAATACACAAAACAAAAAATCATACGGTTGATTATGTGAAACTTCGCAGATAGCATTACTCCTTAATGCTATCTGCGAAATTGAAAGCTACATGAGCCGGGTAATTTGCTTTACACCTTTCACCGTCTTCATTTTCTTCATCAATCCATCCAATACTTGCGTATTATTCAGTGTGACAGACAGGTTGCCTTGAAATATACCATCATTCGATTCTATATTGATTGATCGTAACAAAACGCCGTTTTCTTTCGATATGATTGATGTGAGGTTGGTTACAATACCAATATCGTCCTGACCCACAACACGTAAGGTCACGGTATATGCCGAACCAAATTTTCCCGACCAACGGGCAGGGATAACCCGATAGGCAAAGCGAGAAAACATATCGTGGGCATTGGGGCAGTTGCTCCTGTGAATTTTGATTCCATGCGACGACACAAAGCCGAAAATTTCATCTCCGTATATTGGGTTACAGCATTTTGCCAATTGATAATCAATACCTGTCAAGTCTTTATCAATAATCAGTTCGTCGGTAGCCTTTGCCGCCATATCTGTTTGCTCGGCAGGGTGCATAACAAACTCCTCTGCACTGACAACATCGTGCTTATCCCTGACATCAGCCTCTTTTTTCTCCAGTTCCGCATAACCATCTATCACATGGTTAACGTCCAGCGATTCGTCTGCAATGGCTTGATAAAAATCGGTCACAGTTTTGTACCCCATTTTCTTTATCAGACGCATTAAGACACCCTCGTCTTCTTCTATTTTCCGATTTTTGAACCGCCTTTTCAACAATTCCTTGGCATAATCGACTTGCTTATTCGCCTCTTCTTTCAAACTTTGGCGAATCTTATTCCTTGCCTTCGACGTGGTTACAGAGTTCAGCCAATCACGTTTCGGGGTTTGATTGGGTGAGGTTATTATTTCAATCACATCCCCATTATTGAGTCTGTGACGAATGGAAACGATCTTCGTTTTATCTCCTTTAATCAGTTTTCCGGAAGTACACGTAGAACCGACCTTCGAATGTATGGAAAAGGCAAAATCGAGTACTGTTGCGCCTTTGGGCAATTTGTGCAAATCACCTTTGGGTGTGAAGACATATATTTCTTCGTCGTATAAGTCGAGCTTAAAATCTTCTAGCTTTTCGGTTACATTTAGGTTTCTGTTTTCAAGGGTTTCCCTCAGGTTTGTCAACCAGTCATCCAGATTCGATTGACTTTTCACCCCTTTGTATTTCCAATGTGCCGCCAGTCCACGCTCGGCTATTTCGTCCATTCTTTTGGTTCTGATCTGGACTTCTACCCATCGGGAGTCTTGCCCCATAACGGTGGTATGCAGCGATTCGTATCCATTGGTTTTGGGTATCGACAACCAGTCTTTCATCCGTTTCGGGTTGGGCTGATATAAGTCCGTCACAATGGAATAGACCTGCCAGCATTCCGATTTTTCTTTCTCCATACTCGAATCTAAAACGATTCGTATGGCAAATAAGTCATAAATAGACTCAAAGTCTATTTTTTGTTTTTTCAATTTATTATTGATGGAAAATATAGACTTGGTGCGCCCTTTTATATCATACTTCAACCCTGTGTTTTTAAGCATTTTATCAATCGGGGCAATAAATTCGGCTATATATTTGTCACGAGATTCCTTACTTTCGTTTATTTTTCGGGAAATGTAATCGTACGATTCCCTGTCGGTATATTTCAGATATAAATCTTCCAGTTCCGACTTTACTTTATACAACCCCAATTTGTGAGCCAATGGTGTATACAGATACGAAACTTCCAAGGCAAGCCTTAAGCGGAATTTTTCATCCAATTGTTTCGCCGATCTCATCAGAAACAGCCTGTTGGCTATCATAATGAGAATGACCCGCATGTCTTCGGCAAACGACAACAGAAGGCGCAAATAGTTGTCAGATCCAAGTGTCGGCTGATTTGAATCCAGATTCCTTACTTTTTTCAAGCCATTGACAATGGTCATGACATCGGGGTCGAAGTGTTTGCAAACTTCAGCTTCTTTGTCAGGATTGGATATGATTGAAAAATATAGCATTATGGCCAGAATGGATGTATTTTTCAGTCCCATTTCGTTTACCACAATGAGGGTTGTATTAACACTCACATCCGAAATATTGAATCCGTATTCGTCCGTAACGCCTGTTTTCGCATCTTTTTTTATTACGGGATAAACATATTTTTTCAATTTCTCAATTTCCTCCGGCGAGAGGTTGTTTTTCAATGCCAAGAAAAACTGTCTGTATTGTGTTAGGGAAATACCTTCTGATCTTTTACCTTTTGCCTCTACCTGTGCCATCTCCGTCGATATAAATTAATGCCATAAAAGTACAATAATTAGAGAAAATTGTATTGTTATGAGCATTTAATTATACATAAATACTATAAAAACAGAAAAAGCCGAACAAATGATCGTCCGGCTCTTTAATATATTTTGTGTGAAAGTTTTAACTTCTCACTCTTTCCACATAAGAACCGTCCTTTGTGTTAATTTTTATTTTTTCACCTTCATTGATGAACAGAGGAACACGAACTTCGGCGCCTGTTTCCACCGTTGCGGGTTTCATCGCATTGGTTGCCGTATCACCTTTTATACCCGGCTCGGTATATGTAATTTCAAGGATAACGTTCTGAGGAAGCTCCGCAGTCAACACAGTTTCGGTTTCGGCATGCACCTGCACTTCCACCATATCTCCTTCTTTCAGGAAAGCAACTCCTTCTATCTGATTTTCAGGAATAGAGATTTGCTCGTATGTTTCGGTATTCATGAAATTGTATCCCATTTCATCTTTATATAGGAACTGATAAGGGCGTCTTTCTATGCGCACCTCGTCAAGTTTAACTCCCGCATTGAATGTTTTTTCAAGAACACGTCCTGTGGTAACACTTCTCATTTTTGTACGTACAAAAGCTGCGCCTTTACCGGGTTTTACGTGCAAAAATTCGATAATTACAAAATATTGACCGTCGATGTCAATACACATTCCGTTTCTTATATCAGCCGTAGTAGCCATAAGTAATTCTTATTTATATGTTTACATTTATAATTTATTTCGCGTGGCAAAGATAGTAAAAAAGCAAATAGAACGAAATACAGAAATAAATAAATAATGCCAAACGGTATTTGTATTTCAATACCTAGTTAACCCGTAGTGCATTTAAGAGTTTGATGTTAACTCATTTATTATAAGATTTATATCCGCTTTGTCATTTTGAACGAAGTGAAAAATCTGTGTATTTCAATCCAGATCCTTCGTTTTACTCAGGATGACAATGCAAATATATATTATTTTTCAGCTAGTTATCTTTTATTTTCTAAATGCACTACGGGTTTAGTTAATATGCAGGCGAATGTTTATTTGCTCTTGGCAATCGTTATCATCGAAATTAAAATTTCACACAAAGTCAACTTATTTTTTGTTTTTTATGCTAAATTTGTGATAATATGGTGATTTGAATTTTAAATATTAGATAAATGAGAACTATCTTTTTATTTTTTATAACAATAGTATCTATTTGTGCTTTCGCTCAGAATGGAACTACGGGTGATGTGAAGTGGAATCTTGATGAAAATGGAACTCTGACTATTAATGGTTCGGGAGAGATGAAGGATTATAAGTTGCTTTCGAGTGCACCTTGGGACAGCGATAAAGATAAAATAAGAAAAATTATCATTTCGGAGGGAGTAACCAACATCGGTAAATATGCTTTCAGAAGTTGCGAATCTGTTGCATCTGTAGAAATGCCGAGTACTTTAGTGACAATCGGCTCGAATGCTTTTTATAACTGCACATCTCTTGTTTCCATTGAAATACCTGATGGTGTGAAAATTATAGAAGGAGATGCCTTTTATGGATGCCGGAGTTTAAAAATTCTTAGTCTGGGTAAATTAGTGGAAAGGCTTGATGGCAGTATCATTATGAAATGTGACAACTTGCAGACCTTAATAAGCAAGAACTCAACTCCTCCCGTAACCAAATCGAAGTTTATGAGCGAAACTTTTATGGGGGCGCCTGTCGAAACTTGCAATATAATTGTTCCTGAGGGAAGTGAAGCAGCCTATAAAGGAGCAAAAGGTTGGAAAAATTTTAAGAAATATGGAAAAATAGGAAGTACACCACAAGTTCAAGGAGATATAGCTGCCGTAACGCAAAACAGGCAGGAAGAAAAATCAATATCTGTGCCTACCGACGAAAAGAGTGGCACTGATGGAAATATAAAATGGAAGATTAACAGTAAAAATGAATTGTATATAAGTGGTAGCGGAAATATGAAAGATTATTCCGCCATCACAAATGCAGATTATTCGCCATGGCATTCGTTTTATAAATATAAGGAGAATGGATTTACAAGAAGAGCAATGGCACATTTTGCAAAAAAGATATATATTGCAGATATTGAACACATTGGCAATTGGGCATTTACGAATGGCGTGCAATTAACACACGTAAGCATTCCGAATACCGTAAAAAGTATTGGTGCTCAGGCATTTTCAGCTTGTCCTTTGTTGAAATCCATTACCATACCCAATTCTGTGACATCGATAGGTGTAAATGCTTTTAACGGAAGTGGTTTTTCTTATATAGAAATACCTAATTCGGTTACGTATATGGACGGTAGGACATTCTATAATTCAGCTCTCGATTCAATATCTCTTTCTAATTCAATAGAGAAGATTGGTCTTGAAACCTTTGCTTATTGCAAAAACCTCAAGTTTATAGTTATTCCAAACTCTGTGAAAGATATTCAATCAGAGGCTTTTAAGGGCTGTGTCAGTCTTAAAAGTGTAAAGATGGGTCCTGCTGTAAAATATATCAAAAAAGGAGCCTTCATGGGGTGTACCAGTTTAACAAGTATAACTTTACCTGCATCTGTAACGTGGATTGAAAAAGAAACTTTTAAAGATTGCACCGGTCTAAAATCGGTTACTTTAAACTGTTCTACTTCTCTATCGGTAAGTATGTTCGAAAACTGTGGTTTTGAGTCGGTGAAGATTCCATCATCCATAAATATGATTTCAGATTATGCCTTTAGGAATTGTAAAAACCTGAAATCTGTAACAATGGTAAGTTCTCGCCCCCCTAACATAGGTTATGGTGTATTCAACGGTGTGCCCGAAGATTTTAAGATATATGTACCGAAAGGTAGTTCGGGAAATTATAAATCAAGCTCTTCTTCTTTTAAAAACTATTCTAAATATATAGTGGAAAAATGATGAGCTTTGATAATAGAACATACCAAGACGATACATTTGAAAAAGTAGATATCACCGAATCGATTGACTCTAAAGAATTTGAATATTGCACTTTCAAAAATTGCAATTTATCGAACATTGCCATCACATCCTGCAAATTTATAGAATGTAACTTTACGGGTTGTGATATTTCGATGTCAAAATTGACCGAAAGCCAGTTTTCTAACGTAGAATTTAGAGATTGTAAAATTCTGGGAGTTAAATTCAACTTCTGCAACAAGTTCTTGTTCGATGTGAGATTTTACAATTGCATCCTCGATTACAGCACTTTCCCCGAAATGAAGATACCGAAGACTCCATTCCTGAAATGTAGCCTGAAAGGTGTCGATTTTGCCGGAGCTATGTTGGAGCAAGCGAAATTCAACGAATCGGACTTAACCGATACCATATTTGAATCGACAAACCTGAAAGGGGCTGATTTTTCTTCTGCGCATAACTACATCATAGACCCCCGTTCCAATTTATTGAAAAACGCCAAATTTTCACGAGACGGACTTTCGGGTTTACTGACAAATCTGGGCATAAAGATAGTGGATTGAAAGTATTCAATGAATTTTGACTTAAAAATTTAGGGAGCTCACCTTCCGAAATCAGGCGGAAAAACAGAACTAAACAATATGTATAAAACAACAACATCCGTCACAGCTAAAGTGACAGATGTTGTTTATGATACAATAATTGAAGAACAAGCGTACGCAAAATTTCGTAGTTCAACAAATTATTTTTTTCTTATTTCCGCACGTTTAATCTTGCCGCTGATTGTTTTGGGCAATTCGTCCACAAACTCCACTATTCGTGGATATTTGTACGGAGCCGTAACATTTTTCACATGATCTTGAATTTCTTTCACCAAAGCGTCATTGGCTTTGTCTTTATAATCGGCAGATAAAACGATTGTAGCCTTAATCACTTGTCCTCTTATTTCGTCGGGAACTCCGGTAATGGCACATTCTACTACGGCTGGGTGAGTCATGAGGGCACTTTCAACCTCAAATGGCCCGATACGATACCCCGAACTTTTTATCACATCATCCAAACGCCCTATAAACCAGCAATAACCGTCTTCGTCGCGCCAGGCAACGTCTCCCGTATGATATATATTATCATAATATACCTCGTTGGTCAATTCTTCATCATGATAATAACCCATAAACACGCCTAATGGTTTCTTGCCATTCGGAGTTCTTATTATCACCTCGCCCTGTTCTCCATCTTCGGCTGTCCGTCCATCAGAAGTAACGAGATCCATATCGTACATAGGGTTCATTACACCCATAGATCCCGGTTTTGGCTCAAGCCACGGAAAGGTTATGATAGAGGGCATAGTTTCCGTCTGACCAAATGCTTCCATCATTTTGATGCCTGTTGCTTTATAAAATGCCTCAAACACAGAAGGGTTGAGTGCCTCTCCAGCCGTTGTACAATATTCCAGAGACGAGAGGTTGTATTTGCTCATATCTTCCCTGATCATGAAACGGTATACAGTAGGAGGCGCACAGAATGATGTTATTTTATGTTTCTCTATCAATTCGAGAAATGTTGTAGCATTAAATTTGTCATGGTCGTAAACAAATACGGTAGCTCCCACAATCCACTGTCCGTACAGCTTACCCCAAACTGCTTTTGCCCAACCAGTATCGGCAACCGTAAGGTGTATGCTCTTGTCGTGCAGATTGTGCCAAAACTTAGCTGTGACAATATGCCCAAGAGGATACGTGTAGTTGTGTATCACCATTTTAGGTTCTCCCGTTGTTCCCGAAGTGAAGTATAAGAGCATAATATCTTCGTTCGTATTCACATTCTCGGGGCGAACGAAAGGCATTGCATTTTCCAGGCCTTGGTCGAAGCTATCCCATCCTTCCGGTATATTTTTTCCGCAAGCTATGCGATGCTTAATACTTGGAGAATCTGCCATAGCTTCATCTACATGTTGCTGAATGAGTTTTTCGTCAGCCACAACAATAGCCTTGATGTCAGCCGCATTGTTACGGTATATTATATCCTTTTTTGTGAGCAGGTGAGTTGCGGGGATTGCTATTGCCCCGATTTTGTGTAAACCCAGTATTGCGAACCAGAATTCATACCTCCGTTTAAGAATCAGCATCACTTTGTCACCTTTGCCAATCCCTAAAGACATGAAATAAGAGGCGGCTTTGTCGCTTTGCTTCTTTATATCACTGAAAGTGAAGTTGATGTGTTCGCCATGTTCGTTTGTCCAAAGCAAGGCAATCTTATCCGGGTCTGTTTTTGCCCATTCGTCTACAACATCGTAAGCAAAATTGAAGTTTTCGGGTACATCAATCTTAAAGTTTTCCTTGAAATCATTAGTTGATGTGTATGTTGTTTGTTTTAAAAATCGTTCTAACATTATTCGTCCGTGTCGTTTGAGTCTGGTTAAATTATACTATTACTGTAAGAAATTTGGCGGGTTTCCCGTCCAACGCTAACATTCCGTGAGGCAGGCTAGGGTCGAAGTATAGACTATCTCCAACTTCCAGAACCAAATCTTTTCCGTTCACCTGAATCAACAAGCGACCCTCGAATACAAGGCAAAACTCTTGCCCCGAATGTTGGCTTAAATGTATCGGATGGCCTTCGCTTTCGGGTTTTGCCGTTACAACAAAAATATCAGCTTTTCTGTTTATAAAACCACTTGCCAAAGCCTGATAGTCATATTCATCGACACGATTTATAGACAATCCCTTGTTTTTTCTGGTCAGGGCATAACTGCTCATGTGCGGCTCTTCGTCAAACATAAGCGTGTTGAGGTCGATCTTATATTTGTCTGCAATGTTTTTCAGGATGCTGATCGAAATGTCCTTCTTCCCGTCTTCATATAGTTTATAATCTTCTACCGAAATATTACAGGAAGAAGCAACTTCTTCTTGTGTAAGTTCAAGCGCATCGCGTAAGCCTTTTAGCCGCAAGCCTATTTGCTTCAGTTCTTCATTCATTGTATAGCATTTTAGTAATAAAAATCGTCCAAAGGTAATAAATAAAAAAAATAATCAGTGTTAATCTTGTTTTTACTTTATTTTTGAAAGATTAATTTCAAATAATGTATCTTTGTGTCAAACAAAAGGGAATCTGCTTGCATGAAGAAATATAGAAACCTCATTTACTATATATCGGTAATCGGTGTTTTATGTATTATAATGTATGTTATTTTCTTTTTCGGAGAAAGTAATCTTGAAGCACATCGTCAGTTAGAAGTAGTTACGTCACAGCTTTCGGCCTGGAAAAATTTCACGCTGTCCGTATTTAGCGAAGCCACGGGGTCTGTGGCTATTCTCTTATTACAAATAATTGTAATATTGATGTTTGTCCGTCTTTTTGGTTGGATTTGCCAGAAGATAGGACTAGTCAGATAGCGACATCCTAAAGAAACAAGACTTGGTGATGGTGAGCCTGAAAAGCTGGAAAACATTGAAAGAAACCAATCTTCCGTGGGTGAAATCAATCCCGTCCCGCTTGCTTTTAGATGACTGATTAATGGGTATGGTTTATTAAAAAACAAGGGTGAATTGCATTTACCCGACAGGAACAACCTATAGCGGACGCATTCAATACGCCCCTGCAATCGTTATTATCGAATTTAAACCAACGTTTTTATTATAGAAGATCCAAATACTGATTGGCATTATTGATATATAAATATTATTGATTACTCATATGTCAACTATAAGACTCCTTCTTCTATCAGAATGGCAATGCGTTCAATCAGCTTGTCTTTTCCTTCGGGATCGTATTTTGTTTTGAGGCTGTTTCCAAAAATTCCGGCGAAAACATTATACATCCCTGCCTGAAAACTGCCAACTATAGATTTTACGATGTAGTATGATGTTGAACTGGCTTCCCTGTCTATCAGTTTTATGAGTATCTGCCCCTGTCGGCGGGTAAGTTTCTTCATCTTGGGCTTATATTCGTCCATCATGTATTTTTTCACCTGATCCAGATGCTTTTGCTTTGCCTTGTCGTCCGGCAAAGTCTGCATGTATTCGTATGTTTCAATGATGCTATACGTAACAGCCTTGGCATAAGGAAGCGTTTTTCTCACATCCCTTATCAACTTATTATATTCTATTTCTTCCTTGTTGTTCTTGAAAACTAACGGATTGAAAATGGTAATGTTAGGTATTACGCCGAACAACAAGGTATCACCGTCCTGAACTGTATAGTGATACTGTATTTTACGCTGATACCGATACGAATCCGATTCTTGTGCTTGCACTCCCAAGCATAAGAATACGAAAAAAATAAATATGGAGAGATATCCCTTCAACCTGATTTTATATTGATCAAACCATTTCAAAAATAGGCATTTTAGAGATAAAAATCACATTCTCTGATTTTTTTTATGATTTGATAAGTAAATGGTCTTCCGCTTTGATTAGGGATAGCAAGTCGGTTGGGTTCATTTTTATCTGCATACCTCTCACTCCGGCACTGATATATATGAAACTGAAGTCTTTACATGAAGAATGAATGTATGCAGGAAAATGCTTTTTCATCCCGATCGGGGAACATGCACCACGAATATAACCTGTTATAGACAGCAAGTCTTTCATCGGGATCATATCGCAATTTTTATTGCCCGATACTTTTGCCGCTAATTTCAGGTCAAGTTCTTCCGCTCCCGGAATTATGCACACAAAATAACCTGTTTTGTCTCCTTTGAGGACTAAGGTTTTGAATACTTGCTCAATAGGTTCATCAAGTTGTTCGGCTACATGCACGGCACTTAAATCCGATTCGTCAACCTCGTATGTTATCAGTTCGTATGATATTTTTGCCTGATCCAATAACCGGGCGGCATTTGTTTTGTTTATTTTCATACCCTTAGCCTAATATTTGTATGTGAGCATTAGCTTCACATCATTAGTTTGAGAATATACATTCTTAAAATCCTGATAAGCCGTAGAACGCCTGTAATATGTAAACATCGAGGTTAGATAAAACTGTTTTTTCAGTTTTATATCAATCTTAAAATTGGTTGTGCTGAAAGAAGCATTTGAATGGTCGCCCTGATAATTGAGTTTCTTTTCGTCAACAGAATCTAAGTTAAAATTCTTAGGATACCCTTTCCATGTGAAAAGACGATAGCCTTCGTGCCACATAGACACTCCTATTTTGTCTTTATACGATATTGCACCACCTGCAAGCCACGAAAAGCCGCTACCCAGATTGTATTGCCTTTTGTCTACCACATAATGATCGCTTAACGAACCTCCTAATATTATGCCCGAAAAATGTGCATGCGAATTAATATTCCAATTATTCAAACGTTTACTTTTGTGCATCAGTCCGACTCCGAACGAAGCGGGTGTTCCAAACTTGTAAGGGATTTTATTGGACACATCCGAAATTGTATCCGAATCGTAATAATCGAAATGCTGATATACGCCAATATTAAGATAATCTGTTTTATTATCAACAAGATCGCCACCCCAAATTCGTCCCATCACATTTATCTGCCCCAAAATAGGCTGGCCTTTTTGAAGATACAGACCTGCTCTGAGCGAAAAATAATCGTACGGCTTCAGTCCGTCTGTTTCGTATCTTTCTCCATATTCGATAGAGCCCATAAGAGCACCACCAAGTCCTTCGTCTATGATGGGGTCTTCCAACTCCAAGCCTCTAATTCCTATTGACGTTTCGATGCTGACATTGGGTATTCCGTGCTGACGCCCCGAGGTTGACCGTTTTTTCCACGTATCACCGTTAATCAATCGGGACAAACCTCTGGTTGGTGTAATCAAAAATGCAGCCACTTCCCGCACAACCCTCTCTCGACCTGTTTTTCGGTCGTCTATCACCATATCCGACGCCCGGTGAAACACCTCTCCGAATATTGTACCACCTATTGGTGTTGCTATCACATCATTGATCGACGGATATTCATTTTCCAGAAACATTTCCCACATAAGACTTCCTCCCAAGGCAAAAGCCGAAGACCCAAGATAACTAAATCCATTGGAACGTGCCGCATTGAAATACATGCTGCCATGATATGGGTGAAGGAACATGTTTGTTCCCAGTTGATCGTTGTCCCACACAAAACCATGCTTGAAGTTGGCTTTTATAGTGCGGGCGTTTATATACGCAAAGTCAGACTTGGTTACATACCTGTCGAACGCCCATATTCCCATATTCAGACCAACCACCTGTCCTGCTGCACTCCACCAGTTTCTTTTACCGTAATATGCTATGTCGATCGAATCGGCAGGTCGGATAGTGCTAAGTTGTTTTCTCATTGATGAGTATTGAGAATATACATTAGAAGGAAGTATTATTGACAGAAAAATGATTATTACGAGTTTCCTGATAGAACTGATCATAAGTTTAGTGTATTGTAATAAATGCGAGTGTTATTGAGCTTGATGAGGCCTAAATTTCCCCAACATTTTACGGATGCGTAAGCGTATGACTCCGAAGAAAGCCTCACTGAATATTCCGCTATTCATTTTTGACACACCCAAAACACGATTAACAAAAATAATTGAAACTTCTTTCAGGTTGAAACCAAGGCAATATGCAGTATATTTCATCTCGATCTGAAAAGCATATCCTTTAAACTGAACCTGATCCAAATCTATTGTTTCCAGAACTTTTCTCTTGTAACAAACAAATCCTGCTGTGGCGTCATGCACTTTCATGCCTGTAATCAATTTCACATATTTGGATGCAAAATACGACATAATGACCCGCCCCATTGGCCAGTTAACAACATTCACCCCAACATTGTAACGAGAGCCTATGGCTAAATCGGCGCCTTCATTAACACATGCGTCATACAGCCGCAACAAGTCTTTTGGGTCGTGCGAAAAATCGGCATCCATTTCAAAGATATACTCATATTCTTTTGATAACGCCCACTTGAATCCGGCAATATATGCCGTACCTAAGCCCAATTTTCCTTCTCTTTCGATCATAAACAACGAATCGCTAAATTCTTTTTGTAGATTTTTAACGATTTGAGCGGTGCCATCGGGAGAACCATCATCTATAATCAATACGTGAAATTTTTTTGGCAACGAAAATACAACCTTGATTATATTCTCAATGTTTTCCTTTTCGTTATAAGTCGGTATTATTACTAAAGAATCTCCCATATCTTGATTTTTGCCCAAATATAAACAATTACGAAATAGAATATATTAAATAAAATATTTTTTTTAAATTTTTCAAAACTATTTAAGGTCACGGATCTTTCAATGAAGTCATCTAGACTTTTTAAATTATACTTAATTTTTGAGTTTTTGTCATGTTGAACGTAGTGAAACATCTAAAAAACAGATCCTTCGATACTCTCAGGATGACAAAATTGAATAAAACGAAAAAGTCTAGACGGTTTCAATTTCATCAAACAACGATTTATTCGATGAATATAAATATACAAAAAAGAGATTGCACATCTGTGCAATCTCTTAACTATATTAATCTCTATTTTTGTTAGCCTAAATAACCTTTAAGCAATTTACTTCTTGAGTTTTGACGCAATCTCTTGATTGCTTTCTCTTTAATCTGTCTAACACGTTCACGTGTCAACTGGAATTTATCACCAATTTCTTCGAGTGTCATCTCCTGATAACCGATTCCGAAAAACATCTTGATTATATCACGTTCTCTTTCGGTCAGTGTAGACAAAGCTCTCTCAATTTCTTGTTGAAGCGACTCATTGATAAGCGAACGGTCTGCAATGGGCGCATCATCATTCACCAACACGTCTAACAAACTGTTGTCTTCTCCTTCCACAAACGGTGCATCCATAGATATGTGCCTACCCGACACTTTCAGCGAGTCTGCTATTTTATCCACCGGAATATCCAATTCCAGAGCCAATTCTTCTGCCGATGGCTTTCTTTCGTTTTCTTGTTCAAACTTGGAGAATGCCTTGCTTATTTTGTTCAACGAACCCACCTGATTCAACGGCAAACGTACTATACGTGACTGTTCGGCCAATGCCTGAAGTATAGACTGGCGAATCCACCACACCGCATAACTGATAAATTTAAACCCACGGGTTTCGTCAAACTTTTCCGCTGCCTTTATCAGACCCAGGTTTCCTTCATTTATCAAGTCAGGTAAACTTAATCCTTGATTTTGATATTGCTTTGCTACAGATACGACGAAACGTAAATTCGCTCGAGTTAGTTTCTCCAAAGCAGCCCTGTCGCCACGTTTAATGGCTTGAGCTAATTCAACTTCTTCTTCAACAGTGATCAGGTCTTCACGCCCAATTTCTTGCAGATATTTATCCAGAGAAGCGCTCTCACGATTAGTGATAGATTTGGTAATCTTTAATTGTCTCATCTATATAAAGTTATTGTATATTATCCAAAAATGCTTGCAAATATACTAAAAATTTGCCGAATTATTTACATTTCACAGATAATAAATTCTTGTTATACATTTTTCGTTCCTTTACTATTGCTTAAGAATAAAGTTCTCATTTTGCGCAAAATGAATATTGTATATCCTCTCTTCGTAATTATAAACGCTTAACTCCTTGGTATTCCTCAGAGTTAAGCGTTAATTTATAGTTAATAATACGTAATTATTATTCGCTCAGGTCAATTGCAAAATACTTTCTCGATCCGCTTGGGTAGAAACCTGTGATAAACAATACTTTATCGTCGCTTACGGCAACTTTCTTGATTATGCTTTCAACGTCTTCGGATGTTGATACATTCTGATTGTTTATTTTAGTGATAATGAATCCTTTAGTTATTCCTTCTTTTTTGAATTTACCTGAATTGTCAACTCCGGCAACTTCAACTCCCGAACGGATTCCATATTGTTTCTTTTTCTCCTCGCTTAGAGTTTTGAAAGCAGCGCCAACAGCGGCTATTCCGTCCGTGCTCTTCACAATCTTGGTATCGCCGGCACTATTTTTCAGAACAATTTCTGTTGTTTTTGTTGTGCTTCCTCTCATAAATGTGATTTTCACTTTATCGCCGGGGCGGAAACGGTTTATCTGATCTAATAATTCGCTAACACTTTTTATCTTTGAATCATTAACTCCCACAATAACATCTCCTTTTTCCAAACCAGCTTCTTTAGCCGGACTACGTTCTGCAAAATCGTTCACGTATGCGCCTTCTGTCGCTTTCAAGTTTTTAGCTTCATCTGCATCAGACTCTTTTGCTACACTTACGTCTGTAATAATTACTCCAAGTATTGCTCTTTGTACAGTTCCATATTCCTTGATATCAGCAACTACTTTTCCTGCAATTGAAACTGGTACAGCAAAACCGTATCCTGCAAAATCTCCTGTTTGAGAATAAATGGCTGTATTGATACCTATCAATTGTCCCGCTGTATTAACCAACGCTCCACCACTGTTTCCTCTATTTATAGCAGCATCCGTTTGAATAAATGACTGAATATCTCCACTACCTATTCCACCACGACTTTTTGCACTCACAATACCTGCCGTAACAGTCGAATTTAGGTTGAAAGGGTTACCGATAGCCAACACCCATTCGCCGACTTTCAGTTTATCTGAATCCCCGAAAGGAATGGTTGGGAAATTATCACCTTCTATTTTCAACAAGGCAATGTCTGTTTTCGGATCTGTGCCAACCAATTTTGCAGTAAATTTTCGGTTATCATTCAACGTAACTTCTATATCGTTTGCTTTATCAATAACGTGATTATTAGTTATTATATAGCCATCTTTAGATATTATAACTCCAGAACCCATGCCCACACTTGGTTGAGACTCGTAAGGAGAACTGCCTCCTTTATCGCCAAATCCAAAGAAATAGTCAAAAAACGGGTCGCCCGTACCACCTCGGCTTCTGCCCGAACTTCCTGACGATTTCACCACCGATTTTATATGTACTACGGCATGTACCGAGTTTTCTGCAGCTTTAGTAAAATCGGGATAACCTTCCGCTGTCAATGAAGCTAAATGGATATTCTGGTCTTGCTGAAAATCTTTCCCATAATCGTAATAGTCGGCAATTTCGCCCGACGAATGATTGTTGTAAAGATTATAAGCACCAAAAGTTGCACCTGCACCCACCAGAGCTACAATCACATAAGTTGAAATTTTCTTCCAATTTTTTTTCATATGCTTATTATTTTAAATTTTATATATATAATTTTCTTGTATTCATTTTTCAGTTATCAAATATAGCAGCAAAAATCATTCATTTAACATGCCGACATTCCGATTTTAACACTTTTAACCGCACAAAAACGCCCTTAACAGGCTTTAACTTCACTTAAAACAGAGCACAGTTTTTTTAACAATACACTGACATGTCAAATTTACAGAAAAAATGACAATTATGGCAGGGTTGTTCAAAACCTGTTCCGAAAAATTATTTATGTGAATCAGTAGTTGAAAAGTGTTCTTTTATTTTATATAATACACTGCGCGTAATCAAAGATTACTTGCATCCCTTTTGACCAAAGCCTCAAAAGGAATCAAAAAGGCTTTCTGTGACTCAGGCTTCTTGCCGACCCACTTTACAGCTTATAAGCTGAACAAAAAATAACTCGCACCAAAAGTCTGTCAAAATCAGAGTGGTTTGGTTATGCTCAAACAGCTTTTTGTTCTAGTCGCTTATCTGCGCTGTGTGGGTACCCCGTCAATTAGCCAAATGTCACGTTTACACCCGTTAGGCGAAATGGCATCTGCTTCGTAGGCGGGGACACGTTAAGCGAAACAAGGCGTAAAATTGAAAGCTGTTTGAGCGAAGCGAGTTTTTTCAATTTAGCCAGTGAGATTGTAACGGGTCGCCGAGAAGCTAAGCCTTGACTTTTTGGTTCGTTTTGTGTCAAGACAAAATGAACGAAGGCAAACTTTCGAAGAAAGTGCGTCAGAAAGAACGTCGAATGAAAAAGAACGCTTTTATGTATAATAAACTCAACTACTGATTGGCATTATTAAGCAGAAATTATTAAGCAGAATAAACTATTCTATCGGATAAAGCGTTATTTTGATAAAATGTTTACAATATAATTTTGATAGGAATTATATTAACAAATGCGCAAATATATTATCTTTGCATCATCACATTTAAAATAATATATGTTTACGAACATTCTTATTACTCTTCTTTTTGTTTTCTTAAACGGCTTTTTTGTTGCAGCCGAATTTGCAATTGTAAAGGTGAGGTCATCTCAGCTTGAGTTGAAGGCTCAGGAGGGAAATAGTTTTGCCATATTGGCCAAGCATATTGTTGGTCATTTGGATGCGTATCTTGCTGCCACTCAGTTAGGTATAACACTGTCCAGTTTGGCTTTAGGTTGGATTGGAGAGCCCGTTGTTTCTAAGATGATTCTCAGTTTCATTGAGTTTCTTAACAGTGCTTTCGACCTGAATCTGGCTTTAGGCTCAGACCTGCTGCACAGTGTAGCATTGATTTCGGCATTCCTTATCATAACGATATTGCACATCGTTTTTGGTGAATTGGCACCTAAATCGTTGGCCATATTGAGACCGGAACAAACTACATTGTTTGTTTCATATCCTCTGCAAGGTTTTTATTGGATATGCCGTCCGTTTATTTGGTTATTGAACGGATTTGCTAATCTGATTCTGAAATTGTTCGGACTTCACACGGTGTCGGAAGCAGAATCGTATAGTAGCGATGAATTGAAATATCTCGTAGATCAGGTAAGGGAAAGCGGTGATATTGAAGATACAAATTACGATATAATAAAAAACGCTTTCGATTTTTCGGAACGAACAGCACGTCAGGTAATGGTTCCTCGTACACAGATAGTGGCTATTGATGCCAACGACTACGACGAGGAAACACTGGAAACGGTGATAGAAGACGGATATTCACGTATCCCTTGTTATGAGGATAGTATAGACAACATTATTGGGGTTGTCCATCTGAAAGATATCCTGAAGAAGATGCGCCAAAGTGGGAATGTAGACATACGCTCTATTGTCCGTCCCGTATCTTTTGTTCCTGAAACAAAGCGTATCGGGCAGATATTGAAAGAATTTCAGGTGAAGCACCAACAAATAGCCATGGTATTGAACGAATATGGCGGTATAGATGGGATCATCACAATGGAGGATATTCTTGAAGAATTGGTTGGCGAAATTCAGGACGAATACGACAACGAGATACCTTTCGTCGAAAAGATGAGCGAGAATACCTACTCGGCAATTGCCACCGCTGCCATAAGTGACATAAACGACCAACTTCCACATTCTATCGATAAGGCAAAGCAGTACGATACACTTGCCGGATATTTGATAGATAAATTTGGAAGGATACCAAACATACACGATGCCTTAGAATGTGAAGGTTATGAGTTTAAGGTACTTAAAAAGAATAAAACATCAATAGTCCTGGTTCAATTAAGGGATTTGGAGTCTGAGGGTGAGAGTGTTGCTTCTTCGAAATAACTTTATCATTTGGGGACTACCTAACTTTCGAAAATGAAATTTGAATTACTACATACTGATAATCAATCGAAGGCGAGAGCCGGATTGATAACGACAGATCACGGACAAATAGAAACTCCCATTTTTATGCCTGTTGGTACACAGGGAGCGGTGAAGGCCGTACACATGACGGAGCTTGAAAATGATATAAAGGCTCAGATTATATTGGGAAATACGTATCATTTATATTTGCGACCCGGCTTAGAAATTCTAAAACAAGCCGGAGGACTTCACAAATTCAATAGCTGGAATAAACCTATATTAACTGATAGCGGAGGATTTCAGGTATTTTCCCTTGCCGAAAATCGAAAACTGACCGAAGAAGGTGCTATTTTCCGTTCGCATGTAGATGGATCGAAACATATCTTCACTCCTGAAAATGTGATGGATATTCAACGAACCATTGGTGCGGATATTATTATGGCTTTCGACGAATGTACGCCCGGAGATGCCGACTATAACTATGCGAAAAAATCATTGGAACTGACTGAGCGTTGGCTCGACAGGTGTTTCACCCGTTTCAACGAAACTGAGTGTGAGTATGGTTACAAGCAGTCGCTATTTCCTATTGTGCAAGGCTGTGTTTATACAGATCTTAGAAAACGTGCTGCCGAAAACGTAGCATCGAAAGGTGCGGAGGGAAACGCTATCGGAGGTTTGGCTGTTGGCGAACCAACAGAGAAAATGTATGAGATGATAGAAGTTGTGAACGAAATACTTCCCGAAGATAAACCCAGATATTTGATGGGCGTGGGAACTCCCGCCAATATTCTGGAAGCCATAGAACGGGGTGTGGATATGTTCGACTGCATTATGCCAACCCGCAATGGACGTAATGGACAACTTTTCACCTGGAATGGTATTCTGAACATGCGTAACAAAAAATGGGCGAACGATTTTTCTCCGATCGATCCTGATGGAACATCGTTTGTCGACACATTATACACAAAGGCGTATCTTCGCCATTTATTTATTGTTAACGAAATTCTTGCTCTTCAAATAGCTTCAATACATAACTTAGCGTTTTATTTGCAATTGGTGAAAGAAGCTCGTAAACATATAATAGAAGGAGATTTTTCGAGTTGGAAAAAATCAGTTATAGAAGATATTTCAAGAAGAATATAGTTTAAGGTCGCAGACCTTTTTATTACTTAAGTTAATACAGATGCTTTCTATTCTGGATAGATATATAATAAAGAAGTTTTTGGGAACATACGTTTTCTCAATTGCGCTTATTATTTCCATCGCCGTTGTTTTCGATATAAATGAGCAGTTAGATAAATTCTTGAAGAATAAGGCACCGCTATCAGCCATTGTGCTTGATTATTACGTCAACTTTATACCATACTATACCAACCTGTTCAGCGCTCTTTTCGTTTTCATTTCCGTTATTTTCTTTACATCAAAACTGGCTAACAATTCGGAGATTATAGCGATGCTTTCTAATGGAATGAGCTTCAAAAGGCTCATGAAGCCGTACATGATTTCGGCAACGGTTATCGCTATATTGAGTTTTATATTAACCAGTTTCATTATTCCTCCGGCAAATAAGACCCGTATTGATTTTCAGAATAAGTATATCAAGAACAAGGCTGTCGATTATGCCTCAAAAATTCAAGTACAGGTAGAACCCGGCGTTATAGCATTTTTTGAGAGCTATGATAATAAAAACAAATCGGGAAGAAATTTTTCGTTGGACAAATTCGATGGAAAAGAGTTAGTCTCTCGTCTGACAGCCAAGAATATAGAGTATGATTCGGCATATCATTGGGTGGTAAAGAATTACCAGATCAGAGAGTTTAACGGTATGCGCGAGACTTTAAAAAATGGTGACAGAACTGATACCACATTAACTATTACGCCGAACGATTTTCTCATATCGGCAAATGATTTTGAGAAAATGAACACCATACAATTGTATGAACACATCAAAAGGCAGAAAGATCGTGGAATAGCTAATATTCAAGGATTTGAGATTGAGTTTCACAAACGGTTTGCATCCATTGCATCTGCGTTTATACTAACCATAATAGGAGCATCCCTCTCTGCCCGAAAGATGAAAGGCGGTATGGGGTTGAATATTGGTCTGGGTATCTTACTGAGTTTGACCTATATAATATTCTTGACAGTAAGTTCTTCTTTTGCCGTTTCGGGTTTGGTTAGTCCTATGATTGCTGCATGGATACCCAACTTTGTGTTTGTATTTATTGCTATTTTACTGTATCGTAAGGCTCCGAACTAATGATATAAAAAAGAAAGTGTCTCAAAAAAACTTTTGAAACACTTTCCTAGATTATTATACAATTAGGTATTTATTACTCCAAATAGGTATATCCGTATAATCCTGAACGATAGTTAGATAGAAATTCTTTTCCTTCTTCCACAGTTATTGTGCCTTGCTTCACAGATGTTGTTACCCACGTTTCTACCGTGCGCACAAGCTTTTTAGCATTGTATTGAGCATAATCCAAAACTTCGGCAACAGTTTCCCCGTCAATCATTTGATCTATCTTGTAGCCGTCTTCACTAACAGAGACATGCACGGCGTTAGTATCTCCAAACAGATTGTGTAGATCGCCCAATATTTCTTGATAAGCACCTACCAAAAATACTCCAAGATAATAGGACTCATTTTTCTTTAAAGCATGAACCGGAAGATAACCCGATTGATTGCCTGTTGGTATGAAATTATCTATCTTTCCGTCCGAATCGCAAGTAATATCTTGCAAGGTTGCCGTACGGTCTGGTTTTTCGTCCAATCTATGAATCGGCATTATCGGGAATATCTGATCAATAGCCCAAGAGTCAGGCAAAGACTGAAATAACGAGAAGTTGCAGAAATATTTATCCGGCAACAATTTACCCAATTGCTTCAATTCTTCGGGCGAATGTTTCATCCTTCCCGCCATTTGGTAAACCTCACGAGCTATTGAAAAGTAAAGGCGTTCAACCTGTGCCCGTGTTTTCAGATCGAGCATGCCTAGGCTGAACAAGTCTAAAGCCTCTTCCCTTATTTGTTGCGAGTCGTGCCATGCTTCAAGCATACTGCGCTGAGTGAGATCGTCCCAAATTTGATACAGTTCTCGAACCAATTCATGGTCATCGTCAGATATTTCGTTACCTTCTTGCCATTCAGGTAATGTAGCAGTTTCAAGTACTCCGAACACCAATATGGAATGATGGGCAGTAAGAGAACGTCCCGATTCCGTGATGATATTGGGGTGAGGTAAGTCGTTCTTGTTGGCGGCATCTACCATAGTTGCTATCGAATCGTTCACATATTCCTGAATACTATAATTAACACTACTTTCACTCATAGCTGAGCGTGTGCCGTCGTAGTCTATACCCAAACCTCCGCCAATATCAACAAATTCGACCTTGAACCCTAGTGAATGAAGCTGAACGTAGAATTGAGAAGCCTCACGTAAAGCTGTTTTTATACGGCGAATTTTTGTTACCTGACTACCAATATGAAAGTGGATCAAACGTAACGATTCTTGCAAATTATTCTTTTCGAGGAATGCGAGAGCTTCGAGCAATTCGCTGGAATTTAGTCCGAATTTACTAACGTCGCCTCCCGATTCTTCCCATTTTCCGCTACCGCTGCTTGATAGTTTGATACGGATACCGATATTAGGAACGATCTTCAAGCGTTTAGCAATTTTAGTAATCAGAGGAAGCTCGTTTAGTTTTTCAACCACAATGAAAATTCTTTTTCCCATTTTCTGGGCAAGAAGAGCCAACTCTATATAGCTTTCGTCTTTATAACCATTACAGATTATGAGAGAATTAGGGTCGGTGTTTATGGCAATCACGGCATGAAGTTCGGGTTTTGAACCGGCTTCCAAACCTATATTGAATTTTTTTCCATGACTGATAAGTTCTTCCACAACAGGCCGCATCTGGTTCACCTTGATGGGATAGATAATGTGGTTCTGAGCTTCATAACCATATTCTTTCGATGCTTTCTGGAAGCAAGTCGAAATTTTCTCGATACGATTATCCAATATGTCAGGAAAACGAAGAAGTACGGGTGCTTCTATATCACGAAGCTGCAATTCGTCAATCAATTCTTTCAGGTCGACCGATACCCCATCTTTGCGAGGTGTAACCGCTACATTCCCTTTTTCATTGATTGAAAAATAATTAACACCCCATCCCGAGATGTTATACAATTCTTCCGAATCTTCAATACGCCATTTTCTCATTATTGCAAATTAAGCCGAATTAAAATGTTAATATAATTTTAAACTATTGTTGAATTTTATTTTTTTATCAAAACTTTCCTTATCTCTGCAATATACAAATAATGAAAGTCTTTCTCAGAATACCATTGATCTATAATTTTTTCATCAAGAAATGATGATTCGGATAATGGCTGAACAAAAAGTTTTTCCACTAAAATCGCAGTTTCCGACTCCTCAAAGTACGGAGTATCAGTGTTATCTTTTGCGACAGTCAATCCTGCTGTTTCTATTTTATTCTCATCTCTGCCCGATGCTCTTCCCAGATAACCTAATTGCTTTTTGAAACTTTCGTCGAAAAAGGTCAGGGAAAAAGAGTCTGCATTATCTACAAATTCCTTCGTATATCGTTGTGGTCGTATTACTACAAATACAACATCTTTGTTCCACATAACACCGAATCCGCCCCAACTGGCAGTCATTGTATTCACAGACCCGTCTGCTTTTGCAGCCGTAACCAGCATCCATTTATTCTTCAAGTCGAATGGAGAAAAAGATAATTCGGATGCTTCTATTTCTTTGAAATTGCTCATAGCCTTCAATATTGATACAATTATTTTGTTCTCAGGTTTAATCCAGTTTCAGCACTGCAAGGAAAGCCTTTTGTGGCACTTCCACATTGCCCACTTGTTTCATTCGTTTCTTACCTTCTTTTTGTTTCTCAAGAAGTTTACGTTTACGAGAGATATCACCTCCGTAACACTTCGCTGTCACATCCTTGCGAACGGCTTTTATCGTTTCCCGCGCAATAATTTTAGCGCCGATTGCTGCTTGAATAGCTATGTCGAACTGTTGACGAGGGATGAGTTCCTTCAATTTCTCACACATGCGGCGACCAAACGTAACGGCATTGTCCACATGCGTAAGCGTGGAAAGTGCATCCACAGGCTCACCGTTGAGCAGAATATCCAGTTTCACCAGTTTCGATTCACGGTAATCGTGCATGTGATAATCGAACGAAGCGTAACCTTTAGATATACTTTTCAGTTTGTCATAGAAGTCTATAACTATTTCACCCAGAGGAATATCGTAGATGATTTCGACCCTGTCGCCAGAAATATATTCTTGTTTTATAAGTATTCCCCGTTTACCCAGACAGAGAGTCATTATCGGGCCTATGTAGGTTGTGTTTGTGATAACTGATGCCCGGATGTATGGTTCCTCAATATAATCAATGAGAGTGGGATCAGGTAATCCTGACGGATTGTGAACCTCTTTAACGTTATCTTTCTTGTCATGAACAAGATAAGACACGTTAGGCACGGTTGTTATAACGTCCATGTTAAATTCTCTGTCGAGACGTTCCTGTATAATTTCCATGTGGAGCAGTCCTAAGAATCCGCAACGGAATCCAAATCCCAGAGCCACAGACGATTCGGGCTGAAATGTCAAAGAAGCATCATTCAATTGAAGTTTTTCGAGAGACGCACGAAGGTTCTCAAAATCCTCACTTTCGATAGGATAAACTCCGGCAAAAACCATCGGCTTCACTTCTTCAAAACCTGCGATAGCTTCTTTGCACGGATTCTTTACGTGGGTAATGGTATCACCAACTTTTACTTCCTTTGATGTTTTTATCCCCGAAATAATATACCCTACATCTCCGCAAGTTATTACATCACGGGGCGACATAGTTAGTTTTAAAACGCCAATTTCATCGGCTTCATATTCTTTTTCCGTAGCAAAGAATTTCACCAGATCACGCTTGTGCAGAGTCCCGTTTTCTATTTTAAAATAGGCGATAATACCTCTGAAAGAGTTGAATACAGAATCGAAAATCAATGCTTGCAACGGAGCTTCGGGGTCACCTTTCGGAGAAGGTATACGTTCTACAATAGCAGCAAGAATATCCATCACGCCCTCACCTGTTTTTCCACTGGCACGGATAATCTCGTCTCGTTTACAACCAAGCAGTTCTATAATTTGGTCTTCCACCTCGTCGGGCATAGCACTGGGCAAGTCAATCTTATTCAGGATAGGAACAATTTCCAAGTCATTGTCAATTGCCATATACAGGTTCGAAATTGTTTGAGCCTGAATACCTTGAGCAGCATCTACAATCAATAACGCACCTTCGCAGGCAGCGATTGACCTGGATACTTCATAAGAAAAGTCGACGTGTCCCGGAGTATCTATCAGGTTGAGTATATATTTTTCACCTTGATACATATATTCCATTTGGATGGCATGGCTTTTTATAGTAATGCCTCGCTCACGCTCCAAATCCATATCGTCCAGAACCTGCGCTTGCAGGTCTTTCCCTTCCACCGTTTTGGTGAACTCGAGCAGACGGTCGGCTAAAGTGCTCTTTCCGTGGTCTATATGCGCAATAATGCAGAAATTTCGTATTTTATTCATTCTTCTATATTGTATATCCTTTTATCCTCATCTTTTTGAGGCTAATTTTCCTAATTTAAAAATGGAGTGCAAATATACACAAAGAATTAGAGTATTTAAAGTTGCAGATAAGAAACAATCATTAAAAATGCGAATCAATAGTTGAAATAGGTTGGTTTTTATTCAACAACATGCTGCGCATAATCAAAGATTACTTGCATCCCTTTTGCCCAAAGCCGCAAAAGGAATCAAAAAGGCTTTCTGTGACTAAGGCTTCTTGCCGACCCAC
>NZ_QVMP01000008.1:0-75612 GCF_010501095.1 Dysgonomonas sp. 520 | reverse complement strand
GGTCGCCGAGAAGCTAAGCCTTGACTTTTTGGTTCGTTTTGTGTCAAGACAAAATGAACGAAGGCAAGTCTCTGCAAGAGGCGCGGCAGCAAAAAACGTCGAATAAAAACCAACCTATTTTAACTACTGATTCGCATAAATAACTATTTAACGGCGAACTAATATGGTTCGCCGTTGTTTTATAGTATACAAAGTAGTTTTATATACAATAATCAAAAAAAATTATATTATTATGTTAGATGGTATCATAGATTTAGTAAAAAAAGAAGCATTAGGAGTTATAACAAATAATGCAGATGTTCCTGCCGAAAAACAAAATGAAGCGGTTGATACAACAGCTTCCGCAATTTTAAGTAGTTTGAAAGATCACATATCTTTCGAAAACATAGGAGCTATAACAAGTTTGCTGAGTAACGGCGCAAATTCTGAGGGAGCCAACAATATAGTATCCGGTGTTCAGAGTTCAGTTGTTTCGGCGTTGACGAGCAAAGTTGGGTTGAATCAGGGAGTTGCAAATACAATTGCCACGGCAGTAGTTCCCGCCATAATCGGTATTTTTACAAAAAAGAATAACGATCCCAACGATACGGGCTTCAACGTGGAATCATTGATCAAAACTTTCACCGGAGGAGGTGGTATGGGAGGTATTTTAGGTGCAATAGGCAGTTTGTTCGGAAGAAAATAGAATTATTATTAGATAATAAAAATAAAAAATCAATCTTTTTTCTTGGTTGATAACCTTTTATTTCTAACTTTGTGCCTAACACTTGAGTTCTTTTATAACAGAATCCACACTTATTCTATAATTCCAGAAATTTAGTCTAGTTTGTATATTTGTGATAATCCTCATGTAATTTTTTTATTTACATTTTATATTTTTTTTAATGAACATTTTTATTGCTGGCTTAAGTTACAATGTTAACGATGCCGATTTATTGACTCTTTTCGAAGAGTATGGAGTTATTACTTCAGCAAAAGTTATTATGGATCGTCAAACAAACAGATCTAAAGGTTACGGATTTGTGGAAATGGAAGACAATGAAGCTGCTACAAAAGCAATTTCTGAGTTGAATGGAGCTGAATATGATGGCAGAACAATTTCTGTATCAGAAGCTAGACCACGTGAAGAAAGACCAGCTCGTTCTTTTAACAACAACAGAGGCGGAGGTTTTAACGGTGGTGGCCGTAACAGATATTAATAATATCACAAGACAATAAGTAAAAAGGTATCTCATTGAGATACCTTTTTTATTTTCAGTGCAGATGGCTGTCAGTTAATAAGTTGCAGTCGTATTTCTTTAAGATTTCTACACATCGGTTCACATCTGTCGGACGAATTACAACATTTGCCGATTCGCCCTGCGAAAAAGCATACATATATTCGATAAAGACATCTTCTTTGGCCAGATACTCAAGAATTTTCGATAACGAGCCGGGCGTGTTGTCGCAAGCAAAACAAACCACATCTGTGACACTAACCCCAAAGTGAGCATCTTTTAGCACGCGTACAGCTAAGTCTACATCAGATATAATCATACGTAATATTCCAAAATCGGAACTCTCAGCCAAACTGAAAGCTGTCATATTCACTCCGTTTGCCGCCAATATGCGTGTAACATCATTAATCCGGCCTGTCTTGTTTTCTATAAATACGGATAGCTGTCTGATTGTCATAGTATTATCAATTTAGATTACGTTTGTCAATAACTCTCTGTGCCTTGCCCTCGCTGCGCTTAATGCTGAACGGTTCGGCAAGTTTTATATCGGCACTGATTCCTAAAACGCTTTGTAAACGTTGCGAGAGCTTCTTTTTCAATGCCAACATCTTGCTGATCTCATCCGAGAAGTAACCATCTCTCACTTCTACCTGAACCTCCAGAATATCCAGATTGTTCACTCTGTCCACAACAAGCATATAGTGAGGCTCAAATTCCTCCATTTCGAGAATAACACTTTCAATCTGCGACGGGAATACGTTTACTCCACGGATAATAAGCATGTCGTCGCTTCGTCCAACAATGCGGCTCATACGAACATTCGTGCGTCCACATTTGCATGGTTCGTCGGTAAGTGTACATAAATCTTTCGTACGATAACGCAACAATGGCAAACCCTCTTTCGTGAGGGTAGTGAACACCAATTCGCCTTGCTCGCCGTAAGGCAGTTGTTCAAACGTATCGGGCGAAATGATTTCGGGGTAGAAATGGTCTTCTATAATGTGCGAACCATCCTTACATTCACATTCGTGCGAAACACCGGGTCCCATCACCTCGCTCAGTCCATATATGTTATAGGCATCTACACCCATCTTCGTTTCTATTTCCTTACGCATATTTTCAGTCCAAGGTTCAGCTCCGAAAATGCCTATGCGGAGTTTAAACTCTTCGCGTGGTATTCCCGTTTTAGCCATTGCTTCTGCCAGATAAAGCGCATACGACGGAGTACAGGCAATTGCTGTTGGCCCGAAATCGTGCATCAGTTGAATTTGTTTCGCTGTGTTTCCGCTCGACATAGGAATTACCGTTGCCCCAAGATGCTCTACGCCGTAGTGCATACCCAGTCCTCCGGTGAATAACCCATAACCATAAGCCACGGAAAAAATATCGTGGCAATCTGCCCCGTAAGCACTCAGGCAGCGGGCAATCATTTCCGACCAAATGGAAAGGTCGCGACGGGTGTATCCGACAACCGTCGGAGAACCCGTAGTCCCTGAAGATGCATGCAGACGCACTATCTCCGACATGGGTACGGCAAACAATCCGTAAGGGTAATTATCCCTCAAATCCTGCTTGGTTGTGAAAGGCAGTTTCACGATGTCGTCTATCGACTGTATGTCGCCGGGAGTGACATCCATCTCCTGCATTTTTTGACGGTAGAAAGGCGTACTATGGTAAACTCTTTCCACCAATTTTTTTAAACGTTCGCCCTGAAGACGTTTCATGTCTTCGCGACTCATACATTCTTTTGGCTTATTCCAAATCATTTTCTTTATAGTAGTTTTTTTAATTATTTCTTTTCTTGATTCAGACCAAAAACTTTCAATCTTTCGTCCAATTGTTCATATTGATGGGGATATATAAACGAAGTGCATATCCTGAGTCCTTGTTGGCTACTGCCTGTTGTTTCCAACGAAATGGCGCTTACCCCGTAGTACATCAGCTCGCGGGAAAGATCTCCGCCACTCATACCCGGATACGTGATGGTGAAATAGAAACCATCTGCAATTGGCTCACCCATATCGTTGTCGTACACTAATTTGAATCCGTGACGCAAGAATATTTCCTTCAATTTTTGTGCCCTGTTCCCATACTCACGAACCTCGCTCAGAAAATTGTATTTTCCGTCATTTGCAGCCTTGAACATTGCCGCAAGTGCATATTGAGCCGAATGGCTTACCCCTGCACTCAAAGCATAAAGAACACGATGAACGAATGTAGACCCATACGTTCCCATGCCATAACGTTGGGTTATTCCCTTATATTTTCTATGATATAATTTATCCGAAATACAAGCCACCCCAATGCGCTGACCGGCATAGCTGAATGCTTTGGATGCGGAAATGAGCAATACATAATTGTCGCAATATTTAGCCGCAGTCAATTGAAACGGAGCCTCGAAGGGTTTGCTCAAATCTCGGCGAAAGTCCATTGCAAAATAAGCAAGGTCTTCCAGCAATATTACATCGTAGAGCTGACACAATTCGCCTATAATTTTCAGTTCTTCGTCTTTCAGGCTTATCCAACTGGGGTTGTTCGGATTGGAATAGATAAGAGCCGAAATGTTGCCTTTTTTTAGATAACTTTCCAATTTTTCCTGCAGCTTTTCGCCTCTGAACTCATAAATATCGAAACTTTCATATTTTTGCCCCATAACCACCAATTGCTGTTTCTGTACGGGAAATCCGGGATCGATGAAAAGTATCGTATCCTTGTTGGGATCGCACTGGCTGGCTGTCAAGAATGCCGCATAAGTTCCCTGCATAGAGCCTGTTACGGGTACGCATCCTTCGGCGGGAATATCCACGTCTACAAATGCCTTTACGAAACGGGATGTTTCTTCCTTTAGGGCAGGAATTCCGTCTATATCGGCATACACGCTGGCCACCCCCGATTGCAGGGCTTCTATTTCGGCCTTTACGCCCATAGAGGAAGCCGATAATCCGGGTACACCCATTTCCATTTTTATAAATTCGATACCCGTATCTTGCTCTGCCTGAGCAGCTATGGCTTTTATTTCGCGTATGGTTGCTTTTCCAAAATTGGTAATGCCAAATTTTTCTATCAAATTGTCAACAACCTTGCGGTCAACGGGAGTTTTGCTCGTTTGCGGTTGTGTCATTTTTTTATTTGTTTCTCACCGGCTTCACGTCCCAAACGGAATGCGGTTTTATTCATTTCAACTATATTTTCACCTTTACGTCCGAATATCCGGGCTATGGCATCTTCCAATTTATTGGCATCTATGCCCAATATAACCGACGCCGCACCCAATAGCACCATGTTGGTTGCCCTCGGATTTTTCGCCTCTTTGGCTATTGCGTCCACGTCTATCAATATCACGTTAGGAAAAGACCGCAACTCGTCCAAAACCGTTCCCAATTCGGGATATGCCAGGATATTGACAAATGGCGTTGAATTGGCAACTATCCATCCGTCTTTAGACAGGTAGGGAATGTAGCGTAAAGCCTCCATAGGCTCCAGTGAAATAATGGCGTTTGCCGTGCCTTTGGCAATCAGGTCGGAATATATGGGCGATGAAGAAATACGCAGGTTAGACTGAACGTCTCCACCCCTCTGACTCATTCCATGCACTTCGGCTTGTTTAATATGCAAGCCTTCGCTCAATGAGGCTTCGCCCACGATTGCCGCAATAGACAAAATGCCTTGTCCACCAACCCCTGAAAGTATTATATCTAGTTTCATAATTTATTTTTTCGCTTTTCTTTTGTGTGTTTGAATACAATCCCGTCTTGGTATAATTACCGAAACTCCGTTATATTCAATTTCTTGTTTGATAGTAGCTTTTATTGCATCCATATTTTTGGGTAATGGAACAACAACATGAAGGTGTTCGGCTTCGACACCCACTCCTAAACATATAGCTTCCAGCCTACCGGTTCCCGCCGAATCTTGTCCGCCTGTCATGGCAGTGGTTTCGTTGTCAGAAATGATTATCGTAACATTCGATTTCGAATTGACGGCATCCAATAACCCCGTTATACCCGAATGGGTAAATGTGGAATCCCCGATTACGGCAATGGACGGAAACAGGCCTCCGTCGGCTGCTCCTTTTGCCATTGTGATTGATGCGCCCATATCTACGCAACTGTTGATGGTGCGGAAGGGTGGGAGAGCGCCAAGCGTATAACAACCTATATCGCTGAAAACTTTGGCATCTGTATAATCTTTTATCACTTCGTTCAGGGCATCGTAAACGTCCCGGTGACCACATCCCGAACATAGAGCGGGTGGGCGTGGAGCAACGTTTTTGCTCGCATCAAGATGCTGTTCGCTTTCGAAACCTAAAGCAAGTTTGACATTATCGGGTGTAAGTTCGCCCACACGAGGCAATTCGCCCGTCAATCGTCCTTTTATTTTTCCGCTTTCGTCTAACAACCCTCGTACTTGTTCTTCAACAAAAGGCTGTCCGTCTTCCAGAATCAATACTTCGTCGCAGTCAGCAACTATTTCCTTTATAATATTGCGAGGCAATGGGTATTGTGAAATTTTCAACACAGTGCGGTCACAACCTTCCGGATAGTTTTCCATCAGGTAGTTATAACCTATTCCACAGGCAATTACCCCTTGCTTATTTCCTTTTTTGTATACGTTGTATTGTGATTCCGTCGATATCTTTTCCAATTCGGGTTGAACAGCCAACAATTCATTGTATCTTCTTCTGGCATTCACCGGAAGCAATATCCAACGCGATTTGTCTTCGGGAAATTTAATGTCGTTTTGTTGTCTTATTTCGGCCGTTTCCACTACCGCACGCGAATGTGCCATGCGAGTGGTAATACGCATTAGTACAGGCAATTCACATTTTTCCGATAGGTCGAAAGCATACCGCACCATATCGTATGCTTCTTGTTGCGATGATGGTTCGAATATGGGTGTGAAAGCAAACTTTCCGTAGAAGCGGGAATCCTGCTCATTCTGAGACGAGTGCATAGACGGATCGTCTGCAACAAGTACAACTAAACCGCCGTTTGTCCCTGTCATAGCGGAATTTACAAAAGCATCAGCGGCTACGTTCAACCCTACATGCTTCATGCAAACAAGGGCACGTTTTCCGATATAAGAAACGCCAAGAGCAGCTTCCATAGCTGTTTTTTCATTCGTACACCATCGGCTGTGAATATTTCTTTCCTTTGCCAGAGGATACTCTTGTATATATTCCGTTATTTCGGTGGAGGGAGTACCCGGATAAGCATAAACGCCTGTTATTCCGGCATGTATGGCTCCCAAGGCAATCGCTTGGTCGCCCAGTAGTAATAGTTTTTCTTTCATTTATATGATCATTCTGAATTGGTCTGCATCATTCAATGCAGGAAATTTCTTTCTAAAATCGTTTAATAGTTTTATATCTATATTTCCGGTCACAATATCTTCTTTGTCAGGCTCTGATGTTGCAATCGTTTTGCCGTAATAATCTATCAGAACCGTACCGCCTCCTGAATATTTGCAGGTGGGGTCTTCGCCCGTACGGTTGACGGCAGCCACATAACACTGGTTTTCAATAGCCCGTGCCCTGAGAAGTGTATTCCATGCTTCGATACGTGTTGTTGGCCAGTTTGCCACATAAACAATCATGTCGTAATTGCCTGTGTTACGGGCAAAAACAGGAAAACGCAGATCGTAGCAAATTTGGAGCAATATGCGGAAACCTTCGTGTTCAACAACTACTTTTTCGTTTCCGGCAGTATATTCTTTATCCTCGCCACCGTAACTGAACAAATGTCGTTTGTTGTACGTAGAATAGCTCCCATCAGGTTTTACGAAATAGAGCCTGTTGTAGTATTTCCCGTTTTCTTTTGTTGCAACACTTCCTGCGATAGCCACATCCTTATCTTTTGCTATCGAACGCATCCATTGCAGTGTTTCGGCGTTTGCTTCCTCCGCAATTTCTTTCGGGTTTAAGCAAAAACCTGTTGTAAACATTTCGGGAAGAATAATAAGGTCTGTTTGTTTCAAGCTGTCAATTAGTTGATGCACACGATCTCTGTTATAAACAGGATCGGCCCACTTTATATCAGTTTGGAGTAACGTTATGTTCATATCAAAACAGCTTATTATCAAAAAAGAGCTTAAAGTTAACAATATTTTTTCTTTTCCTCAATTTTACAAACAATATGATGCTTTTTTATGAAGAAAAAATCAAAATTGAGAACTTTTGAAATCAGTCAAAAAATGCTATCTTTGAATGATTTTTTGAAAAAGCCTTTACAAGCAATAATTATATATGTTTCCAGAAGATATTATAGACGAAAACGCTGACGAATTAAACGACGATTTACAAAATAACGAAGACGATCAGGGCAATACGGAAGGACATTCCGACTACCGTATTTCACTGAAAGATTCTGATACACAGACACACCTGTCGGGTATGTATCAGAACTGGTTTCTTGACTATGCTTCATACGTTATATTGGAACGTGCCGTGCCGCATATTTCCGATGGATTGAAACCCGTGCAACGCCGTATTCTCCACTCGATGAAACGAATGGATGACGGGCGCTACAACAAGGTTGCCAACATAATCGGGCATACGATGCAGTTTCACCCACACGGTGACGCATCCATCGGTGACGCCCTGGTGCAATTGGGGCAAAAAGATTTGTTGGTCGATTGTCAGGGAAACTGGGGGAATGTGCTGACCGGTGACGGAGCTGCCGCTCCCCGTTACATTGAGGCTCGTTTGTCGAAATTTGCGTTGGAAGTCCTTTTCAACCCTAAAACAACTGAATGGAAACCTTCGTATGACGGGCGTAACAAAGAACCTGTTACTTTGCCCGTAAAATTTCCGCTTCTGCTGACTCAAGGGGTTGAAGGTATTGCTGTGGGACTATCCTCGAAAATATTGCCTCACAATTTCAATGAAATATGTGATGCATCCATCGCCTACCTGAACGACGAAGAATTTGCCATTTATCCCGACTTTCAGACGGGTGGCTACATTGATGTCAGCCGTTACAACGACGGACAACGTGGTGGCGCGGTGAAAATACGTGCGAAAATATCTAAACTGGACAACAAAACCCTTGTCATCACAGACGTGCCGTACGGACGCACAACCGGCTCTTTGGTAGATTCCATTTTGAAGGCTAACGACAAAGGCAAAATAAAGATACGGAAGGTAGATGATATTACCGCTCAGAATGTGGAAATTCAAATACATCTGGCTGCCGGAGTTTCGTCCGATAAGACGATCGACGCGCTTTACGCTTTCACCGATTGCGAGATAAGCATTTCGCCCAACTGCTGTATAATTGAGGACAATAAGCCTCATTTTCTTACCGTAAGCGATGTCTTGAGACATACTACGGAAAATACGAAATTCTTGTTGCAGAGGGAACTGGAGATACAAAAAAAGGAACTGGAAGAACAGCTTCATTATTCGTCTCTCGAAAAAATATTCATCGAAGAGCGTATCTATAAGGATAAAGAATTTGAAAACGCTAAGAATATGGATGCTGCCGTAGACCATATCGACAAGCGATTGATTCCATACACAAAATTATTTATACGTGAAGTAACCAAGGAAGACATCCTTAAATTGATGGAAATCAAGATGGGACGAATCCTTAAATTCAATTCGGACAAGGCTGAGGAACTGATAGCCAAAATAAAGGCCGAAATAGAAGAGATAGACCACAATCTGGCAAACCTGATTGATTATACCATTGCCTGGTATGCCATGTTGAAAGAGAAGTACGGCAAACAATATCCCCGTATGACGGAGATACGCAGCTTTGATACGATTGAAGCAACCAAAGTTGTGGAAGCTAACGAAAAACTGTATATAAACAGAGAAGAAGGCTTCATCGGAACAGGGCTTAAGAAAGACGAGTTTGTTTGCAACTGCTCCGATATTGACGATATAATCATCTTCTATAAAGATGGAAAATACAAGATCGTAAAAGTTGCTGAAAAGCTCTTTGTCGGCAAAAATGTCCTTTACCTGAATGTCTTTAAACGGAACGATACCCGCACAATATACAATGTGGCCTATCGTCATGGAAAAGCAGGGCCTTACTACATAAAACGCTTTGCGGCAACAGGTTTGAGCCGTGATAAGGATTACGACCTGACTCAGGGAGAGGCAAATTCGAAGATAATGTATTTCAGCGCCAACCCGAACGGTGAGGCAGAAACAATAAGGGTTATACTGAAACCTCGCCCAAGACAAAAAATACTGATGTTTGAAAAAGACTTCAGCGATATTGCCATCAAAGGACGTCACTCTATGGGTAACCTTTTGACTAAGGCCGATATACATAAGATTTCGTTGAGGCAAAAAGGAGGTTCTACCCTTGGAGGACGGAAAGTTTGGTTCGACCCGGATGTATTGCGCCTCAATTATGATGAAAGAGGAGATTATTTAGGAGAATTTCAAAGTGATGAGCAAATTTTGGTAGTTCTTGAAAATGGAGATTTCTACACAACAAATTTCGATCTGAGCAATCATTACGAGAAAGGAATTATCCGTATAGAAAAATACGATGCCAATAAGAACTGGACTGCGGCGTTATACGATGCCGATCAGAAATACTTCTATCTCAAACGATTTACTTTCGAAGCATCCAATAAAAAGCAGAATTTCTTAGGCGAAAATTCAGATTCTAAATTATATTTGCTTTCGGATATTGCATTCCCTCGTGTTCAAATTACCTTTGGAGGACATGACGAATACAGGGAGGCTCTGGAAATTGATGCGGAAGAATTTATCGCCGTAAAAAGCTTTAAGGCTAAAGGAAAACGTATTTCAACTTATGAAATAAAAACAATTAGCGAACTTGAGCCGACTCGTTTTCCTATAAAAGCAGAACCCGAAGAAGAAGAAAATAAATTTGAAGTAAAAATAGATGAGGACGATCTGGATGATAAATCCGATTCTCAGATACTTGATGAGCTGACGGGACAAAAGTCGTTGGATTTTGATGACAAATAAACTGAAATATCTTGTTTTCGCTTTTTTGTTGTTTACTTATTCTTTGAATAGTGTGGCACAGCAAGAACAAGATACTGTGTACCTGACATCAAAGCCGTCGAATAACGCAACACTCTTCGGCATAGGAACTTCGAGCCTTTATGATACCTATCTGTCGATCCTCAAATATAAAGGAACATCATTCAGGTTGATGAACGAACGGATGCGCCGCACTTCTTGGTTTGGTGGAAAATTCAACAAACAACAGACTATCAATCTGGAGTTTGCAATGGCTGAGAATCCGGCGAAAAACGCAGATGAGTATTGGCTTATGTTGGATTACAGTATAGGCGGACACTATAATTTCTACAAAACAGATAAACTTAAACTCTCTGCGGGAGCCTTATGGAATACTGCTGCCGGAGTTTTATACAACCAGCGCAATTCGAATAATCCTGCGTCGGCAAGGGCATACACAAACATTCAACTGTCAGCTCTGGCTCTTTACAACTGGAAGTTTATGACCTTCCGCTGGCAAATGGATACACCTGTTGCAGGATGTTTGTTTTCGCCCAAATTCGGGCAGTCGTACTACGAGATATCTTTAGGCAATTCGGTGGGATTAGTCAATTTTGCATCGTTGCACAACCAGAGAGCTTTGAGAAACTATATTTCGGTCGATTTCCCGATCAATAAATACTCCATTCGAGTGGGATATCTGGGATCTTTCTATCAAACAAAAGTGAATAGTATACAAACTCACACATATTCCAATAGTTTTATGATTGGCATTGTTTCCGAATCTATAAATCTGGGAGGCAAGAAGATCGACAAAAGTAAAGTGAAAAGCTGCTATTATTAAAATAAGTGGCGAACGATGATTGGATAAGTTGAAATTCTTTACTAACTTTGTTACGCAATAACGCAAGAATATTTTATGAAAGATAATTTCATATTGAAATCAAAGGATAACCATCAGCACGTATTATTTCTTGATGGTTTTGGCATTAATTTCAAAAATTTACAATATAAGTCCTCGGAAGTTTATACTTTTTGAGGATTTTTTTTTGTGTTCAAAACAAATGATAAATTAAATATATGAATCGCAGAAGTTTAGTTTCAATCACCGATTACACAAAAGAAGACATCCTTCGCATAATCAGCCTGACCGAAAAGTTCGACCAGAACCCCAATCGCAGATTATTGGAAGGTAAAGTTTGCGCAACCCTGTTTTTTGAGCCGTCAACACGCACACGCTTGAGCTTCGAAACTGCCATAAACAGACTTGGAGGAAGGGTTATAGGTTTTACGGATGCCGCAACAACCAGTTCGTCGAAAGGCGAAACTCTGAAAGATACGATAATGATGGTTGGCAATTATACCGATATCATCATTATGCGCCATCATCTTGAGGGAGCGGCGCGCTATGCTTCGGAAGTTTCACGAGTGCCAATTATCAATGCGGGAGATGGAGCCAATCAGCACCCAACCCAAACAATGTTGGACATATATTCCATTCATAAAACTCAGAAAGGTCTTGAAAATTTGACAATTACCTTGGTCGGTGACCTAAAATACGGACGGACGGTACACTCCCTGATTATTGGGATGTCGCATTTCAATCCTACATTTCATTTTGTTGCACCCGAAGAACTCAAGTTGCCGGACACATACAAAACCTTTTGCGACGAACATGGAATCGAATATCATGAGCATACCGATTTTTCGCAAGAAGTTATCAATCAGTCCGATATTTTATACATGACCCGTGTTCAGCGCGAAAGGTTCACGGATTTGATGGAATATGAAAAAGTGAAGAATGTTTATATCCTGAAAAATGATATGTTGGAAGATTCTAAAAAGAACCTGAGGATTTTACATCCGCTTCCTCGTGTAAATGAAATACAGCAAGATGTGGATGCAAACCCCAAAGCATATTATTTTGAACAAGCCAAAAACGGCATGTTTGCCCGTCAGGCAATTATTTGCGACAGCCTTAATATTAATGTTGATTAAGTACTACGTTTTATGAAAAGTGGAAAAAATGGCAAACTTTTGGTTGCAGCCTTATGCAACGGTACGGTAATAGATCATATACCATCAGATCAGGTGTTTAAGGTAGTTTCTCTCCTCAATTTGGATAGGCTGGATACTCCTATAACTATCGGGAACAACCTCGAAAGTAAAAAAATGGGGACGAAAGGAATAATCAAGATAGACAATAAGTATTTTGAAGAAGATCAGATAAATAAAATCGCCTTGGTGGCTCCCAAAGTAGTATTGAATATCATAAAAAACTATGATGTAACGGAAAAGAAAACAGTCACATTGCCTCAAACCATTGTGGGCATAGTGAAATGCAACAATCCCAAATGTATTACAAACAACGAGCCGATGTCAACTCATTTCGAGTTGGTAGACAGGGAAAATGTGGTCTTAAGCTGTCGTTATTGCAATCTTAAGATAGAAAAAGAAGATATAACACTATTATGACTCTTGTGTGGGTAAGTTTATTCTTACTCACATTTTTTTAGTAAAGCACTGATTGTTTCTGAGTTTGCGCCAAGTTCCTTTGCTTTCTGGAAATCAATCTTCGCCGACATCTTGTCGTATTGCTCCAACCTTATTTGCCCTCTCAGTACGTACAACGCAGGATCGTTCAGACCATAGCTTTCAGCTTTACTCAAATCTTCGATGGCAAGTTTGTTTTTGTTCATGTTCGCGTAACATTCGGCACGGTTCAGATATAAGGAGCCATTTCTTTTATATTTGTAGATCAGGTCGCTGTATGCCTCTTCGGCTTTTTTCCAATTGTTCTGATACTTATATATCATAGCCAAACCAAGTTCGCTCGAAATATATTCTTCGTCAATATCTTTTATTTTCAGGAAATCTTCTCTGGCGGCAGGCATATTATTCATATTCAGATACAATAATCCACGCCGGTAGTAGGCTTCAATATCTTTGTCATCGTAAAGAAGTATGGAATTGTAATCTTTCATTGCATTCTCAAAATCGTTCAACTGACAATACAATGCCGCCCTGTTATGAAGCAGAAAAATAGCCTTGGGAATCTTTGTCAATGCTGCCGAATATGAAATCAATGCTTCGTCATATTTGCCCAATTCTCTCTGCACAGTTCCCAGATTTGTGAGAAGAAGTGTATTGCCCGGATTTCCGGGTTCTTTTCTCATAGCTTCTTTGAGAACCTGTTCTGCGCCTACATAATCGTTTTTTTCCAGATAATCGGCAGACAAATTTATCAGTTCTTCATAAGTCTGTGCATACGAAACCTGTACGAAAACTATTAATAAACAGATTGATAAAATTTTCTTCATTCAGAATATTGTTTAAATGACGAAGCAAAAGTACATTTAATTTACTTCTCTCATAGATAAAGAAATTGAAACAATGTTTACAGATGTTAAGGTTTTAAATCTCTTTTATGTATTGTGTAAATGTTAGATTTAAAGCAAGTTAAACCGCAATATATATCATTAAATATTATCTGTTATTTATTTACGCAGATATTATTACCTTTGCACGACTATAACATAATAAGGTGATGACAATTTTTCAAAAATATTTAGAACAACACAACTACGAAAATTTTGATATTAAAGCCGTACTTTTCGATATGGACGGGGTATTGTATGATTCGATGAAATATCATGCCCGTTCGTGGCACGAAACCATGACCGAATATGGTTACGAATCCACACCCGAAGAGTTTTACCTGCACGAGGGGCGCACGGGTGGAAATACCATCAATATACTCACTGAGCGTTGTTTCGGACGAAAAGCGACCGAAGAGGAAATAAAGGAAATATATAAGCGGAAAACGGAACTTTTCACTAAATATAACGAAGGCGATACCATCCCTTTCGCATACGATATGCTGAAAGCTGTGCAAGCGTGTGGCTTGAAATGTGTCCTGGTAACAGGTTCTGGTCAAGCGTCATTGCTGGGTAAATTGGAGCAAAATTTTCCGGGAGTTTTCACTAAAGATGTGATGGTGACAGCATTTGATGTGAAGAAAGGAAAACCGGATCCGGAACCCTACCTGATGGGATTGGAAAGGGCAGGCGGCTTGAAACCGAATCAGGCTGTTGTAGTTGAAAATGCCCCGATGGGTGCGCAGGCTGCCAATGCGGCGGGTATATTTACTTTCGCTATCAATACGGGGCCTATGGACCCCAAAGTGTTGTCGGATGCAGGTGCAAATATCGTATTGCCGTCTATGGAAGCCTTGTATAAAAATTGGGGTGAATATTGTAAAGACTTGGCTATAAGATGATTTACCAGCCAAATGCTTCGCCGGTCATCCATGTGCCCTGAACTTTCATCACTTGCTCAATAACATCCCGTCCAACTCCTTCGCCTCCTTTTTTGTGCGAAATATATTTGGCTATGGCTTTTATTTCGGGTGCGGCATCGGCAGGGGCAACAGGCAAACCAACCTCTAACATAACGTGATAGTCGGGAATATCGTCGCCAACATAGATGATTTCCTCCGCTTTATATCCCGTTTTTTGAATAAAGTCTTCAAAATCTTTCATTTTGATAGAAGACTTCATATAAATGTGCTTTATGCCCAAACCCTCGAAGCGTTTTCTCACGGCAAAGGTATTACCACCCGTAATAATGGCAACCCCATAACCACTCTTAACTGCCAAATTCAAAGCATATCCATCCTTTATATTGACCATCCGCATAGGCTCGCCTTCCGGCGAAAGCGGAATTTGATCGGACGACAGGACGCCATCCACATCAAAAACAAAGGCTTTTATCTTTTTAAGATCGTAGTTTATTGAACTCATATATCTTTAATTCTTTTTATTCATTCTGTAAATATCTTCGCTCATCAGGCTGTATATTTCTTTCCAACTTGGGTCTTTTATCAGATCTAAATGCTTATCTATTACATTTTTATCCATCCTGAGAGCAGGGCCCGTCTGAGCTTCCGACGGACTCAGGTCTTTTACCTTGTTTGCCGTTTCTTCTATCAGGGGCAAAATGGATGCAAAAGGAATATCCTCTTTTGCGAGAATGGCCTCCGATATATGATACAAATGATTGACAAAGTTGCATGCAAAAACACCCGTCAAATGTAAATATTGTCGTTTTTCTGATGACAGAATGTGTACAAAATCGGATATAATTCTGCAAAAACCTTCTATTTTAGCAATATTTTCAGACGAATTTGCCTCAATAAATATAGGAATTACCGAAAAATCGACTTTTTTCGATTTGCTAAAAGTCTGAAAAGGGTAGAGCACCCCGTAATTTTTAGTGAAACCTTCAAAAATACCCATCGGCATACTACCCGCCGTGTGTAGCCAAATACCGTTTGTTGCAGGCATCATGCCTATCAATTCTTCTAATACAGAGTCTTTTACGGAAAAAATATAAAAATCGGCATCTGCGACAACTGCATCCAGGCTTGTTGTATATGGGCAGTTAATCATATCTGCCAAAGTTTTGGCAGATTCAACAGTCCTGCTGTATACCTGAACTATCTCAACCGACTTGTCAGATAGAGCCAAAGCCAATTGCGTTGCCAGATTTCCCGCACCTATCAGTACAACCCTCATCATTTTTTTGCCGTTAACACCAGAATCAATCCTGCCACTATCAAAAGTATGGGGACGATGAGTGTAGAATAATTCTTCATCCAACCAAAAAACAAATCAGCACTTAAGATAACCCCCACCGACGTAAGAACTATCCCGGTAACTCTTTCTGCTCTTGTGGAAAGAAATACAATTCCGGCAATTAAAAACAGGCTGCCAACATGTACCAACCTGTCGGCATACGGGATATGCGACAAAACTCCTGTCTTGTCTAAAAGAAACAAAACACCAAAAATAAGTATCGTCAGACCGTAGGCGAGCCTGTCGCCTGTGCTAGTTTTTGCCATTTGCTAGAATTTTTCGATGTGTACGTTTTCCCACAAAAGTTTGCTCTCGTCTTGTGGCGATTTTTCTTTTTCTTTATGCCCAAAAGCTATAATAGCCAATATCTGTAACTGCATAGGCAAGTCGAAAAGGTCTTTCACATACTCTTCAGACGAACCTCCATTGTCGGTTTCCCTGCCTCTGACCTGTACCCAGCAACTACCAATATTCAGGTCTTCGGCTTGCAATTGCATCATAATGGCGGCAATGGAACAATCTTCAACCCATACATCGCTGGTTAGAGGGTCGCCTGCCACAATGATGGACAGGGTGCTTCCGGCTATTAATTTTCCTGTATTCTTGCATTTCGACAAGGCTTCCAGCTTTTCCTTATCTTCAACTGCAATAAAATGCCATGAGTGTGAATTTTTTGATGTGGGCGACATTAGTCCGGCTTTCAGTATCAACTCCACATGCTCAGGCTGTATTTTTTCGTCGGTGAATTTTCGTATACTCCGGCGTTTTTTTACTAAATCTGAAAAATTTGTCATTCTCTGGTTCTCTATATTTTACATGGATCAATCTTCCATCAATGCGTCTATTTCCTCGTTTATGTCGGTCTGCTCTTTTATGCCCTGCGTACTGTCCTTCTTTAGCAAGATGTTCAGTGTCTGCAAGATAAGTTTAATGTCTTCGGCTAAAGAATAACCGTTTATATACATCAGGTCGTATTTCAATTTTTCCCTTACAGTTGTGTTATACCTTCCATGCACTTGCGCCAAGCCTGTTAATCCGGCTTTCACCGAATGGCGAAGATCGTATTGAGGGATTTCTTTTGTAAACTTTTCCACAAAATAGGGTCGTTCGGGACGAGGGCCTACAATGCTCATATCGCCTTTCAGGATGTTAAATATTTGAGGTAATTCATCCATCCGTGTCGCCCTTAAGATGGCACCTAATTTCGTGATTCTCGGATCAATATCCTGAGCCAAAACAGGTCCGGACAACTCTTCTGCATTTTCGACCATTGTCCGGAATTTTATGATCTTAAAAATCCTGTTATCTTTCGTTATACGTTCTTGTTTGTAAAAAACAGATCCGCCTCCAACTTTCAATGCTATGGCAATGATAATCATAGGGATGCAGAATACAGTCAGAGCAATCAGGCTTAACAACAGGTCAATAATTCTCTTTGTGAAAAGATTTCCTTCCGATATACTCATCGATTTGACCTTGAATATGGGAGCATCGTCGAGTTGCGTGAAACGCGAATTGAAAAGGTAAATGTCGGGATAGGTGGGCACATGCAACACATTCTTATGATTGGCCAGACAAAATTCTATGATTTTCATCTTTTCCTGTGCGTTCACATCCTCGGCAATGAACGTAACATCATATTTCAATATATATTCTTTCAATCTGGGATGTTCCGGCTTGCAAATATGCTGTATGTTAGACGAAAGCCCCTTAGTAGCAAGCAGTTTGTATGCAATGTCGTAGGTTCGTCCATAGCCGATAATGATTGAAGTCTTTTTTATATTCTTTTTGAAATACCTCCTATTCAGATAGTAATGCCACGGGATCAACAATATTACCTGAAAAATGGTACTGGCCAATAATATCTTTCTGGGATAGGCAAAAACCTGAGCAATAACCATTATTGACATTGTAATGAAAAACAGGCATATAATAGTTAATGACACAGAGTACATGACACCAAAAAATGAGAATTCTTTGGGTTTATCCAACTCAAATACATGACACAAAACAATGTATGCTATACCTATATACGGAGAAATAGTGAGGAATGCATAATAATTGTTTTGAAAATTTTCTAACGTATCTCTAAATAAGAAATATGCTGCAAAAATTGACAGATATACTATGCATATATCAACAAATATGAAAGAATAACTAAATCTGTTTCTTGAAAAAAAACCGGACATTAAGTCTAAAATTATTAATTAATTCACTTCTGTTATGAACATGTAAGATAGTAACAAAAAAGTCTGTATGCAAAAGTAGTATTTTTTTGTACAAAAAAAACAATAATACATCCAACAAAATTGTCTTTTGCCATTATCTTTACGAAAGTAATGAAAAGGTCTGTAGCCTTATTTGACACAAAAGTATTATCTTTGCATGTTTACCATTGTGCATTTCGATAAATGAAAGTATTTCAAGTTATTACTGTTTCCGAATATGGAGGCGCCCAATCAGTTGTTGCGAACTTGTTGGAGGAAATGGCTAAGGATGAGTCTAATACATTATTTGTGCTCTCCGGCGGTGAAGGTGAGTCGTGGCAGCATCTCGATTCAAACATCAAGCGTATCAAGCTGGATAAACATCGAAAGAGTATTTCGTTGAGAGACGTGCTTGTCTTCTTTAAACTCATATATTACAGGCTGAAATACCGTCCTGACATTGTACATCTACATTCCTCTAAGATGGGTGTTTTAGGCCGTTTGGCATTCAGTAAGAAAAAAATAGTATACACAATACACGGGATAGATTCCGTAAGAAAGGCGTTCCGTAAATATCTCGTCTTCGAAAGATGCCTGCAAAAAAGGTCGGCAAGTGTTATCGGGGTGAGCAAGTACGACATAGAGTGCCTGAAAGAAGAAGGCATCACCCACAATCTGTCTTTGGTGTATAACGGTGTGATAGACCATAGTGGTGAAAAAGCGAACGCCCCCAAGTTCGGGCCGGAACTGGAACGGATAAAAAGAGAATATGCTAAAGTGATAATGTGTATATCGCGCATATCGCCCCAAAAAAACTTCCCCTTGTTCATCGAAATTGCGAAACAAATGCCTCAGCATGCGTTTGTTTGGATAGGAAATAAAGAACCCGTAGATAACCTGCCCGATAATGTGTTTTGCTTGGGCGAGTGTGGTGCTGCACATCAATGCCTTACGTATTCTGACGTATTCATTCTTCCTACCAACTACGAGGGTATGCCGATTTCGGTAATCGAAGCCTTGTCGTATTCCCGCCCCACGGTTGTTTCGTCGGTGGGAGGTTTGACCGAAATATTTGACGGGACAAATGGTTTTGCTTTGGAAAATAAAGTGGAAGAATTTGTCGATAAAATCAATTATATATTAAGTTCCGACGATGTATACGCTCAAACTTCGGAGAATGCAAGGAAAACCTATCTTGAACATTTTACTATCGACAAAATGATGTCGGGGTACAAAACTATTTATGAAAGCGTATACAACAGAAATAATAAGCTAAAATAATGCAAAATAAGCCATTAGTATCGGTGTTGATGCCTTGCTATAATGCGGAAGCGTTTGTGGAAGAAGCACTTCTGTCTATATTAAATCAGACGTATAGAAACTTAGAAGTGATAGCGATTAACGATTGCTCGAAAGATAATACACTTGGGGTATTAGAAAAAATAGCGGCAAAAGATAGTCGTGTGAAAATATTCAACAACGATACCAATCTGAAGCTGATAGAAACGCTAAACAAGGGTATCGACCTATGTTCGGGAATCTACATTGCCCGGATGGATGCTGACGATATTTCGCTGCCCGAACGTATTGAAAAAGAAGTTTCTTTTCTGGAGCAAAACGCTGATTACGACATAGTAAGTACAAATTTTTCGACTTTTCGAACAGGCAAGAAAAAGCTATACCCGCATGTCAATCCATCAAAATTTGAGGATATACAGGCATTCACCCTGTTTAAGTCGTGCGTTTGCCATCCTGCGGTTATGATTCGCAAATCAATGTTTTCCCGGTTCAATTTGAGATTTGAGGAAGATTATCTGCATGTTGAAGATTATGCCCTATGGTCTAAGGCTGTTTATCTGACCAAAATAGCAAACATAAACGAATCGCTTTTGCATTACAGGGTGCATGGTTCGCAGATTTCAACAAAACATGAACAAGAACAGCTAGAAAATAAAAAAAAGGTTTTCATTATACATTGCAATCATTTGGGCTTAAGAAAAGATCCCGAATTTTTGGATATTTATGCATCTGTGGCAGAAAGTGTGCCCAAAGAATCGAGCTTCGAATATCTGGAAAAATGCGAGTCGTTTATGCTCGATTTAATAGATTTAAATAAACGTAAGCCATTTTGTTCACATACATATCTTCAAAATATGTTATCTTTGCACTGGCTTAGATGTTGTGCCAATTCTCGGTTGGGGTTGAAAGTTTTGAAAAAATGCTTTTCATCAACTTTATACCGTAAAGAGAATTATAAAACGCAAGACTATATAATTCTATACGTAAAGTGCATATTCAGGATGGAATATAAAAAGTCATTTATTTATAAGTTAATATTTAGATAGATAAAACTATAATGAAATATATCTTTCGATTACTTTTTTTCGCATTAGTTTTTTATCACATATTTCCTCAAGGATTGTCAGTCTTTGGCTCTTCTTTCATTTTTGCATCCGGAGTTATAGGCTTGGGATTATTTGTTTATGAAAGGGCTCCTGTGCCGGAAACCAAAAAGATTTTTGCAGCTTATCTGCCCATAACTTTTATGTGTCTGCTCACATTTCTGATAAATAATTTATATTACGATCCGTTTTGGTGGGACTCTGTAAAAACAATATTTGGGTACTATTTTTCGGCCTATCTGATTATCATGATATTCAATAAGCTACATCCCAACGGAAGCATTCAAACGATTGTAATCTATATTGTTGCAGCTATCATAGCTCAAGGTATCATCTCCATACTGATGGATAGAATTCCGGTCGTAAATAGTTTCTTCGAAGACTTGATGCTTATGGATGAATTGACCAAGTTTAAACGTCTGGAAACAAAAGGAGAAAGATTGCTGGGATATGGAATCGCGTTTTTTGGTGCGGGTATCATATATGGGTTTGGCCTCATTTTGCTCATATTTATTCTGATGACAAAAAAAACGAACCAATTAGGACGAATATTTTTGGCCATCTGTTATGCTTTTATTTTCTATGTCGGACTGCTGTCTGCCCGTACCACGATGATCGGAGGAGGAGCTAGTCTTGTATTGTTAATACTTCTTTTTGTTAAAGGAAAACAGGTGAAGATTTCTACCGAGCAATTGATACTCTTTTTTGTTATCATTATAGTTATATTAGGAATCGGTCAGACGCTTTGTTATCTCTATTATCGTGATTTCTACGATTGGGCGTTTGAGGCATTCACTAACTACAAAGAATCGGGAGAGTTGCGAACAGATTCGTCCGATGGACTCTCTAATATGTGGGCTTTTCCTCAAACTGTACAAGGATGGATATTTGGAGATGGACACATGTTGTTCAGGGGAACGGATATCGGATTTTCAAGGCTTCTACTATACATCGGAATTCCCGGGACATTGGCCTATTTCTATTTTCAATATGTTGTGATGAAAACTACTTTCACTCAATATAAGTCACTTAATTACACGGTTACAGTGCTCTTTCTCTATAATTTGTTTTTGAATGTTAAAGGTTTAGCGGATATAAACACCGTGACATTTATTATCTTTTTTTATGTAATGTATCACAAATACTATATTGTTATACCCGAAAGACAGAAAGTAATTGCCATGCAACGCAAAGAGGAATATTACAGGCAAAAAGAACGAAAAGAAGAATTAGTTGAGACTGAAAGAAAAGGCCCTATCTTAGAAAAAAAATGAGTCTGAAAGAATGTATCGTATTGGCAGGAGGATTTGGGACGAGACTACAAAATGTAGTGAAAGACGTTCCGAAATGTATGGCAGAGGTTGCAGGGAAGCCTTTTCTGTATTATGTGATAAAATATCTGGAAGCGCAGGGTTTTACTCATATCGTTTTATCTTTAGGATATAAGTGGGAAATTGTTGCAGAATGGCTTACAACAAATGAATTTGGTGTAAAGATATCTTACGTAGTGGAAGACGAACCTCTAGGCACAGGTGGGGCAATCGGATACGCTTTTCAGAAAACAGAGTCGGAAAACGTTTTTGTTCTGAATGGTGATACTTTTTTCGATGTCGATACAAACTCACTCTTAGACTTTCATTTGCGGGAAAAAGCGGAAATATCAGTGGCATTAAAACCTATGATAAACTTTGACCGCTACGGAACCGTTGAATTAGATCGGCACAACAGGATCAGGGCTTTTAATGAAAAGCAATTCTGTGAGAAAGGTTTAATAAATGGAGGTATTTATTTGATAAACAAGTCTGTTTTAACGAAATATCCCTTACCCCGTAGATTTTCTTTCGAGAAAGATATTCTGGAAAGTCATATCGGCGATACAAAAATATACGGATTGATACAAGACTCATACTTCATAGACATCGGTATTCCGGAAGATTATGAGAAAGCAAACAGCGATTTCTTGAAATTTGATTTATGACGCAATTCGAAAAATATAAATATTTGTTTCTCGATAGAGACGGCGTAATAAATGTTGAGCGCAAAAACGATTATGTGAAAAATATTTCGGAGTGGATATTCGAAGAAAAAGCGCAGGAAGCTATCGCAATTTTATCCGAAAAATTTGAATATATCTTTATCATAACAAATCAACGAGGTGTTGGCAGAGGAAAAATGACTGAAAACGACCTTGCCGATATACACAACGCAATGTTGGAAAGTATAGCCTCCGTTGGTGGAAATATATCATCAATATATTATTGCACAGACTTAAAGCCGGAGTCAATTAACCGTAAACCCAACACTGGCATGGCTTTCAAGGCTCAGGCTGATTATCCGTTTGTCGATTTCAGGCAGTCTGTGATGGTAGGTAACAGCAAGTCTGATATGGAATTCGGTCAGAAATTGGGTATGTATACCGTTTTGGTGGGAGATAAATACTCCCGGAATGATAAAATATATGAAGAAGTTGACTTATATTGCGATAATCTATATAAGTTTGCAATAATAACAAATGCCAAGTAATGAAATGAATATAATATCTCGAAGGTTAAAGGAATCGATTGCTGTGAAACAACTTATCATTGAGGATGTTGAGTTACAGAAAAAGATTGAAAGTTCCATTGATACCATACTTGAATGTTTGCGAAATGGCGGTTCCGTCTATTTTTGCGGCAATGGAGGGAGTGCAGCCGATGCTCAGCATTTGGCCGCAGAGCTGTCCGGACGTTTCTATTTCGACAGGCAACCACTTTCGGCGGATGCCCTTCATTGTAATACATCGTTTCTGACAGCCGTAGCAAATGATTATTCGTTCAACATGGTCTACTCCCGTTTGATTAGCGGAATAGGTAGGGCAGGAGATGTTTTGGTCGGATTATCCACATCGGGCAATTCGGAGAATATAGTGAAAGCATTTGAAAAAAGTAAAGAGTTGGGACTTAAAACAATAGCCTTTACGGGTGAATCGGGTGGAAAACTGAAGCAATTGGCAGATATCACCATTAATGTTCCATCGTCGGATACGCCACGGATTCAGGAATCGCACATCACAATAGGGCATATTATTTGCGAAGTGATAGAGGAAAAAATGTTCGGCAAGAAGTAATATGTATATCTTTAGACAATGATAATAAGAAGCAGAGCACCTTTCAGGTTAGGATTGGCAGGAGGAGGATCGGATGTTTCTCCATATTCCGACATATATGGAGGCTGTATTTTAAATGCAACAATAAGTCTCTATGCTCATGCCAGCATTGAGCCTCGCAACGATGGTAAAATTGTGTTTACTATTCCGGCACATAACGAATACTACGAATACGATTCGCTCGAATATCTCCCTATCGACGGAGGCAAAGCCGATCTGATGAAAGGTATATATAACAGGATAGTAAAAGATTATGTACATAAACCTCTGTCTTTCACCTTGACATGCAATCTTGAAGTGCCTTTCGGTTCGGGATTGGGCACATCATCCACCTTTGCGGTTGCAATGCTCGGAGCATATACCGAATGGCTGAGGCTTCCCCTTGGCGAATACGACATTGCATATCTTGCATACACAATTGAGCGTGTTGACCTGAAACAGGCCGGAGGCAAGCAAGACCAATATGCCGCAACTTTCGGCGGGTTCAACTTCATGGAGTTTTTTGGAGACGACAAAGTTATTGTCAACCCCCTGAGAATAAGAAATGAACTTATAAATGAGTTGTCTAACAACATATTATTATATTACACAAATTCGAGCCGCAATTCGGGAGACATTATTATTGAACAACAAAAAAATGTGACCAATAAGAAAAATCAGTCTATCGAGGCCATGCACCGTATAAAACAGCAGGCTACCGAAATAAAAGAGGCAATATTGAAAGGCAAGCTCGACGATATAGGATATATTTTACACGAGGGTTGGGCGTATAAAAAAGCTATGGCCGATGGTATTTCCACGCCGTTTTTCGAAGAAATATATGAAACGGCAATCAAAGCCGGAGCCATCGGAGGTAAAATATCCGGAGCCGGAGGTGGAGGTTTCGTTTTCTTCTATTGCCCTTTGAATACCCGTTATTCCGTAACTCAGGCTTTAAACAAACTGGGCGGGGGCGGACATGTTCAGCCGTATACATACACAAAAAAAGGACTTGAAACTTGGATAGCAAAATAAAAATAGCAGTTCTTATAAGAGTTTACGACAGGATTGAAGATTTGAAATACAACCTGAAAATCATTGCCGATACTTGGACCGAAAATGAGTATTTCGTGATAGTTGTCAGCAACGGAAAATCGAAAGGGTATGTTGTTGACGAATCTTTATATCCGTATATCAATAAGTTGGTTGTGTTGGAAGCCAACGAAGGGCATCTGAAAGGTAACTCGCAGCTATTGAAAGAGGGAGCGAAATTTATTCCGGCAAATTGTGATTTCACCTTGGTGTTAGAGGCTGACACATGGCTCTATGGAGACAGCCTTATATCGAAATATACTAAGATATTGACTGATTCGGATATCGTATGGGCTAGCGCCGATTGGTACGATAAATATATATCGGTGGCAACGGATTTTGCGATTATCAAGTCCGATTACATCAAAAAAAATCCCGACTTGTTCGATTTTGGACGTTTTCCGGAGTGTTATGTGTCCAACTATATGCGCGATCATCAGGACAAATCAATCTCGATAGAGGAAAATATGCCCGTACATGTGCCCAGCTATGTGTTGAAGTACCCTTATGTGCATAACAAAGAGAGGCGGTTTTATGCTTTTCCTAAATCGAAAATGGTAACACACCACGTAGAACACCTGAAAAATGGAATGTTGCAAAAGAAGCGATACTTCAATATAATTTCACAATCCGACTATTTTGAAGACGCATCTGTAAAATGCAAAAAATGGGAGTTATTCAAGATAAAATTCTGGATAAACCTCAGTCGTTTTTTTCTGAAAAGAACTTGGTACAGCAAAAAATATTATAAGACTTTAGATAACCAGAAAGATTAAGAACCGGATGTTTGTAGTTAATGGTAGATTTCTGACTCAAAAAATAACAGGTATTCAACGGTATGCTTTCGAGATATGCAACAAGCTGCACGAAATGGGTGTGGATTTTTTCGTAGCCCGGCCAAAAGAAATAAATCCTGATTATAAGTTTTCGTTCCGAACTGTCGAATGTGGTTCGCTTGATACACATTTGTGGGAACAAATAAGCCTGCCCAGATACTTGAAAAAGATTGGTAATCCATTGCTAATCAGCTTTTCGGGTTGTGGGCCTCTCAATTATGATAATCAGATAATTACAATACATGATGTTTCTCATGAGCGGTTTCCGCAATGGTTCTCAAAAAATTATAACCGGTACTATCATTTCATGATTCCACGGATAGGGAAAAAAGCACATGCCGTTCTTACTGTCAGTGAATTTTCGAAAGAGGAAATTGTTGATTCCTTGAAGATTGATGCCGAAAAAATACATGTGGTTCATAGCAATGTTCCTTTTCATGATGTGCCATCGGCAGAAGATATAATGAAATATAAGCGTCCGGAGAATATTGAAAAATATATTCTCACCGTTTCGTCTATGGACCCGCGTAAGAATTTTATTCGATTGGTGGAGGCGTTTAACCGGATTGAAGATAAATCTATAAAACTTTATATCATTGGAATGCAGTTTAAGGCATTCAATACACCCGATTTGCAGAAGCTAATAAGCGAAAATGTTGTTCTTCCCGGATATATTTCGGACGAAGAATTGGTGAAAATGTATCAAAATGCCCTGTTTTCCATCTATCCGAGTCTGTATGAGGGTTTCGGGCTTCCTCCGTTGGAGTCTATGACTTTCGGTTGTCCGGTCATAGCTTCCGATATTCCCGCCTTACGAGAAATAAGCGGTGATGCAGTCCTTTATGCCAACCCTCTTGACATCGACGATATGACCGCAAAAATGAACCAAATGGCAAATGATGAAAATTTGCGGGAGACGCTTAAAATCAAAGGATTGGAACAAATAAAAAACTACTCTTGGGAAAAATCGGCAAAGCAGGTATTGGAAATTGTTAAGAAGTACTCTTAAGAAAAAACATGAAAGTTGCTGTATTAATCCACGCTCATCGTGAACCAAACTTAGTGAAAAGATTGGTTGCATGTCTGCAACATCCTCAAATTGACGTATATATAAATGTGGATGCGAGAGTTGATATTTCAAACTTTTCGGACATAATCGCAGATGTTACTTTCATGAAGAATAGGGTAGAGGTTGTCTGGGGCAGATTTTCTCAGGTGCAACAAATACTAAATTCTTACGAAGAGATATTAAATACCAATATAAAATATTCTCATATTCTGTTTATCAGTGGTCAGGATTATCCTGTAAAATCAATGGATTATATTGTTAATCAGCTATCTACCAATATCGAAAAAAGCTATTTGGACTTTCATTTATTGAAAGATAGTTCTTGGGATAGAATGATAAGGCAGCGCTACGAATACTGGTATTTCTTGCCCGAATCGGATATCAGAAATAAGCGTTTTGTGAAAAAAATATTGAATAGATTGAAGTTCAAACGCAAATATCCGCTCACGCCTTATTACGGTTCGTGTTGGATGTGTTTGACTCTGGATGCCGTGAAATATTCTTTGAAATATACGTCCGAAAATCCCGATTTTGTGAAGTTTAATCAACACACAGGCTGCCCCGATGAACTTTATTTTCAATCTATTTTGGTAAATTCTCCCTTAAAAGACAGTTTAATAAACAACATACACCGATATATAGATTGGTCGGACGAAGGTAAAAGCCCCAAGGTGTTAACAATGAGTGATTTGGAGAAGATAAAAAACTCGGATTCTTGGTTTGTGAGAAAAGTTGATTTGGAAACAGACTCTTCTTTTCTGAATAGTCTTGACAATCTGCGAGACGAAAGTTGTAACCCGTTGAGTGTTTAGAAAACAAATGCTAACTATTTGGAATACAGTATAAATTGTTTTGTCATCCTGAGTAAAACGAAGGATCTGTTACAGAAAATATCCGAATTCTTCACTTCGTTCAGAAACAACGTTCGAGGAGCGAAGGCGACTCAAAGACAAATTTGGTATGTGATAATATTCTAAAGGTTGAATTTATAGTTCAGCCTTTTTCTTTTCTTATTTTTTGATACAAAATATTATCTTTGTTTTAGAACAATTTTAAACAACACAAGATGAAAGGAATTATTCTTGCCGGAGGTAGTGCAACACGTTTATACCCACTATCGAAAGCTATATCGAAACAAATAATGCCGGTTTATGATAAACCGATGATATATTATCCGTTATCAACGTTGATGTTGGCAGGAATCAGGGAAATTCTGATCATCTCAACACCTCGCGATCTGCCCATGTTCCGTGAATTGCTGGGTACGGGCGAAGATATGGGTATGAAGTTCGACTATGTTGTACAGGAAACACCTAACGGCTTGGCTCAAGCCTTTGTGTTGGGAGCCGATTTTTTGAATGGTGAAGCCGGTTGCCTCATTTTGGGCGATAATATGTTCTACGGACAAGGATTTTCTGCCATGCTGAAACGTGCTGCCGAAATAGAAAAAGGCGCATGTATTTTCGGATATTATGTGAAAGATCCCCGGGCGTATGGAGTTGTGGAGTTCGACAACAATGGCAAGGTTATTTCATTGGAAGAAAAACCCGAAAAACCGAAATCCAATTATGCTGTTCCGGGTTTGTATTTTTATGATAGCTCTGTGGTTGAAAAAGCAAAAAGCCTAAAGCCTTCTGCCCGTGGCGAATACGAAATAACCGACTTGAATAAAGTATACCTGAGCGAAAACAGTTTGAAGGTAGAATTGTTTGGACGAGGTTTTGCGTGGTTGGATACGGGAAATTGCGACAGCTTGCTTGAGGCGGGCAATTTTGTTGAAACAATTCAGAACAGGCAAGGCTTTTATATTGCTTGTATAGAGGAAATTGCATGGCGCAACGGATGGATTGATGATAAACAGCTTAAACTCTTAGGAGATAAATTAGACAAAACAGCTTACGGAAAATATATTTTAAGTTTATTGATTTGATTATGGCTAAGAAATATAACGAGTTGGACGATAAGGACTACGAAGACGGAACTTTTGAAGCGGAAGGACGGGTAGTAAATTATAAAAAGACAACGGTCGATTATGTCAAACAAGATTATATAAATCTGAATGAAGCAGATAAAGAGTTCATCAATTATTGTTTAGGCGATGCCGATGATCTATTGCGCACATTGCCGGATGATAAAAACCTGGAGAACTATTCTGCTAAAGATTTGGATGAATTGCTTTACAGGTGGAACAATAAAAAATACGATTTTAAGTTCTTCGACGAAGAGCAATTTGTCAATGCCATAGGTGCTGCTTTCGGAAAATTTCTGAATAAAGAATTTCAGACAATATGGAATGTAATCAGCGACGAATATGGAACCGATTATGCATGTGTTTCTACGGGAGAACATAGTTTTCAGTTGTTTCCGTTTAGTTCGGCATGGAAGGCTGTGGAGCAAAACAGGGAAGACTCTTTGGATGCAATCGTTTTGATTGTGAAGAAGAATATGGAAGAATGGAAAAAGAGCAAATAAGTAATATAATGAAATTTACAGAACAGAAAATCAAAGGAGTTTGGGTTATTGAACCTCGTGTTTTTAATGACGATCGTGGCTATTTCATGGAATCGTTCCGATTGGAAGAATTTGAAAAATATGTGGGGAAAACAGACTTTATTCAAGACAATGAATCTAAATCGACACGAGGTGTGTTGAGAGGCTTGCACTATCAGACAGGAGAATTTGCACAGGCAAAACTTGTGAGGGCAATAAAGGGCAGTGTGTTGGATGTTGCCGTTGATATTCGAAAATCGTCCCCAACCTTCGGGCAATATGTTGCTGTGGAATTGACCGAAGACAACAAAAAGCAACTATTTGTTCCCCGGGGCTTTGCTCATGGTTTTGTAGTTCTCAGCCAGGATGCGATATTCACGTACAAGGTTGATAATGTGTATGCTCCGCAACATGAAGCCTCAATAATATGGAACGATCCGGAGATTAATATTGATTGGGGAATTGATGCAGAAGAATTGTTGTTGTCGGAAAAAGACCGGACAGGGCGGCTTTTATCCGAGGCAGTTTTGTTTGATTAGTAGAAGATATGCAAAAAAAGCAATTGAAAAGAATCAAAAAGATAGCTGTTGTAGCAGCTATTTCTTTCATTTTGATTGCCTTGGCTTTTTTCTTTCTGAAGAAATATCAACAAAAGTTCAACTCATTCAACAACACGGATTATTCCAATAAATATTTTGTAAAGGGAATAGATTTGTCGCATCACAATCCCATAATAGACTGGGGGGCAGCGAAAAATGAGAATATAGCTTTTGCATACATCAAATCGACAGAAGGAATAGGCCACTTGGATAGGAATTATCCTTACAATTACAAACTGGCGAAAGAGAATAATATAAAAATAGGCTCGTATCACTTCTATACGTTTGGGGTATCGGGATATAAACAGGCTCAACATTTTATTAAAACGGCAAAGTGCCAATCGGGAGATTTGATTCCTGCGATTGATGTTGAACACTCGCCATCCAATGTCAATTCGAATGACACGGCGTATATGTCTTTGGTGAAAAAAGAACTGAAGATATTGGAAAAAACCTTGTATGAACATTATGGTATGCGTCCCATAATTTATACGAATAAGGATTGTTACAAAAAATATGTAAAAGATTTGTTCCCTGCAAATCCCATCTGGATATGCGATTTGCACAACGAACCTTCGGATAAAGAAATAAAAAACTGGATAATCTGGCAGTTTTCGCATACAGGAAAGATTCTGAAAATAAAGGAAAATATAGACCTTAACTATTTCAGGTACAGTTTCGAAGAACTTAAGAAATATACACTTCCATAATCAAACATCACTTTGTCTATGAAATATAGATTACTCATACTGATTTGTTGCATACCTCTGTTTTTTTCGTGCTTCGATGAGCAAGAATACGATAATACTAAAAGAGGAAATTTTGATGCGTTGTGGCAAATATTGGACGAACGTTATTGTTTTTTCGAATATAAGGATATTGATTGGAATGCTATTTACGACAAATATTCTATAAGAATAGATGAAACGATGAGTCAGGATGCCTTTTTTTCGATGATGGCAGAAATGCTTACCGAACTGAAAGACGGTCATGTAAACCTGTCGGCTAGTCACGATTTGGGTCGGTTTTGGGGATGGTATGAAGATTTTCCCCGCAATTTCGATTCAAATTTGTTGTATGACAACTATCTCGGAACAAATTATATGATAGCCAGTGGATTGAAATATAAGATATTGGATGACAATGTAGGCTACATTTATTATGAAAGTTTTTCGGATGGAATCGGGGACGGTAACCTTAGTCAGGTTATAGACAGGCTTTCGTTGTGTTCTGGCATAATAATTGACGTGAGAAGTAATGGTGGTGGCCAGTTGACCAATGTTGATAAAATTGTGGCACGTTTTGTCAACGAAAAAACACATGTGGGCTATATAATGCATAAAACAGGAAAAGGGCATAACGATTTTTCGAAGCCTTTCAAAAAATACATTGAGCCGTATGATGGTTTACGTTATCAGAAAAATGTTGTGGTATTGGCCAACAGGGGCAGTTACAGTGCCACCAACGATTTTGTGAATGCAATGAAGTATGCGCCCAATGCAATTATTATGGGCGACCGCACAGGCGGAGGAAGCGGGTTACCTTTTTCGTCAGAATTACCCAATGGATGGAATGTCCGTTTTTCGGCTTGTCCGATGTTAAACAGAGAGATGAAACACCTTGAGTTTGGCATCGAACCCGATTTGTACGTCGAAATGAACGAGTTGGAAAGATTGGCAGGAAAAGACTCTATGATTGAAAAGGCGAGGGAATATTTGAGAAGTACGGGAGACGCATTGTAAATGAGAAAGATACTGATATTTAATGATTGCTTTTACATGGGAGGCACAGAAGTGCTTCTGGTGAATGTTTTGAATCATTTAGCAGAAAAAAAATGCGAGGTAACACTTTTGCTTCCAAATCCTTCGGAACGTAATGTATTGTTATCGGGTGTTTCGTCCAAAATACAAATCAAATATATATATCCTAAGATGCAGAAAGGCTTTAAACATGCTTTTTTCAGGCATTTTATGATTCTTTTTCCCCGTTTATATGCAAAACTTGTCCTGAAAATGGACGGATCGGAGTACGACCAGATTGTTTGTTTCAAAGACACGCAATATTCAATTGTATTCAGCAGAATGAATATGCCTAAAATACAATGGGTACATAATCAACCATTTATACACGAATATAAGTATAAGTCGCTGAAAGTTTGGTTAGCCGTGCAGGTGAATAAACGACATTTGCGGAAATTGGAATTATCATACAACCGCTTCGATGAAGTTGTATGTGTGTCGGATTCGTGCCGGGATAAATATTTTGAGATTTATGGGCGTAACATTTTTAAAACAGACGTAAAGGTTCTGTACAATGCTTTGAACCTTGATGGCATAGCCGAAAAATCGGAATTGCAAGTGCCTGGTTTACCTGATTTTAATGGTATGGTATTCATTCTGGTTACACGCATATCTCCGGAAAAAACAGTAGACAGAACTGTGAAAATGACCCGAAAACTGATTGACGAGGGGTACGATTTTCGTGTAATGATTTTAGGCGACGGACCTGAATATGAGTATATAAATCAACTGATTAAGGATGAAGGATTGTCGGACATAATGAAAATGTATGGGCGGGTTCTGAATCCTTTTCCGTATATGAAACGTGCCGATTGGCTTTTGTGTGGATCTTCAAGGGAAAGTTTTTCACTCGTATTGCTTGAAGCCATATCGCTGGGCACGCCTGTTCTGACTACGGATTGCGGAGGTCCGGAAGATGTAATAGCCAAAGGTAAATATGGATTATTGCTCGAAAACAGTATCGATGGGGTATATCAAGGCATGAAAAAAGTTCTTGACAATCCGCAACTTAAGGATTATTACAATTCACTTGCGCCCGAAAATCTGGCTCGCTTCAATTATGACAATTGGATAAAGGAGGTGGATAAGCTTCTGCAAGTAGAGAATCTTTAAAATAAACACAATCAACGTATTAAGTCATATTTACAAGGAGGGGTGTCAAAAAGTAAATCTCAGTGTCTTTTTGTCATCCTGAACGGAGTGAAGGATCTGTTTTTAGAAAGTCCAGATTCTTCGTTGCACTCAGAATGACAAAGATGTGTAACACTTTGATTTTTTGGACAGCCCCTTGTATTTAGAGAATCGAACAATAGTCTTTATTCGATTTTAATCCAATCTCATGATATTTGCACCCAATTGATTCAGACGGGTATCAATATTTTGGTATCCCCTGTCAATTTGTTCTATGTTCAGGATTGTGCTTTTTCCATCGGCACACATAGCAGCAATGAGCAAGGCTATACCCGCACGTATGTCGGGAGAAGTCATTGTTGTTGCTCTCATCGAACGTTTCCCATTCCCGATAACTGTTGCACGGTGAGGATCGCACAATATAATCTGCGCACCCATGTCAATCAGTTTATCGACAAAGAACAAACGGCTTTCAAACATTTTCTGGTGTATCAGTACGCTACCTTTGGCTTGAGTTGCCACAACCAACAAAACACTGATAAGGTCGGGTGTCAGACCCGGCCACGGAGCGTCTGCAATTGTAAGGATTGATCCATCAATAAAGGTATCTATCTCATATTCTTTTTGTGCGGGAATGTAAATATCATCGCCTCTGCGCTCGATGGTTATCCCTAAACGACGGAACGTATCGGGAATTATACCCAGTTCGTCGTAAGCTACATCTTTGATAGTCAGCTCCGAACTGGTCATTGCCGCCATACCGATAAAACTACCTATTTCAATCATATCGGGAAGAATACGATGCTTTGTTCCTGATAAAGAGTCTACTCCCTCGATGCGTAATAAGTTGGAGCCAACACCCGATATTTTTGCACCCATCTGGTTCAACATTTTGCTCAATTGCTGAATATAGGGTTCACAAGCGGCATTGTATATGGTGGTTTCTCCTTCGGCTAATACAGCGGCCATCAGAATGTTGGCTGTCCCTGTCACAGAGGCTTCGTCCAACAGCATGTATGTGCCTTTCAGCTTATCTGCCGATATATTGTATATCTGATTGTTGACATCGTAGTCAAAATTTGCCCCAAGTTTCTGGATTCCAATAAAGTGTGTGTCTAGGCGACGACGACCAATTTTATCGCCTCCCGGTTTTGGCAGTAAGGCATAGCCAAATCTGGCAACCAAAGGACCGATAATCATTACCGAACCTCGCAATGATGCGCTTTTCTTCAAGAAATCAGGACTTTGAAGATAGTCGATATTCACATTTTCAGCTTTGAATGACCATGTATCTTCCGATAACCGTTTGGTTTCTACGCCCATATCGCTCAATAAGGCAATAAGGTTGTTTACGTCCAGAATATCAGGTATATTTTCAATAATAACTTCTTCGGGTGTAAGCAACACTGCGCATATCACTTGTAGAGCCTCATTCTTAGCTCCTTGCGGTACTATTTCTCCTTTTAGGCGACAACCACCTTCAATTATAAAAGATGCCATATTTTTTTTAGTTGTAACTGTGTTTTTATAATATTTTTACTTCCGGTTCAAGTTTTATACCAAAATCTTCTTCCACCACTTCTTGTATTTCTTCCATGAAGCCTACAATTTCATTTCCGTCGGTTGTCCCATAATTAACAATGATAAGCGGCTGATTGGGATATGTTCCGATATTGCCTATCCGTTTGCCTTTATATCCGGCTCTGTCGATCAGAAATGCGGCAGAAGTTTTCACCAAACCATTCGGTTGTGGATAGACAGGCAGGTCGGGATATATACCCAACAAGGTATCTGCTTTTTCCGGATCGATGGATGGATTTTTGAAAAAGCTGCCACAATTGGGCAGTTCTTTATGATCGGGTAGTTTTCGTTTCCTGATCTGTATTACCGCCTCCCTTACGTCTTGTATTGTTGGTTCTTCAACATCTTCCAATTCTTTGTTCAGATCAGCATATTTTGGTTTATAACTGAACGATTTTTTCAGTTGAAACACAATAGAAACGATTATGTACCGGTTTGTTTTCTTGAAAATGCTGTCACGATATCCAAACTGGCATTCCGCATTGGAAAATGACACTGCCTCGCCTGTATTTATATCAATAGCCACCACTTCACGTATACAGTCTTTCACTTCAGCCCCGTATGCACCTATATTTTGCACGGGAGAAGCTCCGACCGTTCCGGGTATGTATGATAAATTTTCAAGACCTGAAAAACCTTTATTTACGCAATATTCAACAAATTCGTCCCAATCTTCGGAAGCCATCACCTCCAAAAAAACAATATCATCATCGTCGTCGTCATCCGAAACGTCACGAATCCCTTTGATATTAGGCTTAATGACAAGGCCGTCAAAATCTTTTGTGAAAAAAAGGTTGCAGCCTCCGCCTATGATAAGTTTCTTCTCGTTTGGATACTTTTCTAAACACTCTCTCAATTCTGCCACATTATTTGGTGCGCAGAATATTTTTGCAAGAGCTTCTGTTCTAAATGCATTGTAATTTTTCAACTGGATGCTTTTCTGATGGTCGTCCATATTTACGTTTTAAAATGAATACTATGCTACTCCTTATTTTTTCTGAATTTCAATATAATCCATATAAGAAGAGCGATAACAGCAATACCACCGATGGTGTAAAGTATTGCAACTATGTTTTTTATAACAAATACAATGAGAAAAATCAATGCAACTACAACCAGGGTAATTACACAAACTTGGATAATCCGTTTTATATTTTCCTTGTTAATGGGGGAATTATCGCCCCTCGCTGTTTCTATTTCGGTTTTGTCCGGAAATATTATTTTATCGGGATAATTATTATCTGTCTTTTCTTCTTCAAATTGCCCGTTGATTATCTCCAATTGCTCCACATCATCGCCAAGAGTTGACGGGGTGGGAGTTTCGCTCAGCCTGATAACAGCATCTACACGAGACGACGCCCTTTTGGTATCAAAATCGTCTACATTTACCATTTCTATCAGTTCGTCTTCTATGGCAGGATATCTAACCATAAGAGATTGGCATGCGATTGCAAATTCACGGAACCGTTGAATTTTATCCATCCGTCCTTTTACATCGTAGCCACCATCCGATGATATATCAATGATTTTGTCAGCTAAAACAGACTTGAGTCGTTCCATTTTTTTACTATCTATTTTCGTACATCTCCTGATAATACTTCATGTAGTCGCCGGAAGTAACTTCTTCCACCCAATCCTGATTGTCAAGATACCAATAGATAGTTTTCACGATACCTTCGTCAAACATGATTTGCGGCAACCAACCCAACTCTTCTGATATTTTAGTAGGGTCGATGGCATATCGGTGATCATGCCCCTGACGGTCACGAACAAAAGTTATCAGGTCGTTATTTATCCATGAAATATCAATACTTCCGTCCGATAGAACTTCTTTTTTCTTCAAAGCTGAACGGTATTCGGGTTGTTTATCCATTATATCGTGGATGGTAGAAATCACCAGTTTAACGATATCTATATTCTTTTTCTCGTTATGTCCACCCACATTATAAACTTCACCAACTTTGCCTTTATGCAATACAACATCAATGGCCTTGCAATGATCTTCCACATAAAGCCAATCGCGAACATTGCTGCCGTCTCCATATACAGGAAGCGATTTTCCTTCCAGAATATTCCTGATAATCAGAGGTATTAATTTTTCGGGGAAATGATAAGGCCCATAGTTATTCGAACAACGGGTTATGTTGACAGGCATTTTATATGTTTCGGCGTATGCACGGACAATCATATCGGCACTAGCCTTCGACGCACTGTAAGGCGAGCGAGGGTCGAGTGGGGTAGTCTCGGTGAAAAAACCGTCATCGCCCAACGAGCCGTATACTTCGTCTGTGGATACCTGCAAAAACTTCACGCCTTTTCTCCATATCGGGTAGTTGTTTTCGTCTTTACCTTCTGTCCAGAATTGTTTTGCCGTGTCAAGTAGGTTTTGAGTACCCAATATATTTACCTGTAAAAACAGTTGGGGATCTTCGATACTTCTGTCAACATGGCTTTCCGCAGCAAAATTGATCACATAGTCAATATCATAATCCGTAAATATTTTGTTGGTTACTTCCCTGTCTCTGATATCTCCTTTGATGAACGTGAGTTTCGGATTTTTCAGATCGTTGGTCAATGTTCCCAGATTTCCCGCATAGGTAAGAGCATCAAGAACTATGATTTGCTTGTCTGTGTGAGCCGAAAGAAAATGTTTTACAAAATTGGAACCAATAAAACCGGCTCCACCGGTAACAAGGTATGACATACTATGATTAATGTTGTTTATAAATTATTTCATGCAAATGTAAAAAATAAATCTGTGCTTTAGATATTATGAAATAAATAAATGTATACTTTTGCACCTGTATATATTTGATTAAGATTATTTGATAGTTTTTAAGACTATGAGATTGTTTTTTGGGATTGTTTTCCCAATTCTCCTCTTTTGGGGGTGTAGCAATAGAAAAGATAGCAGCGGGGAAAAGGATATTAAGATCGTTGTTCCTGCCGAGGCTGCTTTCAATGTAATAGATGATACTATTATAGAGGAGATTAAATTGGCCGATAGCGATATCTTGTTACCATTTTCTAAAAACATCAACTTTTCAAAATTACGACAAGACACCTTATCTGCTTCCGGCATCAAGGGGCTGGACAAATATGCTTGCGGAAAAGATACTCTGACCTACATTCCATTTCCCAAGCAAGATACCATCAGCGTGATTGTTGTTCCGATGAAATGCGGAGGGTATGCTCATCGCTACATGATGCTCACTATATGTAAGGATAGCATTGTTTCCGACCTGATGATCGAAGCCGAACGTATCGAATCGAAAAGTAAAAGAACCAACGTTTCTTTCGTGATCGACAAAAATTACCGCATACTGGTAACAACCGTGGAGCAAGACGAAAACCGCCAGTTTTTCGACTATAAAAGCTATAAAATAAGAGGCGACGGTGTGTTTATAGTCATTCCTGAAAATGCGTTGGACGGAGATTGTTTTGAACACAGATCTGATGTAGAATATCCTATTACGTCCGAAAACCTGATGGATTTGGATTATTTTCTGTATACGTGCAACAAAGTAGACGGGATGGAAAATTACAGTTGCCATGATGGAATCAACTACATTACCTTGAAAAAAACGGAGGATAATAAATATTATGTGCTGGTCAACACCGAATGTGGCGATTATGCGTACACCGACTTGTTGGTGATACACAACAACAGGATAATATCGGGAATGACCATCGACACGGCATCGTATGACGACGGAGATGACAGCGAATATTCGGGCGACGAGACTACATTCCTGATAACGGAAGATTTGCAGATAGAACTGACCTTTTCCTCTATAAAAAACGGTCAGGTAGCATCTTCAAGGAAAGCTAGTTATAACATTGAACCGGACGGGCGGATAGTGAGAATATAATTGAGTTTATTGGGGCGTGACAACTTAAACAGTTACCCTCGAAAACGGAGCGGCATCCATCCCGCAGAATTCGCCATCCAAATATTTATAATACCCCGAAATGGCAACCATTGCCGCATTGTCGGTAGTATATCCAAATTTTGGAATGTGAATTTTCCAACCGTATCTTTTCTGAAAATCTTCGAAAGCCGAACGCAATCCGGAATTAGCTGAAACACCTCCGGCAACAGCCACTTCCTTGATATTTAAATCTTTGGATGCTTTCAACAATTTAGCCATCAAAACATCAATGATTGTCTTTTGAAGAGATGCACATAGGTCTTCTTTATTTTTTTCAATAAAGTCGGGGTCGTTTTTCAATTCGTCCCTGAGCAAATAAAGAAATGAGGTTTTCAACCCGCTGAAACTATAATCATATCCTTTTATTTGTGGTTTGTTGAATTTGAACTTATCCGGATTTCCTGATTTAGCCAACCGGTCTACGATAGGTCCACCGGGATACCCCAAGCCCATCACCTTGGCGCATTTATCAAAAGCCTCTCCGGCCGCATCATCAATAGTTTGCCCAATGATTTGCATATCCTTGTATGACTTTACAAGAATTATCTGCGAGTTTCCTCCCGAAACCAGAAGGCACAGAAAAGGAAAAGATGGCAACTCCTTTTCAGGATTGTCCGCATCCTTTATAAAATGCGCTAATACGTGCGCTTGCAGATGGTTTACATCCACCATCGGAATATTGAGCGATGTAGAAAGTCCTTTGGCAAAGGAAGTAGCAACAAGAAGAGAACCCATCAATCCGGGTCCACGCGTGAATGCGATTGCGCTTAGTTCTTCTTTGTCAACACCTGCCGATTTCAACGCTTCGTGCACTACCGGAATTATATTTTGCTGATGTGCCCTCGATGCAAGTTCGGGAACAACACCGCCAAAATTCTCGTGCACTTTTTGACTTGAGATAATATTTGAGAGTAGAACCCCGTCTCTGATAACGGCTGCGGCAGTATCGTCGCACGAAGATTCAATACCTATAATTGTAATCATTTTTTTCTCCTTGATTTTGATTTACAAAGATAATATATCTCATATTTCAAAACTAATCAAATCTCTTTATTTGTTTTTGCAATACGTAAACAAATGCATATAATGAATTGATGATAAAAAACAATAAAGTTTAAATTTTCTTTTTTTTACATAAATATATAAAAATAATACTTTGTACGTATTGTGTTTAAATAAAATTCACTCTACTTTTACGCTTCGAAACAAACACTATTACAAAAATACACTAGATTCTAACATTTTTATAGAACTTAATAAACAATCCCCGAACTTATATGTTATAAAAAGAGCAATTGATAAGGAAATTAACGAAAATTGTAATGAAATCTTTTTATATAATATTATTTGTTCTCTTTTTTTCAATAAGTGCAATCATGGCTCAGGGAAAGGATATATATAGTTATAAGGTTAAGAATATTGATGGGGAAGAATTTGATATGTCTTCTTTGAAAGGGAAAAAAGTACTCATTGTGAATGTTGCATCAAAATGCGGCTTTACACCTCAGTATGAACAATTGGAAAAATTGTATCAAATGTATAAAGACGAAAATTTTGTGGTTATCGGATTTCCATCAAACGATTTCAAGGGACAAGAACCGGGAACAAATGCCGAAATAAAAGATTTTTGCCAACGAAATTATGGTGTAACATTCCCCATTATGTCTAAAATATCAGTTACCGGGAAAAATATAGCGCCTATATATAAATGGTTAACTGAAAAAAAAGAAAATGGTAAATTAGATTCTAAAGTTTTATGGAATTTTCAAAAATATATGATTGATGAAAGTGGAAGTTTAGTGGATATGGCTCCTTCGAAAGAAAGTCCGCTTTCAGATAAAATTATAAACTGGATTGAGAAATAGCAATTTTGAATTAATAATAAATTTTTTAAACAATAAATTAAGATGAAAAAAATTATTTTATCTGCTGCGATAATGTTTACAGCAGTATCAGTTTTCTCTCAAGAGAAAGCAATTAAGGAAAACGGATTTTGGAATAACTGGTTTATCCAAGGACAAATAGGTGGATCTTATATGTTTAGCGAAAACACAAGAGATGCTAAATTTGGTGATCTTTTAAATCCTGCAGCATCAGTATCTGTTGGTAAATTCTTTTCGCCAATTGCAGGAGCTCGTATCAACGCTACCGGATGGCAAGCCAGAAGTTGGGTAAAAGCAACAGACACATATTACAAGAACGAATATGTTCAAGGAAGTGTGGACGGATTATTGAGCTTGACAAACTTATTCTTACCATACAATCCGGATAGAGGTTTCAATTTGATTGGTATCTTAGGAGTTGGATATGCTCATGGATTTAAGAAAGAAAAAGCAGGTGTTCCTGAAACAAATATGATAGTACCTCGTGCCGGTTTGGCTGTGGACTTCCGTTTCACTAACAAGTTGAGCTTTAACCTTGAAACTAATGCAAACTTGCTTAGAGATAACTTCAATGGACAAGAAGGTGGCGACAGCTACGACATTCCGGTGAATGTGATGGTAGGTCTTGCATACAGATTAGGTAAAAGCGGTTTTGAAAAAGTTGACGTAGTAGACCCAACTGTAATCAACTCGTTGAACAGCAAAATCAATCAACAACTATCTCAGTTGAATGAAAAAGACAGGTTGATTGAAAGCTACAAAACTCAATTAGCTAACAAACCTGAGCCTACAAAAATCATAACTGAAGTAGTGAAAGAAGATACAGAAGTGTTGATGAATGCAGTAGTAGTGTTTAAGTTAGGAAGTGCTAAATTGGAACACAACCAAGATATCAACGTATACAATGCGGCTAAATATCTTCAAGAGAACCAAAAAGTACAAGTTACTGTAACAGGTTATGCTGATAAGAGTACAGGTACGGCTGCTGTTAACCAAAGATTATCAGAACAACGTGCTCAAGCCGTTGCCGATATCCTTACTAAAACATACAACATCTCTCCGGATCGTATTACAGTACGTGCAAGCGGAGATAAAGAACAACCATTTGCAAAAGATGAATGGAACCGTGTTGTAATATTTACTGCTAGATAAGTTAGTATCTAAAATAAAATTTCAAAAGTCGCTTCCGGTAATAGGGAGCGACTTTTTTTTATCAAAATAAAGTGAGATGGAAAGAATAGCAAACATACCCGATCCGGGATCAAAGAAGCGGGTTGTTATTATAGGCGGAGGATTTGCGGGACTGCAAATAACAAAGAATATATCTCCCGAACACTATCAAGTAGTTCTGATAGATAAGGTAAATTTTTATCAATTTCAGCCTCTTTTCTATCAAGTGGCATCGGGAGGATTGGAACCAAGCTCAATATCTTATCCACACAGAAAGACTTTTCAGAAAAAAAACGATTTTCATTTCAGGATGTGCGTTGCCGAACAAGTGAAACCTGAAGAAAAAAGAGTTGAAACAAATATCGGTTATTTAGACTATGACTATTTGATTATTGCCACAGGTTGCGACACAAATTATTTTGGCAATGATAAGTTGAAAGACAGTACATTTGCTCTGAAATCTGTATCCGAATCTCTTTTGGCACGAAATCGGATATTGTTGAGTTTTGAAGAATCGTTGAGTGCAAAAGATGAAACGCAACTGAAAGAAATATTAACTTTTGTTATTGTTGGCGGCGGTGCTACGGGTGTAGAATTAGCCGGAGCATTGGCAGATATGAAAAAATCTATTTTGCCGAAAGATTATCCCGAAATGGATTTCTCTAAGATGGAAATACACTTGGTAGATGCTTCACCCCGATTGCTGTTCGGAATGTCGCCCGAAGCCTCGCAAGCGGCAGCAGATACCCTGTCGAAACGAGGTGTAATATTGCATCAGAATATTCCGGTGAAAGATTATGTATATCCATACGTAGAGTTGAATACGGGCGAAAAGATACGTTCCCGAAATGTTTTCTGGGTGGGAGGAATCCGTGCCAATAGTCTGGCAGGATTGAATGACGATTCTTATTTCAAGGGACGGCTTATTGTTGACAACTACAACAGGGTTAAAGGATATAGCAACATTTTTTGTATTGGAGACACAGCCATACTGAAAACGGATAAATATCCAAATGGGCATCCACAAGTGGCTCAAGTGGCTATGCAAATGGCAAAACGTTTGGCAAAAAATCTGAATTATGAAGCCAAAGGCAGTAACGAATGGCGGCAATTTGAATATAAAGATAAAGGTTCATTGGCAACCATTGGGCGTAATGCTGCAGTTGCAGATTTAGGAAAATTCAAATTTAAAGGACGATTGGCTTGGTGGCTGTGGCTATTGGTGCACTTGCTTTCTATTGTTGGCATGAAGAACAGAGTCTCTGTTTTCCTCGATTGGGTTTGGAGCTATCTTAATTATGATGTGTCGTTACGACTGTTTATCCGTCCTAAGGACAGTTCGATATATAAACATCTGGATGAAAAGGAATAAAAAAAACAGCGAAGGCATTTCTCTGTAAGAGACGCGGCAGAAGAAAAAATAGATCGAATAAAGAAGAACGTTTTTCAAATACTTGATTCGCATTATTAATATTTTTGTCTAAGTTTGTCTCGTGATACAATAACACAAAATATTTTGCGTTAATTTTATAATCAAAGCAAGAGGAATGCTACAATCATCCCGATATAAAATATTACTAACAATTATAATATGCTTTTTTTGCTTACAAGGGTATGCGCAACGCCCTAAAGTAAAGAACCAGCCTTTTGCAGACCAAAAGCTAATCCATTTCGGATTTACGATTGGTATACATGGTCAAGATTTGATCATGTCTCACACGGGAGCTTCATCGAACGGTGAAGTATGGTTTGCCGAAATCCCGTCATACAATCCCGGATTCAGCGTTGGTATTATTGCCGACAGATATATAAACCAATATATGAACCTAAGGATAGTGCCAAGCCTCCATTTCGGAGGGAAGGACTATGTTTTCAGGGAACAAGATTCGGGCGAAGAATATAAGACAACCATACGCAGCAATTACCTGACATTGCCTGTGCTTATGAAATTCAGTTCCGAAAGAAACAACAATATCCGCCCTTATGCCCTTGCCGGTATTTATGGTGCTACCGAACTGGGTTCGAAAAGCAACATGGCTATAAAACTAAAGCCTATGGACTTCGGGCTGGAATTTGGTATTGGCTGTGATTTCTACCTACCCATGTTTAAATTATGTCCCGAACTGAAATTCTCTTTCGGATTGGTGAATCTGGTTGAAAAAAACAGGACAGACCTGACGGATAAGGAACTACAGAAATACAGCGATGCCATTAAATCCGGGAAATCGAGGATGATAACTCTTACCTTCAATTTCGAGTAACGGAAAATCTTTTTATTATAGGATAACTGACAGTTTTTGCAGTCAAACAATGTTTGGCAAGAATTTTGTTTGTTGATCAATAATGCCAATCAGTATTTTGATTTACGATAACAAAAACGGATGGGAAAGGATGATTTGTAGGGGCAGGCCTCTGGTCTGCCCGAAAGTAGGGGCGTAAAATTTACGCCCGATATATTGGCAGGCAAATGCGATTTGTCCCGTACATTCCCAATTTCAAAAATAGATCGAATATAAACTAACGTTTTCAACTACTGATTTGCATCAATAATAAAAATATAATACTAAACAGATGATTGAGAACACTATTTCTTTAAAGAGAAAAATATATACATTCCTGTCAAAAAGACAGCTGAAAGATGTTTTCGAATTGTTGCACAACCTGTCTGTCAACACTCAAGACTGGCTGATATTGGAAAAGCTCAACGAACTGGAGATGACATACAAATACATGCTTAGCTATCAGTTTGAAGGGGTTGCCGACCCCGAACGGGAAAAGGTCTACAACAACATACTGCGTTCGTTATTCGAATTGACGGACGACATCACCAACGAACTTTTGTCTGCCGATTCTCCCGACTATTTCTATCAAAGAGTCAGGATTAATTCACTCAGGCAGAATATTACAATCGGTGATTACCGGAAGCAGTTAATCAGATATTCGGAAGAACTTTCATTGACCGACCTGTTGGATAGTGGAATCGAAAAACAAACGAAAAAACGAGACATTGCCGTTAAGCGTGAACGCACAGGAGCCGATATGTTTCAAGAAGTATTGGTGTCAAAAAGAAGCGAAGCAGACGATTATGAAGAATTAATACGCTTTATTAACGATATTGAACTACCTTCCCGTGAAAAATGCCTGATGGTTTCGGCCATTACCTTGAGCCTGATTCATCGTTTTGACGCACGCAAGGCTCAAGCCTTGATGCACGCTTGTCGGTCCGACATATTGGTTGTCAGGCAAAGGGCTATTGTAGGGCTTATTGTTATCCTGCAAATTTATGATTTTCGTTGGCAGCTTTATCCCGAATGTGTACAACAACTTGAGGCAATGAGCGAAGATGAAGGTTTCAAGAAAAGCGTGCTATCTATCATTAAGCAATTGATACGTTCGAGGGAAACAGAAAAAATTACTAAAAAACTTACAGAAGAAATTATTCCCGAAATGATGAGGTTCAGTTCTATGGCAAAAAGAAAACTGAACATGGAAGACATTTTAGGAGATAATGATTTTTCGGAAAAAAATCCGGAGTGGAAAAAAGAGCTGGAGGATTCGGGTTTGGCAAATAAACTTCAAGAGTATTCGAACCTTCAGATGGAAGGCGCTGATGTTTTTCACTCTACCTTTGCCAACCTGAAAAGTTTTCCGTTTTTCAATGAGATCAGCAATTGGTTCTTGCCCTACGATCCTGCGTATTCCGAACTGCAAAGCCTGAATACGAACGACGATAAAGACAATATGCTTTACACTGCGATACTGAATTCCGGACACATGTGCAATTCCGATAAATATTCGTTCAGTTTCAGTTTGTTACAAATACCATCTGGTCAGCGAGAAATGATGGTGACACAGTTCGGAGCCGAATCGGAAGAGATGAAGCAATTGCAAAAAGAAGCATTGTCCGTAAACCCGAATCTTGATCAGGAAATTGTGTCGAACCAATATATACAGGATTTGTACCGATTTTTCAAGTTGTTTTCGCAAAGAAATAGTTTCAAAGATATATTTACGCTGAAACTAAACTTTTACGAATCCAAATCCATTGCTCCTCTTATTTCAGACATCGAAGATATGAAGCAAATAGCAGCTTATTGTTTCGATAAGAATTTCTTCCCGGAAGCTCTCACTATATTCAATAAAATTGCAGTTATTGACGAAAATTCTGATGTCTGGCAAAGGATTGGTTATTGCAAACAGATGCAAAATGATTTGCACGGAGCTTTGGATGCGTATTTGCATGCCGATTTATTATCTCCCGACAATTCGTGGATATTGAAGCGCATTGCTCACATATACAGATCGTTAAAGCAAGCCGATAAAGCTATCGAATATTATCAGAAAACGGCTAAATTGAAGAATAACGACTTATCCATCGAATTGAATATTGGTCATTGTTATCTGGAACTTAAAGAATTTGACAAGGCGCTCAACAGCTATTTCAAAGTTGAAATGCTTGCCGAGAAGAATGCGATAAAAGCGTGGCGTCCAATTGCCTGGACTGCCTTTCTGATGAAACGGTTCGATTTGGCTCAGCAATATTACACGCGAATTTTGGCTGAAAAACCTAATTCGCACGATTACCTTAATGCGGGACATACCGAGCTGTGTCAAAACAATTATAAACAGGCTTTAAACTTCTATAAACAAGCTGTAAATCTGGAAGATAATAGCGTGGACAAGTTTGTCGAAATATTTAACGAAGATGTGGATATGCTGCTTTCGGTAGGTGCCGATAAAAACTTGTTTCCTCTTATTTTCGATCAATTAAGGTATGAATTTAACTAAAAGAAAAGACCTGTAAAGCAGGTCTTTCAGCATTTTATATTGAGGTCTATCAATACATTCCGAATCATTTCGTAGGTAGTTATGCGTGTTGGCACTAAGGGCAACCTTAGTTTGTTTTCTATATACCCCATCATGTGAAGCATACATTTAACTCCCGCCGGATTACCATCTACAAATAAGAGTTTAAACAACTCGCTGAAACTGTGATGTATGGTCAAAGCACTCTGATAATCACCCTCCAAGGCCAGGCGGGTCATTCTACTGAATTCCTTTGGGAAAGCATTTCCTATCACAGAAATTACCCCCACGGCTCCCAATGTAATCAGGGGAAAGGTGACCCCATCATCGCCCGATATAACATCAAAATCTTCCGGCTTACGCTTAATTATCTCGTCCATTTGAGTTATATCGCCGGACGCTTCTTTTATGGCAACAACATTTCTGAACTCATTTGCAATGCGCAAAGTTGTTTCGGCAGTCATATTTACACCCGTCCTACCCGGAACGTTATACAAAATAATGGGAAGTTTTGATGCTTCCGCAATAGCTTTATAGTGTTGATATATACCTTCTTGCGATGGTTTGTTGTAATATGGAGTAACTGAAAGGATAGCATCTATGCCAAAGAAATCGTTGTCTTTAAGTTTATCAACAACCTCACGGGTGTTATTTCCTCCTACTCCAAGAACAATAGGAATCCGTCCGGCAACTTTAGATACCACCAATTCTATAATTTCTTTCTTTTCAGTTTCGGTAAGGGTTGGGGTTTCGGCCGTTGTTCCTAGTACAACCAAGTAGTCGATGCCATTCTGTACCTGATAATCTACAAGTTTGGCAAGCGCATCATAATCAACGCTTTCATCACTTTTGAACGGGGTTATCAGAGCAACACCAACACCTCTTAAGTTTATTCTGGGCATAAAGAAATTATATATTTAGTTAGATCGGACTGTATTCTGACGACAAATTTACGAATTATTTGTGCTTCCAAACATATTGTCTAAATAAAATTTTATTTGTTCGTATGTTTCAAACAAATCTTTGTCATCCTCCTTTAGAATAATGAAATCGTATATTCTCTGTTCCAGATCTTTAATTCCAATACATAACTTACTATTATTCTGCATCAAAAGGTAAGAAAGATAGTACCGTTTCTTTGTTGTCAAATCAATCAGCGTGTCATATTCCTGATTATTAAATTCGTTAGCTACGGAACTCTTTGGCATTTGTTTCCACGACAGTTCTTTTGTCTGGTCAACCAATCTCACTTCCTGAGGAAAGATAGGCAAGTCGTCCGTTTTTATTTTCGGCTTTATTGTCCATGCAACAACACGTTTACCGTTCTTTTTCAGGTCATTAATAACTTTCTCTACAACCAGCCAGTCTTCTATATTAAATAAGATGAGTACACTTTCTATTTCATCAAAAGACCGGAACTCATGATCCCGCCGATTAGCTTTATAAAGAGCAGCTATCTTTCTTTTAATGAAATAATTAATGTTTACATTAATATAATTATTTATCCCCATGTTATTCAATCATTTTAAGAAAATCGTCCTCTTTTATTATTTGGACTCCCAACTTATTGGCTTTCTCCAATTTGGCAGGCCCCATATTATCACCTGCAAGGATATAGTTTGTTTTAGACGAAATGGAACCGCTATTTTTACCTCCGTTCTGTTCAATCAGGGTTTTATATTCATCACGAGAGTGCTTTTCGAAAGTTCCGCTAATCACAATTGTCTTTCCCTCAAGTTTATTGGTACGTTGAGACATAATCTCCTGACTAAGTTCGAACTGCAAGCCAAATCCTCTCAATTTTTCTATTAGTTCCAGGTTTTCTTCATCGGCAAAAAAATCAACAACACTTCGGGCAATCCTGTCTCCAATTTCATCCACCTGAGTTAATTCCTCTATTGTTGCCTGTTTTAGTTGCTCTATCGAAGGAAAACCCACAGCCAGTTTTTTTGCAACAGTTTCACCTACATATCGTATTCCGATAGCATAAAGAACTCTTTCGTAAGGAATATTCACCGAACTCTGGATGCTTTCGATCAAATTTTTGGCACTTTTTTCACCCCATCTTTCAAGGTGCGAAACATCTTGCCACTTTAAGGTATATAAATCGGCTATATTACTGATTAACTTTCCGTTATAGAGATGCTCTATTGTTTCCGAACCTCCGGATATATTCATTGCCTTACGTGTGATAAAATGCTCTATACGTCCTTTTATCTGCGGAGGGCATCCTTTATAATTGGGGCAATAATACACGGCTTCGCCTTCGTCTCTTTTTAGGGTTGCACCACATTCGGGACAGATGGTTATAAATTCAACCTTTTCGTTATTTGGTTTCCTCGATTTTATATCTACTTCTGTTATCTTGGGTATAATTTCACCTCCTTTTTCCACATACACCATGTCTCCGATATGCAAATCTAAGGCGTCGATGGCATCTGCATTATACAGAGAAGCTCTTTTCACCGTGGTTCCTGAAAGTTGCACAGGTTTAAGGTTGGCAACAGGCGTAACTGCACCTGTTCTTCCTACCTGAAAAGAGACAGACAACAATTCGGTCAATTCTCTTTCGGCCTGAAATTTATATGCGATTGCCCATCGTGGAAACTTGGATGTGTAACCAAGATTACGCTGCTGACGCAGAGAGTCTACTTTCAATACAATACCGTCGGTTGCAACAGGAAAATTTTTGCGTTCAACATCCCAATATTTTATAAATTCGGCTATTTCTTCCAACGATTTTGCTTTTCGGGTCGCATCCGATATTTTAAAACCCCATTGCTTGGCTTTCTTCAAATTCTCGTAATGACTGTCGGATGGCAAATTTTCGCCCAACATATAGTATAAGAAAGAATCCAGTTTACGGGAAGCCACAACTTTCGGGTCTTGCAGCTTTAATGTTCCGGAAGCAGCATTGCGAGGATTTGCAAAAAGAGGCTCTTCCTGATCGGCACGTTCCTGATTCAGTTTATCGAAAACTTTCCAAGGCATCAATATCTCACCCCTGATTTCGAACTCATCCATATAGTCATGTCCTTGCAATGTCAGCGGAATGCTGCCTATCGTCCTCACATTGGCGGTTACATCGTCTCCGACAACACCATCACCCCGCGTAACCGCCTGTTGCAGTTTTCCATCCTTATAGGTCAATGATATTGATGTACCGTCAAATTTGAGTTCACAAACAATTTCAAAATCATCGTTCAAGTCTTTCTTCACCCTGTTGTAAAACTCCTCCACCTCTTCTAGCGAATAGGTATTTGATAGAGACAACATGGGATATTTGTGGGCAACTTGCACAAATTGCTTGTTGATGTCGCTTCCCACACGTTGTGTAGGGGAATTGGGGTCGGCATATTCCGGGTATTCTTTTTCCAGAGCCTCCAACTCTTTCAATAATTTGTCAAATTCAAAATCCGTAATTGTAGGACTCGACAACACATAATAACTATAATTGTGCTGATGTAGTAAATTACGTAAATCTTCTATATGTTGTTTAGGATTTTCCATCTTATAATTCTCTTGTTTTGCAAAAATAAGAAGATTTTAATTTTAACAGTCTTCTATTTCCTTTTTTTAAGGAATAAAAAACAGTAGTAAATTTACTACTGTTATATTATTCTAATTATCAATGAGTTCTCGAAAATCTTTTTTTGTCCCGACAAAAACATTTATATCTACAAATGTTTCTATTCCTTTGAGCCTTCCTCTGTTAGCATATTGCCAGAACATCCAAGGCCGATCATTGACCAATCGGGGTTCCCGATAAATATCCCGTATCCATATCGGGTTGTCTAACAAATTGGTAACCAGATAATCGTTATAAAAGTCCTCAGTTGCGTATATTACTACTTTTTTCTCGTAATAATCTTCCACAATTTGTATATATTCCGAAATCTCGTCTATCAAATTTTCCAGATGATTATCTCTTTTGCAATTGCCACTATATTCAAGATCAATTGCGGGAGGCATATCAGACCTGTCTTTTGGTACGGTTTTAATAAAATTTTCGGCCTGCTCTTTTCCCGGCTTGCAAAAAGTAAAGAAATGATAAGCACCCACAGGAATATTCTGCTTTTTGGCTTCCCTGTAATTTCTTTCGAACAACGTATCCACATGTGTGACGCCTTCCGTTGCTTTCATGAAGACAAACTGCGTATACTTTTTGTCAAGTTTTTGCCAGTCTATAATCCCCTGATGATGAGATATATCCAATCCATGAATGGGATACTTGGCAAATGACGGATAATTCAGTCGTAAATATCCTCCATAAAAGGCAAATAATCCGCCAAAAATGACAATAAATATTGAAAAAATGCCTAAAAGTGTATATTTTATATACTTTTTTCTCACAATACTTTCTTGAATTTCTCAAGGAATACATCAGCCTGCTCTATTGTCAAGCACAATGGAGGTAGAAGCCTGAAAACGTGTGTTCCGGTGGAACCGGTAAAAATTTTCTCCTCGAAAAGAAGTTTGCTTCTCTTTTCTTTGATTGGCTCGTCCAGTTCGATACCAATCATTAGTCCTCTGCCCCGAACATCTTTGATATTAGGAAGTTTTTTTAGTTCTGTCATAAGATACTCCCCAACCTTTTGGGCATTATCTACAAGATTTTCGTTTTTCATGATATCAAGAACTGCAATAGCAGCAGAACAAGCCAAGTGATTGCCACCGAAGGTAGTTCCTAATTGCCCGTACACAGCCTTAAAAATCGGGCTGATCAATGCAGCCGACATAGGAAATCCATTGCCGATACCCTTAGCCACAGTTATAATATCGGCTTTTATATCTGCGTATTGATGGGCGAAGAATTTTCCACTACGTCCATACCCCGATTGAATTTCGTCAAGAATCAGTATTGTGCCCGTTTCGGTACATAACTGACGAAGCTGTTTCATGAAACCGTCATCAGGTATTTGTATTCCTCCCACACCTTGTATTCCTTCGATAATTACAGAGGAGAAATCCCCTTTCTGCAACTCGCTTCTTACCGCTTCAATATCGTTGAACGGAACAAAAACAACCTCCAAACCATCGTTAACAGGAGCCTGATAACTAGGCGAATCGGTCACCTTAACAGCAGCAGATGTGCGTCCGTGAAAAGCCTTTTTGAATGATAATACTTTCTTGCGCCCATTGTGAAATGATGCGAGTTTCAAGGCATTTTCATTAGCTTCAGCACCAGAGTTCACCAGAAATAGCGAATAATCGTCATATCCGCATTGCTCGCCAAGTTTCTGAGCCAGTTCTGCTTGTAATTTATTTACAATCGAATTTGAGTAAAATGCCAGTCTATTCAATTGACCTGTAACTTTCTCCACATAGTAGGGATGTGTGTGCCCTACCGAGATAACGGCATGACCACCATAAAGGTCAAGATACTCATTTCCCTTGTCGTCATAAACATAGCAACCTTTTCCTTCAACAATATTTATATCGAATAATGGATATACATCAAATAGTTTCATTTCAATTTTATTTAATAAGTGTATTCTTGGGGCAAGTTCTTAATTATTTTGGCAGGATTGCCGGCAACTACCGTAAAATCAGGTACATCTTTCGTCACCACGCTGTTTGCTCCAACCACAGCACCCCGGCCAATGGTAACGCCTTTCATTATGATGCAATTCATGCCAATCCAGGCATCGGAACATACCCGTATAGGTTTCGATTCAACTGTATCCCAATTTTTACTATAATTGGGATTTTTATGGTCAAGAACATCTTTTAACATGTTCTGATGATCTTCCCGTCTATTTTTATAATCCAGCGAATGAGAATTATTATCAGATATCAGGCATCCCCAACTTATAAGAACATGATCTTCTATTATTATTTCTTTTCGGGATATGAATGTTGAATGACCAATGATACAGCTATCCCCAATGGATATATATCCCTTATCCGACTCAAAAACTAAATTACAATCAAGAATTGAATCTTTGCCAAAATTCATATATTTCCGGCCTTCCACCGGATTATCCAACCTTGCATTGAATCCATACCTTAGTATCGACCCCTCATTTTCTATATATTTCAGATACTCAGGTGGTTCTTCTTTTGGTTTTATTCCAAATATTTTATTAAAGATTCGTTTTATCATGATATTTTCAGCTTTTAAAATCCCACAGCTTTCAACCTCAGTCCTTCCAATTCATCCAATCCAAAGATAAGATTCATGTTTTGTACAGCCTGTCCCGAAGCACCTTTCAGTAAATTATCAATACATGACAAAATTAGCAATTTATCTCCGTGTTTCTCCAAATGGATTATACATTTATTGGTATTCACCACTTGTTTCAAATCGGGATTTTTATCTGTTACAATAGTAAACGGATGCCCGTCGTAAAAATCCTCGTAAAGTTTTTTTACATCATCTATCGAACCGCTATAATTCAGGTATGAGGTAACGAATATTCCCCGTGTAAAATTACCACGCACAGGAATAAAGTTTATGCTATGGTCGAAACCATTTTGAAGTTGAACCAGAGATTGACGAATCTCGGCTAAATGCTGGTGTGTGAACGCTTTATATACTGAAATATTATTCTCGCGCCAGCTAAAATGAGAGGTAGCCGATGGTTTCACTCCTGCACCCGTAGAACCTGTAATCGCATTAACGTGTACTTCCGAATTAATCAATCCTGCTTTAGCTAATGGCAACAATCCCAATTGAATAGCTGTTGCGAAACAACCGGGGTTGGCTATGCGGTTCGCTTTCTGAATTTGTGCTTTATTTAGTTCGGGTAAACCATATACAAACTCGTGGTCCGGCGATTTTTGACGGTAATCTGTGGACAGGTCAATAATTTTCAAATGACCGGGAACTTCGTTAGCCTCCAAAAACTTTTTTGTATCGCCATGAGCTGTACAGAAAAACAGCACGTCAATCTGATCGTATGGCAACTGATCTGTAAAGATCATTTCCGTATCACCCAATAATCCTTCGTGAACATCGGTCAGTTTATTACCTGCATTGCTTGTGCTATTCACAAATACCAATTCCACCCGAGAGTGATTTATCAGTATGCGTATCAATTCTCCTGCCGTATATCCGGCTCCACCTATAATTCCTGCTTTTATCATATCTTGTTTGAATTAAAACACAGAGTCGAAAGAGAATAAAAGAGTTTAAATTGAATGTCTTTTAATTCTATCTCTCAATGATTTTCTATTCTGTGTTACTCTGTGTTGGAAAATTGAAATAATTATTTTCCGTTTTTCTTTTGCACACTATGGAAAATCTTGTTCGTCATCGAATAGATTTTAGTGAATCCTTTAGCATCGTCCGAAGTCCAAGCCTTGTTCACTTCACCATATTCACCAAAGTCGGCTTTCATCAGGTCGAAATCGCTTTCTACACCCACCAACACGTAATGATAAGGCATCAATTTCACAATAACCCTGCCTGTTACATTATCTTGAGAATTTTCGAGGAAAGCCTCAATATCACGCATCACAGGCTCTAAGTACTGCGCTTCGTGAAGGAACATGCCATACCAGTTGCCCAGTTGGTCTTTCCAGTATTGTTGCCATTTGGTAAGAGTATGTTTTTCCAACATTTTGTGAGCATTGATTATCACGACGGGAGCAGCAGCCTCAAAGCCTACACGCCCTTTTATACCTATTATGGTGTCGCCGATGTGCATATCCCTGCCTATGGCAAAAGCTGAAGTTATTTCTTCAATCTTGTTTATAGCCGCAACCTTATCTATGTATTTTGCGCCATTCACGGCAACAATCTCTCCTTTTTCAAAATCAATAGTAAGAGTTTCAGGCTCCGTTTTTTTCAATTGAGACGGATATGCTTCTTCCGGTAATGTTTGATCCGATTTCAGCGTTTCTTTTCCTCCGATGCTAGTTCCCCACAATCCTTTATTGATAGAATACTCCATCTTTGCGAAATCGGCTTCGTAGCCATGTTCTTTCAGATAATTGATCTCATATTCACGAGTCAGAATCATATCACGTGTAGGGGTTATGATCTCTATTTCGGGTGCAAGAACATCAAATGTCAGATCGAAACGAACCTGATCGTTTCCTGCGCCGGTACTTCCATGAGCCACTGCATCCGCACCTATCTCTTTAGCATAATTGATAATCGCCATCGCCTGAAAAATACGCTCCGAGCTAACCGATATGGGATATGTGCCGTTACGCATCACATTCCCGAAAATCATATATTTTATGCTCTTCTCGTAATATTCTTGTGTAACATCCAAGGTGACATGCTTCACTGCGCCTAGTTTATACGCTTTTTCTTCTATCACTTTCAACTCTTCGGGAGAAAAACCTCCGGTATTGGCAATCGCCGTATAAACATCATACCCTTTGTCTTTCGACAGATACATGGCACAAAAAGAAGTATCCAATCCTCCGCTGAATGCCAAAACAACTTTCTTTTTCATTGAGTTTTATCTTTTAGTTTTTTCATTAAATCTATTATTTCCAGTCTGTCCTCGTGTTTACGGGGATCATAGAGCATTGCCGTGCAGATGCAATATTTTCTGTCGGTCCGTGTCAGTATGTCATAATTTATACATCCCTGACACCCACGCCAGAATGCTTCATCATCGGTTAGTTGAGCAAACGTTACAGGGTAATATCCTAACTTGGTATTGATCTTCATCACCGCTGCACCGGATGTCAAACCGAATATTTTTGCATCGGGAAACATTGTCCGGCTCAAGGCAAAAGCAGTTTGTTTAATGCGCAAAGCCAAGCCATGTCCTCTATATTTGTCGTCAACTATAAGTCCTGAGTTAGCCACGAACTGTTTGTTCCCCCACGTTTCGATATAACAAAAACCAGCAAACTGATCTCCCGCCAATGCTATAATAGCTTTGCCTTCTTTCATTTTTTGCTCTATATATTCGGGGCTTCTTTTGGCTATACCCGTGCCTCGCACTTTTGCAGCAGCTTCTATTGTGTCCAATATAGTTTGCACATAAGAAACGTGGCTTTCGTTAGCCACTTCTACCGTAATTTCGTCTTGTTTGTTTTCCATTTCAGTTATTGATGAATAACTTTTAACTTCTATCATTGTATAGTTGGTATAATATCCGACAGTGATTCTAATATTTTCTCTCTACTTATATTTTCACGGGGAATGATTAGTATTGTATCATCTCCGGCAACAGTACCCAAAATTGTTGAAGTAGCTCTGGCGTCAATATCGCCAGCTATACCCATTGCATAACCTGGACGGGTCTTTATTACAGCTAAAGAACCCGAAAATTCGATACTTATAAATCCAAATGAAGATAAATTACGCGATCTCTCCGAATCGTCATTTATTGACTGGTGAGGTAATTGATATGCATATTCTCCCGATGATGTAGGAATTTTAGCTATTTTCAGTTCTTTTATATCACGCGACAATGTTGCCTGAGTTACATTAAACCCCTTTTCAATCAACATATTAAGGAGTATATCCTGACTGTTTATTGGGAGATTTGCTATTATCTCTTTTATTGCCCTATGTCTTAATGTTTTACCCATTGTTTGTATAAATATACATATAGAGTGCAAAAATATACATTTTATTTGATATTTGTTATTTTCTCACGTTTATTTTTTTATTAATAAAGCCAATCTTTTTCATCTACTGATTCGTATTAATATGGTCATCTTAACTTCATTAAGAGAATAAAAAAAGTTACTTACGATCTGTGAATTGTTAAATTCATGAATAATATTAGTATAAATTTCAGAAAAAACATCTATTCAAAAACTATTTATTTGAATATCCATTAAATTTATAAAGACTGATATTTTGAATTTTAATGATTGCCGTAATGAAAAATGATAATGTCATAACTAAGCAGGTAAGTAGATACTTTTTTATCTTATTATCTCTTTTGTATGTTCCCAATATTGAAGCTCAGAATGAATTGGAAGGAAAAAACGAACCGGATACTGTCTCGACCTCTAATTTGCAGGCAACATACCGGAACAAAATTGATACTATTTCCACAAAAAGCCTTTACAAGGCAGATTTTAAACAATACCCTCATAAGGTCAATATTTATGATATGCCCTATTCTCTTACAGCCAACTATCCCAATTACAAAAGATTAGCCTTAAACACAGGGGTATTGTATGGGGCAGGCGTCGTAACACTCGGTGTACTGGAACTATTGCCCGAAGACGCTACCAGCTGGAACAGAAAAGAAATCAGGCAGGTTAATCCTTTCCGCAGATGGGTCAGAAATGTGAAGAAAGGGCCTGTTTGGGATAAAGATAATTTTGTTTTCAATTATGTTCTTCATCCTTATGGCGGAGCTGCATATTATATGGGAGCCAGAAGCCAGGGGTTTAACCTTTTCTATTCGTTTCTTTACTCGGCCGGCATATCCACCTTGTTTTGGGAATATGGTATCGAAGCATTTATGGAAGTGCCTTCCATACAAGACTTAATTATAACCCCTATAACAGGAACTCTCATCGGAGAAGGCTTCTATCTGCTGAAACGCCATATCGTAGACAATGAATACAGATTGTGCGGGTCTCGTTTTTTGGGGTGTATGACCGCATATATAGTGGATCCGGTGAACGAAGTAATTGGAATATTCGCAGGAAACCCAAACAAGAAAAACCTTAGTTCCTCTTCTTCTTTGTCATGCACTCCATGGTTTAATAAAAATGAATACGGAGCAAATTGGGGATTTATGGTAAACCTATCTTTTTAGGGTTTCATAAAAAAGAGAGGCATAAATGATAGGAATTACTGGTTTATTTCCTGATTTTTTGTTATTTTGCAGATGAAATTAATCTTAAATTGTATAGGTCATGAATAATATAATTTTAATACTGCTTATTGTAGACCTCATTGTAGCCATAGGGTTAACAGTATTTTATTATAAGATATCATCTCAAGAGTTAAAGGCTACATCTTCTCTTGTGATGAAAATGATAGTTACTACTGGAATCATCGGATTGGGGTTGGGTACACTCTATTACTTGTATTAACGCATTGATCTGAATAAAAAAATTATGCTCAAAAAACTACTTTTCACAATACTTTACTCGTTATTCACAGTCGCACTTTTTGCCCAATCTGCACAGACAATCCATGTGAAAGTGGCTTTGTGCGATAACCTGAATCAGGGAATAGTGAAAGTTCCCTCTAAAATTGGGAATGGGCAAGATCCCGCCAACAATCTTTATTGGGGATGCGGTTATGGAATCCGCACCTATTTTAAACAAAAACCGGCATGGAAAGAAGTGAAAAGATACAAGGCCGACGGAATGATTCTTGAACGTATCGTATTCAAACACAAAACAAAACCGTACTATCTTGTGGCTGATGCTTATGACGGAAAATATATTAAGGGCTGCACTATCGATTTTCTGAATGCTTGTGCCGGAATCAGAAAAGATACGCTGATGATAAACAATGAAGTTGTGAATATTGAGGGAAATTCTAAACTTATAGCCTACATAGGTCACAACGGATTGATGGATTTCAAATTGACCGACAACTTTGAAAATAAGGATGGTAAACAACGTGATGCTATAATTTTGGCGTGTGCCAGCAGGCAATATTTCAGGCCGGTATTGAAATCGACGGGAGCAAATCCTCTGCTTTGGACAACAAACCTGATGTGCCCCGAAGCGTATACGTTATATGATGCAATCAATTCATATCTGAACGGAAACACACCGGAGACAGTCAGGACTAGTGCAGCATCCGCTTACTCAAAATACCAGAAATGTAGCTTAAAAGCTGCCAAAGGATTGTTAGTGACAGGTTGGTGAAAAGGTGAAAAAAGAAAAAATCCTGCCATGAATCAAATCAAGACAGGATTTCCGTATATTTTTCCAATAGCTTGTTAGTGACAGCCACAGCTTCCTGAGCTGCAACCTCCGGCTTCGGATTTTTCTTCGTCTCCGCAATCGCCACAGCCACAACCGCATCCACCCTGAGGTGCAAACAATGCAGCAATTTCTTCGGCAGAAGCGTCCCTTACTCCAATCACTTTTCCTGTGAAGTGAAGGTTTTCCCCTGCTAACGGATGGTTAAAATCCATAGTGATAACATCTTCTTTCACAGCCACAACCGCACCATTGAGTCTGTTGCCACCTGCGTCCATCATAGGAACAATATTTCCTTCGAAGACAACTTTTTCGTCCAATTGTCCGTCCACTTCAAATATATTGCGGGGCAGGTCAACCACATGGTCGTCGTCATATTCTCCGTACGATTCGTCAGGAGAGAGCACGAAATCGAATGTGTCGCCTTCCGACAGTCCGTCCAATTGTTTTTCAAATGATTCGAGCATCGAATTTGTTCCGAAAATAAATTCTAGCGGGTGCTCCGGTGTTGCTCTTTCCATCAACTCTTGTTGTTCTCCTTCTCCAACATTCAGGTCGTATGTCAAAGAGACATATTTATTTGTTGAAATCTTCATTTTTTTTTGTTATTTGTTTAATTTATAAGTGATTATTATCCTCGACGAAAGTTATTCATCAAATTTTATGAGTGTACTTCAATTATCGTACCAAAAATACGATATAAAACAATCAGTACAAAAATTTGATTTATTTATTAACAGCTTTAAACAGATTGTCCATAGCTCTTTCGATAACTGAACGAGGCGTTCCAATATTCATTCTCATAAATCCTTCTCCCTCTTTTCCAAACATTGAACCGTCGTTCAACGCCAATTTGGCATCATTTACAAATAAAGAAACCAAATCTTCTTGCGAAAGGTTCAATGCCTTGCAATCGAGCCATATAAGAAACGATGCTTCGGGTATGATCGCTTTTATCTGAGGTATGTTTTTCTTTAAATAGTCGTCTACATAACAGATATTTTGCCACAAATATTCTTTCGCTTCTTTCAACCACTCTTCGCCGGTTTCATAAGCAACCTGAGCTGCCAGATAAGCAAACAAATCGCCATGATTCAGTTCACTTTTTGTCAGATAGGCATGAAATTTCTCCCTCAAATCTTTATTCGGAATTACCGAAAAAGAACTGACAATCCCTGCAATATTGAATGTTTTGCTCGGAGCCATCAGCGTAATGCTATTCATTGCTGCTTTTTCCGATACACTGGCAAATGGAATATGCTTGTGATTTTGGAGTGCCAGATCGGCATGAATTTCGTCAGATATGACAAGAATATTGTTGTCGTAACAAATTTCGGCAATGTCGGAGAGTTCCTGTTTTGTCCAGACACGCCCTCCGGGATTGTGCGGATTACACAAAATCAGGACTTTACAATCGGGCGAAATAACTTGTTTCAGGTTTTCAAGATCCATACGATATTGCCCTGCTTCAAGTTTCAGAGGGTTATCCACAACTTCCCTCCTGTGCAATTCGGGTATTATGCGGAAAGGATGATAAACCGGAGGCTGTATCACAACCTTATCTTCTTTGCTGGTAAAACAATCCAGAACAAATGCTATTCCTTTCACAATTCCCGGAATGAAGCTGATCCAATCCTTTTCTATTGTCCAATTGTGCTGATTTTTAGTCCAATTTATGATAGCATTATAATATTCATCACCCTCGAAAGTGTATCCGAAAAGTCCATGCTTTGCCCTTTCTATAATAGCCTGAGTAACAGTAGGTGGCGATGCAAAATCCATATCCGCAACCCACATGGGGATGAGGTCGTCCCTGCCAAATCGTTCTTTCAATGCGTCCGTTTTTATCGCATTGGTGCCCTTACGATCTATAATCTCGTTAAAATTGAAGGAATTCATAACAAAATATTATTTTAAGTCTGTTTTTTGCCCCCAAAGATATAAATATTATAACAATTTGTAAGATTGCCGACAAATTCTTTTAAAACAATTTTCTCCTGAATTCGGCGCAAATAATAGCGGTGGCAACAGAAACATTTAAGGATTCGGAAGTTATGCGGTTTGCCGGATAATTGGGAATAAATAATTTTTCGGTAATATGTTTTTCCATCACAGGGCTTATCCCGTTGCCCTCGTTTCCCATAACTATGATGCCATTTGATGTCAGCTTCTTCTGATACATATTTTCGCCATCCAGAAAGGTTCCATAAACAGGAATGTCTTGCTTCGATTTCAAAAATTCTTCCAAATCGACATAATGCACCTTAACTCTAGCAATTGCACCCATTGTAGCCTGAACGGTTTTAGGATTGTAAATATCGGCCGAGTTTCGTGAACAAAAAATATTTTCGATTCCATACCAATCGGCTATACGGACAATAGTGCCCAGATTTCCGGGATCTTGAACCTCGTCGAGAGCTAGCGACAATCGATCATCTATATACAGGTTTTCGACATCATACTCCGGTTGATAAAAAACAGCCAGTGCATTTTGCGGATTTTTCACAAAACTAATGCGTTTCAGTTCACTAGCATCAACTTCTACAGTTTCTTCAACTTCGATGTTTCTTTTTTGAGAAAGGATAAACGACTGGGTTGCCACCAAAATCTGACACTTCATACAACCCAGAAGTTCGGACACCATCTTATCTCCCTCGGCAACAAAGGTTTTATGTTCTTTTCTGCCTTTTTTTTCTTTTAGCGACTGAATGTATTTAAGCTTATTTTTTGATAAAGCCATCGGACAAAAACGTAAGTGTTGTTAAAATCTTATTTCTTTTGAAACAAAACTACAAAAAAGAAACAATTAAATTTTTACTTTTGTAACTCAAAAACAGTAAAATATCAATCTGTTCATCTGTGGGAGAATTTTTCGGAAGGTATATCTATCTATTTATCATAATGTTTTGCGTCATTTGCATCACATCGTGCAAATCTACGAAGTTTGTACCCGATGGAGAATATATCCTGGCCTCCGTTACTATAAAAAGCGACACCAAAGACGCTACTCCTACCGATCTGAAACCTTTTGTGGCTCAAAAGGCAAATTACAAAACATTCGAATTGTTCAAGTTTCCTCTCTTTGTCTACAATTTATCGGGAAAAGACAGCACAAAATGGATTAATAAGATTTTGAGAAGCGGAGGCGAGCCTCCTGTTATTTTCGATAGAGAAATGGTAACGAAGACTGAAAACGAGTTTAAACAGATTCTTGCAAACAAAGGATACTTGTCGGCAGAGGTTAAATCGGAAGTCAGGCTGCTCTCCAACAAAAAGAAAGCAAGGGTTACGTATGAAATAATAGCAGGCGAACCGCATACAATAAACAACTATTCGGTGTTAATTCCCGATTCTGTTTTTCCCGAAAATGTATACTCCGGCACTGCTCTCTCAATTCCGAATAGAAGGCGGAATGTAAACGAAAACATGTCGTTCGACGATTTTTTGTTATCGAATACACTCGTAAAACCTCAATCTTTGTTAGACCTAAATGTTCTGGACGAAGAAAGAGGGCGCATCTCAAGTGTTTTCCGCAACTCGGGATTCTATTCGTTCAATAAAGATTACGTTGGTTTCATTGCCGACACAACCCAGCACAGAAATGTGGGTTTGGAGTTGACCATTTATCCGTTTCGGACTCGTATATCCAACAACGAACAACAAGACAGCCCGCATCAGCAATACACAATCAGAAATGTATATATATACGTGGATTATAACCCTTTAGAGGTTGGTAGCGTGAGTGAGTATGTCTCAACAAGCGAGGTGAAAAAGAACGGCTATACCATCGTTTACGGCAAAAGGAAAGAATACATAAAACCTGATGTGATTCTTAATGCCTGTTATATAATGCCCGGAAGATTGTACAGCGAAAATATGACGAATGTGACCTACGACGCAATGTCGCAATTGCGCATACTTCGCAATGTAAATATCAGTTATTCTGTAAAGGATTCTTTATATCTTGACTGTATAATTACTTGTATGCCAGACAAGAAACAAGGAATATCCATAGAGGCCGAGGGCACAAACTCGGCAGGCGACTTTGGTGTTGGCGCAGGTATCGGATACACTCACCGGAATATATTTAAAGGTTCGGAGCAGTTCAATATAAAATTGCATGGTGCATACGAAGCTATAAATGCGAGTTTTTCGAATTTCGAAGATAATTATTTTGAAATAGGCGGCGAAACATCGCTCATGTTTCCTCGCTTCATAAATCCATTCCTGACCCGAAAAATTAAGCGTCGATTGCGTGCATCGACCCAGATAACAGCCAATTTCAGTTATCAGCGCCGCCCCAATTATTTTACACGTACCATTTCGGGGGGAAGCCTGAAATATATGTGGAATCAAAGGCGTGACAATAAGATAAGACATACGCTCGATTTGCTTGATGTGAGTTATATTCACCTGCCTTATGTAGATGCTAATTTTCTGGCAGACCTTACGCCTGAAGCTCGCCTGTATAGTTTTCAAGATCAGTTTATTATGAGTGCAGGGTATTCGTATTATTACAGCAACCATAATTTTCTGAACAAAAGGCAGAATGTTATAAAAACGTTCAGGGCTTCGGTCGAAACAGCCGGCAATGTTTTGGCTCTGGCCGCCAACATAACAGATGTGAAAGAGAATGAAGACGGATCGAAGAAAGTCTTTAACACAACATTTGCGCAATACGTGAAAGCGAATATGGATTTTAGCAGTACGTATAGGCTGGATGAGAAAAACTCCATCGCATGGCGCATCGGGGGCGGCATCGCATATCCTTATGGGAACAGTAAGCTGATTCCGATACAAAAACGCTTTTTCTCAGGTGGAGCCAATAGTGTGAGAGGCTGGGGGATAAGAGAACTTGGGCCGGGTGCTTATTATAACGAAAATGATAATTTCTACTTCCACTCGGGTGATATACGTTTCGACGCCAATATTGAATATCGAAGTAAAGCATTCTGGATAGTAGAATTCGCAGCCTTTCTTGATGCCGGAAACATCTGGACGGTAAAAGAATATGAAGGACAAGAAAAGGGCAATTTCAAATTCGACAGCTTTTATAAAGAAATAGCCGCTTCGTGGGGATTGGGTATCCGTTTCGATTTCGATTTTGTGCTTGTCCGTCTCGATTGCGGATGGAAACTTCACGATCCCGCAGACAAACCCGGAAATAACCATTGGCCTGTACTTGAACCTCTTAGATTCAAGAAAAACACGGCATGGCACATTGCTATTGGATATCCTTTCTAAATTTATTATATTTACATTACAGAATAATATAATACGATAAAGTTTACATGAGCCAACCTTTAGCAGAACGTCTACGCCCCAAAAATTTGGATGAATATATCGGGCAAAAGCATCTTGTAGGACAAGGTGCCATTTTGCGCAAAATGATAGAGGCCGGTAATGTTGCCTCTTTTCTGTTGTGGGGGCCTCCGGGCGTTGGGAAAACTACTCTTGCACAGATTATAGCCAACACTCTGGAAACTCGTTTCTATACGCTAAGTGCCATAAATTCGGGAGTGAAAGATGTTCGTGAGGTGATTGACACAGCCAAAAAGAACAATTTTTTCAATACTTCACGCCCTATCTTATTCATCGACGAAATTCATCGCTTCAGCAAATCGCAACAAGATTCATTGTTGGGTGCTGTTGAAACAGGTATTATCACCCTGATAGGCGCAACAACCGAAAACCCATCTTTTGAGGTCATTCGCCCACTTTTGTCGAGATGTCAGGTATATGTTCTAAAATCGTTGGATAAAGAAGATTTACTCAAGCTACTCAACAGGGCTATCACTCAAGATATTATACTGAAAGATAAAAATATAAAGGTTGAAGAATCGGACGCCTTGCTGCGTTTTTCGGGAGGAGACGCTCGTAAATTACTCAACATTCTGGATCTTATTGTGTCAGCCGATACCGGTGAGACTATCGTTATCAACGATAAGATAGTAACGGAACGTTTGCAGGAAAATCCCGCAGCTTATGATAAGGGCGGAGAAATGCACTACGACATTATCTCGGCATTTATAAAATCAATCAGGGGAAGCGATCCCGATGCGGCCGTATATTGGTTGGCACGAATGGTTGCAGGGGGTGAAGACCCTAAATTTATAGCTCGAAGGCTTGTTATATCGGCTGCCGAAGACATAGGTTTGGCAAACCCGAATGCTCTGCTGTTGGCTAATGCCTGTTTCGACGCATTGCAAAAGATAGGCTGGCCCGAAGGGCGTATCATTTTAGCCGAAACAACTGTCTATCTGGCTACTTCTCCGAAAAGTAATTCGGCATATTTGTCTATTGATAAGGCTATTGCTTTAGTGGAAAAGACAGGAAACCTGCCTGTTCCGTTGCATTTGCGCAATGCCCCTACCAAGTTGATGAAGGAATTGGATTACGGCAAAGACTACAAGTACGCTCACGATTACGAGAACAACTTTGTAGAACAAGATTTCATGCCTGCGGAGGTAAAGAAAAGCCGTTTCTGGGAACCACAAAACAATCCGGCCGAAAACAAGATTCTGGATCACCTCAAAAAACTTTGGAAAAACAGGTATTAAAAGGAACAGACCTTTCTTATTCCTATTTTTCCCTGATAAATATATTGATAGGCGTTCCGGTCAACTTCCAGTTTTCCCTGATTCTGTTTTCCAAAAACCGTTTATAAGGTTCCTTTATCCACTGAGGAAGATTGCAGAAGAAGACAAACGACGGCACTTGCGTATTGGGCAACTGCGTGATGTATTTTATCTTTATATACTTTCCTTTGTTTGCAGGTGGTGGTGTATGCTCTATAATCGGCAACATCACGCTATTTAATTGATGGGTCGGGATTTTCGTTTTCCTTATTTTATACACTTCTTTTGCCTCTTCCAATACTTTGAGTATCCGTTGTTTGGTAAGAGCTGAAGCAAATATGATAGGGAAATCGGTGAAAGGAGCCAATCGGTTACGGATGGCGTTTTCAAAAGTTTTGATGACTATCTGTTCCTTGTTTTCCACCAAATCCCATTTGTTGACGCAAACCACTAATCCCTTCTTATTCTTTTGTATTAAAGAAAATATATTCAAATCCTGACTTTCAATACCTTGTGTTGCATCAATCATCAAGATACACACATCTGAGTTTTCAATCGCTTTTATGGAACGGATAACCGAATAATATTCAAGGTCTTCCGTCACTTTTCCTTTCTTCCTGATTCCTGCGGTATCCACCAAATAGAAATCGAGGTTGAACTTATTGAAACGTGTATATATCGAATCGCGAGTTGTGCCGGCAATGTTAGTCACAATGTTGCGTTCTTCACCTATTAAAGCATTTACGAGAGACGATTTGCCCGCATTAGGTCTTCCAACGATGGCAATACGAGGTATTTCTTCAAGAACTTCCTCTTCTGCTTTTTTGGTAAACTTAGTCAATATCAAATCGAGTAAATCTCCTGTACCCGAACCGTTTATGGCAGATATATTTATCGGATCGCCCAAACCTAGCTGATAGAATTCGGCCGATTGGAGGTGTAAGTTAAAATTGTCGGCTTTGTTTGAAACAATAATCACCGGTTTTTTTGAACGACGCAAGATATTTGCCACACTCAAGTCTAAGTCTGTTAAACCGTTCATCACATCCAACACGAACAAAATGACGTCGGCCTCCTCAATAGCAACAGCAACCTGTTTGTTTATTTCTTCCTCGAAAATATCTTCCGAGTTAACTACCCATCCTCCTGTATCTACTATTGAAAACTCTTGTCCTCCCCATTCTGTTGTTCCGTATTGCCTGTCGCGAGTTGTTCCGGCGGTTTCGTCCACTATTGCCTGACGGCTTTCTGTCAATCTATTGAACAGTGTAGATTTACCTACGTTTGGACGACCTACTATTGCAACTAAATTTCCCATATTGTTTACCTTTTCTCTGAAAAAAATGTATTTCAGGCTGCGAAGTTACACATTTTATTGCTTATTTTAATAACAGGAGAGTTAGAAACTGTTTCAAATTTAGTTAATCAAACAGTTTTGTTCTTTTTTATTATTTCTTCAATTGGCTGATTATACTACCTTTGGTCGGATAAATTTTTGTAAATATTTCTTCGGCTGTTTTTCTGTCTTCCGAAGTGGCTTTAACTAAAGCCGATACAATTTCCGACAATTTGGCGTCTCCATACAGCATGAGCAAAACCGACGACGGGCGAGCCTGATAGATAGCATCCAGATCAGTTAACGTTTCAAACAATTGTATCCGTCCTCTATTCACATTTGCCGCCATTTCGTCCAATCCCTTGCGGTGATAGTTGTACCACATCGGATGAAACGCACGCGAACTTTCTTCTGTCAGAGCCAAAGCCAAGGCATACCTGTTTTTTTCGCTGGCAAATGCTTTCCACCCATCCGTGTTCAACGATTGGGCGGCATTGGCAATGTTCATGGCTTGTTCAAAATACGGACGGCCTGCATTCAGAGCGAATGAATCGAAATCTAACCCAATGATAATATAAGCATAAAATGAAATAACGCCCATAAGGTTGCTAGTTACCATATTCTCGTTATATTCAAGAGGTTCACCTTGATTGTATTCAAATTTAAACTCCGTATCTCTGAAATTGAACAGCGAGGTAGAATACGATGAGTTGAAAACGGGACGCCGGGATGTTATCAATATTTCTGCCTCAAATTCAGAATTATTAGCAACTGAATTGATTGTTATGGTAAAATTACATTCAATACGTTCCTTTTGTTCGAAAGAAGCATTAGTCCACCTGTTTTCGTTCAACATCTGCATCATTGATGATTGCAATGTAGTGAAAACGTTGGCACTAACTCCTTGTATTTTGTCACTGTTGATTGTAACTTTTGCATTCAGTTCCTGAGCGGAAATTGCTGAAAAGCCACAACATAACAACATCAACAAAAAGTATATCTTTTTCAGGCTCATCGTCATTCCATATTATAGTTTATACTCAGCACCTTAAATTCCGTTCGACGGTTCAGCTGATCTGTTATCTCTTGCTGTTCGGGAGGAAGTGCCTCTATAAATTCGGGTGTAAGCACATCTCCTTCCTTCAAGAAATCGTATACCTTCACAATGTTTTTGGTTACCTCAACCGGTTGACTTTCCCCATAACCGGCAACTTCAAGCCTGTCGGATTCGATGCCGTGGGCAATGAGATAATCGACTACCGACTGCGCCCTACGTTGCGACAGCTTATTGTTATAGTCGTCCGATCCTTTGCGGTCGGTATGCGCCGATAACTCAATGGTTATGTGCGGATTAATATTAAGTATTCCGATCAGTGAATCTAATTCATGTTTCGATTCGTCACGCAAAGCCGCTTTATCAAAATCGTAGAAAATATTGTTCAACACTCCGGGAACAGATATAGACTGAAGTACAAAGTCTACATAATACAAAGTATCGCGTTCCACGTTGGCTGTGAACAAGTCCATCTTAGTATTCAAATATCCGTTGGCACTGGCCAAAAGCACATAGTTTGTACCCTTGTCTACCTGCAGACGGTATGTACCATCATCTTTGCTTGTAAACTTCTGGTTTATACCATCATCACCTACCACGTAAATGGATGCTCCTTGTATAAATTCATCCGCTTGGTCTACAACAAAACCTTCGAGGGTAATTTTTACGGTAGGAAACTCGAACGAATAGATATGGTCATATCCACGGGCATCGTTCCTGTTCGAGCTGAAAAATCCTTTTTCATTTTCACCGTCAAAGGTGATACCGAAATCGTCCGATTGAGAGTTTATCGGGCTTCCTATATTTTCGGGTTTCGACCATTTTTCGGTTTTGGCATCATACACCGATTTGAAAATATCCAAACCTCCCATACCGGGATGCCCGTCGGATGAGAAATACATCACGGTATCGTTTCGCATGTAAGGAAACAATTCGTCTCCGGCGGTGTTTATTTCAGGTCCAAGATTTTCAATATACTCGGTTTGCTCGTTAGTTCTCATATAGGCACGCCAGATATCTTTTCCTCCATACCCTCCGGGCATATCGGATACAAAGTAGAGAAAATCTCCTGTGGCATTTATTGCCGGGTGAGCAAAAACGGACACCGTATCTCTGCTAAGTTTCAGTTCCGTGCCTTTGCTCCACGCACCCCCCGAACGGTTAGATACGTATATGAGGGCAGATGTAGGTTTTTCCGGATCTTCGGGGCAATAAGTGTAATACATCTGGTTTCCGGTGGCAGAGAAAGAAACAGAACCTTCATCAAACTCGGTATTGACACCTTCCAGCGGTTCGGGTTTCAGCCATTCGCCTTTTTCATCTTTCCGTGCCCAGAATATATCGTTGTTTTTCAACCCTGTGATTGCGCTTTTATCATCGCCCATAGCCTGATCTCGGCTCGATGTCATGTATATGTTGTCATAATCGGGAGGAAGTAGTTTCGGACTGAATTCCGATCGGCGCGAATTGAACAAGTCCATTCCTTTTACCGTACATCTTACAGGGTTAGCCTTCATCAAAGGCGCAATTTTAGTTCCTTCCAATCCATTCTGCGCAAACTTGTTGTCGGGAAAAATCTCCAAAAATTTGGTATATTCTTTTGCAGCCTGAGCATAGTTTCCGTTTTTGTGAAGTATTCGGGCATATTGCAACGATACGAGGCTGTCGTTGTTCAAATACCGTGCAGCATTTGTGTATGCGGCGTTTGCTCGGGCAGTGTTATTAATCAGCCTGTAACATTCGCCCATCTTAAAAGCGGCTTCGCCCCTCAAGTCTTTATCCTTAGGCTTGGCTTTCCGGTATACTTTCTGATACATAGACGCCGCTTCAAAGTATTCACCCTGAGAAAACTTGAAATCGGCTTCACTCATCTTCACCGTTTTACACGAAAACAGGAGTATGACTGAAGAAAAGAATATCAGTATATTATGTAGAATATTTTTATTTCTCAAACTAAATTGTATGTTTTAAACTTCCAATAGAGATTCCCCCTCGCATTGCTCAGGACAACAAGCCTGTAATTAAATTTAAATCGTTATAAACCTATTTTCGTCACAAAGTTATGAAACTATAACGGATAATTTATTTATTTAGTATTCAAAAATAGTTGATTAAAACTAAAGTCGTATCAAAAATCTTTTAACAATATACGGCTTTATTCTCAGGAAAAGAGTATTTTTGTAACAATTATACGCAAAACCGAACTTAGACTTCTGATTATGAAAAGACTGTGTTTTTTTCTTGTGCTCACTTTCTCTGTGCTGGTTTCTTCCTGTATACAAAATATGGAAGAATACAGCAATCAGCTTGAACAAAAAGTAGACAAAGCCGTAACTATAATTAATGTATACGACCAGTCGGTGAAAAATGCCCTGATGACAAGCAACATGTCGGATATAGAACGGCTGTCGGCAGACACACATCAGGCAACCAATCAGATAGTGGAGCAAATAAATTCGATGCAAACACCTCCTAAAGGTGAAGAGTTGAAAAAAGCGGCAATAGAATACATTGTTGCATTGCAGAAATTTGCGAAATCACAAGAACTTTATTCTCAATACAATGACACCATATCTGCAGAACAGGCAGAAGACTTGGACAGTAAGGTGAGCAATGTATACGACGAAGTTCAGCATAAGTTCGATTTATACGCAAAACAACAAGCATCTCTGTTGAAGTAATTATTTCAGACGAAAACAACTCTAAATAATCCAACGTGCCTGATATTAAACGAAAGATTATCAATGATCCGGTGTTCGGGTTCATTACCATTCCGAACGATTTTCTGTACAATATAATAAAGCACCCTTTTTTGCAACGGCTCAACCGTATACGGCAAATGGGGTTGGCGGCTTTCGTATATCCCGGGGCGCAACATACACGGCTTCATCATTCCATCGGGGCCATGTATCTTATGAATGAGGCGTTAACAAGCCTCAAAGCAAAGGGGCACGAAATAACCAAAGACGAATACAACGGAGCTTTGGCATGTATTCTGCTTCACGACAGCGGACACGGACCATTCTCCCACGCATTGGAAAACATATTGGTAAGGGATATTCGCCACGAAGACATATCACTGCTGATGATGAGGCAGTTGAACGAAGAACTGAACGGGGCTTTAGATACCTGTATTTCTATTTTCAGGAACACGCATAAGAAAAAATTCCTGCACCAACTGGTCAGCGGGCAATTGGATGTGGACAGGTTGGACTACCTGCGTCGCGATAGTTTCTATTCGGGAGTTACGGAAGGCAATATAGGCTCGGACAGGATAATAAAAATGCTTGATATACGTGACGACAAGCTGGTTGTGGAATCGAAAGGGATATATTCGGTCGAAAACTTCCTGCTCTCGCGTCGTTTGATGTATTGGCAGGTATATCTTCACAAGACAGCCGTGGCTGCCGAAAAGATGATAATAAAGACTTTGCTGAGAGCCAAAGAATTGGTGTCTCAAAAGCGTGAACTTTTCGCCTCGCCTGCTTTTATGTATTTTCTGGAAAATGAGATCAGTCTCGACGATTTTCACAAAAAAGGCAACAAGGCTTTGGAACACTTTGTTAATCTGGACGATAATGATATTTGGTGTTCGCTCAAGGTATGGTCTAACCATGACGATAAGGTACTATCCTTGCTAAGTAAATCTATTGTAGAGAGAAACTTATTCAAGATAGAAGTGTCGGCAACCCCGAAAACCGACGAAGAGATACAAATTCAGTTGAACAAGTATATTGATAAATACGGAATCCCGGAACACGAAGCCAGATATTTGATTTCTTACGACGTTATTTCGTCAAACATGTATAATCAGGCGGACGACAGCATCGACATCTTATACAACGACGGGACAATAAAGAATATATCGGAAGCATCGGACATGCTCAACATTGAACTTCTCTCGAAGAAAGTGGAGAAGTATTACTTTTCCTTCTACCGCATTTAACAAATAGGAATTACTATTTTTTAATTTTATTAGTGGCAGAAATTTATCTACCTTTGTCGTCAATTTTTATAATATCTCAAGATCAAATTTAGAAAACAATGGATTTTTTACATACAGCTTGGAACTTCATACACGAATTGTTGTTCAACACGCAAGATGCCCTTAATTATCTGGTAAACAGATACGACACTTGGGTTTATGCAATTCTGTTCCTCATCATTTTTTGTGAAACGGGTTTGGTGGTAACACCCTTTCTTCCGGGAGATTCGCTTCTTTTTCTGGCCGGTACGATAACTGCCATGCCGGGCAATCATCTTCATATATATTGGCTTTTGATCATACTAATGATAGCCGCTATAATTGGCGATGCCATGAATTATACCATCGGGCGTTATTTTGGAGAAAAACTGTTCAGCAATCCTAATTCGAAAATATTTAAGCAGGAATATCTTGAAAAAACACACCATTTTTACGAAAAACATGGTGGAAAAACAATCATTATTGCGCGTTTTGTTCCCATTGTCCGCACTTTTGCGCCGTTTGTTGCCGGAATGAGTAAAATGACGTACAAACACTTCTTTTCGTTCAATGTAATCGGAGGCATTGCATGGGTTGCTATCTTCTGCCTGTTGGGATATTTTGTGGGTACAATGCCAATTGTGCAAAACAACCTGAAAGTGGTTGTAGTACTGATCATTGTATTATCAATTATGCCCGGTATTTATGAAGTGGCAAAAGCAAAATTGAAATCGAAAAAGGAGGCAGGAAGCCAATCATAAACATTCTTTTCTTTAAAATATCGATTCGGTATAGCCTTTCGCTATGCCGTTTTTTTTATCTTTATGCGGATGAAAAAAGAATTTTACATACTCTTAAGTTTTGTTGCTATCTACGTTTGTTCGTGTGTTTCTGCTCCTAAAGATTTTACATATAAATATTCAGGTTCCGATACCGGATTGGGTTCTCTGATTGATATAAACGGATACTATATCACTCAACATGAGGTTGATACTGCACTGCTGTCTATATTTATGTTCTATCCCGATGGATTATTCACCATAGCCACAACAAGTAAGATGATTCCCGAATTGATCGACTGTTTCGAAAATGGTGGAAAATCGGCAATATGCAAATATCCGCTCTGGGGCACTTATCGGGTGAAGGAAGATACAATAATTACACAAACCATCCGACAAGAGGGGGTTGGTATATGTACCATCTTCAGGAATTATAAGATACTGCCTGATAAAAGTATTGTAAATATTTGCGACTATGTGATTCCCGAAAATACAAAAATCGGCAATATGGTCAATTATCCGTCATTTTATATAAATTTGCGTATGGAAAAAGCTCGTTTTTTTCCTCTTGATACAAAACGAAACAAAAAGGAATGTCCTTTTATCAATAAAAAATGGTTTAAGGGCAACTGAGGCTATACATGAAAAAAATACTCTTATACTCTTTGCTTGTTGTTGTGGTTTCGTCTTTCACCTCTTGCATGGTATCAAAAATAGACTATTACTTTGGCACATTGGATAGTGATACTCCCGGTGTGAAAAAGTTTTCATACAGAGAAGAATACGATAATGGTGTAGGGGGAACAATCGCAACATTTTCCGATGTAGTAGAAATACCCGGAAAAGATGGGAAGAGGAATGATTCTGTTTATATCGTTACCGAGTTCCTTTCTTACAGTCCGTATAAAGAAAATTATCACTCTCCGTATTTGAACGTAAAATTCAAAAATACGACAAAAATTCATATCGATTTTGCTAAAACAAGAATGTATGTGAATGGCACTCCTTACAATATATCCGGAACCAGTAGCATGGATGGAAATAAAGATATTATTGTTACTAATTATCCGGCTCATTATTACGAAGATAAAGCGTATTTTACTCTTAGCGAATTGAATCTGTCGGAGCAATACAAACAATATACTACACAGCAATACGATTCGGTAGAATATAATGAATGGAAATATCCGGTCATAACATTCAACAAAGACAATTCGCCTCTGAAGATGGAGTTTGAATTTGTCTTCAACACATCAAATTCGAAAGAAGAATACAGGTACAAAATGAATTTATATCAGACCAATCTGTTCAAGTTGAAAGACATATCCAATGAGTGGGATGGTTGGAGCAGTTTTCCTCTGAAAGATACGGCTTTCTATCAAAAAGAGATTACCCGCAAAAAAATATCGTGGAGAAAAATTGGCAAAGGGATAGGTAGTATACGATATCTACCTCTTTTGATAGTATATCCGTTCTTCATCCTGTTTGGCGGATCAACACAATAAAGGTTATAGACAAAATGAATCAAAAACACTTTTTATTCTCATTTCTTTTTATATTGATCTCCATTTTATGTAGTGCTCAAACATACGCTGAACTGAAAGAAAGCATTGTCGATAGAAAAACGGAATTGAAAAAGGCATTCAACGACAATAAGGGCAATTCGGAAAAACAAGATTCGATAATCAAGGTTGCGGAACAATACCTTTTGTGCATATCCGACTCTTATTTTAAGGCTTGGTACCAAACGCCTTGGAATTTTAACGGAACAACACAGATACCGAAGAAAGGAACAATAGCCTGTGGATATTTCATTACCACAACCCTCAGAGACATGGGGTTCAACATTCCCCGTGTTAAATGGGCGCAACAAACATCCGAATATATGATCAAGAAAATGACATCCGACATCAAACGTTTTCATAAAAGACCTATGAGTGAAGTTGTAGACTACATAAAAGCCAGAGGAGAAGGACTTTATGTTGTAGGATTGGATTGTCATGTCGGATATATCTATTATTGGAACAATAAAATGAACTTTGTCCATTCCAACTACTATCAACCACAAATAGGAGTAATGTCGGAACCTCTTGTAGGAAGAAATCCCCTCAACGACTCTAAATATAAGGTCATCGGGAGAATATTTGATAAAAAAATGATTCAAAATTGGTTTCTCGACATAGCATATTCACAATAATTTTGTTATATTTGTTTTTAGGATAATTTAAAAAAATTAAGGATCATGAAAATATCAATCATTGGCGGAGGTAATATGGGTAGCTCTATTGCCTGCGGTTTGGCTTCCGGAAGTGTTCTTAAACCTTCCGAAATAACTGTTGTAGACCAAGATCAACAAGTAGTTGAAAACATTGGCAAGCTCAATAAGGATATAAATGTCGCTATCAAGGATTATAGTTCTATTAGCAATGCCGATGTTGTCATCATTGCCGTTAAGCCCTGGTTGGTAGAAACTGTGCTGAAAGCTAATCACGATAAATTTGATTTTAGCAAACAGCTGATCATCTCGCTTGCTCCCGGCATAACCCTGATGCAGTTGCAAAGCTTAACTTCGGTTGAAGCTAAGCTTTATCGCATCATACCTAACACTGCCGTTGCCGTACGACAAAGTATGACATTCATCTGCCAGGACAATACTACTGCCGAAGAAGACAAGATTGTAAGAGGGTTCTTCGAAAAACTGGGTAAAGTAGAATTTATCAAAGAATTCATGATTCCGGCCGTAACCGCCCTAAGCTCGTGCGGAATAGCCTATGCCTTCCGATACATACGTGCATCCATGGAAGGAGGCATAGAATTGGGAATATCGGCAAATCAGTCGAAAGACATTGTATTGCAAACGCTCAGAGGGGCAATTGAACTATTGGAGGCAAACGGATCCCATCCCGAAGCCGAAATAGATAAAGTGACCACTCCGGGCGGCATTACTATCAAAGGATTGAACGAAATGGAACAAGCAGGCTTTTCTTCTGCCGTAATCAGAGGACTGAAAGCTAGCAACGTGAAATAGACAAATACCGGGAGAAACAAGAAATGGCGTCTGATGAAATTCAGATGCCATTTCTTTTGCTTTTATGTTTTTTATATATATTTTCACAATATTCTTTATGGTGTGGCTACCCGAAATTAAGGAAAAGAATAGTAATTTTGTTGTGACCATGCTAAAAGAAAATGGCATCTTCACTTATCCCGATAAATATCTTAGGCTATTAGAATAAATATAATTTAACCTGTGGTGCATTTAGATAATAATGCCAATCAGTAGTTGAGTTTGTTATAATAAAAAGGTTCTTTTTTATTCGATATTTTTCACTGCCGCGTCTCTTGCAGAGACTTGTCTTCGTTCATTTTGTCTTGACACAAAACGAACCAAAAAGTCAAGGCTTAGCTTCTCGGCGACCCGTTACAAGCTTACAGGCTAAATTGAAAAAACTCGCTTCGCTCAAACAACTTTCAATTTTACGCCTTGTTTCGCTTAACGTGTCCCCGCCTACGAAGCAGATGCCATTTCGCCTAACGGGTGTAAACGTGACATTTGGCTAATTGACGGGGTACCCACACAGCGCAGATAAGCGACTAGAACAAAAAGCTGTTTGAGCATAACCAAACCACTCTGATTTTGACAGACTTTTGGTGCGAGTTATTTTTTGTTCAGCTTATAAGCTGTAAAGTGGGTCGGCAAGAAGCCTGAGTCACAGAAAGCCTTTTTGATTCCTTTTGAGGCTTTGGTCAAAAGGGATGCAAGTAATCTTTGATTACGCGCAGCATGTTGTTGAAATTAAACTAATACTTTGTTATACACAGATTTTTCACTTCGTTCAAAATGACAAAACAGATATAAATCTTATAACAAAAGAGTTAACATCAAAGGCTCAAATCAATAAGATACAATTCGTGTAGGGTCGGGTGGGGGATATAATGCAAGATTCGTATATGGCTGATATAGCAGGCAAATTATTATTAAATACAAGAATTAACAATAATTCACACAAAATGGACGTGAAAAATTATACGAACGGTGTTTATATAGTAGACATTATATTCAATAAAATTATATATGATTAAAAATCAATGAATTTGTAATTCTAAAATTATGCAGACCGCAAGCAATAATCATGACTAAATCGTCAAAACCA
>NZ_QVMP01000007.1:138508-193323 GCF_010501095.1 Dysgonomonas sp. 520 | reverse complement strand
ATGATTCTAAAATTGGGTTATTCAAGAATTTCAAGGAAGAAACGCCCAAAACGCCTGTAAGGAGGTTTTTGTAAAGGGGTAAAAAAAGCCCCCAGTCGTTAGTAGAATCCTACCTCATACTAACCTACCATAAAATAATAGATGCGAGGACACGCATAACTGAGGGCTTAATATGCCTTTTTGTTACGCTGTGTCGCATTTTATTGATATGTGGTGAGATTGCAAAAGTAATAATTAAATAGCATTTAAATACCAATTAAAAAAAGATTGTTTTAGGTTATGAAAAAGAAAGTTTTTAAAACATCGCCCCTGCCATTTCAGGGACAAAAAAGGAGATTTGCAAGTTCATTTGTTGTTGCGATGAATGATCTCAAATCAAAACAAGAAGTTAAAGTTATTGTTGATTTATTCGGGGGAAGTGGTTTGCTGTCCCATTTGGCTAAGTCTATATTCCCGGATGCGAAAGTCGTTTACAATGATTTTGACAATTACTCGGAACGACTTCGCAACATCGACCAAACTAACAAGCTATTAAGCGATATTCGCAAAATTCTGGAGGGTTATCCGAAAGGAACGAAGATAGAGCATAACAAAAGGTCTGAGATATTGAAACGGATAGAACTCGCTGATAAATCCGGATATGTGGATTATATCACATTGTCGTCCTCTCTTATGTTTTCTGCAAAATATGTTGTGAATATTGATGAGTTGCGAAAAGAAAACTTTTACAACAATGTAAAATCTTGCGATTATGATTTTAATCCGGATGAGTATTTGGCTGGCTTAGAGATAGTACATTGTGATTACAGAGAATTATATAATCAATATAAAGATATGGAGGGAGTTATTTTTATAGTTGATCCGCCATATCTTTCCACTGATACCAAAACTTATGGCTCGGATAAATATTGGAAACTTCGAGATTATCTTGATGTACTTAAAGTTCTGGTCGGGGCGAATTATTTTTTCTTCACATCGAACAAGAGTTCATTGATTGAGTTGTGCGAGTGGTTTGAGAAAAACAAAGGGTTTTCCAACCCATTCAATAATTCTGTCTTAAATACTCAGAATGTGACACTCAATAAAACTCCTGGCTACACTGATATGATGTTGTATAAGTTTGTGAAATGAAAAATAGCCCTATTTAGGGCTATTTATATATATATACTTCGCAAAAAGCAACAAAATACACCCTCTCTATATTGCCATAGAAAGTAAACATCATACTTAATTTACAGCAAAAATATAACTTTACTATAATAAAAAAAGACGCTACAAGGCGTCTATAATTCCAAATGTCAAATTCAAAAACCAAATGTCAAATACCCTGTTTACTTTTGGAATTTAGAAAAATTACATTTGAATTTTTGGAAAATACTAGGAAGAAAAATGCACTTTCAAACGATGCAAACAAGAAAGCAGGTACGCTTATAACCACAATGCGAAATAGTGGCTCTAAATGGAGTGAAATTGTCTTACAATTGAATCAAAACGGATTTAGGACAAGGCGAGGTTGTAATTTTGATATTACAGCGGTTAAAAGATTATATGAGAGGTATTCTAGTAATTTTTTTAACTAAATTCATATATTTGTGAAATTATTTATAATTAAGTTTGTCTGTTATCAGATAAGGAACAAATAAGCAAAGCAAAACTATGAATTTAATTAATTTAGAGGAATTTGAACAATATATTAAAGAAAACTATGAATGCATTTATGAATTAGATACTGATTCTATTTCGCAGGAATTACCAGGAATATGTGATTGTTGTAAAAGAGATGTTTTTCTGAAAGTATATTCTAAAAGTTATGAAACTCCATATTATACTGATACAAATCTGCCCCGTTTCATTAACATTTATATAGAATGCCCAAATTGTAGGAAGAAAAGCTTTTTACAAACAGTTCAGTTCGTAGAGCAAATTGCAAATGTGAATGGTAATTCCAGAACATATAATTATATTCATAGATTATATATGCTTTATAGAATTCCTGTTTCTAACGAAAATTATATAAATGAAGACATTCCTAGTGAATATATTTCTTTAAAGGGAACAGCGAGCGAGGCGGATTATTGTTTGGCAAATTCCAAATTTCTAGCTTCTGCAATATTATTTAGACGAGCAATACAAATATTGGTAAAAGACATTCTCGGAGCAAAAGGAAATTCATTATATAAACAATTAGAATGGTTAAAATCAAATGAAAACACTCTGAAAATTGATTTATCCGAAGTCTTTCATGAAAACGCAAAAATAATAAAAGATATAGGTAATCAAGGAGCACATCCAGATGAAGATATAACCCTCCATGAATTTACAAAGAATGATGCATATGGATTACACGATTTGTTTTTATCAATTATTCATGAAATTTTTGTTAAGCCAGTAAAAATGAAAGCTCTTCAAGAAGAATTAAAAAGAAGCAGGAAACTTAAATAAATATGACTAGTCTCTAATAGTAAGATTATTAAAACATAAAAAATCTATGGTTATTTATTACCTTTGCTTTGAATCTAGCAAATCAAAACGTTGATAGCTAGTAAACTTATTTAATTTACGAAAGTGTTTAAGATATTATTCTTGTCTTAGGAAATCGCCAATTTTCAACGTTGCACAAGATTAGTAGATAACAAGCACTTGCGTTCTGTTTGTATATAATTTTTATATATAAATAAGAGCGCAGGACATTGTTTCTATTTGTGCAACTGGCGTTTGGCGATGCCTCTAAGACAGATAAGACTTAATGTTCCTGCGCTTTCTTTATTTTTATAACAGTCTTTAGAGGGAACAAAAAGACACAAATAATACAAATAGATTATGCTAAAAAAGTATCTTTTCAAATCAATGGTAGTAATAATAGTCTTATTGCTGCAATTCAATTTACATGCGCAGGATGTTCCTCCAATTACATTACATGTTGAAGCAGGGTCTTTAAAATCACAGTTAGGAGCAAGAACTAATGACATCACTGATTTAACATTAACAGGCAATCTAAACGGAGATGATATTAAGACTATTAGGGGAATGACTAATTTATCTATTCTTAATATTAAAGGAGCAAATATTGTTGAAGGAGGGGGATATTATACTACTCGTTATTCTACTGTTTCAGGTGAAACTTATTACTATTATACTTCAAATAATATTTTGGGGGAGAGTATGTTTCGTTTATTGTCAAAATTGAAAAGTGTTACTATTCCTGATAATATTATTCGTATTGAGGATGGTGCTTTTTATGGCTGTAAAGGATTAACAAGCATTGTTGTTCCTGATGGTGTTACTTCAATATATAGTTCTGCTTTTTCTGGTTGTAGTAGTTTAACAAGCATTACTATTCCTAATAGTATTACTACTATTGGGGGATGGGCTTTCCAAGATTGCATAGGATTGATAGACATTACTATTCCAAGTGATGTTACTTTTATTGGATTTGGCACTTTCCAAGGTTGTACAGGATTAACAAGTATTACTATTCCCTTTAATATTACTTCTATCTCATCATATGCTTTTAGTGGTTGTACCGGATTAAAGAAAATACACTCTAAAAATCCGACTCCTCCAACTATCCAATCTAATAGTTTTGAGTGGATAGACAAAACGTCATGTAAATTATATGTACCTAAAGAGTCTTATTCTGCCTATTGGTGGGCTTGGGGATTTGATAATATCATTGAAGAAGAAGAAAGTTCAATATACTCTATCAGCAAAGACAATATTTCTATTCAACCAATTTTAAACGGTATTTCTATTGATGTAAAAGAACAAACATCTATATCAATTTATAGTCTGTCTGGACAAATAGTATATCAATCCGATATTAACGGATATACAGAGATAGGTTTGAATAGAGGTGTCTATATTGTAAGAGTAGATAATGAAAGTCAGAAAGTAATTGTTAAATAAATAATGATAAACGGCAAATAATCACCTATATTTGCCGTTGTATAATAAAAAAACATACAGATATGAACATCAACGACAATATTCATTTTTCGCCAAGTGTCCTTTTGAAAGATTTAGATTTAACAAACAAAAACTCTCTTATCAGTGCATTTGAAGAAAGAATGACGGAATATTTTCTAAAAGCTATCAAGCTATTGAATGACCAAAATAACGCTTATGCCTCTGCAATTATCGAATTTTCAATGATTGACGCATTAGCAAAATATTCGGTAAGGATAAGTCCTAAAGAAAAGAATCCAGTAAAATATAGAGTGACTAAATTGTTACAGAATAATTTCTCTCTAGAAACAGTATTGTCAGAGAGAGCTTATGACGAATTTAGAAATGGATTATTACACGAAAATAACATTAAAAATTCAGGACAACTTTGTTATACAGGCTCGTCTAAATCCTTTAGTACAGAACGAGGCTGTTTAATCGTCAATCCTAGACAGTTAGAGATAGAGTTAAGGCAGTTCTTTCAATCATATATTGAGAAACTAAAAACAGATGAAGAAGTATATAGTTTATTCCTCTCTCATATCAAAGGAGATTTTGAAAAAGAAATAGCATTCTTTAATCAAACTAATTAGTATTTGAAAAAATACCTGTTACTAGTTTGTTAGTTACATAACTAGTATTTATCTTTGTGACGGTTTTAGCCTATTAATTAAACAGATATAAAAGAGATTTAATCGTTTATTGAACAAATCTGTTTTACATTAAATTAAAATTTATGTCTTTAATTAATTTAGGCGACGGAAGTCGCAAGGCTCAGATTGAGTTGTATGGTAATTGGTTCTCATTGGACGGCAATGCCAAGTATTACACTAATAAGTGCGAGACACTTATAAAGAACTACGAAGTGTGGATGAAAAACTTAGAGGAAGTTCTTGCTTCTCTGAAACAGGAAGAACTCAAAGCTAGGGAAGATGAAATCCGTCAATTTCTCTCCCGATACACGCCTGAAGAGATTGCTGCCTTTCAGAACGGAAGCGGCGACTAAAACTACTACGAGTGGCTAGCAATAGCTACTCGTTTTTATTACTAACTGTCAGATTAAGCCGAAACTATTTTACATATACATATCCTCTGAATTAAACTCTGTACCAAATTTATTCGTCATATATTCTCTGAATTCTGTTTCGTCAGTAGGTATAATATCGGGTTTTTTACTTTTTGGATTGATAAATGGCTTAGCAGGCATATATTCAACATATAAGCCAGCGTGTTCTAAAATTGCGCACATTTCTTCGAAAAGATAATATCCCCAATATGGAAAACCATCGTGAGTAAGTGCTTCGGGATTGTAAAAATAAAAATTATCGCACTCTTTCAGTGTTGATGCCCTATGCTTACCCATTAAAAATGCAGCAACGTGTTCTTCGATGTACCAATACTTGAATATGCGCTTACTTCTTTGATTTAACAGGATATTATATATTGTCGAATCATTGTACATTTCAACTTGCATAACTACTGCGCTGTTATTGACTTTGTACACTGTAATATGGTCTATCACTTCGTTAATAACCTTCTTCATTTGTGTTCTGTCGGCTTCTATATTAGCAATCGTTTCTTTCGAAAATTGAACATCTCGAATTTGGTTAATCCTATTGTTTATTAACTTTATTTCGGAATTGAGTTTGATTATTTGTTGCTCATAATTAGCCACAGTATTGTCAATTTCATTTTTGTCATTTACAATGTCCGACATACTGAATGCACCGCCACTTGATTTTACCAATTCAAGCAGACTTTTAACTTTCTGTTGTTCTTGTTGAACAAGCCTTTCTTTCAATGTTATTGCTACTAGATTTTCCTTTTTCTTTTCTTCGAGTTTAGCTATTTTGTCCTCTTTTTCTTTTTCATTCAGTTCCATAAATATATCGGAATGATGCTTGATAAAATGCCAAACAATAGTCTCGAATTTTTCATAATTAAGGGTGGTATTTCCGCATTTCGTCATTGAACCAAAATAACTTGAACATAAGTAATATCCATTTACATTGTCAGAACCAATATGTCCAGTTAACAAATTACCACAATGTCCGCAAACAACTTTCTTTTGCAGTAAATGTATATAATTCCTCGATTTCTCAACAAATTTAGGGTTAGAAGCCAATTTTGTTTGAACTCTATCAAATAATTCTTTATCAATAATGGCAGGAACATTTTTGGTCACATCCTGAAAATGGTGTTCCCCGATGTATATTTTATTGTTGAGCATACTGCTGAGTACCCCCTTGTTCCATTTCAGATTTTGTGTTGATTTGGTATAGCCGCTAGCTGTAATGAATGTTCCTTTTTTGCTATTCTTAGCATATCTGGTTGGATACTCCAATGTATTTGCATGTCTTGTCAGATTTCCCAAACTATATTCTCCTGTGGCATATTTTGAAAACATTTCTTTCACAAATATGGCTTCTGTTTCATCTATAATGACTTTTCCACTCTCTACATCTTTTTTGTACCCGTAATTTAAATAACCACCTGTTGCCAGTCCTTTACTAGCTGCATTTCTGCGTCCTCTGTTAGTTCTGCTTTTCAATGTTTTCAATTCTTGCTCTGCAAAGTCAAAGAAAAGACCTACTATCATTTTTGTCGTACTGTCTTCTTCTAATGTGTCCCTGTTTAAAGTCCAAAGACCTCTATCTTTGAAATAAATAGGTATCTTCATTTCGTTGAAATCACGCACAAAGGAACGTCCATCAATACTACTCCTACTTAATCGTGATACTTCGTGAATAAATATTACCGAAATATCCCCTGTCTTACATGCTTTCTTTAGCTTGGTAATAGATTGTCGCTCTCCTTTTCGAATATCGTCTTTTCCTGTGATATGTTCTCCGAAAATGTATTCTTCGGGAACTTCGTACCCCATACTTTCTGCTACAGGGCGCAAGTCTTTTATTTGGCTTTCTAAATCCTGTACTTCGGTGGAAACTCTAAGTAATAAGGCTGCTTTCATGTCATTATTTTATCGTATTTTTGTGCAGATTTCTTATACAAAAATATGAAAGCAATTTTAAATTACAAAATAGTTTTTCCTTCCACAAAAGGGGTGATTTAAAATTTTTAATATAGAAAATGAGAAGCATTAAGATTATTTATTTCCTGCTACTATTGTTATTTCCACTTATTTTAAATTCGCAAACCCGCATAAAGATGCAAAAAGAGGGTGGAATTTATACGATTCCTTGTGAAGTAAACGGACTTAAGCTGCGTTTTATTTTTGATACCGGAGCCAGTAATGTTTCAATTTCATTGACTGAGGTTATGTTCATGATAAAAAACGGTTATATCGATGCGGATGATTTCGTAGGTTCCTCTAAATCCCAAATTGCAGATGGTAGTATTGTTGATAACACTAATATTATTCTACGGAAAATAAAGATAGGAAATAAAGTTTTGACAAATGTGGAAGCCTCTGTTGTACATAGTTTGAAAGCTCCTTTATTATTAGGACAATCTGCTATTAAACAATTAGGAACAATAAAATTGGATGGTGACGAGTTAATTATTACAACTAAAAGAAAAAATACTAAGTCTAAAAAAGAGACTACCCCCAAGTCAGGCAAGGCTACATCTACAACTGAAAAAGATAAAAGTACAAGTCAAAAAAAGAAGCCTACCGAAACAAAGGATAAATCTGCAGAAGCCCGTGAATGGCTTAGAAAAGCAAAAAAATATAAAGATGATGAAGATAATGACTCTGCTTTAATAGCGTTTTTTATAGCTCTAAATTTGGATGTATCTGTATTTGACAGTGTGGATCTTTTTTATATAGGAGAGATATTTTTTGACTATGAAGAATATGATAGGGCTCTACTTTGCTATACTTTGGCTAAACAAGAACATGATAAAACTAAGGCTTCCTACGTTAAAGAACATGGCGTCGAAAAATGGATTGATACCAGAACTTTGATTGTAGTAAAAGAGATGTTTCTCTATATTAAGAAAGAAGATTACGATAAAGCGATTTTTATAGGTGAGAATGCTTTGAATCAATATGGCGACCTTGCTTTGAAAGTTCCAAAAGAGCTTAATCTGTTGTATTTTCATTTATCCTTCTGCCATTTTCTCAAGAATGATTATGATAAAGCAATAGAAGTTATGACATTGTCATATAAATCTTATATTGCGGGAAGATATGGAAGTAATTTTACATTGAAAGATTTGGAAAAGAAAAATGTAAAAGATAAAACAATTGGTAATGCCCTTTATTTTATCGCTACATATTATAAGTCTAAAAAGGATAACAAGAATTATCAAACTTACTTAAAAAAGGCAACTGCATTTGGACACGAGGAAACCCAAGAAGAATTAAAAAAAGTAAGTAATACTCCATGATTTAAAGGCTTCTAGCCAGTAAATAAGATACGAGTTTTTCTTATTTACTAGCCTCTAACTTAATAGATACCGTCGCAGATAATTTCGTTTTCCGTAACCACCATATCCATAGGTATATCGTGTTCATCTATCGGAATCTTATCCAACAACTGAAACTCGAAGCATATCCCTATTTTAGGTGCTTTTACCTGTTTCAGAAAGCGGTCATAATACCCTTTGCCCCTTCCCAGACGGTTTAGTTGGCGGTCGAATGCTACCCCGGGAACGATGATCAAATCTATCTTTTTCCAGTCAGTGAAATTTTCGCCTTGCGGTTCTTTTATGCCGAGGTTGGATGTGCTGAAACTCATATCCGGCGCATATTCCCTGATTGCTAATGTTGTGTTGTCTACAACCACAGGCAAGAAAAAGCGTTTGTCACCCGCATATCTTTTCAGAATAGAATCAGTATGCACCTCGTCGGGCAAGCTGTTGTAAATGATTATATTTCTGGCTTTGCAGAATGTATCGGTAGCTTCCAGCACAGAAATAACTTCATCGGACTGAAATTTCAGTTCGTCCGATGTCAGTTTCTTTTTTATTACGGATATCTCTTTGCGTATGTTTTCTTTCGTGAGTTTCAAGTTGTATTTTTCCTTTCTAAAAGTTATATTTTTTGACCTCTTCGGGGATTGCTTTGTTTGAACTTGCCAGATCCAAGGCTTTTTTCAAGACAATGTCATTCCTCAGAATTACAGGATAATAACCATCGTTTCCGAAGAAATTTCGAATAATATATGATGTTATGATTCTTTGCAATAAATCTTGAGTTTCGTTCACCAACAGTGGTTGTCGACGGATTTTCTTGTTAGTTTCGGCAAAAGAAACCAAATCCTGAACCAACGGCTGCCTGTTTAAGTGGGCTAGCATATCTTTCCACGACTTGAAAGACTTCAGTTGTTTTCTGTTCTGATCTGTATATTCTAAAGCAAATTCATATACGGCGTTTCCGTTCATCAATTTTGTATAATACGAATTTATCCCAACCGTATCGCGAGGAACAAACACATCGGGCATGATACCGCCATGTCCGTATATTTTTCTGCCGGCATCGGTATAAAAAATTGAAGAATAGTCTAATTTTATACTATCCTGAGAGTCAAATTCTCCTCTTAAGTATCTGTTCATCAAGTCTTGACTATAATCTTCGCTATGTCCTTTTTCGTATGGTTTTTGAATACATCTGCCAGAAGGCGTGTAGTAACGGGCAATGGTGAGGCGTAATACAGAATTGTCTTGAAATGGAAATGGATTTTGTACCAATCCCTTACCAAATGAGCGACGCCCAATGATCAAACCTCGGTCGTGGTCTTGTATTGCTCCGGCAAAGACTTCACTGGCAGAAGCACTTCCTTCGTCTATCAGGAGAATCAGTTGATCGTCCTGACAAGTTCCCGTACCCAGAGCCGAGTAATTGGTTCGTTTATAGGCTCTTCCTTCAGTGTATACAATCAATTGACCCTTTTGTAAAAATTCGTTGGCCAAATCGATAGCAGGTTGTAACAATCCACCCGAATTTTGACGCAGGTCTATAACAAAACTCTTTATGTTCTGACTTTTCAACTGCGATATGGCAGACAAAAATTCTCGTTTCGTAGTACTCGAAAATTTACTTAACTTGATATATCCCACACCATTTATAGGTGTAAATACAACTTCAATACTATTGTCCGGAACATCGTCCCGTTCAATGGTAAAGTATCTTATCTCATTTTCATTATATCTTTTGATACCTAAATTTACAGTTGTTCCTTTTTTTCCTCTGAGTTGTTCGAAAACACGTTCATTTGTGATGCCTACACCGGCAAGCAAGCTGTCGTTGGCATAGACAATCCTGTCTCCGGCTTCAATCCCGGCGGTTTTTGATGGCCCTTCATCTATAACGCTCACTATTGTTATCGTGTCATTCAGAATGAAAAACTGAACACCTATTCCGCTGAAATGACCCGATAAGTCGTCGCCCGTAAGCTCCATCTCTTTTGCCGAAATGTAGCTGGAATGGGGATCCAAACCAGCAATAATCTGAGGTATTGATGATTCAACCAGTTCTTGTATGTTAACCGTGTCAACATAAGATTCATTAATATATTCAAGCACAGCCTCCAGCTTATCGCCTCTGTTGAATAAACTTTTCCTCGAATTGAAGATAGAAAAGGTGCTCCCGATAAGGATGCCGATAGCTATACATGCTCCTATTATGAGGGGCAACCAAATCGATATTTTTTTTTGAAAATCCATCTATATTTGTCTAAATAAATATTTTATTTTTCCAATTCAGGTATATGAACTAATTCTATATGAGCCCTTTCCAACAACACACATCCGTCGGTTTTGGTATATTGATCTTTAAATACAACCCGTTTTATTCCGGCTTGTATAATCAGTTTCGCACATTCTATGCAGGGTGATGCCGTTACATACATAGTTGCACCTTCGCTACTGTTGTGAGAACAGGCCACCTTGGTTATAGCATTGGCTTCGGCATGCAAGACGTATGGTTTGGTGATACCACTTTCATCTTCACAGATATTTTCGAAACCGACCGGTGTTCCGTTATACCCGTCGGATATTATCATTTTATCTTTAACTATTATCGCTCCTACCTGCCTTCTTGTACAATACGAGTTTTCGGCCCAAATAGTAGCCATCTTTAAATATCGGATGTCTAATAGCTGTTGCTTGTTCTTTTCCATTTTTTTCGGATTAACCCGTGCAAATTTACTTAAAATCTATTTGTTATCGTGTATCTGCTTGCAAAGAATCTGCATATTTTTTATTCCGATTCTATAATCAGGCTATCATAAGCAAGAAAAACATTTGCCGGAAGTTTGCTTTGTACTGCTTCGTGCAATCCCAGATGATGCGATATATGTGTAAGATATGCTTTTTTAGGTGCTATTTTTTGAATGTTAACAAGGGCTTGCTCTAATGTTTGATGCGAAATGTGCTCTTTTATACGTAAAGCATTAATGACAAGAGCATCAAGGTTTTGCAGTTTAATAAACTCGCTTTCCGGTATAGTTTTCAAGTCTGTCAGATATGCGAAGTTATTTATCCTGAATCCGGTTATAGGCAGTAAATGATGCATCAACCTGATGGGGGTTATAGAAATATTTTCGATTGAAAACTTATCCATACCTATTTCGGTTATGGATATATTGGGAATCCCCGGATATTTATTATCCTCGAAACAGTAGGGTATCCGATTTTTCAACGCATCAGCTACATAAGGTTCGGTATATATATCAATGTCTCCGAATTTGCAAAAAGGGCGCAAATCGTCAATTCCTCCCACATGATCGTAATGCTCATGCGTGAGAAGAACCCCGTGCAATTTATCGAAATGTTGTTGCAACATCTGCTGACGAAAATCGGGTCCGCAATCTATCAATATGTTTTTGCCATCCATATTGATCAACACCGATGCCCGCAACCTTTTGTCTTTTACATCCGACGATTTGCATACATCGCAAGTGCAACCTATTTCGGGTACGCCCGTCGATGTTCCTGTTCCTAAAAATGTAATCTTCATATTCATAAACAGAAAATATGGCTATTCCTCTTTTTTGAAATAGCCATATTTTTTTAGCTTGCTTGTACTATTTTATAGCTTCGTTTAATATTGTCTTTCAAGAATCCATAAATCGTCGAAAGGTATGTTGTACACTCTTTTCAGGTAACTTACATCTCCTTTTGAAGAGTATTCCTCTCTAACTTCGTTACGCATAGCCACCGCTTGCGACTTGTTGTCGTAACTTGCGATTATCACACGATACAAACCCGATTCGTTTTGAGCCAATATAACGTTGTAACCATCTTTTTCTATTTTCGATTTCAATATGTCTGCATTAGGTTTCACGCTTAATGAAGCAATAACAACGCTATATTTTTTTAGACCCGAAGCATCTGCATCCGACACAGGTTTCACTTTTTCAACTCTGGTTGATGTTGCGTCTTCTGTTGGAGTATATGCGGGATATGCATTCTTGGTTACAGGTTCCGCAGCTTTCTCTTCTTCCAGTTCTCTTTCTTTCGCAGCTTCGTAGACCGATTTATAAGCGCTTTGTTTAGGCTTACAAGCCGAGAATAATACGACCATTGATAGTGATAATCCAATCGCTAATAATTTATTCATAGTTTTATTTATTATAAGTAATCGACATTACATGTTAATTTAACTCTTGCAAAGATATTAAAATATTCTATTATTTTTATAATATAACATCGTTTCAGTTCTAATTGTTTTGTCTACAATGTTAACTATTCAATATAAATTGAAACGAATCGGTAGTTGAAAATAGTTGATTTAAATTCTGATAATAAGCATCGTAGGGGCGAAAAACATTCGCCCTGATATTCGGGCGTAAGATTTTACGCCCCTACAACTATACTGATATCAATATTTTCGAAAAATGTATGTCGTGTCGTTATACTCCATGATTAAATCGGAGCCATTCAGTTTCTCGATTTGAAATGACCTTGTGTTTTCATCCCAATCTACATATACTTCACGGGTTTTAAGCTCTATTTGAAGCGAATTTCCATCTTTGTTATATACCCCGAAACTTTCGACCGAGGTAGTTTCGGAAGTCAATAGTAAATGCCTGAATACCCCTTTCCTGAAACTATAAAAAACAGTATCGACAGGAATTGTCTGATCGTTGATTTTCTTTTCCCGCAATTGCCATTGTTTTTCTATTTCGGTGTATTCGTAATCTTCACAAGAAACGAAAAAACATGAACAGAAAGCCAAGATCAGCAAGTATATATATGGAGTATTTTTCATACTTTTTTTTAATTTATTATATCAAAGCCTGTATATGGAATCAAGGCGTTAGGTATGCGGATACCCTCTGGAGTTTGATTGTTTTCGAGAAGTGCAGCTACAATTCGTGGCAATGCTAAAGCACTACCGTTAAGCGTATGCACAAGCTGAGTTTTTTTGTCCTCACCTCTATATCTGCATTTGAGACGATTTGCCTGAAAACTCTCGAAGTTGGAAACGGAGCTAACCTCAAGCCAACGTTCCTGTGCTGCCGAATACACTTCGAAATCGAATGTCAGGGCAGATGTAAAACTCATATCTCCTCCGCACAAACGAAGAATACGCCAAGGCAATTCCAACTCTTCAACAAGCGATTGCACATAGTCGACCATTTCTTTCAGAGATTCGTAAGAATGTTCGGGAGTATCTATACGCACAATCTCAACCTTGTCAAATTGGTGCAGCCTGTTCAAGCCTCTTACATCTTTACCGTAAGAACCGGCTTCCCGGCGGAAACATGCCGAATATGCTGTGTTTTTTAAAGGTAAATCCTTTTCGTCCAGAATCACATCCCTGTATATATTTGTCACGGGAATTTCGGCGGTTGGAATAAGGTACAAGTCATCTATTGTGGCATGATACATTTGTCCTTCTTTGTCGGGTAAATTTCCTGTTCCATAACCGGAATCAGAATTAACCACATACGGAGGTTGTATTTCAAGATATCCCGCATCACGAGCTTTATCTAAGAAAAAGTTGATAAGCGAGCGTTGCAAGCGTGCCCCCTTACCTTTATATACGGGAAAACCTGCTCCTGCAATTTTTACACCCAGTTCAAAATCTATCAAATCGTATTTTTTCGCCAAATCCCAGTGGGGTAGGGCACCGTCTTCTAATTGAGGAATATTTCCGCCAGTGCGTTCCACTACATTATCGTTTGCCGTTCTACCCTCCGGAACTTCATCCGATGGGGCGTTAGGTATCTGAACCAACATTTCTTGCAGTTGGTTTTCTGCTTTTTTCAGTTGATCCTCAAGGGTTTTATTCTTTTCTTTAATTTCGGCAACCTGTTCTCTGGCTTGCTGAGCCTCGTCCTTTTTGCCGTCTTTCATTAAAATACCTATGGATTTCGATATACTGTTTATTTCCGATAAGCCTTTTTCCAACTTGGTTTGTAAACCTTTTCTATCTTTATCAGTCTCAATAATATTGTAGATAATCTCTTTAGCATCAAAATGTTTTTTTGACAATTTTTTGATTATCTCTTCGGGGTTGTCGTTAATGGCTTTTAGTGTCAGCATTTCTTTCTAAATTATTTTAGGTATTTTGATTGTACAAATTTAAACGAAATACAAAGTTATAGAATAAAATTTATAAAAAATAAAGACAGGAATCCGATTTTGAGAATAAATAAAGAGTTATTTATAAAAAAATGAAACGAAACGCCGTAAATTCAAGCAATTTGATAGAATTTGTTATTTTTGTAGACGAAATTATACGAACATAAAATGAAAAAATATTATATAATAGCCCTATTACTCTGTCTTTCTTTAAATTCCTTTTCTCAGGCATCTTCAGACAAACTGATTCGTAAAGGGGTTGGTATGCATGAACGGGGAAAATATAAGGAAGCTATCAGGTATTATGAAGAGGCATTGAAACTCAATTCTACATCAATGTCGGCAATATACGAAATGTCCTTGTCTTATTTATATTTGAAAGATTATGACAATGCCCTCAAATACAGTACAAAGGTTATCAACGCCAATTATCAACTCCTAATTATTGACGCATATTGCGTTAAAAGTACGGCGTTGTCCGAATTAGGGCAAGAAGACCAGGCCATTAAGTTGTTGAATGAAGCTATTTCGAAGTATAAAGATGAATATCTGTTGCATTACAATTTAGGATATAGCTATTTTAAACAAGGAAATTATGAACTCGCTATAAATAACCTAAGGAAAGCAATAGAGATAGACCCCACTCATCCCGATACATTTTTGCTGTACGCATACTCCTTAAATGATACGAATAAATGGGTTGAAAGCTTTTTGTCATTTCACTTTTTCCTTCTGCTTGAACCAAATACAGAACGCTCGAAAGATGCTTTCGGGGAAATGTATGATCTGATTAATCAGACAATAGACGAAAATTCTCCCGGTCTGGAAATGGAAGAAGGCATTGATCGCCAAAAATTATATGCTTATATTCAGCGCATTAAACCTGTTGATGATGATCCGGAATCTAAATATCGCTTTTTTGAACAAGTATCTAAAAGTATATTCTTCACATTGGGGCAAATACAGAATGATACTCAATCGGGCCCTATCTGGGACTTTTTTGTGCCCATCTACTCCGAAATTTTAAACTCCGGTTACTTCGAAACCTATTGCCGGTATATCAGTGCATGTCACTCCCCCCAATCGTTGACCTGGTGGAATAATAATCATAAAAAGGTTGACAATTTCATCGCCTGGTTTGAAGATGGTCAGGGCGCTGAAGATGAAGAAGCCGATTTTGGTGACGACTCTGATCTGGACGACAACACGGAAGCCGTAGACGAAGATTAGACAGGTAAAATAAATATAGAAAACAAATAACCTTAATGTCTGGATTTGACGAAAAAATATTGATCGCCAATTTGCAAAATAAAGCAACAAGAAGAAGTGCTTTTGAAAAACTTGTGCAAGAATATAGCGAAAAACTATATTGGCAAATAAGAAAAATCGTCATGAACCATGACGACGCCAATGATGTTTTGCAAAATACATTTATAAAAGTTTGGACTAACCTCGAAAACTTCAGAGGCGAATCGAAATTGCAGACATGGTTCTATAAAATAGCTATAAATGAGGCAATTTCGTTCCTGAATAAGCAACGACAACATCAAAACATCCCTATTGATGACGATTCGTTTATGCAAAACAAATTGGAAAGCGATGTTTATTTTGACGGAGACGAAGCTCAGAAAAAACTACAACAAGCAGTGCTGACACTACCCGAAAAACAACGGATAGTATTCAATATGAAATATTTTGATGAAATGAAATATGAAGAAATGTCTGAGATTCTCGACACATCAGTTGGAGCCCTCAAAGCATCGTATCATCATGCAGTGAAAAAAATTGAAGATTTTTTATCTACATCAAATTAAACCTTTTATCAAATATTGAGTCTCAATAGTAGTGTTAATAGTAACTAGAAAAAGAACATTCTTTAAAATATCTCCATTATGTCTGGTTTAGATGAAATGAATAAAAAAAATCCGTTTAATGTGCCCGAAAATTATTTCGAAAAATTCAATGCGGAAATAATGTCACGGTTGCCGGATGAAAATAATACAGAAAAAAGGAATGTGACACCTCTTTGGAAAAAAATATTACCAATATCGGCTGTTGCAGCGGCTTTTGTCGGGGTCCTCGTCACTGTTGGATTTTTCAACAATAAGACAATCCAAAAAGATAAAGGTTTTGCAGAATCGGAATCTTCGGCAAACGAAACCATGATGGCTACAACATCATCGGCAAGCGAAGCTGACGATTTTTATCTTTTCTTGCAAGATGAAGCGAGAAACACATCATATTACGAAACTTTTGCAGAATAAGTAAACGATAAGAACATTTTGAGTATGAAAAGAATAGCAATAATAATACTAACCTTGACCGTGTTTTTCGGGGTAAATGCACAGCAACAACAAAGGCGTGGAAAATTTGACGTCGAGAAATTTAAAAAGGAAAGGATTGATTTCCTTGTAAAGGAAATTGGTTTGACAGATCAGGAATCGAAAGCCTTTATACCATTGTGTGATGAGTTGCTGACCAAAAAATTTGAAATAAACAGGGAGGCTAGAAGAAAAAACAGAGAGCTGAGACAAAAAGGTGCTAATGCCACAAACGTTGATTATGAAATGTATAATGAGTTGCAGGTCGATTGCAAAATAAAAGAAGCCGAATTGGATAAAGAATATTACAAAAAGATGAAAACAATATTGTCGGCCGAAAAAATACACAAATATCAAATGGCTGAAAAGCAATTTGTGAAAAAAATCGTAAATCAATCGAATAAATGATATAAAATTTAGCCTGTTTACATCTCTTTGATTGTTTTGAGTGTAAATAATTGACTATATTTTGAATAATTTGATAAAAGATTGCCCATAAAGTATTACATTTGTGGGCAATCTTTTATTTCATCATAACAATCTACTTCTATGACTTTAAGAATAGCTGTACAATCGAAAGGACGCCTGTTTGAGGAAACAATGGAATTACTCAAAGAAACAGGTATAAAACTGAATAACACAAAAAGAACATTATTGGTAAGGGCAAACGATTTTCCGGTGGAAGTCTTGTTCCTTAGGGATGATGATATCCCGCAAGCGGTGGCAACCGGAGTTACGGATGTTGGCATTGTTGGTGAAAATGAATTTGTAGAAAAAAACGAAGATGCGGAAGTCGCAAAACGATTAGGTTTTAGCAAATGCCGCTTGTCTCTGGCTATTCCTAAAGATATTGATTATAAAGACGTAAGCTGGTTTAATGATAAAAAAATAGCAACTTCATACCCTCACATATTATCAACATTTTTGAAAGATCAGAATATAACAGCCGAAATACACGAGATTACGGGTTCAGTGGAAATCTCTCCAAGTATTGGACTGTCTGAGGCAATCTTTGATATTGTGAGTTCCGGAGCCACGTTGGTTAGCAACAGACTGAAAGAGGTTGAAGTAGTTATGCGTTCGGAAGCCTTACTTATCAAAAATAAGAATCTTGAAGCAGAAAAATCGGCTATACTTGACGATCTTATTTTCAGAATTGATGCCGTTCAGACAGCATATAAAAAGAAATATATTATGCTGAATGCCCACGAGTCGAAATTGCAGGATATAATAGATCTTCTTCCCGGGATGAACAGTCCAACAGTAACACAATTGGCATCAAACGGATGGTGCTCGGTGCAATCGGTGATTGAAGAAAAAAGATTCTGGGAAATAATTACCAAACTCAAAGCATTAGGAGCAGAAGGTATATTAATTCTCCCCATAGAAAAAATGATTTTATAGAAAATTATAAGGAGCAATGGAGCACATATCAGAAAAAAAATCTATATTTGCAACCATTATTTGTGGATAGATTTGTCTGCTTGCAACCACACGAAAAAATGCTAAAAAACATTACTTCATAATAGTAGTTCTTGAAAGACAAATCCACTTCACGTCAATAATAAACTTAATATTCATCATTTAATTATTTTAATATAATGAGTTATTTATTTACGTCGGAGTCCGTTTCGGAAGGGCATCCCGATAAAGTGGCAGATCAAATTTCAGATGCATTATTGGACGAGTTTCTGGCTTATGACCCAAAATCGAAAGTTGCATGCGAAACTCTGGTAACTACCGGACAGGTTGTTTTGGCCGGTGAGGTTAAATCGGAAGCATACATTGACGTGCAAGATGTAGCACGCAAAGTTATTGAGCGTATTGGCTATACAAAAAGCGAATATCAGTTCGAAGCTAAATCGTGTGGCGTATTATCGGCTATTCACGAACAATCGGACGACATAAACAGAGGAGTAGACCAAAAAGCCGACCCAATGGATCAAGGTGCCGGCGATCAGGGTATGATGTTTGGTTACGCAACAAACGAAACCGACAACTATATGCCTTTGGCGCTCGACCTTTCACACGCCTTGTTGTTGGAACTTGCAGCAATACGCAAAAATGAAATCGAGTTGATGCCATATTTGCGCCCGGATGCAAAATCTCAGGTAACAATAGAATATGATGACAATGGAAACCCTTTGCGTATCGACACAATTGTGATTTCTACTCAGCACGACGATTTTGGAACAGACGAAGATATGCAGTCTAAAATACGTGAAGATGTTATTAATATTCTGATTCCTAGGGTTAAAGCAAAATATAAATTCAGAGATGATATTGTAAAATTGTTCAATGACAAAATCATCTATCACGTAAATCCGACGGGAAAATTCGTTATCGGAGGTCCTCACGGAGATACAGGCCTTACGGGACGTAAAATCATTGTAGACACATACGGTGGAAAAGGTGCTCACGGAGGAGGAGCTTTCTCAGGAAAAGACCCTTCAAAAGTTGACCGTTCGGCAGCTTATGCTTCTCGCCATATCGCTAAAAACCTTGTGGCAGCAGGAGTTTCTCCCGAAGTTTTGGTACAAGTATCTTACGCAATCGGGGTAGCTAAACCGATGAATATTTACATAAATACGTACGGGAAAAGCAATGTGAATATGACCGACGGGGAAATAGCTAAAAAAGTAGAAGCTATTTTTGATATGCGCCCCAAAGCTATTGAAGAAAGATTGAAACTAAGAAACCCAATCTATTCCGAAACAGCAGCTTATGGCCACATGGGACGTCAGCCCGAAACAGTTACAAAAGAATTCAAATCAAGATACTCCCCAACTCCTGTTGTTAAGGAAGTTGAACTATTCACCTGGGAGAAACTCGATTTTGTGGATATCGTAAAAAAAGAATTTGGCATCTAGGGTAAATTCTTATAAATAAAAAGATATCAGGATTGTAAAGATTTATTACTTTTGCAGTCCTGATATTTTCTTTCATATCTCTGTCTTTTTATAAAAATTGTATTGATGTATCAAGACCCGGTCGATAATAAAAACAATGATTCGTTGCCATCACTTCCTGTTCAAACGGAAAGTGAAATAGATGTATTGCCCGATTCCCAGACAACAGTACAACATAAATCTGATAGTGTAACAGCAAGAAAAAGCACTGAAAATTTTGATGTTATAGAAGACCAACAAGCAAACAGGTCAGATTCTCTATATGTTCAATACGACTATCTGGGCGAAGGTTCTAAAATCCTATCCCTACGTAATAAGGATTGGGAATATGCAGATTTGCACACATCTTCAAGCCCAACATCAACAGAAGTGGGATATCCGGGAATAAAACGCCCTTTTTCTTTCGAGAAGGTCGACGGTTTTCTCACTATATTTCTTGTTTGTTTAGTGTGTTTCGCTATAAAATTCAGATCCGGATTTACTTTATTCAAAGGAAATAATCTGAGTCACTTGCTACAAGGCCGTTCCGAATCACATTTATATTCAGAAACCACCACATCCGAAATGTGGAGCAATATATTTCTCTTTTTGCAAACAATGTTCATGGTAAGCATTGTTATGTTCGTGTTTTTTTCAGACAATGATAAGTCGTTAGGGTCTGACATACTTGAAGATAGTATTCCCATAATATTCCTTTTTGCGGGAGCATTATCCTTGTTTTTTTTCGCTAAATATTTGTTATATAACTTTATCGGATATGCCTTTAATTGCCGAAATGCAATAGGGAATTTTATCCATCTTTATGTAGGTGTAATCTTTGTTTTGGGCATCTTTTTGTTTATTCCGGCATTATTCTTAATCTATTCTGCTCAATATCACGTTTTTGTGTTAATTGTTGCTCTTATCTTGTTTGTTTTGCAACGTTTGCTTATTTTTTATCATATAATTACCTTTTTTTTACAACAAAATGTCAATATTTTGTTTTTGATTGTCTACCTTTGCAGTGTCGAAATTTTACCCTATATATTGTTATACCAAGGGTTGAATTATATATATGAACAGGATATAATTAGCAGGATATTATGAGTGTCAAGATTAAAAAAGTTTTAATATCACAACCAAAACCAGCGACCGAAAAATCCCCTTACTTTGATATAGCCGAAAAATATAATCTGACAATGGATTTTCGCCAATTCATAAAGGTGGAAGGTCTGGATGCCAAAGAATTCAGGCAACAAAGAATAAATATACAGGATTATACGGCAATCGTATTCACAGCCAAACTGGCAATAGACCATTTCTTCTCATTGTGCGAAGAATTGAGGATAACAATGCCTGAATCGATGAAATATTTTTGTATCTCAGAGTCTGTTGCTCTCTACTTGCAAAAATATATCGTATATAGAAAAAGGAAAATCTTTTTCAGCACAACCGGTAAGATGGAGGGATTAGCCTCTCCGTTGACAAAGCATAATAAGGAAAAATTTCTCGTGCCTGTTTCTGATGTTCATAATGATGATATTACAGCCATATTGGACGAGAAAAAGGTTGACTATACAAAGGCTATAATGTATCGCACGGTAAGTACAGAAATACCGGGAGAATATATATCATCATACGATATGATCGTATTTTTCAGTCCGTTAGGCATTGTTTCATTATTTAAAAATTCTCCTGACTTTGAGCAAGGTGATATTTATATCGGCTGCTTTGGTGCCACAACAGCAAAGGCCATAAAAGACGCAGGACTCAGGCTTGACTGCGAGGCTCCGCAACCCGGATTCCCGTCAATGACTGCTGCTCTGGATGCGTTTATAAAAGAAAATCATAAAAAGAAGTAGCTTACTATAAACAAGATATTTGACAAGCTTAATTCTTCCAAAAAGAGTTGAGCTTATTTTTTCTGTATATGAATAATGAAATTTTAGACAAGGAGCTAGGACACATTGTTTTTGTAGAGAGCAGTAGAGCTAAACGGCTGATTGCTCGGAAGATGCCTGATTATATCAAGGTTACTATCCCAGATGGATATAGTATAAAAAAAGCAATGAAACTATTGATTGAGTTGAAGCCTAAATTGCTGACTCTGAAAGCTAAAGATATACCTCAATTCTATGTTGGCGTTGAATTCAAAACTCTCACTTTTGTACTGAAACTTGAAACCAACAACTCTTTGCTAAATTATTATATGAATCTAAAAGATGGTGTCTTGTCTATAACATGCCCTCTAAAAACGGATTTTAAAGCAGAAGAGACACAAGGACTTGTCCGCCACATGATAGAAAAAGCCTTGCGATACGAGGCAAAACGAATATTCCCCGCCAAAGTGGCTCAAATTGCAGAAGCATATAATTTCCAATTTACGGAAGTAAAAATAAACAAAAGCAAAACCAGGTGGGGGAGTTGTTCTTCGAAAAAGAACATAAACCTGTCTTGTATATGCATGTTATTGCCCGAATATCTAATCGATTTTATAATTAAGCACGAACTTTGCCATACCATAGAAATGAATCATAGCGATAAGTTCTGGACTCTGTTAGATTCGGTTTCTAACAATGAAGCAAGAAAGCTAACCAAAGAATTGAAGGAATATAAAATATATTGGTAAAAAAACGGGGCAAAATTTAAATCTTGCCCCGTCTGTATTTATCTCATAACTTCTATTTATTGCTTGCCGCTTGTGGCCACTGTCGAATTTATCTTTTTCACAAGACCTTGCAAAACTGATCCGGGTCCAAGTTCCACAAATTCAGTTGCTCCGTCGGCGATCATGTGTTCTACCGATTGAGTCCATTTCACGGGAGCAGTTAATTGAGCGATCAAATTCTTCCTGATCGTTTCCGGCTCTGTTTCTGCCACTGTCGATACATTCTGATAAATCGGGCAGATTGGCTTTTCAAATTTAGTTTCATTGATAGCCTTTTCCAATTCTTCTTTAGCAGGATTCATCAATGGAGAATGGAATGCACCGCCAACACTAAGCTTCAATGCTCTTTTAGCACCGGCTTCTTTCAGCAATTCGCAAGCCTTATCTATGCCGGCATTTGTTCCCGAAATTACGATTTGCCCCGGGCAATTATAGTTGGCAGGAACAACCGTTTCATCTGTAATTGAGGCACATATCTCTTCCACTTTAGCATCGGGCAAACCAAGTATCGCAGCCATTGTAGACGGATTCATTTCGCATGCTTTTTGCATAGCCAAAGCCCTTTTGTAGACAAGAGTCAAACCATCTTCAAACGACAATCCGTTTGCTGTCACCAATGCGGAAAACTCGCCCAACGAATGGCCTGCAACCATATCGGGGTTGAATTCACTGCCCAATGTTTTTGCTAAAATCACAGAATGAAGAAAAATAGCAGGTTGAGTCACTTTTGTCTGACGTAAATCTTCATCCGTACCGTTAAACATTAAGTCCGTGATGCGGAATCCAAGAATAGTGTTTGCTTTTTCGAATAATTCTTTTGCTATGTCTGATGTTTCATACAAGTCTTTACCCATTCCTACAAATTGGGCTCCTTGTCCAGGAAAAACAAATGCTTTCATTTTATTATTTATGTTTTGATAAGTTTTTATTCAGTTTCGATATTGTTATGTACATCTTTTTCAAATTCGAGTATAATATCGTTTATTTCCAACTGTCCGTTTTCGTCCAGATGAGAAGCAAATTCGTTAAGCCACTCAATACTATCAACTTGACTTTGATTCTCTAAAATTATATGCGCTTTTTCCAGAACTGCAGATATCGGCATATAACCTCTTGTCCGTAAGAAATGAGGATCGGTAATCGACAGATTTTTGTATACAATTGCAAGCCTGTCTAATTGTTCAAAAGCTAAATTATGCTGCTCAGTCTCGGACAATGCTGTAAGAGTATAGAAAATCATGTGGGCAATCGGCATATTTTCACGCTTGCCTTTTTGTTGATAAAGGCTGATTGCATCTTCCAAAGTTTCCAGTCCTTTTTCCGGTTCATTATTGAGTATCTGTGTCATACACAGATTAAACACATAATCGGAGTTGTTGGTATCCTTGCACAATTCCTGAAAATAAAGGCTTGCATTGCCATAATCTTCAATTCTCGAATAAGACAAAGCCAATGTTCTTATCAAATCAGCTTTTTTATCTTTCGAAACCTGATCTAAAATCTCCTTTGCTTCGGAAATTACTTTCTCGTAATCTTTTTCAGTAAAATATGCATCAATCTCTTTCAATTTGAGACTGATAGGATCATTCTCCTTGTTTTTGTTCTTCCCAAAAAGACTTTTGAACATGTTGAAAATTCTTTAGTTTATTGATAACTAAGCTTAAGTAGTGATAGATCTGCTACCTTATTTCGTTTTTTCTATCCACTTTCTCGCATTAATAAATGCTTCTATCCAAGGCGTAACATCATCTTTACGATATTCGAACGGATAATAAGCACATTGCCAGGGGAATAGAGAACGTTCCAAGTGTGGCATTATAGCCAGATGGCGACCATCTTTCGAGCAAACTCCGGCTGTATTATAATCTGAACCATTCGGATTGCCCGGATAACCATCATAAATATATTTAGCTACAAAATTGTACTCCGATTCGGCCTTTGGCAAACGGAAACGACCTTCGCCATGAGCAACCCAAATACCTAACGTACTACCCGATAGCGAGCCGAACATCACCGATTCGTTTTGAGGAATTTCCACACTGACAAAACTTGATTCAAATTTGTGTGAAATATTATGATCCATTTTAGGCTTTTCGTCATGTTCCGGATAAACCAATCCTAATTCCATCATCAACTGGCAACCGTTACATACTCCAAGGCTCAATGTATCTTGGCGGGCATAAAAGTTATCCAATGCTTTCTTCGCCTTTTCGTTGTACATGAAACTTCCGGCCCATCCTTTAGCAGAACCCATTACATCCGAATTTGAGAATCCTCCACAGAAAACAATCAGATTTATATCTTCCAATGTTTCTCTGCCCGAAGCTAAGTCAGTCATGTGTACGTCTTTAACATCAAATCCGGCAAGATAAAGGGAATACGCCATTTCCCGTTCTCCATTTGTACCTTTTTCCCTGATTATGGCGGCTTTTATTCCCGACGCTCCTGTTCTGTTCGGAGTAATATCCAAGCTGGAAAAACGACCGCTAAATTTAGGATTTATATTGAATTTTAAAGGTTGTTTCTTATAATTATCGAAACGTTCTTTTGCTAAATTTTCTCCACTTTGTTTCTTGTCGAGCAAGTATGAAGATTCGTACCAAACATCACGCAACTCGTCAATATTGAACTCTTTAGCGAAAGAATCTTTTTGAATAATCAACTTACGTTCTTCGATAGGACGTGCCACGATAGCATAACCAAGTCCGAAGTCTTCAAGTATTTTTTCAACAAGGTGATGATGTTTCACCTGAATCAAAATACCCGGATTTTCGGAGAACAGGATTTTAATAAGATCGGAGTGATGCAATTTGTCCAATCTGGCTTCCAATCCTCCCTGAGGGTTTGCAAAACACATCTCGAGCATTGCGGTTATCAATCCTCCGGCCGATATATCGTGCCCTGCGAGGATAAGTCCCCTGTCTATTAACTCTTGAACAGCCGCAAAAGCGTTCTTGAAATATTCGGTGTCTTTTACTGTCGGAACTTCTTCCCCTAATTTGCCAAGTGTTTGTGCAAATGCCGAACCTCCAAGTTTCAATGAGTCGAAAGAAAAATCTATATAATAAAGGTATGTACCTTTTATATATGCCAATACGGGCGATACTATTTTTCGGATATTTTTCACCTCCGAAGCGGCTGAAATAATAACCGTTCCCGGCGAATAAACTTTCTCTTCGCCATACTTCTGGGTCATAGACAACGAGTCTTTACCCGTAGGGATATTGATACCTAACTCGCAGGCAAAATTAGAACATGCTTCCACCGCATTATACAAACGTGCATCTTCTCCGGGATTTTTACATGGCCACATCCAGTTGGCACTCAACGAAACACCCTGCAATCCTCCTTCCAATGGAGCGAAGACAATATTTGTTAAAGCCTCTGCGATTGATATAACTGATCCGGCTTCGGGATCAATCATAGCCACTTGAGGCGCATGCCCGATGGAAGTAGCTATACCTGCACGGCCTTTGTAGTCTAAAGCCACTGCACCCAAGTCGCTCAGAGGTAATTGTATCTCTCCCTGAGTCTGTTGGCGTGCAACTTTTCCTGTAACCGACCGGTCGACTTTGTTTGTTAACCAGTCTTTACAAGCAACAGCTTCCAATTGAAGTACATTTTTAATGTATTCATCCAGTTTTGAAAGATCGTAATCAGTATTACTGTATGTTTCCTCAATAGTATTATCTCGCATGATTGTTTTTGGTGCTTTTCCGAAGAAATCTTCCAAACTCAAATCAATAGGGCGTTTACCATCTTTTTGTTCGAAAACAAATTTCATATCGTTAGTCGTTTCTCCAACAACATACATTGGAGAACGTTCCCGTTCTGCTATTCGTTCTATCATTTCCGCAGCATCGGAAGGAATAAGCATACCCATTCTCTCCTGACTTTCGTTTCCTATAATTTCTTTCGATGATAGGGTAGGGTCGCCAACGGGAAGTTTATCAACCTCGATAATTCCGCCTGTATGCTCAACAAGTTCCGAAAGGCAGTTCAGGTGACCTCCTGCGCCATGATCGTGAATAGATACGATCGGATTATTGTCCGATTCGGTCAATGTGCGGATAACGTTCGAAGCACGTTTTTGCATTTCGGGGTTAGCACGTTGAACGGCATTCAGTTCAATACCACTCGAATATTGACCTGTATCGACCGAAGATACGGCTCCTCCGCCCATGCCTATGCGGTAATTGTCGCCTCCCAGAATTACAACATCCTCTCCGGCGACGGGTTCGCCTTTCAATGCGTCACGCTTATTGGCAAAACCGACACCTCCGGCAAGCATAATAACTTTATCGTAAGCAAATTTTTTCTGATTTTCCTGATGTTCAAAGGTTAATACCGAACCGCAAATAAGAGGTTGACCAAACTTATTTCCGAAGTCTGATGCACCATTCGATGCTTTTATCAGGATTTCTTCGGGAGTCTGATACAGCCACTTTCTTTCGTCCATGTTTTGCTCCCATGTTCTTCCCTCTTTTGTGCGAGGATAAGAGGTCATATATACGGCAGTTCCGGCAATGGGTAACGAACCTTTTCCCCCACCCAGACGGTCACGGATTTCACCACCCGAACCGGTTGCAGCACCGTTGAATGGTTCTACGGTTGTGGGGAAGTTATGAGTTTCCGCTTTAAGCGATATAACAGATTTAATTTGTTTGGTCTTATAATAGTCCGGTTTATCTCCGCTGGCAGGAGCAAATTGTTCAATTTCAGGACCATCGCTAAAGGCAACATTATCTTTGTAGGCAGATATTAGCCTGTTCGGATTTTGCTGCGATGTTTTCTTTATAAGTTTAAACAGTGTACTTTCCTTTTCCACTCCGTCAATTATGAAAGTACCGTTGAATATTTTGTGGCGGCAATGTTCCGAGTTCACCTGAGAAAAACCAAAAACCTCACTGTCAGTTAGTTTTCTTTCTAGTTTTTTGCTCAGGCCATTTAGATATTCTATTTCGTCTTCACTCAGTGCCAATCCTTCCTTTTCATTGTAGGCTGCAATATCTGCAATTTCGACAATAGGTTCCGGAGTTTTATTTATTGTGAAAATTTCCTGATTCAGTCCGTTATAATTTTCTTGAAGCATCGGGTCGAACTTAGCGTCTTTTTCGGAAAGAAAATATTCCTCGATACGAACAATGCCTTCAACACCCATATTTTGAGTGATTTCAACAGCATTCGTACTCCAAGGAGTAATCATTTCTTTACGAGGACCAACGAAACAACCGTCCAATTGTGTTTCTGCAAGCATTGTAGCCCCGCTAAACAGCCATGTAAGTTTTTCGACATCAGATGAATTAAGAGAAGTTTTTGTTTGAACTGCAATAATGTTTTTTGCAGAAGTTTGGAAGAAAGCAACCATCATTTTTTATGTGTTATTTTATTTTTTTAAAATACGCACGCAAAGTTAGTGAAAAGTATCATAAATAAAGAATAAAAATGATGGTTATGGGATTAAAATGAAAGTAAAAATCTCTCAGTGTTGTTGGCACATACTGAGAGATTCTTTTTTCTGTTTCTAGTCTTGTATTTTTATGGCAATCATATTGTCTTCTCCCCACAGACCTTGGGCAAAACGTATAAATTTAAGATTTTCAAGTGGCTTTGATGTTCCACTTACCAACTCCATTGTAACAGTATATGTTTTGGTTGAATTGGTTTGATTGTCAAGGGTAATACCTCCACCGATTAAAGAAAAATCAGCTTTTAGACCTACTGCGCCTGAAATATGACATCGTTGAACAATATCTGTAGTTACAGGACAATTTTCAGTACCTACAGGAATCACTCCATCTGTAAAACTGGATCTTACAAAGTATGATATTTCATTTAGTTTATTAAATTTAACTAGAAAGGAGCCATGTATCCACCACTTACCGGGAGGTAGAGTTATCGTTGTTCCAGTACTTACTCCCTTTTTTTCTATGGAAATTGAATCTAATGAAAGACTCCATACTGGCAAAACAGTCTGTATACCGTTTGCAGCCCAACTGCCATTACCATTAGCATCAGAGGTTAGTATTTTCCCGTTTCCTTGCGTTCCGTCCTGCAAACGGAAACCTGTTCCTGCTGTTGCAGCCTTTATGTCAACTTTGGTCTGAGGGCTGTTTGTTCCTACTCCAATTCGACCTTGTGTGTCCACTACCACATCGTCCGAAAAGTTCGTGTTTCCACTCGTGTTTCTTTGCCCGTCGATGTGGAAGATTCCCTGAGGGTTTTCTGTGTTTACTCCGACCTGTGCTTTTAGCGTCGTAACAGCTAAAAACATAAATAAAATCAAAATGTTCTTTTTCATAATTTTTGTTATTTGTTGAGTTCTGCTTTTTTATTAATGTGTTGAATTTTAAGATACTGCCTCTCTGTCACTTGTAGAGTGACGGAATGATGGTTATATGGCTGAAAAAGAATATTTTACAAAAGGAATAAAACAGAAAACGAACTTTTAGTGAAACACGAAAAAAACACTAACGATGAAATGACAGATGATTTCTTATAAACGGCTTATAAATAAGTAATTACGATTGTTAATTTGAAAATATAGCAAAAATTACTGTAAAACTTTAGTTAAACATGTTGTTACACAAACACTTAAAAACAAAAAATATGGAGTTCGGAAAAATGCGACCGATAGAATTCATAGCTGTGGATATAGGTCAGGAGTATGATTTGGGACAAAACAAAAACAGTATAATAATGGTGGTGCACGGAAGTGCAAATATCTTATCTACAATTTATCAGAATAGCAAGATCAAAACAAAAGACATGTTTTTCCTGCCCTCCGATTGTGATGCTAAGATAGAATCTGCGGAAAAATGTTTGTTGATTTGTATAAACTTAACTGACGAATTGAATATGTTTTTCTATCTGTGTTCCAATAAATTGCAATCAGATGTTGCACACAAAAACAGCATAGAGGTATTGACCATGAATGACATGGTTTTCAGCTACGCACTTTCTTTACAAAGTTATCGGATAAAGAATATCAACGACAACTATCTCTGGCATTTGAAGGTAAAAGAACTGGATTATCTGCTCAAAATATCCTGTTCGCAAGAAGAACTACAGGCTTTTCTCAGAATGGACTGGAGCAATGATTTTCTTTTTTCGGAGCAGGTGCATACTTATCTGCCGGAAGTTCGTTCTGTGCGTCAACTGGCTGAGAAGATGAATTATAGCTACTCGGGGTTTAACAAGCGTTTCAGACGGGTATTCAATATGTCGGCATACAATTGGGTGAGAAATCACAAGGCAAAACAGGTGTATCAGGACATTTGCCAAACAAACAAAAGCCTGAAAGAGATAAGCACAAATTATAATTTTGCCACCTTATCTCATTTCAATGAATTTTGCCACAAAAATCTGGGGTGTTCTCCATCCGAAATCAGAAGAAAAAACAGAACTAAACAATATCTATAAAAAAAGAAACTCCGTCACTCTACAAGTGACAGAGCCTTTTCAGTGTCTCAGTATCAGTGTACAAAGGTATTATTTTTTTTACATAAATAATATAAAGTAAGGCTTTATAACATTCTTTAAATAAATAAGTATAAGCTAACGGCCATTATCAACATTCCGCTAATCAACCCCATTATAGAGATGTGGTGCTTTCCATATTTTTCGGCACTGGGCAGCAATTCATCCAATGATATGAATACCATGATTCCGGCTACTGCTGCCAGAACAATACCGCTTACGGCCGGACTCCAAAACTGCAAGAGGAACAAATAGGCTATCAATGCCCCAAAGGGTTCTGCCAAACCCGACAAGAACGAATACCAAAAAGCCTTTTTTCGGCTTCCCGTCGCATGATAGATGGGCACAGCCACGGCAATTCCTTCCGGTATATTGTGTATGGCGATGGCAACAGTGATAGGGATAGCAACATCCAGAGAGCCTAGAGCCGATGTAAAAGTGGCAATGCCTTCCGGAAAGTTATGTATAGCTATGGATATGGCAACAAACAAACCTGTTCGTTTCAGGGTGTTTTTTTCATTTTTCATGTCTTCCACACCTGTAATTTCGTGAGGGTTGACTGCTGTTTCAGGAATGGCAAAATCAATCAGATTAATGAAAGCTATACCTCCAAAGAAAGCCAGAATCATATACAGTGTGGCAGGTTTTTCGCCAAACACATCTGTCAATTGGGTTAATGCGCCGGGCATCATTTCCATGAATGAAACATATATCATCACTCCTGCCGAAAATCCGAGAGATGCGCACAAGAATTTTGTATTGGTGTGCTTTGCCACCAATGCTATAAGGCTGCCTATACCGGTCGACAATCCGGCAATCGCAGTCAATATAAATGCAAAAAATATATGTTGACCCTCCATGATTAAGCAAAGATAGTGAAATAAATCTTGAAAAATAAAGGAATGTTAATCTTCTACTTCCATTCCGAAAACGTTTCGCAGAATGGTTTTCGATTTGTCTGACAATCGTGGCGGACTCCATCCGGTCAGGCTTAAGCCACTGGGAGACATTAGAGTTCCGGCTGTTGACACCAAATGAAAATGACCTCCCATATACACAGGAACATACGATCCGGGCGGGATGAGATTTGCCGGTATTTTACTGGAATAAGTGTAAACGTGTTTGTCTATTTTATACTTATCCACATCCGTATTGTTTAGTACCGACTTTGCTTTCATGTTGTTGTAAGCATCCAGATATTTGTTTTCCAACACGCTGTTTTGAGGTTTCAGTTGTTGCTTAAAGAGATCGGCGCCCTGATTATTGAACGGATTTACTGATTTTAACAACATTTTCTTCGATTCGTCGCTTATACCGATTTGCCCCGATAATGTGACGGAAAACGACAATATCAGGATATTAAAAATTGTGCAAATGTATCTGTTCGTATGGTTCATATAAGCGATTATGAACGGCAAATCTACCTCAAATAAATGTTCTGCATCTGTTTGTAATGTTAATATAGACTAACATAAAGGTCTTTTAAAATATATTCTATAAAATTTTCTATATTCGCAAAAATAATGTGAAATATAACTGATGATCCACTTTTTCAATCCGGGACATGAAACTGCTGTCTTAAACGAATCTCAATATTATATGGCTCCTGCCAATGTTGTGGCAATGCAACAAGAGCTGGCACTTCTTCCGGCATGGTATGCCTCTGATTCTGATTGGGTTTTCGTGTGGAATGAAGACGATAAACGGTATTGCGATTCAATCTTCAATCTTTTCGACCGTAAAATAAATGTGTTTTCAGAAAAAGATATTCCCCTATATCACCACGAGTTAAAATGTCAGGAGGTTATTTTATGGGGCGTTTCGCCTCAGGCTATATTTTTTTGGGAACAATTGTCTGAAAAATACTCATTGGATTTGAATATCCCGAAATGGGATAGGAATTACAGGCACTTGTGCAGCAGAAATTTTGCCAACCTCATTCTGAAAGAAATTATCGAAAAAACGGGAGGCGATAACTTTATAATCCCTAGGTTTGTATCAAGCCTTTCGGAAGTAGAAAATATACTTTCTTCAGAACACGGGCGTTTTCTGGCTAAGGCTCCGTATTCTTCGTCGGGCAGAGGTTTACTTTGGTTGCCCGAAATAGAGTTGACCCGCACCGAGAGGCAAATATTGACAGGAATGTTAAAAAAACAGGGAGAGGTAAGTATCGAACCCGTTTTGAACAAGAAAATGGATTTTGCCATGGAGTTTATGGTGACCGAAAACGTTGTCAATTTTGAGGGATATTCGGTCTTTTCCACTAATAACAAAGGAGCGTATATCGGTAATATTGTTGATTGTCAGTCCGAATTGGAGAGAAAATTAACCGCTTATGTGGATAAAAGTATATTTGATAACATAAAGCATATTTTAATAGAACTTCTACAAAAATACGTTTCTGCATATTATCAGGGTTGCATAGGTGTGGATATGATGATCATAGAAAAAGACGGGAAATATCTGGTGCACCCTTGCCTTGAGGTGAATATGAGATACAATATGGGGTATCTTTCCCTGAAGCTATTTGAAAATTATATAGGTGCGGATTCTAATGCCTTTTTTCAGATAGATTTCAGCCTGAAAAAGGATGAAATTCTGAAAAAACATCAGGAAATGTCGGAAAATATGCCACTAAATGTCAGAAAAAGTCGAATAACGGAGGGTTACTTGTCACTTTGTCCGATAACAGAAAACAGCAAATATCACGCTTATATGATTGTCAGGAAAAGAGAGGACAACTATTCGCCCGAAGCCTGATTGGAAAAGTAGTAGACCTTGACATCGTGAAAAACCGAATCCCTGTTTCCTGCCATGTCCATACATTTTATAACCATCTTGTAGTCACCCGTAATGATAGGCAAGTCTTTTCTAAGTGCATCTATCGTTATGGTATCTGTAATGGAGGTGATTGAAATGAAACCGGATAGATCGGCCTCTTTTTTTCCGAACAGATCCTTGCTGCCAAAAGAAGCCTGATACACCATATACACGCTGTCGCCTTTCTCATTCAATCTTCCACCCGATTCATTTTGTTGATCTATTCTGATGAAAATGGAAGAAAGTCCGTCGTTGTCTGACATCTTTATGTTGAACAGATTGTTTGGATAATTTACATATACAGTATCCTGATTTCCAACGCTGAACCCCACTATTTTTGGCGGCGTGTTATCGTCACCCACCTCATCGCTATTGCACGCCAACATGAATATTGACAGAATAGCCAATACTAACGATATATATTTGTTGCTAAAACGCTTCATTTATTATCCAATGTTTTAATTGAGTCCATTTTTTCCACTTCCGACAAATTATACGGAGTTTCTTGATACAAGTAATAGTTTATCCAGTTGTTAAACAACAGGTTACCATGACCAGTCCATCGCGAAATAGGTTTCTGATCGGGGTCGTCGTGTTTGTAGTAATGTTTAGGCATCACTATATCCAAACCTTTTTCTTTATCCCTAACATACTCGTTATGAAGCGTGTATAATGAATATTCGGAATGTCCCGTCACATAAAATTCACGCCCTCCTCGTCCTATAACTATATAAACTCCAGCTTCTTCCGATTCGGATAGCAGCTTCAATTCGGGATGTTTCTCAATATCTTCTTTCCTAATTTCCGTATGACGGCTATGCGGGGCATAAAATTCGTCGTCAAACCCCCTGAACAGAGGATAGTTGCGATCGTTTATCGTATGCTTGAAAACCCCGAACATCTTTTCCGGAAGATTATGTTTCGGAATCCCATAGAAACGATACAGCGCAGCTTGCGCAGCCCAACATATATAGAATGTGGACGTAACGTGCTTACGTGCCCAATCGAATATTTCAGACAATTCGTTCCAATAGTTAACATCCTCATAATTCAGATGTTCAACCGGAGCACCTGTTATTATCATTCCATCATAATTCTCTTTTTTTATTTCGTCAAATTCCTTGTAGAACGTTAGCATGTGCTCTTCGGGAGTATGCTTCGATTGATGGGTAGACAATTTTACCAAGCTAAGGTCTATTTGCAACGGAGTGTTCGACAACAAGCGCACCAAATCTGTTTCCGTGGCTATTTTCATCGGCATCAGATTCAACACCACCACCTTTAGCGGTCTGATATCCTGACTACTAGCTCGCAATTGGCTCATTACAAATATATTCTCTTTTTTCAAGAGTTCTATTGCTGGTAAATTATCTGGTAATGTAACAGGCATTAATTTATTCTCCTTTCTTTGTGTTGAAAGCACAAAGGTAGTGTTTTTTTAGAAATGCAGTATAATCCGAAGAATTGAACCGTTAGAAATTTGATAATAGAAAAAATGTCTGAAAAAGCATCTAATCATTCTGCAATTTCGTATAAAATACTGTGTTATGAACTAAAAATGTGTATTGTTTGCTAATAAAATGATATTTTTAACCGAATAACGACATTTTTTTTCATATTTTTATGCGCCAGTTATATTCCGTGAATAAAATCAGCAGTAGATACTGTACGGCTAATGCAACGAAGTGTTTAATATAATCGGCTAAAAATAAATCACATATAATATTTTCAATATAAAATTTAATCTAATTATAAACTAATAAATATCTTTTTTATGTTTAAAAATCATCCTAAGGGTTTGTTAGCCGCCTCGTTATCGAATATGGGAGAGCGTTTTGGCTTCTATATCATGATGGCTATCCTTTTACTGTTCCTGAATTATAAATTCGGGTTTGAGGGGTCTACGGGTTCTCTCATCTATTCGGTTTTCTATGCACTCATTTATCTGCTAGCCTTGGTGGGAGGTGTGATTGCCGATAAAACAAAAAAATACAAACAGACTATCCTTGTCGGTTTAGTATTAATGACCGTAGGATATGTAATATTGGCTATTCCTACCGACACACCGGTTAGCAATATGCCTCTTATTTTGACAATTACATGCCTGGGACTTTTTTCAATAGCTTTTGGCAACGGACTGTTTAAGGGTAATCTGCAAGCAGTAGTAGGGCAATTGTACGACGATCCTAAATATGCCGATAAGCGTGAAACAGGATTTCAGATATTCTATATGTTCATCAATATAGGAGCAATGGTGGCTCCCCTTATTGCTGTGGGATTAAGAAACTGGTGGGTGCAAAGCAACGGTTTTGCCTTCAATGCCGACCTTCCCGGATTGTGTAATCAATGGCTTGCCGGAAAAATGACTCCGGAGGCTTCAGCTCGTTTTGCCGAATTGGCTAAGGAAGTGGGAAATACTTCGTCCAATTTGACGGAATTTGCCAATAGCTATTTGGATGTTTTTTTGACAGGCTATCACTATTCTTTCGGGATAGCAATAGTTGCTATGCTGATATCGTTGGTGGTATTTATTGTAAATAAAAAAGGACTGCCCGATCCGGCTGCGAAAAAACTGGATAAAGCCGAAGCTGCAAAGGTTGTAGAAATGGATGCTCAGGAAGTAAAACAAAGGCTATATGCTCTTTTTGCAGTATTTGCGGTAGTAATATTCTTTTGGTTCTCGTTCCATCAAAATGGTCAAACATTAACCTTGTTTGCAAATGATTATACACGAATGCTGAAACTTGATTTAGGTTTCACTACTCTCGAAGGGGCGGAGCTTTTTCAAATGTTTAATCCTTTGTTCGTAGTATGTCTTACTCCTTTTGTAATCGCATTTTTTGGTTGGCTCAAAGCTAAAGGAATAGAACTTTCTACCCCAAAGAAAATAGCCGTGGGAATGGGTATTGCGGCTTTCGCCTTTATTGTGATGGCCGTAGGGTCTATGAATCTTCCTTCAGATGCTGAAAGAAGCGCAGCAGGTGGTTTGCCAGACGCGTTGCGGGTTACTCCATTCTTATTGATCGGGACATATTTGATATTAACCATAGCCGAACTATTTATCAGTCCGTTGGGAATTGCCTTTGTATCGAAGGTTGCACCACCTCAGTATCAGGGTATTATGCAAGGATGTTGGCTCGGTGCTACAGCCTTGGGAAATCAGTTGCTATTTATCGGTGTGATCCTTTACAAGAGTATTCCAATATGGGCAACATGGACGGTGTTTGTTGTGGCTTGTTGTATTTCAATGTTCACAATGCTCATTATGATGAAGTGGCTCGAACGAGTTACGAAGTAACTTTTATATCTGAAAATTGACACGAAAAAAGGTCATTTAAACTCGACATATCATCTTTCGATGTGGGGATTTCTTATCTTGCGCCCAAGCAATGACAATATGAAGCCTGCCTATCGGAAGATGATATGTTGAATAAAAAAAGATCCTATTTTATTACTGATTCAATAAAATGAAGTCATCTAGACTTTTTAAATTATACTTAATTTTTTGGTTTTTGTCATGTTGAACGTAGTGAAACATCTAAAGAAACAGATCCTTCGATACTCTCAGGATGACAAAATTGAATAAAACGAAAAAGTCTAGACGGTTTCAATAAATAAAAACTTAGCAGAATGGATTTTCCTGATAACATAGACCTCACTCATCCCGGCAAATATATTTTGTCGATCAGGATAAAAAGAGATGGCTTGTCATTCATTATTTTCGAGCCCGGGGTTGGAAGTAGTTATAATTATAAGGAATTTCCGTTTTCGAAAGATGCGGATTTGACAGCTAGTGTACAGCAGATTATTTTCGATAACAACTACCTGACATACATGTACAAACAGGTGAATGTAGTGTATGTAACCCCTCTCTACGACCTGGTTCCTGAATATCTTTACGAGAAGAATCGCAAAAAGGAACTCTTCGATTTTGTGCATTATGGAAATGAGGGAAAGGTATTGACTGATGAAAAAACTATTGACAACAATTTTTTGCTGTATAGTTTTGATGAAGACGTGCATAAGTTTATGGCACGCAGCCTGTTCAACCCTCGTTTTTTTCATTATACGGGCATACTGATCCCATACTTCCGGGATAAGGCTAGAGTGGTGAATTCTGTTTCTCAGATTTACATAAATTTTTGTGGCGGAATGACAGATGTTTTTTGTTTTAGCAACTCACGGTTGAAACATGCTGTTACGTACACAGACACAAACGCCTCGGATGCAGTGTATTATATATTGAACATGTGGGAAAAGTGCGGATTTGACCAACTTGAAGACTTTTTGTTTTTGATTGGCAGTTCGACAGATAAATTCAGGATTGCAGCCGACCTGACTAAATATGTAAAAAATGTATCTATGCTGGGAATACCCAGCGAAGTGCAGTTTTTGGCAGAAGAAGCAAGAAATACCCCACTAGATTTATTACTTTTGTCGATATGAGAATCATTAGTGGAAAATATAAAGGCAAGAGACTGACCTTACCTAAAAATTTTAAAGCAAGACCTACAACCGATTTTGCGAAAGAAAACCTGTTTAATTCGCTCAGCAACTACATCAATTGGGAAGAAACCGTGGCACTCGATTTGTTTGGAGGAACGGGCAGCATCAGTTTCGAACTGGTGTCGAGAGGTTGTCCCCGTGTATGGTGCGTAGAGAAAGACCCATTAAACTTTTCTTTCATAGAAAAAACAAAGAAAGAACTGGGTGCAGATGAATTATACACCAATAAGATGGATGTATTTAAGTTTTTGTTGCTTACCCGTGAAAAATTCGACTTTGTTTTTGCCGACCCTCCCTACGATCTGAAGTTTTTGGCTGATGTACCGAAACAAGTTCTGGAAAAAGACATACTGAACGATAGAGCCTTGTTTGTAATGGAACATTCGAAAGACTACGACTTCTCTCACTTGCCATTTTTCAGTGAGAAACGTGTTTACGGCAGTGTCAATTTCAGTGTTTTCAAGAAAGGGTAAAAAAACGGCTAAGACATATACTTACCGGGAATCGGAACTACATTTTTCTCGTCGATAAAAAGCACAGGCAACGGTTCGTTGCTTGTATAATTAGCATTTTTACGTTTTATTGTGCTTTTGGCTAATGCAGCCACATAGACGTCGTCATTGGCTTCCAACCGGGTTGTCAGAGAAATGGTGTGTCCCGGTTTCAATTTGCCGAGATATAAGCTCTTTTCATCATTCATTTTCTTTCTGATGGTATTAACATATATCCTGTCGTGCCTATGGTTTCCGGTGGTGAACAAGAAGTAAGCATTGCTCTTATCTTCGTCCAGTTGTATTGCCCAACATGCAAGAAACGATCCGTTCTTATTGATCGCCTTGTTGGTTATGAATTGTTTGATGGCTTTTAACCAGATAGTGCCCAATACAAAACATACGGCATAAAATATGGTGTAATAAGAAATCAGCAGGTCTTGTTTAAACAAGAACAAGATTCCTAAAAGTCCGATAAATATTAGTAATATGGGAGCAATAATCAGGATGTTTTTGTAGATAAAAGATTGAGGCATGCTGAACCTTTTGAACTTCCTGTCTTTTTCTAAATCGGCTAAAATTGTTGATCTCACGTTAATTGTATTTTATTGTTTTATTTCTTCTTCCGGTTCAACCCACTCATAACAACCTATATCCGGTCTATTATCACTTAGGCGTGAAACTCCGTTCATATCCAGAGGCAAAGATAACGAATATGTTATATCTGCTTTATCGATGGCAGGAGATTCGGCTGTTAAATTGAAATTATAGTTGTAATTCGTATCATCCTTGTCGTCATTGATATTTACGAATTTAGGGTCTTCATTCCAAATTGTATTTATAAAATTCTTATCATCCTCACCTTTGCTCTTGATGATGCAATTTCTGAAGAGATGTTCAAACTGAACATTTGCGACATTGCCTTTTATTTTATTCTGAAAGGCAATCTCTGAACCGCCACTGCCTGATACGATGCAATTGAAAAAGTCGCATCTGCCCAACGGAACTATCTCCGGAGTTTCTGACATCTCGTCAATGATATTTCCTATTATCAAAGCCTTATCATGCCCACCCCACCACGAATAGTAATTGACAACGGTGCAATGCGTGAATTGATACGAGCCGCCAATCAGCCGCACCGTAGCACCTTTTCCATTAGAGAACAGTGAGTTCTGGGCAATTATCTTACAGTTGGTTGCTGAAACTACATCCGTAAGGCTGTTGTGCACAACCGAATTGAGAAAGGTAGCCTTAACCTCCGACGTATCGGAATGACGGAAAAGTATACCGTTCGATGTTCCCCTGATATGCGTATACTCAAAATGGTTGCCGAAACTAAGCGAATCTACTTCTATGCCATCCCACTGCCCGGGAATGTTATTGTATGGAACGTTGCTCATAACCCTGTCATACCTGTCTCCACGGAAGTATACCGGCTCGTCGAGTGTTCCTTTAGAATTGATTTTGCCATTCACTACCATCTTTGCGCCGTTGTGAAAATGCAGGCGGACATTCTTCTCAATGTTAAATGTAGCACCCTTTTCGATGGTTAGGGTATCGTATATCAGATACGGTTTTTCAGCAGTGATAGTTGTATCCTCGCTAATCGTTTTTTTGTTCCATACAATGGCATCTTGCCCTACGGCTTCCAACTGAACGTATTGGGTATTACCATTAAACTTGAATTGTATCGAATCACGAATTAGCAAAGGACTATTTGAATTTAATGGGTCGACTGTTATTTCCAGAAGAATCAATATACTGTCTTTTTTGTATACATTCACATTGTTCACTTCATCGCCGGCTATTCCGTCCACATTCATCCTGAACCCGGTCTGACCTGCGCCCATCAGTTTTACGGACTCAAGTTTCAGTCCGTCGTTGTTGTGGTTGTAGACCTTCAATCGTCTTGTGGCTGAGCCAAGGCTTGTAAATATAGTATCTATGCGAAGTGTATCGGACGAAAACTCGATCCGCATACCCGAATCGTCTGATATTGAAAACGTGTCGTCTTCGCACGAAGCAAAGATGAAAGATAGAGTGATAATGAGAACAATATATTTAATACTTTTCATATAAAAGTTTTGATAGTTACAGAAAACTTTTCAGTCGCATTTTCCATCAATGGAGCAGGCTTGCCCGCTGATGAAATCTCCGCTGACATCGGATACACCATTTATTTTCCAGTTGTCAAATGCTTTAGTTAATATTTTAAGATAATCGTCGTCGGCAATGGAGCCTTCTATCTTGTCTCTATTGTTGAACAGATAGAAAGGAATATACTCCAATCCCAAAATGTCTTCGCTACGACGGATATCCTTTTCTATTTCGTCCAGAAAACTATCTCCGTTGAGCAGCAATACAATTTCGGTTTCGGGAAGTCCAATACCAACACCTAACCTTATTAACGTAGATTGGTCGCCAATATTTTCTCCATCGGTAAAATAAGCCTTAAATAATACTTCTTCGGCTTCGGTTGCCAGATTATATTTCTTTGCCAGTTTCACCAGGCGTAAGGCATCGGATGTGTTTGTGGCTATTAGTTTTTCGAAATGATAATCCAGTCCTACTTCCTTTGCAAGATTAGCAACCTTGTTCAAGGCAGCATTGGTTTTATCGGCAGTCAGACCGAAAGTTTCGGCATAATAATCGGAGTAAGGCTTATCTACACCTGTTTTGTGCAGATCGGGATTTAATTCGTAGCTGTGCCAGATTATTTCTACCTGATCGGAAAATGGAAATGCTGCTAAAGCCTTCTCCATCTTCCTTTTTCCTATATAACAATATGGACATGCAATGTCAGACCATATTTCTATCTTCATTTTTTCCATATCACCCAATAAATTCAAAGCCTCCTGATACATAAGAGGCTTTGAAAAGTTTATAAAATAAGTTTTATGACATTATTTTTTCTCGGGAACGTTTTTCAGAACTTCCAATAGAAAATCCCACCATTTAGCAACCGAAGGAATATTCACCTGTTCGGCCGGAGAATGTGCGTCGGTGATAGTTGGACCACAAGAAACCATGTCCAGATATGGATATTTTTCAAGGAACAAGCCACATTCCAATCCGGCATGTATGGCTTTTATTTCGGGTTCAACTTTATAAAGGTCTTCGTAAACCTTTTCTGCAACCTTCAATATCTCGGAGTTTGGGTTTGGTTTCCATCCGGGATAGCCGTCGCCATGTTCTACCTTTGCCTTTGCCAGAGTGAATACGGCGTTAATCATATTGGCGGCATAGTTTTTAAGTGACTCGGTTGAGCTGCGTTGACTGGTTCCTATCACAATAGTTTGGTTTTCTTTCATCTTCACCGATGCCAGATTAGTTGATGCTTCCACCAATCCGGGTATATCCTGACTCATTGCCAATACACCATGAGGACAAGCTACAAGTCCGTTCAATAGGTTACGAGTGGTATTTTTGTCGAATACAAATTCAGGTTGATCGGTAGTATCGATAGTTAATTGTACATTGGGGTCGATAACTGATAACTCTCCCTGAACTTCGGCTGCAAATATATTTAGCATCACGGCCACCCGTTCTTTGTCACCCATGGGCACACCCGCCAAAGCCGAGGCCTCACGCGCTATTGCATTGTGAAGGTTTCCGCCCGATATTTTAGCCAATCGTAAATCCATTTTGCGAGATACCTCCCAAAGATAGCGGGCAAGTATTTTGTTCGCATTGCCCAATCCTTTATGTATTTCACTGCCTGAGTGTCCGCCATTTAGTCCTTTTATGGCAACATTAAACCAATAATATCCCGAAGGAGGTTCTTCTTCTTCATATTTGAATGTTATGGTTGTACCTTTACCGCCTGCGCAGCCGATATAAATCTCTCCTTCTTCTTCCGTATCGAGGTTTATCAGTATTTCACCTGTCAGAAAATCCTTTCCGAGAGCGTATGCTCCTGTCAATCCTGTTTCCTCGTCAATAGTGAAAAGACACTCCAAGCGTCCGTGCTCGATATTGTCGGAAGCCAATATAGCCAATGCGGCAGCTACTCCCATACCATTATCGGCACCCAAAGTTGTGCCTTTAGCCTTTAGCCAATCTCCATCAACATAAGTCTGGATAGGGTCTGTATCGAAATTGAACGTCACATCGTTATTCTTTTCGCAAACCATATCGACATGCCCCTGCAAAATAACCGTTTTCAGGTTTTCTTTGCCCTTTGTGGCCGGTTTTGTAATAAGTACATTGCCTGCATGGTCTTTTTTCGCTTCAAGATTATGCTCTTTGGCAAAGTTGAGAAGATAGGCGATCACTTTCTCTTCTTTTTTCGATGGCCGTGGAATCTGAGTCAGTTCGTAGAAGTATTTCCACACAACCGAAGGTTTCAAATCATGTATTGTCATATCTGTCTTTTTTTGAGTTTTATTGTTCCGTTTATCTTGTTTAAACAATTTATTTTGCTAAAAGTAGTATTAAGAAAGCTATTTAGCAAAGAATTTTCACATCTTTTAATTGTATCAACAACGATTTATATTCACATAATAATATATCTTTGTCATGTTTTAATAGAAAGATCACTAATCTTAATTATTCAAATGAAGAATTTACCTTATGTGCTTAATGCTATTCTTTTTGTAGCTGTAATTGTTTTATACGTTTTGTTTTTTAAATCCGGTAGCAAGAATGATTTGACACCATCTGTGAAATTTGAAAACGATTCGTCTTTCACACTTCCTGTGGCTTATGTAAATATTGACTCCGTATTGGTCAATTATACTTATGCAAAGGACATAAACGAAACATTGATGCGTAAGTTTGAGTCGTCGAGAGCTTCTGTAAATCAGAAACAAAAGAACTTTGTCTCAGAACAACAAGAATTTCAACGTAAATTACAGAATAATGGATTTTTGAACGAAGAAAGAGCGAAAGTTGAGTACGAAAGAATTCAGAAAGTAGGACTAGAGCTGGAAAAAACAGCAGGACGCCTTGAGCAAGAACTAGCTGTTGAGCAACATAAAATGAATACTCAGCTAGAAGATTCTATCCGCAACTGCATTAAGGAATACAACCTCCAAGCAAATTATCAGGTAATATTCAGCAACACAGGAGGTTTAAGTAATATTATCTATGCAAAAGAAGGCTATGATATTACGGATGCTGTTTTAGCTTTGTTGAACAGTAGATATACATCTCCGGCTAAAAAAGACTAAATTAAAATACAAATAATGAACAAAAAGGAGTTTTTTCAGAAATGAAGAAGCTCTTTTTTGCTTAATCAGATATATCTAATTTATTTATGAAACACACAAAACTATTAATTATTGCCCTGCTATGTTCTGTTTCTGCAATGGCTCAACAGGATGCAAAATTACCGATTGCTTATATTGACGTTGATTCGGTTCTCATCCATTATGACTATGCGAAAGAAATAAATGAGACATTGCAGCGAAAGATAGAAACTTCGAAAACGATGATCAGCCAAAAAGAAAAGACTCTTGAAGCTGTACAAACTGAGTTTAAGAAGAAAATAGATAATAATACCTTCCTCAATGCAGAACGTGCTCAGAAAGAGTACGACAGGATTCTGAAGATGGGCACGGATCTGGAAGAATTGGGCAAGCAACTAGATGAAGAATTGTCTATTGAACAACAGAGTCTTAATGCCACATTAGCCGATTCTGTCCGCAAATATCTTGCCGAATACGTGAGTGATAAAAATTATGAAATGGTATTCACCAACACCGGAATTGATAATATCTTGTATGCTAAGGAGAAATACAATATCACATCGGAATTCATAAAATATATAAATCAGAGATATAAAGAAACAAAAGGCAAATGATTAGTAACTTTTCGAAATCTGAAATAAAAACGTTAATTTTGAAATCCGATTATACGAACAATGAAGAGTTTCAATCAATTAAAAAAGAATCTGAAATTAGACTTTTCCGGTAAAAAAGTTGTGAAGATTGCCATACTTGGCGATTCTGCCACACAGTTTTACTCGCAATGTTTGCGTGCGACAGGTTTTGATTCAGGTTTTGATTTGCAGATATTTGAAGCGGATTTTAATCAGATTGAATATCAAGTGTTAACTCCGGATTCTGAATTGTATAAATTTCAGCCGGAAATAGTTGTGATATATCAGTCTTCGCACAAATTATTGTTGAAATATAATAAAATTGGAGAAAAAGAACGTCTATCTCTGTCTGATGATCGTATTTCGCTATTGGATAGATTGGTCGATTCTATTGAGTCTCGGCTAAATTCGAAAATAATATACTTTAATTATACCGAAATAGATGATGCTGTTTTCGGTAGTTTTGCCAATAAAGTAGAATCGTCTTTTGTTTTTCAGCTTCGTAAGTTGAATTACCAATTGAATGAATTCGCATTGCAACATCCAAACTTTTTTGTCTGTGACATATCTTCCATTCAGAACCAGATAAGAAAAGACGTTTTTTATCAGGCATCAATTTATGTCAACACAGAAATGCTGATATCCATAGATGCTCTGCCTTTTGTGGCGAAAGAAACTATGGACATAATAGAGGCTTTTTTTGGGAAAATAAAAAAGTGCCTTATCCTCGACCTTGATAATACTCTTTGGGGTGGTGTGATTGGTGACGATGGGATAGAATCCATCCAGATAGGATCGTTAGGTATTGGCAAAGCATTTACAGAGTTTCAATATTGGATAAAGAAACTGAAAGAACGAGGAATAATTTTGGCGGTTTGTAGCAAAAATACAGAATCGGTTGCAAAAGAGCCTTTCGAAAAACATCCTGATATGGTGTTGAAACTAGACGATATAGCTGTTTTCGTTGCTAATTGGGAAAACAAAGCGGATAATATCAGGCGAATACAGAGTATTTTGAATATAGGTTTCGATTCTATGGTATTTTTGGATGACAATCCTGCCGAAAGATGTATTGTAAGGGAAAATATACCTGAAATAACAGTGCCGGAGTTGCCCGAAGACCCTGCTGATTATCTGGAATATCTGTATTCTTTAAACCTGTTCGAGACTGTCAGCTATTCGGCTCAAGACGGGGAAAGGACAAAGCAATATCAGACAGAGGCAAAAAGGATAATTGAGCAAGACCGTTTTACGAACGAAGACGATTTCCTGAAAAGTTTGGATATGGTTTCGTTGGTCGAACCTTTTAACAAGTTTAATGAACCGAGGGTTGCCCAATTGACACAACGTTCCAATCAGTTCAATTTGAGGACAGTTCGTTACACTGATTCCGACATTCTCCGCATTGCAAATGACAATACTTTTTTTTCTCAGACCTTTACATTGGAAGACAAGTTTGGTGACAATGGGTTGATCTGTATCGTCCTGCTAAAAGCCGAAGATCAAGACACTTTGTTTATTGACACATGGCTGATGAGCTGTCGGGTATTGAAAAGAGGTATGGAGAATTTCACTTTGAATACGATAGTTAAATTGGCTAAGGAAAAAGGATTCCGTTGGCTGAAAGGCGAATATATACCTACACCTAAAAATCAGATGGTTCGGGATCATTATCTCAACTTGGGATTTGAGGCTAAATATGGATTTTGGTTTCTGGATGTAGATTCATACATCGAAAAAGAATGTTTTATTTCAAAAAAATAGAAATGGAAAGATCACAGGTTTTAGAAGAAGTAAACGAAATATTCAAGGATATTCTTGATAATGACGAAATAAATCTGACAGATACGTCCACTGCCGATGATGTGGAGGAATGGGATTCGTTGACACACATACAATTGGTTGTAGCTGTTGAAAAGCATTTCGATATACGTTTCAAATCGAAAGAAATACAATCGTGGAACAATGTCGGGGAAATGATAAATTCTATAACTGAAAAAATACAATAGTCTTTTCCTTAGCATATGGAACTTAATTCTTTAGGCTTTCTCTTCTTTTTTGTTGCTTTTTTCATACTCTATTGGTTTGGAACAGGTGGCAGAATTAAGTTACAAAATATTCTGTTGCTGGCAGGCAGCTATTTATTTTATGCTGTATGGGATTGGAAATGTCTTTTTCTTTTGATTGCGTCTTCTGCCATTAATTATTTTCTTGGTATCGAAATAGGAAAAACCGAGAACGAAAAGAAGAGGCAAGTTTTGGTCTGGTTTGGAGTTTTGTATGGAATTCTGAGTCTCGTGTACTTCAAATACACAAATTTTTTCATAACCTCATTTATTGATGCGTTTGCATTTTTCGAGATAAGCCTTAATATCCACACTTTAAAGATTATACTACCATTAGGAATAAGTTTCTATACATTCCGCACCATCAGTTATATTCTTGATGTAGACAAAGGAAAAATAGAGCCTGTAACCAATTGGATTAATTTTTTTGCCTATGTGGCATTCTTTCCCTGTATTATTGCAGGCCCGATTGATAAAGCACGTACTTTTGTGCCTCAATTGGAAAAGAAACGTGAGTTCGATTATAGCATGTCTGTAAACGGACTGAAGCAGATATTGTGGGGATTGTTTAAGAAAGTGGTTGTTGCCGACAATTGTGCCGAGATAACAAATCACCTCTTTGCAGATTATGCCAACTTACCTTCTTACTTACTACTTTTGGGCGCATTTCTTTATACCGTTCAACTATATACTGACTTTTCAGGCTATTCGGATATGGCTATTGGTATAGCTAAACTGTTGGGTATAAATGTAACTATCAATTTCAACTATCCATTTTTCGTTCAAAATGTTGCTCATTATTGGAGAAATTGGCACATGTCTCTCACTTCGTGGCTAACGGAATATGTATTCACACCTCTGTCAATCAAATTCAGGGATTACGATAAATGGGGCATAATTCTGGCTTCTATCATCAATTTTGTAATTGTTGGAGCATGGCACGGGGCAAACTGGACTTTTGTGTTGTTTGGTTTTTTACATGGATGCTATTTTATACCTCTGATATTGAGAGGAAGAATGAATAAAAAGATACCTAAAATAGAAAAATTGCCTAACGGAAAAGAATTGCGAAATATGGTAGCTACTTTTCTTCTGATTATGTTCACCAATGTTGTATTCAGGGCAGATAGTGTATCTCATGCTTTTTCTTATCTGGCAGGAATATTGACTCAACATTTTGTTGTGAATGTGGCTGACATAGAGTATTTATCGTTAATAAAATTATCTATTCTATTGGTTATTATCCTTGTCTTCTTCATGTTGGAATGGAAAGGGCGGGCAAAAGAGTGCCCGCTGTATGTAATTTTGCAAAATAGAAGCAGATATTTAAGGTGGGCATTTTATTATGTGCTCATCGTTATGATATTTTTGTATGTTGGAGAAGAACAAGAATTTATTTATGCTCAGTTCTGATGAAAAAGAAGTTTATTAAATATCTGTTTATATTTCTTTTGCCAATAATGATTCTTGTTGTTGGGATGGAGGTTGCTTTGAGAAGTATACCCAACGATTATAAAGATAAATCCGAATATTTAGACAGACATGCTCAGAACATAGAGGTGCTCTTGTTGGGAGCATCCCATATTATGTATGGGATTAATCCTGAGTTTTTTTCCGATAATTGCTATAATGCTGCTTATGTTTCTCAGTCTTTAGACTTTGATTACGATATTCTGATGAAATATGATGAACAGTGGAATAATCTGAAATATATTATTTTGCCAATGTCATATTGTACAATGACCGAAAGGCTGGAAACGATAGATGAGTGGTGGAGGATAAAAAATTACCTGATCTACTATCGTGTTGGAAAAGCAAAGTCTATATCCGATTATACGGAGGTATCCGGCAATAAGTTAGACGTAAATTTGAAAAGACTGTATAAGTATTTTTTCAACAATGAAAGTCCTGTTACTTGTGAAGAAAATGGTTGGATAAAGAAGCCTTTCAAGTTGAATAATAACCTGGAGAAAGATGGTAAACGGATAGCTAAAAAACATACAATAGATGATCCTGAATGTGTCAGGGAAAACACAGAAATATTGCGGAATATTATTCAATATGCAAAGCGTAAAGATATTAAAGTGATTTTGGTAACAACCCCTACTCATAAGGGTTATTACGAAAACCTGAATAAGAGCCAATGGGAGATGACAAAGAATATTGCTAATCTAATGGTAAAAGACTATGATAATACTTATTTTTATGATTATTTATCTGATACATCCTTTACCGAATATGATCTCGCAGATTGTAACCATTTGAATGAATACGGAGCAAAAAAACTAAGCCTGAGACTAGACAGTATCATCCACACACTACCCGATTAAATTTGTTATTAAAGTAATGCTTCGGAGAATATTTTGTAAATTTGCACACAATTGTATCAACTAATCTATTTAATATAAATATATATGGCAACACCTCCTTTCAAGTATCAGGAAACGTTCCCGATGGGAAAAGATACAACAGAATATTACTTATTATCGAAAGATTACGTCTCAACCGCAAATTTTGAGGGACAAGAAGTCCTCAAAGTTGAGCCGGAAGCACTAACCCTGTTATCACAACATGCTTTTCACGATGTAGAATTTCTGCTTCGTCCCGAACATCAGGAACAAGTGGCAAAAATTTTGTCTGATCCGCAAGCTAGTGATAATGACAAGTTTGTGGCATTGACTTTCCTCCGTAATGCCGAAATTTCGGCAAAGGGCATACTTCCATTCTGTCAGGATACAGGAACAGCCATTATTATGGGTAAAAAAGGTCAAAACGTGTGGACTGGCGGAAATGATGAAGAGGCTCTTTCTAAGGGAGTTTACAATACCTTCACCGAAGACAATCTGCGTTATTCTCAGAATGCACCCCTCGATATGTATAACGAAGTGAACACAGGCTGTAACCTTCCTGCTCAAATAGATCTGTATGCTATACAAGGAAATGAATATAAATTTCTTTTTGTGGCAAAGGGTGGGGGATCAGCCAACAAAACCTATCTGTATCAGGAAACAAAGGCTTTGTTGACTCCCGAAAAACTTGAACCATTCCTTATCGAGAAAATGAAATCGTTGGGAACGGCTGCGTGCCCTCCTTATCATATAGCTTTTGTTATTGGCGGAACTTCGGCTGAAACAAACCTCAAGACTGTGAAACTGGCATCAACAAAATATTACGATAGCTTGCCAACTTCAGGAAACGAGGGCGGACGTGCTTTCCGTGATTTGGAAATGGAAGCCCGTTTGTTGGAAGCCGCACAAAACTTGGGCTTAGGTGCTCAGTTTGGAGGAAAATATTTTGCGCATGACATACGTGTTGTTCGTCTTCCTCGTCATGGCGCATCTTGTCCTGTGGGGATGGGCGTTTCTTGTTCGGCTGACAGGAATATCAAAGGAAAGATTAATAAAGATGGAATCTGGTTGGAGAAACTTGAAGATAACCCGGCTCGCCTTATTCCTGCCGAAATGCGTGAAGCCGGCGAAAACGGTGGCGTGAAGATTGACCTCAATCGCCCGATGAAAGAAATTTTGAACGAACTGAGCAAATATCCTGTTTCAACACGTCTTTCTTTGACGGGAACAATCATTGTTGGTCGTGACATTGCACATGCCAAACTTCAGGAAAGATTGGACAGGGGCGAAGATTTACCACAATATATAAAAGATCACCCTATCTATTATGCAGGGCCTGCAAAAACACCAACCGGATATGCCAGTGGTTCGATGGGGCCAACTACGGCGGGCCGTATGGACTCGTATGTCGATTCTTTCCAATCGCATGGGGGTAGCCTGATAATGATTGCAAAAGGTAATCGCAGCCAACAGGTAACCGATGCTTGCCATAAATATGGAGGCTTCTATCTGGGTAGTATAGGAGGTCCGGCGGCTATTCTGGCTCAGGAAAACATAAAGAGTCTGGAGTGTTTGGAATATCCTGAACTGGGTATGGAGGCAATCTGGAAAATTGAAGTGGAAGATTTCCCTGCATTTATTTTAGTGGATGATAAAGGAAATGACTTCTTCAAACAATTGAAGCCAAGAAATTGCGCTTTCGGATAATATCAAAAATAAATATGAAAAAAGCAGAATGAAAATCATTCTGCTTTTTTTTACTTCTTACCATCATATCGGTAGTGTCCTGTTATTTTCCAGCTGAAAAGGCAGTCTTCTGCAACCTGACCTCTTCCTATGTTATGCACGATGCCGTATCGTTTTCCGTCTTTCGATTTTCGATCAACAACAATTCCTATATGAACAGGGCCTCCGCCAAGATCCCATGTTACTATATCTCCGGGAAGGTAATCTTCTGCTATATCAGTTACTTTCAGACTCTTCCCAAACCGGGAAAAGAATACCTGAAGATTCGGCACTCGGCGATGATCAATATTTCGGTCAGGTTTTGTCAATCCCCATTTTTTGCGACTGGGATATAAGTTGAAATTCTTTTTTATGTCTTCGTGTACTTCTTTTTGCAAGTCGATGCCTAACTTCCTATATGCACGGACAACTACATCGGTGCATACACCTTTGTTTGCCGGAACATCTCCGTTCGGATACGGTATCGAGAAATATGCCGGATCGTATATCACAAAATCATTTGTCAATTGCAATGCGGCATCAGACAACTTGGCATAAAAATCTTTCTCGATGACAGTATCGCTCTGTGTGGGCGGGATATCCTCCTGTTCGTTCAACGTTTTGGGAGTTTGCGCACACGAGAAATGAGCAACAAATATCAAAGACAGAAAGAGCTGTAAACGCATCATATTGAAGTTATTAGATTTAGAATTATATCTTACAAGCTATTGATATTTTTCTCATTGATAATCTTTTTGCCATCGGGCGTATAAAGAAAATCTATGCGATCTTTGTAAACTTCTTCAACTTTACCCCTCACTATCTTCATTGTACTGTTCACCATGTGATTTTGCTCGGTAAATGGTTCCGGCAAAACGGCAACGGCAGCAGGAAGCCATCTTTCGGGAAATTCCCCGGCAAATTCGCCTTTCGATTTGTACTTGTCTATTGATTCTTGTATCAACATCAGAGCCTGTTCTTTTGCTTCCTTAGAATCCCACTCCAGATGAGGATGTATTTTCTTTACGGCTTCTTTCAGATTCGGAACATTAGGAACAGCCAAAGCCACTGTATATGGGTCTTGATTGTTGTGCAAGATTATTTGATCAACGTAAGGTGTCTTCTCCACAATAGATTCTTCGATGCCCTCAGGCGCATATTTCTCACCATCGCTCGATATCAATAGGCTTTTGAATCGACCCAATACATAAAGGAATCCGTCGTTATCCATATAACCCATATCTCCCGTATATAGCCATCCGTTTTTGACGGTATCAGCCGTAGCCTTATCATTTTTCCAATAACCAAGCATCACGTTTTCTCCTTTTACTACAATCTCCCCTTTTTCGCCCAGAGGAAGTTCCTTTCCGTCCTCGTCACATATTTTCAGTTCAAGGTTGCTTACCAAAAAGCCCGAAGAACCCAACTTATGCCTATGCAGAGCATTTGCCGAGATGATAGGAGTTGCTTCCGAAAGTCCGTAACCTTGAAGCATGGGTATACCGATAGCATAGAAAAAACGCTGCAACTCAATATCTAACAATGCTCCGCCTCCGATAAAAAATTTCAATCGACCACCAAAGGCTTCCCTCACCTTCGAGAAAAGAATTTTGTCATAAACATTCAGCAAAAGTTTTGTGAAAGGATTTTTCTTTTTGTTGTATCCTTCCTTGTTATAGGCATAAGCCGTTTTAAGGGCATGATTGAACAGCTTAACCGTAAAATCACCTTTCGATTTTATGTTTGCCTCTATATTTTTCCTGAAATTCTTAGCCAGAGCGGGAACGCTCATAATAACCGTCGGCTTGAATTCTTTTATGTTCAGAGGGATGTTGCGCAATGCCTCGGCAGGAGTTTTTCCCCTCTGAACCGTAGCCACATTTGCGCCGTATGCCATGAATGTATAAAACCCGGCAACATGTGCGAAACAATGGTCTAGCGGAAGAATTATCAGGTTGCTGTCTTCCGGGTCAATTTTAATTAACGACATCGCTTGTTCAACATTTGCCGTATAGTTTCGATGCGAAAGCAGTATTCCTTTCGGGTCGGCGGTGGTTCCTGAGGTGTAACTTATGTTAGCAATATCCGAACCTTTCACATCCAGGGATGAAGCCTCTATTTGTGCTCTGTTTTTATCCAGATTATCCGTGCCGATTTTGCAGACTTCGGTGTATGAAATCTCTTTATCTTGCAGATCGGCGCTAATATCATAAACTACAACTTTCACAATGTCGGGTAAATCATTTATGATTGCCCTTATCTTTTTCAGTTGACCACCCGATACTATTATATATTTTGTTTCCGAGTGTTTCAACCTGAATAACAGGTCATTGCTTTCTTCCAATTTTATGGACAAAGGAACGTTCACAGCACCAAGATGTAGTATTGCCAACTCTGTTATAATCCAATCGTTTCTACCCTCTGACAATAAGGCAACCTTATCTCCCTTTTTTATCCCTAAGGAGAGAAGTCCTGATGCCAATTGATAGACCTTTTGCTTTGTCTGTCCGTAAGTTAACGGGGAAAATTGATCGGCTGTCTTTTCCCACAAAAAAGATTTATCCTTATATTTTTCTACACTTTCGTTGAATAAGTTGATAATAGTTTTCATTAGTATTTAAATCTTGGTTTATTTTTATATTATGAAACCGTCTAGACTTTTTCGTTTTATTCAATTTTGTCATCCTGAGAGTATCGAAGGATCTGTTTTTTAGATGTTTCACTACGTTCAACATGACAAAAACTCAAAAATTAAGTATAATTTAAAAAGTCTAGATGACTTCTATTATTTGCCATCCTTCGCTATGCTCAGGATGACAAATACCGGCGAATATTTATAACATCACATTTTTCTTGTGTCGGTTTTTTCATGAACAATAGCATCAACCACAGCCACCGTTGTCAGGTTGATGATATCACGTACCGAACTTTCCATATCTGTGAAATGCACAGGCTTGTTCAGACCCATTTGAATTGGGCCTATCGTATCGCCCGACATACCCATCTCCATAAGTATTTTACTCACGATATTTGCAGAACTTAGGTTCGGAAATATCAAGGTGTTAACATCTTTGCCTTTGATCTTATTGAACGGGAACATCTTGTCGCGCAGATCTTTATCCAATGCAAAATTTATTTGCATTTCGCCATCAATACATATTTCGGGGTTATGTTCGTGTAGATGTTGTATAGCCATCGCTATTTCGTGCGGACTACCATCACGATCGGCTCCGAAATTGGAAAACGAAAGCATTGCCATCACAGGGTCGGTGGAGAAGAAACGCACGGCATCGTGAGTTTGTTTCACAATGTCGATGAGGGTTTCTGTTGCAGGCCAACGGTTGATCAGCGTATCGGCAATGAAGAATATCCCTTTCTTGGTTTGCAGGATATGCATTGCCGAGAAATGTTTGTAACCCTCACCCAGCCCGATAATGTCGAGAGCCGAGCGACCAAACTCACGGAATTGGCTGTATATTCCCGTAATCAGGGCATCAGCTTCTCCCGTTTCAACCATCATCATGCCAAAGTAGTTGCGGTCGTTCATTTTTTCCAATGCCTCCATGTATGTCCATCCGTGACGTTCCCTTTTTTTTGCCAGAATTTTGGCATAGCGGTCACGCGTCGAGTCTTCCTCTACATTGCGGTTGTCAATGATTTCGATGCCATCAAGACTAAGATCGTTTTCTGCTGCAATCCTATTAATGCGCTCTACATTTGCAATGAGTATGGGTATGCAGATACCCTCTTTATAGGCTGTAATAGCGGCTTTCAGCATGTTGATGTGGTTGCCTTCGCTAAACACAACACGTTTTGGGTTACTTTTTGCCAAAGAGGTTAAACGTCTTATCAATCGGTTGCTGTAACCCATCATTTCGCTCAACTTGTTTTCGTATGCACTCCAATCCTCTATTGGTTTTCGAGCCTCGCCCGAATCAATGGCAGCTTTAGCCACAGCCATAGAAACGCTGGTGATTAACCGGGGGTCGAGCGGTTTTGGAATGAGATATTCTCGTCCGAACGTAAGTTTCTGAAGTCCATAGGCCGAGTTTACAACATCGGGAGCAGGTTCCTTCACAATGTCGGCAATAGCTCTTACTGCCGCCAGTTTCATATCTTCGTTTATTCCCTTTGCCCTGACGTCTAGCGCACCTCGAAAGATATAAGGAAAGCCCAACACGTTATTCACCTGATTAGGATAATCGGAACGTCCTGTGGCAAATATTATGTCAGAGCGAGAAGCCATAGCCTCGTCGTATGGTATTTCGGGATCAGGATTTGCTAAAGCAAAAACGATGGGGTTTTTGTTCATCAATTTCACCATATCTGCCGACAATACGTTGGCAACCGACAAACCGAGGAACATATCTGCGTTTACGAGAGCCTCAGATAGTGTATTTGCTGTTTTATCGGTGGCAAATAGCTTTTTCGACTCGTTCAGGTCTGTTCTTCTTGTGCTGATAACACCTTTGCTATCGCACATAATGATGTTTTCTTTCCTTGCTCCCAAACTCATATAAAGTTTAGTGCAGGCAACAGCCGATGCGCCGGCTCCGTTTACAACGATTTTGATATCCTCTATTTTCTTATCGGCAATAATCAGAGCATTGAGTAGTGCTGCCGATGATATTATTGCAGTTCCGTGCTGGTCGTCGTGCATGACGGGAATGTCCAACTCTTCTTTCAATCTGCGCTCTATCTCGAAACATTCAGGGGCTTTTATATCTTCCAGATTGATTCCTCCGAATGTTGGTGATATGGCTTTCACCGTTCGAATAAATTTCTCAGGGTCTTTTTCGTCTATTTCTATATCGAAGACGTCTATCCCCGCAAATATTTTAAATAACAAACCTTTACCTTCCATCACCGGTTTCCCAGCAGCAGCGCCAATGTCTCCCAATCCTAACACTGCCGTGCCATTGGAGATAACAGCTACAAGATTGCCTTTTGCCGTGTAGTCGTAAACTGTTTCGGGATTTTTTTCTATCTCGAGACAGGGTTCGGCAACCCCCGGCGAGTAGGCTAATGACAAGTCGTTTTGGGTACTGTGAGGTTTGGTTGGCACAACCTCAATTTTTCCGGGCTTTCCCTTACTATGGTAATTGAGAGCCGCATCTTTTGTTATTTTAGGCATACAACATCAATTTTTGAAGTATGATTAATGTGACTAATAGAATTTATATTGTGAAACCGTCTAGACTTTTTCGTTTTATTCAATTTTGTCATCCTGAGAGTATCGA
>NZ_QVMP01000007.1:35361-138491 GCF_010501095.1 Dysgonomonas sp. 520 | reverse complement strand
TCAACATGACAAAAACTCAAAAATTAAGTATAATTTAAAAAGTCTAGATGACTTCCTTAATACAAATACTATATTTTAATGATAAAGATAGGAATATTTTATAAATCATATCAGCAATAAAAAACAAAAAAGTCCGCGAAATCACTTCGCAGACTTTTTTTCTTAACACAAACTTTACAAAACTACACAATAGAGTTGATTGTGGCCTGATAATTAGGCTCTTGCTTAATCTCAGGAACCAACTCCGTATATTTTATTTTTCCTTCAGGATCTACCACAATCACTGCTCTTGCGAGCAATCCTTTCAATGGTCCATCCATCTGTAAAACTCCATAATCTTTAGCAAACTCAGGGTTTCTGAAAACTGATGCCGGAATAACATTCTCTATGCCTTCAGCCGTACAAAAACGTCCTGCTGCAAACGGCAAATCTGCCGATATTGCCAATACCACCGTATTGGGCAATGTTGTTACATCTTTATTAAATTTTCTGACAGACGCAGCACAAACACTGGTATCAAGACTTGGGAATATATTTAAGATTACATATTTCCCTTTTAGGTCTTTTAACGATATATCTGAAAGATCACTTTTAACAAGAGTAAATGAAGGTGCGGCTGATCCAACACTGGGTAAACTACCACTTGTATTAACCTCGCTTCCGCCGAATTTAATTTTTGCCATATTCTTTTTTATGTCTTTTTAATTATATCGACTAGCTCTCTTGCTGAGACAAAGTTAGGATATAATATTTAATTAAACAATCAATTTTTTAATTTTTTCAAACCTAAATAAGTAACTTATTCTTTTTTGAGTTCTTTTTTGAGAAATCTGTAAGTAACGCTGTTGCGATTTCCGAAATTTCCATCCGGAGATCCCTCGTATATTATGTTTCCTCCGCTCGAACCGCCGTCCGGGCCAAGATCTATCAGATAATCCACACATTTTATGATGTCCAGATTGTGTTCGATAACTATTACCGTATTTCCTCTGTTCACAAGTTTATTCAGAACTTCCAACAACACACGTATATCTTCGAAATGTAAACCTGTTGTAGGTTCGTCCAGAATATATAATGTGTTTCCTGTATCGGTTCGCGAAAGTTCGGCGGCAAGTTTTATTCGTTGGCTTTCTCCTCCTGACAATGTGGTTGACGATTGTCCCAGTTTGAGATATCCTAACCCAACTTCCTGCAAAACTTTCAGTTTGTTCAAAAGAACAGGTACGTTTTCAAAGAACTCAACAGCCATGTTGATGGTCATATCCAGAACATCCGCAATAGATTTTCCTTTAAATCTTACTTCAAGGGTTTCCCTGTTGTATCGCTTCCCGTGGCAGTCTTCACATATAACAAAAACATCGGGCAAAAAGTTCATCTCAATTGTCTTATATCCGTTTCCACTGCAAGTTTCGCAGCGTCCACCTTTTACGTTGAACGAGAATCTCCCTGGTTTATAGCCTCTTATCTTGGCTTCGGGAAGATTGACAAAAAGGTTGCGGATATCGGAAAAAATCCCTGTGTATGTGGCAGGATTGGAACGGGGTGTTCTGCCGATAGGCGATTGGTCTACACTGATCACTTTGTCTACATTTTCTATTCCCTCAATTTTTTTATATGGCAAAGGGTCTTTCAGCGAACGATAGAAATGTTGACTAAGTATAGGTTGCAGGGTAGAGTTTATCAGGCTTGATTTGCCACTTCCCGAAACTCCCGAGACTCCGATAAGTGTGCCGAGGGGTATGTGTACCGTTACATCTTTAAGATTGTTTCCTGATGCACCCTTAAGCACAATTTTTTTGCCATTGCCTTTCCTCCTTTTCTTGGGAATTTCAATTTCCCTTGCTCCTGTAATGTAGTCTGCCGTAACGGTGCGTGCCTCCAACATTTGTTTGGGTGTGCCGGCAAAAACAACTTTACCACCGTTTCGTCCGGCCAATGGTCCCATATCGATAATGTAGTCGGCCTCCATCATCATGTCTTTGTCGTGCTCCACCACAATTACAGAGTTTCCTGTGTCTCTCAGTTTTTTCAACGAATTGATGAGGCGTTCGTTATCTCTTTGGTGCAAACCGATACTGGGCTCATCCAATATGTAAAGCACATTTACCAACTGAGAACCGATCTGGGTAGCCAGACGTATGCGTTGGCTCTCACCTCCCGAAAGCGTGTTAGACGCCCTGTTCAAGGAAAGGTAGTTAAGACCGACATCCAGAAGAAAAGATGTGCGTGAAAGGATTTCTTTTTTTATTTCGGTAGCTATTGTTTTTTGTTTCTCGGAAATATGCTTATCCAAATCGTTCATCCAATCATAAAACTCCTGAATATCCAATTCCGAAACTTCGGCAATATTTTTCCCTGCTATTTTATAATGTAAGGCTTCTATATTCAAGCGTTGACCATTACAATCGGGACATACTGTGGTTTTGATGAATTGGTTTGCCCATTTCTGAGCAGTAGCCGATGCTTCTGCTTCTTGTTGCATGGATATGTATTTGGCAACGCCGTCGAATGCAACCATGTAGTTCGAATTGCCAAGCGATTCGTTCTTTATTTGCAAAGGCTCATTCGTACCGAACATTATTTCGTCCAGAGCATCTTCGGGAACATCGGCAAGAGGTGTTTTTATCGTAACCTCGTATTTTTCACAGATAGCTTCTATTTGCCAGAAAAACAATGAGTTTTTATACTTTCCCAGTGGAGCTATTCCTCCTGCATAAATGCTCAATTTGGGATTGGGCACTATTTTTTGCATATCAATCTGGTTGATATACCCTAAACCTTTACACTTCGGACATGCTCCCTGCGGCGAATTGAACGAAAAATTGTGAGGCGCAGGTTCTCCGTACGATAAACCCGAAGCCGGGTCCATCAGCTGGCTGCTGTAGTGACGCACATCGTTCAACTCCACATCCTGAATCATTATCAGTCCGTCGCCTTGCTTCATCCCGGTGCGTACGCTGGCTTTCAGCTTGTCTTCAAATTTATTGGATACTACCAATTTATCTATCAGTATCTCTATGCTGTGATTTTTGTACCTGTCGACACGCATACCGGGAATTATTTCCCGAATTTCACCGTCAACTCTCACATTCAGGTATCCTTTTTTGCGTATCTGTTCAAACAGTTCCTTATAGTGTCCTTTCCTGTTTTTTACTACGGGGGCAAGTATATATATCTTTTTCCCCATGTAGCGAGACATTATCAGGCTGAGGATTTGTTCTTCGGTATATTTCACCATCTTCTCACCCGACAGGTACGAATATGCTTCTCCCGCACGGGCATACAACAACCGCAGAAAGTCGTATATCTCTGTTGTTGTGCCCACCGTCGAACGAGGATTTCTGTTCGTAGTCTTTTGCTCGATGGAAATAACGGGGCTCAATCCGGTAATTTTATCCACATCGGGGCGCTCCATATTTCCCAGAAAGTGACGGGCATAAGCCGAAAAAGTTTCTATATAACGCCTTTGTCCTTCTGCAAAAATAGTGTCGAAGGCTAACGATGATTTTCCACTTCCGCTCAGTCCTGTAATAACCACAAGCGAGTTGCGGGGTATTTCTACATCTATGTTTTTTAGATTGTGTACACGTGCACCGTATACTTCAATTTTTTCTGTTTCGTCTACTTTCTGGTTCATTTATGTTAAGATGCAATAATCTCGAAGTTTATATTCAAAAAAATTAACGTGTGTCATGCTGAGCGCAACGAAGCATCTGCAACAGATTCTTCACTTTGTTCAGGACAACAAAGCACAGAACTGTTTTTAATTTCTTACCCAGTTTTTGTCATGCACTTTTACTTTTCCGTCGTAGTAAAGTGATTCTTGTGTAGGTATAAGTATCGTATATTCTTTTGGTTTCTTCGGGTTGATAGTCAGGCTTCTGTCTCTGAGCCACGAGTTGAAGTCTTTGAGTTGAGCGTAAGTGATACCATTGTTTTGAGCAAATGTTGCCAGGTCGGAGACGCTTTCTCTCACTCTCACTTCCTTGAAGTCGATAGGTTTATACAATTGTTCAGCCTTGATAATGTAGCCATATCTTTTAGGGTTTTCAAAAATACTTTTCACAGCCAACATTCTGAAATAATACCTTGAAGTTTCTTCCACCAACCATAAGTCGGTGCTGTCTTCCACTTGTTGTTGTTCCAGTTCGCTGCTGATCCTGCCCATGCCTGCATTGTACGACATGGCCACGCTAGCCCAGTTGCCATATCTGTTGTATGCGTTTTTCAAGTATTTGCAGGCGGCAACCGTCGATTTTTCTACCGAGTAACGCTCATCTACCTGAGAACTTACCTCCAAACCATATTGGGTGGCGGTGGATGGCATAAATTGCCATAATCCGGCTGCTTTTGCGGTGGATATGGCACGAGGGTTGAGCATGCTTTCTATAACGGCAAGGTATTTGAAATCGTCGGGTATGCCGTTAGCTTTCAGTATAGGTTCTATGATGGGAAAATACCTGTTGGCTTTTTTTATAATGAGCAGTGTGGACGAATGAAGGTACGTGAAACTGTTTATTTCCCGGTCATATCTTTCGTACAAGTCGTATCGGTCTAGTTTAAGTTTTTCGCCGGCAAATGTTACTTCCGAAGGAACTTCAACCGAGGCGGTCATGGATGCAACCAACGGACTGTTTTTTTCGTCATTTGCCACGTCTTCGGCATTGTGGTTTGATATTAATATTATACCTGACAAACAGATACATAGGGATGCTGCTATCAATATGAAAGATTTTTTCATCGAAGGAGGATTTTATAGTTGTTATAGAAGTATTATTTTTTTTAACCTTCAAAGATACTGTAATTTTTCTTTCCAAGGAATAGACTGAATGTTAGAGTCTGTTTAAAAATTGAAACAGGCTCTAAGCGTCCTTTATATTTAATAATGCCAATCAGTAGTTAAGTTTTTTATAATAAAAACGTTGGTTTAAATTCAACAACATGCTGCGCGTAATCAAAGATTACTTGCATTCCTTTTGCCCCAAGCCGCAAAAGGAATCAAAAAGGCTTTCTGTGACTCAGGCTTCTTGCCGACCCACTATACAGCTTATAAGCGGAACAAAAAATAACTCACACCAAAAGTCTGTCAAAATCAGAATGGTTCGGCTATGCTCAAACAGCTTTTTGTTCTGGTCGCTTATTTGCGCTGTGTGGGTGCCCCGTCAATTAGCCAAATGTCACATTTTTAAAATTGGGCGTAAGCGTGACGTGCATTAGTGACGCAGCCGGGTGACCTGACCGATAAAGTTGGCGCAAAACTAAATATCTGTCTGAGCGTAGCGAGTTTATTTAGTTTAGTCAACGAATCGCTTTGTCAGGTCGGCGAGTCACGAAGCACTGTTTTTTGCAACTTTTTGACACCAAAAAGTTGAGAAGACAAGTCTCTGCAGGAGACGCGGCAGTAAAAAAGGAAGAATAAAAAACAATGTTTTCAACTACCGATTCGCATTAATAATAAAAAACATACAGAATATAAATCACCGTAGAGTATCTATATTCTGTATGCCTGAATAAATTGAAGTGCCTGAATCCCTTAATCTTTAAACCCGATTTTGGCATGTGAGCCATCGCAAAAAGGCTTATTTTTTGAAGCACCACAACGACAAAAATGTGGATTTTCTTTCACAACGGTGGTGCCGTCGGCAAGGGTCAATTCTACTTTTCCCTGCACAAATAAAGGTGCATTAGGAAGCACTTTGATTTTAATCAATGATTCTTTGTTTTCCATAATTGTTTGTTTTAGTTGATCAATTTCTATAACAAACCATTTCGGAGAATTGTTTTGTGTTGCGAAGCTATATTGATTTTTATATGACTTTTTTCTTGGGAGTGGTGGTTACAAACTCTTTCAGGTAGAATGGCTCGAAATAGGCAACATCTTCGAAGCGTTGGTTGGTATATGCATCCATTGCCAAAGAAATCATATCTGTTGCTTTTGGATAAATGTTATCCAGAAAAATGGCATTGTCATTATCTATTTCTTCCTTACATTTGGCCGAACCGTTGCCAAAGAAAGCTATCTTATTATCTTTCAGATATTCCCGGTATGTATCACTATCCACAATATCAGCCTGTATGTCTCTTACAATTTCCAATTTCTGATTGTAGATGGCGGCATACACTTCCATGCGCCGGGCGTCAATCATAGGGCACAGCAATGTGTTTTCGTCTAACATGCCCGATTTTGCAACACCGGCAGCCATAATATGAGGCGTGTTTAATGCTATGAGAGGTATATCCATGCCATAGCAAAGTCCTTTCGCCTCCGATACACCGATTCTTAAACCCGTGTATGAGCCGGGACCACAACTAACGGCAACTGCATCCGGTTTTTTGTTTTCTTTCCTGAGAAATTTCACGGCATCGTCAACAAAAACACCAAGCAGGCTTGCGTGTGAAGGCCCTTTTGTCTCAAGCCTGTCGAAAATAATTTCTTCATTATTGGATATAGCAACAGAACAGACCTCCGTAGCTGTGTCTATATATAATATGTGTGGCATAATTTTATTTCAGATAATTTAGTGGATTATGCCTGATGTTCTTTTCGCAACAGGTCGTTCACGGTCTTCACAGGATTGAATGTTTCGATAGGAACTTCAACAAAAATAGTGTTCCAATCCGACATTGCCCCGTTCCACAAACCGGGAAGCTCCAAGGCTTTCAGTTCTTTCCCACTTTTCGATTTCAACGATATGAAGCCTGTATTTTTATCCACATAGTCCAGCAGGTTAAATTTATTTCCCCTGTAATCTTTCACTCCGCAAACCAAATCGACAGGATTGAAGTGGGTTCCTTGTTCAAACATCAGCTTCGAGTCGTTGTTGTTCATGTCGATCTGCGAACTTTCCAATATCTGAAGCGAAATTGTTCCATCCGAATTTTCGGCTAGGAAAGGTCCTCCTCCCGGTTCGCCAACGTTGCGAACCATGCCGCATACACGGAAAGGCCTGTCTAGTTTGCGTTTCAGGTACAATACCAGCTCTGCGTCTTCGAGCAGTTTTGTATCCGGATTTTTTATATTCAAATCATTTTGCAGGAAATACAAAATTTCCATCAGTTCATCATGTGTGTATCTTCCCGAATCCAACAATTCAAGATACTGAAACGCTTTCGATTGCGATTCAACCAAAACACCTGCAAGTAGTTTCTTATACTTTGCTTCATAGTCTTTCAGCCTGTCAGGAACAACGTTGTCAATATTTTTAATGAATATGACATCGCCATCCAAATCGTTCAGATTTTCGATCAGAGCGCCATGTCCTCCCGGACGGAAGAGAAGAGAGCCGTTGTCACGAAAAAGTTCATTATTCATGTCCACGGCAATGGTGTCCGTTTTCGATTTCTGTTCGCTAAAACTCACATTGAACTTTGTATGTAATTTTGCCTCGTACGACGCTTTTTTACTGAAAACAAGATCAATGAACAATTGATGATGATCGGGCGAAACTGTGAAATGAATATTAACTTCATCGTCGTTGTCTTTCGCATATATGGCTCCTTCCGTCAAATGTTCTTCAACCGGAGTGCGTGAACCATCCGGATAGCTATGAAATTTCAATAGTCCTTTAGGTAGATTTCCGTAGTTCAATCCCCTTATAAACAACAGATTATTAACTACCGCCTTGTAGTTTCCATCTTCAATAAGTTGGGTGATATTTTTTTCTTCGTTCTTTTTGCACATTTCATCCAGATCGTCGTAAAACGCAAATTTCAGGATGTTATCGAAAAATCTTTTCTCGAAATCTGTTGTAGGCACATTGTATGAAGCGTCTAAAAATTCGAACAAATTTTTAAACATTCTGCTCGCTGCACCCGATGCAGGAACAAATTTTATTATCTTTTTGCCTTTGCTCCGATAATAATCCCACGTTTGCATATAAATATCCTGTTCTTTTTCGGTCATCAGCTTGATGCCCTTTTCGATAGAAGCAGCTCCATGCAACTTAAGGTATGGAAATCCTTGCTTAAAGTAAGCTATTTGATTTTCAATATCTTCGGGAAGAATTCCTTTTTTATTCAGTAGAATTAAGTCTTGTTCAGTAAACATAGGATTATTACTTTTTATAAGATTTAAGCACCTACAAATCTATCAAATTTATATTTAGAAACAAAAAAGAACGAATAAAGATTGTATAGATGTATTCAAATTTTCGTCACGCATCATTATATATGTAAAACAAAGCAAAACATTCTTTACCTTTGCCTCAAAATGTTTTAAGATGGTCTTGGATATCGCACTTATCGTATTGGGGATAATACTCATCATTGCGGGAATTGTGGGCTGTATAGTGCCTTTAATACCCGGAGTACCTCTCAGCTATTTGGGCATCATCATGCTGCATTTCACATCTACGGCACAGTTTTCGCCCTGTTTTTTACTGATCTGGGGATTAATAGTTATACTTGTTCAGATTCTCGACTACTACATTCCTGTTTGGGGTACCAAAAAATTTGGCGGAGGTTCGAAAGGTGCGTGGGGTAGCGCCATAGGTGTTGTTGTAGGTATATTTTTTTCGCCCATAGGTATTATCGTATGTCCGTTTATAGGTGCGGTTGTTGGAGAGTTGATCGACGATAAAAAACCAGACGTTGCCTTGAAAGCGGGGTTTGGTGCTTTCATCGGTTTTTTGGCCGGAACTGTGATGAAACTTGCCGTGTCTGTAATACTTGCTTTTTATTTTTTCAAGGAAATTTTTTCCATTATTTTCTGAAATTTAATTTCTTTTGTTTGAAATTTCACTATCTTTGTACACTAATTAGCAATGAGATATAGCCTCTGTCACTCGGTAAGTGACAGAGGTTTGTTTTTTCGGAGTTGTCTGGGCGAATCACCCAGTATCTTGTGGCAAAACTCATTAAAATGAGAAAGCGTGGCGAACTTGTTGTCAGTTGAGATTTGTTTCAGGCTCTTGTCGGTATAGAATAATTCGTAATATACCATATCCGCCCGCCTCTTTCTGAGCCAGTTGTAAGCCGACATACCGAAGGCTTTACGGAATCGTTTGTTGAATCCCGAATAACTGTAATTCATCTGTTCGGCTAACAGTTTTACATTTAGTGTGTTGCGAGATAATTTTCGCACCTGTTCCGCAAAATAGAAATCATTCGTCAGATGCAACCGAAAGAAACCGATCAATTCTTCATCTGAATATAATATTCTCATAACACAAACTAATTCCCTGATTTTCAGCACATATAAATCATCCTGATTTATACCGCTTTCCTTATATATCCGTAGAGATTGGACATAGGTATGCAGCGTACTGTTCATTTGCAGGTAATGTGTATTCGGTTTTGATTCGTGTATACTACTGATATTCAGTTCATCTAAACAATAATCCTTTCCTGTTTTTATTACAATAACAGAGCTTTTTTCCAGAGCTTTTGCCGACAAACTATCTCCTGCAGGCAGGAAAAACATCTTCGATTCGGATATCATTAAAGAGTTTTGCATACCACTAAAAGTGATGTTCAATTGACCTTGGGTAAGCATAACAATCCTGCTTTCATCTTCTCTCGTTTGCCATTGAGAATCTTGCTCAAAAGTCAGAAATTGTATCAAAGAACTTTCTTTTTCATCATAATGCCTCATTTACGCTCGTTTGTTTAAGTGTTTGTTTTTGTGCATGTTTAACTAATGTCTCACTAATTTTTTTTTATAACATTTTTCAATAAGAACTCAGAAGTTGTTGTTGTTTAAATGTTTAGAGCAATACATATGGTCGGATAAATCATCAAAATTCCTGATTGTTTAACCAGTGTTTCACTTTTGGAAATGCCCGAATTTATACTGCGCTCATAATCAGTAAAGTAGATATATTAAATTGAATCATCCGTCACTTACCGAGTGACAGAGATGTATTTATCAAACAATCAGATATTTAACACAACAAACAACATTAAAAATTATGAAAAAAAGCATCTCTATTTTATTTATGTTTTTAGCTATTACGGCACTAAAAGCACAGGTAGGAATAAACACAGAAAACCCTCAGGGAATCTTCCACATCGACGGACAAAGAGACACAAACGGAAATACAAACATTTCGGACGATGTGGTGGTGGATACTCTAGGTAGGGTTGGTGTAGGAACAAACAATCCTCAGGCTAAGGTTGATATTCGTACAGCTACGCAAGGCGGAGGATTTAGGTTACAAGACGGATCGCAAGGAAACGGAAAAATTTTAACCACAGATGGCAATGGTTATGGAACATGGAAAGTGCCGGGTGTAGCTTATGCGAAATTAGGTAATATTCCTCCTACTACCATTATAAGCCCTGTTCAGGATATAACATCAGATAATCTGCATATTGCCTATTCCGGCATGAATATCACTTTAACTCCCGGCGATTATCAATTGAACTTTACAGCCTGGGTTGGAGCAGGTGGGGATGCAGTACAGGGTTCTATCGCAATAAATCGTTTTGCGTCAATTTTTTTCTCAACTTCTGACACAACGAATACTCCTCCAACCTATTTATCTCCCATAAGATCAATTATTATACCAAAATTGTATAGTGAAGGAGCTCCTACTCCCGATTACTACGGATCAGGGGCAATACCTGTAAGAATAACTACTACCACAACTCTTTATCTTTGGGTTTATGTGAGTTCTGGAAACTGGAATGGAAATAATAGGCAGATAATTTCGTATAATCAAGAGGCTGGTCTGTATGGTCCTTATACCCAACTGTATGCCATCCCGTTTTATGTTGAGTAAATAATATCAATCAGTATTTGGATCTTCTATAATAAAAACGTTCTTTTTATTCGACATTTTTTTGCTGCCGCGCCTCTTGCAGAGACTTGTCTTCTCAACTTTTTGGTGTCAAAAAGTTGCAAAAAACAGTGCTTCGTGACTCGCCGACCTGACAAAGCGATTCGTTGACTAAACTAAATAAACTCGCTACGCTCAGACAGATATTTAGTTTTGCGCCAACTTTATCGGTCAGGTCACCCGGCTGCGTCACTAATGCACGTCACGCTTACGCCCAATTTTAAAAATGTGACATTTGGCTAATTGACGGGGCACCCACACAGCGCAAATAAGCGACCAGAACAAAAAGCTGTTTGAGCATAGCCGAACCATTCTAGTTTTAACAGTCTTTTGGTGCGAGTTATTTTTTGTTCAGCTTATAAGCTGTATAGTGGGTCGGCAAGAAGCCTGAGTCACAGAAAGCCTTTTTGATTCCTTTTGCGGCTTAAGGCAAAAGGAATGCAAGCAATCTATATGATTGCGCGCAGTGTATTATATAAATAAAACCAACGTTTTTCAACTACTGATTCACATAAATAATATATACATGTAGGGACTGGGCTTTGCCCTGTCCGAAATTCTGTTCTTCGGGCGGAGTAAAACCTCGCCCCTACATCTCTAAATTTCTCTCATCATTGGCATTTTTATGCCAGAAAGCTAGCATCCATCAATTCTTTTTCGTTATCTTCGTCATTCATAATCAAGATAAAAAGAATTAGTGGAGCAATTTTTCATAGAAAGGGTAAAAGATAACTTTTCGTTCACACCAACAGATGAACAGGCTATTGCTTTACAAAAAATCGGAAAGTTTCTTTTCAGTAGAAACTCTGACTCTATATTCTTACTTCAAGGCTATGCGGGAACAGGAAAATCCTCGTTAATAGGAACATTGGTTAAAACCATGACCCAGTTCGAACAAAAAACAGTGCTATTAGCCCCGACAGGACGAGCCGCCAAAGTGTTTGCCACTTATGCCAATCATCCCGCATTCACCATCCATAAAAAAATATACAGGCAAAAACGATTTTCGAACGAACCCTCCGGTTTTGTTCCGACGGATAACCTACACAAAGACACATTATTTATTGTTGATGAAGCCTCTATGATAAGTAATGAAGGGTTGGATTCTTTTATGTTTGGATCGGGCAGATTGTTGGACGACCTCATTCATTATGTATACGCAGGCGAAAATTGCCGCTTGCTACTGATTGGCGACTCAGCACAGTTACCTCCTGTGATGCAGGAGTTTAGTCCGGCACTTCAACCCGATGTGCTGCAAGGATACGGCTTGGAAGTAACAGAGAGCACACTCACCCGGATTGTGCGACAGGCCGAAAGTTCCGGCATATTATACAACGCCACCCTGATACGTAATGCCCTGAGTTCGGGCGAAACGGGAGACTACCCGAAACTAAAGCTGGACGGATTTTCCGACATAAAAAAAATATCGGGCGAAGATTTGATCGAAGCCATAGACACTTGCTACAACAGGGATGGCATTGAGCAAACAATGATAATCTCGCGATCGAACAAAAGATCGAATATTTACAATCAAGGAGTCAGAAACAGAATATTGTACAGGGAAGAAGAACTTTCGGGTGGAGATCTTTTATTGGTAACAAAAAATAACTATTTTTGGACCGAAAATGTTGATAATATAGATTTTCTGGCCAATGGTGAACTGGTTGAAGTTTTGAGGGTACGAAAAACCCAAGAACTATATGGCTTTCGTTTCTGCGATGTACTAGTCAGACATCCCGATTACGCTATCGAATTGGAAATCAAAATATTATTAAATACATTAAACAATGATAACGCTGGACTATCCAGAGAAGAATCGGATAATTTGTTTTACAATATTCTTGAAGATTATTCCGACATACATACAAAAGCCGGAAAAATGCAAAAGATGAAAGTAGACCCCTACTATAATTCTGTGCATGTAAAATACGGATACGCAGTCACTTGTCACAAAGCACAGGGCGGCGAATGGATGAATGTATTTTTAGATCTAGGGTACATCTCCCAAGAACACTTGGGCATAAATTTTTATAGGTGGTTGTACACAGCCATAACTCGTTCGACAAGCAAATTGTATTTAGTGAATTTGCCCGACGAATTTTTATAATTTTTTTTTCATTTTAGATGCAACGTTTTTTTTAATTTTGTGTCTAGTATTTAGAGCCGGAGAAGATTAATGGACGAACTGCAACTGATAGCAGGATGTAAAGCGCATAAAAGGGAATCCCAAAAAGCACTTTACGAGATGTATTCTCGTAAGATTTATGGGATATGCTTGCGTTATTGTAGTGATCCGGAATCGGCTCAAGATCTTTTGCACGACGGTTTTATTAAAGTTTTTGACAATATAAGTTCCTATTCGGGAAAGGGTTCATTCGAAGGTTGGCTTAAAAGGATATTTATCAATATGGCTCTTGAAAATATCCGAAAAAACAAATCGTTTTTTCACAACTCGGAAGATATACAGAATATACCCGAATTGGTTGACGAATCGACAGAGGAAGGAACAAGCCTTATTTCAGAACAAGAGTTGCTGAAAATGATTCAGCAATTGCCTAAAGGTTACAGAACAGTATTCAACCTTTATGCCATAGAGGAATTATCGCACAAGGAAATAGCACAAATGCTAGGTATTAACGAGGTAACATCTCGTTCGCAGTATAACAGAGCCAGACAAATTTTACAACACAAAATAAAAGAATTTCTGCACAGAGCAGATTGATTGTATGAAAGAAAGTAGGGATGACATAAAAGATATTTTTTCTTCAAAGCTGCAGAGCTTCGAGGCCGATGTGCCCGGCGACCTGTGGTTGCGAATAGAAAATGACTTGCCCAAGAAAAAAATATTCTTGCCTAAGCGGACTTTGGCTAAAGTTGCTTCCATTGCGGCAGGAATAGTAGCTGCGGTTGCCATGACCGTAGCTGTCATCAATTTCGACCTATTCAATTACAAGCAAGACGATGCCACCACCATCCACTCGAAAGTTCCGGTAGTTGCACCCGAAACGGTTGAAGAAGAACCGGTAGTTGCCCAACAAAGATATATAGCCAGAAGAAAAAAGGTGATGCCCATTCAGCTGGCAGCAAAGGAAGAAGTTGAAAAAATAATTCCGAAGATAGAAGAGCCCGAAGTAAAACCTGCTAAGAAAAGTTTCTACAAAAGGGCAGATAAGATAGGCAACATCGCCAAAGCCGACGTTCCGGCCAATGGAATGAAACGTAAAGAAAGTTTTTACAGAATATCCCCATACTACCAGTTCGAGGAACATTCACCCAAAAAAGAAAAGAAAGAAAAAGGACTATCGAAATACAATTTCGATGTGAATGTGTTAGGCTTTATACCTTTCAACAAAGAAACGGAGCAATTCCCGATGGCGAAATACATTCACTCGATGACCGGAGAAAACAACATAGTTGACGGCATATCCAATTTGAAGATGAAACACAATCAACCTGTTTCTTTCGGATTGGGTATCGGGAAAAGGTTTACACCTAAACTATCGCTGCAGACAGGATTGGTCTACACATACCTTTATTCTAAAGGCAATACGCCTATCGGCTCTGATTTGGAAGCAACTGCAACTCAAAAATTCCATTATCTGGGAGTTCCGCTATTTCTTAACTACGACCTCAAGCAATGGAACAAAGGACGATTATACATTTCGGCAGGCGGAATGATACAAAAAGATATACACGGAAAATTCAAGGTGAAACGGAATGTCAATGACCTGTCCAATACCGACACATATATATCAAAATCTATTCATCAGGACAACCCTCAGTTTTCGGTATCCACATCATTAGGATTTTCTTATCCTGTATATGACAATATATTTATTTACAGCTCGTTAGGCGGAGCATATTATTTTGATATTAACAATCCGTATAAGACTATTTATACAGATAAAGAGTTTCATTTAGACTTGAACGTCGGTCTTAAATTTGAGTTCTAAAGTCGCAATCTTTTTGTTATTTAACAATCAGAGTGTAGGTGACTCAGATTTTATTGTTGTACTTTTGAATAAAATATAATTGAATCTTAAAAAAAATCGTGTGTAAATGAAAAAAAGTTTTTTTAGTTTGTTAGCCGCAACATTATCCTTTGCAGCTATCATGTCGTCGTGCTTAGGCGACAACGAATCTTCAATCAGTGCTTCGGAAGAATATATGTTGATAAAATATGACACGGAACATACATTCATGAAGTATGCCGTTGCTCCATCTATATACAGCCAAGGAGGATTCATAACTTTCGATGGCATTGAATCTTATGGTGCAGGTGATATCATAAAACTGTCGTCATACAAAGTCAATATGGATAACACTGTTGGCGGAACAAACATACTTAAAGCGCAAAACGTTATTCTACCTCCAAGTGAAGTATATCCGGCTGCATCACAACGGCAATTATATTTCAAAAATGCGGAAGCAGTTACCGATTCGGCTTATACCATCTTCAACGGTTTTAGCGTGAAATCGTTCTTTGGATATCCTGTCTTTGACGATAAATGGCTGATTTCGTACGGAGCTGCTCAAAAAGGAGGTCAATACATCAACATGGAGGTTATTTTTGACAAAGACAACCAAAAAGATGGCGAAAGTGCTCTTGATAAAAACACGGTTGTGCTCGATATCAGGATAAATAAAGGAGAGCCTGCCGCAGGAAACGAGGAGGTGAAAGAAGTAACTCAGAGCGAAATTATAAACCTGTCCAGCTTGCGTAGATTTCTTCCTTCTTCCGAGTATTTCAAAGAAAGTGAATCGAGCTCGGTTACTACAGTGCATGTTAAGTTTAGAACATACGTATATAACAAAACCACTAAGAAAGTGGAAATATCATACCCATCGTATACATACGATATGTATTTTCCTAAAGAAACCGAAGAATAGTCTATCATTCTGCCAGATACAACAAGAGGCATCCGAAATCGGATGCCTCTTGTTGTTGGGTATATATACACCTTTAAAAATTATCTGCAAGGAATCTTTTCTATACGTCTTTGATGCCTTCCACCCTCGAAAGGAGTGTTGAGGAAAGCTACAAGAATGTTGTACATTTCATCATTTGTGATGAAACGTGCAGGCAAAACCAAAACATTAGCATTGTTATGTGCCCTCACAAGCTTGGCTATCTCATCATTCCAACACAAAGCCGAACGTATGCCCTGATGTTTGTTCAAGGCCATATTCATACCATTTCCGGTTCCGCAAAGAGCTATTCCCGGATAACACTCATTATTTTCAACAGCTATGGCCAGAGGATGGGCATAGTCGGTGTAATCGGTACTTTCGGGCGAATGTGTTCCAAAGTCCTTGTATGCGATACCCTTTTCTTCAAATAATGATATAATGTACGATTTCATCTCAAAACCGGCATGATCGCTGCATATTCCTATCGGTTTTTCGGATTGAGAAAATAATGAATTTGTCATAATTAAGTAACAGTAAGAATTATTTCTTTAAATACTCTTTAACTTGTTTGTATACGTTTTCTGCCGTAAAGCCAAGTTTTTCGTCCAGAACCTTGTATGGAGCAGAGAAACCGAATGTTTGCAATCCCCACACCTTGCCGTGGTCGCCCACAAGTCCTTCCAGATTTACTGGCAATCCGGCTGTAAGTCCGAATTTTTTTGCGTCGGCCGGTAAGATTTCTTCCTGATATGTTTTTGGTTGTGAGCGGAACAAACCTTCGGATGGAACAGAAACGATACGGGTTTTGATACCCTCTTCTTCCAATAGTTTAGACCCTTCAACAAGTGTTGAAACTTCCGATCCCGAAGCTAACAGAATAACATCGTAATCTTTGGCATCGCTCACTATGTATGCACCTTTTGATGCAAGGGAAGCCTCTTCGTATCTTGCGCCTACCGATGGTAGGTCTTTTATATTTTGACGAGAAAAAATCAACCCGGTAGGTGTAGCTGTGTTTTCCATTGCCAGTTTCCAAGCGATAGTTGTTTCCACAGCATCCGCCGGACGAAGAACCAACATAGAATTTTGCCCGTGATGGTTTTTAAGTTTTTCCATCAATCTTATTTGAGCTTCTTGTTCCACAGGTTCGTGTGTAGGCCCGTCTTCCCCAACACGGAAAGCATCGTGAGTCCAGATAAATTTAACCGGCTGTTGCATCAATGCAGCCAAACGGATGGCAGGTTTCATATAGTCGGAGAATACGAAGAACGTGGCACATGCCGGAATGATTCCGCCATGAAGGCTCATACCTATCGAAAGGCAAGACATCGTCAGTTCGCAAACACCGGCTTGAAGGAAAGCTCCTGAGAAATCTCCTTTTTTGAACGCTTTAGTGTATTTCAAGAAACCGTCAGTTTTATCGGAGTTTGATAAGTCGGCCGACGATACAACCATGTTTTCAACCTGTTGAGCTAATACGCCTAATACCGTAGCGGAAGCGGCACGGGTTGCGATGTCGTTTTTCTGAGCAATACCGGCCCAGTCAATTCTTGGCAACTGTCCGGCAAACCATTGCTTTTTCTTGGCGGCTAGTTCTGGGTTAGCTTTTGCCCAAGCATCAATCGCCGCATTTTTCTCTGATACAATTTTCTTGAGTTCTTCCGTACGTTTAGCGTACAATTCGGCAACTTCGGGGAATATCTGGAACGGGTTTTGAGCGTCACCACCCAGATTCTCGATTGTTTTTTCGAGGCTGGCTCCTGATTCTCCTAGCGGCATGCCGTGTGTAGCCGTTTTGTTTTCGTAAGAAACATTATCGGCAGTGCGGGCACCTTTACCCATTATTGTGTGACCGATGATGAGCGTCGGTTTATCTTTTTCTTGTTTAGCTTCTGTCAAAGCAGCACGTATTTCGACAGGGTCGTTACCATTAATAGTGATAACCCTCCATCCCCATGCTTTATATTTTTCGGCGGTATCTTCTATCGTAACATCTTTTGTTTCGGTTGATAATTGTATACCGTTCGAATCGTAGAACATTACAAAATTATCCAGACCTAAAGCTCCGGCAATACGTCCTACGCCTTGCGATATTTCTTCCTGTACACCTCCATCGGAGATGAAAGCGTAAATGGTTTGATCCATTTGGTCGCCCAAACGTGCTTTCATAAATTTTGCGGCGATGGCTGCACCGGCAGCAAAGGCATGCCCTTGTCCGAGCGGTCCGGAAGTGTTTTCTATACCTCTATCCACATCCAACTCGGGGTGACCGGGAGTAACGCTTCCCCATTGACGGAATTGTTGTAGGTCTTCGAGCGAGTATTTGCCAATCAGTGCCAATTGCGAATATAGCATCGGCGACATGTGTCCCGGATCGAGGAAAAACCTGTCACGCACTTCCCAATGAGGATTATTGGGGTCGAAAACTAAAAATTCGGAAAATAACACGTTGATGAAGTCTGCTCCACCCATAGCTCCACCGGGGTGTCCCGATTTTGCTTTTTCAACCATTGATGCTGCCAATATCCTGATATTGTCTGCGGCTCTGTTTAATAACTTTATATCATTCATAAATTTAAAAATATTCTGTTCTTTCCATGCAAAAGTATGAAAATAAGATGTATTTAACAAGTGTCAGAAAACCAGTTCTATAAGAAAAAAATAACTTATTGTATTATTGTACGAAAAGCAAATGTTTTAATAACTTATACATCAAAAAATTACCTTTTATGTATAGTATAATAACGGGTATAAAATTAACTGGTAAAAAAAACGTGAGGAGGGCTGATATGGAGAGAAACTCAATATTCGGGCGTAAAATTTCACGTCCCTACTTTCGATCAGACCTGAGGCTGTCGTCACATGGGATTTGCAAATCCCATGTTTAGCTGCTGTCCGGATTTAAAATCCGGAAAATAATAACTCCGAAGTTACAAACCTCAAAGAACAAAAATGCTAACTGTTAATTGTTGACTGTTGACTGCTGACTAAAATTTCTTTTTCTAAATTTGTGACCGACATAAATTATAGAAATATTAACGATGATATATTCTGAAAATAAAATAAACGAAACACAAAAGAGAGGTAGCATTGAAGTTGTTTGCGGTTCAATGTTTTCCGGAAAAACGGAAGAATTGCTTCGCAGATTGAAACGTGCTAAAATAGCCAAACAGGAGGTTGAAATCTTCAAGCCCGGAATTGATGTCCGTTATTCGGAAAATGAAGTCGTTTCTCATGACAAAAACTCCATAGCATCGACAGTCGTAGAACATTCGAGCAACATTCTGCTACTATCGTCGAACATAGAAGTTGTGGGAATTGATGAGGCTCAGTTTTTTGATATGGGATTGGTTGACGTTTGCCAACAGTTGGCTGATTTGGGCATACGTGTTATTGTTGCGGGGTTGGATATGGACTTCAAACGTAATCCTTTCGGGCCGATGCCCGGTTTGTGTGCAATAGCCGACGATGTGCTAAAAGTACATGCTATATGTGTCAATTGTGGCAGGTTAGCCAATTATTCGGATCGGTTGGTAGAAAACAATAAACAAGTGATGCTGGGCGAATTACAGGAATATCAACCCTTGTGTAGGGGGTGCTATTGCCAAAAGCATAGCGAAATAAGAGAATAGATATCGTATTGAAATAAAGTGCTATATTAATAGTATATCCATATTGTGAAAATAGACTAATATTATTTAATAAACATTTTAAACAATAATTTTAATATTTTGTTTACTTTACATTTGTTGTAATACCACAATAGGGTGAAACTGTATTGTGGTGATTTTGCCTTTTTGATTTAACACCTGCGATGAATAATGTTAAATTAAATTGTAGTATTTTTGTAGGCTAAAAAATTTCGTAACGCCATTTTAAGTGGTGGTTTTTAATTATGAAGAGTATCAGAGTAGGATTAGATGTAGGGTCAACCACAGCCAAAATTATTGTTCTTGACGAATCGGATAACATTGTTTTTTCAAAGTATGAGCGGCACAACGCTAATATTTTAGATGCTGTTCAAACCTTATTCACACAATTGAAAGAAAAGACAGGCGATTGTCGGATGCAGCTAACAATCACAGGATCTGCCGGTATGGGAATTACCGAGAGGTTGTCCATTCCTTTCGAACAGGAAGTGGTTGCGGTGGCAGGATTGATAAAAAAGAAATTCTCTGATATTTCTACCGTTATCGACATAGGTGGTGAAGATGCCAAAATTATCTATTTTTCGGCGGAAGGCGTACCCGATATGCGAATGAATGGCAACTGTGCCGGAGGAACGGGTGCTTTCATCGACCAGATGTCTATCTTGTTGGCGTGCAGTATCGAAGAAATGGACGCTTTGGCTCAACAGGCAAAACATGTTTATCCTATTGCTTCACGTTGTGGAGTGTTCTCTAAGACGGATGTTCAGAACCTGATAAGCAAGAATGTATCGAAGGCTGATATATCGGCATCCATTTTTCATGCGATAGCCGTTCAGACTGTTGTAACACTCTCGCATGGTTGCAGCATTAACCCTAAAATTTTATTTTGCGGCGGGCCACTAACCTTCGTCAAATCTCTGAGAAATGCTTTTGTCAATTACCTGCATCTGAAAAAGGATGATTATATAATTCTCGAAAATTCAAACTTATTGCCCGCATGGGGTAGCGCATTAGCCAACAGGGCAGATGCCGACGAGGTTTTGTTGTCGGATTTTATCGACAAATTATCGACAAATAAATCATCAATAGATGATTTTAAGATGTCAGACCGTTTGCCCCGTATTTTTGAAGATGAAAACGACTTGAGCCAATGGCGGGAAGAAAAGCAACGGTCGCAAATAAAAACATCATCACTCAAAGATCATAAGGGATATGCCTATCTGGGTATTGATTCGGGTTCCACAACCACCAAAATCACAATCATTGACGATCAGGAAAGATTGCTGTTTACCCATTACGCTCCCAACGAAGGGAACTCTATTCAGGCTGTAAAAACCGGATTAAATAAGTTCAGGGAAGAGTGTGAAAAAGAGGGAGTTGATATAAAAATAAAAGGAAGCTGTTCCACCGGATACGGTGAAGACCTGATAAAAGCAGCATTCAGTCTCGATTATGGTATTATTGAGACTATTGCCCACTACTTGTCGGCCAAACAACTAGATCCCGAAGTGTCTTTCATTCTGGACATTGGAGGTCAGGATATGAAAGCGATGTTTATCGAAAACGGTGCATTATACCGTATGGAGATAAACGAAGCATGCTCGTCAGGGTGCGGGTCGTTCATCGAAACATTTGCCAAATCGCTGCAATATTCGGTTCAGGATTTTGCGACAATAGCTTGTTCAGCACAATATCCGTGCGATTTGGGAACACGCTGCACAGTCTTCATGAACTCCAAAGTAAAACAGTTTCTCAGGGAAGGTGCTACGGTTGCCGATATATCGGCGGGATTGTCTTATTCGGTGGTTAAGAACTGCTTGTATAAGGTGCTTAAACTGAAAAATACAAATGAACTGGGCAAACACGTTGTTGTTCAGGGCGGAACAATGCGCAACGATTCGGTTGTCCGTGCATTTGAAAACCTGATCGGACACAAGGTTCACCGCAGCAATTTGCCCGAACTGATGGGTGCATACGGTTGTGCTCTGTTTGCTAAAAATGCGGTGACAGAAACAGAACCGGCTTCGCTCGATAGTATGTTGCAATCGGCACAATATTCCACCAAACCATTACATTGCAGGGGATGTGAGAATGTTTGTCTGGTAAATAAATATACGTTTGAAAACAAGAACGTTTATTTCTCCGGAAATAAGTGTGAGAAAATATTTTCGAATGGTGGTGCTGCACAGGAAAAAGGTGTGAATATCTATAATCAGAAATACGATAAGATATTCAACCGTCCACAGCTTGAGGGAGACACCGGTAAGCCTGTGATCGGAATTCCCCGTGTGTTGGATATGTACGAAGAATATCCGTTTTGGAACGCTATGTTCAACGAATGTGGTATGCAAACGTATTTGTCCGAATCGTCTACTTTCAAGAAATACGAACAGGGAGTACATTCGGTTATGGCAGATAATATCTGTTTTCCTGCCAAGTTGGTGCATAGCCATATCTACGACCTGATAGAGAAAAAAGTTGACAGAATATTTTTCCCTTACGTAATATTCGAAAGGCAAGAAAACAAGCAAGCTGTGAACAGCTACAATTGCCCCATTGTTTCGGGTTATTCGGATGTGGTGAAAAGTGCCATCGACCCAATGACGAACAACCGCATACCCGTTGATTCGCCATCCATCACATTCAAAGACGAAAAACTTTTAAAGAAAAATTGCGTCGATTATCTGAGAACTTTAGGAATATCTGCCAAAGAAGCGGAAAAGGCTGTTATTGCCGGATTGAAAGCTCTTGATAACTATGAAAGTGAAGTGAAAGAAATGAATCAATCGCTTTACAGAAAAAGCATGGATGACAAAAAACTGACCATATTGTTGGCAGGCCGTCCATACCATACCGATCCGCTAGTTCAGCACAAATTAGCCGATATGATTGCCGATTTAGGTGTGAATGTGATAACGGAAGACATTGTCCGAAATGAAGACGCCATAACCGTACATAACGAAACCCACATGGTATCGCAGTGGGCTTATGTCAACCGCATTACCAAGGCTGCCAAATGGGTTGCCGAACAAGGTCCGAATGTGCACATGATGCACATGACCTCATTTGGTTGTGGTCCCGATACGTTTCTGCTGGAAGAAGTGGGAGCCATACTGAAAAGGCATAACAAATCGCATACGATATTGAAACTGGACGATGTAAGTAACATCGGATCAATTAAATTGCGTGTGCGTTCGCTTATCGAGAGTTTGAAATACAATAGCTCGATGTCGGGAGACATTAAACCATTCGTTACCACGAAGATGTACCGCAAGGAAGACAAGGCGAAACGTAAAATTATCGCTCCGTTTTTTACCGACTATTTGTCTCCGTTTATCCCCGCAATCATGAAATTGAGTGGATATGACCTCGATAATCTGCCGAAAAGTGACTCTGTTTCTGCCGATAATGGACTAAAATATGCAAATAATGAGGTTTGTTATCCTGCCACGCTCATTGTGGGTGACGTTATCAAGGCATTGCAATCGGGCAAGTACGATCCGGAGAATACGGCGGTTGCTATCACTCAGACCGGAGGTCAATGTCGTGCAACGAACTATGTGTCACTGATTAAGAGCGGATTGATTGAAGCCGGATTTGAGAATGTTCCTGTTGTGGTTTTGGCGGTAGGAGGGTTGAGTAATGAGCAGGAAGGCTTTAAGATAGATTGGTTGAAGATAATCCACGTTACGCTGAATGCCATATTGTTTGGCGATTGCCTTTCACAATTCTATCATGCGGCTGTGGTACGGGAAAAAAATAAAGATGATGCCCTGAAATTGCAGGAATATTATCTGGAAGCGGGAATCCAACTGATAGAAAAAAACAATGCGAAGGGATTTTTGTCTTTGATATCGAAAGCTGCGCAAGATTTTAACAAGATAATGAACGATGCGAACAACTTTCTGAAGGTTGGCATTGTTGGGGAGATATTCTTGAAATTCCATTCATTTGCCAATAGAGATGTTGTTAACTGGTTAATTAAGAATAGGGTAGAGGTGTATCCTCCGATGATCAGCAACTTTTTCTTGCAAACCTTTGTGAATACACAGGTGAAGAAGAACAACAATATTGAAAAATCGGTTATGCCCGATTTCGTCATGAAGTGGCTTTATAAGTTAGTTTACAAGAAAGTGAATGCAATGAACGCCGCTGCATCAGCGTTTAAATATTTCACTCCATTGCCTGATGTCTTCCACGAAGCGAAGAATGCTGACGGAATAGTTTCTCTTTCTGCTCAGTTTGGTGAGGGGTGGCTGTTGCCTGCCGAAGTTGTTTCGTATTCTCATCAGGGAGTGAATAATGTGATTTCGTTGCAGCCATTCGGTTGCATTGCAAACCATATAATATCGAAAGGTGTGGAGAAGAAAATTAAGGAGCTTTATCCGCAAATGAATCTTCTTTCCCTTGATTTCGATAGTGGTGTGAGCGATGTGAATATACTTAACCGATTGCACCTGATGATAAATAATCAGCAATAAATATTTTCGGGTGGGGTTTACTCCACCCGAAGTGCTTACAATCAATACGAATCAAATGCTTAAAAATATTTTACTAGTCGGACTGGGAGGTGGAGTAGGAAGTATTTTACGTTTTCTGGCAACAGAATTGACGCATAAATATTATTTCTGGTCTTTTCCTTTAGCCACATTTCTGATAAATATTGTCGGATGTTTTTGTATCGGAATGTTGGTGAACCTGATACAGATAGACAATCATAATATGAGGTATTTGTTAGTTGTTGGTTTTTGTGGAGGATTTACAACTTTTTCCACTTTTGCCCGTGAAACAATGGATTTAATGCAAACCGATCATATCTTTTTAGCTTTGTTGTATGTTGCGGCGAGCTGCCTCATAGGTGTTGTTGCCGTATGGCTGGGGATGTTAGTTACTAAATGAAATGAAGATGAAGAAAATATTTTTTACCTGCATATTAAGTCTAATCGGAATATATAGTCTTAATGCTCAAGGTAAATACAATCTGAAAGATGTATACAAACAGGTTGATGCTATTTCTGCTTCTCAATCTGTAACAAAAATAAAACCCCTGATCGGTTTGTCAGCAAGCAATAGCAGAGGCGCAAGCCGTCTTTCGGGCGCATATACCGAAGCTGTAATAAAAGCTGGCGGAATACCAATCATCGTGCCGGTTACGACTGATACGGAAAGTATGCTGGAGGTTGTGAAAATGCTGGACGGACTGATACTCACCGGTGGAGGAGATGTGCATCCCTCTTTTTACAAGGAAAAACCAATGGCAAATGTCCTTGATTTGGATTCATTGCGAGACGATTATGAATTGAAATTGCTTCGCCTTGCCTCTAACCGAAATGTTCCGATACTTGGCATTTGTCGTGGCGAACAGTTGATAAATGTGGCTTTCGGAGGAACACTGTATCAGGATATACCTTCGCAAATGAAAACCGAGATAGTTCATAAGCAAACTGAAGCACGCTCGGAAGCAACACATTCGGTGATAGTTGCAGACAGTTCTAAATTAGCGGAAGTTTTAGGCAGATCGGGAGAGTTTCAGGTTAATACGTTCCATCATCAAGCGGTGAAAGATATTGCTCCGGGGTTCAAGGTTACCGCTGTGTCTTCCGATGGAGTGATAGAAGCCATAGAGTCTTATCCCAATAGATCTATTTTAGCGATACAATGGCATCCCGAAGCAATGGCTGTGGAGGGCAATAAAGATATGCTTCGGATTTTCAATTTTTTTGTGACAGAAGCTGATGTTTATCGTCAGGCAAAGGAAATGCACACACGAATCTTATCTGTTGATTCACACACCGATACGCCTTTGTGTTTCAATTGGAAGAATTTTAATATAGCCCGGCGTGACAGCAATCAGGTAAACCTCCCGAAAATGCAGGAAGGGATGTTGGATGGTGTTTATATGGCTGCTTACATCAGGCAAGGAAACAGGGATAAAGTATCTTCGGAAGCGGCTGTGAGAAAGGTTGACGGGTTGATTAATGGCATCTTGAAGCAAGTTAAGATGAACGAAAATATATGCGGTATTGCTGCCACTCCTCAGGATATTATCAGACTGAAAGATGAAGGTAAAAAGGCAATATTCGTAGGAATAGAAAACGGTTATGGTATAGGCAAAGATATAAATAACCTGAAACGCTTCAGAGACAAAGGTGTTACTTATATGACGCTGTGCCATACGACGGACAATGATATATGCGACACATCGAGCCGAACAAAAAAAGAGTGGGGCGGATTGAGTCCTTTTGGTAAGGAAGTGATAAAGGAAATGAACCGAATAGGTATGATGATAGATGTTTCTCATGCCGGAGAAAGCACGTTTTGGGATGTGATTGAATTATCGTCCAAACCGATTATTGCTTCACATTCTTCGGCGAGGGCATTGTGCGACCACGACCGTAATCTGACAGATCGCCAGTTGAAAGGTATAGCAAAAAACGGTGGAGTGGTTCAGGTTTGTTTGGTGAATATGTTTACAAATAAAGACCGCAAAAAAGCAAATCTTGACGATGTAATCAATCACATAGACCATATAGTGAAAATTGCTGGTATAGACCATGTTGGCATCGGTTCCGATTTTGACGGAGGTGGTGGCGTAATTGGATGTGAAAGTGCTAACGACCTGATAAATATAACCGTAAAACTTATAGAAAGAGGCTACACGGAAGATGAGATTTCCAAAATTTGGGGAGGAAATTTATTAAGAGTGATGAAAGAAGTACAGAATGTGTGAGCGATAAAAACAATTGATATTTTTATTTGTTTTTTATTACACACATAGTTACGTAAAAAATAAAAAAGACAGTAATATGAGGCTTGACGGAAGAAGAGAAAGTGACAATGTTGATGACCGACGCGGTAGAAGGTCGGCCGGCAAGGTATCTTTAGGACTTGGAGGCACTATTGTTGCAGGATTAATTATTTGGTTATTAGGTGGTAATCCTGTAGAATTCTTTACTCAGCAGGCAACAGATAATGTAACCACCGATGAAAATTATGTACCCACCGCACAAGAAGAGGAATATGCAACTTTTGCAAAAACTATTCTGGCCGGAACAGAAGACGTCTGGACAGAAATATTCAGACAAAATGGCATGGAGTATGTGAAGCCTCGCTTGGTATTATATTCAGGTTCAGTTAGTTCTGGCTGTGGAAATGCCACCTCGGCCACAGGGCCATTCTATTGTTCGGCCGATCAGTCTTTATATATCGATCTTTCTTTTTTCGATGAAATGAGTACACAACTGAATGCAGGCGGCGATTTTGCTTATGCGTATGTCATTGCCCATGAAGTTGGTCATCATGTACAGTATCTTTTAGGCACGTTGGATAAGGTGCATCAACAACAACAAAGATTAAGTCAAACCGAAAGTAATAAGCTAAGTGTCAGACTTGAATTACAAGCCGACTTTTATGCGGGAGTTTGGGCTTATCATGATAATAAAAATTTCAGTTCTATTGAAGATGGCGACATCGAGGAAGGCATTAACGCAGCCTCTCAGATTGGAGACGACCGTTTGCAAATGCAGGCGCAAGGCTATACTGTGCCCGATTCTTTCAATCATGGAACATCGGCACAACGTATGCGTTGGCTGAAAAAAGGACTTCAAACAGGAAATATATCCGATGGTGATACCTTCTCTATCAATTATTCACAATTATAAAACCTGTTTTCTGCCATTCTGAGCTTCTATTACACCTCTCCCTAACCTTTTCCAACAGAGAGGGAGCAAACCTTTCATCCTTATTTCGGGTGCATTTGTAGAGGCAGGCCTCTGGTCTGCCCGAAAGTTTTTTAGTTAAGTTTAATTAAAAATGAGACAATAGTTAATTATAGTTTCTTTTTTGCTTTGTAGAAGACAGGAAATTTTGCTTCTTTGTATAATTGTGTTGTTAGTGTGTTATGAGATACGAAAAACTTTATGAGAATCTATTGGAGGTATTGGAAGAAAAAATACCACAGAAAATAGATATTGCAAATGTCCTGATGGACATGTTGCATATAGGAAAAGAAGCTGTTTATCGACGATTGAGAGGTGAAGTCCCTTTTACGTTGGTCGAAGTTGCAATTATTTCGAAAGAATTGGGTGTGTCTATAGACAATCTGGTTCGTATAGATTCTGCCAAGAAAAGGCCATTTCAGTTTAACATGATTGAATATATGAGTCCGACCGACTCAGACTATGCCTTGATGGAAGAAATTAACTACCTTATATTGCAGTTGAAAGATAATCCGGACACAGAAGGAGGTGAAGCCACTAATATATTGCCGCAACCATTGTATGTTGCACACGAAAATATTTCAAGGTTTTTCCTTTTCAAGTGGCGATATCAGTTCAATACATCGGTTCCGTTGGCATATAAAGAGATTGTTATTTGTCCGAAATTGAAAAAGATACAATTGGAGAATAAAATAGCAGCCCGGTATCTGAAAAAGACGGACTTCATATTCGATTATCAAATATTCTCTTATTTGGTGCATGAAATCAAATATTATTACAACATTGGTTTGGTTACTTTTGACGAGGTTCAATTGATCAGGCAAGATTTGCTGGACATTCTGAGTGAGATAGAAAACCTCAGTTTAACAGGCCGATTTAAAGAAACCGGAAACGAGGTGAATTTATACATCTCAAACGTTAGTTTCGATACAGGTTATTGCTATATAGATGTGCCTAACTATCATCTGACAGTGGTAAAAGCCTTCACGTTGAATGGAATTGCTTCGTTAGATGAAAAGACATATCAAAGAAGAAAGGTATGGATTCAATCGCTGAAACGTCAATCAAATCTGATTACGCATAGTGGTGAAAAAGAGCGGATAGAATTTTTCAGGAAACAGCTAGAGATAATAGGAAGTCTCAAAAATATTGATGTGTAATTAGGTGATTCACATTCTTCAATTATAGATCTTCAGATAATAATTTAGCCTTGAACATCGGCTGTTGAATGGCAGCAAAAAACAAAAAAAGCAGACTTCATAAAAAGTCTGCTTTTTGTATAACATAGCCGTACTGATGGAATAAGCCGAAACTCCTATAAACAGGATTTGAGTGCCTCGACCCCTTTGTAATTCACTGCGCATAAAGCATTCCCGAAGGATGTGACCCGCCATTAGAATCGATGAGCTTGTCTCGGTAATTTGTTAGATCTGATGAGTTTCCCAATCGATCAGCACGACTAATATCTTTAAAGAACTTGTTTTGTTATCTTTTGTATTTCAAATATACTCTTAAGATTCGAAAAATGCAAATAACGAAGCAATTATTTTACTTTTTTTACACTGTTATAGTAGCAATCTGTACATCCGCACACATTTTCGCTTTCTTCTTTTCGAAAAAAGAAAAAATACATCTTGCGAATGATTATTCCCAAAACTATAAATCCGATTATTGCTACAATTATTTCTTGAATCATATTTCCACCCTTTCTTTATGTCTGTATATATATGTAACAATTTATAAAGAAATTCGTTCAATTATATTTATATAAATAAGCTACCGATCTGATAGACAAGGAATGACAATATCCAAGCCAGACTCGTTGTATACACTATCGTGAATAACCCCCACTTCCACGAACCCGATTCTCCTTTTATGGCTGCTATGACGGCTATGCAAGGAAAGTAGATCAGTACGAACAACAACAGGCTAATCACTACCAATGGTGTGAACGTGGGACTTCCGTCGGGATTTGTTGCGTTTGCCAGCCTGTCTCGCAGCGAATCCGATTCTTCGTCCTGATCTTGTTGTCCGGTGTATAATACTCCTAATGTGCTTACAACTACCTCTTTTGCTGCCATGCCCGATGCCAGGCTGACACCGATTTTCCAGTCGAAACCTAATGGTTTTACGGCAGGCTCAATGAATTTACCTATTTGACCGATATAAGAATTTTCGGCGTGTTCAAGATTTCTCTGTCTTTCCAGATTGGTTATTTGTGCCTCTTTTTCTTCTTTGGTTATTTCCTTATTATCAAATTTTTTCTCGATAAGAGAGATTTGTTCTTCTATTTTGTCATCAAATTTCCGATCGTTGGGGAAATATCCCAAAAACCAAATGATAATGGAAGCAATAAGAATAACGCCCCCCATTTTTCTGAGGTATTGGCGGGATTTATCCCACATGTGAACCCCTACCGATTTTGCGGTTGGCATACGATAAGGCGGAAGCTCCATCACGAACGGAGTGTCGTCCCGACTGAAAAAGAACCGCTTGAGCAAGCGTGCAGAGATAACGGCAAGTACGATTCCTGTAACATATAAGCCAAACAAGACCAAGCCGGCATGTTCCTTAAAAAATATTGCGGTGAACAACAGGTAAACGGGTAGACGTGCGCTACACGACATAAAAGGCGTGATGAGCATAGTAATCATCCTGTTGTTACGGCTTTCTATCGTGCGGGTCGACATGATTGCAGGGACGTTGCACCCGAATCCCATAACCAGAGGAATGAACGATTTTCCGTGCAATCCCATCCTGTGCATAACCTTATCCATAATGAAGGCGGCTCGTGCCATATAACCCGAATCTTCCATAAATGAGATAAAGGCATAAAGTATGACAATGTTGGGCAAAAATACAATAACACCGCCAACTCCTCCGATGATGCCGTCTACCAGCAAGTCTTTGAGCATGCCCTCGGGCATGGAGTTGCGAATGAAATCACTTAACGCGCCTACACCGGTTTCAATCCAATCCATAGGGTATTGCCCCAGACGGAAGGTACATTCGAACATTATCCACATAAACAAGAAAAACAAAGGGAATCCCAGATATTTGTTGGTCACGATGGCGTCGATAATCCGTGTTGAATCGGACTCGTGTTGCTTTTCCTTGTATGTTTCTTTCAATGCTCCCGTGATGAAACCATATCGGGCATTGGTTACGGCAGATTCGGTGTCTTCCTGCAAGGAGGCTTCCAGAATTTTTATTTCTTTAGTGCAAAGTGCCAGTATTTCGTTCGGGTTACTAAAGTTTTGCTTGATGTACTCCGTTATAACCTTGTCTTTTTCAAGCAATTTGATTGACAAATAGCGAGGAGGATAGTCAGTTTCTCCAGTTCTGTTCTTTTCTATCAATATATTCAGCTTGCTAATGGCGTTTTCCATTGCATTACCGTAATATATCTTTATTTTTTTTACGTATGGCTCCTTATTTTCATATATACGGATGATGGTGTCGAAAAGTTCGGGCAACCCTTTTCCAGACCGGCCTACCGTTGGAATAATAGGTATGCCTATCAGTTTAGCCAACTTGTCGTGGTCGAATTCACTACCCGAAGACACAAGTTCGTCGTACATATTCAAGGCGATAACAACAGGAACACCCAGGTCTATCAACTCTGTTGTCAGGTATAAATTCCGCTCCAGATTGGATGCAGCGACAACATTTATCACAATGTCCGGCTTGTCTTCTATCAGGTATTTACGAACGTACAGTTCTTCAGGCGTATAAGCCGAAATAGAGTAAGTTCCGGGCAGGTCAATTATGTTAAACTTGTATCCGGCGTGTTTCAGTTTGCCTTCTTTCGAATCGACCGTAACACCTCCGTAATTTCCTACCCGTTCGTGACCTCCCGAGGCAAGGTTGAACAGGGTGGTTTTTCCCGCATTGGGGTTTCCTACCAAAGCCACGGTTATAGTTTTGCCGTCTTTTACGGTTTTTTCGAGATCTTGATTGTCCGAATCGTCAATATTATCGAAATCGTATGCTTCAGCAAGGGGCGTATTTTTTTTATTATAGTCGGGATATGTAACTTCTATGAGTTGAGACTCGCTACGGCGGAGCGAAACCTCGTAATCCATTATTTTATATTTGATAGGGTCTTTGAGCGGGGCATTGAGGATAACTTTAACCGCTTTTCCTTTTATGAATCCCATTTCGAGAATCCTTTTTCGAAAAGCACCGCTTCCGTTTACCTTCGTTATAATCCCAATTTCGCCGGTTTTTAAATCTGAAAGATTCATCTAATATGTTGTTATATTATATCGGTTTGCTTTTGGCATACAAAGATGCTCATTTTTGACGAAAAAAGTGCATTATTTATAATTATTTTAAATAAGCATATCTAATTATTTGTTAACATTGGAATAGTTTTTGCCATTGGTTTGTTATAATAATAAAGGAGAGTGTCTCAAAAATTAAAGAACGCAGAAGGCACTGATAAGACAGTTTTTTTATTAAAACAGTAATTCGCACATATTTATAATAATTCGGTTTTTAAGTAAAAAGTTGATTCTTCTAAAAGTTGTTTCAGTGTACTCCGTGTTCCAAATTCGACACACTTTCTAAGTATTCACCAAAAAAGAAAATGATATGGAAAATTTTGATGACATGCTTAGCAAACTTAGAGATTCGTCGGGTGAAATGAAACCTAATCTACATATATTGAATGAAATTGTTCCTGTTGAAGAACAAGTGAGATATTTTAAATTTTCGAAATACATTCAAAATAATAATGATAAGGATAAATTTGACAGAAACTATCTGATTGCAAGGCTTTTTACGCCCGAAGTAAATGTAGAAGACAAAAGGTATTACCTGACTGTTTTGGCTAGCCTGACAGATGTGGCTGCTTATAGGGCAATAGAAGCCTATCACAGGAATCCGCTGGAGAAGGAATTGCAAAACTGGTCTGCAATGGCACTGATAGAAAGCCGTATTTTATTGGATACGGAACTGTCTGGAGAGAAACAATTTTATGTGTCCACCGGATTGGGCGGAAAAGACAATAAGTTACGTTTTTTTGCTGTTATAGCCTCTGCCAGCAGAAACGAGTTCACTGTTTTTCAGAAAGAAATTTTGATTCGGGAACTACAATTTGCATTCGACAGGGATAAGATTGAGATTGAAAGTCTGGAAATAAAACCCGACTATATAAGGTTATTGCTTCTGTGTGATCTGAATCATCAGGTCAACTTGAGCATTGAAAACGCTATAAAAGAGTGTAACGAACTAGGCGATTTTGTTGACGAAAAATTTCTAGTTACTAACCTAAAACAGCTCAATGATGATGAAATTTCCAAATTGCTGAGAAAAGAAGAGCAGCCCAGCGAACAAGAATAAAAGAACTAAATGTCCCAAAAGTATTTTTCAATCCCTTTTGAAAGTCGAAATAGCATAATTTTACTTTTGGGACATTCGACGAAAAAAATTTACTTAACATAAAACGGGATGGCGTACAACTGAGTGCAGGGGGCCATACAGACCAACCATTTGATTATATGAATATCTGTCCATTATCTCCATTTCATTGATCCCCGTTTTACCAACCATTTTGGCATGTATATAAAAAAAATGCCCAAAAGGGCAACCTTTTGAACACACTAAAAACAATCTAAAACTAAACCTAAATAACCTTTTTTTCAATCTTCTTACCTAATGACTAATACCTTACTTCATCATTGATACCACAAAGGTAAGGCGAAAAATTATATCTTCCAAATAAAAATATGCTAAAAAACACATATTTTATTTATTGAAATATAAAAAATATTTATATGTATATTTAAGTATTGGGTAATTACTTGATTACCCAATACTTATCTGATTCTATTTAAGCGTGTAACTTATTCCTCCCATCAACCAAAATCCGGATTGAGGTATATTTCCCAGATCAAAATAATGTGTATCGTACAGATTATTAATAGCTAAATTAACTATAAACCCTTTAGTTACTTTATATTTTATGCCAAAATCTAAAGTTGAAAAAGCAGGGTAGGGGACAGACTCCTTTGTTTCATAATTTATATAATTACCCATGCGTTTTTGCCATCTGAAGTTAAAGGAAGTTGTTATTTTGTCTTTATACAGAGGGAGATTCAGTTGTGCCGTAAATTTATCCCGAAGATAGTTCAGTACATAATTTGAGTTCACTTCTCCCGAATTATTTTTACCATCCTGATTTAATCTAGCATAACTTAATTGCAAAGATGTTGACGGATTTAAGAATTGAATAAAAGTATGCGGATATATTTTTGCACCAATCTCCAATCCTTTTTTGTCTATTGAAGCCAGATTTATGGATTGCCATTTGTCGTCCGGATTTTCTTTTACCCAGTCAATCAAATTATCTCCATTCATCAGGTATCCGGTTATATATGCCGAAAGAAACGAGTTGGAATATTTAAATCCCAGTTCGTAAGATTCAGAATACTCAGGTTTCAGATTGGCATTTCCAGAGTGTGTTTTTGTATTGTAATACAAATCGGTAAAAGTTGGCATACGGGTGGCTTTACTCCACGAACCATAAACTTTAAGATTGTCGATTATGCGATAACCCGCATTAATTGACGGATAAAATTTATAACTACCTTTCAGAGAAGTGTTATAATTGGCTAATATTCCCGCAGTTAGAGTAAATTTGTTCAATATTAGCGAGTGCTCCAAAGCATAACTAATATTGGTACGGTTGTCGGAATGGGTATATTTACCGTCAGGCTCGTTCATCGGCTTACCCAATACGCTGCTGATTATGCCTTCGTTGCGAAATTCAGCTCCTAGACTGGTAATTCCCAGAGAAGAAGAGTATTGAAGGTTCAGGTTCGACCCATAAACATCAGTCCTGTGATGATTTGCCGAACCGCTATTCTTCGTAAGCTGAAATTTATCATTATGCCTGTTCCAATAAACTAGAGGGATAAATTTCAATTTATCACCTGTCTCACCTTTTATGGAAGCCATAATAGTGTTCGTTTCATCGTATTGATTAGGATATGCTGCCGAATAGAAAGTGTTGGCTCCATATTGCTTGTCGTTATATCCCAGTTGTATATCTATTTTCGACCGATCAACATTGAGACGGGTTTGCCACAATGCGTTAAAAATATCGTAATCGCTGTTGTTTATGTAACCGTCAGAGCGATTATACCCGACAGATAGCTGATTACTGGAAGAGTTTGTTTGTAATGAACCACCGGCTTCTACTCCAAATAGGCCGTGCATTCCGGCCTGAAGTTTTCCGTATACTTTATGATCGGGATTCTTTTTCGTGATAATGTTTATCCCACCCGAAAAGGCACTGGCTCCATATACGAGAGACGAAGGTCCGTGTATGATCTCTATGCGTTCAATGTCATTAAGGTTGATGGGAATGTCGAAACTGTAGTGTCCCGTTTGAGGGTTGGAGAGGTTTACTCCGTTGAGAAGAATTGCTGTTTGATCGAATGATCCGCCCCGGATCGAAATGTCGGCTTGAACTCCGTGTCCGCCACGTTGCAGCACATCTACCCCGGCTGCATAATTAAGGAGGTCTTGAATGCTCTGGACGGGTGCCTGCTGAATTTCGTCACGAGTGATGACTGTCACCAGTTTTGCAACCTGATCCATAGACAATTCGATCCGAGATGCTGTGACAACAACTTCTTCCAAACTTTCGCCTGTGATGCGTGATGGTGTTTCATCGTTAGATACTGATTGAGCTAACGATTCTGTTGTGTTTGCGAATGTCAGCATACAACCGACTACAACACCAATGTTTACTACTCTGTGCATGCTGTTAAATGCACTGTAAGCCCTGTGTTCAAACCGTTTGAAACGGAAAACAGAGTGCTTCCCAAATTGATTTTTTTTCATTGTTTAAAAAATTTTAAAATTAATTCGGGGCAAAAGTAAGCAATATCTATTGTAAGAAAATATTTTTAGAGAAATTTGTTTGTAAATAGCGAACCTTACAAAACAAAAAAAGCCAATTCTTACGAATTAACCTCAATTTTGCATTTTGTTGTCAGTAAACACCCGAACTCATTTATTATTCATAATGAGCAAAGGAATTACTTCTCAACCTAGTACCAATAAGAAGAGTGTAAATTTATTTCAAGCCTTTGATGATTTTTGTTATATCAATCAAATCAAAAGCTTCTTTGAAGATTTTAAGAATCTCTTGGTATGTACCTTTTTCGTGTACTTCCTTGTTCTCAATCTTGCTGATGTCGAAAGAGCAATCGTTTGCCGCTTTTTCTTGATTCTGAATGTTATAAATTTTAGACATTGTAACTATTATTTATAAATAAAGCCGTTGTGTAAAGTTATTTTAAGAAACCGAGTATGATAATTTACATTAATTTGCAAATTCTTTTATCCGCTCTACAAAATTATAACTTTTATATTCTAAAACAAATAATTATCAAATTTGTTTTCGGTGTCGGTAAAAATTTTCTTATATGAAGAAAGACGATCTTTGCTTTTTTACGAGTTACTTTGTCTTTTGGAACAGTTACGGGTTACATATTTTGTACAACATGTAACTCGTAACTTGTCTACAAAATGATTAAATTTATTCTTCTTCCGGTTTCATGTTGTGGAAGACATTTTGCACGTCTTCGTCATCATCAAATTTGTCAAGAAGTTTGTTTAACTGAGTACGTTGTTCTTCTGTCACATCTTTCAGTTCGTGCGGAATACGTTCAAATTCGGCACTATGTATTTCGAAGCCATTGTCTTCCAGATATTTTTGAATCTCCGAATACGACTTAAATTCTCCGTACAACAAGATTCCGTCTTCGTCTTGCTCTATTTCATCAACACCATAGTCGATAAGTTCCAATTCAAGATCGTCGAGGGATATTCCTTCTTTTTCCGAAATTTTGAATACACACTTATGATCGAACATAAATTCCAAACTTCCCGAAGTACCTAACGAACCTCCATGTTTGTTGAAATAGCTTCTCACATTAGCCACAGTGCGGGTAGGGTTGTCAGTTGCAGTTTCCACAACAATAGCTATCCCGAAAGGTCCATATCCTTCATATACAACCTCTTTGAAGTCGGCTTCTTCTTTAGATGTTGCTTTTTTTATAGCCCTCTCCACATTTTCCTTAGGCATGTTCTCCTTTTTGGCCTGCTGCATCAATACACGTAGGCGAGGATTTGTATCGGGGTCGGGTCCTCCGTCTTTTGTAGCGATTGTAATCTGTTTACCTAATTTTGTAAAAACACGGGCCATATTGCCCCAACGTTTCATTTTGGTTGCTTTTCTATATTCAAATGCTCTTCCCATAAACTTCGACTTATGATAATTATCTTACAGATTTCTTTATTTCAGGACACAAAAGTATAAAAAAGCCTCAAACAAAAACAGTTTGTGGGGACGAATTTTTTTTCGCCCGATGTTATTTTCTCTTTTAGACATAGAAACCGTCTAGACTTTTTAAATTATACTTAATTTTTGAGTTTTTGTCATGTTGAACGTAGTGAAACATCTAAAAAACAGATCCTTCGATACTCTCAGGATGACAAAATTGAATAAAACGAAAAAGTCTAGACGGTTTCATATATATAATCGGTGTCTTTCGTATTTGACCAAACAAAAAAAGATGGACTTCTAAAAATCCATCTTTTCATTATCTTTTCAAGACTTGTTTTTTTTACAACAATGTCTTTAAATTTTCTACAGTTACATCCTTTGCGATGATAACCCCATTTTCGTCAATCAAGTAGTTTCTAAAACCTTTTTCGAGTCGATGTCTTTTGTAAATTTCAGACTCTGAGCCTTTTGTGTCTAAAAATTGATATTCGCTATCAATTCCATCAACAAGGAGTGTTTTTTCAAACACAGATTTACTTTCGTCGAAAGAGACAGATATTAGCACAATTTGCTCATTCTCTCCTTTCAAAGTGTTCCACAATTGAATGTTTCTCATACGGGACTCTGCATCATAAGCAGCCCAAAAATTCACTAATACCTTAACTCCTTTCAATTGGTGGAGGTCAATTTTTTGCCCCAAATTGTTTTCTATTTTCAAATTGGGGATAAGATTTCCGGGACTAATACCTTCCGAAATCTCCGAAGTTCTTGTTGTGTAGGACGATCCTAGCAGGAATATCCCTCCAAGCAAGAAATACTTCAAATACTTCATAAAATAATTTTTAGGTTTGTACTAAAGCCTTAAATCACGTTTCGCAATCGTCAGTTAAGACTTTTCCGATTCTCGGAAAAACTCGACTCTACGCTTAGAATCAAAGTACGTTTTCTATTAAAACGCAGCAAATTTACATAAGAATCAAACAACGACAAAACTAAAAAGTTTTACGAGTGCTTAAATTTATCAAATGTGAAAATTTGAAATCCTTTGCTGGAAAGCGAAACAAGCCTAGATATAGATTTTATCTAACACCTCGTTTTTAACATTTTAATTAAAATTTAAAAATAGACTTAATCTCTACTTTTTTTTCAGAGAACGAATAAAATTTCGTATTTTTGGCGGAATTTAGAAACAAATAAAGAATTATAATATAAATACCTCTTGATCAAGAGGTTTAGAATTTTCGTATTATGAATATTTCATACAACTGGTTAAAAGATTACATTGATTTCGATTTGTCGCCCGAAAAACTGTCTGATGCACTAACTTCAATTGGATTGGAAACAGGTGGTTTTGAAGAAATACAAACTATAAAAGGTGGACTGGAAGGCCTTGTAGTGGGAGAGGTTTTGACATGTGTAGATCATCCCGATTCCGATCATCTTCACCTCACTACGGTTGATGTGGGGCAAGGCGAACCTCTGAAAATAGTGTGTGGAGCTCCTAACGTAGCGGCAGGTCAGAAGGTGATTGTTGCATTGGTGGGCACAACGCTTTACTCGGGTGATGAGCCGTTCAAAATAAAAAAATCGAAGATCCGTGGCGAAGAATCGTTCGGAATGATATGTGCCGAAGATGAAATAGGTCTTGGTACAAGCCATGCGGGTATTATTGTGTTACCGGCTGACACAAAAGTGGGAACTTTAGCCAAGGATTATTACAATATAAAAAGCGATTATATTCTTGAAGTTGATATAACTCCGAACCGTGTAGACGCTTCGTCTCACTATGGCGTTGCGCGTGATTTGGCAGCTTATTTAAAGCAAAATGGCAAACCATCGGAATTGAAAAAGCCTGAGGTGGATAATTTTAAGACCGATGCTTCTCAAAAAGGAATAACCGTAAAGGTAGAGAATGCGGAAGCATGTCCACGATATGCAGGTGTTACAATTAAAAATGTGACCGTTAAGGAAAGTCCCGACTGGTTGAAAGATAGATTAACACTTATTGGTTTACGCCCTATCAATAATGTGGTGGATGTGACCAACTTTGTGCTTCACGAAATGGGGCATCCTCTTCATGCCTTCGATATGGACTATATTTCGGGCGGAGTGGTAATTGTAAAAACACTTCCCGAAGGAACTAAATTCACAACATTGGACGAAGTTGAGCGTACATTGAGCGACAAAGACCTGATGATATGCAACGACAAAGAGGGTATGTGCATTGGCGGTGTATTTGGCGGCTTAAAGTCGGGTGTGACAGAGGAAACTAAAAATGTATTTCTTGAGTGTGCCTATTTTAATCCGACATGGATACGCAAAACAGCTCGCAGGCATGGTCTGAATACCGATTCATCTTTTCGTTTCGAGCGAGGTTGCGATCCTAACGACACAATATATGTGATGAAACATGCGGCTCTCCTGATTCAGCAAGTTGCAGGAGGAGAAGTAGTTGGAGAAATTCAGGATGTTTATCCTCAAAAAATAGAAAGTCCCGTAGTTGACTTGTCATATAACAAGATAAACTCTTTGATCGGAAAGAATATTGATAAAGAAACAGTTAAGTCAATATTGGCTAGTCTGGAAATTGAAATCCTTAGCGAAAAAGAAGATACATTGACGATCTGTATTCCTAAATACAGGGTTGACGTTACCCGTGATGTGGATGTAATTGAAGACATTCTGCGCATTTACGGATACAATAATGTGGAAACGATCGATTCTGTGAAATCGAACCTGTCGTATCAAACACTTACAGACAGGAGCAATGATATGCAAGATTTGATATCCGAGCAACTGACCGGTGCCGGATTCTATGAAATAATGAACAATTCGTTGACAAAAGAGGCATATTATACCGATTTGAAGTCATATCCGGAAGTTCATTGTGTACGTTTGCTGAATCCGTTGAGTACCGACCTGAATGTGATGCGTCAGACTCTTCTTTTCGGAGGTCTTGAAAGCATTGCCTATAACAGGAACAGGAAAAACAGCGACCTGATGTTCTACGAGTTTGGTAACTGTTACTATTACGATGCCAGTAAACGTGTTGAAGGTGAGACATTAAAAGAATATTCGGAAGAGTATCATCTAGCCTTGTGGCTGTGTGGCGATAAGGTGCATAACAGTTGGGCTGCAACCAACGAGAAGATGTCGATATATCAATTGAAAGCTTATGTCGAAAACCTTATGCTTCGTTTGGGATTGTCATCTAAACAGTTTGAGTATGAGCACCTTTCGAATGACATATACAGTGCTGCGTTGACAATAAAAACACGTAACCGTGTTCTTGGTTCGATTGGTATTGTAGCCAAAAAACACTTGAAGCAAACAGACATTAACACGGATGTTTATTTTGCCGAATTGAATTGGAATGCCTTGATGAAAGAAACTAGAAAACATCAGGTTACGTACAAGGAGATATCTAAATATCCGGCTGTGAAACGTGATTTGGCACTGCTTTTAGATAAAAACGTTCTTTTTGAACAGATAGAACAAATTGCTTATAAATCGGAAAAGAAACTGTTGAAGGAAGTTTCGTTGTTCGATGTTTATGAAGGCAAGAATCTGCCTGAAGGTAAAAAGTCTTATGCTGTGAATTTTGTTTTGCAGGATAACGAAAAGACTTTGACAGACAATCAGATAGATTCGATAATGAAAAAAATACAATCGTCTCTCGAAAAAGAGCTTGGGGCACAATTGAGATAGTTCTTATAATAAAGAAAAGCTACTCTAAATGAAAAAGGGTAGCTTTTTATTGCTTATGATATTACGATTTTTTAAACACAGCTATGTTCCGGTAATAATCGCATTGGTGATTTTCTACCTGTGTTGCCTTATTCCACCGGACGATGTGCCGGATATCGGGGTCGAATTTTTCATACCAATGGACAAACTTGTGCATTTTTGTATGTATTTCGGACTATCAGGAGCAGCGGCAGTGAATTATATATGGAACAAAAAAGGGCAAGCCAATGTGTATAAACTGATTATCGGGGCTTTCTTATTACCGGTTATTTACGGAGGTTTGATAGAGTTGGTGCAACATTATTATTTTCCTCCCCGTGCAGGTGATTGGTACGATTTTATGGCCGATACCTTAGGCTCGATAGCAGCTCTGCCAATTGCCTTTTATTTCAGGAAGTATTTACTAAAAAAGTATGCAGTATGAAAAAAATTCTTTTAATCATAGTAACAGTTTTATTTTCAGCTTGTGTGTTAGCTCAGGAAGAAGAAAATGAAACACAATTTAAAGTAAAAGTTGGAGATTTTGCTCCTGATTTTGAAATGGCATTGCCTGATGGCAGCAAGATAAAGCTATCCGAATTGAAAGGAAAGGTGGTTATGTTGCAGTTTACAGCTAGTTGGTGCGGAGTTTGCCGTAAAGAGATGCCTTTTATAGAGTCTGATATATGGCAAAAACATAAAGATAATGAGGGATTTGCCTTGTATGGTATCGACAGGGACGAGCCGGTTGAAACAATTTTGGCTTTCGCAAAGAAAACGGGAGTTACTTATCCTATCGGACTCGATCCTAAAGCAGGTATATTTGAATTATATGCAGAGCGTGAAGCAGGTATTACCAGAAATGTCATTATAGATAAAGACGGAAAAATAGTGATGTTGACACGATTATATAATCCGACGGAATTTCAGGAGATGGTTAAAGTTATCGACAATTTGCTCGCAGATTAACTTACAAAAATGGAAAAAATAGCAATTATAAAATACAATGCAGGGAATATTTTTTCCGTCGATTCTGCTTTGAAACGATTGGGAATAGAAGCAACCGTAACGGATGACAAGAATCTGATACAACAGGCTGATAAAGTGATATTTCCCGGAGTAGGAGAGGCTAGCACTACAATGAAATACCTGAACGAATCGGGTTTGAGTGATGTGATTAAAAATCTGGAACAACCCGTTTTGGGCATTTGTTTGGGAATGCAACTGATGTGCCGACACTCGGAAGAGGGAAATGCCAATTGCTTGAACATCTTTGATGTGGATGTGAAACGATTTGTTTCTCAAAAGCATGAAGATAAAATTCCCCACATGGGTTGGAATAATATAACTGATGTAAAACAGCCATTATTTGATCCGTCTCTTGAGAATGAATACGTTTATTTTGTTCATGGGTTTTATGTTCCTCTGAATGAATATACGGTTGCAACAACCGATTACATATTGCCTTTTAGCGCATCTTTGCATAAAGACAATTTTTATGCTACCCAGTTTCACCCGGAAAAAAGTGGCTCTGTTGGTGAGAGAATCCTCACAAATTTCTTAAAGCTATGATTGAAATAATACCCGCCATTGATATTATTGATGCCAAGTGCGTACGCTTGTCGCAAGGTGATTATAACGAAAAAAAGGTATACAACGAAAACCCTGTCGAAGTCGCTAAAATGTTTGAGGGAGCGGGAATCAGACGGTTGCATCTTGTCGATCTGGATGGAGCAAAGGCAAAGCACATAGTAAATCGTAAAGTGCTGGAACAGATAGCTTCACAAACATCATTAATTATAGATTTTGGTGGAGGCATACAATCGGATGAAGATATTGAAGCCGCCTTTTCGTCGGGAGCTTCAATGGTTACCGGAGGAAGCATAGCTATCAAGGATAAGGATTTGTTTCTCAGTTGGGTGGAAAAATACGGAGGTGATAAAATAATATTGGGTGCAGACTGTAAAGATCATAAAATAGCGGTATCGGGTTGGCAAGAATCAACATCCGTAGATATAATTCCGTTTATAGGAGAATATAAGAATAAAGGGATCAGCAAGGTGGTATGCACCGACATATCGAAAGACGGTATGTTGGCCGGAACTTCCGTCGATCTGTATAAAGAGATTTTGTCTCATTACCCGTCTTTATATTTGATTGCCAGTGGTGGTGTTAGCTGTATGCAAGATATTCTTGATTTGGAAGAAGCTAATATTCCTGCTGTTATACTGGGTAAAGCTATTTATGAAAATAGAATAACGTTAGAAGAATTATCAAAGTTGTAAGTAGTAAGTTTTAAGTGTGATTTTTTCAAATGACTTATAACTTATAACTCATAACTCATAACTTAAATTGCTATGTTGGCGAAAAGAATTATACCCTGTCTTGACATAAAAGACGGAACAACAGTGAAAGGAATCAATTTCGAAAACCTCCGTAATGCGGGCGACCCTGTTGAATTGGGGATGAAGTACAGCAAAGAGGGAGCCGACGAGCTTGTTTTTCTTGATATTACGGCAACTTTTGAGGGGAGAAAAACGTTTACTGATTTGGTGAAACGTATTGCCCTGAATATTAATATTCCTTTCACTGTGGGAGGGGGAATCAACGAGTTGCAAGACGTTGACAGATTGTTGAATGCCGGTGCAGACAAGGTTTCAGTAAATTCTACTGCAATACGTAATCCGCTGATTATTGATCAGATAGCACAAAATTTTGGTTCGCAAGTATGTGTGTGTGCGATAGATGCTAAATTTGATGGAGACAAATGGATGTGCTATACCAGTGGAGGAAGAAATTTAACAGACAAAGAATTATTCACTTGGGCAAAAGAAGCGCAAGACAGAGGTGCAGGCGAAATTCTTTTCACAAGCATGGATCATGACGGAGTGAAAGAAGGTTATGCTAATGAGGCGTTGGCACAGCTTTCCGAGTTGTTGAATATTCCAATTATAGCATCAGGAGGAGCCGGGAGTATGGAGCATTTCAGAGATGTTTTTGAACAAGGGAAAGCTGATGCGGCATTGGCTGCCAGTGTTTTCCATTTTGGAGAAATTGCGATTGCCGATTTAAAAAGCTATCTTCGTCAGGAAAAGATAAATATGCGATAGCAATCATCAAAGAGATAATAATTTATAACTCATAATTTATAATTAAACAAAGTGAATCTGGATTTTGAAAAAACAGGAGGGTTGATTCCCGCAATTATTCAAGACAATGAAACGAATAAAGTATTGATGTTGGGCTATATGAACGAAGAATCGTTGGCCAAAACACATGAAACCGGGAAAGTTACGTTCTTCAGCCGTACCAAGAACCGCTTGTGGACAAAAGGAGAAGAAAGCGGTAACTTCCTGAATGTGATTAGCATAAAGGACGACTGCGATCATGATACTTTGTTGATAAAGGTTAATCCTGTTGGTCCCGTCTGCCACACAGGTGAGGATACTTGTTTTGGGGAGGAAAATAAAGAAGATATCTTGTTTTTCAAGTATTTACAGCAATTCATAGAAAAGCGTTACAAAGAAATGCCGGAGGGTTCTTATACCACATCTCTTTTCCAGTCGGGAGTAAACCGCATGGCTCAGAAAGTGGGAGAAGAAGCCATAGAATCGGTTATTGAAGCCTGTAACGGTTCGGATGAAAGACTTGTGTATGAGTCTGCCGATATGATTTATCACTTAATTGTTTTATTGACCTCAAAGGGTTTGAGCATAGAAGATTTGTCGAGGGAATTGCAGAAAAGACATAAAAAATAATAGTCATGGATAATGTGATTGTTGAATATAGTGGTGTTTCACTTAGCCGGGATAGAAATATCATCCTTCAGGATATCAATGTAAAAATTGCAGAAGGTGATTTTGTGTATCTGATAGGTAAAGTGGGTTCGGGAAAAAGTACGTTCCTGAAAAGCCTTTATCACGAAATTCCAATTGAAAGTGGTGAGGCTTCGATCTTAGAATACCAACTAGATAGCCTGAAAAACAAACAGATACCGTATTTGAGAAGAAAGGTAGGAATTGTGTTTCAGGATTTTCAATTGCTTATCGACCGCACGGCTGAAAAGAATCTGGAGTTTGTGCTTCGTGCAACTGGCTGGAAGAACAAAGAGTTGATAAAGATACGTATAGATGAAGTGCTGACGCAGGTTGGCATGCAAAATAAAGGCTACAAAATGCCGCACGAGCTTTCGGGTGGAGAGCAACAACGGATAGTTATTGCACGGGCGTTGCTCAATTCTCCTAAAATAATTTTAGCGGATGAACCCACCGGTAACCTCGATCCGGAAACAGGAAATCAGATTGTGGAACTGCTTCACCAAATATCTACAATAGACGGAACCACAGTGATCATGTCGACTCACAATTATGCGATTGTGCAGAAATATCCGGGTCGTATTATCAAATGCGAAGATGGTTTGATGAATGAGGTGAAGATTTCTAAATAAAAGATTATGAGACTAGTACCTGCTTCTGTTGAGCATAAGCCTGATTTGGATTTTATTGAAAAATTATACATTGAATCGTTTCCTGCAAATGAACGGCGTCCTGTACCGGAACTTTATGATTTGATTGAAAATGAAGATGTTTTCACCGCTTTTGTTGTTCTTAACGAAGATAGTGAGAGGATTGGTTTCCTAACATATTGGAATCTTGACGGTTTCGTATATGCAGAGCATTTTGCCATTAGTCCCGAATTCAGAAATGGAGGGAACGGAGCCAAAATAATGATTTCATTTCTCAACCATTTCACGGTTCCCGTAATTTTGGAGGTAGAAGCACCAACCTCAGAAACAGCCAAAAGAAGAATAGGTTTTTATGAACGATTGGGATTTAAACTTTGGAATTTTGATTATGTGCAACCTCCTTACGGAAAAGATCTTGAGCCTGTTCCAATGAAATTGATGTCGTACAGGGAGATTGATTTAGACAAAAATTACGAAGAAATAAAGACGCAATTATACACTAGGGTTTATAAGGTTACATAGAATAGACCGGTAACAAAATAAAAACGGTGTCCTTCAAAAAATATGACGGACACCGTTTTCTATTTAATTTAGAATCTGATTCAAGATTTTATTCTCATAGAGTAGAACGAACGATAGATAAACACGAGGGCTATTATCAGAAAACCAAGTCCGATCCAAACACTATATTGGCAAAGTTGCTCTGTGATAGCAATTTCCACAGCTAATAAACCAAATAGGGTGGAGAACTTGATAATTGGATTCAATGCCACAGACGATGTGTCTTTGTATGGGTCGCCCACAGTATCACCCACAACCGTAGCTTCGTGTAAAGGAGTATTCTTTTCTTTCAGTTCCACTTCCACTATTTTTTTCGCATTATCCCAAGCTCCTCCGGCATTAGCCATAAATATTGCCTGGAACAGACCAAACACAGCAATCGAAATCAGGTATGCAACAAAAAAGTTCGGATCCATAAATGCAAATGCCAGAGTTATGAATAGCAGTGCAAGGAAAATATTCCACATACCCACTTGCGCATATTTTGTACAGATTTTCACAACTTCTTTCGAATCTTTTATGTCAGCTTCATCTTTGTCAAGATTGATATTTTTCTTGATATATTCAACCGCACGGTATGCTCCTGTAGCCACAGCTTGCATGGATGCACCTGAAAACCAATAAATAACAGCACCTCCGCAAATAAAACCTAGCAGAACGGGAGCATCGGTCAGACTGATATTTAACAATCCGAATTCTTTCAATACCAGAATGATGGAGAATATCATCGTTGTAGCACCAATCACAGCAGTACCAATAAGCACAGGCTTTGCCGTAGCCTTGAATGTATTCCCTGCCGAATCGTTTTCTTCCAAATATTCTTTTCCTTTTTCAAAGTCGGGATCAAATCCGAAGTCTTTCTTTATCTCTTCCGTAATATTGGGTAAATGTTCGATACGTGACAATTCGAAAACAGACTGCGCATTATCAGTAACCGGTCCATAACTATCAACTGCAATCGTAACAGGCCCCATACCTAAAAGACCGAAAGCAACCAAACCAAACGCAAAAATAGAAGGATAATCCATCACAGCATCAAGCCCTTGCATAGAAATGAGATAGGCAACTAACATCAAGGCGGCAATAGTTAAACCTTTCCAGAACGCACTGAAATTTCCTGCGATTATTCCGGATAAGATATTCAATGAAGCACCTCCTTCGCGCGAAGCAGTTACAACTTCTTGTACGTGGCGTGAGCCGGAACTTGTAAACGCTTTTGTCAGTTCGGGAATAACGGCAGCGGCTAAAGTTCCGCAACTAATGATACTTGCCAATTTCCACCACAATCCGGCTTCCATTCCTCCGATAAGAAAATAGCTTGCAATGTATGTAGCAATGATGGAAACGATAGAAGTTATCCAGACCAAAGCAGTCAGAGGATTTTCAAAGTTAAATGCTGATTTTGCGCTATATTTTGCTTTAGCAATAATATTATTTATATAATAAGAGAATATTGAAGTAAATAGCATCATCAGACGCATAACGAATATCCATACAATAAATTGCGCTTGAACTTCACCTCCTGTTATTGCCAAGATAATGAACGAAATAAGGGCAACCCCTGTAACTCCATAAGTCTCAAATCCGTCGGCAGTAGGACCAACACTGTCGCCTGCGTTATCACCCGTGCAGTCGGCAATTACTCCCGGATTGCGAGGGTCGTCTTCTTTTATGTTGAAAACTATTTTCATCAAATCGGCGCCAATATCGGCAATTTTAGTGAAAATACCTCCCGCAATACGAAGAGCCGAAGCACCCAACGATTCTCCAATGGCAAAACCAATAAGACATGCACCAGCAATGTCTCCCGGAACAAACAGAAGAATAGCCAACATCATTATAAGTTCTACGGTAATAAGTATTACGCCCACGCTCATACCTGCTTTAAGCGGAATATTTACTACATCCCAAGGACGTTTGCGCAATGAAGCGAACGCCGTACGTGAATTGGCTAAAGTATTGATTCTGATACCATACCAGGCAACGCCATACGAACCGGCTATACCCAATACTGTCCAGATCAGTACATATACAAGAAACATTCCTCGGCTTACTTTGCCATCGTTCACTATATCAGGTTCTGACAGAAATCCGAAGTAAAGGACAAGTACAACAGCTATAATGCCAAGTAGATAGATAAGGAATTTTCCTTGTTGGATAAGATAGGTTTTGCAAGTTTCGTAAATGGTTTTCGAAACGTTGAGCATTGATTTATGGGCGGGTAGATTTTTTATATTGATAAATTGCACTGCTCCGAATGCAACACCAAACAAGAGGATTATCATTCCCCATAGCAATAAGTAATAACCACTTCCCAGATCGGGCACTTTCAGGTCGGCCTCGCTAGCCATAGCGATAGCCGGAAAAAAGGGGAGGGCTAACGCCAATAGTTTTTTCATGTTTTTCATGTCTTTTATTGTTTAGTTAGTTTTAGGTTTAACTTTAACTTTTGATAAAAATAAATAAAAAAGACTCAAAATAGCTTTAAAAAGTGAAAAATATCTTTGAAAATTGGCAATTATTATTTTTTAACAGTCAAAAAGCCTACTAAACTGTCATGTCGTTGCCCTTGTGGACGGAAATAAATCATTATTGAATACTCGTTTTCCGTTTCGTAGTTATTTCCTTCTACTTTTTGGGTACTAAATTTATTCCCCAATTTTGTAAGATACTGGTAGTTGTATGCGCCTTGCTTCAACAGCAAAGAGGTTTTGTATTGTTTCTCCATGTCATCGTATTTCATCAAATATTTGTCGGAGAATGTATTGTAAGAAAAATTTCCGTTCAGATATACAGGCTCAATCAAGGGGTACTCCATTGGTAAAGTGAATGTTGTGACAAAATAGTCAGCTTCTGTATCAGGCTCGCCCGATTCACCATTCCTTATGAGAAAACGCCCATTTTTATCTTCATCGTAGCTATATGTCTTACCGGATCTCACTTTATCGGGATAGAGGAAAGTATAGTAAAATGGATTGATGAAAGTAGTTTTTTCGATATTCAGTCCGTTGTAACGATAACTGAGCGATTCGAAACGACGGTATTCGTTTCCGGCTTCAAAAACCAACTCCCTGTTATGTTCATATATCAACTTATCAGCTTGTATGTAGGTCGGTTTCAGTAGCTTTCGTTCGTTGTCAAGCCTGTCATTTTGCCTGACATAAATCTTCAATTCGCTGAAGGGGTCATTCAACCTGATGCTTTGCTTCGAAATATCGAAAGAAACCTGTTGATGCTCTTTATTTGCATCTATATCGGTTATGGAAGATACTGTGGCATTGATTTTTACCTGTGTGTCTACAACGGAGAAACAAGCCGTGAGCAAGACATTGCTGTAATCGTCCTCTTCATATACCTGAACGGCATAATTGCCTGATTGCAAGAGCCTCACATCATCGTTTGGCAGTTGAAACTGAAAATTAGTATATTCAACAGTTGTTCGCATAGACAGGGCGTAATCTTCTATCAGATTATCGTTAAACCCATTCAGGTATTCGATGTCAGACAAAGAAGAAGGACGCCAATCTGCATTGCAATGTATGAGTTTGTAGCGCAACCTGTCGGAAGCATTGTCACCAAGCCTGTCGAAATTTATAGTTATATAGTCGGAAGAGTTCAACTCGATAACAGGATATTTGAGCCAATTGTCATTGGCTTTCACCTGTATGGTATGTATTTCAGAATTAGTTGGTTGCGTTTTATATACTTGAGCAATAATATTTAAGCAAAGAAGATTGATTATAATGATTAATATGATTTTATGTTTCATAGTTTTCTTACATTTTATTTTTTTGAATAAAAAATATCTTTCGTATTATACTCATGAGAAACAATCCTTTCACAATAATTATTAGTCTAATCCTTCAATCTGCTTAAGCCACAAAGCCGATGACGCATCGCTAGGCATACGCCAATCTCCACGAGGTGAGAGGTTTATTGATCCAACCTTAGGCCCGTCGGGAATACATGACCTTTTGAACTGTTGGCTAAAGAATCTCCAATAAAAAGTTTTCAGCCACTTCAATATTTCACTCTTGTCGTATTTATCTTTAAATGCAACCTGGGCAAGATAAAATATTTTTTTTGGTTCAAAGCCAAAGCGTAGCATATAGTAAAGGAAGAAATCGTGTAAAATATACGGACCAACGGTATCTTCGGTTATCTGAGATGTTTTTCCATCTTTCGCAGGCAGAAGTTCGGGACTGACAGGTGTATCAATAATGTCGTGCAATATATCCTCCGATTGAGTATCTACCTGTGTGTCTGAAATCCATTGTACGAGCTTCTTAACCAATGTTTTAGGAATCCCTGTGTTTACAGCATACATAGACATGTGGTCGCCATTGTAGGTACACCAGCCAAGTGCCAACTCCGACATATCGCCAGTGCCTATGACCAAGGCATTAATCTTATTAGCATAATCCATCAAAATTTGGGTGCGTTCTCTAGCCTGTGAATTTTCGTACGTAATGTCATGCAGATTTTCGTCCTGACCTATATCCTTGAAGTGTTGCATAACTGCGTCTTTTATAGATATTTCGACGGTAGACACTCCCAGTGATTCCATCAGGGAGACGGCATTTTTGTAGGTGCGGTCTGTTGTCCCAAATCCCGGCATTGTGATTCCGTAAATATTTTTACGGGAAATATTCAGTTTGTCGCAAGCCTTTGCCATGACTAGAAGCGCCAAAGTTGAGTCCAACCCACCGGATACCCCCACAACCATTTTTGTGATGCCTGTGTGGAGCAATCTTTTTGCTAAAGCTCCAATCTGGATCGAAAAAACCTCTGAGCATCTGTCGTTCATGCTTGCAGGTGAAGGAACAAACGGTGTCGGGTTGATTGACCTGCTCAGTTTTATCTTTTTAAATTCTTGATTGATAGAAATATACCGATACGATACATCATCAAGGTGTTTGTATTCGGAAATAGTATAAGATTTATTTTTTACACGGTCGTTTCTTAACTTCTCAACATCTATTTCAGAAGAAATAAGCTGATTATCGAAAGAAAAGCGTTCCGATTCGGATATAATTTCTCCGTTTTCAACAATCATGCAACTACCCGAAAAAACAAGATCGGTAGTAGATTCACCATTGCCCGCCGACGCATAAATGTATCCTGAAATACATCTTGCCGATTGTTGGATTATCAGGCTTTTCCTGTAATCGTTTTTCCCAACATTGTCAGGACTGGCAGACAGGTTGAAAATAATGTCAGCCCCGTGAATCGAATGTAAAGATGATGGAGGTATCGGAGTCCAAAGGTCTTCGCACATTTCGATGGCAAAATTGAAATCGGGTGTTTCAAAAATCAAATCTATCCCGATAGGAACCCTTTGCCCGCAAAGGCTAATCTCCGTTTGTTTCAGTTCTCTCGATGAAGCAAACCAACGTTTATCATAAAATTCATTATAATTGGGTAGGAAAGTTTTGGGAACAATGCCCTGTATCTTACCTTGATGTAAAACAACACCAATATTATATAAGCGATTCGATATTTCCAATGGCATGCCTACAATGATTATTATATTGTAATCTTCTGTATACCGGCATATTTTCGACAATGAATTTTCACATTCCGAAAGCAGCAACCGTTGAAAAAACAAGTCTGCGGCAGTATATGAACTTAAGCTCATTTCAGGAAACAGAATTGCCTGAACACCCAGATCTTCAGCTTCTGATACGATTTTCAGTATTTCTGTTGTATTGAACACACAATCTGCTACTTTTACTTTAGGTGACGCAGCTGCAACCTTCACAAAACCGTAATTATTCATAGCCTTTTCGCTTTATAATTTTATACTATTCATTTTCGAACAATTCCATAGAGAATGTTTTTCCATCGAATACCCCGTACGAAAAATGTGTAATCCAATCGCCCAGAATAATAACCCTGCTGGATTGAGACAACATCAGATCGAGGATAATATGCCTGTGACCGAATACAAAGAAATTGATGTTCGGTGCCAATTTCAACTGTTCCTTCGCAAATTTTACCAGATACTCTTTCTCTTCGCCCAGATATCCGTACATATCTCCCGTTTCCCGACTATGGTTCGACCACACATGTGCCAATCCCAAAGCCCAACGGGGATGTATGCCCGCAAACAGAAAACGGCAAAACTTGTTATGAAAAATGTAGCGTATCATTTTAAATGACTTCGACTTATCTCCTAATCCGTCGCCATGAGCCAAAAAGAATTTCTTGTCAAGGATTTCCATCACCATTGGTTGTGAATGAACAATTACACCACATTCGTTCGACAAATAATCCGTTAGCCAGATATCATGGTTTCCCACAAAAAAATGGATTTCGATGCCGCAATCGCATAGCTCCGCAATTTTTCCTAATACACGGACAAAACCTCTGGGAACAACCTTTTTGTATTCGAACCAAAAATCGAATATATCACCCATCAGGTAGATTGCTCTCGCATCGGCCTTCACCATGTCAAACCATCGGCAGAGTTTTCTCTCCACTTCATGTTCCGCTTCAAACTCGCCCACATCTTTATTGTCACGTACTTTCAAATAGTTCTTCCGATGTGAAGCCGAACCTAGATGAACATCTGATATGAAATAAACTTTTTTATCCACTTAAATTTTCTCCGGTTATAAGAATCCTAATTCCAGTTTGGCTTCGTCACTGAGCATATCTTTGTTCCACTCAGGTTCGAATGTGAGGTTGACAATAACATTATTAACCTCCGGAATCGATTCTATTTTGAGGCGAACATCTTCCAAAATGAAATCGGCCGCAGGGCAATTTGGTGCTGTCAACGTCATTGTGATAGTCACATTTTTGTCGTCGTCTATGTCTACGCCATACACCAAACCTAAATTATATATATCGACCGGTATTTCAGGATCATATACGGTTTTCAGCATCTTTACGATGTTTTCTTCCATGCTTAACAGATCTGTACTCATAATCGTTTTTGTTGATAAAGTTACATTTTTTCGGATAAATACATCGCCGATTCGATACATTTATCCATATTATAGTATTCCCATTCGGCAAAACGCCCCAACAGGTATATGTTTTCTTCTTCAAGGATATCTTTTGTTTCCAGTATCAATTCTTTTGTGTCGAAACTTTGGATGACATACGAATTTGGCTCGTAGTTGTAATGAATAGGGGACAGATTTCCGGGGAGTTTTTTTATTTCCTGTACCATATCTTCGTAGTCTGTTTTTCCTGAAAACTCCACAACGCAAGTTTTCCTTTTTCGATTTTCGTTATTTGATGGGGCGAAATTTCCTGTATATATAATTCTGTGCGCCCGTGTCGATTCTTCCGGGATATAGAGCCATGAATAATCATTCTCGTCGGTTTCGCAAAGAAGATTTGAGGTTCCGTTCGATCGTAAAGTCTTCAAGCGTGATATGTCAATCTTTTGAGATACGATATTTTCCATATAATCAGGCATTTTTCTCACATCTCCGCAGAAAACTATTTTATCGAACCCCGATTCTCCATCAACGGTATATTTGCCGTTTTCTTTCACAATACGATCTATCTCTTTGCTTGTTCGGATGTCAAGACCTTGAGCCAGTCTGTCGACAATGAACTGAGATCCGCCTTTTTTTGGATAAAAGAAAGATGAATGTACCATTGTATCTTCTTCTTCCCTGACAATATTGCTAACCATTATCTCCTGAAAATTTGGCATAGGCAATTTTCCTTCAAGCCATTGCATTGGAACAGTGGATAGGTCTGTTCTCCAGATTTTATTATTGTAGGGTTTAAAGTACAGATTGTAAAGGGTTTCTCCAAAATTACTTTTCAAAAATTCTTCAAAATTGGGATATTCGAAAGGAGATATTTTATCGTTTTCTTCGTGCTCTGTCAGTTCCTTTACAATCGAGGTTACTGTTTCTTTATCAAAGTTGTAGATGTAATTCTCTATTGGATAACCGATTATTTTGTTTTGAAAAAATATCTTGGAATTTCTTTTCACCTTGATAAATTCTTCATCCCGATTGAAATGTGACCAAAACCACTCCAAAACGTCCTGATTGCGAGAATTGAACACATGACCGCCCACTTTGTGGAAAAGAACAGAATCTACAATATCACACTTCACCAATCCTCCATATCTGTCTTGTTTCTCAAATAACACAACCTTATGATTGTCTTTCAGTAGGTTAGCCATAGACAAACCGGAAATTCCTGTACCTATAATTGCTATTTTCATTAATTTAGTTTTTAGTCCATTTTGATAACTTTACCGGATGTATGTATAGAGCATCATCCGGAAAATTTGAAAATAATTTATCGAAAGAATTATCATATTTTTTTTCAAATTTTTCTCTGTCGTTATCCCACAAGAGAACACCTTTTCTATTCAGGTCGTCTTGTGTTTTTATTTTTTTGCATGTCAAAATCATTGATGTTGGGGCAGCCAGTTCTACAAACAACCTTGCTGCAGCAAATAGTCCGCAATATCTGGCAAATAGGCTGAAATCACCTTTCGGAATGATGAGCAAGTCGGAGAACCCACTAACTATGGGATATGAAACTTTCACTTTATCCTGTTTCAATAGGTTCTCTACTTCTTTTTTTCTTTTTCTGTAATAATATTCTCCAAATATATTCTTCTTGAAATCGGTTCTCTTGGGCAATTTATATACATGTTCCGGAAGAATATAAGGCTCGTCAAATCCTTTTTCTTTAAACCTCTTCAATGCTTCTTCATACGAAGGCAATTCTTTCGATATCTCCAAGCCTGTTCCGGGACTGGATGGAATTTCAAAGAATTGAGCCTTATGCATCAAAAATAAATCCCAGTATTCACCGGTTTTCATCAAATCGTGAATGAAAGTTGTGAATGACTCGTCGGATGATATAGTAAAGAATTCTTTATAATTGTTCTCATTGACAGATGGATGCAACAATAAGTCGTCACCAACGAACATGAAATGTTCAAAATTTCCTTTCTCTTTCAATATCTTACTCGCCTGAGCTATATAACCCTGAAAATAAAAGGAATGTTCATATATGGGTATAACATTTTCTTTATCACCATCATAAAAAGGCATCAGATGAAATATGTTGCTAAACCTGTCTTTGTATATGTCTTCCAATATTGGTATATTTTTGTCGAACCGATGGTTGTAAATAAATACTAATGCTACCATTTTCTAGTTTTAAATATTTAAATTGTTCCTTTATCTTTATAGCTATAATAATCGGTATCACAAACTATTATGTGATCAAGAAGAGATATTTCGAATAGAGCACATGCCCCTTTCAATTTATTTGTTATTTGGTTATCATTTCCGCTAGGATATGCATTTCCCGAAGGATGATTGTGAATAAGAATTATGCTGGTTGCATTGTTCTCTATTGCCTCCTTTATAATCAGACGGTTATCTATAACAACACCTCTTATATTACCCTTACTTATCAGGACTTTCTTTATGATTTTATTTGCTCTGTTGAAAAGCAGAATCCAGCTTTCTTCATGCTGTAAGTCGCCAAGCATTGGCTGAAATATATCAAAGATGTCTCTGCTGGTTCTTATCTGCGGATTGATATCTGCCTCTGCCGATTTGCGCCTTTTCCCCAATTCCATTGCAGCAGCAATAGTTATGGCTTTAGCTTCTCCAATACCTTTGAATTTTCCTGTCAAGTCTTTTATTGTCTGTTTTCCGAGCAAGTTCAAATCGTTGCTTACAGAATGAAGTATGCGTTTCGACAATTCGACAGCCGTTTCGTCCTTATTTCCCGAACCAATGAGTATGGCCAAGAGTTCCGCATCGGAAAGCGATGTTATTCCTTTCAATAACATTTTCTCCCGTGGACGGTCTTCCACAGCCCAGTCTGTAATTTTCAATTTGTGTATAAGGTCTGTCATCAACTCCGAAAATAATAATCAAAGATATAACACTTTATTCTTATGATATAATTTTTCTTTAAAGTTTTTGATAATCCATTGTGTTGTATGATACAGGAAAAACAATGTCGGGAGATAATTTGTTTCATTACTACAAATGTAAAAATGATAAAGATATGAAAATAGCATTAATCGGTGCAACAGGGTTTGTTGGATCAGCATTGTTAAAAGAATTTGCATTGCGCAACTATCAGGTAACGGCAATTGCCCGTGACACCTCAAAAATTACGGAAAAAGCTAAGTTGGTGAATATTGATGTGGCAAACGATGAAAAAAAGTTGGCAGAAGCCTTGAAGGGCAGTGATGTAGTTGTCAGTGCATTCAATGCAGGTTGGGCAAATCCCAATCTTTATGAAGATAATATGAAAGGATTTGCTACAATCGATAAAGCAGTTAAAGATGCCGGCGTGAAACGCATGATTGTGATAGGAGGTGCCGGCAGTTTGTATATTGATGGAAAACAAATAGTTGACGGAGACGATTTTCCCGAAGAAATAAAACCCGGTGCATTGTCGGTAAAAGATTATCTGAACAAGTTGAAAGATGAAAAAGAAATTGACTGGGAATTCTTTTCTCCGGCAATCAATATGCATGCAGGGATAAAGACCGGACGCACGGGAAAATACCGTTTAGGTACAACTTCGCCTGTTTTCGGAAAGGATGGAGAAAGTACACTTTCTGTTGAAGATTTGGCTGTTGCTATTGCCGACGAAGTTGAAAACCATAAATTCTCACGACAGCAATTTACGGCAGGATATTGAATTTTGATTCATATAGTTATTCTTTATGTTTCTGTTTGTCAGTATTTTAACTTTGAAACAGTCTAGACTTTTTCGTTTTATTCAATTTTGTCATCCTGAGAGTATCGAAGGATCTGTTTTTTAGATGTTTCACTACGTTCAACATGACAAAAACTCAAAAATTAAGTATAATTTAAAAAGTCTAGATGACTTCTTTGATTGTATTGACAGGCGGAAACGTATTTTTATATGTAATAATTATACGTTGTAAACCAAACCATATTGTAAAATAAGTAAATTTATGTATCTTTGAATTTGCTACTCATTTTCACAGGAAAACAACTAAAAGATATAGAATAATGGCTTTTGATATTAAAATGATTAAAAGTGTGTACGAATCGTTACCACAAAGAATAAAGACAGCAAAAGATGTATTAAACAGACCTTTGACTCTCACCGAAAAAATACTATATGCACATCTGTCGAAAGACGAAGCCTTGAAAGACTATAAACGTGGCGAAGATTATGTGAATTTTTCACCCGATCGTGTGGCTATGCAGGATGCTACGGCTCAAATGGCTCTCTTGCAATTGATGAATTCGGGGCGTCAACGCGTTGCCGTGCCAACAACCGTCCATTGCGATCACTTGATACAGGCATATAAATCGGCAAAACCTGACTTGGAAACCGCCGAGATAACCAATAAAGAAGTTTTTGATTTCCTTAGCAATGTTTCCAACAAATTCGGAATCGGTTTCTGGAAACCCGGCGCAGGTATTATTCATCAGGTAATTCTTGAAAATTATGCTTTTCCGGGAGGTATGATGATCGGGACAGATTCGCATACACCCAATGCGGGAGGTCTGGGTATGATAGCCATCGGAGTTGGTGGAGCTGATGCCGTAGACGTTATGGCCGGGATGCCTTGGGAACTGAAAATGCCTAAGATTATCGGCGTGAAACTGACCGGAAAATTGTCGGGATGGGCATCGGCAAAAGATGTTATACTGAAGCTGGCCGGTATCTTGACCGTAAAAGGAGGCACAAATGCAATTATTGAATATTTTGGAGAAGGAACACGCTCGCTTTCGGCCACAGGCAAAGGGACTATCTGTAATATGGGTGCGGAAGTGGGTGCTACAACTTCGATATTTCCTTACGACGAAAAGTCGGAAGAATATTTGATTGCCACAGGGCGCAAAGATATTGTGGATGTTATCAGTCCGGTAAAAGATTATTTGAAGGCTGATGCAGAAATTGAAGCGAACCCCGAAAAGTATTACGACCGCATCATTGAAATAAACCTGAACGAACTGGAGCCTCAGGTAAATGGACCTTTTACACCCGATGCCGCACATTCTTTGTCTGAGTTTGCAAAAGTGGTGAAAGAAAAGGGTTATCCTCAGGCGATGGAAGTAGGATTGATAGGTTCTTGCACCAATTCTTCTTACGAAGACATGTCACGAGCAGCGTCGATAGTGAAAGATGCAAAAGAAAAAGGCGTTTCCGTAAAAGCTCAATTTATAATAAATCCGGGGTCGGAACAGGTAAGGTACACTGCCGAACGTGACGGAATTTTGAAAGAGTTTGAAAATGCCGGAGCCACCATCATGGCTAATGCTTGCGGGCCTTGCATCGGTCAGTGGAAGCGTGAAACGGACAATCCTGATAGACCCAATTCTATTGTCACCTCATTCAACAGGAATTTTGCGAAACGTAACGACGGAAACCCGAATACTCACGCATTTGTGTCTTCGCCCGAAATTGTGGCGGCATTGACAATTGCCGGAGATCTGTGTTTCAACCCGATGAAAGATACTTTGATCAATGATAAAGGTGAAAAAGTGATGCTGAAAGAGCCTGTTGGTGACGAATTACCGAAAAAAGGCTTTGGTGTGGAAGACTTGGGATATGCAGAGCCTATTGCGGATGGCAGTAATATTGAAATAACCATTGATCCGCAATCGCAACGCCTGCAAGTATTGCAGCCTTTCAAGGCTTGGGATGGAAAAGATATTACAGATCAACCACTATTGATAAAAGCGAAGGGAAAATGTACGACCGACCATATTTCGATGGCAGGACCTTGGCTGCGATTCCGTGGACATTTGGATAATATCTCTGATAATATGCTGATTGGGGCTGTTAATGCTTTCAACGATAAAACTAATTCCGTATTGAATAGCGAGACCGGCGAATATGAGGCTGTTCCGCAATTGGCAAGAGAATTTAAAGCTAAAGGAATTGGTTCGATAGTTGTTGCAGAAGAAAATTACGGGGAGGGTTCTTCGCGCGAACATGCTGCAATGGAGCCTCGTTTTCTGAATGTGAAAGCTATTATCGTAAAATCGTTTGCACGGATTCACGAAACCAATTTGAAAAAGCAAGGAATGCTTGCCCTTACTTTTGTGAATAAAGATGATTATGACAAAATAAGGGAAGATGATAAAATAAGCATCATCGGTTTGGCTGATTTTCAACCGAAAAAGAACTTGCAAGTTGAGTTGAAACATTCTGACGGAACAACAGAAACATTCGATGTAGCACATACTTACAATCAGCTTCAGATAGAGTGGTTCAAAGCAGGTAGTGCATTGAATTATATGAAGAAAAAATGATAGAGATGGATATTGTAGAAATTAATGAATCTCATTTCGAGAAACTTATATCTCTATTCAAAGAGTTTGCAATCTTTGAAAAGCTGCCTGAATTAATGATAAATTCGGTGGATAAAATGAAAGCTGAAAAAGACCTGTTCAAGGGTTTTGTTGCAGTAGACAAAAATGATGATATTGTTGGATATACCGTCTTTTTCTTTGCATATTATACATGGACCGGAAAAACCCTATATATGGACGACCTTTATGTGTGTGAATCACATAGAAGTAAAGGCTTAGGTACGAGGCTGATAAATAAAGTTATAGAATATGCAAGATCGGAAAATTGTACAAAAATGAGATGGCAAGTCTCAAACTGGAATGCAACTGCTATAAAATTTTATGAAAATCTCGGAGCAACAATTAATCACGTTGAACGAAATTGTGATTTAATATTATAACATGATCTGTAAAATAAAACAAATGATATGCCTCAAAAAGTAACAATAGAAAACGGAAAACTAAATGTACCTGATAATCCCATCATTCCTTTTATTGAAGGAGATGGAGTGGGTAAAGAAATATGGAAAAATGCTCAACCTGTAATTGATCGTGCTGTTGAAAAAGCATATCAGGGAAAAAGAAAAATTGAGTGGAAAGAGGTTCTTGCCGGTGAAAAAGCCTTTAATCAAACCGGTTCTTGGCTGCCAGATGAAACAATGAACGCTTTTCGTGAATATCTGATAGGCATAAAAGGCCCTCTCACAACCCCCATAGGAGGAGGTATTCGCTCTTTAAACGTGGCTCTGCGTCAAGATTTGGATTTGTATACTTGCCTGCGTCCTGTGCGTTGGTTCAAAGGGGTAGTTACTCCGCTTAAAGAACCTGAAAAGGTGAATATAACTGTTTTCAGGGAAAATACGGAAGATATTTATGCAGGAATTGAATGGATGCAAGGAACGGACGAAGCTAAGAAATTCTACAAATTTCTGCACGATGAAATGGGCGTGACAAAAGTTCGCTTTCCCGAAACTTCTTCATTCGGAGTAAAACCTGTTTCCGTAGAAGGAACAGAACGCCTTGTATGTGCAGCCATTGATTACGCATTGGTTAATAATTTGCCTTCTGTTACTTTGGTTCATAAAGGCAATATAATGAAATTTACGGAAGGCGGTTTCAAAACGTGGGGATATGCCGTGGCCGAACGTGAATATGGAGATCGAGTCTTCACAATGCAGCAATGGGAAAAAATAAAGAAAGAAAAAGGAGAGACTGAAGCCAACAAAATATTGGAAGAAGCGAAAGCCTCGAAAAAACTTATCGTCAAAGATATTATTACGGATGCCTTCCTTCAAAATTCATTGTTGAAACCTACGGATTATTCTGTCATTGCAACATTAAACCTGAATGGTGATTACGCTTCCGATCAGTTGGCTGCAATGGTTGGCGGAATAGGAATAGCACCCGGCGCAAACATAAACTACGAAACCGGGCACGCCATATTTGAGGCAACACACGGAACGGCTCCCGATATTGCGGGAAAAGACATCGTGAACCCATCATCGCTGATTTTATCTGCTGTGATGATGTTGGAATATATCGGATGGAATGAGGCTTCTGATTTAATTATCAACGGATTAGAGTCGATGTTCAGTAACGGTGAGGCTACTGTCGATTTGGCTCGTTTTATGGATAATGGAAACTCATTGCCGACTAGTCGGTTTTGTGCTGCTTTGAAAGAAACTCTATAACATTATAAAGAAAACATTATGAAAAATCTGGTAAAAAGAATATCCGAAACCATAAAAGCAACAACACAGATAGACCCTGAGTTATTTAAAGTTCATAATGTGAAAAGAGGTCTTAGGAACGAAGATCATACAGGAGTGGTTGTTGGGTTGACTAGAGTAGGGGATGTAGTAGGTTACGAAAGAAATGATGATGGAACAACATCTGCTATTCCCGGTCAACTTTTATACAGGGGGATCAATATTGAAGATATAGTTCGGGCCGCCCAAAAAGAAAACCGGACAGGCTTTGAAGAAGCTGTGTTTCTTATTTTGGCGGGTTATCTTCCCAAGAAAGAAGAGCTGGACGAATTCACTGCCCTTCTGAGCAGAACTATGGATTTGAACCAGAAGATTACGATGCACATCCTTGATCTTGAGGGTCAGGATATTATGAATATTCTTGCCCGTTGTGTTCTTGAACTGTATACCTTTGACGAAAACCCTGACGACACATCGGAGGAGAACCTTATAGAGCAGTCTCTCAATCTGATAGCTACATTTCCCACTATCATAGCTTATGCCTACAACGCATTGAGGCACAATCAGGGAAAATCGTTGCACATACGACACCCGAAGCCGGGACTGTCTCTGGCCGAAAATTTCCTCTATATGATGAAGGGACACAATAAATATACTGCCCTTGATGTAAAAATCCTCGATCTGGCTCTTATGGTTCATGCCGATCACGGGGGAGGTAACAATTCCACGTTTACAGTGCGTGTAACCAGTTCGGCCGGAACTGATACTTACGCATCCATAGCTTCGGGCATCAACTCTTTGAAAGGGCCTCTTCATGGTGGAGCAAACCTGCGGGTGGTGGATATGCTGAACTATATCAAGAAAAATATAAAGGATTGGACAAATGTGGACGAAATCGACACGCTGCTGAAAAAAATATTGAATAGGGAAGCGTACAACGGAACAGGACTCATATATGGTATAGGTCATGCAATTTATACTATATCCGACCCTCGTGCGATGCTTCTTAAAGAGATGGCGAGAGATTTGGCCGTAGAAAAAGGGCGTGAGGCGGAGTTCAATTTTTACAATCTGCTTGAAGAAAGGGCGATCAAAAATTTCATGGAGTTTAAAGGTACGAATGTGAAAAAACAGGTCTGCGCCAATGTGGACTTCTATTCGGGATTTGTGTATGACATGATCGGATTGCCACAGGAAATATATACGCCGCTTTTTGCTATGGCTCGTATAGTAGGGTGGTGCGCCCATCGCAACGAGGAACTGAATTTCAAGCAAAAACGAATTATTCGTCCGGCATACAAAAATGCCTGCGATCCAAGGGAATATGTACCTTTAGAAAAAAGATAACAAAAAAGCCAGTCTCTCAACTGGCTTTTCTCATTTTAGATACGGTAATATCTCCGTTATCTTTTCTATTCGTATCAGATTGGGAGTGTTGACTTTATCCTCCATTTTTTCGTGTGCCCATGTACGATGGAAAGGGATGTAGGCGGCATAACCTCCTATTTCGAGAACGGGAATTATATCCGATTTCAAAGAATTGCCTACCATCAGAAACTCATCGGGAGAGCAATCCAGATGATCTATAAACTTTTGATAATTTGGCACTTGCTTATCGCTCATTACTTCTATATGATGAAAATATTTCTCCAGTCCCGATTTTTTCAGTTTTCTTTCCTGATCCAGCAAATCACCCTTAGTTGCCACAACCAATTTGTATTTGCCGTGCAACGCATCCAGAACGTCCGTTACACCGTCCAACAATTCTATGGGCTTGTTTAAAATGTCTTTTCCCAGTCCGATAATTTTTTCAATAACATGCTGATCTACTTTATTTTTCGATATTTTCAGCGCAGTTTCAATCATGGATAAAGTGAAAGCTTTCACACCAAATCCATATATTGGCATATTTCCGATCTCAACATTCAATAATGCGGGAGAAATATCTTCGAAAGGCATATATTCTTGTATCAATTCTCGAAATTTATACTCTGTTTCATCGAAATATGTCTGATTCTCCCACAAAGTATCGTCCGCATCAAAGGCTATGACTTTCACATTCTTCATTTCTTTTCGATTTAATTATTAAGAAGATAAGGCTCTTTTTTTCGCTAAGAAGTCTTTAATTCCTCCAATATGTTCACGTACTTTTTTATCCGAAAATTCGTAAACTTTAGTAACCAATCCATCCAGAAAATCACGGTCGTGAGATACCAGAATAACAGTTCCGTCATAATCAAGAAGCGCATTTTTCAAAACTTCCTTTGTTTTCAGGTCAAGGTGGTTGGTAGGCTCATCCAGAATAAGGAGGTTTACGGGTTCAAGCAATAATTTAATCATAGCCAGACGGGTTCTCTCTCCTCCGGATAGCACTTTGACCTTCTTCTCCGAATCTTCTTTATTGAACATAAACGCACCTAATATGCTACGTATCTGCGTGCGTATATCGCCCTCTGCCACACGGTCGATTGTTTCGAATACAGTAAGGTCTTCGTCTAACAATTGAGCCTGATTTTGAGCGAAATAGCCGATCGTCACGTTGTGTCCTAGCATTATATTCCCATCGTAAGGAGTTTCGCCCATCACGCATTTTACGAATGTAGATTTACCCTCACCGTTTTTTCCTGCCAAAGCGATTTTTTCGCCTCGTTCTATCATCAGGTTGGCATTTTCAAAGACCAGGTAATCATCGTATTTTTTAGTCACCATATCCACCGTTAAAGGATATGTTCCAGAGCGGGTTGCAGGCTGAAAGCGAATCCGAACCGAAGACTTGTCCTCTTCGTCAATTTCTACACGCTCCATCTTTTCAAGCTGGCGTATACGGCTCTGAACCAGAACTGCTTTAGCCGCCTGAGCACGGAAACGCTCTATAAATTCTTCAATTTCCTGTATCTGTTTTTGCTGGGCTTCCCAAGCGTGAATCTGTTGTTGGCGACGCTCTTGGCGTAATTCGAGATATTTAGAATAATTTACTTTGTAATCGTAAATTCGTCCCATAGTCAACTCTATGGTACGAGTGGTTACTGCATCAATAAACGCACGGTCGTGCGAAATAAGCACAACTGCATTCGCGCGTGTTTGAATAAACTCTTCGAGCCATCCAATAGACTCAATATCAAGATGATTTGTCGGTTCGTCCAATAACATTATATCAGGATTGCGAAGCAATAGTTTTGCCAATTCGATACGCATGCGCCATCCTCCACTAAATTCGCTTGTAGGTCTGTCCAGATCGGAACGAAGAAAACCTAGACCTAATAAAGTTTTCTCAACTTCCCCGTCAAAATTTGTGTCTTCTATTCTCGCCAAACGTTCGTGAGCATGTGTAAAGTCATCTATAAGTTTGGCATAATCGTCTGATTCATAATCGGTACGGGTTTCAAGCTGTTTGTTCATATCCTCAATCATGTTTTGGAGGTCATAGATATGAGCAAATGCCAAAGACGCTTCCTCTCGGACTGTTCTTTCATCCGAAACAGCCATCACCTGAGGCAAATAACCTATTGTGGTTCCATCAGGCATAGATAGCGTTCCTTTATAATTATTATTTACCTTTGCAAGGATTTTGAGCATGGTACTTTTTCCCGCACCATTCTTTCCGACAAGGGCGATACGATCTTTATCGTTGATAATGAAGTTTATATTGTTAAATAATATCCGTCCGGATAACTCTACTTTTAGTCCTTCTACAATTAACATTTCGATTTTTAGTATATGAAATTTGAAACGAGGAGCAAAAGTAGTCAAATGTTTCGAGATATTTATTTACTTTACCCCGTAAACCTAAGATTTAAAATGAAAGTAAAAATCTCTCAGTGTTGTTGCCACATACTGAGAGATTCTTTTTTCTGTTTCTAGTCTTGTATTTTTATGGCAATCATGTTGTCTTCTCCCCAACTACCTTGAGCAAAGTGTACTAAGTTAACATCTTCTAAAATAGCACTTCCATCTATATAAACGATTATAGCAGTATATGTTTTGGGGGAATTGGTTTGATTATCAAGAATAATACCTCCTGTTATTGACGAAAAATTTGCACTTACACCTATTGATCCTGAAATTAAAAATCTTTGTACTACATCTGAAGTTACAAGGCAATTTTCTGTTTCGATAGGAACATCTCCGTCTGTAAAACTCGCTCTAACCCAGTAAGAATTCTTGTTCGATTTATCAAGTTTCATCAAATAAGATGCGTGAATCCACCACTTACCGGGAGGTAAGGTTATTGTTGTGCCGGTACTGATATTTGTTTTACTGATAGAAACTGTCCAATCTGTTTTTCTATTCCATACCGGCAAGACAGTTTGTATTCCACTGGCTGCCCACCGACCGTTACCGTTAGCATCACAGGTGAGTACTCTATCTACAGATTGTGTACCGTCCTGCAAGCGGAAGCCTGCTCCTGCCGTTGCTGCCCTGATGTCAACTTTAGTCTGGGGACTGTTTGTGCCTACACCAACCCTGCCTAGGGTATCCACCACCACATCGTCCGAAAAGTTCGTGTTTCCACTCGTGTTTCTTTGCCCGTCAATGTGAAATATACCTTGAGGATTTTCGGTATTAATCCCAACCTGCGATTTTGCTATTGTTACTGATAAAATCAGTAACAAAACAGTAAGATTTCTTTTCATAATTTTTTGTTGTTTTTGTGATTTGTTTTACGGTTAATGTGTTGAATTTTAAGATACTGCCTCTCTGTCACTTGTAGAGTGACAGAGGAATGCTTTTGTAGTTGGTATCTGCCTAATTTTTAAATTATTAAGCGAAATATGAAATAGACGAATTAGCTTTTAGTTTAACACACGTAAAACATGCTGATAAAATGAGAATAAGTCTCAATAATAAGAAGTTGATAACTTGATGTTTATGCGAAAAAGTGATTGCTTTTCAAACATTTTTTTGCAATACATTCGTTTAACACGATGATATATAAATACTTAAACAACAAACTGAATGAAACCCAAAAATGACAAACAAATAGATTTTATACGTCTGGAGAAAGGTGAAATATGGAACCCGAAAGCGGGGGATAATAAAATAATTATCGTTATGGATGGTGAAATATATTCCTCTTCTTCAACCTCCAACAGAATAAAAATTCCAGCCTTCAATATGATTTTTTATCCCTTTCAGGATAAAGTATCGCTCGAAGCAATGAAGAAGTCAGAGATAGTCTTAATCGGCTTCTCCAACCGTTCGGAGCTTTGTTGTATTCTTTCATCACTTCATCGTTCGCAAGAACAAGAAGAAGGCATCGCTCTGCTTCCCATTAAGCCTGTAGTTGTCACTTATATTCAAGTTCTGCAAGAATATATCAGCAAAGGTATTGACGATTGTAACTTGTTGGATTTGAAGCTGAAAGAGTTTTGGTACATACTCAAAAACTTCTATTCGGAGAAGCATCTGCACGGCTTTTTCAAGATGTTGGCATGGGACGATTTTCTTTTTTCGGAGCAGGTGCATACTTATCTGCCGGAGATTCGTTCTGTGCGCCAACTGGCTGAGAAGATGAGTTATAGCTATTCAGGGTTCAACAAGCGTTTCAGGCGGGTATTCAATACGTCGGCATACAATTGGGTGAGAAATCACAAGGCAAAACAGGTGTATCAGGACATTTGCCAAACAAACAAAAGCCTGAAAGAGATAAGCACAAATTATAATTTTGCCACCTTATCTCATTTCAATGAATTTTGCCACAAAAATCTGGGGTGTTCTCCATCCGAAATCAGAAGAAAAAACAGAACTAAACAATATCTATAAAAAAAGAAACTCCGTCACTCTACAAGTGACAGAGCCTTTTCAGTGTCTCATTATCAGTGTACAAAGGTATTATTTTTTTTGCATAAACAAAATAGAAGAATGCTTAATTTAGGACAAATTGTTTCGAGATTATGCAATATGTATAAATCATTAGAGTAACTTAGTACAAAACCTTCATTTCACAATTTTTGCAGTCAAATTCAAGACGCAAGCGGGTATTGTTGTACACAAGATAGAAAGGTTCTTTGTATACGTGTTCAGAGTTTTTTTCTTTCGGGCACCAACCTAGCGACTGCTTGATACAATGACGAGTAAACATCAGTGGCACATTGTTTTGCTTCTCTTTTTCAAAAGCTAATTCTTTAACAGTAGATTGATGTTGAAGATAGAATTGTCTGCTTTTTTCGTTCATCACATTTCCCAGATATGTTATATCATGCGTAGGAAATGGATGTGCTGTGGGCAGATGTTCCATCTTTTCAACAATATGAGAACGCAATCTTTCATCTGTCAGTTTATCAATAAGTTGCCTGCGCCAGTCGGATAGGGTGGAGGAGGGGATAAACCAACTCTCCGAAAGCTCTATAATCACATTTCTAACTTTGAAAATAGTATTTCCCGTCTTACTCAGGTTTGCCTGTATATTTTCGGTTTGATCTTTTTTGGCTAGTTCAAGGTTATGCTCAAATTGTAATTCGGTTATATTTCCGTCTTCATCTTCAGCTGATAGACAGAAGCCTTTTGCAGTCTCAGTTAAAGATACATTTATATCTATTTTTCGCTCTGCTGTTTTTTTACTTAACTCTTTCTCAAATTCGTGATCGAAATTACGATAAACTTCTGTCCCTTTTCTTATGTGAATGTTGTTTTCGTACGGAAAAATCTTTTCCCCATCAACCCTGTTGACACGTATTCCTTGAAGTTCTTTCTTATCGTTCAAAAAACACAATCCGTCGCCGTTATTCAATATCTTAGTTCCGGAAAGGACAAAGAATTTATCAAAAATATCTTTTACCTTTCCAATGGGTTCTCCAATGGACTTCGGGGTGTCTATCGACCAAATTTTTTCTGACGGTCTGCCATCAAAAAAATACTTGGTGAAACCTCTGTTAAAACTTTTTTTCAAATCGGGAGTAAATGTATAAGTCGATTTACCCGATGATGCTCTGATGTATTCAGGATGCCTGCTGAGTATTTTATCTAATTTTTGCCTGTAATATGCCACTACATTTTTTACATACGAAATATCTTTCAACCGACCTTCAATTTTTAAAGAACTTGCACCGGCATCGAGCAATTCTTCCAAATGATCGGAAAGATTCAAGTCTTTCATCGATAGTAAATGCTTATCTTGTAATATTCTCACACCATTTGAATCTACCAATGTGTAAGGCAATCGGCAATACTGAGCACAAGCTCCCCTGTTGGCACTGCGTTTTGACAAGGCTTCACTTAAATAGCACTGTCCACTATATGAGACGCATAATGCACCATGAACAAAAACTTCGAGAGGCGTTGATATTTGAGATGCGATTTTTCTAATCTGATCTACTGAAAGTTCACGAGCCAAGACTATTTGTGAAAATCCGGTCTGTTCAAGAAACCGGGCTTTTTCAACAGTTCTGTTATCAACCTGTGTACTAGCATGTAAAGGAATCGGAGGAAGATTGAGCATCAATATTCCCATATCCTGAACAATTACTGCATCAACTTTTATTTCATACAACTGCCAGATAAGTTTTTCCGTATCTGCCAGTTCTTCGTCTTTTAATATTGTATTAAGGGCGACATAAACCCTCGCACCGAAAAGATGGGCATGATTTACAAGCTGTTCAATATCTTCCAGGCTATTGCCTGCTGCCGAACGGGCGCTAAACCGAGGCGCACCTATATATACAGCGTCAGCACCATGATTAATGGCTTCTACTCCACACTCCAGATTTTTTGCAGGAGCTAGCAGTTCTATTTTTCTGGCTATTATCAATTTTTTTCTGTCTTTGATTAAGGAAATGCAAAGGTAGAAAAGATTAATCAAAACTTTTGTTAAACATAAATATTGTGCCGGATGTTAATTGATTGTTGTAAATTTGCATCCCATAATATGAAAATCAACAGAGCTATAACAGTATCACTCATTGTTGCCATTGCTTTTTTTATGCAAGGGCTCGATACTACTGCCGTTAATACTGCCATTCCGGCAATGGCACGGTCTTTTGGCACAGATATAGTTCACTTAAGTGCCGGAGTAACTTCGTACTTGATTTCGTTGGCTATATTTATACCTGTCAGCGGATGGATTGCAGACAGATTTGGCACAAGAAAGGTATTTTGTACGGCAATCGTATTGTTTGTACTCTCTTCTATTCTCTGCGGAAGTTCTCAAACACTAAATCAATTCATCATTTATCGTATAATGCAAGGAATGGCGGGGGCAATGATGACCCCTGTCGGTCGTTTAGCCGTATTGAAGGCTACCCCCAAAGAAGATTTGGTAACCGCAATGGCCTACATAACATGGCCGGCGTTGGTGGCTCCGATAGTTGGACCTTTAGTCGGTGGTTACCTCACCACTTATGTATCGTGGCATTGGATATTTTATTTGAATATACCGATAGGTATAATATGTGTGCTGCTGGCATGGCATTTCTTTCCGAAAGAAGAGGAAGAAAACAACTTCAAGCGTCATTTCGATTTTGTCGGGTTCGTTCTTAGCGGACTTGCTCTGGCTGGATTTATGTACGGAGTAGAACTTCTTAGCCAGGATGGAAAATCTTATCTGTATTCCATTCTGATAATCGCTACAAGCATTGGTTTGCTCTACCTGAACGTGAAATATTCAAAGCATACTTCCAGTCCGTTAATCGACTATTCCATAATAAGAATACCAACTTACAAAGTAACAATTTTCACCGGATCTCTTTCCCGAATGGTTATTGGCGTGGCGCCTTTTCTTGTTCCTCTTATGTTTCAGGAAGGGTTTGGACTAAGTCCTTTTGAGTCTGGTTTACTATTTTTGTCTACAATGGCAGGAAATCTGATGATGAAGCCTATAACAGTCTGGGTGATGCACCGTTACTCATTCAGGTATGTGCTCATTGCTAACGGATTGATGATCGTACTGTTTACTGTTTTAACAGCGTTTTTGCTACCAACAACTCCAACGGTTCTGATTGTTGTGGTTATGTTCCTGTCGGGAATGTTCCGCTCCATGCAATTCAGTGCTATTACCACCCTTGCGTTTGCCGATGTTCCACAAGAGCGTATGACGGCAGGCAACACATTATACAGTACGGTTCAGCAAATGTCAACAGGTCTTGGTATTGCTATGGGAGCCGTACTGCTCCGATTTTCGAGCGCTATCAACGGGGGAGGGGAAGGGTATTCCGTCGCTGATTTTCGCCTGTCTTTTCTTATGGTTGCTTTACTTGGTTTCATTTCTCTGTATGGCTATACAAAGCTGTCACCCAATGCCGGAGATGTGGTGAGAATAAAGAAACATTAAGTATGCGAATCGGCATGACAAATCTTTCGGGCAGACCAGAGGCCTGCCCCTACAAACGTTTTTGTTATAGTAAATCCAAATACAGATTTTAATGAATACATAAAGATTTAGTATATTCGCATTTCTAAAAGAAAATGGAAGAAGATAAAGATATTGATTTTACTATTCAGGAAGATTGGCAATAACTTTGAAAACTTACTAGAAAAAAGATGCTACTACAATTAAAACCTAACAGACAAAGGGCAAAGAACGCGATAACATTTATTTGGATTGTTTTTGCTTTAAACATGTTAATAATACTTTTCTCCATAATTCAACTGATATATGGCGAATCTTTTGATATAAGAAAAATAATAGATAAAACATGGTTACTAAGTTTTGATCTGATTTACCTTTCTGTATATGTGGCTTCTGTTGTTACATTTATCCAATGGTTCAGGCGTGCTTATTACAATCTGAATGCAAGGATAGGAAATACTTTAAGTCGTTCTGATGGGTGGGTTGCCGGTAGTTGGTTTATACCTTTTGTCAATTTATATTTGCCATTTAAGTTAATGAGAGAGATGTATGAAGAGACTGATAAATATCTTGTTTCCAGAGGAAATGAAACATACAAAGCAGAAAGATTGGGCACAGGTGATGTATATACATGGTGGACTCTTGTTATTTTATATACCGTAAAATTTAGTATTACTTCATCCGGTACAAAAAAATCTTTTTTAACTATCGTCACCAATGAATATATTGCTCTTGCCATAAACACAATACTCTTTATCTTGTTAACGATATTGACTATTATTGTTATCCAAAATTATTCTAAACTAGAACTGTTATTGGTAGAAGAAGAAGTGAAAGATAACAATATGAAAGAAAATTATCCTACTGAGCCTACAACCTCTTTAGAAAAGTAATTTATTCTATACATCTTGATATCATCTCTTTCATAATTGAAAAAAAATAACGAAATTTGCCAGCCTTGAAAGACTAACTAATTAATCGAAATAAAAAACGTATCTAAATTCAAGATGAAAAAAAGCGCATTACAAGTAGCTAGAGCTTCTTATCAACCCAAAATGCCTAAAGCATTGTATGGGACTGTTAAAGTTGAAGAAGGAGCTGCAACTCAATCGGTAGCAGATCAGGAAGAAGTGAAAAAACTTTTCCCTAATACTTATGGTATGCCTATACTTAAATTTGTGGAGGCTACTGAAAAAGTTGATCTTCCTGCAATGAATATTGGAGTTATTCTTTCCGGTGGACAAGCTCCGGGCGGACATAACGTTATTGCCGGAATTTTTGATGGTATCAAAAAACTGAACAAAGACAGTAAGGTATACGGTTTCCTTATGGGACCGGGCGGTCTTATTGACCATAAATATATGGAGCTTACATCCGACATTATAGACGAATACCGTAACACGGGTGGTTTCGATATCATTGGTTCTGGTCGTACTAAGTTGGAAACCAAAGAGCAGTTTGACAAAGGTCTTGAAATATTGAAAAAACTTGATATCAAAGCCGTTGTCATTATTGGTGGAGATGATTCAAATACAAATGCTTGTGTATTAGCAGAATATTACAAAGAAATAAACGCAGGTGTTCAGGTAATCGGTTGTCCTAAAACTATTGACGGTGACCTGAAAAACGAAATGATTGAAACTTCTTTTGGTTTCGACACTGCATGTAAAGTATATTCCGAGGTTATCGGAAACATTCAGCGCGACTGTAACTCGGCTCGCAAATACTGGCACTTTATCAAACTGATGGGACGCTCTGCTTCTCACATCGCTTTAGAGTGCGCTTTGCAAACACAACCTAACTATTGCCTTATTTCGGAAGAAGTTGAAGCTAAAAAACAATCTTTAGATGAAATAGTAGCAGACATAGCTTCTGTTGTAGCAAAACGTGCAGCGAAAGGCGACAATTTCGGAACTGTACTTATTCCGGAGGGATTGATCGAATTTATTCCGGCCATCAAAGCTCTTATCGCCGAACTGAACGATTTCTTGGCACATCACCAAGACGAATTTAATGCAGTGGCTAAAGACAAACAACGTCAATACATTATTGATAACCTTTCTGCCGATAACGCAAAAGTATACGCAAGCCTTCCTGAAGGTGTTGCCCGTCAGTTGACACTTGATCGTGACCCTCACGGAAATGTTCAGGTATCTTTGATCGAAACAGAAAAACTTCTTGCCGAAATGGTTGGAAATAAATTGGCAGAATGGAAAAAAGAAGGAAAATACACAGGTAAATTTGCTTCTCAAGTACATTTCTTCGGATACGAAGGTCGTTGTGCTGCTCCTTCTAATTATGATGCCGATTATTGTTATGCTCTTGGCTACACAGCATCGGCACTTATCAGTGCAGGAAAAACAGGCTATATGTCATCAGTTCGTAACACTACTGCTCCTGCCGATCAATGGATTGCGGGTGGAGTTCCTGTAACAATGATGATGAACATGGAACGTCGTCATGGCGAGTTGAAGCCGGTTATTCAAAAAGCATTGGTAAAACTGGATGGTGCTCCGTTCAAATTTTTTGCAGAGAATCGTGCAAGATGGGCTGAAAACACTGAGTATGTATATCCGGGTCCAATTCAATATTTTGGTCCGACAGAAGTTTGTGACCAACCAACTGTTACCTTGAAATTGGAACAAGCTAAATAAAGCTAAGTTGCTTAGATAAAACGAAAAAAGGTTGCTATTCATTGAGTAGCAACCTTTTGTTTTTGTATATTTTCCGTTTTTTAAACTTTCATAACAATATAAGTATACTTTATGATGTAGGTATTTGTCTTCTGTTGTCCATTTATATCTTCTCTTTTTATGAATTTTTAGGTGTCTCCGTTCATTTAGAAGTATTATTAAATCTTCTCCTCCAAAAATAATATTTATATTTGAATCTTATTTGTTAAAAATTAACAACAAGCATTTGTTAAGCAATAAATTAAGATATATTTAGCTATTATTCAGAATGATAAAAAAAATATATATAACACTCTTTCTTCTATTCACGGTAATTGTCATAACTAATGCGAGGAATATTAATATAGCTATCAGTGATTCTACACAAATAAGCATACTTACAAGCTATCCTTACGATGCTGAGATGTATACCGTTTATGGGCATACAGCACTTCGAGTCAATGACATGAAAAATGACCGTGATATTGTTTTCAATTACGGGCTTTTCGATTTTAACGCACCTAATTTTGCATATCGGTTTGCTAAGGGAGAAACAGATTATATGGTTGGAGCCATCCCTTTCGAATATTATCTGGAAGAATATGAAAAACGGGGAAAACCTGTGGTTGAACAGGTTATAAACTTAACCCAATCGGAAAAGGAAAAAATTTGGCAAGCTCTAGTCATCAATTGCATGCCCGAAAACAGGGAATACAGATATAACTACCTGTTTGACAATTGTGCAACACGTATACGAGATATTATAGAAAAATACGTGGAAGGAAATATTACCTATACACCCACAGGCAAAGAGCAATTGTTCAGGGATTTACTTCACGAACACAACAGCCTGCTACCTTGGTCTGCCTTTGGTATAGATTTGATATTGGGTAGTGGATTGGACAGGACTGCTACGGACAGGGAAAAAATGTTTCTGCCGATCTATTTAATGCGTGCATACAGTGGGGCAACAATAGAAAATGGAAATGAAACCCGCAAATTAGTTTCGTCCGAATCTATCATAATAAATGAACACAATTCAAGTTCCAGCCATATCATCCAATATCCACTTATTGCAGGTTGCGTGTTATTACTATTCACTATCTGTGTTTTATATGCTTGCATCAGGTCGAAACTGACAATATTCTACAAAATATATACTTTTTTGCTGTTTTTTGTGGCAGGAATTGCAGGTTGTGTCATATTTTTTCTGATGTTTTTTTCGGAACATCCCGCAACCAATCCAAATTGGAATATAATTTGGCTGAATCCTTTACAATTAATATTCTCGCTATTCTTTTTCTTTAAATTCAGTTCAAAAGTTATTTATTACTATCATTTTATTAACTTTGCAGCCCTAAGTTTGTTCCTTTTGGCGTGGTTTTTGATTCCGCAACAACTGAATGTGGCATTTATACCATATATATTGTCGTTGTTGGCTTGTTCCGGCGCCAATATATGGTTGTATATGAAAATTGCCGGAAAGTAATTTTAGATTAAGATTTTAATGATAAGAATAATAACATCTCTTGTAGCTGTACTCACCGTTGCTTCCGTTCAGGCGCAGACAACAGTGAGTGAAGCACCCAAATTGGTCATAGGCATCACTATTGACCAATTGAGAGGTGATTATTTTGAACTTTTCCAACACACTTTCAGCGAAAAAGGCTTCAAACGATTGCTTAATAACGGACTTGTTTATCAGAACATGGAATTTGATTTCCCCGAAATAAACAGTTCATCTGCTATTGCAACCATTTACACAGGAGCCAATCCATTCTACAATGGAATTTTTCTGGACAAAAAATATCTAGCCGACAAAAAACGGGAAGTATCAATCTTTGACGATGATGATTTTCTGGGAAACTATACTTCCGAAAAATTGTCACCAAAGGCTTTGAGGGTATCCACCATTACGGACGAACTGGAAGTTGCTTCCGGAAGTTCATCCAGAGTGTATGCCTTTGCTCCTAATCAGGCACAAGCTATAATTATGGCTGGCCATGCCGGAAATGCAGCATATTGGATCGAAGATTATTCGGGCAAATGGGCTACGACAACATACTACAAAGACTTTCATTGGAGTGTTGAGCAGGAAAACCGAAACGGAACATATTCAACACGTATAAGGGAATATGTTTGGAAACCTCTTAAAGCGATAAGTAGCTATAAAGCATTTCCTTACACACAAACTATTTCCGATTTTCAGCATATATTTTCGGGAGACAATTCGTATAAGGATTTAAAAACATCGCCTTATGTAAATGAAAATATATGCCAAACTGCACTTAAAGTGGTGTCGAAGGCAGAAATGGGAAAACGTTCCTATCCTGACTTTTTGGCACTAACTCTTTACGCAGGAAATTTCAGGGGTATAGAAGATAAAAATTATTCGCTCGAAATACAAGATACTTACGCCCGTTTAGACAAAGATATAGCCACACTTTTGGATGATGTGGAAAAGACTGTCGGTTTGAAGAATACGCTGATATTTGTCACATCAACAGGCTATTTTGACGCAAACGACGAATATCCTGATAAAGTGAATATGCCCGATGGTAAATTCTTCTACGATCGTTGCCAGGCATTGCTGAACATGTTTCTTATGGCCAAATACGGCCAGGAACAATGGGTAGAATATTTTTACAACAATCAGATATACCTTAACAGGAAACTAATAGAAAAAAAAGGTCTTAACCTTGAAGAAATACAAAATAAGGCTGCCGAATTTGTTATACAGTTTACCGGTGTTCAGGATGTAGCAACTTATACGCAACTGCTGACGGATAAGGCAAACTCAAATATGAGTAAGTATAAAAACTTATTCAACAAAGACTTGTCCGGCGATATATTCGTTGAAATTCAACCCGGATTTCGCATTGTGGACGATAAGGAAGTAAGCGTAGTTGAAAAACGAATCAGGGAAACAGCGGTTTCCAGTCCCGTTATTTTTTATGGCTATAACATTCAACCACAAAGAATAAAGCGCACAATAAAAGCGGAAGAAATAGCACCAAGTATATGCAGGCTTCTGCGCATACGCTCTCCAAATGCGGCCAGGGCAAAAGTGCTTCCTGAACTTTTTCAAAACTAGGACGGTTGCATTCTAAGTTAGTTATAACTTGAAAGCATAATATTATTATTGATTACTTAATTTATTATAAATAATGGCATTTAGTGACTTTTTAACCAAATTGTTTGGTAATAAATCGCAGCGGGATTTGAAAGAAATAAATCCGGTTGTAGATAAAATAAAAGCCGTATACGTTGATATCGAGAAACTATCGAACGACGAATTACGTGCTAAAACAGAAGAACTTAAACGGAAAATTCAAGAGTCGGTTGTTACAGAAAGAGCAAAAATTGCAGAACTGAAAAGCAATATCGAAAATCTTGAATTGGATCAACGTGAAGATGTTTGGGCTGAAATTGATAAACTGGAAAAGGAAATAACTGAGAAAATAGAAGTTGTTTTAGAAGAAATTTTACCGGAAGCATTTGCTATTGTAAAAGATACTGCCCGCCGTTTCACCCAGAATGAAGAAACAATTGTTACAGCAACTGACTTTGACCGTCAATTGGCAGAAAATCACGATTTTGTAGAAATTGACGGAGACAAGGCAATATACTACAACACATGGGTTGCAGGAGGTAATGAGATAACCTGGGATATGATTCATTACGATGTGCAGTTGTTTGGTGGAACAGTGCTCCATAAAGGTAAAATAGCAGAAATGGCAACGGGGGAAGGTAAAACGCTAGTGGCAACACTTCCTGTATTCCTGAATGCTTTGCCGGGCAATGGCGTGCATGTGGTTACGGTGAATGATTACCTAGCAAAACGTGACTCGGAATGGATGGGACCTTTGTATATGTTCCACGGACTGTCAGTTGACTGTATCGACAAGCATCAACCAAACTCGGAAGGACGTCGTCAGGCTTACATGGCCGACATTACATTCGGAACGAATAATGAATTTGGTTTCGACTATCTTCGTGATAATATGGCAACCAGTCCGTCAGACTTGGTTCAACGTAAACACAATTATGCGATTGTGGACGAGGTTGACTCCGTTTTGATTGACGACGCACGTACTCCGTTGATTATATCAGGACCAATTCCGAAAGGCGACATACAACTGTTTGATGAATACAGACCTCGTGTCGAGATCATCGTGAAAGCTCAGCGAGATATGTGTACGAGACTTCTTGCCGAAGCAAAACAAAAAATGGCTTCCGACGACAAGAAAGTTCAGGAAGAAGGTGCTTTGCTATTGTATCGTTCGTTTAAAGGTTTGCCTAAAAATAAACCACTTATCAAGTTCTTAAGTGAACAAGGCGTAAAAGCAACCATGTTGAAAACGGAAGAATTTTACATGGCCGAACAAAACCGTAACATGCACATTGTTACGGATGAGTTGTACTTTGTGATTGATGAGAAAAACAATAGTATAGAACTTACAGATAAAGGTATCGACTTACTTACAGGTAACACTGACGATCCTCAGTTCTTTGTACTTCCCGATATTGCAGCACAATTGTCGGAGTTGGAAAATTCTACTTCATCTGACAGTGAAAAAGCAGAGAAAAAAGATGAATTGCTACAAAACTATTCCATCAAGTCGGAACGTGTACACACTGTTAATCAGCTATTGAAAGCATATACATTGTTCGAAAAAGACGATCAGTATGTTGTTATGGACAACAAAGTGATGATTGTGGACGAACAGACCGGTCGCATTATGGATGGTCGTCGCTATTCAGACGGTCTTCATCAAGCTATTGAAGCTAAAGAACGCGTGAAGGTAGAAGCTGCTACTCAGACATTTGCAACAATCACGCTTCAAAACTATTTCCGTATGTACAACAAGCTTGCGGGTATGACCGGTACGGCGGAAACAGAAGCAGGCGAGTTTTGGAATATTTATAAACTAGATGTTGTGGTTATCCCAACAAACAGGCCGATTGCTCGTAACGATATGAACGACCGCATATACAAGACCAAACGTGAAAAATATATTGCTGTTATTGAAGAAATAGAAAGACTGGTAGAGGCTGGTCGCCCTGTGCTTGTGGGTACTACTTCCGTAGAAATATCGGAACTTTTGGCTAGGATGCTTACGATGCGTAAGATAAAGCATAGTGTTTTGAATGCAAAACTTCACCAGAAAGAGGCTGAAATTGTTGCTACCGCCGGACATGCAGGAACTGTGACAATTGCCACCAATATGGCAGGTCGTGGTACTGACATTAAACTTACTCCGGAGGTTAAAGCTGCGGGAGGTTTGGCAATCATCGGTACGGAACGCCATGAATCTCGTCGTGTAGACCGCCAGTTGCGCGGACGTGCCGGTCGTCAGGGAGATCCGGGTTCTTCCGTATTCTATATCTCTTTGGAAGACAATCTTATGCGTCTATTTGCATCGGAACGTATTTCCGGATGGATGGACAAAATGGGCTTCAAAGAAGGTGAAATGCTTGAACACAACATGTTGAGCAAATCGGTTGAACGTGCCCAAAAGAAAGTTGAAGAAAACAACTTCGGAATCCGTAAACGCCTTTTGGAATATGATGATGTGATGAACTCGCAACGTGAAGTTATCTACAAGCGTCGTCGTCATGCCCTGATCGGAGAACGTATCGGTCTGGATATCATGAATATGCTGTATGATACCACTCAGGCTATTGTAGAGCAATACGTTGATGTGTTTGACTATGAAGGATTAAAAATAGAATTGCTTAGGGTGATGGCTGTTGAAGCTCCGTTTGATGAAGCGATGTTCAAATCAGAAAAACCTATCAAACTGATAGACATGGTGTTTGAAAGCACTCTGATAAGCTTCAAGGCTAAAATGGATCGTTTGGCAGAAATAGCTAACCCTGTAATTAAGCAAGTGTATGAGGAGCAAGGAGATAAATTTGAAAATATTCTAATTCCAATCTCTGACGGAAAACGAATCTACAATATTTCTTGTAATCTGAAAGAAGCATACGAAACAGGATCGAAAGGTATTGTGAAATCTTTTGAGAAAGCGATTCTTTTGCTGACTATTGATGAACAATGGAAAGAGCATCTGCGAGAAATGGACGATCTGCGCCAATCGGTTCAGAATGCAAGTTATGAGCAAAAAGATCCGCTCCTGATCTATAAACTTGAATCGTTCAACTTGTTCAAGACAATGGTAGATACGATGAACAAAAAGGCTGTATCTATCCTAATGAGAGGTCAGATCCCTGTGAGAGAACCGGAGCAATTGCAAGAGGCAAAGCAGGAAGAAAAAACTGATTACAGCAAATATAAAACTCAGAAAGATTCTGCCGACGAAGCATCTTCGCCCGATCAACCAAGACAACAGGAGAAACCGAAACCAATTCCTGTAAGAGTTGAAAAGAAACTAGGCCGTAACGATCCTTGTTTCTGCGGAAGTGGTAAAAAATACAAAAATTGCCACGGAAAAGACGAATAATAATCTTTTCCGAACCGATATCTAAAAAACCTGTAATGTGGCTTCATTACAGGTTTTTTTGTTCCATATAAAAGACAATATTTGTATGAATCTATTTTCACATTTGATACTTATTTTGTATATTTACACGTTTTTTCTACTAATAGAAAAAGAAATACTTTTTGTTAAATTTATCTTGAAAAATAATGAGTGATCAAGAGGATAGAATTATTCGGATAAACATTGAGGATGAAATGAAATCAGCCTACATTGATTATTCGATGTCGGTGATTGTTTCACGCGCTTTGCCAGACGTTAGGGATGGTTTCAAACCAGTACACCGTCGCATTTTGTTTGGTATGAGCGAGTTAGGTAACACATCAAACAAACCACACAAAAAATCGGCCAGAATAGTGGGGGAAGTACTGGGTAAGTATCACCCGCATGGCGACTCATCTGTATATTTTGCCATGGTGCGTATGGCTCAGGAATGGAGTATGCGCTACCTGCTTGTTGACGGACAAGGAAATATGGGTAGTGTAGACGGCGACAGTCCGGCGGCTATGCGTTATACAGAAGCAAGATTGAGCCGTTTGGCAGAAGAAATGCTTCGTGATATTGACAAAGATACGGTTGATTTCCAGTTCAATTTTGACGATACACTGAAAGAACCGACAGTTCTACCTACCAGAATCCCTAATTTGTTAATCAATGGAGCATCGGGTATTGCAGTAGGTATGGCTACCAATATGCCTCCTCACAATATGACAGAAGTAATTAACGGTACAATAGCATATATTGATAACCCGGACATTACTACTGACGAATTGCTGCATTATGTGAAAGCACCCGATTTTCCGGGAGGTGGATTCATCTACGGATATCAAGGAGTAAAAGATGCTTTTGAAACGGGTAGGGGACGTGTTATGATGCGTGGCCGTGCCGAAATAGAAATGGACGGTAACCACGAAAAAATTATCGTTTCCGAAATTCCATATCTGGTAAATAAAGCAGAACTCATAAAAAATATTGCTGACCTTGTTGTTGATAAAAGACTTGAAGGCATCAGTAATGTCAATGACGAATCCGACCGTCAAGGGATGCGCATTGTTATTGATGTGAAACGTGATGCAAACGCAAACGTTGTCCTCAATAAACTTTACAAGATGACAGCCCTTCAAAGTTCGTTCAGTGTAAACAACATTGCTTTGGTTAAAGGAAGACCAAGAATGTTGAATCTGAGAGACATGATATCTTTCTTTGTTGAACATCGTCATGATGTTGTTATCAGAAGGACAAAATATGAACTACAAAAGGCAGAAGAAAGAGCGCATATACTTGAAGGTCTTATAATTGCGTCTGACAATATTGACGAAGTTATAGCCATCATCAGAAGCTCTCAATCTCCACAAGAAGCCATAGATCGGTTGATGGAGAAATTCAGCCTTTCGGAAATACAATCAAGGGCAATAGTTGAAATGCGCCTAAGACAATTGACTGGTCTTGAGCAAGATAAACTACGTGCCGAATTTGATGAAATTCAAAAACTTATCGCATATTTAAATGAAATTTTGTCGAACGATGAACTTTGTAAAAAAGTTATTAAAGACGAGCTGATTGAAGTACGTGATAAATACGGAGACGAACGCCGTACCGAGATAGTTTATTCGGATGTGGAAATGAATCCGGAAGATTTCTATGCTGATGACGAGATGATTATCACCATTTCGCACATGGGATATATCAAACGTACGCCTTTAAGCGAGTTCCGTGCGCAAAACAGAGGTGGAGTAGGGGCTAAAGGTTCGGAAACACGGGATGAAGATTTCGTAGAACACATCTATCCTGCTTCTATGCACAATTATATGCTGCTGTTCACACAAAAAGGAAAATGTTTCTGGTTGCGGGTTTTTGATATTCCCGAAGGAACAAAGAATTCGAAAGGAAGAGCGGTTCAAAATCTGTTGAATATTGATGCAGATGATAAAATCACAGCATTTATCAAGGTTAAAGGTTTGAATGATAGCGAATTTGTAAAAAATAATTATCTTGTATTCTGTACCAAGCAAGGAGTTATCAAAAAGACAAGTTTAGAAGCTTATTCTCGTCCTCGCCAAAACGGTGTTAATGCTATCACAATCCGTGAAGATGATAGAGTTATCGAAGTATTGATGACCAACGGAGATTGCGAAATATTGATGGCAAACCGTAATGGTCGTGCAATCCGTTTCCACGAAAGTAATGTTCGTGAAATGGGACGTACAGCCACAGGTGTGCGTGGTATGAGAATTGATGAAGACGGATCCGACGAAGTTATCGGTATGATAGCAATGTCGAAGGAACATCCGGAAGAAACGATCATGGTAGTTTCCGAATTTGGATACGGAAAGCGCACATTGCTAAATGACGAAGACGGCGAACCAGTCTACCGTATTACAAGTCGTGGCGGTAAAGGTGTTAAGACAATGAATATCACTGACAAAACAGGTAAACTTGTCTCTATAAATAGTGTTACTGATGATGACGATTTGATGATCATCAACAAATCCGGTATCGCTATCAGAATGCATCTGGCTGATCTACGTGTAATGGGTAGAGCTACTCAAGGAGTTAAGTTAATCAATCTTGGTAAGAAAAATGACCAAATTGCATCTATATGTAAAGTAATGTCTGAAAAAGAAGAAGACATAGAAACTAATGATGAAATAGAAAACAATAACAACGATAATACTTAATAAAGTAACCTTTAAATAATAAGAAATTGAGATGAAAAGATTAATGATTTCAGCAACATTATGTATGCTTGTAGGTTGTGCTTTTGCTCAGAAAGATGTGGTGAAAAAAGCCAAGAGCGCGATGAACTCAAAAGAATATTCCGAAGCAAGAACTATAATTAAACCTGCATTAGAGAATCCAGAGACAGCAAATCTTCCCGACACTTGGAAATTGGCTGGTGATATCGAATATGATCAATTCAATAATGAAGTTGAAGTTGAAATGACAAGTTTGGTAACCAAAAAGACTGTTGATGAAAAGAAAATGTATTCAGGACTTTTAGCTTCTTATGCGCCATATATTAAGGCGGACGAATTAGCTGAACAACCGGACGAAAAAGGTAAGATAAAAAATAAAGTAAGAAAAGATATAGCAGCTAAATTGAAATTTGCGTATCCATACTTTAGAAATGGTGGTATAATAAATCTAAACAACAAAGAATCGAAAACTGCTGCCGACTTTTTCGAAATTTATTGGAATATTCCAAGTCTTGAAATGTTCAACAATAAGAGTGATAAGGAATTTTTTGCAAAACAAGACACGGCTATTCAAGAAGTTAAATATTATGCGGCAATATCAGCTATTAACGCAAAAGAAACAGATCGTGCGTTGGCTATGCTTAAACGTATAACAGAAGAGCCATTCATCGAAAACAATGTATATGAATTGAGGGAAGTATATGAGTTGATTGCTGATGAATACAAGAAAAATAATGATTCCATAGCATTTACTCAGGCATTGCAGGACGGAGCAAAAAAATTTCCTAAGAGTACTTATTTTATACCAAACTTGATAAATGAGTATATTAAGGCAAATAGATTAGATGATGCTTTATTGTACCTTGACGAAGCTATAAAAAATGATCCGGCCAACACTTGTGACTTTGAAAGTGTAAAAGCTTCGATTTATGCAACTAGACAAGATTATGAAAAAGCAACAGAATATTATACTGCAGCAATAACAGCAGATAGTAAATGTGAAAGAGCATTAGAAGGCTTGGCTCGTAACTATATGCTTCAAGCTCAAAACTTAAAATCAGAAGCTCTGCAAACAAACAGAAGAACTCAAACTGAGTTGGATGCTAAAGCAGATGATTTGTATAAGAAATCAATACCTTTATTGGAATCACTAAGAACTCTATTAAACAATAGAAATGCTTCTGTTGATGAAAAGAAACAAGTATTGGTTCTTTTGAGGAATGCATATTATAATCTTAATATGCCTGAATATGATGTTATTTCGACAGAATTAGAAGGCCTCAGCGGTGGAGCTGAATAAGAAGAGCATATTAATAATAAAAAATAAGGAGATAAATATTTTATCTCCTTATTTTTTATATACATACAAAAGAATAAACGTTAATTTCTTTTTTGTTATATAATTACCGATATCTTTTAACTATGTTTAATTGCAAAATCTCATATTATCAGCAAGTTACATAGAAAACAGCGAATCAAATATGTTAAAATATTTTCAACAACATATTAAAACGCTGTTTTTCAACATTCTATCTAAATTTAACACCCTTATATAGCGGTGAATTTTAAGGCTGTAAAAGTCATAAGACTTTCATAATTCACTATTTTATCAAAAAAAGCACCTATCTCATATGAATTGCCAAAAATATGATCAGTTTCCTCAACAGAAGAATAGAGAATAGAAACAACATTATCACCTAAATATCCATATAAATCTACTATATCAGATAAACGAATATTTTGCGTAAAATTAATAATAAAATAGACCTGTTTTTTTTCGGATAACGAATGCGTCCCCAAAAAAGAAACCTGAACAAACTCAACATGCACATTATTGCATTGAAGTATACGCCTAGCCTCTTCTTTTAAGAGGTCTAAACCTTTTTCAGTAACACTTAATATACTCATAATTTTAACTTTTCTTTAATTTGACAATTAGTTTTTTGTAAGCCCTTTCGATAGGGCGGGAGATTAAACGAGACACAACAACTAAAAAAAGCATAGTTAAAAAATCAACTATATTGTTAATTAATTGTATCTTCGCAATCTCAGTGAAAATTTCAATAGTACAGAACGCACTTAAGATATTTATTAAATAATTTGACATACAATGAGCAAAGAAACAATAAAACACATTTTATTCTGGGTTGGATTAATAGCCATAAATATAGGCTTTACACTCCTAGCAGATGGTAAACAAAACACAGATACTTTACTAGGCATAATAATAATAATAAATATGACTACCATAAGTTTCTATTTAGGCTATATTATTGCTAAATACAAGTACAGAAAAATTTAAACATCTATACCCGCAGCAGTAAATAACGCCATCCATTTGTTATGGTCGTTACCTGATAATTCCGCTTTTATCCAACCTTTTAAACTTAAAGGGTTGGACGGAATCCAAGACCAAGCAGGAGAACCGAAAGAAGCATAAGCCTTTACGCCAAAAGAGTTATAAACTTTACGCACATCTCCTATATTTCCACAAATAGTATTATATACTTTCATAACTTCATCAACATCCGTTCCCATATCTGCCATAGCAGCAAATAAAGAATCTGCCAAAGCCCTAGCCCTTGAATCGCTTAAAGTTGCACCTAGTGTACTGTATTCATGTTTCACAGTAGTTTCACCATTACCACGAACCCAACGCCACAAGAGTAACGCCCCAAAACCTAAAGCGATCTGTTTCCAATATTTTTGTATAAAAATTAATATTGCTTGCATATTTTTAATTTGATAATAAGGAGAGGCCTACACCTCTCCTTTGTTGATAACCTAGAATAAACTGTATTTGTTAATAACCGCTTTGACCTCCGAAACCGTAACCATACCGTTTTGACCTTGCTCCATTTCTGACATAGCAGAAACCAATTTAGAGAAAGTATCAGCATCATATCTCACAGTCATTGACGGACTTAACTTCATTTTTCCACAAACAAACTCAACATACTTACCTGTTAGATTTTCGGTAGGAGGCGCCCATCGACCTATTATAGCCGATATAGTGGTTAAACCATATTTATTATAATAAGTCTGCAAGTTCTTTACACCCGCACGTATACCGTATTCCAGAGTTTTAAATGTCTCGAAAGAATCACCCACTTGTGAAACCTTACCTAACCAATCATTTGCAGCAGAATAACGGATATTTAAAGGATTATTGCGCTTACTCTTACTCGGAGTAATAGATACAACCCGAGGTACACCCGTCGGGGTTTCTACTACAATATTTGTCGCTTTACTTTTCTTTGAAAATAGTAGAAGCGCAGCAGCAGCACCACCAATAATTAGATATTTCTTTGTATCATCTTTCATAGCCTTTTACCGTTATATGATGAATTATACAATAATTGATTTCGATTTGTTCCGACTCTCTTTGTCGACACATGGACGAAACTAGGATATAATATCAATTGATCGTAAGGCAAACCCATTTTAACGACTAGGTTTGCTATATCATAAGATGACATTCCCGTGATTTTTATATCTGACGCCTCACCTTTCATGTGTTGACTAGAAGCAGCACCGCCAACCGCTTTATTTAGTTCTGAACTTCGGTATCCAGATGAAATATAAACAGGTTTATTTACCTTACCTCTTAGAGGTTGCAATACTTTTGAAACAAGATTGCGAATAGACTCTAATACAATGGGGTCGGTAACTCTGTTTTCTATTTTTTTGCTTGCAGCAATAGCAGAGTATTCGAACTCCGACAATTTAAAATTGCTACTAACTTGAGTATTCGAAGTTTGCATAACTATTTTTTTTTGATGAAAAGAAAATAAGCAGCAACCGCAGCACCGATTATTAATATATTGTCCTTAATCAACGTAATAATTTTGTCCATAATAATATTTTTAAATAAATTGTTAAACATTTGATTTTCTTTTTTTAAGGTGATAACCTAACTACAATCTTTTAAGACCATATTTGTTTCCAAGTATTTGTTAACTGGTTAAACCAAGCCTTTGTTACGGCAGCCTCAGACTTTACTGTATCAACAGCTATACCCGCAGCAGTTTCCAACGCTTTTTGTTTCAATTTATCTTCGTCTGATTTGATTTTTATACCCAACAAGAACGCAGCCAGAATACACAGAATCACCCATAAAACACCGTTATTTTTACTTTTCCGAGCCATTGTTGTTATCTCCTTTCAACTCGTTTTGGAACGTCTCAAAACCTTTTAAAAACGCTTGTACAACTTTTAGCGTATCTCCGATTTTATCGACAAATTCCATGATTTTAGGAATTAATTCTATCTTTTTCATACCAAATTATTTTAACGTATTGTCATTCTATAACCACCTTTACCGAAGTAACCGCCCCGACCCCTATTAGTCGCAACCATACCCAAATCCTTGATGTACAATCTTTTTTCTCCTAGATCATACATGCCCGATGCTTTTACAATCTGCCCTGTAGCACGATACGTAACAGTTACAAATAAATTAATCCATGTTTTACCGCGCTTACTCTCAACCTCTTTTGAATTTTTGTATTCAAATGCACCGAAAACCACCAAACCCCGTTTACGGCTATAATTCCACCCCGTAACATAGTGTCTATTATCTTTATCTTTACCAAACTTTGCACCAGAGTGTTTTTTGAATGCCTGATTTACAAATTGACGCCCACCATTATATCCCGTCTGCATATATGATTGCCCCCTTACAGACTGAGCGGGAACCATCACCATATTATTATAATCTCTTTTTGCCATAATATTTTAATTTTTAATTGTTATTACCAACGACGGCGACGACCGCCTTTGCCTTTTAATACTAAGAACAATGCGACAGCTCCACCCGCAACAAGCAGAATATTCGACTTTACCCACTGTATTATTTTTGTTGTAGTCGGAATATCGGTTAATGCCTTACTATCATCCACTTTTGCGTCTGGAGCAGCAGCAACAGCAGCTTTTGTCATTTGTTGTGTAGCAACTTGCAGCGTAGCAGAATCAATATTTGGATTGTTTTGCAAAATCGTATTTTCGATCTTATCAACTTTAACAACTCCCTGATCTTGAACAGCCTCTATAATTGCTTCTTGTTTAGTAGGAGAGAGAACCTCACCCACAACAGAGGCAGCACCAGCAACCGCAGTACCGATACCCGGTATCATAGCAGCAACAGGAGCAGCAGTTTTCAATACCTTACCTGTGACCTTTGTCACTGTTTTTGCTGCTTTGCCTAGAGCATTACCAACTTTTTTAAAAAAACTCATAATCTTTTGATTTTTAAATTAATAAATTAGACAGCAGGAGCAACCGTAACAGACGGAACAGTGTCGATCATCAAGAATGTCAATGTTTTTAACCCGTCATCTCTACGAACATCGAATGTCTTGAAATCACCAACCGACATAACACCCCATTTTGAGTAACCGAAGAAGATAGGTAGAGTCGCAACCTCACCGCCAGCACCATCACCACCGACACCAGCAGTACAGAAATTATCACCATCCAACTCAACAGAAACTAAGTCATTACGCCCGTCTTCGTCAATAATCAATTCTTCACGACGGTAAACAGGAGAGGAAGCACCATTTAACGGATATAACTGTATCTCTTTGATCTCATCGATCGGATATACAAGAACCTCATTTTCACCAACAGAGAATGTTTTTTCAATCTCACCAGAAGACAAATAGAATTTCTTGTAAGTACGTACGAACGGGTTAATGATATGCGATTCAAAGCCCCAGATTTCGTAAGTTACATCTGGATTCAAATTTCTCAAATCAATGTCGATGTATTTGTCATTTGATAGATCGACAGCCGAAATAGTTGTTTCGTCCATTTGTTGACCAATGATAACAGTAGACAGCGAATAGGCTTGTAAATACCCTGCACCACTACGACCAGATTGTCTTTGAAAACCCTCATATTTTGAAGCAATTTCCGATAGAATAGATAAACTCATTTCAGGAACAATTTCACGACTAGACCCCTGTGCGCCATCTACAAGACGAATACGTATATCTGGATCACTATGATTTACCGTCTGTTTAGACTTATCATAAATCATTTTAATAAAAACCTTTGAGATAGGTTTAAAACACTTCACATTCTCAATTGAAGTAACACCCGTAATTGATGTAATTTTCATAAATAAAAAAAATTAGTGATTAATAAAATTGTTATCGAGACAAAAGTATTAACCACCAATTTGACGTGTGAGCCGTTTTGCGCTCTTTTGGACTTATTTGCGCCTTTTTGGGCAAATTTGGACTTTTATGTAAAAATTTTAACATAACATACAGATCAAATAATCTATATCATAATTTTCATACGCAGCAACATCCAATAACCTGACATGATGTATGTTAAGTGCGTTTTGTAACTCTCTTTTACGTTTAATTGCAGTATTCTTGCTACAATTAAATATAATCTGTAAATCTTTCAAGGATAACCTAGTTAACGCATTCATAAACTTTGTATTTTATAGTAATAATTCTCTGGGGTTAATTGCATTACAAACGCTCTGGTTTGCCGATCATAAACATTTATCGCAGTCCATTGATAACCGTTTCGGGGTAGCCAATTGTATAAAGACTTGAAATCTTTTGTCTGCATTTTATACTTTAATGGTCTGTGATTCAAACAGAATACAATTGAAGTGTATTTTTTTTGCCGTTTTGCCATAATCTAATTAAGTGATATACAATCAAATTTGAGTGGTGAATGATGCATTTTATAGATTTGCTCATTCCAATAGTCACGAAACCAATACCATTCGTCAGGAGGACTGAAATATTTACCATTGTCTTGTTTTTGTTGGAAATATTCAACAGTCGCCCATTCACCATCAACAACAAATGTCTTTATATGATTGATAGTCTTCAATATATATTGAAATTCGGGGTCGTCCATATTCTTGAACGTCTCAGCCGTAAATAACTCTGAAATGTCATGCGAACACCGCCAACAAGATCGATAAAAAACTGATTCATTTTTTGATACATATTTTGTGAGGTAGGAGTTAAGAGCCTTTTTATTATTGTTTACATGCCTTATATCCACACCGTTATACTTATTCACATCAAACTCTTTTGTAAGAGATTTTTCGCCTTTTTTATTGATATACTCTAAGCCTCCGAGTTTCAACCCTTGCTTCTTTATCTGTGTCTCAATTGCCTTTGCAAAATACCAATTAACACGCCTTACATTGACCCAACTATTTGTTAGCATGTGGAAGTGTAAAGTACCGTTCTTTTGACGCTCACAAACCCACAGATAAGAGCGAAAACCCGCTTTTTCTCTCAGCCTAGTAAGCACAGTATTGAACACTTTAAAACACAAATCATCTGGAAATCCATAGGGGAATGATATCGAATAAAATGCAAGAAACTTTCTTGATTGGCGAAGCCCGAAAAAAGCAGAACATTTTTCACGAACTAGCTTTTTGTTTAACCTGATCTCTGGACTACGTTCCTTCCTTTCCTTATACACCTTGTTTGAAATGCTAATGATAGCACTTCGAGGGGTTTGATTAGCTATTTGCGATGAATAGGAAACCTCTTTTGTATCTTCATCTGAACGATTCAATTCATAGCGCAATTTCGCTTCGTTGAATATTGACTCTATATGTAAATCCACAGGTCTGTTACTTTCATACTCTGGGTAATCGGAATCGTCAAAACCTTTTTCGCATCCTTCAGTTTCATCATATTTAGGAATCACAGGCGTTAATTTTGGCTCTTTGACTTCGACACAACTTAGAAAATCATTGAACTGATAACGGGATGAACCTAGTAACTTATTGTGACGCTTTTTAGTGTAAACGATATTATTCTCCTTTAAGATAATTCCCATGTTTTTAATTAATTAGAAAAAGTTTGAAAAGTAAGACCTATAATAAATCCAAGAGGGTAGGGGTTAACCCCTACACCTCATTTTAAACGACCTAAAGTAGATTGAACAGAAAGCCAAGACTCAATTAATTCTCTAACACCAACTGACTTACTACCACAAGAAGAACATACAGCACCACTAGGATAATTATAATAACCTTTATCGGTATCAAATTCTTCCTTACATTTATTACATATCATTCTCATAAACAATAAATTTTTAAGGTGATAACCTATATACAATCTGGCATTTCTCGACATACAGTACACAAAAACCCAGAACCCCAATACCATTTTACAACAGAGGATAATAGTTGTTTACCACAACAAGAACACCGTGGAGGTGTAGTATATTTATTCTTTTTCATAGAATTTTTTGTAATATTCTGTTAATGACATATTTGGAAAATTATCGCTATGACGCTTAATAGTATGATTTGCACACTGAATACCTAGAACAACACCACAACCAAGCAAGAATATTGACAACATGATAAAAGAAAACATTTCCATAACTATTTGTTTTTCATTAATTTATGAACTCTTATTTTCCTATTAAGAACAACATATCCAGAACCCACGACTAACAGGCAATGTAATTCATTACCTATAATCTCACTAACCCTCACAACTATATTTGTTTTAGGCAACCTAAATACATCACCGATCTGCAACCGTGTGCCCCAACTAACAAAATTTTCAAATTCCATTTTTATAAATTTTCATCGTTAATACTAAAATTTCGATCTCGCGGGAAATCTAACCTGCATTGCTCAGAGCAAAAAACAAACTTACCCTGGCATACAACCTGATCACCCACAGTAACATCAATATGACCGCCACAATTATGACAGACACACCACTTTCCAACTACATGTTTTTCTTTCATTACCAACTGATTTTGAGAGTTATTTCACTATGGAGAATCTTAAACGAGAAAACAAGGAGTGAAACCCAATAAGTAACAGTAAGAGAGGGGATAACAAAAAAGCAATCGTACTTATAACGATTCCAAGACCAACGAACAGCCCGAAGACTGCGCTTAATTTTAAATAATACATTTTTTAGCTTCATTATTGTTATTATTAAGAGATTTTTTTGTAGCAACTTTCTGATAATCAGTAGACCTGTATACAGGATATTCCACAAAAAAAGCGTCATATATCTTTTGAATAGTACTTAATAATACTTTCAATTTTAACATTTTAGCTATCTTTATGAAATTGTTGTATATGTAGCGGACTTTCTGTAATGCGTATTGCGGGAAAAACTCAGAAGACAACAGCTTATAAGCATCCATAATATTTACAAGACACTCATTGATGATATTGTTTTCTGAACTTCTTATACGGAATTTTACCAACTTGTCAAGGTAGCAAGCCGATAATTCCTTATATATTGATTTTGAAGAATTGTAGAGATTTTTTAACTGTTCTGATTTTATAGTAACATATGCGCGCGCCTCAACCAAAGTATCAAAATTAAAACTTCCAATACCGTCAAAAACACGATATTTCTTATGAAATTCTGTCTTTAACTTACCGTTGTAACGTGATATGTGATAGACTCCTTTAAACATATTTGTCTGTATTGATAACCTGAACTAGTTATAACACATGACAAACATAAATAAAAATTTCGTTTGTTACATAATTACCGTTATGTTTAATAGAATAAAGAAAGAGAGGTTTAATCCTCTCCCTTTTCTTATATTTGTCCGACCAAATCTGAAATATGAGTTACTTTATATTTTTCCATATATTGCTGAATACCTATCAGTACTTTCTCGGAAATAGTAGGATCAATAAAATTGTATGTTCCAATTTGTATTGCTGAAGATCCTGCTAAAATAAATTCGATTGCATCTTGCCAAGAAGAAATTCCTCCCATGCCAATTATCGGAATCTTTATTGCATTATAAGTCTGCCATACCATCCTAATAGCAACAGGCTTAACACAAGGTCCAGATAATCCGCCTGTTATAGTAGATAAAACAGGTTTACGCTTGTTTATATCTATCGACATACCTAGCAAGGTATTAATTAGAGAAACAGCATCGGCTCCTTCTGCCTCCACTGCTTTCGCTATTTCGGTAATATCTGTAACATTTGGTGATAGTTTTACAATAAGTGTCTTGTTATAAACGCTTCTCACAGCCTTCACAACTTCTGCAGCCGAACATACAGAGGTTCCGAAAGCCATACCACCTTCTTTCACATTCGGGCATGAAATATTCAATTCAATAGCAGGAATTTTATCTAAATCAGTTAGTCTTGCAGCACATTCAGCATAATCCTCTATTGTTGAGCCTGATACATTTACTATAATATTTGTATCGATATCTTTGAGTTCCGGGTAAATATGAGATACAAAGTAGTCTACACCTTTATTTTGCAATCCTACTGCATTTAGCATACCTGCCGGAGTCTCAGCCATACGAGGATAAGCATTTCCCTGCCTTGCATGCAAAGTTGTTCCTTTTACGAAGATTCCCCCTAGCTTTGATAAATCTATAAAATCGGAATACTCAACACCATAGCCAAAGGTTCCTGATGCTGTCATTACCGGATTTTTTAATTCCAGATTACCTATATTTACTTTCAATTTATCCATTTTAAGTCATTTATATTGAAAACCGGACCTTCTGTACAAACACATAAATTTCCATTCTTTGTGCCCTCTACACAACATAGACAAACCCCAAAGCCACACGCCATCGTATTTTCTAGTGATACTTCACATTCAATATTTTTTTGATTGGCATATTTTGCAACCGCCATCATCATAGGTTTTGGACCACAAGTATAGATATGTGTAAAATCCTTATTCTGTAATATTGAATGGTTGGTCACAAAACCCTTTTCCCCCGCCGTTCCATCTTCGGTTGTGGTATATACCTCTCCATATTTAGAAAAATCTTCTAACTGAAGTAAATCTTTCGCCGAACGTGCACCTAATAAAAAATTAGGTTTGAAACCCGCATCTTTCAATATTTTACCCCAATACAACATAGGTGCAGTACCTACTCCCCCTCCAATCAATAACAATTCTGAGTTTTTGTTTTGTGGCATTGAAAAAGAATTGCCTAATGGTAATAAAAGGTTTACAATTTCTCCAATTTTGCATAATGATAATTGCCGTGTTCCATCACCTATAACTTGTATCAATAACCAAAGTTCATTTTTTTCTGTATCCACAAAATTTACAGATATAGGCCTCCTCAGAAAAGTAGAGGTAGAATTATCTACTCTAACCTCTACAAACTGTCCCGGAAGCATTTCAGGCAATTTTTCGTTATTTGGAGTAGTAAGTTTTAATAAAAAATAATTTTGATTTAGCTGATTGTTCTCTGTGACAATCAAATCCAACATCTTCTTCATGTGTCTCACTCACGTTTTAAATTCGCACAAAGTTAATCAAATCTTTTTAGTGAGAAGCGAATGTTTCGAAAGTATTATCTGTATAATATATAATTATCTGCCTGATTTTTTTTACAGGAGCTTCCTTATATATAATTTTCTCATTTACAGATAAATGTTGTTGAATAGGTGGCATGTTATCTTGTGTTTCCTTCTCATATTCAACATTGTCTGCACTTTTAGCCGTATTTACAGAATTTTCAAGAACTTCGTCAGGCTTTTCTGCTCTGTTATCACTGTATGGTTGAGAAAAAAGATCAGGAAAAGATGAAGTTGATGATGTAGAGATTGTCTGATCATCTCCTGTCTTTGTTTTATACATACTGCCTTTACCTGTCAAAAGCCATTCTGAATTTATCTGGGGCATTTTGGTAAGTATTTTCGTGATAACATCTAAACTAGGTTTATTTCGTCCATTTTGAATATGAGAAACTATGGCTCTTCCTATGCCTAAGTTATCCGCAAACTGAGCTGGTGTTACCCGTTCTGCTTCCATTATTTGCTTTATACGATCAGTTATCATATATGTAACAATTTAAGAATGTAAATCAAATCGAATAACAAATGTACATAATAATATTTACATTTGCAAATACACGTTATTCTCAAATGTAAACTGGCATTATTTACAAATCTATCTATATTGATACTTTTGTGAATAAACAATTGTATTTAGAGTAATACACCATAGAAGTAATACTTTACACTTATGTTGTATACTACTGATTATCAATCATGTATTGATTTGTAATTAATCTATTTAAGGAGAAAATAAGTAGAATTAGCTTATACGGGCAATTTTCTTCATTTAAAACTTTAAATATTAAACATAAATATGTGATTTTAAATGAATTAATGTAATAAAAATCGTAAATATAATGGATTTCCAATCATATATTTTACAAATAGATATCGATATAGAATTGTATTATTATATAACATTCGAGCATATCACAATTGTAAATCTCTATTTAATATTGTGTGATTTACATTTGTTTTGTACAAATGTTATTTGCTGTAATTTATATGAATTTACTTTTGTGGTGTAGATATGTAATTTACAAAAGATTGATATATAGGATTTAGATTTAGAATATCACTATTGCCAACTATAAACAATTGTTGCCTGGCTCTAGTTATCGCTACATTTAATTTTCGGTCAACATTCCCTTCTAAATTCAAATTACTGAAGAAATCCAGTTGATATGGCTTATTCATACAAAAAGATAAAATGATAATATCCTTCTGGCTACCTTGATATCTTTCTACCGTATCAACCATAATATTTTGAAGTTCAGGTATTTTTGTTTCTTCTAGCTTATGCTTTATTAATGCTATCTGATTACGATAAGGAGCAATTATTCCCAAAACTCTCTGAGAATCGAATATTTTATTCTTTTCTGAATATAGTTCCAGAATATTTAAGCATAAAGAGGTTATAATTTCGGCTTCAACTATGTTTATTTTATCATTCACATGACAAAAATCAGATTTAGATGTATCAAAAAAATGCAGTCTATTTTCTGAAATTATTTTTTGATATACATTCTTATAATCTTCTTTTACTAAAAAATCTAAAGGTTCGGTTTGCCAATTTGAAATTGGTTTCAGTATATTGTCGTAGAAATATTTATTGGGATATTCTGCTAATAACTGATGCATCCGTCCCTGATAAGTTAATGTATCGTATGCATAAGTCCAATCATTGGAAACGCAGAGATTATATATACGCTCAAAATAAGATTCATTGCAATTATATAGCTTAATGCTATTTAAATCTTTATCAAGTACTTTCGATTTGTTTGTATGTTGTAAAGTGATGGTTGACAATTGTTTATGATCCCCAATCATTATATATTTGTCAACTTCAGGCAAAATACCAATTATTTGAGGTTCAAGTATTTGAGATGCTTCATCTATTATGGCCAAATCAAACTTTTTTATATCAAACAGTTCCGGTTTTCCTGTTATTGCAGCCAATGTTCCTATTACAATACGCTTCTGATTCAGTATATTACGTAACTCTTCTCTCCTACTGACATTACCGGCTATATTTTGCAATAACTGTTGCCTGAAATTTTCTCCACACGACAACTCTGAGCCTATCCTTATATAGTTGTCACATTCAGATTCTTGACATCCAAATGCTTGATTTATAGACTCGCACAACTCATCCACAGCTCTGTTCGTATAAGCTATTATCAAAATATTCTGAGAAGTATTATTGTAATAGTATTCTATCAATCGCTTTGCAAAAACAGAGGTTTTTCCGGTTCCGGGAGGTCCGACGATAAGAAAATAATCTTTCGCAGCAATAGCCTTTTCTATAACCCGGTCTTGTTTTTGCTGTATCGGATCGCAGTTTCTATCGTCCCTCGTACTCGAATAATCGCTTATACGAGGTGCTACAACCCCCAATATTGTGCTACGTTTATCGACTGATGCCTTTAAGAACTTAAACAGGCTCTTATACATATTATTATATGTATGATCCAACCTGTCGTGCTCAATAGCCCACAACTTATGTCTATCAAAAACTTCTTTATTTCTCTGTTTATACCTAAAACGAAGCAACAAAGAATCGACAGAAATTTCGGCAATAGTACCTTTAAATATCTGACTGGTGAGTACAGAATCTGAGTCTTTTTCGTGAGGATAAAGTATGCAAATATCACCTTCTCTAAAGTTAGCGAAGTCTGTTTTTTCTGTTTTAGAGAACAATATTTTCATGTCTCTATCATTGGTTTCAATCTCTTTTATCGTCAGATTGTCTATAAGATCGAAACTATTTTTCCGTTCAATAAATTCTGAATTCCATAAATTAGCAACCGAAATATTTGACCCATTAGAGTCGCCTCCGATTTTTTGAGTGTATAATTCAGAAGTTAGAAATGTAACAAATCTGAAAAAATATTTCCTTTCAATTGAAGAAATATTATTTATCATTTTTTCAAGTTCTGCTATTTGATGAACAAAAAAATCTGGAACCTTTCCATAATTTTCCAACGAAAATATCTCTTGGAATAATTGATACACATCGTCACTACTTCCCTGATACAATCTATGTTCTGTGGAGATAATCTGATTGCGAACGTTGATTATTTCCTTATCCAAAATTTGAAATGGAGCTGCAAATCTCAAATTTTCGCCTCTGTTTTCGGCCGAAGAGTATAAAATGGCTGAAATTAACTTCTGTGAACTCATATTTAATACAGACTGAACGGTTAGTCTATATATAACTGTCTGACATTCATGGTTTAATGATATTTTTCCAGAATCATGTTTTGGATAAGGTAAACCACCAGATTTCAATTCTATAATCTTATTTACATTATCATTTACATCTGAAATCTGCAATAAGTCCAATCTTCCTTGAAATCCATACTTCTCTGAGAAGAAGGATGGTTCGAGTACACATTTGTTTATATCAATCCCATTTTTGGGAAAATCTTCTATTACAACCCGCTTTATATTTTCGAACTGAATGGATGCTTTTACCATAAAATTTCGAAAATCTTCCGGACGTTTTATGTCGTTGCAACTTGTAAATTCGAATGGTTTTTCTTTGAAAGCTTTTAAAAATACAGTGTCAAATTTTAAAGTATCAGGACTGTCTGAAAAGATCAATTCATCTAAAAAAAAGTTGGCAAGATTACCCATCAGTATATAATGTGAGTTTGGACTTTGCTCAAATCTTTTCCTAAAATAATGCAGATGAGACTTCCCGTAATTTTGAAAACATTCGGCAAGAGCCGATGCGTCGATCAGATAATCCGGTTCGAGAACGAAGAAAGAAGGAACGTAATTTCCATCTTTATCTATGTGAGAATTTAACAGATTGAGTTGTGCCCCTATCCAAAGATTTTCGATAGTTGGATTGAAAATCTGATTTATTTTCGGAACATTATATTTTATCCTGATGATACTATCCTCCAACGTATCCGTTTCTGCGATGATAATCTCATTGACCTTATCTAGAGCAACAACACTTACCCGTACATAATTGAGAAAATTGGGTTGAACCACTTCTTCTTCATCCGAAAAATAAACGGTACTCCCCTCTCCTATTTTTTCATCACCGCTAAACAAAGATAAGAACTGTATGAGGCTAGACTCTGATTTTTCATATTGACGCTTCGAAACCAGATTATTTTCATCTTTCAGTAAAAAGGACGATGTTATGCGTATATTATGCAGTTGTTTTGTTAACGAACGGGGAATTTGATATTTCTGGGCTATATAAACAATCCGGGCAAAAAGCGATGAAAACTGCAATGCTTCATCTCTGGTTATTTCTTTACAAGTGCGATCGAGTATTTGCCTCAATTCTATATATTTATCCCTGAGAGAAATATCCAAATCCTTATTCCTCTCAATATCTGCTAGTAGTTGACAATATTTTACTTGGTTATTCTCTGACTTGTACATCTATATCATTGCACAATGTAATATATAATTTCGACATGGAAGTATTGTTGTACCCGTTTATCCAGACACGTATAAACCCATTTTTACGCAAAGTGTTGAACGACTTCTGCATGAAAGCTCCGTAATCGTCGTCATCTTCATAGTAAAACCTTTTAGGTTCGCTGCTGTCTATCGAGTATTCATAATTTATATAAAATGTGTCTTTATCTACCACAATATTGTGCAGCTCTACTTTATCGTTATGTTTGAAATCACCAGAAAATTGTATCCATGTTTTTTTCAGAATGATATCCGCAATTTCCTGAGTCGTAGGATCTATTTCTGTTATATTGCTTGCCCTGATAGTAGCATGTGTCTCAAAATTACCATTCGCAACCACGGGTAACATCCTGTAATCGAACGACAAATCATTTATCCACTCATATTCGTATGTACAAGAAGGCAGGGCGAGAATCGTAAAAATTAAAATGACCAGATACTTATTATATAGCTTCATCATCCGTCTAGGCTTATGATTTTAAACAAAAATACTACAAATATTTATTATAAAACGTACAATGTTAATAACATAATAAATAATCATTATGTTTTGAAGATGGTGAAAAATACTTTTGAAAATAAAATTCATCTTTTAAGTAATGATTAACATAATCATCTAAAAACAAGTTGTATATATTCTTTCGTATCGTCAAAATGTTAAATTTTGAATACCACAAAATAGTTGCATAGACAATATCTTATTGTTTATCAATTTATTAAAAACAGAAAGTTTTTTTTGAAACTAAAAAAAGATTAATATCTTTGCTGCCTATTTCTAAATTTTAAATAAATATGAAAATTGTGAAAATGGCAGCACTTGCTGCGCTTATTCTTAACGCATCGTCTGCATTTGCGGGAGGTCTTCTTACTAATACTAATCAGAGTGTCCATTTTTTGAGAAATCCGGCACGTGATGCATCCACAGAGATTGATGCTGTATATACAAATCCGGCGGGGTTGATTAAATTGCCGGAAGGATTTCATTTTTCATTTAACAATCAAAGTGCATTTCAAACACGGACAATTACATCTACGGCAGATATTTTTATGCTGAATGGTGAAAATAAGACAAAAGAATTTGAAGGAAAAGCTTCTGCTCCTATTATTCCTAGTTTGCAAGGTGTATATCGCAAAGGTAAATGGGCCTTGTCAGGGAGTATCGCCGTAACAGGTGGTGGAGGTAAAGCTACGTTTGATAAAGGATTACCATCGTTCGATGCTCTAATGGGTTCAACAACAGTCCTTTTAAGTCCAGATAAACAAACTCCATCAGGTTATAGCTTAAATCAGCACATGAAAGGTTCTAACTTTATTTTTGGAGGTCAACTAGGAGGTACTTACGAAATAAATAAAATGTTTTCTGCATACGCCGGATTCAGACTGAATATTGTAAGCAATAAATATGAAGGTTATTTGAAAAACTTTGTAGCTGAGCGACTAGGTTCTCCTGCTGCTACAAATGCAACTTATGGTGGTATTATGGGTACTTTGGAACCACAAATTCAGGCATTGAAAGCAATAGAAAATCCAACAGCAGAGCAAATAAATCAATTGGCACAACTTGAAACTGCTTACAGGGGTGCAGGTTTTGCTTATTTGGCATCCTCCGAAACAGGTGTAAACCTTGAAAGTACGCAATCCGGTTGGGGAGTTGCTCCTATTATAGGTTTTAACTTTAATTATGAGGACAAACTTAATGTTGGTATTAAGTATGAGTTCAAAACAGCCTTGGATGTAGAGAATAATACAAAAGTAGACCAAACAGGAATGTTCCCTGATGGGGTGAACACAGCTCATGATATTCCTGCTCTGTTAACGATTGGTGCTTCGTACAAAATTACTCCAAAACTTACGGCAAGTGTTGGTTATCATCATTTTTTCGACTCTAATGCTAAAATGGCAGATAACAAGCAAAAAGATGCCGGTGCAACAAACGAATATCTGGCAGGTTTGGAATATAGGATAGACAAAATGTTTTTAGTTAGTGCCGGAGGACAGATTACCAAATATGGTGTTGGCAATGATTATCAGAGAGACTTGAGTTTCGCTTGTGATTCTTATTCAATCGGATTAGGAGGATCAGTTAACGTTTCTCCCAAAGTGAAAATAAACGTAGCTTATTTCTGGACTACATACTCTGACTATGACAAAGTTCCAGGAGGAGGAACAAATAAAGATGTTTTCTCTCGTACAAATAAAGTTTTTGGTGCCGGAGTTGACTTTTCTTTCTAAAAGAACAGTATCTTAAATAATACAAAAAGACAGACCTGATCAGAGGTCTGTCTTTTTTAGTATATTGATTTTCAATCTATCAGAATCTCATAGCAATAACTTCAATTTCAACTAGTGCATTTTTGGGTAATGTCTTTACGGCAAACGCTGAACGAGCCGGAAATGTTTCTCCAAACTGTTTTGCATATACTTCGTTCATTCCCCCAAAATCGGACATATCAGCCAATAGGACGGTTGTCTTCACAATATTGTTGATAGTCAATCCTGCTTCCGACAAAATAGCTTTAATATTCTTAAACGATTGTTCTGTTTGTTCTTTTATTCCACCACCAGGAAATTCACCTGTTGATGGGTTAATAGGTAATTGTCCGGATACGAAAATCGTTCCATTCACTTCAATAGCCTGACTATATGGACCAATAGCCGCCGGAGCATTGTTGGTTGCAATTATTTTTTTCATCATTAAAAAATATTTAAATTGTATTTTGATAATTTTTTTTCAATTCTATCTACAACAGGATTGAAAATATATTGTCGTATTTTTTCAATACATAAGCAAACAATAAATATTGATATAGAAAACAATAACAATACAAAGAATAATATTATTACCTTATTCTGATACGTTTCTGTTAAATATTTAATCAACTCTCCTCCTTGTGACCAAACGAGAGCGTGATTATGAATTAAATAAACTGCAAAAGAAAGAGGTGCTATTTTATTTATAAATTCATTATTGAATTTCATTTTCTTGAAAATAAAGAAAAGTCCTATAGCTGACATTATTAATAGAGGATTATTATATTCCCAAAGAGAGTAAATAGCTGTTACTCTGTTGAATGAAAAATATGGAAATGAAGAGAAAATAACAATCATTAATACCGGAGCTAAATACCATACAAGTCCTCTTCTTAGATAGATTTGATATTTTGACATATATCTGGCTATGCAATAGATAACAACAAAATGATAGACCGAATAACCTTTTCCGGCAACAATTTCCAGAGAGAAAAAGAAACTTAAAAGATCAAATAATAGTAAACCAACAAGAAGAATAAAAAATTGTCTCTTAGTAAAATATTCTATCGCAAGATTAAGTAAAGGAGATATAATAACAAGCACCAAATATACTGTAAGAAACCACCATACCCCAGAAGATATAGGTAACAGATTATGTATTATTTGCACATAAGATATATTTTTCCCTAATAAAAGAAATATACTTAATATTGTCCACGAATAAAAAAGAGCTTGAATTCCTAAAGATATAAAAGATTTAGTTTTAAACTTGATACCAAAATAACCAGATATAAAGACAAAACAATTAACTGCGACAATACATAATGTTGAAACAATTGATTGCATTACAAAAACCTTATTGTTGTATTGAACTACAATTTGATTGTCAAATACATGCAATAATACAATCATAAACATGAGTACTAAACGCAACAATTCAATATTGGACTGGCGTTTCATTTTTTCATATCTTATTTTGTCGAATTACTTCATAAATTAACACTCCTGCTGCAACCGAAACGTTTAGCGATTCTATTGTTCCGAATTGAGGAATTTTAACCAGATTGTCACATATACGTAGGTTTTCGTTCGATACTCCCACATCTTCCGATCCCATAACTATGGCTACGGGTCCGTCATAGTTGATGTCTGTATATAGTTGGGCGGCCCGTTCCGTTGCAGCCACTACCATCACACCACTATCTTTCAAAAATTGGATTGCCTGTGTAAGGTTTTGTTCTTTACAAACAGGAATTTTAAGCAATGCCCCGGCCGAAGTTTTCACGGCATCGGCATTTACAGTAACACTACCACGGGCAGGTATCACAATAGCATCAACCCCCGCAACCTCACAGGTACGGGCTATTGCGCCGAAGTTGCGCACATCTGTCAATCCGTCGAGCACAAGGATAAAAGGATTTTTACCCTGTTCGTATAAGAAAGGTATAATATCTTCTATTTTTTCGTAAGTGATGGCTGAAAGAAAGGCGATGACTCCTTGATGATTTTTTCGGGTGAAGCGGTCGAAACGCTCAACAGGAACTCTTTGCATAGGAATATCGTGACTTTTCAACACTGTAACCAGTTCTTTGTACAGATCTCCCTGTAATTCCCTTTTAACTATTACTTTATCAATTTCTTTTCCGGCTTCAACAGCCTCAATAACGGCACGGATGCCAAATATCATTTCTTTTTCTTTCATCAACTTACTTTTTTCACAAAGATAAGCCGAGTTGGAGAATCAACAAAGGAAAGAAGAATAAATCAAAACAGAAAAAGTTTAGAAAGCTCTGAAAACAATTACTTTTCCGCTGGTTTTGAGTTTAAAACTATTACTTAACGACTCATTCAGAGTGCCTTGCCACCAATTTGTGAAGATTCTGTCAGTGATGGGGTATGCCAGATTGAGGGAGGTTAACTTTACATTTTCTATATTGAATATCGAAACCTGCTGTCCTTGAAAACTTTCAAACTCAGAATCTTGATCAATAGCGGTGAAAACACCGTAATTTGTCACCATTTCCACATCCAAATTCACCAAGTCCAGATATTCTGCCAACAAGCTGATATTGCCGATAGTATGGTCTTCCCGCTTACCCGTAGCTCCCAAAATGGTGATACGTTTACGGTGTTGAGCAAGTGAATATTTCACCGACTTTGTCAAATCGTTGGTTTCCTGCTCTCCTACATGATGAACTATTCGGGAAAAACGTGTACGGTTTTCTTCGGTCAAAGAATCCAAATCGCCGACAATAGCATCTGGCAATCTGTCTGTTTTTTCAACCAGTTGGTTTGTAGCCCCATCGCAACACACAATATATTCACCATTTTCTAACAAAGAAATAGCAATGGGATGGGTCGGAAATTCTCCGTTAGCCAAGACAATAGTCTCTGCTTTAGTCTGTAAATTAGGCAGTTTGTAATGTTTCATTTTTTATTTCTCTTTAGCTTCCCGAGCCATTTTCATCCAATTCAAATATCCAAATATAGAAATAACGGAATATGCAGCGTACATGATTGATGTAGGGTATAAGCCTTGCCATGCAAAAATGAAAATGGATGCAAAATTAGAAACAATTAACGGAAGCCATTGTTCAACATATTTTTGTGCCAACATCCAAATGGCAACAATACCTAAAGCCGTAAGGAACGCATCTGCCCAAGCCACTTCGCTGCCTCCGAAATGAAGCAAAACATAAAGTAATATAAGAAATAAAATTATCGCAGTTATCGACAGAGGCAAATAGAGTTTCCGGGGTGTTCTGACCAAAGGTTCTTCCGACTTTGTTCCCCTACTCCATTTGTGCCACCCATATATCTGTGCTCCAATATAGTAAATATAAATTCCGGCAAATGCGTAAAATTGGGAAACAACAAACACATAGACATAAAATATCGACATGAGTATTCCCGTAGGCCACATCTTTATGTCAGCCTTATATTCGTAATAAATATATATTAACCCGAGAATTGCTCCCGTTATTTCCTGCCAATGTGTTTGTATAAATTCCATTTAAATATTTATTTATGCCAATCAGTAGTTGAGTTTATTGTACATAAAAGCGTTCTTTTTTATTCGACATTTTTTACTGCCGCGTCTCTTGCAGAGACTTGCCTTCGTTCATTTTGTCTTGACACAAAACGAACCAAAAAGTCAAGGCTTAGCTTCTCGGCGACCCGTTACAATCTCACAGGCTAAATTGAAAAAACTCGCTTCGCTCAAACAGCTTTCAATTTTACGCCTTGTTTCGCTTAACGTGTCCCCGCCTACGAAGCAGATGCCATTTCGCCTAACGGGTGTAAACGTGACATTTGGCTAATTGACGGGGTACCCACACAGCGCAGATAAGCGAC
>NZ_QVMP01000007.1:0-35353 GCF_010501095.1 Dysgonomonas sp. 520 | reverse complement strand
AGTCACAAAAAGCCTTTTTGATTCCTTTTGAGGCTTTGGTCAAAAGGGATGCAAGGAATTTTAATTCCGCGCAGTGTATTATATAAAATAAAAGAACGTTTTAAGTAGCGAGAGCAGAAGCAAAATTTGTTTTGATTATGCCGAGTCACGCAAAATGACTAATGTAATTGAACACTTTTCAACTGCTGATTCACATTAGTAATAAAAAAAGTCTGCCGCCTAAAATTTCAACGCAATAGATCCCAATACGTTTGTTCCGGCTTGTGGAAAATAGCGAAGATCGTTATCCCTCACGCCGTCCACGTAGCAAGAATACCAAGTGTAGGCATTCGACTCGTATTTCTCGTTGAACAAATTGTTTATTGTAAACTGAAAATCTATCGATTTCATAAATTTCAACGGCAACGAATACCTGAAACTCAAATTGTTGATGAAATAAGCATCCAGAGATCGCCCGTTGTCTGAGGTATTGTCAATATATTGTTTTCCTACATAATTTGTATGCAAACCAGCCTCAAACTTCTTGTACGTAAAGGTAAACAAACTATTTGCTATAACGTTCGGAGAAAAAGCAATATCCGATGTTCCCAGATAATTATCACGGCTATCTGTCCAAACCCAATTACCATCTGCGTCAGTTTCGTATACGTCTACATCTTGTTCCGTAAATTTCTGTACCTTATTTCTGCTCAAAGTCAGGTTTCCATCCCATTTCAGCCAGTTTGTTATTTTTGCACCAAACACAAATTCAATACCCATACGGTAACTGTCGGGTATGTTGCTTGTCAGCATTTCGCCAATTTCACTGATTTTACCATTCAGAATCAGTTGGTCTTTATATTTCATATAATACAGATTTGCTCCCGCACTGAATCGTGGTGAATGGAAGCGATACCCCAACTCTGTGTCATAGAGTCTTTCGTTAGTCGGTTTTTCGTTCTTGCCTGCATCCGTATAGTTATTGCGGTTAGGCTCACGATTAGCAATTGAAAACGAGGCATATACGTCATGTTGTTGATTTATTTGATAAGTAGCCCCAACTTTCGGGTTGAAGAAGAAAAATGTATGCTTTTGAGTAATGTCACGCATCACTTTATTGTCCGAGTCATACTTGTCGTCACTACCTTTCATTTTATAATATATATAGCGTCCTTGCAGATCGGCAGTAAGGTGTAGGTTTTTTATGGCCTCGTAACTGACTTTCGCATAAATATTTGCATCCGATTTTCGAGATGTGTTACGATACCAATCATCGTTGATATCCAATCCTTGAGCATTTCTTGCCCATATTACTTTTCCGTAATGTTCTCCGTCATAACTGTTTACCGCACCACCAATGGAAGCATTTAATTTATCAGCCTGATAATTCAATGCAAATGTTAAACCATAAAAATAGTTATCCAACCATTTTTGTCTTATCAAGTCTGTTTTTTTCAGAGTTACACCATCCACCACGGCCGGAGTCAAGCCGTATTCCTCATATTTACGGTCTTGCTTGTATTCTTCATAATACCCCAAGCCTCTGGTATAATGAGCGGCTGCGTTCAGATTCATTTTCGGAGACAATTCCTGTGCCCAGTGTAATTGATAGTGAGTTTGCTTGTAGTTGTCATTCTGATTTTTGTAATATTTAATATTACCTTCATCATCAACGTACTCGCCCAGGTCATTATACTTCCTGTCACTTTTCAGTTTCGATTTACTCACTCCGTTCCAAGCCTGATAGGTTTCTTCTTTTCCACCGAAGGTGATGAACTTCAATACTGTCTTATCGTTATAATATCCTCCTGCAAAATAGTAGGCTTTCATATCGGCCGAGGCTCTGTCTACGTATCCGTCGGAAGTGACATTAGACAAACGGGCATCAAACGAAAACTTATTGTCCATCAATCCTGTACCAACTTTCAATGTATTCTTGTTTGTATTGAAAGAACCGTAAGAAGAATTGATTTCACCATAGGCTTTCGAGTTTAATGTTTCAGTTTTCATATTGATACTTCCTCCCAGAGCTGCGGCTCCATTGGTTGAAGTTCCTACACCTCGCTGAACCTGCATTGATGATAAAGAAGACGCAAAATCCGGCAAATTGACAAAAAATGCACCATGCGATTCGGCATCGTTTAGCGGAACGCCATTCACAGTGATGTTTACCCGATTGGCATCAGTTCCCCGAATACGAAAGCCAGTGTATCCGACTCCCGTTCCGGCATCGGATGTTGGCACAAAAGATGGTGTAAGAGCCAGAATATAAGGAACATCCTGTCCCATGTTCCGTTTCTGGATTTCTTCGGAAGATACGTTGCTGAAAGCGATAGGCGTTTTCTCTCCTGCCCTGATGGCGGAGATTGTAACTTCTTCAAGACTGATTTGTTTAACACTATCAGGCATCAGTTCTTCGGCCTGTGCTGTGGTACTCATCAATAAAGCACCAACAATGAATAAAAATTCCTTTTTCATTATAAAATACTAATAATTAAATAAATAAAAAAGGGGTTTCTTCTGTTAAAGAGATATTTACCTAAAATTTGAAGTAGAATGCGTGCGCACTTTGCATATCTATTTCCCTCCGCCGGCATTACCCGGATCAGGTTTAATGGGTATGATCTCAGCCCGTTTTTTTAAGGCACCCCTAAGATTTTGGGTGGCAAAGATAAGTAATATTTTGTGAAAGCAACTTTACTTCGATAAAATTTTTAGTACAGCGTATATGGTTTGTTCACCCCAACTTGGAAAAACTGATTTCGGTAGTCGCCCGATTTAAAGTCTGTCGTATCAAAGAAAGCCTGATGCCACCAGTTTTGTCCGACATATCCCCCCAAACGGCTGTTTATGCCGTATCTCAATATCAGATTGTTTGTTGTGAATCCTAAATAAACGGGACTGGAAATTTGTTTACCTGTCGCATATATGCCTTTACCGTTTTCCAGTGAAGCATCGGTCATACCATTTGCTTCGTTTGTGTAAACATTGGTTCCTATCAGAAATCGCTTGTATCTCAGTTCCAGAGCTGCAGTGCGGTATCTATCATGCAAAACAAAACCTGTGAAAGGCAGTGCCAGAATATCATCTTCGAAGGCAATATGAAAATCGTGCAGGCGAATACCTAAAATTGCGGAGGTTTGTTTATCTCCCTGATAGTATCTGTTCACATAATACGATCCTCCATATCTGCCGTCGTTATACGAAAACCCGGCAAAAGATGTTCCTAATCCGAATTTCTGTTTGGCTTTGTAAGCATCAGCACCAATAGATAGTCGCCAATCGCCTATATCTTGATACAATGTAACTCCCCCACCCAATCGGAAGCCGTTTCTGTCAACAACTCCGGCCGAAAACATGGCAACCAGGGAAATTTGTATTCCTAAGCCGTCGTGCCTGTCCGGATTCAATATTTTTATTGAAGTTATATCCTTTCCTATTTTCGGGAAAGATTGTCCATAAGCGGATAGTGAGAGAAATATAAAAGTTATGACTGTGATTAATTTCATTAAAATATTTATATTTGCAAATATAAATACTTAAAATAAAAAATACTTCGAAAAAGAAAATTTGATTTTAATGTATTAAGGAAAAGCGTTAGCTTTTATTCTGTGTATGAAAGCAATAGGCACAAGAATAAGTAGTCAACGCTTACGTTAATTTATATAGGCGTGGGCTAACTTGTTTGTGCCGAAGGTATCCTAAGACCTCAAAGACGAATATAGTTAAAGTCCCATGCTTCATTTTTTTATATGCTGTTCGGAATTTAAGGTAAAAAAATACAAATTTATGATGAGATGGAATTGAGATTCGATCAAAATAAAAGCAAGGTTCGGCAACTGGCTGATGCCATCCGCATGGCTATTTCCAGCGGAGAATTCAAGGAGGGAGATATTCTTCCTTCTATCAACAAAATCAGTTCGGAGCATGGACTGGCGCGGGATACCGTGTATAAGGCTTTTCAGGAATTGAAAGAAAAAGGAATTATCGAATCGGCTCCCACAAAAGGCTATTTTGTGTCTAAAACGGTTAATAATATATTTGTTCTGCTAGACATATTCAGCCCCTACAAGGACGATTTTTACAAAGAACTGACCGCAAATCTTCCTTTAAACTACAAACTCGACTTATACTTTCATCATTATAATGAAAGGGCATTCAATCACATGATGCTAGATTGTATCGGACGTTACGACTTATATCTGATTACAAACATCGCAAATGATATGTATTCCGATGTCTTGGACAGGTTAGACAACAGTAAAGTTTTATTGATCGACTTGGGAAAATTCAAAAAAGATAAGTTTTCTTATGTCTGCCAAGGTTTTGATACAACACTGTACGATTGCCTTACATCCGGACTGAACAGGCTAAAAAAATACAAAGAGATAGATTTTATTATCCGACATGATTCTGAGCATCCTAAAAGTTGTATTCCTTACTTTATTCAGTTTTGCGAAGATAATAACTTCAACTACAAGTTTATAGAATCTGACTTCGGATATTCGGACGTAACTCCGGGAACGGCTTATCTGGTGGCAAGCCATAACGACATGATTAGGATGGTAAAACTCTGCCGTTCATTAGATTATAAACTGGGCGAAGATGTGGGGTTGATAACTTTTAATGATGCGCCAATGCTCGAAGTTATTGAGAATGGTATTACAGTAATTTCAACAGACTTCAAGCAAATGGGGAAACTGGCTGCCGAATACATCAAAACAAGAAATAAAGTGCAAACTTATATCCCCACAAAATTAATTTGCAGAGGGTCTTTATAGTTGATTTCATTAAAATATTTATATTTGTAGGAAATAAACACATAAAACAGAAAGTATATAGAAAACAATAAATTAATTTAACATATTAAGAAAAAGCGTTAGCTTTTATTCTTGTGTTCGAAACTTAGGAACTTTCAGACGCAGCAAGAGTAAGTAGTCGACGCTCACGTTGATTTAAAGTCGGCGTGGGCTTACTTATTTGCTGCAAAGGTATCCTAAGACCTCGAACACGAATAAAGTTAAAGTCCCACGCTTTCTTCATTTTTATAATCGCCTACTTCGGGACTTGAGGCACAAACTTTTTATATAATTGTGGGAAAAATATTTTTAATTTTTATGGTGTTTGCTTTTTGGGGGCATATCGTTTTTGCTCAAAAAAAGCAAACAATTGTTGTTCGTCCTGAAACTAATCTCGAAAAAACAGTACGTGAGGGGAATGATGCAGTTGAAGCAATAAGATGGTTTGGAGAAGTATTTGGAGAAGCGATGTCTAATAGATTAAAGAAGATAAGAAACAGCAAATATAGTGTATTTGTAGAAAAAGAGCTGGAGAATTGGAAGAAAAAGGGCGGATTTGAAACAACGGTAGACTGGCAACGAAGGTTGACAGATAGCACGGAAACAAAAAGAAGTGCAATACAAGAATCACACATAAACATTTATGCAAAAGAATTGGGAGTTTCAACTAGTTATGATGATTATGCCTGTAAATTAGCAGGTATGCCTTTTTATCATTCGGGAGTATATGATGCAGATAATGAAGTGCTGATTGTCAATACTTTTTGGGGAAATATACCAATACCGATTCCTCTTGATGAAGCAAAAAATATGCAGTGGGAGATGCAACGTTTGGAGAATTTAAAAGCTCGCTTTTTTATTCAAAACGACCAATTGGCACTGCTTTCGCTAATATATTCTAATAATTCAAAAACTTATACCTACGAAAATCCGTCTCAGTCAGCGCAAATCGCTCGTAACAAGAAACTCGAATTAGAGCGTTTAGATTCGTTGGAACTTGCAACATACAATCAAAAATTAGATTCTATTTACAAAGATTACAATCGTCAACTTCTGCAAAATCCGTATAATCTAAATCAAAAAATATTGACCGATTACAACAAAATAACAGGCAAAGATAGGCGAGAATACAATTTTAATAATAGTATTTCGTCTATGCAATCCTATTTTGAACGATTAAATAATAGTTTTAGAGAAGAATACGAAAATGAGTATCGGATAAATGGAAAATTGTTTGCAAACAAAGATGAATTCGAGATTTTTTACAAGCAGGGTAATTATCCACAGGAAATTGAAAAAAGAACGGTTTTAAATTATCTTACCGCCAATTCTAAATTTATTGAATCAATGGATTTTCAAAAAGAAAAAAAGGTAACCGTAGGCTCTGCTGTTCTGTTGGCTTACACGGGGATTCGTGCCGATTATTCAAAAGGAAATGCTGACAGAAAAAAGATTTTGTCTGTAATAAACAAAAGTCAAAATAAGCCATATTATTCACAAGTAATGAATTTTGTAATTGAAATCAACAAAGGATTAAATAAGGAATGGAGCAAAAACGGAAAATTCTTTGAAAACAAGTCGGAATTTTATAACGCCTATCTCTCAAATGATTACAAGAAATTTTTAAAATCGAACAAAAAAAATAATGTCAAATAAAATGTGTATTATTCTTTGTCTATTCGTTTTGGGTTATCAAATTAGGTTCTAAAAAGCAAAGAAAATGGGTGATTGGCTAATAGTAATGTTGTAGGGTGTATGCCTGCAGAAATTTTTGTCTTAATTTAGAAAGTTTGCTTTTGCAGCAAAAGGACAATTTTATCACATTTAATAAAATTTAGCAAGGCGCAAGTACATATCGATATACTTGCGCTTTATTTTTTCATCAAAAACACATCAATTGTCAGGTGAAGGTATCAATTTACCTTAATAATTATTTTGTGTGGTTTAAAGAAAATAGAATGAGTGTCTTTTTGCTAGAAATTTCTCCATTTATTGGCTGTATAAACCAAACAAAAGGGTTAACTTTGCGTCGTTTTTTGAGTAGATAAGTTTTTCAGTATCAGATATTATATGTGTAATATTGACCTGCAAAAAACAAGAGCTCAAGCAATGTGTTGATTATTAGTAAAATATAAACCTATATACTAAACTATTATAAATAATAAACATGGCAAATCTAAAAGAAAAGCTTTTTACAGATTTCCCTCCCGTGTCAACGGAAGAATGGATGGCAAAAATAACTGCCGATCTGAAAGGTGCTGATTTTGAGAAGAAACTCGTTTGGAAAACAAACGAGGGATTTAATGTTAACCCTTTCTACAGAGGTGAAAATCTGGAAGGTCTTAAGACAGTGGATTCACTGCCCGGAGAGTTTCCTTACGTAAGAGGAACAAAAAAAGACAACAACTGGTATGTGCGTCAAGACATCAATGTTGTTGATTTCAAAGCTGCTAACGCAAAGGCTTTGGATATTTTAGACAAGGGAGTTACGTCACTTGGTTTCCACATCAAGGGCAAGGATGTGAATGCGGAAAACATCAAAGCTCTTTTGAACGGTATTCATCCCGAAGCAGTAGAGTTGAATTTTTCAACTTGTCAGAAACATTCTCTCGAATTGGTGAAAATCCTTGTAGATTACATCAAATCGCAGAATGTAGATGTATTGCAATGCTTTGGATCGGTTAATTACGACCCGTTCAAAACGATCCTCAAAAAGGGCGTTGACAATGCTGAGTGGGTGGAAAAAGCTGCTGAAATTGCTTTAGCTGCGGCTCCGCTTCCACGTTTCAGAGTATTGAATGTGAATGCAACCCGTTTAAACAATGCAGGTTCTTATATCTATCAGGAACTAGGTTACGCATTGGCAAACGGTAACGAAATATTGAGCAAACTGACAGAAAAAGGTTTGGATGCAACTTTGGTTGCTAAGAAAATCAAATTCAACTTTGGCATCGGTTCAAACTATTTCATGGAAATAGCTAAATTCCGTGCTGCACGCTGGTTGTGGGCAGAAATAGTAATGGCTTACAACCCTAAATGTCCGAACGAATGTTCTAATAAAACTGATGACGGATTATGCAGATGTGCTGCCAAGATTTATGCACATGCCGAAACTTCTACCTACAATATGACTATCTTCGATGCTCATGTCAACTTGCTTCGTAGCCAAACAGAAGCTATGTCGGCAACTATCGCGGGTATCAATTCTTTAACAGTTCTTCCTTTCGACGAAGCCTATAAAGATTCGGATGATTTCTCTGAAAGAATCGCACGTAACCAACAATTGCTGTTGAAAGAAGAATGTCACTTCGATAAAATTACCGATGCCTCGGCAGGTTCTTATTATATCGAAAACCTAACGTCTTCTATCGCTGAACAAGCATGGAAATTATTCCTCGAAACAGACGAAAAAGGTTTCTACGAAGCATTGAAAGCCGGAACAGTTCAATCGGCTATCGCTGCTTCTGCTGCCAATCGTTCGAAAGCGGTTGCAACACGTCGCGAGATACTGTTGGGAACTAACCAATATCCTAACTTCACAGAAACAGCTGCTCACAAAATTGTTGAAGGTGGTTGCAACTGCGGATGTGGCGAAGGTCACTCGCAAGGTACGCTTCAGTCATTGCCAACAACACGTTTGGCTACCGACTTCGAAAAATTACGTCTGGCTACTGAAAAAGCAGATAAAACACCTGTTGTATTCATGCTGACTATCGGTAATCTGGCTATGCGTTTGGCTCGTTCTCAGTTCTCGGCTAACTTCTTTGGTTGTGCAGGATATAAAGTTATTGATAACTTAGGTTTCCAAACTGTGGAAGAAGGTGTGAAAGCTGCATTCGACAAGAAAGCGGATATCATCGTGCTTTGCTCTAGCGACGATGAATATGCCGAATATGCTCCGGAAGCTCACAAATTGATACAAGGAAAAGCTCATTTTGTTGTAGCGGGTGCTCCTGCTTCGATGGATGAATTGAAAGCTCAGGGAATTGAGCATTTCGTTAATGTGAGAAGTAACGTGCTCGATACATTAAGAACATTCAATGCTAAACTTGGAATTCAATAATATATATAAACGCTAAGAAGCAAAGACACAAAGATGGTTTTAAAAGAAAGATACGAAGAAATCGGAAAACATATTCTTGATGCATCCATTGAAGTGCATCGGGAATTAGGTCCCGGTTTATTAGAGTCTGTCTATGAAATCTGTCTTTGTGAAGAATTAAGAAATAGAAATTTAGAAGTAAAAAGTCAAGTGGAACTACCTGTTTTTTATAAAGGTCAGAAATTAGACAAATTCTTCAAAATTGATATTCTGGTAGAAAACCTTATTATTATAGAACTTAAATCTTGTGAACTTTTACACAAAGTTGATGAAGTACAATTAGTAACTTATTTAAAGCTTACAGATTTGAGACTGGGTTATTTGATAAATTTCAATGTTGCTTTATTGAAAGAAGGCATTAAAAGAAAAGTCAATAATTATTTTATTTCTTAGCGTCTTACTGTCTTTGCGTTTACAAAAATAAATATAAAACAATGAAACCAGATTTTAAAAATATAGATATCAAAAATGCAGGATTTGCTCAGACAGATGCTGCAAAATGGATTGCCGACAATGATATCAAAGCAGACTGGATGACTCCTGAGCTTATTGCGGTGAAATCCGTTTACACAAAAGAAGATTTGGAAGGAATGGAGCATCTGAATTATGCTTCGGGATTACCCCCCTTCCTTCGTGGACCATATTCGGGCATGTACGCTATGCGTCCCTGGACAATCCGTCAGTATGCAGGATTCTCTACTGCTGCCGAATCCAACGCATTCTACCGTCGTAACCTGGCATCGGGACAAAAAGGTCTTTCCGTTGCTTTCGACTTGGCTACGCACCGTGGATACGATGCCGACCATCCTCGTGTGGTGGGTGACGTCGGTAAAGCCGGTGTTTCTATCTGCTCGGTTGAAGATATGAAAGTGTTGTTCGATGGTATTCCGTTGAGCCAGATGTCAGTATCTATGACTATGAACGGTGCGGTTCTTCCTGTACTTGCGTTCTACATCAATGCAGGATTGGAACAAGGTGCCAAACTGGAAGAAATGGCAGGTACCATCCAGAATGACATTCTGAAAGAATTCATGGTGCGTAATACATACATCTATCCACCTGAATTTTCAATGAAGATTATCGCTGATATCTTTGAATATACATCTCAGAAGATGCCTAAGTTCAACTCTATCTCTATTTCGGGTTATCACATGCAAGAAGCGGGTGCAACAGCCGATATCGAGTTGGCTTATACGCTTGCCGATGGTATGGAATACCTGAAAGCAGGTATCGACGCAGGCATTGATGTGGATGCTTTCGCTCCACGTTTGTCGTTCTTCTGGGCAATCGGCATGAATCACTTTATGGAAATTGCCAAGATGCGTGCCGGACGTCTTTTGTGGGCGAAAATCGTGAAAAGTTTCGGTGCCAAAAATCCGAAATCACTGGCTTTGCGTACTCACTCTCAAACTTCGGGATGGTCGCTGACAGAGCAAGACCCATTCAATAACGTAGGACGTACTTGTATCGAAGCAATGGCATCGGCACTTGGACACACTCAGTCACTTCACACCAACGCGTTGGACGAAGCGATTGCACTTCCTACCGATTTTTCTGCACGTATTGCACGTAATACTCAGATATATATTCAAGAGGAAACTCAGATTACAAAAGAAATTGACCCTTGGGCAGGTTCTTATTATGTGGAAACACTGACAAACGAACTTGTGCATAAAGCGTGGGAACATATTCAAGAGATACAAAAATTGGGTGGCATGGCGAAAGCTATCGAAACAGGTCTTCCAAAAATGCGTATCGAGGAAGCTGCTGCACGTACTCAGGCTAAAATTGACTCGGGTGCTCAAACTATTATCGGTGTTAACAAATACCGTTTGGAGAAAGAAGATCCTATTGATATTCTTGATGTGGATAACACGGAAGTTCGCCGTCAGCAAATCGAGCGTTTGAACGAACTGAAAGCTAACCGTGACAATGATGCTGTTAAGAAAGCATTGGAAGCTATCACAGAATGCGTGAAAACGAAAAAAGGAAACTTGCTCGAACTTGCGGTGGAAGCAGCGCGTGTTCGTGCTACTCTAGGTGAAATTTCAGATGCCTGCGAGGTAGTTGTAGGTCGTTATAAAGCTATAATCAGAACAATATCAGGCGTGTATTCATCAGAAACTAAAAATGATTCTACATTCCAACAAGCAAAAGAGCTTGTGGCGGAATTCGCAAAGAAAGAAGGTCGTCAACCCCGTATTATGATTGCAAAAATGGGTCAGGACGGACACGACCGTGGAGCTAAAGTAGTTGCTACCGGTTATGCAGACTGTGGATTCGACGTAGATATGGGGCCATTGTTCCAAACTCCGGAAGAAGCTGCACGTCAGGCTGTGGAAAACGACGTGAATGTTCTTGGAGTATCTTCTCTGGCTGCGGGTCACAAAACGCTTGTGCCACAGGTGATAGCGGAACTTAAGAAACTTGGTCGTGAGGATATAGTGGTGATTGCAGGAGGGGTTATACCCGCACAGGATTACGACTTCCTTTACAAGTCTGGTGTTGCCGCAATCTTTGGACCGGGTACTTCGGTTACGAAAGCTGCTGTTCAGATTATGGAAATATTACTTGCAGAGTAATAAAATACATATAAATATTGACATAAAAAGTTGCCTTTTTGAGGCAACTTTTTGTTTTATACGAAAAAGATAAGCATTTTTATCTATTTTTGCATTTATAAATTTTTAAACAATGAAGTCATCTAGACTTTTTAAATTATACTTAATTTTTGAGTTTTTGTCATGTTGAACGTAGTGAAACATCTAAAAAAACAGATCCTTCGATACTCTCAGGATGACAAAATTGAACAAAACGAAAAAGTCTAGACGGTTTCAATATAGGGTATTGTTCGAAACAAAGAAATTATGAGAATTGATATAATTACCGTATTACCCGAAATGTTGGAGCAACCTCTCAATTGTTCTATCTTGAAAAAGGCTCAGGATAAGGGGTTGACTGAAATACACATCCATAATCTGCGTGACTATACAACAGATAAGCATAAAAGGGTGGATGACTATCCATTTGGCGGTGAGGCTGGTATGGTGATGCAAATAGAACCGATAGATAATGCTATATCGGCACTGAAAAAGGAGCGGGATTATGACGAAATAATTTACACATCGCCCGACGGGGAGCAATTTAACCAGAAGATGGCAAATACGATGTCGTCTTTCGAAAACATCATTATTCTTTGCGGACATTATAAAGGAATAGATTACCGTATCAGGGAGCACCTGATTACGAGAGAAATATCAATAGGCGACTTTGTATTGACCGGAGGTGAACTTGTTGCCGCCATGATTACCGATGCCATAGTCCGCCTTATTCCGGGAGCCATAGGAGACGAACAGTCGGCACTATCCGATTCTTTTCAGGATAATCTTTTAGCACCACCCGTCTATACCCGTCCGTCTGAATATAAAGGGTGGAAAGTTCCCGATGTCCTGTTGTCCGGTCATCAGGCTAAGATTGACGAATGGAAATTGAAACAAGCATTGGAAAGAACCATGCGCCTGCGCCCCGACTTGCTAGAGGACTAGAGCCTGCCTTTTATCATTTCAATTAGCTGAATCATAGCATAAGTAGTTGCCCTTGTTATATTGGCTTCTCTATGACGCCCCATCGTTCTATTGTATAGCTGGGCAATGGTGTTTCCATTATAATGCGTTGCAATCCAAACTGTTCCCACAGGCTTTTCGCTTGTACCTCCATCCGGTCCGGCAATTCCCGAAGTCGAAATAGCGCAGTCGGTTCGAATAAGTTTGGCCACATTCTCGGCCATTTCCCGAACAACAGACTCACTCACAGCTCCGTCACGTTCGATGTTTTCGGATGAAACATGCAGAATATTTATTTTCGTTTCATTTGCGTATGAAACTACACTTCCTTTAAAGTAGCGTGAAGATCCGGCAATGGAAGTTATCAAATGGGCAATATTTCCTCCCGTGCAACTTTCGGCTGTGCTTATTGTCAGCCCTTTTTCAAGAAGAATACCACCTAATATTTTTTCCAGAGGAGCATCTTCTTCCGACAATATGTTATTTTCAAGTAAGGTTTTCAGCTTATCCACTTGTTCGTCAAATTGGGCACGTCGATGTTCTCCTTTCACAAAAAGCCGAAGTTTCACTATACCCAAACTTGGAAGATAAGCCAGTCCGAAACCTTCCGGCAAGCTATTCTCAAAATCAGTCAGATACATAGCCAATCCTGATTCGGAATATCCTCCTATTATCAAGACTTTTTTCAGGTAGGCATCTATCTCGTAACGATCTTTCAGGCGAGGTATAATCTCATTTTCCATCACAAAACGCATTTCGTAAGGAACGCCGGGCATAGAAACCAACACTTTGTCGTCACAATCGAACCAAGTTATAGGAGCCGTCCCCACCCTATTCTGGATGACTGTGCAATTTTCAGGCACATAAGCCTGATTTTTAGTCAATTCGTTAACTTTTCCTTTTCCGAAAAACGATTCGATATTTTCTAATACGGAATTGTCAAAAACCAAGGAGGTATTGAAATATTCGCATAAAGTTTTTTTGGTAATATCGTCTTTTGTCGGGCCCAATCCGCCGGTCATCAGTATCACATCCACCCGCTTGAAAACATCCGAAATTGTATCTTTTATCTGGTCGGCGTTATCTCCGATCGAAACAGATTCTTCTATTTCAAATCCGGCTTGCGTCATTTTATCTGATATCCATGCCGAGTTTGTATCTACGATTTGACCTATAAGTATTTCGTCTCCGATTGTTATTATTGCTGCTTTCATTGCCGGTTTATGTCTTGATTGTCTTATCTATTTAATTTCTTTCAATTTTTTCATCCTTTGCAACAGAGTTGGATGTGAATAATATACAAACACATTCCAAGGATCAGGGTTCAAGTTACTTAGCGATTTGGTTGAAAGTTTTTTCAATCCCGAAACTAAACTATCAGCCAAACCGTATTTTGCGGCAAAGGCATCTGCCTGATATTCGTTCTTCCGACTGATAACGTTCGTTATTAATCCCAAAACCAGAGAAATGGGTGTGAAGAGAATAGAAAAGGCGATAATACCTAAATGGAAAGATGGAATATCACTACCTAAAGCCGTCGCCAACTGTCTGCTTCCTATGAAATAGGATAAGATGTAAAGCAAAACACCCATGTATATGATGGATGTGATAAGGCTTTGCAGCGTGTGCTTCTTTTTGTAATGCCCTATTTCGTGAGCCAAAACGGCTACAATTTCGTCTGTATCAAGATCATTGATCAGGGTATCGAACAATACGATGCGTTTCTTTTTTCCTAATCCCGTGAAATATGCATTTGCCTTTGTTGTGCGTTTCGACGCATCCATCACATAAATATCAGTCAGATTGAAACCTGTTTTCTGAGCAAATTGTTCTATCGCATTTCTCAAGTCACCTTCTTCCAATGGTGTTTGTTTATTAAACAGAGGTACTATCAGATTAGAATAAAACAAGTTCATGAACAATGAGAACGCCGTGACCAGTGCCCACGCATAGAGCCATGCCGTATTCTCGAAGTCATTGTAGAACCAAACCAACAGGGATAAGATTCCGCCTCCCAACAGAATAGCCAATAGAAGGCTTTTCAACTGATCTGACCAATATGTTTTTTTTGTAGATTTATTAAATCCGAATTTATTTTCAATAGTGAAAGTAGCATAATACGAGAATGGCAAGTAAATCAACTCGTTAATGGTATACAGAACACCTACAAAACACAAAGTTACAAGCAGTGGAAATACGATATGCTCACGTATTTCGCCATCCAACCAACCGAACAACCTGAAAACAAGTACTAGCAATATCAGAACAAACGAAACCGAAGACGATAATAGTCCAAATCGGCTGTACTCTTTTTGATAAGCCTGCTGCCGGGCGTATTTTTCTTCATTATATATTCCCTTCAAAACATCGGGAATGTGAGGACTCATCCGTTTTCGGTTCCTGTGTGCCAGATATTGTTCCCATATAAAGTCAAGAACAAAAATGGCTATGATTATATAGTGTAGCATGTTGTGATTAATGTCTAATTTTTACTTGATAAAGAAAGATTTTGCGACCTTGAACCGTACTCCAAAATTGTCCCCTACCATATCCGAATCGTCGTAGGCGAGAGAGCCTCCGAATAACCAACCGTCTAAGAAATATGGCTGATAATTTACATCCAGCAGAAAAGAATATTGTTTTCTGACATCTGTTGAAGGTACAAAATATGTGCCCCAACTTTTCGATAACGTGTATTTTGCCCTGTAACTAACCTCCGAACTTACATATCCGGAAACACCCAGATGGAAAGCAGAAATCCGATTGTTGTAGATGTAAAGAGATTTTCCATTATTGTAGATAGGAGAAACCAACAAAGGATTACCTATATTTTGACCGTAGTTACTTACAGATACATAGTCCACTGAGTTGTAATAATCGTCTCCGGCACTCACTTGTATGGGTATCGATGGTGATTCATCCCACAGAAAAGGACCCGATTGGCTCTTGGTGTTCACATATTCGAACAAAATATTTGTAATTGGCTGTCTTTTGTTGAATGAAAGCTCCACACCCCAAAGCCCATCGAATTTATTTTTAAACCACATTCCCGAATGGTCATCGAAAAAATGATCGTGATAGGCTTTCAGTGTAATATTGTTTTTGAATTTGTAATTACCCAGAAAGTGCCAGCTTCCATACATATTTCCCAAGATGTTTATTTGATCTGTTCCATTTGAATCACTGTCTCCCGACGATGGTATAAGAATTTTGAAGAAATCTTTCAATTTAGCAGGACTGTTTCCTACGTATTTGTGGTCACGATACATCTTTCCTCCAAATTGTGCAGCCATTTCCAAGCCGAACGTAAAGTTGAATGGCCTGTTTTTGTCGAACTTGAAAAAGATGTATTTATTATGATAAAGGACATCCAACGCATAGTTGCCGTCTTGTGCATTTTTCTTCGAGAATTTATTGTCCGTAAACCATCCATACGAAAGCGCACCCTTGATGTGCAACAGATTATTAGTGAAAGGAACAGTCACATAATCGGGAAAACCTGCTTCTACTTGTGGTATCGGGCGGGCATTTATAGAGCGAGACATACCGCCCGTACTAAGCATATCGTTCAGGTATTCCGATTTTCTTTCTTTAGCTCCAATAGACAAGCCTAACGACCTGTATTTCAGATCAACATATAATTGATGGAAATAAAAATCCGATTCAAAATTATTCGCCGCAAGAATCTCTACCCCACCCTTTGCCCAAAGCTGTTTGTTGTTAATTCTTGCTACCTTTTTATTTGCAAATAACCCAACTTGCAGATGTTGATTATTTTTATCCAATGAGCCTATACCATAATTGTTATTTGTCATCCAAAATGGTGTATTATCTCCGCTAGAGAAAACGCCTGCGGCTTCTATTTTAGCCTCGATATACTCTAGTTTTTCAGGGTCACGTTCTACTCTCATCGAAAGAAAGGCATACGGATCATCCGGCATTAAAACCACCTTTGACGAATCATTGTCCGTTCGAGCATCGACCGAAACAGAGCAAAAAACAATAGACAAAAGTAAAGCGATTATATATTTTTTCATTGAATATGTCATTATAGAAAAGTCAATTTGTCAGTAAAAGTAATAAAAAAATGAAAATGTAGTGAACCCGATATAAAATATACTCACATTGTCGTATATGCGACACACAAAATATGTCCTGTTTCTAATCTTTTTTCATTATATTTGCGGGAATTTTTTTTCAAATAGCATTAATACGAAGAGATGAACAAGAAATTTTCGGAATATAACCAGTTTAATTTATCTGATATAAATAAGGAAATACTTAGCAAGTGGCTAGAAAACAATGTGTTTCAGAAAAGTTTGGATATAAGATCGGGAGCTCCTTCTTTTGTTTTCTACGAAGGACCACCGTCGGCTAATGGAATGCCGGGTATTCACCATGTCATAGCTCGTGCCATAAAAGACATTTTCTGCAGATATAAGACGATGAAAGGTTATCTTGTCAATCGTAAGGCAGGTTGGGATACACACGGATTACCCGTAGAGCTTAGCGTAGAAAAAGCATTGGGTATAACTAAAGAAGATATAGGCAAAAAAATTTCCGTAGAAGAATATAACAACGCATGCCGGAAAGAAGTAATGAAATATACCAAAGAGTGGGAAGACCTTACCCGCAAAATGGGATATTGGGTGGATATGAAAGACCCGTACATTACTTACGACAACCGATACATCGAATCTCTTTGGTATCTTTTGAAAGAATTATACAAAAAAGGATACTTGTATAAAGGATATACAATTCAGCCATACTCTCCCGCAGCGGGCACAGGGTTGAGCACACACGAACTGAATCAACCCGGAGCATACCGTGATGTGAAAGACACCACTTGTATAGCTCAGTTTAAGATGCTGAAACCTAAGCAAGAAATGTCTCAATTCGGGGATGCTTATTTTCTGGCTTGGACAACTACTCCTTGGACCTTGCCATCGAATACGGCTCTAGCTGTTGGGGCAAATATCAGTTATGCTGCTGTTCAAACATACAACCCTTATACCTACAAACCCATCACAGTAGTTTTGGCAAAGGGATTGGTAGATGTGATATTTAATCCGAAAGCTGCCGATTTATCTCTCGAAGATTACAAGGAGGGAGATAAACTTGTGCCCTACAAAGTAGTTGGCGAATGGACGGGAGCAGACTTGGTTGGGATGAAGTACGAACAACTGATACCTTGGATAACTCCTAATGGAAATGCTTTTTCGGTGATTGCCGGAGATTTTGTAACAACAGAAGAAGGTACAGGTATTGTTCATATAGCACCTACCTTTGGAGCAGACGATGCCAAGGTGGCTAAGCAGAACGACATGGCTGCACTTACGCTTCTTGACAAAGACGGCAATATACGCCCGATGGTAGACCTGACAGGTAAATACTTCAAAATAGAAGACTTAGACCCTGAATATGTAAAATCGTTCGTTAATGTTGACTTGTATAAAGAGTATGCCGGAAGATACGTTAAGAATGAATATGATGCTTCCTTGTCGGAAAATGATTCGACTTTAGACATTGACATCAGTGTCATGCTGAAACAAGCAAATCTGGCTTTCCGCATAGAGAAACATGTTCACAACTATCCTCATTGCTGGAGAACGGACAAACCCGTTTTATATTATCCTCTGGACAGTTGGTTTATAAGAACAACGGCTTGCAAGGATCGTTTGATAGAACTGAACAAAACAATAAACTGGAAACCTGAATCGACCGGTTCGGGACGATTTGGCAAATGGCTCGAAAATCTGCAAGATTGGAACTTGAGCCGTAGCCGCTATTGGGGTACACCTCTGCCAATCTGGAGAACAGAAGATGGTAAAGAGGAAATCTGCATAGGTTCGGTTAAAGAGTTATACGATGAGATAAATAAATCTATCAAGGCAGGCTTTATGCAGGATAATCCTTGGAAAGATTTTGAAATAGGAAATCTTGAATTGGAAAACTACAATAAAATAGACCTGCATCGTCCTTATGTAGACAATATTGTATTGGTATCTCCATCGGGCAGACCAATGAAACGCGAGTTGGACCTGATTGATGTTTGGTTCGATTCGGGAGCGATGCCTTTCGCACAAGTTTTCTACCCCAATATTAAAGCGGAAGAATTTTTGGAGGTTTATCCTGCCGATTTCATTGCCGAAGGTGTGGATCAAACTCGTGGATGGTTCTTTACACTGCATGCAATATCTACGATGGTAAATGACAGCATTTCGTTTAAAAACGTAATATCGAACGGATTGGTATTGGATAAGAACGGAAATAAAATGTCCAAGAGCCGTGGAAATGCAATCGACCCATTTGCAACAATTGAAAAATACGGTTCCGACCCCTTGCGTTGGTACATGATAACCAATGCTTCGCCTTGGGATAACCTGAAATTTGACATAGATGGCGTGGAAGAAGTTCGACGTAAGTTCTTTGGCACGCTTTACAATACATATTCATTCTTTGCATTGTATGCAAACGTGGATAAATTTACTTATTCGGAAGCCGAAATTGCGGTTGAAGAAAGACCTGAAATAGACCGTTGGATTATCTCGCTGCTAAATACCTTGATAAAAAATGTTGACGAGTATTATGAAGCATACGAACCAACGAAAGCTGGGCGTGCTATATCTGAATTTGTGAACGACCATCTGAGCAATTGGTATGTACGTCTCAACAGGAAACGTTTTTGGGGCGGAGAGATGACAAAGGACAAATTGTCTGCATATCAAACATTATACACATGTTTGGAAACCATAACAAAACTGATTGCGCCTATAGCACCGTTTTATGCGGATAAGCTATTTGTTGATTTAATATCTGTAACGGGGCGTGATGGGGCAATATCGGTTCACTTGTCCGACTTCCCTAAATTTAGCGAATCGTATGTAGATAAGGCTTTGGAAGAAAGAATGGAGATTGCTCAAAGCATATCTTCAATGGTGTTGGCACTTCGTCGTAAGGTGAACATCAAAGTGCGCCAACCTTTGACACAAATAATGGTTCCTGTTTTGGACGAAAGCCAGAAAGATGCGATAGAAGCAGTTCGCGATTTGATATTGAATGAGGTAAATGTTAAAGAGTTGAACTACGTTGACAATGCTGCCGGCATATTGGTAAAAAAAATCAAGCCCGATTTCAAGAAATTGGGGCCGCGTTATGGCAAAATAATGAAGCAATTGGCAGCCGCAATTCAGCAAATGGATCAGGATGCTATCAATCTGTTCGAAAAACAAGGTACATATTCATTGAATATAGAAGGTCAACAGGCTGAGATTGAACTTGCTGATGTGGAAATAATTTCAGAAGATATTCCGGGATGGCTTGTAGCCAACGAAGGACGCTTGACTGTGGCTCTTGATATAACCATTACAGAAGAGTTAAGAAAAGAAGGAATAGCCAGAGAAATTGTTAACAGAATACAAAATTTGCGAAAATCGAATGGTTTTGATATAACAGACAGAATTTTTGTAACTATTTCCAAAAACAATCAGATAGAGGAGGCTGTTAAAGAATTTAATTCTTATATTGCATCTCAAATATTGGCCGACAGTATAGAATTTGCGGAAAATGTACAGCAAGGAACAGAAATAGAAATGGACGACTGTACGCTAACTATAAGCATAACAAAAAAATAAAGAAAGGAAGTATAGATTAACAAAATTAAATGTATAACTAATAAACATAGTTTTATGGGAGAAAAGACTAGATATTCGGATGAGGAGTTGGAGGAATTCCGCCAACTGATCCTCGATAAGATAGAAAAAGCCAAAGCCGAATATGAAGGTTTGAAAGCCTCTATTACAAATTCGGACGGCAATGATGTAACAGATACGTCTCCAACATTTAAAGTTCTTGAAGAAGGTGCTTCTACCTTGTCGAAAGAAGAAGCCGGTCGTTTGGCTCAACGCCAGATGAAGTTTATACAGAATCTTCAGGCAGCATTGATACGTATCGAGAACAAAACTTATGGTATATGTCGCGAAACAGGTAAACTGATCCCAAAAGAACGTTTACGTGCAGTGCCTCACGCTACCTTGAGCATCGAAGCCAAAAATAGCGGTGTAAAATAAGTTTGTGAAAAATAGTGGAGAAAAGCCAGAATTTTCGTTTATATCTGTGTATTAAATGCATAGCCGAAAGTTCTTGTTTTTCTCCATGTTTTTAGCTGAGTCATAGCTAATATTTGAAAATATATTTTTTAAGTGTAACTCTGCTTTTTGTAGTTATACTTACCGATAATAATAAAAAAGGTCTGCGACCTTAAGAAAACTCAGAATGAACAAAATTCCACGGTCAGTAATAGCCATATTTGTTGTATTATTCACAATTCTAGCCGATCAGGTTTTGAAAATATGGGTCAAAACCAATATGGCTCTATACGAGAGTATTCATATAACCGATTGGTTTCAAATACAATTTGCCGAAAACAATGGGATGGCTTTCGGAATAGAAGTCATTGACAAGCTTTTCCTCACGCTTTTCAGAATAGTGGCCGTTTGTTTCATCGTTTACTATCTGCATAAAATAGTTAAGCAGAAATACAATTACGGTTATGTTGTGTGTATAGCTCTCATTTTGGCCGGAGCCTTTGGCAACATTGTGGATTGTGTTTTCTATGGCGAGATTTTCTCTGAAAGTACTCGTATACAGGTCGCCGAATTTGTTCCTGTGGGAGAAGGATATGGTACATGGCTGCATGGAAGAGTTGTAGACATGTTTTATTTCCCTTTGTTTAAAGGATCTTTCCCATCGTGGATTCCTTTTTGGGGTGGACAAGATTTCACATTCTTCAATGCAATTTTCAATATAGCAGACGCTGCCATATCGGTTGGTATAGTGGTTTTGTTGTTATTTTACAGGAAAACATTATCCTATTCTTTGCAAGAAGAAAAAAACGAAGAAAAGATTTGATGTATGAATAAGATATTGACATACATCATCTTATTTGCGTCAATATGTGGATTATCGGCATGTAATTCCGATGTTCTTACCGAAGAAGAAATGACAGACGTCATTTACGATATTCAATTGGCACAAGGTATTTACCAGTCACGTTATAACGATTTTGTTTCGGATGATGCTAAAGAAGCTCTTTTGAGAGGAATCTTTGAAAAGCATAAAATAACGGAAGCTCAATTCGATTCTTCATTGGTTTGGTATTCTGATAATGTGGATAAACTCATTCGTATTAACGACTCAGTTCAATCCCGTTTGAACAGGCAGCTTGTTGTGATGGAAGCCCAACTTAATAAGGGTAAAAAGGCAGACTTACTTGTTCCTCATTTTATCATGTTAGATCAAGATGTTCCGTTTTATGCCTTTACTATTCGGGATAATTTATTGTCGAAACTTATTGGAGACAATATAACCTGGTCTTTCAATCTGGAAGGTCTGCCCAAAAGCACAAAACTAGAGGCTGCTCTTATTTATGAATATGCGGACACAACTATATATCAGGATAAAATTATTGACTTAAATAAGGAATATTCTTTTTCCAATACAAACCCATCTAAACTGGAAAGGCTAAAAGGCTATATCCGTTCAGACTCTATCGGAATGAATCAAAAAATTATCATCTACGATATGAGTATCTCCGATAAACCATCGGAAATAAAATAGAAAATCCGCCCTATCATTCCCGTAATGTGTTGATTAAAAAAGCGATGATATCCGAAATTCGGAACCATCGCTCTTCTTATTATAGTGTGTTTCTATATTATATCAATCATTCATTGAGATCAAGAATTCTTCGTTATTGAACGTTTTTCTTAATCTGCTTTGCAAAAATTCCATCGCTTCCACCGAATTCATGTCTGACAAGAAATTACGTAGCACCCACATGCGGCTAAGTGTTTCTTTATCTAACAGAAGATCGTCACGACGTGTACTTGATGCTATAATATCAACGGCAGGGAATACTCGTTTATTAGACAATCTGCGGTCTAATTGAAGTTCCATATTACCTGTTCCTTTAAATTCTTCGAAGATTACATCGTCCATCTTAGAACCTGTTTCTGTTAGTGCCGTTGCAATTATTGTCAGCGAACCACCGTTTTCAATATTACGAGCTGCACCGAAGAATCGCTTTGGTTTATGTAAGGCGTTAGCATCAACACCACCGGTCAACACTTTACCCGAAGCCGGTTGTACTGTATTGTATGCCCTCGCAAGACGAGTTATAGAGTCGAGCAATATAACAACATCATGTCCACATTCAACCATTCTTTTTGCCTTGTTCAACACAATTTCTGCAATTTTCACATGGCGATCTGCCGGTTCGTCAAAAGTAGATGCTATAACTTCAGCATTTACACTCCGTTCCATGTCTGTAACCTCTTCCGGACGTTCGTCTATAAGAAGCACAATCATGTAAACCTCGGGATGATTACTGGCTATTGCGTTTGCAATATCTTTCAACAGAGAGGTTTTCCCCGTTTTAGGTTGCGCAACAATCAACCCACGTTGTCCCTTACCTATTGGTGAAAATAGATCTACAACACGGCACGAAAAATTATCGTTACGTCCTGTTGTAAGCCTGAATTTCTCATCAGGAAATAATGGTTTCAAGTGATCGAACGGAACACGATCCCTTACTTCCTCCGGAGAGCGACCGTTTATCTTATCAACCTTCACCAAGGGGAAGAATTTTTCACCTTCTTTTGGCGGGCGAATAGGTCCTTCCACAATATCACCTGTCTTAAGTCCGAACAAACGTATCTGCGATTGAGATATGTATATATCGTCAGGCGAAGACATGTAATTGTAGTCGGCAGAACGAAGGAAACCATAGCCTTCCGACATTATTTCCAAAACACCCGTAGCCGACAATATTCCGTCAAACTCAAATGGTTTTTCTTTTTCTTGAGAATGGCCGTTCTGACCGTTTCCATTCTGCTTTTGATTATTATTGTTGTTATTGTTTTGCTGCTGATTATTAGCTTGTTTCTGAACAACAGGCTTCACTTCCTTAACTTCTTCTATTTCGGCCTGTACCGGAATCAGAAGCGGAAGTGGCTCCACATCCTGAATTTCTGGTTGAACTCTGCTTTTTTGAGATCTGAAAACCAATTGAGTTGGTTTTGTAACCTGCTTTTCTTGATTTTCAGCAGGTCTTTCCGCCGATTTGTTTACAGTGGCATCTTGTTGTTTCGGTTTCACCTCAATTTTTTTCACTTGAGCAGCTTGTGGTTCAACATTTGCAGCTTTTGTATTTTGCTTTTTCTCATTATCCTGCACTTGTTTTTCCGCCGGTTTTACTACTGCCGCATCTTGTTGAGTTTTTTGTTCCGGAGAAGATGTTTTCTGAGGCTGGTTAGCTTTTCCTTTTTGAGTTTTTTCTTGTGTAGGCTGTTTGTCGTCTTTCGCTTTTGTTTGATTTTCCTTTTTGCTTTGTCCTTGCTTTTTCTTTGGAGAGGAAGCAGATGAAGATGTTTTTTCTGTTTCTTTCTTTACCTTTTCTCTTTTTTCATCCTCGGCATTTTTGTTACGTGCTTCAATGATGGCCTGTTCATCCAAAATTTTGTAGATTAATTCTTCTTTTTTGAATGCGTCAGGGCGTTTTATGCCCAATTCTTTAGCTAAGGTTCTTAAATCTGTTATGAGCTTTTCGTTAAGCTCTAAAATATTGTATATACGCATGTATATTTATAGATAAAATGATTATGATAGTTTTACTATTTAGTAAAAATTTGTTTTGAAATTTTATTTGGAAATTGAAAGGAGTGTAGATTTATCTCCTATTTCAGGTCACAAAGTTATAAAAAAAATGAAATATGCAAACACTTTGCCATCATCTTTTATGGTATAAGTTACTTTTTTAGGGTAATTTTCAATATTTCATGTGTTTCGTCTGTTATTCTAAATCTATTATCCGCCCTGTCGCCAATAATCCATATTATCTTGTTTCCACTCGATAATATCCAGACGTTTTCTTTTTCAGGTATACTGTATTTTTTATCCGTAAAATAATCGCTGAGTTTTTTCTTGCCTTTCATGCCAAAAGGAACAAACCAATCGCCATGTTTCCAGCGTCTTACTGATAAAGGGAATTTTAATTTTCCGGCATCGAGGTATGTAATATTCTTGTCTTTTTCTATCTCAAAATTCTTATCGTTTTCAATCCTTTCAATGCCAAGGTTGATAGGTTTTTCTATGCCGGTATCAGATTCTTCTATAAGATATTCTTCTTTTTCGGGCGATGCGATCACTTCTTCCAGAATGAAACAGTTACGGTCTTTCACTAGTCTGTAAATATCTGAGTAAAAGAATTTTCCGGATTGAGATTTTATCGAGTCGAATATATTTTCAACAGTAGGCGGATTGAAGCCATAAGGAAACAAAATTTCAAAAAGTACATTCTTTGGCTCAGTAAATTTCATCAGTTCAAGAATATCTATCCGATTGTCTACAAATACTTTACTTTTCGCATTTTCGATGTACGACGAATAAATATTTTCTGCTTGTTGGAGATTTGCTGCCGTACGGGCTAAGGTTTGTTTCACAGAAGGGTTAATTGTCTCTAACAGAGGTATGACGGACAATCTTATCTTGTTTCTTGTGTATACTTCATCCGTATTTGTGCTATCTGTTACATACTTTAAGCCTTTCTTTTCCAGATAATTCAACACCTCTTCCCTTGTTATACACAACAAAGGCCTCACAACATATCCGTTTTTTATGGAAATGCCCGACAGTCCACGTATGCCAGTACCTCTGATCAGATTTAACAATACGGTTTCCACCGAATCATCCATGTGATGAGCCACGGCAATATATTCTGCTTCGTACTCTTTCCTTATTTTTTCGAACCAGGCATAACGCAGTTCCCGTGCAGCCATTTCAACCGAAACGGAACTATCCTGCACATATTTTTTTGTATCGAAATGCGTTGAAACATAAGTGAGATGATATTTTGAAGCCAGTTTTTCAACAAAATACTCATCCCTGTACGATTCTTCTCCCCGCAAATGAAAATTACAATGCGCTACAACACACTCATAACCCGAATGGTGCAAAATATCCAACAAGGCCACAGAATCGGCACCACCGCTGACACCTACAATAATCTTAGACCCATCCGGAAACAGGCTGTTTTCATTGATAAAGTTTTTTATCTTTTGTTGTATTTTCATGAGCCTTTTCTTCTACACTTCATCTTTCAATGTGGGTAGCTTTATACTGAATTTAGTTGCAATTATGCGGATAAAAAATACTGTAACTGCGGTTATTATTTCATTAACATTCAAAGTTACATTAAAATAATTCAATATGCAGAACAAACACCCTCCAATTATACATGCCACGGCATACAATTCCTGCGTGAAAACCAATGGTATTTCGTTAATCAATATATCTCTTATTATACCGCCTACTATTCCGGTTATAGTTCCCATAGCCACCACTACCCAAGGAGCATAGTCTAAGGCTATGGCTTTTTCAACACCCACAACGACAAACAATCCCAAGCCAATGCTATCGAACCAAAAGAAAGTATTATTGAGGTGTACAAGATATTTTTTAAAACAGATGACAAATCCCAATGCAAACACAGTACAAATCATGTAAACGCTCGATTCCATCCAAAATGGCGTCACTCCCAGCAGCAGGTCACGCAATGTTCCACCTCCCGTGGCAGTTACAAATCCAACGACAAGAGCACCAAACCAATCGAACTTTTTTGCTGATGCCAATCGGATTCCACTTATGGCAAAAGCAAATGTACCGCAAAACTCGATTATATCGACAAGTTCAATGTCTTTCCAAAACTCAAACATAACAAGTTCTATTTAGATTTCCGAGTCATCGGCTATAACTCCGCTACCAATGCAGAGTTTTGATGCTTCATCGTAAACAACACCGAACTGTCCGGCTGCGATTCCCTGTATCTTTTCTTCCGATTGAATACGATAAATGTCTCCAATCTTTTCGATGGTTCCTTTAGTAAAGTCCGGAGTATGGCGAATTTTAAAAGTTATGTCTTTCGTCCCGCCAAAATCGCCCCAGATATCTTCCGTAATAAACGAGAATCCTCCCAGATTAACCGTTTTGCCATATTGAGTTTCAGGGTCGTAACCATTTGATACATAGATGATATTTCTTTTTATATCTTTCTTTATAACAAACCAGGGGCCACCACTCAGGCCTAAACCTTTGCGTTGACCAATTGTATGAAACCAATATCCTTTATGTTTGCCTACAACTTTGCCTGTTTCCAATTCTATAATTTTCCCTTCTTGCTCGCCCAGATATCTGCCTATGAAGTCATTGTAATTTATTTTTCCCAGAAAACAAATACCCTGACTGTCTTTGCGTTGAGCCGACGGCATATTTTGCTGCGAGGCTATGGCACGTACTTCGCTTTTCAGCAGATTGCCAATAGGAAACATCAGTTTAGAAACTTGCATCTGGCTTATTTGCCCAAGAAAATAAGTTTGGTCTTTCACATGGTCTTTTGCTGTCGAGAGCCATGTTTTTCCATCTATTTCGGTTGTTGTAGCATAGTGTCCGGTAGCAATTTTATCAAACTCGTGCCCCCATTTTTGCTCAAAACAGCCAAATTTGATCATCTTGTTGCACATCATGTCGGGATTTGGCGTTTGTCCTCGCTTTACGGCTTCAATGGTATAATTTACCACATTCTCCCAATACTCTTCGTGTAGTGACACAATTTCCATTTTGCACCCATATTTTTTTGCTATATAGGTGGTTATCTCTATATCTTCTTCCGACGGACAGTCGATGTATCCGTCTTTATCTTCCATGCCTATGCGAATATAAAAAATAGTTGGGTCGTACCCTTGTTCTTTCAGTTGATGAACTACGACCGAGCTATCGACTCCGCCCGAAACCAGTGCTGCTATTTTCATTACTGAGATGTTGTTGTGTTATTTTCTTCTAAAAGATGTCTCCGATAAGGAGGTGGTGTATTTAAATGTATCAGCAATCCGGAGCCAAGACCGAATGCCAAACGGATAAAAAATTGTCCGTTTTTTTCTGTTATGTTATAATCGTAACCGGCTTTCAGATGAAATGCCAGATTGAAACTTAAATGTAAATTGGGACTTACCACTACCCCATTTTTTGAATGTCCCAGACCAAACATATAACCGGCATCAACTCCGGGGTCAATATTCAACCAATTATTGTTTTTCCTTATCAAGAACGGAAGCGATGCTGAAAGAGCCTTAATGTTCAGTCCCGAAATTTTTGCCGCTCCGGTCGAGTATTCAATACCTGTTGCAATGGATGGATTGAAATTGTTTCTCGGCATCAGCCACGGCAGAGTAAGTGTTGCCACAAATTGATGTTTCTCTAAATCAGCAACTTGATAGCCCAAACCTACATATTGTGCAAATACAGGAAACGGAATCAAAAATAGCAGGATTGTAACGGCAGTCTTCATTGTTGAGACAGTAAAATTACCAGATTTTAGTTTTAACAAAAGACTTCAACAAACCCGAACCTAGACAAACACCTGCCCGCACAAAGAACTGATTATCACCGTTGGTAACATCAAAATCCACACCCGTTTTCACGTAAAAGAATTTATAGTTCAGATATATGTTGGGGGTGATAACAACTCCATTTTTATGATCGCTTCTGAAATCGAACAAATAGCCACCGTCCAGATTCAGCAGAAGCGTGTATGGTGTTTTATTAAAAAAATCCTCCGTGAAAAAGGTTGATATCTGGATTGGCTTAACATTCAATCCGCTCATTTTCGCCCCTCCCGAGGTGGTATACTCCAATCCACTCGAAATATATGAATTCAGCGGATTTTTTGGATGAATGGTGGGAATGGCAAAACTAGCCACAAATTGCCCTTTCGCTCCATCGGCATATTGCCCGGCCAACCCGAAGAGTTGTGCAGAGCATGTTGCGGGGATAGTTAGAATGAATATTATTGATATTACCTTAAGAATCTTCATTTAGTTACGACCTCAAAATTAAGGTACAAAAATAGTGCTTTTATTTTGAATATAGGATTGAAATTTTCCTTATCTTTGAAAATGCCTTAAAATCAAAGTAGTAATCCTTTTTAACGAAAAATAATACCAACTATGAAAAAACTTCTTCTTGCCGTTTTTATCAGTGTAGCATTGATTTTCGGCGCATCAAGTCAGACACAGATTACTGTTGATCCTTTGACAATAAAAATTGAATCGACCAGAGTGATTGGAGATTATTTATTAGTCTCAGGGAAATTAACAACCAGTTCGGGCGTTCGTTTGATGGGTATTGAGGCCTCGGCCGTAACTCAGGATGGTGATGCTCAACCCTGTAAGGCTTTGTGGTGGGCAGGAAAATCTGCTTATTTGTCGAGCTGGGATAATACTTTGCTTCCTGATATACCTTATAGTTTTGATCTGGCAATTAAAACAGACAATAAAAACATGAATCCTATTACAGCCCTGATTATTAAGTTCTTTAACCATACAACACAGCAAAGAATGCAGATTGTAATGAAAAACATAGCTGTGCCACTAAAGGCTGATCCGAATCTGGCTAGCGCAAGTGTAATGGAAATTTATAAAGATGTGTATTTGAAATGGACAAAGGCGGAGGAATCGGCTACTGCTCTTAAAATCAATTTTGTGGTGGAAAACAAAGCTAACAAAGATCAGGAAGTAAGTTTCTATTCATACAACGAAGCTACAATAATAGACAATGAGGGCAATGCTCACAAAGCTCCTATAACATTAAGAAATGCTGTCAATTTCCCGACAAATACCCCGATAGCAGGCTCAATCACTACAAAAACTCCGTTGAAAATGAGTCAGGTAGTTATGGTGCAATTTAGTTCCGGCGACTACAAATATGATGTAAAAAAATTAGTTTTCTCTCAAAAATAAATTTGCAAAAATATTGATAACAGAAAAGGTGGTTTATTAAAATCACCTTTTTTATGCCTCTTCAACCACTTTTCCGAAAGGAAATAATGCCAGTTTGATAAATTTGAAGTGCTGTAATCCGAAAGGTATTCCGAAAACGGTAATACATAATAATATGCCCCAAGCAATATGGGTGAGAGCTATCCAAATGCCACCTATAATTATCCAGATCACGTTCAAGGCTACATTCAGGCATCCGGAGGTATCTTCTGCTGTCACCACTCTGCATCCAAAAGGCCATAGGGCAAGAACCCCCAACTTTATGTTCTGCAAACCAAAGGGTATTCCGACAATGGTAGCCATCAAAACCAAGCTGGCCATAAAATATTCAAGGGCAATCATCCACCCTCCAAATACGAGCCATATCACATTTCCAACAGTTTTCATACGGCAAATATACAAAAAAAGAAAAGTATCATTGACTTGATACTTTTCTTAATCAGAATATAAAATTAAATCAATGATTTTTAGAAAGATAATCGGCAATACCTTCTTGTGTTGCTTTCAATCCTCCTTTACCTTTTTTCCAGTTAGCAGGGCAAACCTCCCCGTATTCTTCTGTGAATTGTAGGGCATCAACCACTCGCAATGCTTCTTCAATGCTACGTCCGAGCGGCATGTCATTTACCACTTGATGACGAACAACACCTTCCTTGTCAATCAAGAAAAGTCCTCGATAGGCCTGAGGTGCACCCTCGAAAATATCATTACCCTCGTCGTCATAATCGAAATCCCCTGCTAAGACATCGTAGTTTTTAGATATCATGAGCGTTTGGTCGGCAACGATCGGATATTTAACGCCTTTTATTCCACCATCATTTTGTTCTGTTTGCAACCATTTCCAGTGCGAGAAAGCAGAATCTGTTGAAGCACCAACAACGGCAACATCACGTTTTTCAAATTCTGAAATTTGCTCTTGAAATGCGATCAATTCAGTTGGGCATACGAACGTGAAATCGGCAGGATAGAAGAAAAATACCACATACTTTTTTCCGAGATATTGTTTCAACGAAAAATTTTCTACAATCTCATTTCCATTTATCACTGCGTTAGTTTTGAATACAGGAGCTTTTTTTCCTACTAATACTGACATAATTATAAGTTTTTGTTTTTGTTTTGATAAATAATTTTCACAAAGGTATGGACTCGATAGATATAAATCAAATAGATATTTTAAGTACATTATAGATGAAACCTATTTCCTGCAATCATCCATTTGCAACTGAAACATATAAAGCCTACCTTTGTTGCCTTGATTTATAAACTTTAATAAAAAATACAGAAGAATGGCAGAAGCACCAAGTTGTCCGAAATGCAGTATGGAAAACACCTACTTTGATGGGGTTTTATTTGTTTGTCCCGACTGTAGCTACGAATGGACAAATGATGGCAACGAAACAGAAACAGACGACACGCCAAGAGATAGCAACGGCTCAGAACTTATGGATGGCGACGCAGTTACGGTTATTAAGGACCTGAAAGTGAAAGGTTCGTCGATGGTTATAAAAAGAGGAACAAAAGTGAAAAGCATCAGATTGACAGACAATCCGGAAGAAGTTGATTGCAAAATTGACGGATCGAGCATTGTTCTTAAAACATGCTTTTTAAAGAAAGGATAAATTAGCTTTAACTAAAAGGTAATTATATTGAGCCGTAGGTTTTTCTTGCGGCTCATTTTCTTTTATCTTTGTACTCTCAAAAAAAATAAACAGACTCTAGATTCTATTGACATCTTATATTGAAATGAATATAAAAGACTTTGAAATAATGGCTCCCGTGGGTTCGTACGAATCGTTGGCGGCAGCTATACAAGGAGGAGCAGATTCAATCTATTTTGGTATAGAAGGGTTGAATATGCGTGCCAAGTCGGCAAATAATTTTACAACAGACGACCTCAAAAATATAGCCGGAATATGTAAGGAAAACGGCATTAAAAGCTACCTGACTGTAAATACAATCATTTATGACAATGACATAGAATTGATGCGCAAAATTGTGGATGCGGCTAAAGAGGCTAATATATCGGCAATTATCGCTTCGGATGTGTCAGTCATGATGTATGCTCGCAGCATAGATGTTGAAGTACATTTATCAACTCAACTGAATATTACCAACACAGAGGCTTTGAAATTTTATGGTCAGTTTGCTGATGTTGTTGTATTGGCTCGTGAGTTGAACCTTGAGCAGGTTCATAGTATATACCAAGATATAGAAAACCAGCAAATTAAAGGACCAAATGGAGAACTGATCCGCATAGAAATGTTTTCTCATGGAGCATTGTGTATGGCTGTTTCAGGAAAATGCTATCTGAGTCTTCACGAAAAACATTTGTCGGCAAACAGAGGGGCATGCAACCAGATTTGCCGTCGTGGATATATTGTTAAGGACAAAGACAGTGAAATAGAATTAGAGATTGATAATGAATACATTATGTCTCCTAAAGATTTGAAAACAATCCATTTCATGAATAAAATGATGGATGCCGGAGTACGGGTTTTCAAAATAGAGGGACGTGCCCGTGGAGCTGAATATGTGCGCACAGTTGTTGAATGTTATAAAGAAGCTGTGAAAGCATATTGCGGCGGTTCATTCTCCGAAGATAAGATAAAGGACTGGGATTCCCGTTTGGCAACTGTCTTCAACCGTGGATTTTGGGATGGTTATTATCTTGGACAAAGATTGGGCGAGTGGTCTATGAATTACGGGTCGGAATCTACTAAGAAGAAAGTATATATAGGGAAAGGCATCAAATATTTTTCAAATCTTGGGGTCGGAGAATTCCTGATGGAGACACAAACCCTGAAAGTAGGTGATGAAATATTGATTACCGGTCCTACAACCGGAGCTATAACTCAGACAGTGGAAGAGATTCGTGTAGATCTCAAACCTGTGCAAGAGACTGTTAAGGGTGAAAAATTTTCAATTAAACTGACAGACAAAATACGCCCGTCCGATAAGCTGTTCAAATTGGTGACTGTTGTTCCCAAAAAACAATTTGTATGAAATAAGAAATGAGGTTTTTTTTCGCAAAAAATAACCTCATTTCTCAAGTTTTTTCTATCTGGTTACTTCATCTATCAAATAGAAAATAGATTTGAAGTTGATATTGCTATACTCGCTCATCCCAATCTCACACGTACGGCTTGTTGAATAGCCTTCTTTGCAATTTGCCGGTATTTGTTCCTGTAAGTGCCTTAATCCGTGTTTGTTTAACTCGGGATAAGTAAAACCCCTATCGCCGGCAAACCCGCAACAATTGCTTTCCACAAGTTTCACTTCTTCCGAACACATTTGAGCTAGTTTGTACAGGTTTTGCTCCATTCCTATTTTTTTGACAGAGCAAACAGGAAATACTGTCACTATCTTTTTCGGATTCTTCACTTGCAGCTTTGGCATTACAAAATCGAGCATAAACTCGATAGGATCATAAATCTTCAAGGCTTCGTTTGCGCAAGCATCGTGAAAAGTATAAAAACAAGGACTCATATCGAAGAGAACCGGATATTTCCCACCATCAGAGGCCTCGAACAAGGCGGCTTCCAGTTCCTTCGATTTTTTACTTCCTTCGTCTTTCAATCCCTTGCTACTGAATGCCATACCGCAACACAATTTATCCAGATTTTCGGGATAGATGATTGTAAATCCTGCTCTGGTCAATAATTCTTCCGTTTTTCGGGTTAGTTCCACTTCATCTTTTTCATATCCCTTCGATTTTCCCATCGTGCGGTTGATGCAGGACGGAAAATACACAACTTTATTTTCTTGACTCTCATTCACCACAGAATGTTTTATCTTGTGCGAGCCTTTGGGCATATCTTTGTTCCATTTAGGAATCCTGTTTCCCGAGATAGTTCTCATACCGCCGGCTATTCCTCCCATCAAAGTGTCTCCCAATATAGAGTGAAAGAAATCGACAAAATTCAGTCCGACACGTCCAACTGATGTTACGTCTTTCATGTGATCGCCTATGTACGCCGCCGTTTTTTTTGCTCTGTCGGATGATTCCATGTGGCGCACTTCCTTTATATATTTTCCCGTGTCTATTTTTACAGGACAAACAAGTCCGCATAATCCATCAGTTGCACATGTCTCGTCGGAAAAATATTTTGCGTCATGCAGCATTTGTACCAATCTTTCGGTTGATTCGCCCAATGCCTTCAAACGGGCAATTTCACGGGCAATAACAATACGCTGGCGTGGCGAAAGTGTTAATCCTTCCGACACACAATTGGGTTCGCAGAAACCACATTCCATACATTTATCCACCAATTCGTGTGCAGCAGGTAAAGGTTTTAGGTTTTCGAGGTGTATTTTCGGATTTTCATTTATGATAACTCCCGGATTTATTAGTTTCAGCGGATCGAAGATATCCTTTATACGTAACATTATACTATAAGCCGCCTCTCCCCATTCTTTTTCCACAAAAGGAGCCATGTTGCGCCCTGTGCCGTGTTCGGCTTTCAGCGAACCGTCGAACCTGTTCACCACAATATCGGCAAGTTCATCCATCAGTTTGGCATAACGTTCTACCTCTTGCGGAGATGAAAAATCCTGAGAAAAATTAAGGTGCAAATTTCCCTCCAAAGCATGACCGAAAAGAACAGCATCGTGATATTCAAGCCTTTTGAAAAGGTCTTTCAAGGCTACACACGCTTCTGCCAAACGGGAAACAGGAAAAGCTACATCTTCTATCAAACAGGTGGTTCCGGTTTTTCTTAATCCGCCAACAGACGAAAGGAGTCCTTTCCTTGCTTTCCAGTTGAAATTATATTCTTTCGGGTCGGACGTAAATTTGTAGGGCAAAATCGTAGGAGTTGTTTCTATTGCCTTTCTGATGGCTGTTTCTTTTGTCGACATTGTTTCCTTGTCGTTAGCCTGTATTTCGACCAGTAAAACACATGCCGTTTCGGGTAGAGTCTTGAAATACTCCGGAGCATCGGGATCATCTTCCACCGAACGAATGGAATCACGGTCTAACAACTCGACGGCGGAAACCGGACTCTCTTTTAATAAAGGAACAGCCTCACAGGCTTTTTCTATCGTTTCGAATATCAACAAGGCACATGCTTTATATTTTTCGTCAACAACAGTGTTGTAGGTAATATTGGAGATGAAAGCCAATGTGCCTTCCGAGCCGATCATCAGATGTTTGATGATTTCGAACGGATCGCTGAAATCGACAAAGGCATTGATGCTGTATCCTGTGGTGTTTTTTATTTTGAATTTACGCTTTATTCTGTCGTATAATACTCTATCTGCTTCTATACCATCCCTCAGTGATTCTATATCTTTAATTATCTCGGGGTGCTTTTCTATGAATTCCTTTTTACTTTTGTCGTCCGATGTGTCTAATATTGTACCATCATATAAAACTATACGAATATCGGCAATGGTCTGGTACGAGTTTTGAGCAGTGCCGCAACACATCCCGCTTGCATTGTTTGCCGCTATACCTCCAATCATAGCAGCATTAATCGAGGCCGGATCAGGACCTATTTTCCTGCCGAAAGGTGCAAGGAATATATTAGCTCTTGCTCCCACAATACCGGGTTGCAGGCGAATTTTAAGTCCGTCTTCCAGAATAGTATATTTTTTCCATTTGTGTGTTGCTACCATCAATACCGAGTCGCTTATCGCTTGTCCCGAAAGGCTTGTTCCGGCAGCCCGATAGGTTACAGGTATGTTCATTTTTCCAGTCAACCGTATCACTTCAACAGCCTCTTCCTCTGTGTGTACTTGCACCACAAGTTTAGGTATTAAACGATAAAAACTTGCATCTGTTCCGTATGCCAGTAGTTGCAACGGGTTAGTAACGATTCGTTTCGAATCGATTTTCTTTGAAAGTTCATCTTTCAGCAATTGATAGTTTTCTGGTAGCATCATCACATTGTTTTAATTGAAAAACTTATTTAGCTCTATATAATAATTTTCTTTGTCTTTATTTTTCCGTTTATCTCAACCCTTACTAGAGTTTATATTTAATAGTTTATTAAAGCGTTCTTTTACATAACTTTGTGATTT
>NZ_QVMP01000068.1 GCF_010501095.1 Dysgonomonas sp. 520 | reverse complement strand
TCTCTTCTACTGAAACAGTAAGCCCCGATTGGGAAATAATTTCTGTCTTCACTTTTCCTTTTGTCAGCATATACAAATGAGATATGCGATCGCCCTGCGCAGCGATCAATTCTCCTCGCTTGTAGGTCTTTTCCACATGATCTATTGCACATCTTATTTGTTCAATCTCTTCGGGTGATTTCTCACGACACATTGTACAAAAAAACAGTAAATCCTGATTCATAAATTCTATTTTTTTCAAAGATACACATAATAAACCTGGCAAGTGTAACAAATGTTACGAATTATATCTCCACATCACTGTATGTTTGCAAAAAGATAATTGAAGA
>NZ_QVMP01000006.1:126812-161475 GCF_010501095.1 Dysgonomonas sp. 520 | reverse complement strand
CAAAAGTAATGGATTGGCCTTTTTTATTAGAAAATTTTAAGTAGCAACTTAAATTAATTACCTGAATCTTGTATTTGATAAAGTTGTATATATCTTATTCTGATTATTTGAATAACGTCAATTGTGGGTGGAGTAAAACCCCATATCTACACCTCACCCTAATCCTCTGCAAAAGAGAGGGAATTACCTCCTCCTTCTTTTGGGGTAGTTTGCAGGGGCAGGCTTCCGGACTGCCCGAAAGTAGGGGCGTAAAATCTTACGCCCGAAAGAAAGGATATATGCGGGCGAATGTTATTCGCCCCTACCCGCATTCTTTTGTTCGTAGGGGCAGTCTTCCTGTCTGCCCGAAACACAAAAAACATAAAACACATTAAATACATAAATATCAAACCTTTACAAATCCATCACTATGTAAGTGACGGAGGATGGGTTTTAACACACATATTTTATTGACAATCAGCAAAATACCCAAACCCATATATGCAAAAGTGAAACATTAGTGAAACATGATACAATATTCATGATCAGACAGGTAGTCTGTTTCGCCATAAACATTTATAAAACAGCTATTTATTAGCTCGAACAGAGTGGTTTATTCAGAAAATAATTGTAATACATTAGTTAAACATGCACAAATACAAACACTTAAACAACAAACTGATATGAAATCCCAAAATGACAAACCGATAGAATTCCTCTCTCTGAAAAAAGGGCAGGTATGGAATTTAGACGAAGGGAGTAATAAAATAATTCTTGTGTTGGAGGGAGAAATAAAAACACATACATTTTCTCAACTCACAAGTTCTAATATGATCTTTTATCCCTCTCAGGACAAGGTGTTTATAACAGCCACAAAAGACTCTCTGGTAGTTTCAATCTACTTCTACAGCCAATCGGGCATCTGCAACATCCTAAATTCTGTTGAGCGATCAACCAAACAACAAGGGAATAGTATTTCGTCTCTGCCGGTTATCCCAGTGGTTACCACCTATGCCTGCACACTCAAAGAATATAAGGACAAAGGGATTGATAGCAACTATTTGCTGGATTTGAAGGTGAAAGAGTTCGGCTACATCCTCCGAAATTTCTACACAAACGAACAACTGCAAGGATTTTTCAGCACGATGCCTAATGAAGACCTGAACTTTTCGGAAAAAGTATACAATCATTTATCTGAAGTACGATCGGTGCGCCAACTAGCTGAGATAATGAACTATAGCTATTCGGGATTTAACAAAAGATTCAAGAGAAGTTTCGGCATATCGGCCTATTCGTGGATTACTCAACAAAGGAGAAAAATGGTTTATTATGAGCTTTGCAATACAAACAAAAGTGTGAAACAGATATCCATAGATCACCGGTTTGTTACTCTATCTCATTTCAATGAATTTTGCCACAAAAATCTGGGGAGTTCGCCGTCCGAAATCAGGCGAAAAAACAGAATAAAACAATATACTTAAAAACAAAACATCCGTCACTTACATAGTGACAGATGCCTTTATTTTACAATTGCTCAAGTACAAAAGTAAGCAAAATTTCAGAATCAGACAAGCATTCTCCCCGATATTTCAGAAAGAGAAAACCCCAATGATATCTCATCATTGAGGTTTCATGATCAACTAAAAAACTATCAATAGAAATGATTAAACAGTATGAGTATGGCACTAATCCACAAATTGGGACGCCACTTTTTGTGGTGAGTTTTAAGTCACCAACCTAAATTATATTTTCTTTTTCAGATCGTCTACCCAAGCCGCAATACGACCCGCCGTCTGATCCGATTCGTTATCTTCGTCAATCAGAAGACCAACAAACTGTCCGTCGACCAAGGCTTCCGAGCTATCGAAAGTATATCCTTCGGTGCTTGTATGCCCTATAACCTCTGCACCTTGCGCCCTTACCACTTCATAAATTTTACCTACCGCATCGCAAAACGTGTCGCTATACGAAGCTGAGTCGCCACAACCAAAAATCGCGACTTTTTTACCGGACAAATCCACAGACTTCACTTTATCCAGAAAGGCATCCCAATCGTCTTGCAAATCGCCGTACCCCATTGTCGAACTTCCGAACAACAATACATCATAAACCGAAAAATCTGCACCGGCTTTGCTTACATCAAATACATTTTCGGTGCTTACATCCAGTGCCTTTGCCAAGTCTTGTGCTACTGTTTGTGTATTGCCTGTATCCGATCCGTAGTAAATTCCAATTTTTGCCATTATTCTTTTATATTTAGAGGTTTTCTGATTCAAACATGAAGCAAAGTAAGCCTTTTGCGGGTTCTCTATCAATACCGAAAAATAATGAAATAACGGACAAATAATCACAATAAATAATTAATGCGAATTTGTGATTGAAAAATATTGGGTTAAATTCGAGAACACCGATTAGCATAATTAGTAAAAAAAATAAGGCTGCATGGTGTCCCATACAGCCTTAAATATAAACCTTTTATCTATTTATGCTTCTGCTTTTGGAAGTACAGAAACAAACGATCTTTCATTTTTCTTTCTACGGAAAACAACTGTTCCATCAACAAGGGCAAACAATGTATGGTCTTTTCCCATACCTACGTTTTCGCCAGGATGATGAGTTGTACCTCTTTGACGAACGATGATGTTGCCTGCTTTAACAGCTTCTCCACCGAAAGCCTTCACGCCTAGTCGTTTACTTTCCGATTCACGACCATTCTTCGAACTACCTACACCTTTCTTATGTGCCATTTTCTTCTCTTTTTAATCTGTTAAGCAATAATTTCTTTTACAGTTACTTCTGTAAATTGTTGACGGTGACCGTTCAATTTGCGATAACCTTTTCTTCTCTTTTTGTGGAAGATCAGAACTTTGTCGCCTTTCACTTGGTCGCCTACTGTAAGAACCACTTTTGCTCCATCAACATAAGGAGCGCCGATAGCTACTTTACCTGAATTGTCAACTAATAATACTTTTTCGAATTCTACGTCAGCACCTTTGTCTGCCGAAGTTCTGTGGACAAATAGTTTTTGTCCTTGTTCAACTCTGAACTGTTGTCCTTGAATGTCTACAATTGCGTACATTTGCAATAAATACTTTTACAAGTTATGTGCCTGAGGCGAACCACTTTAGTGTGGTTACTTATCGGCCTATTGGCAATCGGGATGCGAAATTACAACAAATCTTCGTAAAAAACAATAGTTTATACCGATAAATTATCTTTTCAGCTTCATTGTTATCTGTCCCGAAAATCCATTAGGTATCATATTTATTATTTGTTCAATGCCGTCTATATCGTCACTTGTCAACATTTCAATCAGCATATTCCGATCGATGTTCTTTTGCGTAATCTCCAGATTATTTTTAGATATCCGAAAATTGCTGGCAACAATATCATTTAAGGCTTCATCATTTACATATAACACATTATCTTCAATGTAATAATCTTCCGTTACTATTTGAGGCGAAGATCCATCTTTATACTTCATTGTCGATTCTACAGTAGTTTCGTTGAATATCATACTCATTTCCGTCGTTTTTAACGAGTATGCAAAAGCCATGTTCATCAGTCTGTCCATTTCCGATGAATTTGAACTCATTGTCATAGTTTTCAGCACCCATTTACCCTTAATGGCACCTTTGGCCGCATCTCCGCTTAAATAATCGTCATCATCGTCTCCGCAAGAAGAAAATGCTACTGAAGTAAGAATACAAATAGTTAGTAAATAAAAGAATTTTTTCATTTGGGTTCGAATTGTTGTTATTGTTGTTATCTCTTAGAAGAATAAATTATCTTTTCAATTTTTTAATTATTTCTCCCGAAAAGTCATCGGGCAGATCTGCTAAAAATGCTTCTATCTGAGCCTGTATGGCAGGATCTATATTCGTTCCTATCAATTGCAATATCTGCTCAAACATTTGCTTGTTAAACTTAAATTGCACGATCAATGTTTTATCCGAAACCTTGAAGGTGTAGGGTATGTTCTGGTTACCCAACAACTGACTTTCTACATACAAATTGTCATCCATCACAACATATCGCTCCGACAGTTGGATGGGTTCAAACAATGCCGGGTCTTTTGCCTCAACAACAGTCTTTAGTTGCTGACCATCAAACGTTTCGGCATACTGCTTTGTATTTAGCAGAAATGTTTTCAGTATAAAATTGGGGATTTCATCTTTTTGGCCATCGTTCGTTTTCACTTCTATCGAACTGACATTCCATTTATGCTTCAAGGCTTCGCGAGCGGCATCTCCCTTATAGAAACTTTCATCATCGCTACACGAAGAGAAACCGAACACTGCCAGCATGCTTATCACGATTATATATAGATACTTTTCCATTCCGGACAAAAGCTAATTCGTTTACATAGAAACCGTCTAGACTTTTTCTTTTTATTCAATTTTGTCATCCTGAGAGTATCGAAGGATCTGTTTTCTTAGATGTTTCACTACGTTCAACATGACAAAAACTCAAAAATTAAGTATAATTTAAAAAGTCTAGACGGTTTCATAATTAATAAACGTAACGAATTCTGATTTGTTTTATAGTTTATTCATTATTTTCGAAAAATTTCCATAATTTATCGTCGGGTACGGGAGCTTCAACCTCGACCTCAATTTTAGATACCGGATGTATGAAACTTATCTTTCGGGCATGTAAACTAATACCTCCATCCGGATTGGAACGCTCTGCCCCATATTTCAAATCTCCTTTTATCGGACAGCCCATTTCTGACAGCTGGCAACGAATTTGATGGTGCCTGCCTGTTTCCAGATCAATCTCCAATAAGTTATACCCATCCGATTTCGCTATCAGTTTGTAATGCAATATTGCTTTCTTCGAATTTGGCTTCTCTTTTTCGTAAGCGTACGATTTATTTTGCTTCTCGTTTTTCACCAAATAATGTACAAGTGTTCCTTCGCTTATCTTTGGTGCGTTTTTCACTATTGCCCAATAAGTTTTAGTCACTTCTTTGTCTTTGAACATCTCATTCAACCGGCTAAGAGCCTTGCTGGTCTTTGCAAAAACGACGATACCGCTTACAGGACGGTCGAGACGATGAGTCACTCCACAAAACACGTTTCCGGGTTTGTTATATTTTTCTTTCAGCCACTCTTTCACTATCTCGGAAAGCGGCTTGTCTCCTGTTTTATCGCCCTGAACAATTTCAGAAACGGTTTTATTGACTATAATTATATGGTTGTCTTCGTACAATACTGTCATAATTGCTTCAAAAAAAAGAAAGACACAAAGATACATAATCTCGATGTCTTTCTTTAAATTATTTAGATATCTTGTTATTACATATTCATTCCGCCGCAAACAGGAATTGCCTGTCCTGTTACATACGCCGAAAGGTCTGACGCCAAGAATACGGCAACATTTGCCACATCTTCGGGTGTTCCGCCACGACGAAGTGGTATTTGTTCTGCCCATTTTTTCTTAACATCGTCCGACAAAACTCCTGTCATTTCTGTGATAATAAATCCAGGGCAAATGCAATTTGCACGTACATTTCTCGATCCCAATTCTTTAGCTGTCGATTTGGCCAAACCGATCATACCTGCTTTCGACGCCGAATAGTTTGTTTGTCCGGCATTACCGGAAAGACCTACAACCGAACTCATGTTTATTATATTTCCTGATTTTTGTTTCATGAAAACAGGAGTCAAAGCATGAATGAAGTTAAATGCCGATTTCAGGTTTACATTGATCACCATATCCCACTGTTGTTCTGTCATACGCATCAACAACCCATCACGAGTGATACCCGCATTATTTACAAGAATATCAACTTTTCCGAAATCGTTAACTATATCTCCAACCACTTTGTGCGTGTCGTCAAAGTCTGCTGCGTTAGAAGCATAACCTTTCACTTTCACACCGTAAGCAGCCAATTCTGTTTCTGTTTGTTTTGCATTATCGTCAATAGCCAAATCGGTGAATGCGATATTAGCGCCTTCTTGCGCAAATTTCAAAGCAATTGCTTTACCAATACCTCTGGCAGCACCTGTAATAATGGCTGTTTTTCCTTCAAGTAATTTCATAATTAAATGTTTAGTTATTCTTAAAAAATTATAGAATTGTATTTATCTTTTTTTCTTTTTGATTCCCTGGAAAATAAGAAATGCGATATTGTTGTGTTGACGTTTGTTCTTTGCATTTTCCGGATTAATCAATCCCCTGATATAGGGCACTTCAATGCCTTTCAGGGCATGATGCAATATTTCTGCGGTCAGGTCAACATCCGGCATTTCAAGGGTATCGTCGTCCACCCCTTTTTGCAATATGTCTTTCAATATTTGAATTTCTTTTCTATCGAAAGACTTCCGTACATTCTGCACCCGCCAAATATCTCGAAAGAAATCCGCTTTGAGCGTACCATTTCTGAAAACTACTTTTTTCACGGTATCCAGCCTGGTCTGAATATAATCGAGAAGTTTTTCGTCGGCAGGCAAATCTTTCTGGGCCACAGCTTGTAGCTCAGTGTACAACTGCTCCAGTTCAGACTCCACAACAGCCTGATACACTTCGTTTTTGTTATTAAAATATGTGTAAAGAGTTCGCCGTCCCTTTTTCGATGCTGCAGCAATATCGTTCATCGTGGTATTTTCGACACCAAGCTTAGCGAACAATTGTCTCGCCACATCAATCAACATATTTCGGGTTTTAGCGATAGCCATAACTAACTAAAAAACTGCACAAGTTTTATTATTATGTGCAAAAGTAATAGAAAATATTGGAAACACGACAAAATGAATGGAAGAAATGAGTACGAAAAATCAGGTTTTCTGACGAAATCACCATTTATAGTTCAATCCAAATCCTAATATCTCATTATACTGAAAATACCCTAAATCTCTGTCTTTCTTAGCAATATCCACACTATCATCGAACCGCAGATAAAGATATATTGATGTGGAAAAGAAGCGGTTCAGACTCATTGTGAATTTATTTTCAGACTCAACCACAACCGACTCATAGTTGGAGAAATATTTGAAACGGGAGGTAAAATTCGATGCCTGATTATAGTTATAAGTCAGATTTGCATTTATCGTAGATCCGTATGCCGTATTTGCTTTTTTCCCTTTTTTTATACCAAAACGGGTTTCATCAACCTTGTCGTCCTCCACATATTTATATTGAATAGATATTGGTGCCAAATCGGCAGAGAATTTCGTATTCCTGTATTTATTGACTTTCGATTTCCGTTCAAAAGAATAGCTCATACCTGCTCCAACATTCACCTGCAAGGGAGAAAGGAACGAAGTTATCCTCTTGGCTGAATTTACCGGATAACCATTGAATATTGGTGTTTTTGCTTCGAGATTGACTGTATACGACCATTTTTTATAGGCATCTAAGCCAAAAACGCTGTATAACCTCAGGAAGTCTTCCGTTACACTCACTTTATTTATCGTATCGGCTGGTGTTTGCTGCAGATTCACTTTCCATTCGAAAGTATTATTCCACCAAACTTTTTTCCTTTTATAGTTCAGGTTTATTTTATGATAGTTTTGTATGCTGAAATTGTTTTTCCCGCCCGATGCCCAGTTTTTAGACAATCGGGTTTGCGACACCTGAAGAGAGTGTTCTCCGTTTTTCAACCAAAACACCTTCTTTGTCTCATATTTTTCCAGGTCAAAAGATGGCATTGTAGAGTTTCTTTCCACCGAAATCAAATCCCTGAATACATTTTGTTTAGGAATTGTCGATTCCGAATCCGAAACCTGATCGAAAGCCAATGCGTTATAGTTTACTAAATCCGGATGATTTAGATAATAATTTTGTCTCAAATTTTTCAGCAATTTCATCCGATCCAACATAGGGGCAAACGTGGAATCGGGACTTATCAGATGAAAATCGGGAGCAATCTCAGATTTTTTTTCTTGTTTTGTAAAACTTAAATCCCTTGGCAAGACCCGTCCATCAAACACAACCGGAAGGAAATATGGCTCAATGAACATTGTATCTTTGAACGAAACAAAATTATTGAACGGAAGCCAATCGTTCTGAGGCATCACAATCAGTCCATTCTCTCCTCTTTGCAGAAAATGCTTATTGGTATGTTCTGCACTATACAACGAATCGGATAAAAGAGATACATTTTTGGCATTAGTTTCCGCAACATTACCTATCTGTGCATTCAATCTACCAGAAAAAACAATAAAAATTATAATAATGCTAATACAAAAAATAAATTGTTTCATTCAGTTTTCTTTGTAAAACCAGTCATATATGAAGCACGCAAAGATAATACATTTGTTGAGAGATTATAAATCCTTTTTATGTATATTAACAAATGAGAATATTAGCTTAAACAATCAATTCCATACCTGTCCTTTATGTATTTTATCATTTTTCCCCTGTCATTTCCGCAAGCCTTTTTTATTTCGAACACTTTTGCATCAACCAATGTTCGATACCACCAACCTTGAAGAAAATGCCAAAGAAAGCCTTCTTTTCCCTCTGTAAAGCCAAATTTGAAAATATAACGATAGATGAAATAAAGAAAAGATCTGAAAAACAGAGGCATCTTAGCATATTTCAATTTTTTATTCCTCTTTGCTTGCGACTCAGGAGTGAGCATTTTTTCATTTTCATCGCTCATTGTATTTGTCAAATTAAATTCTAAATCTAACAAATCAATAGCCTCCCTGATCGAGTATCCATTATGTTTCGTGGTCCACCAACCAATTGTATTCAGATTATCATCAACCCAAGCTCCATTAAAACTTACAGCTTCTCCTTCCAATAACTGTATATGCTCATCCATGAAGCGCACTTCACACTGAGCCTTCCCGTATTGAAAGAATCGCATTTGGGTAACTTCGCCTACTCCTCTTTTCACAAATTTACCCATAAAAGTTCTCCTAAGAGGAATCATAATACCTGTTACTGATTCATCCAAATTAGATAACTTTTCTTTCAATTCGTTAATAAGTTCTTCTGTCAAATATTCATCTGCATCAAGACGCAAAACCCACTTTGTTCGGATAGGAAGATTTTCTAACCCCCAATTAAATTGTTTTGCATAATTATTCACCCACTTATTTTGGTAAATTTTTGCTCCTAGTTCTTCTGCAATATGCAAAGTATTATCAGTGGAATATGAATCAACAATAAAAATATCTTTTGCCAAAGATTTAACATTCTCTATACAACGACGAATGTGTATTTCCTCATTATATGTTAATACGATTACAGATAAATCCAACATTGTTGTTTATTTTAATTATTAACGTTTGATAATTTCCCAAATCTATATATCGAAGTCATCTAGACTTTTTAAATTATACTTAATTTTTGAGTTTTTGTCATGTTGAACGTAGTGAAACATCTAAAAAACAGATCCTTCGATACTCTCAGGATGACAAAATTGAATAAAACGAAAAAGTCTAGACGGTTTCATCGTATATAATTATAGATAGACAAAATTCGGTTTATTCTCTCCACTATTTATCCAATTATATAACTGTAAAAACATTTTGGAAACCACTTCCATTGAATAATTCTCTCTTATCAATTTCCTTCCATTATCAGCCATTTCCAAACGTTTTTGATCAGACAAAGAAATTGCTTCCTTTATAGCATTTGCAAAAGTATCAATATCATTATCTACCCACCATCCACAATTATGAGTATTCAATTCTTCCCAAGGGGTTCCTTTTGATGCTATTACAGGAATACCTCTAGTCAATGCCTCTGGTACAATCATTCCAAAGCTCTCAAAATCGCTAGGAACTGCCAAATAAGAAAGTGAATTTATTGCTTTATTTTTTGCTTCTCCTGATAAAAATCCGGTGAAGACTACATTATTTAAACCTAGTCTTTTCACCTCACTTTTCAAAAAATCAAGATAGGCATCATCCCCTCCCCCTATAATCACTAATTCGGCATCAGCTATAGAGTCTCTCAATTTATCCCAAATATAGATTAACCTATCTACATTTTTCAGAGAACGTGCTCGTATACGACCTAAATATCCAATCCGAACTTTATCAGGATTGGATATGGTTGTATTCTCTGAAATCTCAACAGGATTAGGAATAACAGCTATAGGTGAAGTTATTCCCAATTCTCTGGCATAATTCATTTCATCCAAACATGTAGCATGAACTGCTGCTGCATTATTTATGATTTTTTGAAAAAAGAGTTTTAACAATATCCTTTTTTCATGACTTTTGATACGCATTGCTTGTGGATACAACATTCCATGCAATGTAACGACATAAGGCTTCCCTTTTCTTTTTGCTATCTTAGAAGTTATATAATTGGGATATTCCCAAATACCGTGTGTATGATAAATATCATAATCACTATTTATTAGAGATTTTTTATATTCTGGGGAATAAGCCAATATCCCTTTTGAGGTTTTTAAAGAAATAATAAATTTTTCATCCGATATAATACTGTCACCTTCGGATGGATAATAAGATAAAATATCTACATTTAAACCAATATTATGCAACTCTTTTACTGTGAAATACAGACTTTGGGTTGGTCCTCCACTATTTACTCCCAAACTTGAAATTGTATTTAATATTCTCATTTCATTTATTTTTATTTTTTATCCACGGAGCTATTGGCCTTTCTGTATTATCGCAAATATGATTGATAATTTCAATGAAATAATTAGCCGCTACTTTTCCTGAAATATTCGTTTCTGCCCATTCCTTGATTTCTAATCTCCTGGAATAAGTTAAAACACCTTTTGATAGCCATCTGCTTATTATCTCATCCAAATTTTCTTTTTCCACGAAATAGACTTCTCCTCTTTTTTCACCATCCAATAAGATAGATGATCCACAATTACTACTGGCAATGACAGATGTTCCGCACATCAAAGCCTCATTAACCACTGCGCCCCATCCGTCAAAAATACTAGGTAAAACTAAAATATCAGAATTTGAAATATATGATCCTATCTTTTCATTTGATATTTTTCCTAAATATTTTATATTTTCACAATTATCAATCTTGCTTATTAAAGTATTCTCGAGTGGCCCTTTTCCTATAATATCTAAGCTAAACTTCTTGTTGTTAAGTTTTAAGATAACATCAACCAAATGTAATATGTTTTTTCGCTCATCTATGCTTCCTATAAATATTACCTTTACAATTTCAGATTTTAACCCCTCCCCAATTTTAACAACATTATAATTTTCAGTAAAATAAGCCCAGTCATATATATTATTTTTAGTAAATCCTACTTTTTCATAACACCATCTCCCCCTGTTTCCTATTGTTAAAACAAAGTGAATTGAAGAGTTATATCTCAACCTCAAAAGAAGATATTTAATAAACCTCAATTTTCCTTTCCACCCCAACCAATTGAATGGTTCTAGGATAACTCCTATTTTTAACTTTTTCTTAACCGCTTTTTCAAATATTTGACTAGGCAAGGAATGAGAGTTTATTCCCGAAAAAATATGAAATGCATCTTCTCTATTCAGCAACCGATCCACATCTTCTGTTGTAGGAGCAACTATTACATTTACTTTATCAAAATCCGGTATAGCCCATCCTTGTTTTATTCTTTCCTCGGCCACCTTTTCGGGAACAACCAATGTTACATCTTGCTGAATTTCAGCCAAACTTCTTAAAAAAGCAGACTGATGTATGCTGAGTATATTTTGATAAAAAACAAACATAATTACATATTTTTTAGGCTATTATATGCTGATACATATTTTTGACAGATAGGGAGTATATCATATTTGCTTACATTTCTTAATCCCAATTTCACCAACTCATTATAGGTTTCCTCATTTGTCATTAATAAAGTTAGAGCCTCTCTTATCTGTTGTATATCATAAGGATTCACTAATAAAACAGCTTCTCCACTTACTTCTTTCATCGGACTTATATTACTCGTTATAACAGCTCTTCCAATAGCCTGTCCTTCCAGAATAGGTAATCCAAACCCTTCCGAAAATGAAGCGAAATAGACAATATCGCACAATTCGTACAATTTTACTACTTCTTCATTTGTTATGTCGTTATAATTCTTATATTCAATTCCATATAGTTTTAGAAGATGATCTATTTTTTCTTCTATGTGACCTATTATTGTCAAATTACATTTTAATCCTTTTACAGCTTCTATCAGTCCTATCAAATTTTTATGCTCTCCTGTTCCAATCTGTAATACATTGGGGACTAATGTTTTATTTTTTCTTTCACTATAACTTAGTTTTTGAACTAGAGGATTGGGTATAATACTTATTTTATTTTCTTTGACTTTAAAATATTTGATCAAGTCATTTTTCACAAGTTCGCTCACAACAGTAATTTTTCTCACTCGCATTGTTGGAATCAAGAACCACAGTAGTGCATACAATAAATTTTTGAGACTCTTTTTTCGGTTCTTATACCTCCCTATATCATGGATAGTCATTATGGTTTTCTTAGGAGGGAGAAACATTGCCAAATAATACACATCTCCTGTTATATGATATATATCTGCTTTCAGTTTTCGCACTTCCCTAAAAGTCTTTAATAAAGAGTCGTTCCTATAATAAGATACAGACTCTATTCCCAAAGCTTCTATATTATCTGATATAGTTTGAAATACATTCTCTATGCTATGCGCATTTCGGCTCTTTTGTCTGTATATATAACAAACTTTCATAAAATGTGCCTTCCTTTTATTTATATAGATTTAAGAATAAATTCAATTAAATGATCGTATGTATAATTTTGGATAAAATGATTATGTACTTTCCCTGCAATCTCAATCCTTTCATCTGTGTGTTCAAGGTAATATTTTATTTTTTCAATACCTTCATCAATTGTTCTGAAACTCACTAATTCCGGATCTATCGGGAGCAAATCCTTAAGAATAGGACGATAATCTGACAACTGAAAAGCACCCGAACCATTCGCTTCAAAAAATCGGTTGTTAACAGACCCAATTTCAGCATAATGCATCTGATTGAAAACAATCTTGGATCCATAGAGAATTTTTGCTTTTTCCTCACCTAGTATACATTTATTCTGATACGCCTTATCTAAAGCATTATCATAAAATCTTTTGGATTTTACACCATATAGTTTCAAATTAATATTATTATCCAATAATATTTTCAGCATTCTACTACGATATGGGTAGATGTTACCATAGGTCACTACATCAATATTCAACTCATCTTCAAGTGTTTTTTTATCTACCTCCATTCGTTTATGAATACGAGAATTAAACGCTTCACTATAATATTTGGCATTCAGATGCAGATTCCCTTTCATAAAAGACACAATATATGGGTCTTTAGAAAACCAAACATCATAGTCAGAGGCAAAAACTTGCTGATGACCGAATGTTGTTAATGCATCCGGATTTACATGCACAATTTTACATTTCAGTTCTTTTTTTACTCGTGATACAAATTTAGGATGAATAAAACGATATGTACAAATGACCAAATCCGGCTGATACTCAGCAACTCTTCTAAAAACTTTGTCAAATATCCATTGATCATAACTATCAAAAAAACCCCTCCCTTGCATATCCAATTGCAGTGTATATTTTGATATTATTTTATTTTTAAAAATCTTTGAATTGTTAATATCAAAGATTTCGCAATGATAATTATTATGTGCAAAAGCATCTTTTAGATTATACTCTAATGTATCGTAGTTATTTGCCCCGATTATCGCAATTCTCATATGTTTATTTATTTTATTTTATTATATTATTAATTATTTCAGTCTAACTCATTCTCTGTTGAATAAGCATATAATTGTCTATTATTATATGTTAGTATAAATATAATAATCAAGATAAAAATTGTTGATTTAATAAAAGAATTTACTGAAGAAACAAATTCATATTCTGCTTTAAAGAATGTTGAATATATCATTACTATTGAAAAAATATAAAAGATATTTTTCTTCCCAAGATTTATAAAGAAAGATAAGGATTTTCTTAAGAAAAATCCCAAAATAAGCATAAAAATATAACTACCTAAAACTCCAAACTCGGCATAGGCTATACCTAAAGCATTTATACCTACAGATGTATCCTCATTTATATATATCCCGGTATACAACATATAGTTTTTTCTTGTATCTATTTCTTTTTTTTCAGGATATAACACCCTAGGAACTATAGCATTAGCAAAATCATCTAATAAAACTTCTCCTTTTGTATGAGCTTTTTCTTTAGGAACGTACTTAAATATTAAACTATTCACAGATCCAGAACTAAAACGGCTAATCGTACTGGCTTGTTCGTCTTGCCCTATCGAACTTGATGTCACAATAGAAAGGAACAAATCTATATTTACTTCTCTGGCTTCCGTAGCCCAGACCTCTTGTCTATATAATCTTTTCGTTGTATCTATAACAAAAAGAAACATTATACCCAACAATGTCATTAATAAAACCTTCTTTGTTCCCCATGAATAAATATTAGGTAAAAAGATATATAATATAAAGAGTACCGAGATCAGATCTGCAAAAACTGTTAAATGGATACATTTGACCAAATAAAAGAATAATATTAAGGCTATATACAGATATCTAGACTTCAAGTCTGTATATAATAGTACTATTGAAGAGTATAAACCTAACAATATAAATAATGTTGATATTATATCTTGAAACATAGTAGTAAACGTTGATCCTAGTAAAAGAATAATCCCTATAATAGAAAATAATTTTAATATGAATTGTACCTTAAAATCGGCACATATACTTCTAACCTGGTCCTTGTCTAAAACTATATCTCTACTATTTACCAACATCCCCAAACTGAAACACAAATATGCTATAGCAGTAATCAACATATACCTGTTTTCATCAACTCCTAACTCTTCAGGAACCAATCGATACATTATCATAGGACCTACAATCCATTGGATCCCTGATACAACCAAGATAAACTCCAATACCGGAAGATTTTTTTTCTGTTTCAAAAAAAATCTTTTACAATTGTATATAAAAACAAACAAGCCTAATAGTGTTAGCAAGGGTGGTTCAAACAAAACAAAAGCAATACCAATACCAAGCAATAATAATAGGACTAAAGATATGTTATTTGATATTTTATCTATCATACAATCCTTTTTTATGAGTTATTCTATTTAGAAATTCTATGAAAGATTTCGTTTCTTAACTAAATTCAACACACCTAAAAACATTTGTCTATCAACAAAATAGATAATTATCAGATATATTATTGGCGATAATATAACATTCATCAGAAACTTTATATAAATACAATCAGTTAGAGAGGAGATGTAAAAAATAGAACCAAATATTACAATGGAAACAATAAAATATTTTATATATGGGTGGAGAACTTTTATAAATGAAATATCATACTTCTTAAAAGATAAATAACTTAAAACAGGTCCACTTATCATATAATAAGCAGATACTGCAATAGCTGTACCTACAGATTTATATAAATACGTTAAGGGAACAACCAATATAACGAATAATAGAAGTGAGTAAAATGACAATTCTGCTTGTTTTTTAAATTCCCCATTTATTCTCAATGTTACCACCCATAAAGAAGAAACAACCTGAAAACCAATACCCAAAGACAGTATTTGAGTTATCAGTATACAAGGAATCCATTTATCTTGCAAAAATAACTTAATCAATGGTTCTGCAGAAACGGCTTGCCACAATGCAAATGGCATACCAATCAGAGCTAATATATATGTTAGTTTATTTAATGTATTTTTTACAGTTGTCGTATCTTCTTTAGGCACTTGCATCAAAACAGGAAACACTATGGGCGAAATGGCTCCGACTAAAAAACCTATAACCTGAATACTTAAACTAAATGCTAAAAAATAGACGCCAACCTCTGATTGCAAAACAAAAACTCCTAAAATAATAAAGTCTAACTGTTGAATTAATCTTTGGCTCAACGCATATAAAAAACTCCAAGCGCTATTTACAACCAAATGTTTCCAACGTCTAAGGGTAAAGGATATTCTAAAACCTGTTTCTGAAATCTTCGTAATATATAAATATCTTAGAATAGCAACTAGCGTTATTGGTAAGACAAAACTATAGACACCAAACGAAAAAAGCGCAAACACTACTGTTAAGATTTGTGTCAAGAAAGCAGCATAAACCTGAATCAATGACCTATCCTTAAATCTCAACTGTTGCATTAATCTACTATCGGGTACAACAGATAGTGTGTCGAACGGTATCGAAAAACTAAATATCACTACAAGATAAAATATTTCAATATCGTTATATAAAAAGATACTACCAACAAACCCCAATATTATTGTAACAATCCAACATATTACAGAGCCTATAAGACTAACACTTTTCGCCAAAGGCATTAATACCAAAAACGATTTTCCTCTGTTTACTAAGACATCTGTTAAACCAAAACTTTGAAATAGAATACCTATACTCGTTATTGTATAGGTTAATCCTATTTTTCCAAAGTCTTCTGGCGATAATATATAAGCCAAAATCAATTGACCCAATATAGAAGATAACTTCAATCCTACAGTTTGAACCGTAGTCCAAAGAGCCCCAGAAAAAATGCTTTTTGATATACTACTCATTCATTAATTAATCTTACCATAACCATAAGCCTTGCCATAACCATACTTATAGCTATTATCAAGAACAGAATCATTCAATACCAGATACATATTATGTAACTTGTTTTCCTCCTTCTGTGTGTTAATAAAATTAACAGCCGTTTTTGAGGTTACATTCTCTCTTACGATATAAAGAGTTAGGTCAATATGCTCATCTATCAGATATGTATCTGACACTAATCCTACCGGAGCCGAATCCAAAATAACAATATCATACTCTCGCTTCACTTCGGATAAGAACGATTTCAATTTGGGTGTCATCAGCAATTCATTTGGATTTGGAGGAATTGCCCCTGCGATCATAACATCTAGACCTAGGTCAGTGTTCAAATTTAATTTCTCGATATAATCTTGCCATTTGTTACTTGGATCTACCAAATAGTCTGTTAATCCTTCTTTTTTCTTAATATTTGCGTATTCTTTTAGTTTCGGATTTCTGATATCAGCACCAATCAACAATACCTTTTTACCTAACAACGCATAGCTTATTGCCAAATTAAGACTTATAAATGATTTTCCTTCGCCCGAAATAGTTGATGTTACAATAATAAGTTTATTGAATTCATGTTTCAATATAAAATTCAAATTATTACGTAAAGAACGAAACATTTCCGAGACAATCGAATTACTTGACTCCTGAACAGCAATACCGCCTTTTCCACTTCTACCGATTTGTCCTACAACATTAACTTCTGACAATTTCTCTAAATCATCCCGACTTGAAATTTTTGTTTTAAAGAAACCTGATAAATATATTATCAATATAGGAACAAACAACCCTATTAGAAATGCTATGAACAGTATTTTTTTAGATTGAGGCGCTATCGGTGGAGTGTCTATACGAGGTGAAACTACAATGCGAGCCTTATCTGACCTAGAAGCAATAGTAATATTATTCTCTTCTCGTTTTTGCATTAAAAATAAGAACAAACTTTCTTTTATTTGTTGTTGCCTTACTTTCTCCAACAACCCTCTTTCTTGCTGTGGAACGGATTGTATACGAGATTGATTAGATCGAAACATTTTCTGCATATCTTGTTTCGATATCAGATATGCTTGCTTTACGTTTTTCAGCGAACTGGAAATACTGCTTCGCATATTATTTATATCTTCAACCAATCTCACTCGGGCAGGATTCTCATCTCCTGTATTTTTTATCAATAGATCATAATTAATCAATTTTGCATTGTATTCTGTTATTATTTGAGCTAATGCCACATCTGTTATACCTAAATTTGGAATTAGATTTAATCTGTTAGCCAGATCATTTACAAATCGCTCTATCAGGGACAACACATTTAATTGTGTCTCTATTTCCATCAATTTTTGTTCATTTTGTCCTGTCTGCTGAATAAATAATTTAGCCTCTGAACTTAGATCTGTTATATTGTTTCTTGTCTTATAGTCAACAACATCACCTTCAACATCGCCCAATTCTACAGATATTTCCCTCAGCCTTTCATTTATAAAGAGTGAGGTATTGTTGGCCATTTCTCCACTTATTCTTGCATTCATTATATTATATTGCCTTACCAGCTCGTTCAATATGGCCGCTCCCTTTTCCGAATTGCTACTTATAATATTCACATCTAGTATTGTTGATCTTTTAATAGCCTCTTCTACACTCAACAATGAACTCAATGATACTTCCACTGATGCTCTTTTTCGAATGGATATATAATATTTCTGCGAATCATCAATCTTGACCTCTGTTTTTTGTATTTGAATTTTACCTAAATCATTCGAAAGTAATATATTATCAGGAAAACTTTCTATCTTTTGGTTTATATCAAATTCATTCTCATCAACAGCATATGAGCCTTCAACTTTGTATCCTTCCCCCTGCTTTTCTATATAGAAATCCGCTACAATTTCTTTTTCCCCCTTCTCCAGTTTCACATAAAATGGAGATTCTGAAAATATTTCGGTTTTGCGAAAAAATCCTTTTTTATAGTATGATATTTGCAGATTTAAACTATCAACAACATGACCTATCAAATCGGGTGATGATAATATAATTAGTTCATTATTCAAATTATTTGTTGGTGCAAATAAAGACAAAGCACCCAAATCCATCATATTTGAATTTTTACTTGAGTTTCCATCGTCAAAAAACATCACCTTCATTGATGCTGTATACTGTCTTTCTGTTGTCAAAACCTTATAGATGCCAATTGTCAAACAGATAGCTAACGATAGAACAAACCACTTCCATTTCTTTATATAGCCTCTTAATGCACTAATTAATACAGTAGTATTATCTACCTCTTGCCAATTTTTATTATTTTTTTTCATCTTTTTTAATTACGAATAATAATAGCTACAACTGATACAATTGAAATAATAATTGATATTGCAGACAAACTTACAGATTCGAATGTTCCGAACCGTGAGTTATTTCCTTTCGCTTTATTTGTTTCTACATACAACTTGTCATTTTGTTGCAAGTAAAAAACATCCTGATTCAAGATTGAACTTTTATCCTGCAAATTAATTCTTTTTATATCTATCCCCCCATCGTCTTTTATTCTGACCAACATAACATTATCTCTTCTCCCGTAAATGGTCATATCTCCGGCTGCCGCAAGCGCATCCAGAATAGTCATTTGCCCATTATCCGATTCATATGTACCCGGGTGAAGAACCTCTCCCAACACAGACACTTTAAAGTTTAAAAAACGAATATTCACAATAGGTTTTTCTGCTATATATTTCGGGTAGATAAGAGATGTGATATAATCTTGAGCTTCTTTTCGTGTCATTCCGCCTATTTTCAATTCTCCTAGTACCGGAAAATTTATATATCCACCCTTGTCTACTAAATAGTTTTGTATAGATCCACTTGTTGGACTTGCCGTTGTTATGGTTGTTTGTTTGGCAAAAGAAGTTCCTGAAGGAGTCATTGGCAAATTAAAATCGGAAACAGACCCTACAATTGTTGAATTAACAATTATACTCAAAATATCATTTGGCTTAATAACCGGTTCGTGAGCTTCAACTGTTGTTAACAATTCTTGTTTAGTGGACTCATCTATATTTGCCAAATATGGCAGTTCTTTATAACCATTACACGATGAAAAAAATAAAATCGCACTAAATACAAATACACTTAAAAAGGGAATATTATTTTTCATTTGTTATTTTTAATAAATTTTCAACAAAGAAACAAAGATAGCTTTTTTACTTTGAATTTATATAATTATTAATTACAATATTAACCCATAATTTAGCTAATTAGTTCTACATTTCTAGAATTCTCCTTGTGTGAATTCACGATACCTGATTGGTGTTGTTCCGGTTTTCTTTCTAAAAGCCGTACAAAAGTAATCTGGATTCTCAAAACCAACTTCAAAGGCAATTTCTTTCACGGTTATTGATGTGTTTGTCAACAACTCTTTACTCTTTTGTATTCGCAGTTCCTGCAAATATTGAGATGGAGAGAACCCCATGTATTGCTTAAAAATACGCCTGAACCAAGAATAGCTCATATTCACCTGTTTGGCCACATCTTCCGGACGAATATCGGTCTTAAAATTATCCAGAAAAATAATTTTAGCCTTATTTATTTGATTCACCACCTGCATGTCTTCAAAAACAAAATGCTTGTCTAATGTATACGCACAGCCTAACAAGTGATTTACTATTCCTGCCAACATTTGTTGAAACCCCGTCGTTTGTTCCTTCGCTACTTCTATTGCCTGTTTGTAAAGCTGTACAATATCTTCACGCAAGCCAACCCGAAAAACAGGCTTATTCTGATTGAAAAAGCCATTCTGAATGCGATTATCAATATTAATTCCCTGAAATCCGATCCAATATTCATCCCAACCGGTTTGTTTCGACGGCTTGTAACTGTGCCACTCTCCGGGAAACAACAAAAACATATTTCCCTCGCGTATTTCTACCTTTTTTGAATTATCAGAAATAAAAGTCCCGCTTCCATTTGTTATGTATAAAAGCTGATATTCGTTCAATACGCGCCCTCTTTCGGTAGAGAATAAATACCGGGTTGGATGATTACCCGGCGGGTATGCAGAGTTTGGCTCTATATGCTGAAAGCCAACTGTATTAACAGTCAAGCCCCAAAGCAAATCTTGTTCGTTTGCTATCAAATATTTTATATGAATCGAATCTTTCATTGTTTCATCATTTTTGAGGGAGAAACCTATTTTTCAGGACAACACAAAAATAGTATCAAATATTGAAGTATCAAAATCATTTTATTCAATTACACTCATACTCTAAACAGTAATTTTGTACAATAACTCATTATATTCTCATTTCATGAAAACATATAATTTTCTAGCATTCGACATTGGTGCTACAAGCGGTCGTTCTATTATCGGCACCCTGAAAGAAGGGAAACTCGTATTGAACGAACTTACCAGATTTCCGAATAATATCGTTAAAATACAAGGCAAATTTTATTGGGATATCTATGCTCTGTTTGGAGCATTGAAAGATGCATTGAAAGAAGTTGCAGACAAAAAAATAACAATCGATGCCATTGGTATCGATACCTGGGGTGTCGACTTTGTTTATCTCGGAGAAGATGGTTCTTTGCTTGGTTTACCTCGTTGCTATCGTGATCCTTACACCAACAATGCTCCTGAAGAGTATTTCAAATTATTATCCCGACAAGAGGTTTACGACCTGACAGGAATACAAATAATGAACTTCAACAGCCTGTTTCAGCTGTATGCTGCGAAAAAAGAAAACTCTTCGGCATTGAAAGCTGCAACGGACATTCTTTTCATGCCTGATGCCCTCTCGTATTTACTCACGAATAAGAAAGTCTGTGAATATACTATTGCATCTACAGCGCAGTTAATTAACCCGCATAGTAAAAAGATAGAGAACAAACTTTTGGAGGTTATCGGGATTGATCCCTCTATTATACAGCCTATTATCATGCCCGGTGAGAAAATCGGGAACATTACCGAAGATATCAAGAAAGAATGCGGCTTGAGTGACATCCCCGTTGTTTCTGTTGCCGGACATGATACCGGGTCGGCTGTTGCGGCAGTTCCTGCGCAGAATGAAAATTTCGCTTATTTGAGTTCCGGCACGTGGTCACTTATGGGTATTGAGTTGAAAGAGCCTGTGATAACAAAAGAATCATACGATCTGAACTTCACCAATGAAGGCGGGGTTGACGGCACTATCCGATTCTTGAAAAACATAACAGGAATGTGGCTACTGGAACAATGCCGTAAGGAGTGGGAGGCTAAAGGGACAAAATATTCATATCCCGAAATTGTAGTATTGTCCGATTCTGTGGATGGATTCAAATCGCTGATTGATCCTGACGATGCCTCATTCGCTAATCCTGAAAGTATGATTCAGGCAATAACTACATATTGCAAAAAAACAGAACAGAAAGCACCCGAAACACACGCAGAATTTATACGCTGCATTTTCGATAGCCTTGCCTTGAAATATCGTTTTGTATTGGAGTGTCTGCAAAAAATCGCACCATTTAAGATAGAACGACTGCATGTTATTGGCGGAGGCTCACAAAATAAGTTATTGAATCAGATGACTGCAAACTCTATTGGATTGCCCGTTATTGCAGGACCATCCGAGGCTACGGCTATTGGCAATATCATGCTGCAGGCTCAGGCTGTGGGTGCGGTAGGTTCGTTAAAAGAAATGCGTGCCGTTATAAATCAATCGGTAACGCCCGAAATTTTTGAACCGCAAAACAAACAACTTTGGGACGAAGCATACAATCAGTTTTTCAGAATAATGTCATCCTGAACAAAGTGAAGGATCTGCTTCTAGATGCTTCGTTTCTCTCAGCATGACAAGTGAATAATAAGAACAGAAATAATTTATATTTAAACGTTAAAAATAAGAATCATCATGAAAAAATCAGAATTAGTGCAAAAGTCATACGAAATAGCAAAAGAAAGATATGCTGCCGTAGGTGTAGATGTAGATGCCGCATTGGCAAGATTGCAAAAGTTGGCAGTATCTATCCATTGCTGGCAAGCGGATGATGTTACAGGTTTTGAAAAACTGGACAACCTTGGTGGCGGCGGTATTCAAGCCACAGGGAACTATCCCGGAAAAGCTCGCAACATTGACGAACTGCGCGCCGATATTGAAAAAGTTTTGACTCTTGTTGCAGGGGAACATCGTTTGAATCTGCACGAAATATACGGTGATTTCGGGGGTAAGGTTGTAGACCGTGACCAAGTGGAACCTGAACACTTTACAAGCTGGATGCAGTGGGCAAAAGAAAAAGGCTTGAAACTGGATTTCAATTCAACATCTTTCGGACATCCTAAGAGTGGGGATTTGACTTTGGCTAACCCTGACAAATCTATCCGTGATTTCTGGATCGAGCATACTAAACGTTGCCGTAAAGTTTCGGAAGAAATGGGTAAATTCCAGAATGATCCTTGTATCATGAACATCTGGGTGCATGACGGAATGAAAGACTTGACTGTAAACCGTTACGAGTATCGTCGTCTATTGGAACAATCTTTGGATGAGATCTTTGCTATAGATTACAAAAACATGAAGGACTGTATCGAATCGAAACTTTTCGGCATTGCTCTTGAAAGTTATACAGTTGGTTCGCATGACTTCTATTTAGGTTATGGTGCGAAAAAACAAAAGATGGTTACTCTCGACATGGGACATTTCCATTTGTCGGAAAGCGTAGCAGATAAGATTTCATCTTTGCTCTTATTCACGCCTGAAATCATGCTTCACGTAAGCCGCCCTGTACGTTGGGATTCCGACCATGTGGTTATCTTGAATGATGATACAATAGACCTTGCAAAAGAAATCGTTCGTGCCGATGCTCTTGATAAAGTACATGTTGGTCTTGACTTCTTCGATGCTTCAATCAATCGCATCGGTGCTTATGCAATCGGCATCCGTTCCACTCAAAAAGCATTCTTACAAGGTCTTCTTGAACCGCTTGCCCAACTTCGCAAATACGAAGCTAACGGACAATATTTCGAACGCCTTGCATTGCTTGAAGAAGCTAAAGTATTGCCTTGGAATGCTGTTTGGGACTATTTCTGCTTGAAAAATAATATTGCGGTTGGTGAAGATTATATTGCGGAAATTCAACAATACGAAAAAGACGTGACATCAAAACGATAATCAGGTTTTAAGTGATAAGTAGTAAGTTTTAAGCATCATACGCTTACAGCTTACTACTCACAGCTTATTGCTTACAACTTTAAAAAACATGAATACATTAATAGGTTTAATAATAATAGCCATAGGGAGTTTCGGGCAATCGAGCTCCTATGTGCCTATCAAAAAGGTAAAAAACTGGTCGTGGGAATCGTTTTGGCTGACACAGGGCATTTTCGCATGGCTGGTTTTCCCGCTGATTGGTGCATTGATGGCTTTGCCAACGGGTGTTTCTTTGCCCGAAGTACTTTCCTCCGCAGGCAGCGATGTATGGAAAGCTGTCGGATATGGTATCCTTTGGGGAATCGGAGGATTGACATTCGGACTCAGCATGCGTTTTTTAGGGGTTGCTTTGGGTCAATCTTTGGCGTTGGGTACTTGTTCTGCATTCGGGACGCTGATCCCTGCTATATTGAAAGGGGATAATCTTTTCGAAGGTGACGGACTTATTCTTCTGATTGGCGTCTCCATAGCCATTGCAGGTATTGCTGTGATAGGTTATGCAGGTTCGCTCAAGTCGCAAAACATGTCGGAAGAAGAAAAGAAAAAGGCCGTAAAAGATTTCGCTCTTAAGAAAGGCCTTCTGATTGCTATTCTTGCCGGTGTGATGAGTGCTTGCTTCAATCTGGGATTAGAAGCCGGAGCGCCTATTAAGGCTCAGATTTTAGCAAGTGGAGGCAGCGAACTTCTTGCCCTCAATCCGGTTATTTTACTGGTAACATTCGGCGGATTCCTGACAAATGCCGTCTATTGCCTATCTCAAAATGCCAAGAACAATACTTTTTCCGACTATACAAAGAGTTCCGCTTCTATTTGGACGAATAACCTGTTATTCTGTGCCTTAGCCGGATTGTTGTGGTATTCTCAGTTTTTCGGACTAGGCGTAGGGCAAAGTTTCTTCGAACCGGGAAGTGTTATCATGGCATTCTCGTGGAGTATACTTATGTCTCTGAATGTATTGTTCAGTAATGTATGGGGAATCATTCTGAAAGAATGGAAAGGCGCAGGACAAAAAACAATGGTAGTGCTTATCATTGGTCTTGCAATACTGATTATCAGTATCATTTTCCCACAGATAATGAAATAGACACCTCCCAACCCCTCCAAAAGAGGAGCTAAGGAACAAAAAAAAACATTTGAAGTAAATAAAAATTAATAATAATGAAATCAATTTTAGACAATCGCCCGGCTCTTGCCAAGCAAGTAAACGATGTAGCCGAAGTTGCAGGATATTTGTGGCAAAAAGGATGGGCAGAACGTAATGGAGGCAATATCACTATCAATATCACGGATTTGATTGATGATGAAATCAAGAATATGAAACCAATCAGCGATGTGATTCAGATTGGCAGACAGTTACCTAATCTGAAAGGTCGCTATTTTTTCTGTAAGGGCACAAACAAGCGTATGCGCGATCTTGCCCGTTGGCCTATGGAAAACGGCTCGGTGATACGTATTCTCGACGATTGCAGCAGCTATGTTATCATTGCCGATAATCCAGTGAAGCCGACTTCGGAACTAGCTTCACATCTTTCGATGCACAACTATCTGATTGGCAGAGGATCAACCTATAAAGCGGCAGTTCACACCCACCCCATCGATTTGGTGGCAATGACTCACAATCCTGCTTTCTTGGAAAAAGATGTCTTGACTAATCTCCTTTGGAGCATGATTCCCGAAACGAGAGCATTTTGCCCCAGAGGTTTAGGCATCATTCCTTACAAAATGCCCAGTTCATTCGAATTGGCTGATGCTACAATCAAAGAACTGGAGGAGTACGATGTAGTAATGTGGGAGAAACACGGAGTTTGTTCTGTTGGAGAGGATGTTATGGAGGCTTTCGATATGATTGATACGCTTTCAAAATCGGCTCAGATTTATCTGACTGCAAAATCAATGGGATTTGAACCTACGGGAACAACTCAGGAACAAATGAAAGAATTGAAAGAGGCTTTCAATTTGCCGAAGTAAGTCTGCCTTACCATCGGTTATTTCTCGAATACCGATTGGCATTAAAATAAATAAGCCCCGAACTAAACGAAGTTCGGGGCTTATTTTATGCTATACTAACAGATATTACATTGGTACTTGTTCTGTTATCAGTTTATCAAAGAATTGGCAGATTTGAGCAAGACTGTTTTTGCCTTTATCACTCATATCTATCTTGCCAGAACCTGTTGCATCATCGTTAGTTACGAGTTCGTAGCCCTCAAACATATCCATAAATGCCATAAATATCTCGGCTGCCTGTCCACTTCCAAATTCATCGCCTAATGATTTCAGTGCTGTGAAACTTCCGGCCAATGTCATCAACTTGCCTTTCGACAGTTTAGACACAGAGTTATCTTTCTTAGCTCCCGATTTTACGTTATCATACACACCCTTATCATTGGTGAAGAAGAATGTGTTGTCCTTCACCCCAAAGTATGCTGTTGTACCTTCAAAGTCTGTTGTAAAGATACCTTCTTCAATCATTTTCACTTTAGGCTCATATACTTTCACATCTTCAAACACATCTTCGTCCTCATCACCTTCTACTGACGGAGCAATTGTTGCTATATCAGCAACTGCAGTTGTATCTGCACTAACGCTTTCAGTCGCTTTCTTAGCCATATCGTCTATCAGTTTTTCTTTCAAGAATGCTGATAAAACTTTACCATCCTTACATTCGGCAAAGAAAGACATCTCCATGAAGTTTTTATCATAGCTTCTCATTTCGCCATTCCATCCCTCATACTCATGTTTTACTTTTATAAAGTTTCCAAGAGCGAACGAGATGTCACCGTTCATGTTCTTAATCAAAGATTCTGCAATTCCTATCTCTTCTTCGGTTGCTTTTTCTTTCAGATAATCCCAAATACCCAACTTAACCAGATAGTTCTGAATACCTTCGCCTTTAAGTCCTGTTGAAATAGCTAAAAGAGGATTTCCATACAAATATTGCAATTGATCTCCTTTCACATTTTCAAACATAGAGGCTGTCAAGTCTTTGTATTTGCTTTTAACATCACCGTTTTCAAAATACATTTTGCTGTCGAAAGATATCTGTCCTTTGTCAAAAGAAACATAAGCACCGGACGCCACGCCACTAAAGCTTTTCAATTCTTCTATAATCTGTTTTGGAAAATCAGAACCTAAAGCGTTGAACAATGGAGCCATATTTTCCGACCTATAGTTGTAGTAAAGAGAAATATCTTTACGGTCGCTCAAGAAATCGGAGAATGTAGATATAGTATTTATACTTTTATCTTTTTCTTGATTCAATTGCACCAAAGCCAATGTCTCAACATCTACTTTTTCGCTATCCAATCCTAATTTGAATCCGCTTCCCATAATTTCCTTGCCCAAAGTTGAATAAAGCAAGAAAGTATTTTTGTTCCATGCTATGGCAGCAGCATGTCCTAGTTTGTATGTATATGTACCATCTTTTTCATGCAACTCTTCTTTATTGGTTGTTGGTGATGCCAACAAAATATCTTTAAATTTCTTAGCATCGTTCACACCTAAAACCACTCCTATCGAGCTCATGTTCATATACATATATGCATCACCTTTCAAGTTCAATCCCAAGGCATTGGCATCTTTAAGAAACGCATCCAGCAATTCGCTGGTTTCTGTGTCTTGAGTAGCCTTAGCTATGTTCATCAACTTCGATATCTTTGGGTTGTCAAATACATTCCAATCTGCTTTTTTTACAATAGATTGTGAATTTACATGGACAACGTAAAACGCATCGGCCGGAATAACATTCGCCAATTCGTCCGATTTGCCACAAGAAGCCAATACCAGACCTATTGCAGCTACAAGCCATAACTGTTTTAAAATTCTTTTCATTGAGTAATTTATTTGTATATTGAGTAATTTTGCACAAAGATAGTTAAAAAACTTAAAAACAACACGTTCTATCTCTATTTGATAAAAATCTTTTCAAAAAGATTGCATATTTCTTTTTTCACGGCATCAACGTCCAGCCTTTCCCCAATTTCCTTTTCTATTGATGTAACTCCCTTATCCACAAACCCACAAGGATTGATCAAGGAAAAATAAGAGAGATCGGTATTTACATTCAGGGCAAATCCGTGCATTGTTACATAACGGCTACTGCGAACACCTATTGCTGCTATCTTTCTGGTTTTCGGTGGATTATCCACATCTAACCAAACTCCGGCTGCACCGGCCAAACGCTCGCCTTTTATCCCGTATTGTTTCAGAAAAAGGATAATAACTTCTTCCAGATTGTAGATATATTGCCGCAATCCGATGCCAAACCTTTCCAAATCGAAAATTGGATATGCAACCAATTGTCCCGGACCGTGATATGTTATATCTCCTCCTCTGTCGATCATGAACAAAGATACATCCCGTCCTTTCAGGTAGTCTTCCGAATAAAGGAGATTTTGCATTTTTCCATGCTTGCCAACGGTTATAACATGCGGATGTTCACACAAAATCAAAGTATTAGTAGTTGACGAAGATGTTTGTTTTGCATCCAGATTGTCATTGAACAATTTTTCCTGTATTTCCCATGCCTTTCCATACTCTATCAAGCCGAGATCCTGACAATTTATATGTGTCATCCCCTCCATTTTCTTTTATATATTGGTTTTGTGGGCATAACAATAGTCTCGTCAATAGGTTTTCGCCCTATTTTGACTTGGGTGAGCATGCCCATTTTCATCAGGATAGTATATTGCATGGAACAAAATTCTTCGGGAGGATACGTAAAATCAACCTGCTTATCTTGTGGATTTGCGAAGAGAATAGCTATAAAAGCCGCCTCTTCACGGGTGAGAAGCGCAGACGATTTTCCGAAATATATCTGCGATGCAGCTTCCACTCCAAATATACCATGCCCCAGAGGTGCTGTGTTCAAATAAATCTCCAGAATGCGATCTTTGCCCCACATATATTCGGTGAGGATGGTAAGATACCTCTCTGCAAATGACTTAATTTTATTATCTCCTTCAGTCAAAAATACAGAATGGACAGCCAATTGGGTAATAGTCTCATCATCCTTCGGAATAAATGATACTGAATCGTCATGATGAATAGGCGAAAATCCGTTATGAACATAAAAATTTTCGTCCTGAGCTGCCAATACAGCTACAATCACATTACGGGAAATACTGTCAACAGGAACCCACTGATACTCAACCCGAAGCGAATCGGACGAACTATTCTTAAACCGGTATTTCTGCATCTGTATTGTTTTCCCTACATCAAAGGCGGAATAATATCCTACCCATGCAAGAGAAGCTACAAAACTGATACAAAACAGTATTACGATTGATGCCAGAACATAAAACACCGTACTTTTTACCTTTTTCATCTAAACTCTTACTTTTTCACTTTTCCCGGATTCTGATTTATAAAATCTTTCCAACTATTGAATTTTTTATCCGCAACCGGATTGTTTGTTTGAAAGAAATGGCAGACAGCGGCAGCCAATCCGTCGGTCGCATCTAGTTGCGGCAACATGTTTTCGTCAGGAATTTTCAAGTAATTCTGAAGCATATACGCCACCTGTTCTTTCGCAGCCTTACCATTGCCGGTTATCGACATTTTTATTTTCAAAGGTGCATATTCAAATATCGGAATATCGCGCGACAAGGCAGCTGCCATGGCCACACCCTGCGCCCTCCCCAACTTGAGCATACTTTGCACATTCTTACCGAAGAAGGGAGCCTCAATGGCCAATTCGTCAGGCAGATATTCGTCTACCAAACCTAATACTCTTTCAAATATGCGGCGCAACTTCAAATAATGGTCGTCATACTTATTCAGCTGTAAAACTCCCATAGCCATCAATTCAGGCTTATTGTTCACCACCCTCAAAACACCATAACCCATAACTTGCGTACCGGGGTCGATTCCGAGTATTATCCGCTCTTTTTCTATCATTGGGTAATATCTATTTCCTCGAGCAATGTATTGAATCCGGCTATCTTATCGCCGAATTCTTTCACCAATTTTTGAGCCAATATGTGTCCGTCGGCATGCAGCCAGTTGTTTAGCGTCTCCACATCTTCAACTCTGAACTGGAGGGAAAAACTCACCCCCTGCCCCTCTTGCTGATGATGAATATACGCCATGCGGGGGTCTATCAACTCACCGCCAGATATAGCCTGTGGAATATATACTTTCTTAAAAAAAGAGAGGCAGTCTCCCATTATCTCTTCATGAGCATGGAATGTTGTATTATAAATTAACATTATATTATATGAGTTTTAAGTAATGAGTTTTAAGTAATGAGTTTTAAGTAATGAGTTCTAAGTAATGAGTTCTAAGTTTTTTTGTTAACTGAAAAGGTCGTTCGCATTCACATTTTGGCGTTGAGCCTCCGTTGCCCTCTCCCACTCATGTTTTTGCATACCTATCATAGAAGCAATAATGTTTCCGGGAAAGGTGGTCACCGCATCATTGTATTGTGTGATGGAAGAGCTAAGATAGCGTCTGCCTGCTGCAATCTGTTCTTCACATTCGTTAAAGCTGTATTGCAGATTGGTAAACTGCTCGCTGGCTCTCAATTGAGGATAAGCCTCTGCCTGAATGATAATCTGTTTCAGCAACTTATCAGCCTCTGCATCCTGCACATACTCCTGAGAAGACCTGTTTGCAGGCACTCGCAGACGTGTTATTGCCTCCAGAGTTTCCTTCTCAAATGTCATATATTGCTTTACCGTAGCAATGAGATTAGGTATCAAATCGTTACGTTTTATAAACAACGCATCTAACGAGGAAAAGGCATTATCTATCTGGTTGCGGCGCATTTTAATCTTATTATAAATTGATATGTACCAAACTACAATAAGAACAATTAAAACAATGGTAATAATTACAGGTATATTCATAATTTTTCTGTTTTCTTCCGTTTTTGTCTGATTTTTTCCGTTTTTTCTCTTTTTTTATCCCCAAATCCTGACATTCAACCTCAACTCGTCAATAATGGCAAACTGATCTGCCAGGTCTTTATAAAAGTTAACAAGCAGTTCGTTATCATTTTTTGTGAGCGACTTCGAATATCCGACCTCAAAGTTATCGGTTCTGCTGTTATTGGCAACCGTAATTTTATTGTTATTGAACACAATATGATATTGACCCTTTGTTCTTTTGGTCAATTGTTTTATCCTCTCCATCATGGCAGTAGTGAGAATATAACGGGCTTCGACCTGATCTTCCGCATAAACGTTAAACATATCCATAAACTCTGGGTCTTCCAGCAATACTTTTTCCCCGCTCGGACTTGTATAACCTCCGATGTCGTTACTGCCGGCAAAGAATTTCTTCTTCGGTATTAAATAAACGGAAGATGAGAACGATTTATTGAATCGTGCCACAAAAAATTGTCCGAAAAATACCGAGTCAGGACCTTCTTTCTCGTCCGAAAAATTACGTCTGTATGACACGGACAGGTCGCACATAAGGAACGGAACACCATTGTGACGTCCCGATATCTGATCGCTTCCGTCTATGTCATAGTTTTTTTCTACAAAAAAACCGCTTTCCAAAAACTCAGGTAGTCCGATATGTCCCAATGGCGAATATTCGACCGATGGATTAATAAATTTCACCATCTTGTCAAATATCTTAGTTTTAAAGGTCGTTTGGATGCTCTCGTAACCTCCCGTTGCGGTATCAGCCTGACCTTTGCTTTTCGATTTTGAATAAATGTAATAACCTACATAAATAACGAGAAAGATAGCAATAAACGGAAGAAATGTCTTTATCGGATCGCTTCCCATCGAAGAATAATTTCCCGCCTTACTTGTTTGCATTGCGTTATAGGCCATATAACCAACAAAACCAAAAGCCAGCAGAGTGGCAATTACTCCCATGATAATCATTGTGCTGCGAGTACTTTTTCTGTTCGACTCCACATCGCTAATCGTGTCCATCAAGTCTGTCTTTATGAACTCTTTAAACTCATCTACCGATTTAAGTGGAGTTGCAACCGTATTTTGAGCTTCGGGGTCGGTGTCTCCATAAAGGGCATCTTTTATTGTGTTCAATTGCTGAATATCAGCCCCGCTCAAGAGCAATTTCGCATCACTCAGATAGAACTTATTTAGTGGCAGTATAAATGGTTTCACATCATCATTCAGATAGATATACACCATAGTTACAGGGCACAACTTCAGGTTTACTTTCAAAAGAGGTAACGTAATTTTATAACTGACAACATCCTGAATAGTAGTCGCTTTTGCACCTTTCTGAATTTTATTGATAAGATCTTCTATTTTCTTTGGTCTTTGCTGCAATTTATAAATCTGATAGAAAGGATAACAAATACAGCAGATAACAACTAGTGGTATAACAAACTTGTAATAAGTAGAATACGAACCGCTTGCGCTATCCATTGCTCCTGTGAAGTTTTTGGCTATTCCCGAAAAGTTAGCACCCAGATAGAACAGAAGTGCAACAATTGCGATAATACCAACCGAAATAAGTGCATAGTTAATAAACGTAAGTTTTTTGTCTCGCTTGTGTTCTTGCAAGAGTAGTTCCTTAAAATCTGATAGTGTCATTTTTATAGTAGTTTTGTTTATTAAAAGTGCAAAGATAGACATATACAAACAAAAAATAGAGGATTACTTCCAAAAAAGTATCCTCTATTCCTTTGATATAATATGGTCTTAATCGTTATATGTCGGCAATGATGAATAATCTTTAGAGTAACGCAACATTTGCTCCGCATATCCCTCATTATAAGTTATTTTCACATCCAACAACTTACCATTTTTGTCCGTAACCAACTCATAAACAGGATTTACAAATCCCTTATACGGTTTCAGGTTAAGTTTCTGATAACGTTCTTGCACTTCCGACAACAGATTCTGATCTACTTTAACGGCATAGTCATTAACCAAAGCGGACGCCGCTTTATAATCTCCCTCCGATTTAACTCGCTGAACTTCAGCCAGAAGTTGACCGAACAATGATCGCAACTTAACATAGTCGTTTACAACCACGTATGTTTTTCCGTTCTTCTTACTGAACTCAACCACATTGTCGGGTTTTCCTTTTTCAAACACCCATTTGGCTATAAGCTGACGGTTGCGCATGTGAGCTTCCTCTATATCCTTTCCTTTTTCTATTCGGGTCAATTGGGTCATAAGACCGTTCATCATGAACTTATAATATTCTGCTTTATAAGCGTTTGGATTATCAAGAATACCCAATTCAATCAATTTAGGATCGGCCAGATAATACAATCCGAACAAATCCGCTCTGGTTTCCTCTATGGTTGACGAATGTTCTTTCATTGCATCGGAACTAACACCCGGAAGAAGTTGCCCCGAACCATGACCTAAAATTTCGTGAAGGTCGGTATGCAACACATCGGTAATGAAACCATAATCGTGAAGAAGTTTCAACTCCACATCCGACCACACAAATTCATCGCTAAAGCCTGTATGTTCGGCTGCTTTGTCGTACGCCTCCATTATGTTTTCGATGGTCACCGACTTCGATCCGTGCTCCTTCCTTATCCAGTCGGCATTGGGCAGGTTGATTCCGATTGGTGTTGCAGGGTAGCAATCACCGCCTAGTTGAGCCACCGTAATCACCTTTGCCGTAACTCCTTTCACACTTTCTTTCTTGAAACGGGCATCCATTGGCGAGTGATCTTCAAACCATTGCGCATTACTGCTGATAATCTCCGTACGTTTGGTCGCCTCCATATTCTTGAAGTTTACGATAGATTCCCAACTGGCTTTCAAACCCAACGGATCGCCATAAGTTTCGGTGAATCCGTTCACAAAATCGATACGGGAAAGTGAATCACCAACCCACGATATTGCATAATTGTCAAACATTTTCAAATCGCCCGATTTGTAGAAAGATATCAATTTTTCGATTACATCTCTCTGTTTACTATTTTCAGCCACAGCGTTGGCTTTTTCCAGCCAACCTACAATGCGCTCAATAGCAAGCGTGTACAAACCTCCCACTTTCCATGTTTTTTCAAACACCAGATTATTTTCTTTCACCAAGCGGCTGTTTAAGCCGTAAGAAACAGGGTGATGGTTATTCGGGTCTTTCATCTTATCATAAAAGTCCTCAACATCTTTTTGCGTCACCCCTTCCCCATAATAATTGTTTGCCGATGTTTGTATCAGATCCACACCTGCAGCCTGATTCACCTTTTTCGACATCATATTTGCATCAAACATTACAGGCATGAGCATCGCTACAAATTGGTCAACGCTTTGTCCTTTCTTCACCGGAACTTTATCTTTTGGCAGTGCTTTTACCTGAGTTGTAAAGAATTCTTTAGAAAATCCGGGCAAGAATTTTTCTTCTCCATAGTGATGGTGAATACCATTCGAAAACCAAACCCTTTTCAGGTATACTTCAAATTCCTTATAATCTTTCGTCTTTTTATCGCCTTTGTAGTTCTGGTATATTGCCTCCAAAGTACGGCGAATGGCTAGGTTGTAACGGTTATTCTGATCGAAAAGAATATCACGCCCTTCCAAAGCCGCTTGCGAAAGATAGTATATCAACTCTTTTTGCTGAAGCGTTAACGACTCAAACTCAGGAACCTGATAACGCAAAATCTGTAGATCGGCAAATTGATCTACTTCGTAAGTAAATTTAATTTCTTGATTAGAAGATGAATCCATAGGTTTATTTCCTCCATAACCGGCAGACAGCATAGACAATGCTGCGACAGCCAAAAATACAGTTTTTTTCATATTTCAAATTTTTTCTCAAAGGTAGCAAAGTGTTTTTACTTTAACGCAAACAGCATCTAAATTTGTCTTAACGGCTTTGGATATTCTACGGAAGCTCAATTTAATATTTATGCGAATCAGTAGTTAAAATAGGTTAGTTTTTATTCGAGATTTTTTACTGTCGCGTCTCTTGTAGAGACTTGCCTTCGTTCATTTTGTCTTGACACAAAACGAACCAAAAAGTCAAGGCTTAGCTTCTCGGCGACC
>NZ_QVMP01000006.1:0-126790 GCF_010501095.1 Dysgonomonas sp. 520 | reverse complement strand
AATTTTACGCCTTGTTTCGCTTAACGTGTCCCCGCCTGCGAAGCAGATGCCGTTTAGCCTAACGGGTGTAAATGTGACATTTGGCTGATTGACGGGGTACCCACACAGCGCAAATAAGCGACACGAACAAAAATTTGTTTGAGCATAGCTGAACCATTCTGGTTTTAACAGTCTTTTGGTGCGAGTTATTTTTTGTTCAGCTTATTAAGCTGTACAGTGGGTCGGCAAGAAGCCTTAGTCACAAAAAGCCTTTTTGATTCCTTTTGCGGCTTTGAGCAAAAGGAATGCAAGTAATCTTTGATTACGCGCAGCATGTTGTTGAATTTAAACCAACCCTTTTATTATAGAAAATCCAAATACTGATTGGCTTTATTTATTAAATGCACCCCTTTAGGGGCTGAGGGTTATTTTCCGAAATTTGGAACTTTTGACACACGCCCCTTTTGACCTTGCATAAAAAAACAAATCTATCCACTTTTTGTTTCCGGTGAATAGATTTGTCAGGTTTATATTTACTTCAGTTGATCTTATCCTCTCAATACCAAAAGAGGCGTATCTGTATGGAAAAGCATTTTCCGAGACATGCTGGGGTTGAACATACGTGCAAAAATATTGCGTTTTGCCGTGGTCAGAGCCAATATATCAATTTTGGCACTCTGCACAAAACTATCAATACCTTTCAGCATATCATCCTCAATCACTTTATACTCTATTTTCAGGCTAGGATATTGTTTTGCAAAATAGGCTTTTATTCCTGCCAACTTTATTTCGTCCCACTTGTCTTCTTTCTTTCCGGCAATGTGTGTAAAATGAATTGTAACATCATAACCACTGAAAAAACTCATCATAGAATCGAACGAGATTAAATCCCTCTGGCTGAAATTTGTAAGGAATGCCACATTTTTAACATCGCCCATCGAGTAGAAATGCGTGTTTTCGGGTATCGAAAACACCGGGATGCGTGTCATTTCAATCACTTCGGCAGTCACGCTACCTATAAGGTCGGCATCTTTCTGATCCTTACCACGTGTACCCATCACTATCAACGACGGCTTATATTCTTTCGAAAACGCAACTATCTCCTCTTCGGGAAGACCTTCTTTCAAAACATACGAATAGTTGACAGCCGGAAACTCTCCGTTGGCGATTTTATCGTCAATCATACCACAAAGTTTCTGAATATCAGCTCTTACTTTTTCTATTATGTTTTGGAAAGATTCACCTTCTTTGGCCTGATATGCAAATGCTTCGGCCATTGGTAGTGCGGTTGGGTAGTATGGATTAAAATAAACGTGTAGAATCTTCACTTTTGCGTTCATTTCTTTTGCCAGATTGAAAGCCACTCGGCATGCTTTCAGAGAATAGTCGGAAAAATCGACCGGAACAAGAATCCTGCGTCTGCCATCGTCAGTCCTATAAGTTTCTGGTTCGGCGTAGCTGAAAAGATGGCGATTTTCAACTACGTTTAACGCCCGGGGCAAGTCCGACTCATAAATTCTAATCCTAACGCCGGCCGACACTTCGGCTTCGTCGAGGTTCACATCTTCAATGGAAACCTCAATGCCCTCACTTTCGAGAACAGACTTCAATATCTGCGCTTTCTCGTTTGTGTGTATCGCCAGAGTTACAAATTTATTATCACTCATCTTGTTTTACTTTATGCTGTTCCAACATATTCTTAGCCATATCCCAAATGGTAAGGTCGTCTATGATGACATATCCTCCATTAGGCCCGGGTTCTATGTGCAGGCCACAACTCTGCCCTTCACTGTAATTAGAGCCACCGAAATAGTTTCTTACTGTTTCAACCGAAATATTTAACTCATCTGCAATTTTTTGCATGCTTCCGTCTGGCAAATTATCTTTCACCTGACGCAATTCTGAAAATGTTATTGTCATTGGCATAATTCGTAAGATTTAAAAAGGTTAGTACTATATGCCTTTAAAGTTAACGATTGATTTGGAATAAACCTTATCTTTTAAAGATAAACTGTGAAAAAACTGATAATAATTATTGTTAAAACAAGAAAAAGGATTGTTCCGCAGATTATTAGTCCCCGTTTGTGGTCGTAAACCGGAATTTTCACTTCCGATTTTTCCAGTTTCATGATTTTCTTTCGGGCAAATAAATATAAATAGTAGACTATTATGCCCAATATTGTTCCTAAAAGGATTCCTCCCACAATGTCGGATATGAAGTGAACGCCCAGATATATTCTGGAATAACTGTTTATCATTGCCCACGAAAATGCTGCTATCGTGACATATCTGTACCTAAACAGAAGGGCAAGAAATGTTGCCACGCCAAAACCGTTGGCTGCATGTGCCGAAACAAAACCGAAGCGTCCTCCCCTGTAATTATCAACTATGTGGACAAGATGCTCAAAATCGGGATGCCTCGACGGTCTGAAACGGGTGAATAACGGCTTTATGACCGATGCCGAAAGCTGGTCGCACAAGGTTGCCAAAATCACAAATGCACCGATGAGAATAAGTGCCTCCACCAATTTTATCTTATAGGTGAATACTCCCAGCATGACCACAACCAATGGTATCCAGATCAGTTTTCCGCTATATATGGACATAAAACTGTCCCAGAATGGAGAATGAATACTATTTAATCCTAAAAAGTATTCTCTTTCGTATGGCAATATGCTTTCTGCTAATTCGTGCATCTGATTTAAGGTGTTTATTCAGTTACGAGTTACGAGTTACGAGTTACAAGAACGTGTAACTAATTATATTATTTCCAGTTTGTCCTGTTCTATCCAGCCTGTGTCGCCGCTTATTATTTCCACTTCCATCCAGTCGCCGTCTTCCTTCTTTATTCTCACTTTCGAACCGGGATTCAATACAAATATTTCTTTATCGGAAGAATTTGGCGCATTGTATGCAGGAACCGATTTAGATATAATAATAGCCATATCCTTATTTTCAATCTTGCTTTTTTGCCTGTATGCAAATATGTTAGTAAAAATAAGGAAAATGAAAATAACTATGCCTGCATAAAAGACTGCCTTTTTCGTGAAAAGATTCCGCACGAAGAAAAACACTGCCAGACAGGCTACGAAGAGTAGAAACAAAACAACCGAAAACGTAGCCCACATATTAGTGCCTGCCAGATTCTGAACTGCATTCAACCCGTCCATCAGAAAAAAGTCTCCCCTTTCGGCAAATTTATCTTCTATTTTAGTATAGGCAAACTCCAGATTTGTCTTGATTTCTCTATCCGACGGATTCAGTAATGCCGCTCTTTCATAGTTAAGAATGGCTTTTCCCAGATTGTTATCCCTGAAATAGGCATTACCCAGATTATAGTAGAGGTCTGCCGATTCCAGACCCGACTCTTTTCGCTTCTCAGATTCGTCTTCGAGCAGAGATATAGCCGTATCGTAGTCTTTCGCATCGTATGCCTTTTTCACCTGTTCCTCAATCGTTTCCGCCATACAAAGCATAGCAGAAAAAAAGACAGTTAGCAAAAGTAGAATATATTTTTTCATATTGAATAATCTTCCTATAAGTTTTATTTCACTTTAACAGTATTCTCCATTTCGGTTATCGTATCCACCGTCTTGTTATAGAAATTGTCCATAACATCGGCTTCGGCGGGTGCATAACGGGCAAATTCGCACGTATCCAGAATAAATATGAATGAATCGGACAATTCTTTCGATGCTCCGTATTTCGATAATTCCTGCTCTATATTTTCCCGGCTAAGCTCAGCCACAGGAATACTCAACTTATCGCTCAGATAACCCCATACCGCCCTGAGAGTTTCTTCATAAAACTTCTCTTTATTGTTTGCTTTCAGGTATATATCGGCTTGCTTCAATCGTTTTATTGCCATCCTGTTAGCTTTTTTCTTCTTCTGCCTCACTACATCGGCATTCTCTTTTATCAACCTTCTGTAGAACAGCAGAACGCCTACAAACAAAAGAGACGGTATTATATACCACAGCCAGTAACCCAACGATCCGAAACAGAAATTCCCTGTTTCACGGAATTTATATTCATTCGTTTTCAGGTAGAGAATATCTTTCACCACTTTCGAGTCATCTTGCTCATTGTAACTTGTAGCTGATCCATTTTTTCCTCCTGTCGGGTCTTTTGCCACATTCATGTTATAGGAAGGAATAGTCAGTTGCTTATATTTACCCGACACCGGATCGAGGTACGAAAATTTAGTTTCGGGTATGGTGAACTGTCCTTGCTGACGGGGAATGAAATAATATTCAATCTTTTGACTTCCCGTAAGTCCTCCTGCCGACGGACTAGCTTCTGTGTTGATTTTAGGATCATAAGCTTCAAAACTTTCAGGAAAATCAATTGTCGGGGTTTTTATCAGTTTCAGGTTTCCTATACCCGAAATATCAACCGATAGGGTCACCCCATCATTTTCCCTTACATTTGTCCCCGATATTTTCGATTGGATGGTAAAATTACCCACCGCATTGGCATAATCGAGTGGTTTATTTTCAGGTAGCGATTCTATATTGACAGTCAAAGGTGATGTTGTTACACTCACATCCGAGTCAACATAGATATTTCGCGACATACCTGCCGTTTCGTGTTGTTTGCCCGAACGCACCACAACCCGTATATTTGCTTTACCCGATGGTATGGTTATTTTGCCCGAACGCTGTGGAAAGAGCAGAAATTTTTTCAAAACAGCCGCATTGTATATTTTTCCGTCTACTCTTTCAGCCAAAACCTGTAAAACGGAAGAAGACGGGATATCTTCTCTTATGAATCCCTCAAACTCAGGAAATTCGATATTACTAACATACTTCATGTTGTATATTGAATAAACCTTGAACGTTACGATGAAAGCCTCTTGTTCGTATATTTTTGTTTTCGACAACTCTGCCCTCACAAACGTATTTTTGCTGGAAACCAAATCGGCCTGATCGGTCAACGTGCCAAAATGACGCGAACCCATATCATTATCATCGGGCGGAAAAACCTTTATCTTAGCTGTGTTGGACGTATATTTCTTACCATTCACCGTTATTATGGCGGCGGGTATGGTATATGTTCCTGCTTTCTGGGCGGTCAGTGTATATGTATATTGCTCGTAATAGTCCTGATAGACTTGTCCATTTATATTAATGGACTGGGAACCACTATACGTAGCCGGTCCAAACAAGACCGAAAAGCCATCTAATTGAGAAAATGCACTGAAATTGCTTCCCTCCGAATTACTCAGCACATAACTAACATGCAATTTGTCGCCCACAACAACCGATTGAGGCGCATTCAATTTGAATGTTATGTTTTGAGCCTCAGCCGTAATGTTTCCCAACAGGACAAAAAACAGCACGAACAACAGATATTGCTTCGCTATCCCCAACTTTTTTAATTGTTTCTCTAATGCGTACATCTAAAAAATTATAATATTTTACCAGTCCTTGTCTTGTTGCCTGTTTTGGGCATTTCTTTCTTTCTGAGCTTTCGCCTTTTCGTCCCTTATTCTGGCTTGTGTAGCCTTCTCTTCCTGCTCCATTGCTTTCAGAATTTGCTCTATGTTGTCGGAAGACATTTGCCCCTCCTTATCCTTAGGAGGCTCCTGCTTATTTTCCTTGTCCTTATTCTGTTTGTCTTTATCTTGGTCTTTCTTGTCATCCTCTTTTTTGTCGTCCTTGTCTTTGTCCTTATCCTTATCTTTGTCTTGATCCTTATCCTTATCCTTATCCTTGTCTTGATCTTTGTCCTGCTGATCTTTTATCATCTTTTGCACCACAGCCAGATTATAACGAGCCGACTCATCGTCGGGATTGCGGCGTAAAGCATTTTTATATGCCTCCATCGATTTTTGCAAGTCTTTCTTTTTCAGATACGAATTACCCAGATTGTGGTATGCCATACCTGCTTTTGAGGGTTTGGTTTCCATTTTCACATACGACTCGTATTCTTTAATGGCCTCGTCCCATTTATTTTGCCTGTAATACGTATTTGCCAAATTGTAGACAGACATTATTTCATTCGGATTGAGGGAGTAAGCAGCCTTATATTTACTTTCGGCCGCATTGTACAACTTCTCTTCGTATGCTTCGTTTCCGGCACGGATAGAATCTCTTACAGCCCTTTGAGAGAAACTGCTCAGAGTGCAAAATAAAAATAATATGATAAATATAATCTGTTTCATCAAGTATATGTAAGTAATCTTTAGATTTATATCAAACCGAAATCCGGCTCGTACATAATTGTCATGCTAAGTAAAATGAATCTCCTGATTCTTCACGTTGTTCAGAAACAACGTTCGGGGAGCAACGGCGACTCAATAACAATTCTGTTTAATTATTTAAAAAGCCTGATATTTCTGAATATCCTGTTCTTTTTGTCAAAAATACATACTTCTATAATCAGCAATGCCAATATAGCCCATCCTAGTATGTAGTATTTTTCGTCATATTCGGAATATGTTGTCCCTTCCAATTTTTTTGTCTGAAGTTTCTCCAGTTCCGCTTGCAGGCTCTTGACCGCACTATTCGAATTATCGGCATGAACATACAAGCCTTTTCCCGCCTTAGCTATTTCACGGCACATTTCTTCGTTCAGTTTAGAAACCACATAGTTACCACCCGAATCTTTCTTAAACACATTGCTCGTAGCCGATTCTGGCACATACGAACCTTGAGTCGATCCGATACCGATCACATTCACCTGAATGCCTTTATCAACGGCTTCTTTTGCCATTTCGGCGCCATTGCCCTCATGGTTTTCCCCGTCCGTAATCAGCACAATTGCTTTATCCACATCTTTATCGTTCGAGAAACACCTCATAGACAACTCAATAGCAGCACCAATCACCGTCCCCTGTACGGGTACAACCGATGGGTCTATATTTTCGAGGAAAAGTTTCGCCGACTGGCTATCCGTAGTCATAGGCATTTGGATAAAGGCATCTCCTGCAAAAACGACGATAGCCACTTTATCCTCTTTCCGCTCGTTGATGATGCGGGTCATTATCTGCTTTGCCTTCGACAGGCGATCGGGATCAATATCCCTTGCCAACATCGAGTTGGACACATCTATGGCAATCACCAATTCTATACCCTGTTTTTCCACAGTCTCCACTTTCGATCCAAACTGCGGACGAGCCGCCATGAAAACAGCCAGAGTTATAATCACAAACGTTATCCAGAATTTAAGGTACGAACGTTTTAGCGACAATTCCGGCATCAAACGCTTCATCACCTTGAGCGTTCCCAATTTTTCCACATCCTTTCTCTTTTTCAGGTTAAGGAATAAGAAGCCTGCGAACAACACCGGCAAAATCAACAATAAGAACAAATATGTAGGATGTGCAAACTGAATCATCGTATCTTACTTCTTTATTTTTTTATGGAATACTTCTAAATACTGTTCTGCGCAAAACAAGCTCAACCACAATCAGTCCCAATGCCAAAAGTGCAAACGGCACAAACAGTTCTTTGCGACGGGTCACCTGATTTGTATTTATAATGTATTTTTCCATCGAATCAATCTCTTCATATATACTTTTCAGGCTATTATTGTCGGTAGCCCTGAAATATTTTCCTCCCGTGATGGTCGCTATCTGCGAAAGGGTTTTCTCGTCAATATCGGCTTGCATCATTCGCGTGATGGACGAGCCAATCGCCACAGGGAAAGGAGCCAATCCTCGTTTTCCTACTCCGATAGTGTAAACTCTGATTCCATATTCTTTTGCCAATTCGGCGGCAGTCAGTGGTGCAATTTGCCCCCAGTTATTGGAACCGTCTGTCAGCAAAATTATCACTTTCGATTTTGCTTTGCTGTCTTTCAGCCTGTTCACCGAATTTGCCAACCCCATACCAATGGCAGTAGCATCCTGAATCATACCGAAATCGACCTCATGCAACAGATTGAGAAGCACTTGCCTGTCTGTTGTTAACGGGCATTGCGTAAAACTTTCTCCTGCAAACACAACCAAACCGATCCTATCATTCTCCCTTGCCGAAATAAACTCGGCTGCTACATTTTTTGCAGCTTCCAACCTGTTAGGCTGAAAATCCATAGCCAACATGGTAGATGAAATATCGAGCGCTATTACAATATCTATACCTTCGGTTTTCGATTTGTCGTAGGTAGTTGTAGACTGAGGTCGAGCCAGAACAACAACAATCAATCCTATCGACAAAACCCTCAGCAAGAAGGGTATATGCCTCAGCGTGACACGCCATGTAGGCCCCACCCTATCAAAAGCCTTTGTTGACGACAGCTTGTAGTTAGCCTGCATATTGCTCAGCTTAACTATATACCACACTATCAAAGGGATAAGTAATAAAAGTAAAAATAAATATTTAGGATGTGCAAATTCCATTTTCCACTGTTTTTTTTATCTTTCGGCTTCTTCGTCTATGTTTTTGTCTTCCGGCCTTACTTCTGTTTTTTGTTCATTCCCGTCAGGCGAATTTCTCAATTGCGATTGAGAGTCCGATTCTTTTACATCCGGCTCTTTCTCAATCATTTTTGTCTGATCCACAAACTGATAGGCATACGTCAAGCTAAGGTCATTCTCATTAGGAAGAGGCTTATATTTAGCAAATTTGACCAGATCGGATATCCGGAATATTTGTTTCAACCGTTCAAAGTTTTCGCTATCTTCCAAAAAGATATTTATAGCATCTAATGTTTCATCAGAAGTTTGCTCCATTGCATGAATGAAATATCTTTTTTCGATATAAATACGCAAAGTATCAGTAAGTTCCGTGTAATATTCTTTTTCGTATCCTTGCTGCCAAAGTTTTTCATCCTTCAGTTTGTCTAAAGCCTTGATGGCAACAATATGGGGAGGCAAAATAACTTCCGGCTTGAAGAAATATCCTTTCTTCTTCTTGCGCAAATAGAAGAACAATACTATTCCTCCAACAATCAGCAATACGATTATCGCTACAAGCCAAGTATATTTATATATAAAATTGATAAGAAAATCGCCCAACATAAAAGGTGGAGCCTGTATATCTTTTATATCATTGATTTCCAATGCCTGAAAATTGATGGAGTCGGTTTCCCCCTTATTCATTTTGTCCAGATACGACATAACGGAGTCGGGCAGCATGATGGAACTTACCTTCAATCCCATATTTTTAGAATATATGGTATCTGTTCCGTCAATCACAGTCATATAAGGTATATTGTACAATGCAGAATCGAAAGATGTGACAATATACTGCTGAACTATCGTCATCACATCGTGACTGATTGTTGTATCGGGTTCTAGTTTTGCTAGTACCTCTATCCCCGTAATCAGAGTATCGGCATACTCATAATCAGGAGTGATAACCGTCCGTCCAACAGGTGTTTTTATATTTAGTGTAATTGTACTTTGCTCTCCAATAAGTATTTCAGACGGATTAATAGTTGCCGAAACTGATGTTCTTTGAGCAAATGACTGCAAATGAGCAAACGCCAAAACCGTTAGCAGCAATATTATGATTTTTCCTTTTCTAAACATATATTCTATTTTCCTTATTTTCAAAGGCTCAGCATGTTATCAATATTAATTTCTTTTTTTGAAAAGTGCCAGCAATGCTTTCACATAATCATCTTTTGTGCTCATTATCACGTTATCGACCTTACTCTTCGAAAAAGATTGCTGGGAATAATACAATTGTTTTTCGAAATGCCGCTCATACATTTCCCTCGTTTTCCGTGAAGACGTGTCGATCCAAACCTCTTTCTGCGATTCTGCGTCCAACAACTTCATCAAGCCGACAGAAGGCAGCATAGTTTCCAGGTCGTCATATATTTGCAATGCAACCAAATCGTGTTTTTTATTGGCAATGGTCATAGCCCGTTCAAAATCGGGAGAGTCCATAAAGTCGGAAATAATGAATGTCGTACATCTTTTCTTTATGGCATTGGTCAAGTACCTCAAAGCCACGCCAACATCTGTCTGATTGCTTTCGGGCGTAAAGTCTATCAATTCCCTGATAATATACAAGATATGTTTTTTCCCTTTTTTGGGTGGAATGAATTTCTCTATTTTGTCGGAAAAGAAGATAACGCCAATTTTATCGTTGTTTTGCATTGCCGAAAAAGCCAGCGTGGCAGCGACTTCCGTCACAATATTTCTTTTATAGACTTCCGTACTGCCAAAATCGAGACTTCCCGAAACATCAATCATCAGCATAACAGTAAGCTCCCGTTCTTCTTCAAATATTTTGATGAACGGCTTATTGTAGCGTGCCGTAACGTTCCAGTCGATATCCCTTATATCATCCCCGTACTGATACTCCCTCACTTCCGAAAAAGCCATACCCCGACCCTTAAAGGCAGAATGATACTGCCCCGCAAAAATATTCTGCGAAAGCCCTTTAGTTTTTATTTCTATCTGGCGTACTTTCTTTATTAATTCGGCTGTATCCATCCACTTTTCAGTTATCAGTTATCAGCGATCAGTTATCAATATTTGACAAGCGCAATCGGCTAACATCCTTTTTCTTTATTTATTTGTCGTCCTGAGTAATACGAAAAATCTATATTTAAGTTATGAGTCTGTCAATCACCTCCTTTTGGTAAGGCTGAGTGGAATCTACTCACTGCCAACTACTTAAGGCACTTCAACCTTATTCAGTATTTCGCTTATGATCTCGTCAGAAGTTGTGTTATTTGCTTCCGCTTCGTAAGTCAGACCAATACGGTGACGCATAACATCGTGACACACAGCTCTCACGTCTTCCGGAATAACATATCCTCTGCGCTTGATGAAAGCATAGGCACGAGAAGCCAATGCCAAATTGATGGAAGCACGAGGCGACGCCCCGAAACCAATCAACCCTTTCAGATCGGGCAATCCATGATCTTGAGGGAAACGGCTGGCAAATACAATATCTACGATATATTTTTCTATTTTTTCGTCCAGGTACACATCACCTACAACTTTTCTGGCTTCCAGAATTTCTTCAGCCTTCAATACAGGTGTCAGTTTTTCGTAAGCATTTGTAATATTCTGACGCAATATCAATTGTTCCTCTTCTTTCTTAGGATAGTTGATAATTACTTTCAGCATGAAACGGTCGACCTGAGCTTCGGGCAAAGGATAAGTACCCTCCTGCTCTATCGGGTTTTGAGTTGCCATTACCAAAAATGGTTTTGGCAATTCGTATGTCTTATCGCCTATCGTAACCTGACGCTCTTGCATAGCCTCAAGCAAGGCACTCTGCACTTTTGCCGGAGCACGGTTTATCTCGTCGGCCAAAACAAAATTTGAGAAAACAGGACCCTGTTTCACCAAAAATTCTTCCGATTTGGGACTGTATATCAACGTACCGATAACATCGGCAGGCAACAAATCGGGCGTGAACTGAATACGGTGATATTTTGCATCAATCAACGATGCCAATGTCTTTATGGCCAATGTTTTTGCCAACCCGGGAACACCCTCCAGCAATATATGTCCATCAGACAATAATCCTATCAGAAGGGATTCGACAAGATGTTTTTGTCCTACAATAACCTTGTCCATTCCCATGGTAATCATATTAACGAACGAACTTTGTTTCTCTATCCGTTCATTTAATTCTCTTATGTCAACCTGAGCCATAAAAATCTATTTTGTAATTAAGTAATCAATAATAGTTAATGATATATTTTCGAGTTATAACCTACACTAGGCTTATTTTGAAACCGTCTAGACTTTTTCGTTTTATTCAATTTTGTCATCCTGAGAGTATCGAAGGATCTGTTTTTTAGATGTTTCACTACGTTCAACATGACAAAAACTCAAAAATTAAGTATAATTTAAAAAGTCTAGATGACTTCTTTGCTTTCCAAATAAAAAAACAGGTCTAAGACCTTTTTTTGATATTACTTTATTCGCATGACAAAAATATGAATGTTAAATCTGAATTCCTTTATTTCGTCGTTAAAAATATTAAAATAAAGACGCTTATAGTCGAAATAGGTTCTTTATATATTAACTGCCTTCGGGTAGAGTAGAACCCCACCCCTACAATTATGATTTGTATATTCTAAACCAATCATTTTTCTGCCTCCTTTAAACGACGAAACCAACCGAAAGAATCCGGTTGGTTTCAAGCATATTACAAGTGATATTTCTTATTTCTTTTTGTTATCCGTTACATCTTCTGCGTCAGCATCTTTCACCTCATTTCCTTTCAGGTACGAGGGCAGATTCATTCCCGCCATATTGAACAAATCGTTCAGTGGGGGCACGCTTTTCATCAAACCCGAAACAAAGTTGGCCGTAGAGGTTTTGTCGCTACCGTTTGCGCCACCTCCGTTCTGTGAATCCCAAACAGTGATTTTATCAATCTTGATGTTCTTGATTGCTTCAACCTGGGTTTTAACCAATTCGGGAAGTTTTTCGATCAACAACAACTGATAAGCGTCTGTTGCACTTCCACCTGCGGCGGCTACCATTTCTTTATAACCTTCGGCTTGTTTTGTCAATATTTCATACAAACCACGGGCTTCGGCATCCATCTTCGCAAAAATGGCATCTGCCTCCCCTTTCGCCTGCACTCTTACTTTTTCTGCCTCAGCCTGAGCGTCAATTATGGCTTTTTGCTTATCAATTTCGGCAGGAACAACCACGTTGGCAATCTGAGTTGAACGTTCCCTTTCGGAACGGGCAAGCTCGGCTTTTTGTTCTGCTTGGTATGCTTCTTCCAGAGCTTTCGCTTGTTGCACTTTTTCGGCACTTATGGCTAGGCGCATAGCCTCAGCTTCTCTTTCACGACGTGCGGCGTCAGAATTTGCGATAGTGATTTTCGCCTCATTCTCTCCCTGTATGGCGGTTGCGTTGGCTTCCGAAGTTTTCACACGGGTGTCTCTGGCAGCTTCCGCCTTACCGATAGACTCATCTCTTGCAGCCTGAGCAATACTTACCTCCCTGTCTTTCTGAGTATTGGCAATTTTAACATCCCTATCTCTGTTGGTTTCAGCAATTTGAACATCACGCTCTCTGTCTGCCAAAGCCTTACCGGTTTCTCCCATTTTTTCCTGCTCGGCAACGCTTACCTTGGCTTCGTTTATGGCTTTTGCGGCAGCTTCTTTTCCAAGAGCATCGATATAACCCGATTCGTCATTGATGTCGGTTACGTTTACGTTTATCAGCTTAAGACCTATTTTACGCAATTCGGTATCAACATTTATCGAAATATTATCGAGAAATTTATCCCTGTCCGAGTTGATTTCCTCAATAGTCATTGTTGCGATAACAAGACGCAACTGTCCGAAAAGGATATCCTGTGCCAAATCCTGAATTTGCCCGGGAACCAATCCCAACAAACGTTCAGCCGCAGCATTCATTGTATCTTTTTCTGTCGAAATTGCTATCGTAAAACGACAAGGAACATCCACACGTATATTCTGTCTACTCAAAGCACTTTTCAGGTTTGCCTCAATGGAAATAGGCTTCAGGTCGAGAAACGAATAATCCTGAATAACCGGCCAGATAAACGCTCCTCCTCCATGCACACACTTGGCCGACGAGCCTCCTGTTTTTCCATATACAACTAATATTTTATCAGACGGACAACGCTTGTACCGTGATGCCAGAAATAATATCAGAACGACCAAAACAACAGCCAATATCCCGATAAGAAGAATAATTCCTTGTTCCATAGTAAATGTTAATTATAAATATTATTTAGTTTTGTTTTTTATACTCTTTTCACAATCAGTGCAGACCCCTCTACCGCTACAACCTCAACAGTTCTTCCCGTTTCTATTGCCGACTCATCTTCCGTAACAGCCTCCAACTCTCTGACAGAACCTTTTACACTGATCAGGACTTTCCCTTTTCCGGTTTTCTGCGGTGGAATTTTAAGGTATACATTTCCGGTTTTTCCAACCGCCTGCTCCAAGCTGAATGTATTGTTTTCCGTCAACTTAAGGAAAGAACGCATTGTCATGAAGAAAACCGCAACAAACAATGCACCCACCAGAATGGCTAATAATCCTAATATTATCTGATTTTCTATGTTGCCATAAAATACAACACCCGTCCATCCAAACCCTAGCAAGAAGTTAATTATATTTCGTAAAGAAAACAAATGAAACGGACTTTCCGCTTCACCAACCTGTGTTTCGACATCGACGTCCGAGTCTCCTCCAAAAAAAGAAGCTATCGTGAGCAATACAAAAACAATACTGGCTCCAATTGCAATGTACCAATATACACGTTCGGGCGATTCCATACTTGAAAAAAAAGCGGTCATAGAGTTTTCTGTTTATTCGTTGAGATTAGTTTATATGCAAAAATAACATTTTTCGGCAGACATACAACAAAAAGCTCCCTTTTTGATAAAAGAGAGCTTCCGAAAATAACTATTTGAATCAGACTTTTTTCTTCCTGTAACTTTTTTCCCTTAAGGCATGAATCTCATTTTCCAGTTTATCTATTTCTTTTTCCTGATCGTGAATCTGCTTCAAAAGTGCGCTAAGTTCTTCATTTTCTATCGAACTCGGAAATTCGGCCTCAACCCTTTCCCTAAAGTCGCCCAATATATTCATATAATTGTTGAATGCCTCGTAAGGAGACGAATACGGACTGTAAGGCAAGGGCTTTTTTGTTCCCATATAATAGAAATGGTCGCACGATTGCAGATAGAGCCAATCTTGTTTTATTCTGCGGGTCTGGCTTAGTTCTACCCTTTCGGACAATTCGTACAACTTATTCACAGCCTCTTGCTGCAATATATTACCCAACCATGCCGATGTGTCTCTTTCTTCATCGGCCCAAGAGATAGGGTGAGTCACCGAGATGATTCCCACGGGTTTATATTTTTTCAACACCTCACTTGGTGTAGAAAAACTGATGTCATGCTCATACGCAAAGCCTTGCAAAGCCTTCATAAATTCGAAGATTCCGGACTGCACATGCTGATGCATGCCAAATGTTTCGTAACTCATAAACAAGTTGAACAACTGTTCTTCGTCGGGCGTAGAGGCTATCCAGTCGATATATTTATCGGCGGTTAATGGATACTCATTCCACGAATAGTCTGAAAAACGGAACGATATGTCGTCGCTCAACTTCGCATTCCTCAACAGCAACTTGAGGTTTGGCTCCACCGTAGACCTGTACAGATAATTGGGACTCTTCCAACCTAACGTGCGTTTGGCTCCTTCCGTAATCATTGCCTCATAACCCATATCGGCGACAAGGCTTGCTATCTCATCCGAATACAACAATTCTGTATTACAGAAGACTTTTGGCTCTTGTTCAAAAAGCTCCTTTATTTTTCGGGTATGCTGCTCAACCTGTTGCCTGAATCCTTCGACATCGAACAACGATGCCAGCGAATGTGCGTATGGCTCCGACAAAAACTCAACACATCCCGTCTTAGCCAGCTCTTTAAGTCCGTCAATAACTTCCGGAGTATACATTTCCATCTGCTCTAGGGCGATACCGGAAACCGAAAAAGCCACTTTAAACTTTCCGTCTGAGTTTTTTATCATTTCCAGCAACATCCTGTTGGCCGGTATATAAGAAGAATATGCGATTTGTTGAAGTATATCTTCATTCGAAAAATCGTCATAGTAATAATGGTCGCCTCCGATATTGAAGAACCGGTACCTTTTCAGTCGAAACGGTTGGTGTATCTTGAAACAAAAACAAATTGTCTTCATAATTTAAAATATTTCTTTATTTTGATTAAAAACAGAGTTCATCGTAAATCTTACGGACTTTCAGTCCGGCGTCTTCCCACTTTATATTATCAACCTCGTGCTTACCTTCTTTTTGCAAAAAATCGGCCATTGCCGGATAAGTGCAAATTGAATAAATAGCATCAGCCATAGCCTCCGTATCCCAATAATCCAACTTTATAGCCTTATCCAAAATTTCGGCGCAGCCCGATTGCTTCGATATGATTGAGGGAATGCCGCACTGCATCGCCTCCAGCGGCGATATGCCAAACGGTTCCGATACGGAAGGCATCACATACACATCGCTGCGCTTCAACATTTCGTACACCTGTTTCCCTTTCATAAATCCCGGAAAGTGAAACCTGTCCGACATACCTTTCGACGCTACCAGATATACCATCTGCTCCATCATATCTCCGCTTCCGGCCATCACAAAACGAATGTTCTTTGTTCTTTTGATAACCTTTTCGGCTGTTTCCACAAAATATTCGGGTCCCTTCTGCATGGTTATACGCCCCAAGAAGGTAACAATCTTGTCTTTAGTCCTTTTTTCCGGTTTAATAGCCATTATTTCGGGACTTAACGGCTCCACTGCATTATGCACCGTGGAAACCTTTCTTGGGTCTTGATGGTATTTCTCTATAACCGTCTTGCGGGTCAGGTCGCTCACACATATAATGTGGTCTGCATTATCCATTCCGTCCTTTTCTATCCCATACACCTGAGGATTCACCTTTCCCCGGCTACGGTCGTAGTCCGTTGCATGAACATGAACCACCAAAGGTTTGCCCAATATATTCTTCGCATGTATACCGGCAGGATATGTCAGCCAATCGTGCGAATGTATTATGTCATAGTTGTATGTACGGGCTATTACTCCGGCAACAATTGAATAGTTATTGATTTCCTGCAACAAATTGTCAGGATATCTTCCCGAAAACTCGATACACCCAAATTCATTTGTTTTGATATAGCGAAAATCCGCATAAATGTGATCTCTAAAATCATAATACTCTTGCGGATCCACATATTTGGAAAATTTTGCTTTCACTTTTTCCAACGGGACATCGTATCTCACCACCGGCACATTACATGTTCCAATCACCTTCAGGAAACTTTGGTCTTCGTCTCCCCAAGGTCTTGGTATAACAAAAGTTATGTCCATGTCGGGCTGTTTAGCCATGCCTTTGGTCAAGCCATAACTGGCCGTGCCCAAACCTCCCAGTATATGAGGTGGAAACTCCCACCCAAACATTAATGCTTTCATTGATACAGAATATTTATTTTCTTAATTGTTTATTCATTATCTAACTCTTCTTCCAGTTTGTCTTTTAGCTGCATCGCCCTCAACACTCCGGCCACACTTGGAGCGTAAGAAAATGCTGCCCGGCCTGTATAAGGCGGATTTCCGTCGTAAAGTTGCGATAAAGAACCAATACAATTATTTGCCATTTCTTCTTCGATGGTAATCAGCATTCTTTCGATGAAAGAAATGCCGCTTCTTTGATGTATTTTTATATATGCTTCAAAAAAATGTCCTAACAAAAAAGGCCATGCCGTTCCGTTCGAATATGCGTAATCCCTGTTGTGCTGGCTTCCTTCAAAATATGGCTGGTAGCCTTCGCTCTTTGGCGACAGCGTACGTATTCCCTTTGGTGTAAGGAGTTCTTTCGTAACCATATCCAATACAGATTTGCTTTGCCTCCGGGTCAAAGGTGAATAATCCATTGCAATGGCGATAACCATGTTGGGTCTGACCTGCCAATCGGGCAACGTGCCATCCACGTAGTCGAACAAATATCCTGCGTTATTCACAAATGTATCGAGGAAAGAATCTCTTACAGTCTCTGTAAATGTAACAATTTCGCGAATTTGTTGTTCATCATCATTGTCATGTTCCATAAATTCGCGAAGCACCATCAATGCGTTATACCACAAGGCATTTACTTCTACAAGGAAACCTGTGCGAGGTGTAATCAGCCTACCCATGAATGTTGTATCCATCCAACTGGCCGATATATCTTTTCCATTGCACCAGAGCAGGTTATTCCCTTCCAGATGCAAATTCGGATGCTTGTTTTCCATTATAAAACGCATTATATCTTTCACCAGATCGCTGTATTTAGACAGGCAGGTATCTTTATTTGTCAAGAAAAACTTTTTTATTGCCCAGATCACCCATAGCAATACGTCGGGTTTGTCCAAACCTTTCAGCAGGCCGGTAACGGGTCTGTTTTCCAGAAATTGGTAAATAGGCGTTCTCGCCGTATTTATCACTTCTTCAAATGCCTCATTCCTGCCGATAGACATTGTAAGTCCCGGCAAAGACATAAATTGGTCGCGCGCCTCAACTCCAAACCAAGGATAGCCCCTGAGCAGATACAACTCGCTTTTGGTTGGGCGTATATAGAACTGATGCGCCGAATTTTTCAAACAATTGTAGAACGAAGAACGGGGAGTACGCCGCTCTATCTCTTCATCAAACTGCTTTACCAACCTACCGGTCTTTACGGGTTTATCGCTTGCCGAAAAAACAATAGTTTCTCCTTTTTCTATGGGCACCTCAAAATATCCGGGAACGTACAAGTCTTCCTTATATTCAAAACCCAGCTCCATATCCTTGCTATATTCAATCCCTTTATTCCACAACGGGTTATAGTTGAACGAATTGGGTTTACTGAATTGCATATAAAGATTAGGGTAACCGTCATACATACATGTACTGATACCGTTTTCTATTTCCTGGTAAGACAAATTAGCCTTACCGTTTTCGTGTGTCAACTCATTGATACTCCTGAAAGCCAAAAACGGTCTGAATCTCAAGGTTGTAGGAGAATGTGCCTCCAGCAAAGTATATCGGATAAGGATATTGTTTTCTTCCAACGAAAACAATTTTTCTTTCGACAAAATAACGCCCCCGATACGATATATAGTCTTCGGGCACGATTCGCAATCAAACTCACGAATATACTTATGCCCTAGAGGACTATAATGCTCTCCATCATATTTATGTATACCTAAATTAAATTCTGCTCCTCGTTGAATAACCGTTTCGTCGAAAGATGAAAGCAATACATGATTCGACTCGTCCAGATTGGGTACAGGCATCACCAACAATCCATGCTGCTTACGGGTATTGCATTCAACAAGAGTTGTACAATGGTATGCCCCCCTTCTATTAGTTCTCAAAATTTCCCTGTTCAGAGAATATTCGAGGTTGACCATTCTTGTTTTATCAAATTTTAAGTAACTCATCGCTGTTCCGAATTAAAAATGTTTGGTTGTTAAATGCAATTTATAATCAAGATTTTAAATATTTGCACCGTTTGAAATACATTTTGTTATACTTACGATATAAAGGTAAATGAATTATTTAACAAATAAAAGATATTATAAAACATTATTTTTAGAGGCAAAAAAGAATGCTTTTTTTATAATTTTTGACTATTATGTTATATTTTTTGAGATCGCTAAAATTGTAATCTTGAGATTTGTTGTATTTTTGAAGCCATGAAAAAACATAGTCAAAATTCGGGTAAAAACGAATTATATTATATAAATACAACAAAGACAATGGCTATCGTGCTTGTGATGTTAACTCACCTATCTGTTACGTACGACTTAAGGTTATTTTCAAATTCATTCCATTTGTCTCTTTTTTTTATATGTACCGGAATATTATTCTCCTTGAAACAAGATAATTTTATAGCATTTGTAAAACATAAATTCAGACATTTAATTGTTCCGTTTTTCTTTTTTGCGATAATATCATACATTTATTATGTAATTGTAGGGAGAAACTTTGGTAATGAAACAGATGGAGATGAAAATCTGTTAAAATATATTGTTGGCATTTTTTATGCCCCCGCGTCAAAAGAATTCTTAGGCTTCAATTTTCCTATTTGGTTTTTGCCCTGCCTGTTTGTTTGCGAAATCATCTTTTTTTTAATTTTAAAATATCTACCAAAATACACTATACTGACCTCTTGTATTTTATTCATTATTGGAATTTTAGTCAAAGAGACTATCCCTTTCCGTTTGCCTTGGGGGGGGCGACGTTGCTTTGTTTTGTATACTCTTCATAAACATCGGCTATATAATGCGAAAAAAAGATTTGCTTAATAAGTATATTTTAAATCAATCTATTTACATAAAGCTGGTTATAGTTGCCATCTCCTTCATTCTGATCATCATATTAATGAATGCTAACGCTAACGATGAATATATAATGGTCTATAAGTTAAATTTCAATAATTATATCTTATTCATATTGAATGCCTTGTGTGGTGCAATTTTTATTTTGACTTTATCTTCCATATTACCAGCTTCAAGAATATTCAATTTCTACGGACGAAATACTATCATTATTTTAGGTTTTCATCTTTTGGTTTATGCCTTTATAAAAGCTATCCATGTATTCATACTGAAGTTACCTCTCGATATTTTAGATAATAATATAGAATATAATCTGTGTTACCTGATACTTGCAATGATACTATTTATCCCCGTAATAACATTCATAAATAGGTATACCCCATTTCTTATTGGCCGCAAAAAAGGAATATTACAATGAAATTTGCAACAGAAAAATTGCCTGTCAATTTTATAATACTTGTATTGTTATCTACTTTATTGATAACCATTTTTGTGGTATTGGATTTCAATACATACCCCATACATAATGCAAAGGATGTTGTTTATGTTGCCGGTCAATGCGCCTTGATATTGGTTGGATCTTTATCATTCGTATCTGTTATTGCCCTAAACAGGTATGTTTTTGCCCTGATCTATCCTTCACTGATATTGTTGTGCTCTGTTTTAGGTTTTTATGCCTGGACAATGAACACAACTCTGACAGTCATGATATTGGACGCCACCCTACACAACGATTGGGAAACGTCTTCCGATTTGATTTCTGTCCCTCTAATCCTTACCATAATATTGTCTTTGGCATTATCCATCGTTCTGGTATTTTATCGTTTCAAAAGAATTGAAAAGATTAAATATTCGTATATTATATTCTGTATAAGTTTAATCTTTTTCATCTTTTTCATCAACACCAAGAGTATAGAAAGACTGATAGCCAACCACATCCCGTTTAATATTTATTTTGTAACCAAATCATATTGCAATGAAAGAAGCATCATTTCGGAAGACAGGCCCAGTCTTTCGGCAAATAGCTTTTGCAATACCGACAGTCTAAATGTAGTGTTTGTTATCGGAGAATCTCTCCGAGCCGACCACCTGCCAATGAATGGCTATCAAAGGAATACTACCCCATTGCTGTCTACACGCAATGATATCATATCATTACCCAACATATACACACCCCATACCTATACCAACAAAAGTTTGCCAGATATCCTGACCCGTGCTGATAGCGTTTCTCCGCAACTAGCCTACAAAGAACGATCTTTTATAGACATATTCAACGCCTGTGGCTTTGAAACCTCATGGCTTGCCAATCAAGAGTCAGCGTATTCCTACGTATATTTTATGCACGAGTGTGATACCCTTCTATTTAGCTCAATAAATAAATCCTCTTATGTCTTTGATAAATGGCTGGATGAATCTCTAATACCTCACTTTAAGAACAGGATGGGAACAAAAGCATCAAAAAAGCTGGTTATTCTTCACACCATCGGCTCTCATTGGTGGTATAATTCACACTTTACAGATCAAACCGCAAAATTTCAACCCATAATAAAAAGTAAGATTATCACTTCCAATACTCCGGAAGAAATGATAAATTCATACGACAACACAATCGTATACACAGACTATTTTCTGTTCAACCTGATCAAAGAGATGGAAGATACAAATACGATTATGATCTACTTGTCTGATCACGGCGAATCTTTAGGGGAGAATGACATATGGCTGCACGCATCAGACTCACCACCAATACATTACCCGGCAAGTTTTGTGTGGATGTCTGCAAAATATAAAGAAAAGTATCCTGACAAATATTCCGGGCTAATAATGAATCACAGAAAAAATTATTCATCCGATTTCCTCTTTCACAGTATATTGGATGCAGCAACTATTACATCGCCTTATCTGAAAAAGGATTTGAGTATATTTGAAAAAAAGGAAATAATGGCTCTCGATGCTTCCTATCAAAAACAACCATAACAAATATTCGATTTTATTTTTAAGTATTCAAAAGTCGCAATTTTTATGTAAGTTTGCCAATTAATTATTACAAAGTTGCGATTTTTTTTAACTTATTTTTTACTAGAATATGCTTTCATACATAACCTGGACTGTAGATCCTGAAATATTTTCGTTAGGCAGCAAACCTATTGTATGGTATGGCCTTTGTTGGGCCATTGGCTTATTGTGTGCCGTTTTGCTGGTCGAAAAAATATATAAACACGAAAAAATGCCCGAAAAGTGGTTCAATACTCTTTTCTGGTATGTTGTTGTAGGAGTGATTGTTGGCGCCCGATTAGGGCATTGCCTGTTCTACAATCCGGGGTATTACCTGTCCAACCCGATCGAATTGTTTAAGATATGGGAAGGCGGACTGGCCAGTCATGGCGGCGCAATCGGGATAGTTGCAGGCGTATACTTTTATCATCGCAAAACCAAGCAAAGCATGATTTGGGTACTCGACAGGTTGATCATAGCGGCTGCATTGACGGGAACATTTATACGTATAGGCAATCTTACAAACCACGAAATATACGGGCATGCAACAGACCTGCCCTGGGCATTTCGTTTTATAACCAATATTCCGGCATGGCAACGTGGTGCCGAACCTCTATTTTCCGCACCGAGCCACCCGACTCAAATATATGAAGCCCTTATATATTTCTCTATTTTTTGCCTCACCATGTTCCTGTATTGGAAAACCTCGGCTAAAAGTAAACAGGGTTTATTACTAGGTATCGGACTTATCGGTATTTTTCTGTCCAGATTCTTACTTGAATACCTGAAAAATGTGCAAGAACCGTTCGAAATTCACATGCGTGCCACCTTTGGCATGGACATGGGGCAAATGCTCAGTATTCCGTTCATCTTGTGGGGAATATGGTTGGTATGGAACGCTTTGCGAAGAAAAGAAAGATCTAAGTAGTTACAAGTTACTTCGTCTTACAGACAGTTACAAGTTACGAGTGATAAGTTTTCGCTGATAACTGTTGACTGAAAGAATATACTCTTAGAAGTCATCTAGACTTTTTAAATTATACTTAATTTTTGAGTTTTTGTCATGTTGAACGTAGTGAAACATCTAAAAAAACAGATCCTTGGATACTCTCAGGATGACAAAATTGAATAAAACGAAAAAGCCTAGACGGTTTCTTATTTTAAAATACAAATTCTAAAATATTATGCTCAAACCCATTCAGATTAAAGAAGACTTATTTTATCTGGGAGTTAACGACAGAACAAAAGAACTGTTCGAAAGCCTATGGCCTCTGCCTGAGGGTGTGTCATACAACTCTTACCTGATAAGGGACGAAAAAAATGCTTTATTCGACACCGTAGATATATGCTATTCAGACGTTTTCCTGAAAAAACTTGAAATTGCTCTTGACGGAAAACCTTTAGATTACCTGATCATAAACCACATGGAGCCGGATCACTCTGGTTCCTTGGCATTATTAAGAACCAAATACCCTGATGTTCAGATAGTGGGAAACAAAAGAACTGCCGATATGGTTCAAGGATTTTTCGACATCAAAGACGGGGTAAAGGTTATTGAAGATGGCGATCAACTATCTCTGGGAAAGCATAATCTGGTTTTCTACCTGACGCCTATGGTGCATTGGCCTGAAACAATGATGACTTACGAAACATCCGATAAAATTATCTTCTCGGGCGATGCTTTCGGTACTTTCGGAACCATTGACGGCGGAATAACCGACACCCAGTTGCGCCCCGAAAGATTTTACGACGAAATGGTCCGTTACTATTCAAACGTTGTCGGCAAATTCGGATCGCCAGTGCAAAAAGCTCTGGAAAAGCTCAGCAGTCTGGAAATCAAATATATCTGCTCCACTCACGGACCTATATGGACAATACCCGAGCAAATAAACAAAGTGGTTTCTCTTTACGATAAATTGAGCCGTTATCAAGGAGACGAAGGCGTGGTTATCGCCTATGGCAGCATGTACGGAAACACGGAGCAAATGGCCGAAACCATAGCTCACGAGTTGGCCGTGCAAGGCATAAAAGATGTGATCATACACAACGTTTCTAAAAGTTCGCACTCATACATCTTGCGAGATATATTCAAATATAAAGGTTTGATAGTTGGTTCGCCAACATACAACAACAAGTTGTTTCCCAATGTCGAATATCTGCTGTCGAAAGTAGAAAGCCGGGATATGAAAAACCGCTGTTTCGGTTATTTCGGTTCGTTCACATGGGCGGGGGCAGCCGTAAAACGGTTGGCTCAATTTGCAGAAGATTCGAAGTTTGAGGTTGTGGGTACTCCCGTCGAAATGAAACAATCTATGCACGAAGATACATACAATGCTTGTATAGAGTTGGCTAAAGCAATGGCTGACAGGCTGAAACAAGACCGATAATAAAAAAAACGGCCGGTTAGATCTGGATAACGGTAAGGAATTTGAAGTTCATTGAACTATCAATTCATTTTGATATCCATAGTTATATACGATTTGAGGAAGAACACAAAATTAAACAAAAAACGTGGTGTTTGAAAATTCACCACGTTCTTGTGTTATCTTTAACTGATTTCGTAATTCAGTTGCCGCTTTTTCTTATTCATTTTTCTTTTGCTTTGAAAAATACTTTTGAAGAGCCTCCAACCAATCCCCTTTCTTCGGCAATAACTTTCGAATGTTTCATTGCCCAGATCAAAATCGCCACGCCAAGGCAACTTAGGGTCGAAATAATAGTAAACTCCTTCATAAATAACACTATTGCTGTTCTTATTGTCCGGAGCCAACATTTGTTCTTTACTCGAAACCAGACATCTTATATTACGCTTTATGGCTTCATCCTTTACCTTCTGAATGGTTTCGTCATACTTTTCTATCAAACGGGCATAACTGAAATTATGATAAGTCGTATTTCCAAAATTGGCTATGGGCCTTAGCTGTATAACGTCGAAATCTATATTACCATACACATCGAAGAAATTGGCCAACTCGTCTACATTGTCTTCGTTTATTGTATAATTGATACGGATTGAAAAATTATACTTCTTCTTGGCCTCCGACATTCTGTACAATACATCCAGAAATACATCGTGACTAGCCTTATCCATCATAAATTCATACGTTTCTTTCTTCACGCCATGCAAGGAGATGGTTATTTCGTCCAACCCCGCTTCCAGGCAATCGGTTAACATCTTATCCGAAAGCAAATTGGCATTTGTAGTTATCGAAACCCAAGGAACTTTTTTCTCTTTGCCCAGTGCAATCAATTTTGGCAGGTCTTTATGTAGAGTAGGTTCTGCACCACAACCGATTTGCAGTTTCAAAGCACGGTGAAAGAAGGCATTACCAAATTTTGTCATTTCATCCAGCGTCATCACCCCTTTCATTTTTTTGCGTTGCTCCTCGTCACTGAAGTGACACATTTTGCACCTGATATTGCAACCCAACACCGGGTCGAAAAATATCCCTATGTAACGTCGTCCGAATATGTGAAATAAATAGATTCCTAAAAGTTTGAGTCTGGGGTGTTTAAATTTATTTACATACTTCAATATAGTATATACATTCATCGTCAACAGTAAATTAAATCAAGTATTCTAGTCTTTGTGTAGCTTTACATCAACAGCGATACAAAGATACCTAGTTTTTACTATTAACAACAAAATTTTAGTTAAAAACTCCCCATTTCTATTACATTATTTACCGATTTTACTATTTTTGGTGCGATTTTAACATTTGCAATACCATAATACAGAACATTGCAATCTTTTTCAATCGGGTATATTCAACACACTCCTACCTTCGGGCAGACTAAAAGCCTGCCCCTACAAAATGTTATTTCGATTTTCTACGATGGACATCGAATGAAAAAGAACGTTTTAAGTAGCGAGAGCAGAAGCAAAATTTGTTTTGATTATGCCGAGTCACGACAACCAACGGTCACAGGAGCGAAGCGTATGTAAAACGACTAATGTAATTGAACTAATTTCAATTACTGATTTGCATAAATAAAAAGAATATAAATACTTGCAGACTCGAAAACAATTCATATCTTTGTGCCCGCTAATAACAATTATGTACTAATTAAAATTAACAATTAAAACAAATGGCAACTAAGATCCGTTTACAAAGAAGAGGTCGTAAAGATTATCCTTATTATCAAATCGTTATCGCAGATAGCAGAGCTCCACGTGATGGTAAATTTATTGAGAAGGTTGGTTCATACAATCCAAACACTAATCCTGCTACAATAGTTTTAAATTTCGACAGAGCTTTGTATTGGATGCAAGTAGGTGCGCAACCAACTGACACTGTTCGTAATATCCTTTCCGGCGAAGGTGTTTTAATGATGAAACACTTGTTGGGTGGGGTTAAAAAAGGTGCTTTCACAGAAGCTGATGCAGAAACAAAATTCCAAGCATGGAAAGATCAGAAAGAAAAAGCATTGGAAACAGAGAAAGGTAAGAATGCAGAAAAAGCTGCTGCTGATGCAAAAGCTCGTTTAGAAGCCGAAAAAGCTGTAAATAAAGCTAAAGCAGAGGCTGTTGCTCAAAAGAAAGCAGAAGCTGCCGCAGCTAAAGCTGAAGAAGAGGCTGCACCTGCAGAAGAAGCTCCTGCAACAGAGGAAACTCCTGCAGAAAGCGCAGAATAATCAGGAAACAGGTTTCAGACCATATAGAAAAGCGATTCGATATTTCGAATCGCTTTTTTTTTGTTAGATTTGTAATGCACAATATCAGTCGTTTAGTTTATGAAAAAAGTAAATATCGGATTAATTCTAATCTTTTGTCTATTGTCGAGTGTCTATACTTTTGGTCAAGGCTCAGTCGATAAAAAGTATACGGAAAGTGTGGGTAATTATCTGACCAAATACGCACAAAAGAGTCTTGCGATAGGAAAAATCAAAATAGAATCTGCAAAAATTGAGAAAAAGACGATTCGGCTTTATGCTAATGATAATTGTGCGTACATACCTTTTCGGGAAGAAAATGTGAAGGAAATATATGCTCAGTTAAAAGTGTTGCTTCCGAAAAATATGAAAGATTATTCTGTCAAATTGTATGCCAATAAACGTTTGATAGAAGATTACATTCCGTTGAAAAACAAAAACGGTAGATTTGAGAATAAAGTAGATAAACCACTCGTAACTAACATATCAAGATCGTTTGTTCCTGAAAAAGGATTAGATAACAGGCACATAGCCATGTGGCAAAGTCATGGCTGGTATTACGAACAAAAGTTGGCTCGCTGGGAGTGGCAAAGGGCACGGATGTTTCAGACGGTTGAAGATTTATACACTCAGAGTTATGTTTTGCCATTTCTCGTGCCCATGTTGGAAAATGCAGGGGCGAATGTTCTTCTTCCTCGAGAGCGTGATTATCAGCTGAATGAGGTGATTGTAGACAATGACAGGAACAAGGGGAATTCGAAATACAAAGAACGGGGCAAGAATTGGAAAACGGGAAAGGAGCAGGGTTTTGCCTATCTGAAAGAGCAATATGAGGATTTTGAAAACCCTTTTAATGATGGCACATACAGGCAGATAGAAACAGTGACGGATGCAGATAAGGAGTCGTGGACGGAATGGATGCCCGAACTCCCCGAGGCAGGAGAATATGGGGTGTATGTGTCGTACAAAACTTTGCCCAAAAGCACTGATGATGCCTTGTATACAGTACATCACAAAGGAGGCCAGACCCGATTCAGGGTGAACCAAAAAATGGGTGGAGGAACGTGGATTTATCTAGGAAAATTTTCTTTTGAAAAAGGTATTTCTGATGATTGTAAAATAACGTTGAGTAATCTGTCTGCGGAAGAGAATCGGATTTTAACAGCAGATGCCGTGAAAATTGGGGGAGGATATGGCAACATTGCCAGAAAACCCAGCCGGGAGGTTCTTGAAAACAAAAAGAGTTCGGACAAATCAGATACAATACAAAATATTGTAATACCGGAGATTGATTATCAGGCAGAAATAAGCCGTTATCCTCGTTTTACGGAAGCGTCCCGCTATTGGTTGCAATGGGCAGGATTTCCCGATAGTGTTTACAGCCTGAATGAAGGTAAGAACGACTATATGGATGATTATCAGAGTCGTCCGTTATGGGTCAACTATATTTCGGGAGGATCGAGTGTTGCTCCGAAAACTCAAGGTTTAAACATTCCTGTGGATATGTCGTTTGCATTTCACTCCGATGCCGGAACTACAATGAACGACTCGATAATAGGGACGTTGGGTATCTATTGCACGGCTAAAAACAATGAGAAATTTGAAAACGGTTCGTCCAGATATCTTTCTCATGACTTGACGGATATTGTACAAACACAGATAGTTGATGACATACGGAAAATGTATGAACCCAATTGGTCGCGACGAGGAAAGTGGAATAAATCGTATTACGAAGCTCGTGTTCCGGAAGTTCCTGCCATGTTATTAGAGTTGCTGTCTCACCAGAATTTTGCGGATATGAAGTACGGTTTAGACCCTCGTTTTCGCTTTACGGTGAGCAGGTCGGTATATAAAGGAATATTGCGGTTTCTCTCGGCACAATATGGGCAGGAATATGTGGTTCAACCATTGCCCGTATCCGATTTTCAGATCGAATTTGTTTCGGACGATGAAGTGGAATTGAAATGGAAACCCGTCGAAGATCCGCTAGAATTCACAGCAAAAGCTCGAAAGTATATGGTCTATACCCGTCTCGGTGATGGTGGTTTTGATAACGGAGTTTTGGTCGATAGTCCATCTTTCAGAAACAGACAACAGAAAGATATACAATATAGTTACATGGTAGCGGCTGTGAATGACGGAGGGGAAAGTTTTCCGTCTGAAATTCTATCTGCGTATAAATCGTCGGTTGACAGAGGTACGGTGCTGATTGTAAATGGTTTTGAGCGGATAAGTGCGCCTGCTGGTTTTGAAGGTGATAGTATTGCAGGTTTCAGCGACATGCTCGATCACGGCGTTCCTTACAAAGAAGATATCAGCTATATCGGAAGTCAATACGAATATCGGCGAACCGTTCCCTGGATGGACGACGATGCTCCCGGATTCGGGGCAAGTAATGCAAATTATGAAACGATGGTTGTTGCAGGGAATAGCTTCGACTATCCGTATCTGCACGGAAAATCTATATCGAAGTTAGGGTATTCTTATACATCGTGTAGCAGCAAGTCGGTGATGTCGGGGGCGGTTGATATGAACAGCTATAAGGTTGTAGATTTAATCTTGGGAAAACAAAAACAAACATTGATGGGGCGAGGTGTTAAGCCGGCAGAGTTCAAGACATTTCCTAAAAAATTGCAGAAAAAAATAACGGACTATTGCAAACAAGGAGGAAATATCTTTGTTAGCGGCGCATTCGTCGGCACCGACTTGTGGGATAATGTCAAGCCACAGAAAACGGATCAGAATTTTGCGCAAGATGTATTGAAATATAAATGGAGGGTGGGGCAGGCCTCTGTGACGGGAGAAGTGAAAAGCGTGACATCTCCGTTTGAGATAAAAGGTGATTATACCTTTTACAATCGCCCAAACCCGAAAAATTATGTTGTGGAATCGCCCGATGGAATAGAACCTGTTGGAAATAACGCATTTACAATTTTCCGGTATTCAGAGAATAATATCAGTGCCGGAATTGCCTTTAAAGGTAAATATAAGACATGCGTATTAGGCTTTCCGTTCGAATCCCTCAAATCCGAAACAGAAAGAGATGCCTTGATGCAGCATATTTTGATCTTTTTATTGTCGGGTAATTGATAAATGTACAATTAAATTAGTCGTTTTACATACGCTTCGCTCCTGTGACCGTTGGTTGTCGTGACTCGGCATAATCAAAACAAATTTTGCTTCTGCTCTCGCTACTTAAAACGTTCATTTTGTCTTGACACAAAACGAACCAAAAAGTCAAGGCTTAGCTTCTCGGCGACCCGTTACAAGCTCACTGGCTAAATTGAAAAAACTCGCTTCGCTCAAACAGCTTTCAATTTTACGCCTTGTTTCGCTTAACGTGTCCCCGCCTACGAAGCAGATGCCGTTTCGCCTAACGGGTGTAAACGTGACATTTGGCTGATTGACGGGGTACCCACACAGCGCAGATAAGCGATAAGAACAAAAAGCTGTTTGAGCATTACCAGACCATTCTAATTTTACAGTTTCTCGGTGCGAGTTATTTTTTGTTCAGCTTATTAAGCTATATAGAGGGTCGGCAAGAAGCCTTAGTCACAAAAAGCCTTTTTGATTCCTTTTGCGGCTTTGGACAAAAGGAATGCAAGTAATCTTTGATTACGCGCAGCATCTTGTTGAATTTAAGCCAACTGTTTTATTGTAGTAAACCAATATTTTCTTACTTCATTGCCTTTACTGTGGTTGAAATACCTTTTCCTGATACAAAACGGAACATATACAACCCACCGTTCAGATCTTCGGAAGGAATGCTAGTCACGCCATCTCCCGTCAACGAATATTTAGCTATTTGTTGTCCATTAACACCATACAAATACACTGATGTATAATCTGTCGGGTACGACAACTCAAAATTACCGCCTTTATATACAGCCTTGAATTCTGACATTAACACCTCATCTTCAATACCGCTCACCTCATCGCCCTGACCTATTCTAATAGTCATTGTGCTACCCGGAAAATAGGCCACAAAATCGTCGTGACGCCCATTCTTTTCATCGGGTAAAGGCAAAGCCGTTATTGTTAATTTTGTAATCCCTGCGTAGTCACCTCCACTCTTAACGTCTTCCAACGAATATGTTATCCAATCGGGTATACTTTTAATTTCCCAGTTATTTAACGAAGCATTAGACGCGCTGATCTCGATAGTTTGGCTACCACCCGATCGTAACGGGAAATCAATGACAGGCTTCTCCGGATGCATGTATGTATAAAGCACATTCATATTTATGCTTAAGGCTGTTTTTGCCTGCGAACCTGTTTGCTCGTCATCAATATAATAGTCCCATATCCAGTTGCCTTCCTTGTCTTTCGCCTTAATGTAGGCATTGGCCTCGGTAGTAGTATTTACTGTTTGAGCATCGATACAAAAATCAACGCCATCTTTGTTGAATCCTTCCAATTCTATCATTATATTGTCTTCAATTTCCAAATAAGCACCCGCTCCGCTACCCATAACGGCTGCCCCCGTAAAGTTAGAGAAGGACATCAAATAGCCAGATTCCGCATTTCCGGTCACCTCGCTAGCCTTACATGTAGCTTCGGCTAAAACACCTAACGAATGATATCTTTCGTAGTCGTCCCGCTCTCCTACTTTATGGATAGTCATTTTAAACTCTGTGTCACCGGGGGCTGAGAAAACACTCAACCATGCCCAAACCCATACACCATTGTTATTACCTCCTAACAAGACATATTTCGTAGCCGGTTTTTCGAAGAAATTGAGAACAGACTCAACTTTCTTGTCTTCCCTCTTACCATATATATAGCCTTTTTTCACACCGTCTTCCATATAGTCGAGCTTCCACATACCTTCCCTGTAATCATAATTGGCAGCACCGTATATTCTTCCATCTGCCGCTGGTGTTCCTCCACCTACAAATTTGGAATAAGCACCTCCCCATTTGTAATAGTTAGAAGCATCATCTTTCTTGGCTTCCAATGTAGGCAGGTTGTATAATGTTGGGACGTATGTTGCCGATGGATTTTCCGATGTTGATGTATAAACATCTCCACTGCCCGAGGCATGAGGCATCGTCCACTGAAATGCGGTTGCGCCTTCGGATGTATTTCTCCACTGGGTTTCCACATACGGATATCCAAGAATACGGCTGTACTCCTTGCCCAGATAATGATTGCTTAGCGATCTTCCGTAATAAAAGAAACCTTGAGGACGCATATATGAAGCCTTCAGTGTGGCATTAGTTGCTCTTGTTTGAACAATTTTTTTTCCTTGAGCCTGAAAATCTGCTGCTGCCTGAAAAGATACAGCTGCCGATTTCGTTTTCGAAGCCTCTTCCGAACTTACTTTGCTATCCTCATCCGCTACATTTGCCACATTTTGAGAATTGAAGTCAAACACCTGAGCTGATGTATACGATACACTACCTACAACAAGCATCAATGAGAGTAATTTTCTTTTCATTTGTTGATATTTTAATTATCTGTTTAGTTTTACTAGAATGATATAAAACAATCTTTCGTTAATATATTAATAGTCTGAGTAGTTTTCAAATAAAGTTTTTTTAACACGAACAAGTTCGAGACACAAAGTTATATGTAGTTTTGTTGATAATCAACGAAAAAGGGATTAAAAGTATTTAATATCCATATTTTTTTAACAAAACATAGAGATTTGTCTTCAATTATTTTGTATGTTTAAGTTATTCTTTTTTGAATGTTGTTACATTAAAAACATAAATTACAATGTTAGAAATTCCTGAATCGAAAACCATCGGTATTCAAGCCGATTCTATCCTTGTTGGAAAACAAATATCTGAAGTTATACAAGCTAGCAGCCCGCACAAATTTGCATGGTATAATGGCGATCCGGCAAAATACAACGACCTGTTGAAAGACAGAATAATAACCGGATGTCGGGGGCACGGGGCATACGTAGATATTTTGTGCGACGAAAACGTCACAATAGCAATCGGAGACGGAACAAACATTAAATATTATCCGGCCTTTGAGGAACATCCTAAAAAACATCAATTGATTGTCGTTTTCAAAGACCGGAGTTTCCTCGTATTCACTGTGGCCATGTATGGGGCAATATTCGCATACAAAGGCCAATTTGACAATCCCTACTATCGAGGAAGCCTGAACAGCATTTCTCCATTGCAAGATGATTTCGACTTCTCTTTTTTCAATGGCATATTTAATAGCGTAAAGAAAGATATGTCGATAAAAGCCTTATTGGCAACCGAACAGAGAATACCCGGCCTTGGCAATGGCGTATTGCAGGATATACTTTTCAATGCCGGCATCCACCCTAAAAAGAAGATATCGACCATCACGGATTTAGCGAAAGAAGACCTTTTCCATAGTCTCAAGGTCACACTCCGAAGCATGACCGAAAAAGGAGGAAGAGATACCGAAAAAGATTTTTATGGCAATTTCGGGCGTTATTCTACCATATTGTCGAAAAAGACAGTCAACAAACCCTGTCCAAATTGTGGCAACACAATTGTCAAAGAGCCATACATGGGCGGTTCCATCTATTATTGCCCTACATGTCAGACACTTTAGCCTAATAAAGGAAAATAAGGTAATATAGTTTCAATAAAGTCTTTGCTTTTTTGTACCTTTGCGCGAATTTTGCTTTGTATTTTGTCAATATAGAGCAGTATTCCTTTACAAAACGAACATAATGCTAAATAATAGTTATGGGGTAACGAATATTGTAAATTTGTTAAATAGATATGCAGGCAAGCCATAGGATAATGATGAATACGTTTTTTATTTACACAAAAGCCGTATTCTCTATAGTAATAACATTATACACCACTCGGGTGTTGATGTTAGTCCTTGGTGTAGAAGACTTCGGACTGTTTAACGTTATAGGGGGAGTTATTGGTCTTCTATCATTCCTGAATGCAGCGATGACCACTTCAACTCAAAGATACATCTCGGTGAGTCTGGGTAGTGGCAACATTGAAAAAACAAGGGAAGTTTTCGTAAATAGTATCTTCCTACACATCTTAATCGGAATAATATTGGTCATTTTATTCGAAACTGCCGGTTCATACCTGTTGAACAACAAATTACAAATTGATCCTCAACGGATAAATGCGGCAAATATATTGTTTCAGTTTGTTATAATTTCCACATTTTTCACAATACTCTCCGTACCTTTTGATGCAGTAATAAATGCCCGGGAAAATATGCTATTTGTAGCAATAATATCACTGACCGAGGTTATATTAAAGCTACTTATTGCTTTATCACTTCAATTTATCGCTCAAGACAAACTCATATATTATAGCATCTTATTAGCTATTGTTACTATTCTTATCACCTTAGTAAAGGCGACTTATACCACTCGAAAATACGATGAGGCAAAAGCATCGCTGAAGAAATACTACAACCTAAGGTCAATGAAAGAGCAAGCCTCCTTTGCCAGTTGGAACACATTTGGCGCACTAAGTGGTGTGGCTCGTAACCAAGGGATATCGGTTATCTTAAACATGTTTCTGGGCACTGTTATTAATGCGGCTTATTCCGTAGCATATCAACTTGCCGGACAATTCACATTTTTTTCGGCTACAATGATGCAAGTTACCAATCCGCAGATAATGAAATCGGAAGGAGCCGGAGACAGAAAGAAAATGCTCTTCTTGTCAATGTCGGCCAGTAAATTTTGTTTTTTTCTGATGTGCTTTATCTCCATACCATTCTTATTCGAAGCCGATACTATCTTGAAACTATGGTTAAAAGTTGTACCCGAATACACAGAATCTTTCTGCATATTAGTATTGATCAGTATTCTTATCAACCAGTTGACAATAGGATTGCAATCAGCAATACAAGCAACAGGTAAAGTGAAAGTATATCAATTAATAGTGGGAAGCCTGACCCTATTTAATCTGCCAATTGCATACGTCATTCTGAGATTAGGATATTCTCCCGACTTTGTTTTGATGAGTTTCATATTCATCGAAATATTGGCATGTGGCTTTCGTGTTATACTATTAAACAAGTTGGCAGAACTGTCGATAAAAGATTTCTTGAATAGGGTTCTTTTCAAAGAAATATTACCCATAGTGGCTTCTTCCCTAACTTGTTGGGTTATTACGCAGACGTTCGATTTTCGATATCGTTTTATATTGACATTCGCCATATCAATCCCTGTTTTTTTTATCTTTGTCTATTTTGTAGGACTGTGTAAAGATGAAAGGGATACCATTCAAGGAATATTATTTAAAATAAAAAACAGATTTCTAAAATAAAGCATATGAACCACAGTATACTAACAAAAGCATACATGAATCTAAATCTTGGGGATGATCTATTTCTAAAAATATTATTCGAGAAGTACCCCGATGTCAGATTTGTTCTGATTGTTGATAACCTTGATTCAAAATATAAAGACATATTCTCAAAAAACCAAAACGTCACAATAGAAACAAATAAAGAAAAATCAAATTTGTTTTCCAGAATCAAATTTCTATTAGCAAGAAAACTATCCTCTTCATTATATAAGCAATTAGTAAAGAGCAAATTAGAAAGACTAATGCAAAGTCAATCTAAAGAAACGTCAATGTTAATTTCAATAGGTGGATCAGTTTTCATTCAGCCTAAAAAACTTCCGGCTTATGCTGATATTGAATATTATAAAACCTTCAAAAAAGTATATCCAAATTCCAATTTATTTATATTAGGTTCAAACTTCGGTCCATATACAGATCCGTCTTATAAAGAAGAATATATTTCTATATTCAGCAATTCTACCGATGTCTGTTTCAGAGAAAAATACTCTTACGAATTATTCAAGGATATTCCTACGATCAGATATGCACATGATATTGTCTTTTCGCTTAATACGGATAGATACAAAGTAAACAAAAAGTCTAAATCTATTGGCTTTTCCGTTATAGGACTAGATAAAAACCACACTATAAACTCTTCTATAAATAAACCGGAAAAAGATGCGTATATTGATAAACAAGTCGAAATCATCTTGCATTTTCTAAAGAAAGGCTATTCAATCCATCTGTTTTCTTTTTGTCAAGGAGAAGGAGATGAAGATACAGCTAACATCATATTCAATAAAATAGAACCTGAATTTCAATCTGAAGTAGAACTTAATTTTTATAATGGAGATATAGACTCTTTTCTCTTTAAGTATGCCAGTATAGAATATATGTTTTGCGCACGCTTTCATTCCCTCATATTAAGCATATTATTCTCTCAAAACATATATCCTATCATATATAGTAACAAAACAACAAACGTATTAAATGACTTAGGATATCAAGGTTCTTCTTGTTCAATAGCAAAGATGAGCAATCTCAATGTTGAAGATGTAGAAAAACAAATTAAGGAAAACCATGTTGCGATTGATGCTGGTGTGAAAGAGAGTGCCGATTCTCAGTTTGAAAAATTAAATTTATATTTATAAAAAGAACATGTTATTATCTATTATCATAGCAATGTACAATACCGAAAAATATATTGCAAAATGTTTGAACAGCATATTGACTCAAGGCTTAAAGGCCAATGATTATGAGATTATCGTCATTGATGACGGGTCTACAGACAAAGGCGCTGATATCGTAGAAAAATTAACAATGGATAATCCCAACATAATTCTTATAAAAAAAGAAAATGGAGGACAAAGTAGTGCCCGCAATATGGGTTTTGATATAGCCAGAGGAGAATACGTTATGTGTGTAGATTCGGATGATTATCTGGAGCCAAACTCTCTAATAAAGTTATTATCTCTTATAAAAAAAGACGACCTTGACGTTGCTTCATTCAACTTTAACAAAGTAGACGAATCCGGGACAATAATTCAAGAGAAAAAATATTACTCCGAACATCCCGGTATAATGACTGGTGCCGATTTTATGTGTAAATTTGTCATTGTAGGAGCTATGTGCTTATATATATTCAAAAAAGAACTGATTGACAAACATAATCTAAGATTAATAGAGGGTATTTTTCAGGAAGATGAAGAGTTTATTCCCCAACTATTATCATACGCTAAAAGAGTAAAATATCTTGATATTATTGTTTACAACTATTTGGAAAGGAGTAATTCTACGACTCAAAACAAATCGATTGAACATAGAGCAAAGTTATTGAACGATTTAATTGTAGTAATAAGTCATTTACAAAAAAGAATTAAATCCGAACCTGAAAACGCACCCATATTTAAAGCTATATCAAGAAAAACAGAACAGTTGAGCCTTTCCATTTGTCTAAGACTTATCAGAGAAAAATATCCGGAAGATATAATTCTTGATATCACCAAACAAATGAAACAAAAAAAGTTATACCCTCTCAATTACAAACATCTGAAAGCAAGCCAAAGAGCAATAGCCTGTATGATTAATCTGGAAAGTTTATTTCTTTTTTCAATTAAAAGATAAATCGATATGGAAGAGTTGTATTTCATACAATCATATTATTATGTCCTATTAGGAGTTCTTTTGTTAACTCCGTGTGCCATTCTTATTACATATACTAGCAAAGATAAGTCTCAAAGCTATATCCCATCTATTTTCATAGCTGCACTATTTGTCATCTATACGACTATTTACATAGCAGCAAGAGAAGTTAATATCGGCTATGACACAAAGATGTATTACGAAACGTTTTATGGAACTGCCAGAGTCAATAAATTCTATTTTTCCAGAGATTTTCTATTCGATTTTTTTATCTTTATATTTTCTCGAAGTTTTGATTTTTTTGTGTTCCTGCTTTTTTGCTCAGTTGTATATAATATTATTGCAGCAATCTCATTCTATAAAATATTTCATAAATATGTAATATTTGCCTTATTGATATTTTTTATCTCTCCTAATTTTTTCTTATATGGTATAAATGGAATAAGGAGCGGAATGGCTGCCTCTATTTTTCTTTTAGGACTAGCTATGTATTATAAAAAAAGTAAAGGCTATTTCATTCTTTTCATACTTTCTTGTGCAACTCACTTATCCATGTTAGCCCCAACCTTAGCTTTTATTGCATCCAAGTATGTAAAAACAACAAAGATACTTCTCTATATCTGGTCTTTTTTCCTCCTTTTAGCTATCGTTGGCATTGATTCAGGAATTAGTAGCATAATTTCTTTAGGAGGTCTGTTAAGTAGTAGAGCTACAAGTTATATCGATGCCACAAATACAATATCAGGTAATTGGTTTACATACTTCACATTTAGCATCATTCCAATATTGATAGGAATATATTTTGTAATCTATAAAAAAAACAAAGATGTATTTTACATTCAGATTCTCAATATGTACTTGATGATAAACACCCTATATCTAATCTTATTTACAACTCAATTCGCAGTAAGATTTTCTTACTTATCAGAATTTCTTGCGCCAATATTAATAATTTATCCATTTGTGTATTGCAGTGACTGGAAATACAGATACCTGAAGTTGTCGATAATATTTATTCCTGTATTTCTAATAAAAGCATACAAAATATTTATACTTTAATGAATAATAAAATAACAATATTTACCCCGACATATAACAGATCTTATACACTAAAGCGATTATATGAGTCTTTAGTAAATCAAACGTTCAAAGACTTTGAGTGGCTTATTGTTGATGATGGTAGCACAGACAACACTGAGCAGTTAATCTCCTCATTTGTAGCCGAAAACAAAATTGGAATAAGATATTTCAAACAAAAAAACGGAGGAAAACATAGGGCTATAAACAGAGGAGTAGATGAAGCCAGAGGAAATCTGTTTTTTATTGTCGACAGTGATGATTATTTAACTAAAGATGCAATCGAAACAATAAACGAACTTCATGAGACGGCAAAACATAATACAGATTATTGTGGATTAATATTTAATAACATATATTCAGACTTATCTTGTGTTGGAGGAAAACCATCTGTGGATCAACTATATTGCAACATATTCGATTTCAGATATAAATACAACGTAAAAGGAGATAAGGCTGAAGTATATTTAACTGAAATAATCAGAAAATTTAAGTTTCCGGATATACCATCCGAATTTTTCTGTCCCGAAGCCCTGACCATAAATCGAATGTCTGAGAAATATAAAATGTTATATATAAACAAAGGCATATATATTTGTGAATATCTTCCGGACGGTTTAACCGCAAAGATCCTTAAAATCAGGATGGATAATCCACAATATTCGACTCTTTATTATAAGGAGTTTTTTCATCACAAAATACCTTTTACTCAGAAGATAAAAGCGATATTAAACTATTGGAGGTTCTCTTTTTGTTTATCTTCCGGGTTGAGTAGAAATTCTCTTCCTCTTTGGAGTATAACACTTTTACCCTTTTCCTTTTTAATGCATATTAAAGATAAAAGATCTATCTCATGAAAAAATTAACTATGCTATATTTGGGCAGACAAGGAGCCGGCCCACTTTATTCGTTTGAAATGGCTAAAGCGTTGTTAGGCAAAGTAAAATTGCAGATTATTGTATCAAATCAATGTGATAATATTCAAGATTGGATACAATTTGGAAAGGAAAACGAATCTGTTGAAATATACAGAATCAATACCTATACCTCTAAATTGAGTTTTATCATTTCTTTTTTCAACTTCATCAAATACTGGAAAATAATTAATCAAATAAAAGAATTTTCGCCCAATTCCATTTATGCTCCAATGATATCTTTATTCAACCCCTTTATATATCTTTTTTTTTCTAAAAGGAAAATCGTTTCAACTTTGCATGATCCGATCTTACATGAAGGAGAAAAATCAATCTTTATAAAATTTGTGACTTGGGCATGTATGAAAAAGTCTGGAAAAGTTATTATTCTAAGTAAATTTTTCCTAGAACATACAATGAAACATTTCAAAAAAAAAGAAAAAGACATCTGTATTATACCTCATGCTTGCATTGATTATAATATTGACAGAACGAACAATCAACTATCTTATAAAATATTATTCTTCGGAAGAATTGAGAAATACAAAGGCATAGACTTACTTTTAGATGCTTTCTCGATCATAAACAACCAAGATAAAAGAATATCGTTAACCATTGCAGGAAGGGGAGATCTCAATAAATATCAACAAAAGATAGCTGATTTAAAGAATTATATTAATATTCAAAATCGATGGATAGATGACTCTGAAATTCCGGACTTGATATCTGAACATGACTTTTTAGTTCTTCCTTATATTGATGCTAGTCAATCCGGAGTAATACCAATGGCTTTTACTTGCGGAAAAACCGTAATAGTAACTAATGTTGGTGCTTTATCGGAGCAAGTTCCCGAAAATACAGGTATTATTGTAAATCCTGATGCGAACGAAATTGCCACAAATATACTAAACCTATATACAAATCCGACTAACATAAAACAGCTTGAAGATAAAGCATATAAATATGCTCACGAAGAATTGACATGGACAGTGTCGGCAAAAAAACTATGTGAATTCTTGTCAATTTAATCAAAATACCGAAACAGATCTAAACCGTACGATATTAATAATATAGCGAATAAATATATTGTATAAAACATTTTCATTTCTTATGACAGAAAGTTTTAATACATTTATGGCTTAAATTTTTATTTTGAAGATGAATATACTCCATGTAGTAAATATATACTTTGTAATTCCTTACTTTTTAGGTGATCAACTGAAATATTTTCATCAGAAAGGATATAATATGCACATAATATGCAGTCCATCCTCTGAATTAAAAAATTTATCACAAAAATTAAGGTTTACTTACAAAGAAATACCTATCTTGCGAAAGATATCTATAATAGATGACCTGAAATCTGTTTATTATATTACAAAATATATAAAACAAAATAATATAGATATAGTTATGGGGCATACACCCAAAGGAGCCCTAGTGTCTATGATAGCTGCTTATTTGACGAAGGTACCTCAAAGAATATACTTTAGGCATGGCTTGGTATATGAAACAACTTCGGGGTTGAAACGATTTTTAATGATAAACATAGATCGTTTAACTGCTCGATTGGCAACGAAAATTATAAATGTAAGTCCCTCTGTTTCTAAAATAAGTTTAAGAGATAAGCTAAATCCTCCTCAAAAACAAATTGTATTAAAAAAAGGGACATGCAATGGCATAAATTTGGAAAGATTCAATAAAAATAACATCGAAGAATTGCTTGTTAAAAAAATAAAAACAAAATACAACATTTCAGAAGGTAGCCTTGTTATAGGATATACTGGACGACTAGTGAGAGACAAAGGTATCATAGAGTTTATCGACGCATTTAAAATGTTAAGAAAGAAATATGATAACCTTGTATTGCTATTGGTTGGCATGTTTGAAGATAGAGATTCTTTGCCTATCAACACAATTAAGGAAATAAACGACAGCTCAGCCATAATACATACCAATTATGTTCCTAACGAAGAAATAGCAGCCTATTATTCACTTATGGATATTTTTGTCTTACCTTCTTACAGAGAAGGATTTCCGACATCAATACTTGAGGCTTCTGCGATGGAAATACCTGTCATAACCACCCGTGCCACGGGTTGTATTGATTCTATAATTGAAGGACAAACCGGATACTTTGTAGATCATGACGCATTAGATATAAAAGATAAAATTGAACAACTAATATTAAATAAAGATAGAAGGGTTAACTTTGGGTTTAATGGGAGAAATTTTGTTTGTGAAAACTTTAATGAAAAAGAAATTTGGAAGGAAATTGAAAGATTGTATAACGAATAAAAATTAATTTAAATGAGTCTTTTTGAGAATAAGGTATTGTTAATTACCGGAGGAACAGGTTCCTTTGGCAATGCTGTGTTAAAGAGATTTTTAGATACAGACATTAAAGAAATCCGTATTTTTTCCCGTGATGAAAAAAAACAAGATGACATGCGTCATTCATTACAAAGTCCAAAAGTGAAATTCTACATTGGCGATGTTAGAAATAAACAAAGCCTAAACAATGCCATGAGGGGAGTTGATTATATTTTTCATGCCGCAGCTTTAAAACAAGTGCCTTCTTGCGAATTTTTTCCGATAGAGGCAGTCAGGACAAATGTTTTGGGAACCCAAAATGTATTGGATTCAGCCGTTGAACATGGAGTGAAAAATGTAGTAGTACTTTCCACCGATAAAGCAGCCTACCCTATTAATGCAATGGGAATAAGTAAAGCCATGATGGAAAAAGTAGCCATAGCCGAAGCTCGCTCTCTGGAAGGCTCCAATACAACCATTTGCTGCACCCGATACGGAAACGTTATGGCTAGCAGAGGTTCTGTTATACCCTTATTCATTGACCAGTTGCACGCAGGAAAAGACCTGACCTTGACAGACCCTAACATGACCCGGTTCATGATGACATTGGACGATGCCGTTGATCTTGTTCTCTACGCCTTTGAACATGGAAAAAACGGAGACCTCTTTGTGCAAAAAGCTCCCGCCGCAACCATAGATGTATTGGCTAAAGCGGTCGTTGATCTATATAAATCGGACTCGAAAATAAGGGTCATAGGAACAAGGCACGGGGAAAAACTCTACGAAACACTCGTAACCAGAGAAGAAATGGCTAAAGCCATAGATATGGGCGATTATTATCGTATACCTGCCGATAACAGGGACTTGAACTATGATAAGTATTTTAGCGAAGGACAAGAAGAAATATCCGAAATAGAAGATTATCATTCACACAACACAGCCAGGCTTGATGTTGATGGCATGAAGAAATTATTACTTAAGTTGGATATAGTTAACGAAACACTCCAAAAATGAAAATTCTTGTCACCGGATCAAATGGCTTTGTAGGGAAAAATCTCATTGTCGAGCTTCATAACCAAGGCTATACCGATTTGATGAAATATGATATTGATACAGATCCCGCATTGCTAGATGAATATGCCAAAGAATGCCAATTTATCTTCCATCTGGCAGGTGTGAACAGGCCTGAAAACACTGAAGACTTTATGTCTGGTAATTTTGGCTTTACATCTCAGCTATTAGAAGCGCTAAAGAAATATGGCAACAAAGCACCTGTACTTATCACTTCATCCACACAGGCGGCACTAGACAATCCTTACGGTCAAAGTAAAAAAGCAGGTGAAGAGCTGATGTTTGCATACAGCTTGGACACAAAAGCACAAGTGTATGTATACCGTCTTCCAAACGTATTTGGAAAATGGTGCCGTCCCAACTACAACAGTGCAGTTGCAACTTTCTGTAATAATATAGCAAACGATCTGCCAATAAAAGTAAATGATCCGAATGTTGAGATGAGCCTTGTTTATATAGATGATGTGGTAGCATCATTTATTGAAAAACTGAAACTAACCGAAAAACAAATAGGGTCGCAAAATAGATACGAAGAGGTAACCCCTCTTCATAAAATTAAACTTGGCGAAATTGTAGATTTACTTCATCAATTCAAAGAAAGCAGAATAAACCTTCAGGTTCCAGACTTAGCTGACGCTTTCACAAAAAAGCTATATTCAACATACCTAAGCTATCTGCCCACCGATCAGTTCAGTTACCCTTTGAAGATGAATATCGACGAAAGGGGCTCTTTTACCGAATTCCTGAAATCGACCGACAGAGGCCAAGTGTCTATTAACATTTCTAAACCTCACATCACTAAAGGGAATCATTGGCACCACACTAAAAATGAAAAATTTCTGGTAGTAAGTGGTAAGGGTGTTATCCGTTTTCGGCAAATTGACTCCGACAAAATTATTGAATATTTCGTATCGGGAGACAAACTTGAAGTTGTTGACATTCCTGTTGGCTATACCCATAACATTGAAAACCTGGGCGATACAGACATGGTTACAGTTATGTGGGTTAATGAAATTTTTGATCAGGAAAGACCTGATACATTCTTTTTCAAGGTTTAATTATACCTAGAGAATAGTAAGTAAGATATTTACAACTTATAAACTAATGGAAAAGCTAAAAGTAATGACTGTGGTCGGCACTCGGCCCGAAATAATAAGACTTTCGTGTGTTCTGAAAAAATTAGATCAATCTGAGGCAATAGAACACATACTGGTACATACCGGACAGAATTATGATTATGAATTGAATGAGGTCTTTTTTGAAGATCTGGAACTAAGAAAACCAGACTATTTTCTGAATGCGGCAGGCAGAAATGCAACTGAAACTGCCGGACAAATACTCATCAATATTGATGCAGTATTGGAAGAAGTAAAACCCGAAGCTTTTCTTGTATTGGGAGATACCAACTCGTGCCTCTGCGCCATCGCTGCAAAAAAACGACATATTCCAATCTTTCATATGGAAGCTGGAAACCGTTGTTTCGACCAACGTGTGCCGGAAGAAAGCAACCGCAGAATTGTAGACCACACCGCCGACATAAATCTCACGTATAGCGATATAGCAAGAGAATACCTCCTAGCCGAAGGATTGCGTCCCGACAGAGTCATCAAAACGGGAAGTCCTATGTATGAGGTGTTAAACGAATACATGCCTAAAGTAAAAAAATCGGAAATACTTGAGCAGCTTAATCTGAAAAAAGATAACTATTTTGTCATTTCTGCTCACCGGGAAGAAAACATTGCATCCGAAAAGAACTTCTTCAATTTGGTTGAAATATTGAACACGATTTCTGAGAAATATAACCTTCCTGTTATCGTCTCAACTCATCCCCGAACCCGCAAGATGATTGAAAGGCACAATATTCAGTTTCACAAAAACGTGAACCTGATGAAACCTATGGGTTTGAGCGATTATATTGCATTGCAAATGAACTCGAAAGCTGTATTGTCCGATAGCGGAACAATCAGCGAGGAATCCTCTATACTCAATTTCAGAGCTTTAAATATTCGGGAAGCTCACGAACGCCCCGAAGCTATGGAAGAGGCCTCTGTGATGATGGTTGGATTGAATCCTGAGCGTGTTTTGCAAGGTTTGGTTCAATTGCAATATCAAGAAACCGGAGAAAAACGCAATTTCCGACCTATTGCCGATTACAGTATGCCTAACGTTAGCGATAAGGTTGTTAGGATTATTCTATCATATACCGACTATATTAAACGTGTGGTTTGGAGCGAATGATAAAAGATAACAAAACACTGAATAACATAATACTTTACATTTCTATCACAACATTGTGACTTATAAATTATTGATAGTATTTTGTATGAGAAAAAAAATATTAATTCATACCATTGTATTCAGTCCCGATGGAGTTTCAACAGCATATCTTTTCAATGATATTGCTTTGAAATTTCAAAGCGAGGGTTATGAAGTTGTTGTGATAACAACCATTCCTCAATATAACCTGGTTAAATCAGAACTGGCAAAGCAACCTCTTCGTTCACGATACGGAGGGTTATATTATGAAAGTATGTATCACAATATTAGGGTAAAACACGTAACCCAAAAGAAGTTTAAAAGCACTGTTTTACGTCTCATTGGATTCATTTACTGGCATATTATCGCCTTCTTTTTAGGTTTGAGAGAAAAAAATGTTGATATTATTCTATCTCCATCCCCTCCTATAACTATTGGTGCAATAAACATACTTTTAGGAAAATTAAAAAAAGCAAAGGTTATCTATAATGTTCAGGAAATCTATCCCGATTTATTAATTAAAGAGAAAGAAATGAAATCTTCTTTCATTATTAAACAATTGAAAAATCTGGAGAGATTTGTTTATAACAAATCTGAGGCTGTAACAACAATTGACCAAATATTTTATGATACGATAATTGATAGGTTTAAAGACAAATCGAAACTGAAAATTATCCCCAATTTTGTAGATACAGATTTGTACAAACCCTTAGATACAGACAATCTTGATTTGGACGATAAAATATTCAAAAAATCGACATCTCTAAAATTGATGTATGCCGGAAACATTGGTTTTGCTCAAGATTGGATTCCGTTAATCGAACTTGCAAAATCGTTGAAAGATGAAGATATCGAGTTTTTTGTGATAGGAGAAGGTGTTATGAAAGAATATATTGAAAAGGAAATCACTGCAAATCAGTTGGATAAACTTCATATACTTCCATATCAGCCACGGAATCTTATCCCCGCAATGATAGCATATTCTGACATTCAATTTATATTTATGTCACCCAAAACAGACCAAGATGGATTTCCATCCAAAGTATATACAATTATGGCCTGTGAACGTCCTTTGATGGTTTGTTCAAGTAAAAATACCCCTATAACAAACTTTCTGGAGGATAAAAACTGTGCATTCTTAATTACAGAAAATGATTTCCCTACAAAAATTGAAAAAATGGCAAATATCCTTAAAAATACAAAAAAAGAAGATCTAAGAAAAATGGGTAAAAGCGGAGTTGACATAGTAAAGGCTGAATATTCTAAAGATGTAGTTACTCAGCAATATGTTGATTTGGCAAACTTTATCCTTAACTAAAACTCTGAATAAAATATGAATATACTTATAACCGGTATACACGGATTTGTTGGTGGCAATTTGGTTAACAGCCTGAAAAATAAACATTCAATATACGGATTAGACATTGTCACTCCGGCTAAAGACGGGGTTGAAAAAACCTACAAATGGGATGAGTTGGATAAACTTCCCGATATTGATGCCATCATTCATCTGGCAGGTAAGGCTCATGATACGAAAAACCAAACCGAATCCCAGATTTATTTTGATATAAACACAGGCTTGACTCAAAAAATATATGATTGGTATTTAAACTCAAATGCCCGTAAATTTATTTTTTTCAGTTCAGTAAAAGCTGCCGCTGATGTTGTTGTAAGCGATATTTTAACCGAGGATATTATACCCAATCCTGTTGGGCCTTACGGAGAAAGCAAAATTGCAGCCGAAAACTATATTCTGCAACATCTACCAAAAGACAAATATGTATATATCTTCAGGCCTTGCATGATTCATGGTCCTGGAAACAAAGGAAATCTGAATTTACTTTACAGCTTCATTGAGAAGGGTATCCCCTATCCTCTTGGAGCATTTGACAATAAACGGTCATTTACGTCTATCGACAACCTTAGTTTCTTCATTGACCGGGTAATTGATAAAGACATCGAAACCGGTATTTATAATATTGCAGACGACGAGCCTTTATCAACCAATGAGTTGATAAGATTGATATGCAAAGCTCTCGATCGTAAACCCAGAATATGGAATATATCGAAGTCATTGGTTAGCGCAGGAGCCAAGGTAGGCGACATCTTGCATTTGCCTTTAAATACTTTCAGATTAAATAAACTGACGGAGAATTATGTAGTCAGCAACAAAAAAATAAAAGAGAGTATCGGTGTTGAGAAACTGCCGGTTACATCTTCAGATGGAATTATAAAAACAATAAAATCGTTCAAGAAAAGAAACTAAATCATGATTTATATAGCTGTTGTTTGCATACTAACTGTTTTGATACTAATCTATTTTAAAATTGCAGATAAATACAACATTGTTGATAAACCAAACGAAAGAAGTTCGCATACAGCCATAACCTTACGAGGTGGTGGTATCATATTCTGGTTTGCTGCTCTTATATACTTTGCACTACACTTAAACACCGGTTATCTGTTCTTCACGGGGATAACTATGGTTAGTTTTATAAGTTTTTACGACGACATAAAAAGCCTGCCCAACAAATTAAGGGCGCTGGTTCAGTTTATTGCGATCAGTATTAGCTTTTACGATTTAGGATTGCTTCAATCCCAGCCTTGGTGGCTTATCCTGATAGCCTATATATTTGCTGTCGGCATCATCAATGCATACAATTTTATGGACGGTATAAACGGCATTACCGGAATATACTCGATAGTAGTAATGCTTTCGTTCATAGCGGTCAACAAATATGTCATTGAATTTGAAGATTACGATTTTCTTATATTTCCTATATTGGCTTGCGTGGTATTCCTGTTTTTCAATTACAGGAAAAAGGCTAAATGCTTTGCCGGAGACATCGGCAGCATATCCATGGCTTTTTGGATTATCTATTTAATGATAAAATTAATGTTGATAACAAATTCTATTATATGGCTTCTCTTTCTGGTTGTATATGGTGTAGATTCTGTTTGTACTATTCTGCATAGGCTGTATCTAAAACAAAATATATTCAAACCTCACAGGCTACACTTCTATCAAATCCTTAGCAACGAGCAGAAGATAGACCACCGTGTAGTATCTCTTTGCTATGGCATTGTGCAGGGGATTGCGTCGCTCGCTACAATTTATTTATACGAAACAATGAATGAATATTTGATAATGCTAGTGATAATAACACCTTTAGTTTTGATATATCTCATAAAATTTAAACTAATAAAAAATGGAACCAAAAATAATTGAAGGAGGTGTCTTCTCCGATAACAGAGGTACGCTCTCTTTTGTCAATGATTTTAAGTTTGACAATATTAACAGATTCTATATAATTGAGAATTCAACCGAAGACGATACCCGTGCATGGCATGGACACAGAAAGGATGTCAAGAATTTCTATTGTATACAAGGCTCATTCCTTGTCTCTTACGTAAAAGTGGACGATTGGGATAATCCATCCCCCGATGCGAAACCGGAAAGAACAATGCTTAGTGCAGAAAAAAGCCAAGTTCTGGTTATTCCCGCCGGATATGCAAACTCAGTGAAGGCTCTGGAAAAAGGCTCTAAATTGATATCATTCTCAACGCTTCCCATCGAAGAGGCAGAAGGCGATAGCGTCAGGTACGATAAGTCATTGTGGCCTACCGAATAATATTAATGTGAATTAGTAGTTGAAAAGTGTTGGATTTTAGTCAACACCCACCCCTACAATCAAATAGGGTATTGTTGTAGGGGCAGGCTTCTAGTCTGCCCGAAAGTAGGGGCGTAAAATCTTACGCCCTCATGTCAATAATATCGGATGTGTGTCAAAAGTAAATTTTAATGTCTTTTTGTCTTCCTGAACAGAGTGAAGGATCTGTTTTTAGAATGTTCAGATTCTTCGTTGCACTCAGAAACAACAATCGAGGAGCGAAGGCGACTCAAGAGGAATGCAAGTAATCTTTGATTACGCGCAGCATGTTGTTGAATTTAAACCAACGTTTTTGCTATAACAAACACAACTACTGATTGGCATTATTAACTGATCAGCCGTTCTATTTCTTCCTTGCTCATATTGCTCAGGGGGTTGGACGATGAAATAAAGGTTTCCGCCAGCTTGGATTTACTTTCCTGCAACTGGCGGATTTTTTCTTCTATACTGCCCGACGATATAAAACGGTATACAATCACATTTTTATTTTGTCCTATCCTGTGCGAACGGCTTATAGCCTGCATCTCTGCCGCAGGATTCCACCAGGGATCGAGGATGAACACATAATCGGCTGCCGTGAGGTTGAGCCCCACCCCACCCGCTTTAAGGGAAATGAAAAAACAGTTGACATCTTCGTTTCTCATATACCGGTCTATTTCTTTTTCCCTGTCCTGAACATTAGTTTCTCCGGTCAGCCACGCATATTTCCAATCTTTTTCGTCAAAATAACGGGAAAACAAACGCAAATGCTTGACAAACGACGAGAACACCAAAACCTTATGATTACTGCTTCGCAAGGTTTCCAGATACATAACCACTTGTTCAAACTTGCCCGAATCTTCGGTATATGAGGGTTCCAGCAACCCCGGATGATTAGCCAACAAACGCAACCTTGTCAACCCCTGCAAAGTGATGAATGCAAATTTTGAAGAGTCTGCCAATTGATCGCCAATCATCAGGTTGTTCCTTATCTTATTTTTCTCGTGATTGTAACATTTTTGCTGCTGTTCGCTCATGTCGCAATAAATAGTTTCTTCGGTCAGAGGAGGTAATTCAGGTGCGACTTCGCTTTTTGTCCTTCGCAAGATAAACGGCTGGATTATTTTCAGCAATATCTCTTCTTTCTCTTTATTATTCCTGTTTATCGGGTTTATATAAGTCTTCTGAAAAGCCGATTGAGTGCCTAGCATCCCCTCATTCACGATATTGAATTGCGCCCACAAATCGGAAAGAGAATTTTCGATGGGCGTACCCGTCAACGCGAGTTTGTGCATCGCATTGATACGCTTCACCGCCTTGTATGTCATCGAATTAGGATTTTTTACATACTGGCTTTCGTCCAAAACAAAATGATGAAAGGTGCATCTTTCCAGCATATCTATGTCTATTCGCAAAGTTCCGTAAGTAGTAAGAATGACATCAAACATACGGAAAAACTTATCCAAATCCTTGCTTTTCATTCGCTTATCGCCCGAATACAAATACACCTTCTGATTGGGCGTGAAACGTTTCAGCTCGTTTTGCCAGTTATGCAGCAAAGAAGTTGGCATAACAACCAGCGATGGCGGGTAGTCTTTTGAGGTATTCTGCTCCAGATTGTCTTCCTCGAAAAAAGATAATTGTCCTGTCGGGTTTATTTTCTTCCCCGTATTCGCTTTTTTTCTCTGCAGATGAACATATTGCAACAAAGCAATAGTTTGCAATGTTTTTCCTAATCCCATGTCATCGGCAAGGCAACCTCCAAAGCCATTTTCCATCAAATGCATCAACCACGAAAAGCCTTTGCGTTGATACTGTCGCAAAGTAGCATTCACACCGTCAGGAACAGGTAATAACTCTTTCAGGTGAAAATCCGACACTTGTTTATGAGCATCAATATTTAACAAATCAACCAGTTGATAATGATACTTTTGGAGACGAATATCATCCCCAATTTTCTTGCCGAAAAACATCAGCTCGTGATAACGGGTAAACCACTCGGCAGGCAATATAGCAATACTGCCATCGGGAAGAACATATTCGCGTATATCGTTCAGTATATGGTTTTTAAAACGAACAAACGGTATTCTGAATTCTCCAAAAACCGCCTCACTGCGTATGTCAAACCAGTCTTGCTTTTCGTCCAGAATATTATCAACCGAAATTTCTCCCAGAAAATATTTCTTGTCATCCACATTTTGCGAAAAAGTAAAATGCGATAAGATATCTTGATGCGAGCGAATCCAATCAATCAACAAATCTATATTTTCATCCTCATCCGGTTTGTTGACGCGAAATCCATTTATCCCGACCTTCTTAAGTCCATTCTCCTCCAAAAGCCTAACCCGCGAATTTTCCCACTCCCTGTTACGATGAAACCAAATCAGGGAGATTTCTCCATTTTTTTCAACAGGTTCCACTATCTTCTTTTCGGTTGCATCAAATGGATATGCTTTATCCTCGTACATGAAATCAAGGTTTAGAACAGGCAACATATCCCAACCGTTGGTCAAAGACAAAAGTGCTTTACTCTTCGGTTCTATTTCCTGTATATCAATCCCTTGTGCATTTACCACATTATTTTTGACACAATTTGCAACAAACTTTTCAATATATGCCTTTTCCGATGCTTTTGGAACACTTACATATTCCTTTGAAAAAAAAGGAAGTAGTTTTTTCGCATCTATATCTTTAAATACAAGCAACTTATCATCTACCACAACAACCGCAGGATCATTGCATATCATGACCGAAAACTTTCCGTTCAGTTCAATTTCTTCATGTTTCCATTTCACAGAAATAAAATAACGCAAGCCTACCGATTCGTCTCTTCTGAAATTGAATATTGCTAAAGCATGATTTTGAGATGTTTCTATTTTATTATAATCGAAGAGAGTACGTTTCTTCACCCCACCTTCACGATAATAAACATCCAATCCCGATTGAGGAAGCCTGTCGATTATCTGTAATTGATATTTCTCAATGGTAGGGCGAATGTAAAGTTCAATAGTCTTATCCGACACATTCTTCTGAAAATCTGTCACTGTTTTGTCTTTCGAGTAGCTTTTCATCAACGATTTCACGGAATACTTTTCGGCCAAGACTACAATTTCCTGCTGAACGGCACTCAGTGATGAAAAATAGGAAGACTTTTCGTCTGCAATTTCCAGAATGGTTAACGAATCTGATGCTTCTTCCCTCACCCACACAGGTTGGATAATATTTCCCCAAAGAGGTTGTTCTATGATAGTTATTACAAGTTTTTCTCTCATTATCAATCAAATAACGCCAACACAGAGAAGCGTACAAAGCCAATCTATGTAAACTTTTTCATTAGATAAACATGCTAAGATAGTAATAATTGATAAATGTTGCTGAAAACCTGAAACACGAAAAACAAAAAAACAGCTACAATAAGTAATTTTCTTATTTTCACTAATTTTTTCTTACTTTTGTGTTTATTCTTCAATTAAAAGTTAATCATAACATTATTTATTCTGGTCATAAGCTATTATGAAAAAACTACTATCTCTTATTTTAATAGCCACATTGTTTGTGGGTTGCTCAAGTGATGATGAGAAACATACGAGTTTTCAAATAAAAAACACCTCAAAAATAGCAACATTTTACAATGTTGTTGCCGGTTATAGAGTACCACCAAACAATACATTAAAAAAAATTGCCGACTTAGGTGACATCGGTCCGGGAGAATCATCTAAAAAAATCATTATAGAAGACTTAACACATGAGATAGAATTTTTCGATGATGTATATTTCCAAAACGGCGAATATACCCAAACCTATCTTTTAAGTATCAATACCATAAGAAGTAATCGAAACAATTTATATTCTATAAGTGAGGGTAAAACCCTTTGTGTTGAAAAAGATAATCCTGAAGAATATCCACAATAGAAATACCTGACAAACATTGCCCGATTAGAGTAATGTTTTCAAAATAAAAACGGTTTCAGTTAACACTGAAACCGTTTTCGCTTTTTATAGTATGTCCTGATTATTATTCATTTATCAATGAGAACAATTCAACGGCGGCCTCATGTGGTCCGTCTTTCGCTTTACCTTCAATGGCAAGCGATGTATGTATCTCACCTATTTTCACACCATCTTTTTTCATATCGGAGAAGAACTCACGCACCAGAACTTCTGTTTCGGCTTGTTCTTGAACCGGACCAAACGGATTTGCGAAATAAGATTTCACCAAACCTTTCTCCGTTGTTGTTCCTTTTGCCTTACGTGCTCCATCTTCAAAAATATTGATCGCTTCATCCAAATCATCATAGAACACAATCTTCTTATCCGACTCCGTATAATTATTAGCATAAAGCATCAAATCTACCTTGTAACCTTTCATTATGACTTCGTACGTAGATATCGGAATTGTTACACGGGCGTTTATTCTGTCCGGATTGGTATAGATACCCCTATCCAATTGTTCATACGCATAAGCAGGATCAAGGTCGTCAATACGAACAAATGCTCCGATCTCGGTTCCGTAACCTGTTATCGACCCATCTTCTTCCTTTTTCAGGAATCCCATATCGTCGAAGATAACCCTCATGTGACGGATGTAGCTGGCATTCAACGAACGGAAGGCCTCCAGACTTTCTGATTTTCCGGCTCCACTATCACCCATTATCACAATATTAGACTCTTTTCCGTTTTTCAGAACAATATTCACCATCGCCCCATGTATAGGCAAATTGCGATGTTCTATTTGCTTAACATTATGCAACGTCAGCAACATTTTTTTCATATATCCGAAATAGTCTATATCATCACAATAGTTGGCATAGCCAATCAAAATGTCATTCTTTTTATCCTTGTAGTAGAATGTGCGTTTTTCTTCGGCTCCGTCAGGATATCCAAATACATATATAATATCCGGTTTTTTTCCGATATATTCACTTTCCTTCGCCAACTCGAACAAGTTTGCCAATCCAACTCCATGTACCATGAAGTCTTTGTGGAAATAGACAAATGTCAGCATGCTTCCCACTTTTGCAGGAAATACAAACCAATCGTCTTCGTTCAGTACGATATTTTCAAGTGGATTTTGCTGATGCTCACGGAATATACCATCCCGTGTATTCTTTTTTGTGTAAGATATGAAAGGAGGCTGGATAACAACCGTGCTGATGAACGGTATTTCTGCCAGGCCTTTATATTCTATGGGACAGTTCCAACTAACATCATTAAGCGTTAAACTAGCGTTTGCGCCGGCAGTCATTTGCCTGTAAACCCTTTGCTCGTACCCATTCACAGTGTCTTGTATTCTTCTCCATGTTGACAAAACAAGCTCATTGAACATGTCATTAGCCTGAATGAAGCGCACATTCTGTAAACCTTGTCCCAGTCTGCTGTTTCGCACAATGGTATAACGTTCCAGCTTTTTCCAGAACAATCCCATCAGGTCGATCAACTCTATAAACAAGTCTTTGTCTTCGAAAAATACAGAATATTTGTTATCCACCGCTATCACTTCTTCTACATTGAAGACAGTGAGGAGTTTAAACGATTCGATAATAGACTCTATAAAGTCTTCTTCTGTTTTAAATGCTTTAACATAGTGGTCATAAATAATTACTTCATCCCGTTTCAAACTTTTAACAAAAGCCTCAACTGCCCTTTTAAATCCGTAACTACTTAGAAGTTTTTGTTTTGTATCACAATATTTTAGAGTGAAATTAATCATCGCCCTACCGCGAGATAATGTAAATTCATGTAGCATATCTGGTTACTCTTTGATTGATATTAATACTTATTCTGAACTTTTTGTCAACAGAGGCTAGCAAAGATAAGAAAAAATTTTATATTTATAACTTTTAGTTACGTTTTAGGATTCTATACTTTGTTAAAGAATCTTAGATATTTGATTAATAAAGATGATTTTGAGAACTTTTTGTAATACTTTTTTGTTTAGATTAATTATAAATAATCCAAAGAAATTGTATTATGATAACAAAAATCGAACAAATTTTGGGAGACTCTGCCAAGTATCTTCTCGAACATACAAGTAAAACAAAAACTGCCTGTCAACAATGGCGGATTCACGGCTCTGAATTACAGTAAAACGGATTCTCGTGTCTATTCCGATTTAACCAGCGATCACCCTATCGACCTGTGTCGCTATCAAGTAGCCAATGGTTATATGGGACGTGTCGGGTTAATCAATTCAGGAGGTGAATCGCACGGAGCATCCGACCTGAAAGAAGCCGTATATACGGCTGTGGTGATCAAACATGCGGGTGGCATGGGTTTAATCTCCGGGCGAAAAGCATTTCAGAAACCTATAAAAGATGGTATTGAGCTATTGCACGCCATACAAGATGTGTATTTGGACAAATCAATAAGTCTTGCTTAACAACAACCACTTAAACAACTGATAATAACAGCATTGTATCACAGCGAGTAAACAAAAATATAAATACTCGTAAATAATTAAGGCGTAACAAGGTATTTTGTTACGCTTTTTTGTTTTACTTTGAAAAAGAAAAAAACACTTACTTATGATATTATTAGCTGATAGCGGATCAACCAAAACAGATTGGTGTCTGGTGAATGAAAAATGGGAAGTAGTGAAGCATGTGGAAACAAAAGGGCTAAATCCTTATTACCATTCCATCGATTCCATTGCCTACGAGATAGAAATGTCCTTGATGAGTGAAATCAGGGAGTATAAAATAAACCATGTTTATTTTTATGGTGCAGGATGTGAATTTGACAAGAAAGGAGATATCCGCAGGGCAATATCATTGAGCGTGAAGTGCGATTCGATAGAGGTGGATAGCGATCTGGTTGCTGCTGCCCGTGCTTTGTTTGGCTCGCAAGAAGGCATTGCCTGTATTTTAGGAACAGGCTCAAGTTCTTGCCTCTTTGACGGAGAAAAGATTATAGACACAGTTCCGTCGTTAGGATATGTGCTTGACGACTTGGGCGGAGGTTCGGCTTTGGGTAAGTATTTTATAAGGGCGTGCTTTAAAAAGCAAATGCCCGAAGATGTAGTGGATAGATTTCTTCTGGCTTATAATATGAACATAGAAACCGTTATGGATAAGGTATACAGGCAACCTTTGCCCATCCGTTTTCTGGCAAATGTTTCTCCTTTTCTTTTAGAAAATAAGGATGTTCCAAAAATAAACAAACTGATAAAAGATTGCTTCAGGGAGTTTTTCGAATATAACATCGTGAAATATGATAATTACAGAGACTTGAATCTGGCATTTACGGGTTCTATATCTTATTTTTATCAGGATTTTCTGAAAGATGTTGCCGAAGAATACGGATTAACCATCTCCCGAATATTGAAATCTCCCGTCGAGGGATTATTAGCCTACCACAAGAAAGGGATTTAATGAAAATAGGAAATATTGAGTTCGGGCAAAACCCTGTGTTTCTGGCTCCTATGGAAGATGTGACTGATGTCGGTTTCAGGTTGCTTTGTAAGCAGTTTGGTGCAGATATGGTTTATACTGAATTTATATCCAGCGATGCTCTTATCCGCCATGTCAATAAAACCCAAAAGAAACTGGAAATAGATCAGCGTGAACGCCCTGTTGCCATGCAAATATATGGCAGAGAGGTTTCGGCTATGGTGGAAGCTGCTAAAATATGCGAAGAGGCAAAACCCGATATTCTGGATATTAATTTTGGCTGCCCGGTGAAAAAAGTAGCCGGAAAAGGAGCCGGATCGGGAATGATGCGAACGCCCGATCTGATGGTAGAAATCACAAGAGAGGTTGTGAAAGCGGTGAATATTCCGGTTACTGTGAAAACCAGATTGGGTTGGGACAACGATTCCAAGATAATAGTGGAACTGGCCGAACGTTTGCAAGACACAGGTATTCAAGCATTAACAATTCACGGACGAACACGGGCGCAAATGTATACAGGCGAAGCCGATTGGTCGTTGATAGCAGAGGTAAAGAAGAATACACGGATGCACATCCCGGTAATAGGAAACGGGGATGTTACGAGTCCGGAAATATGCAGGCAACGATTCGAAGAAACAGGCGTGGATGCCGTGATGATAGGACGTTGGAGTATCGGAAACCCTTGGATATTTGAAGATGTGAAGCATTTTCTAGCAACAAACGAACAACTGCCGAACAAGCCATTCATCTGGTATCTGGATATATTGAAGCAAATGATTTGCAACAACATCGAGCAAGCTGGCGAACGTGGTGGAATCATTCACAGCCGCAGGCATTTAGCGGCAAGTAATATTTTTAAAGGTATTCCCGATTTTAAACAGACTCGTGTAGCAATGCTTCGGGCAAATACGCAAGAGGAATTGTTTGGAATCATGGATTCAGTATCCGAAAGATTTCAGTTGAAATAAATAAAAAAACTGATTGCTTCGGGCGAAAAAAATATTTATCTTTGCCTGTCCTTTTTCAAATAAGAGAGATTAAGCACGCGTGGTGGAATTGGTAGACACGCTACTCTCAGAAGGTAGTGTCCGTTGGGATGTGCGAGTTCGAATCTCGCCGCGTGCACAGTAGAAACAAGAAAGCCTGCAATTATGCAGGCTTTCTTACTTTATGATAATCAGGGTTGACTTACTTTACAAACCCTCTGTTTTTCAACATATAAACAGGATTTGGCTCTGCTCCTCTAAATTTAACATACAGAGTCATCGGATCGTCCGTATTTCCTTTCGAAAGAACATTCTCCCTGAACGATTTTGCCGTTGCCTGATCAAAGATTCCTTTTTCTTCAAACGCTTGGAAAGCATCCGAATCTAAAACCTCAGACCACATATAGCTGTAATATCCGGCCGAATATCCACCATTGAATATGTGCGAGAAATATGTACTGCGATATCTTACGATAATCTCCGGTATAAGTCCGATTTTATCCAAAACATCTTTCTCAAATTTGCGCACATCAATGTCGCCTCGTTTCTCAATCGTATACCAATTCATATCCAAAAGTGCAGCCGCAACAAATTCTGTTGTCGAGAAGCCTTGATTAAAATTAGCAGCTTTCTGTATTTTTGAAACAAGTTCCTGAGGAATCACTTCGCCTGTTTTATAGTGTTTTGCATACAGCTTCAACACTTCAGGATGTAACGCCCAATGCTCCAAAACCTGAGATGGCAGTTCCACAAAGTCACGAGATACCGAAGTTCCCGACAGTGTTGGGTATGTACATTTCGACAACAGTCCATGCAAACCATGACCAAACTCATGGAACATTGTAGTTACTTCGTCCAAAGACAACAATGATGGTTCAGAGCCTGAAGGCACCGTAAAGTTTCCTACATTATATATGACCGGAGTAATAAATTCTCCATTGCTGATACTCTGATCTCTGAAACTGCTCATCCATGCTCCGGGTCGTTTTCCCTGACGGGCAAAATAATCAAGGTATATTGTCCCGATATACGATCCGTCACCGTCCGACACTTTATACACTTTCACATCTTTCTGATAGACAGGTATATCTGTAATTTCGGTAAGCGTCAGTCCATAAAGTTTATTTACGACCGTAAATAGTCCATCGCGAACATTATCTATCATGAAATAGGGCTTCAACTCATCTTCGTTCAAAGCATATTTCTCTTGACGAAGTTTTTCGGTATAATACCACCAATCCCACGATTCAAGTTTGAAATTGCCACCTTCACGGTCTATCAGTTTTTGAAGCTCGGCAGCTTCCGCCTTTGCCTGAGGTAGAGCATATTCCCATATACGATTCAACAGTTTAAATACATTTTCGGAGTTTTTTGCCATTGTTTCTTCCAAAACAAAATCGGCATGAGTTTTATAACCAAGAAGATTCGCTTTTTCGAGACGAAGATTTACAATCTGGCTGATATTCTTCTTATTATCGTTTTCATTGCCATTATCACCCCTATTGTACATCGCCTTATAAAGTTTCTCCCTCAAATCTCTGTTTTCTGCATATTGCAAAAATGGCATCCAACTTGGTTTTTGAAGCGTAAATATCCATTTTCCTTCCTGCCCGTTTGCATTGGCGGCTTCGGCTGCAACAGCAATCACATCTTTTGGCAAGCCTGCCAGATCTTTCTCATCTTCAATGACCAGTTTAAAATCTTCCGTTTCAGCCAACAGGTTATTACCAAAGCTGAGAGTAAGCAAACCAAGTTCTTTATTTATCTCTCTCATACGGTCTTTCTGAGAGCCATCGAGCAAAATACCCGAACGAACGAAATTTTTGTAATATTTTTCGATCAAACGTTTTTGCTCTGTCGTATAGTCGGTACGAGTTGTATCATCATGTACGGCTTTTATACGGGCAAAAAGTTTCTCGTTCAGATAAATATTATCTTCATGTTCCGAGAGTTTCGGACTAACTTCTTTGGCTATTGCCTGTAATGTTGAATCGGACTGAGCACCCATCATTGCATAAAAAACAGAAGAAACCCGATCTAATAATTTCCCAGACTCTTCCATTGCAACCAAAGTGTTTTCGAAAGTTGGTGCTTCCTTATTATCCGCTATTGCATTGATTTCCTCTGTTTGCTGTTTTATTCCTTCTTCAAAAGCAGGCATATAGTGCTCCACTTTTATCAGGTCGAACGGAGGCACACCATTGGGTGTTGAAAATTCAGTAAGGAAAGGATTGTCCGAAGCCTTCTTACTGTCGCACGAATACATCATGATAGTTAATAAACTGATAATAATTAAACTCTTTTTCATAAATTCTTGAGTATTGGATATTTAATTTGACAGAAATGTTTTATATAAGCCGGAATGTTTTTCGGCCAGCTTATGAATATGTTTTTCTCGTTTTTCGAAAAAATCGAAACAGAAAGTAACATCTTTTTTTCCTGAAAGTTTTTTCCACATGCCCACTACCTGTCCGTTATGAACTATAATGGGTTTGAAAAGCCCGTTATTGCTTATAACCTTCGAGTAATGCCCGAACGTAAAAATATCTTTCCGGTCTTTATAACTGACCGTATATTCATCAAAAGCGGGCAGTAGCAGAATAGAATCGTCATCCGGATTTTGCACAACCGTCGTATTATTAAACAAATAGACCTGACCGTTTATTGTTTCCCCTGCAAAATCATCTTTTACCAATTCTGCAGCCTGTCTTACTTGCGTCATGGATAAACCCGACCACCATTTAAAATCATTCAGAGTTGCCGGAGCATGACTCGAAAAAAACCTGAAAGCCAATTCTCTTAATGCTTCGTCTTCTACTAAGTTCCTCGATTGTTTAACTCGTTCATCAAACAAAGCATAGGTTCGCTTTTTACCTTTTAGTATACCACTGCAAACCAGTTTGTTCAGTTCGGCATGATACATTATATGATTTAGCCTGCGATTGTCGAGCTGAACACCCCCGGAAACTAACTTTTCGCCAATTTCCTGACGTGTCAGATGATTATTTCCCGAAAGGGCTTTTTCTATAATCTTATCGCATTGAGATAAAAGCGGCGCTGTCAGTTCGAGCACTTTATCAGACGGTTTCAATAGCGTTTTCACACACCTAGAGGTCAAATCCATTATCCAGCCAATATCTTCGGCAGCAACAACATGCCATGTAGGACGCATAATGTGAGTGCGTATTATCTCTCCTTTGTTCAGAGATTCTTCCACCTGTTTTTCGGTAGAGTCGGGCAATCGCACACCGATTGCCCACTTTACCATATTAAAATCTTGCGCCTGCATCGCCCCCATCCATGAAACAATTTCGCGAGGAGTTGTCAACTGTGTTCCAGATAGTTGCTGATTCAGCAGTCGTATATTAGCAATAGTCTGACTATTCATATAACACAAAAATAGAGATTATTATATGAAATAAAAACAGATAACTCGAATATTAGTAGAGTTTATATTTTATTTTAATTCAAAATCGAGAACAGACTTGATATCGGTTGACGATGCCCCAACATAAGCCTTAAACTTGCCATTTTCGGCAACCCATTCTTTTTTATTCTCATCATAAAATTTCAGATCGTCAATCGAAATCTTAAACTCTACATTTTTTTCTTGCCCTGCTTTCAGGCTGATTTTCTCAAATGCTTTTAGTTCTTTCACAGGACGAGGCACGGAGCATTTCTCATCGCCGATATACAATTGCACAACCTCTTTTCCCGTCAACTGACCGATATTTTTCACAGGAACCGTAACTGTCAGAATATCTTTCTCGCCCATATTTTTTGACGAAATTGAAGCCTTTCCGTAAGCAAACTCGGTGTAACTCAAACCATGTCCGAACGAAAACAACGGCTTTATTTTTTGTTTTTCAGTCCAACGGTAACCCACAAAAATATCTTCATTATATGTCACATTTCCTTTTTCGCCGGGATATTCACCCAAAGCATGTGCCCCATAATCATTCAATTTTTCGGCAAATGTAAATGGCAGTTTTCCTGATGGATTGGCATCTCCGACAAGGATGGAAGCGATAGCGTTTCCGGCTTCAGACCCTAAATACCAACTTTGCAAGATGGAAGGAACTTCTTTCACCCAAGGCATGGCAACAGCATTTCCTGAGATAATAACCACCACCAGATTCTTATTCACTTTGCTCAGTGCGCTGATTACTTTATCTTGTCCGTAAGGCAAACCTAATTCCGAACGGTCATGGCTTTCGCAATCTTGTCCGTTATTTTTATTCAAACCTCCCACAAATATCACTGCATCAGCCGTTTTTGCGGCTTCACAGGCTTCTGATATTAATACAGATTCCGCTCTATCGTCAAATATATCTTGTCCTGTTGCCAGTCCGTCCTGAGCTTTAGATTTTTCGCCCGCATAACCTCTGGCATATACCACATCGACAGAAGAACCTACCCGTTTCTTTATACCATCCAGCGGAGAAATCTCGTGTTTTGCTTTTAGCGACGAACTACCCCCGCCAACAACCATCACTTTAATGGCATTTTCGCCAACAACAAGTATTTTTTTCGTTTTATTCAAATCAATAGGAAGTACATTTCCTTTGTTCTGGAGCAAGACAATACCTTCTTCGGCTATCTTCCGTCCCACAAGAGCATGTTCTTCTGTTCCGAACGAACCCCAAGGCCGTTTGCTATTCATATTTGTTCTGAATGTAAGACGCAGGATATTGCGAACTTTGTTATCGACAACACTTTCCGCTATTTTTCCTGTGCGCAACTGAGCCAGAAAAGGATCGGCCAGAAAATAGTTATTGTAAGCAAAACTTTTTCCCTCTGTCAGACCATCCGTCCATGTACCAAACTCCATGTCCAATCCATTATAAGCAGATTGTTCCGTGTCGTAAACACCACCCCAATCGGAAACAACCACTCCGTCAAATTTCCACTCATCACGCAGAATGTCATTCAAAAGATACTGATTGTGACAACAATGCTGTCCTTTATACAAGTTATATGCTCCCATTATCGCCCATGCTTTTCCTTCCTGAACAGCAGCCTTAAAAGCCGGCAGATATATTTCACGCAAGGCACGGTCGCTCAGGTTTACATTTATGCTATGCCTGTAAACCTCCTGATTATTCAGGGCATAGTGCTTAACGCAGGCGGCAACTCCATTGCTTTGCACTCCATGTATATAAGGAACCACCATACGGGATGCCAAATGAGGGTCTTCACCCATATATTCGAAGTTACGTCCGTTGAGAGGAGTTCGATAGATATTTACACCGGGTCCCAACAAAACATTCTTGTTTCTGTAACGAGCTTCCTCCCCTATCGCCTTACCGTAAAGCATCGACATTTCGGGATTCCAAGTTGCAGCCAGACACGTCAAGGCAGGAAAAGCAATACACGAATCGTTTGTCCATCCGGCCTGATTCCATTCATCCCACAATACTTCGGGACGGATACCGTGAGGTCCATCGGTCATCCAGTTATCGGGAATACCGAGACGAGATACGCCTGCCGAACTAAATTTCGATTGAGCATGACACATCGCTACTTTTTCTTCCAGAGTCATTCTCTTCAATGCGTCCTCTATCCTGTCTTCAATGGGCTTCGATTCATCCAGATACAACGGGACTTTGTTTTGCGCCGACAAAGAGAGCGTCAGCAATCCAACAAAAGCTAAGCTTTTCAATTTTTTCATAGATAAATTAGTCATTTGATATTATGTTTATTTAGTGGTCAACTCTTATTTGGTATTTATATCCCTCACACTGATCAGGATAAGATTTAATTTTACAACAAAAATACATTTGGGCGCCTCAAAGTTATTTAGTTTTTCCGTTTTGTAAAAATTATTTAATACTAATTCAGCCATCCGGCTTGTAATAACCTTTTCGGATGATATTGTAATATTGCAATGAACCTTTTGATGTGTAAGGTTGTTAATTAGATGTATTCAAAATTAGGCTGAAATAATTTTCCTTTTAATTAACAGTTTGGCTCTCAATATGAGAATCTTGTGATACCCTTGATAGATAAACGCTATCGGGATATTAATAATATCTAACAAATACTGTTTTGGCATATTTGAAAACTTATATATATTTGTACGATCAAAGTTCAGTGTTAACAATAAATTTATTTGAATTATGGCTTATGTAATTAATGAAGACTGTATCGCATGCGGTAGCTGTCTTGATGAGTGTCCTGTAAGTGCAATCTCGGAAGGAGAAATCTATGTTATAGATCCAGATACATGTACTGATTGTGGAACTTGCGCTGATGTGTGCCCTTCTGAAGCAATTCATCCGGCTTAATCAAACAATTGGACAAAAAGCTAGAACCGCTTGCCTTATTGGTCGGCGGTTTTTTTGTATTAACATTATATCGATTTATTATGAGTTTATTAGAAAGTTTGAATTGGCGATATGCCACAAAACGTATGAACGGAGATGAAGTATCTCAGGAAAACATTGATAAAATACTGGAAACTATAAGGCTGGCACCCACATCAATGGGTTTGCAGGCATTCAAGGTGTTTGTGATAAAGGATAAGAAGTTAATAAAAAAAATAGAACAAGAGGCTGCTCCCCGTCAATTGATGCTAGACGGCTGTTCACGACTACTTGTATTTGCCGCTTATACAAAAGTTACGGACGAAACCGTAGACGAATATGTTGAACATATCTCTGAGGTCAGACAAGTTCCGTTAGACAGCCTGGCAACTTACAGAGCTCGTTTTCAAGGCATCATAGACATGACCGACGAACAAAAAGTAGCCTGGACATCCCGTCAGGTTTATATAGCTATGGCTTACGCTTCCATCGCTGCTGCCCGGTTAGGGGTTGATTCAACTCCTGTTGAGGGTTTTGATCATGTTGTTTTGAATAAAATACTAAATCTGTCAGAAAAAGACCTGACATCGGTCTTACTACTCCCTCTGGGATACAGGGATGAAGAAACCGACTCTCTCGTTCATCTTAAGAAAGTGCGTAAAGACAGCAAAGACTTGTTTATTGAATTGTAAGGAAAATCTTAAATATAATTTGTCATTCTGAATGTAGTGAAGAATCTACTGACAACACACAGATCCTTCGTTTCATTCAGGATGACAAAACCAGCATTTCTGCTGATTACTTTAGTTCTTGAATGTTCTGTTCAAGATTTTTTCGAATCATATCCCCTAATTACAAAATAGATTATCGTTCCAAGAATATAGGCGAATAGAAGATATCTTATCGCATCCAGATTATGTAACAGTATGACGAGGTAAGTTGATGCTATTATAGCAACCACCAGAATGCCCGACCGGATAAGACGTTTTTTATAGTCAATCTTTTGCCCCCATACTCTGGGCAGGAAGCTATCGCTGATAGGTCGGTTGAATGCATTGACCAACAAGATGGAATACGACATATACTCATACCTGATGCCATTCAGTATGCAGATGATAGCGACTACGGCGATCATCGCCCCATAAAATAACTTTCCGTTATTTGTGGTAGCACTGGATGGCATATCTGTTGCCATGAATATCGTTCCCAACAACAATCCGCCTAAAGAATATTTAGGATCAAAACCCGAAAATATCTGTATTAAGACAAAGAATGTCACCAGCAATGCAAACGGGATGTGCCACGAAATGCGCCTCCTTACGAGAAGGAATACCCCTCCCAGAATGATGAATATGACAGAGTATTCGCCAACGGCGCCCGATGCCTTGAAAAACAATGTATTCAGGTATTCTATAAAAGGACTTTCACCAAACCAACTGAAAGGCTTTATGGCGATATAATTCATCTGGCTTTTGTCGAACCAAATTGCGCCGGAGGTCATTATGGCAGGAAAAAACACGGTCATAAATTCTCGTCCCACAAGAGCCGGATTAAGAGGATTACGCCCCAATCCGCCCCATATCAGCTTACCGAAAATAACTGCCATGGCACCGCCAAAAGCCACTACGTAAAGTGGAGTAAACGGAGCAAGAGTTAAAGCCAAAAGCACACCCGTAACAATAGCAGAACCGTCTTTAACTGAATCTTTCTTATTGAGGAAAAACGCCGAAAAAAGAAATTCGGCTGCAACAGCACTACCAACAGCTACCAGTATAACCAACAAGGGGATATACCCAAAAGCCAGATAAGAAAATACGATGCAGGGTATCAGGGAGATAACAACACCTCCCATTACTTTTCTAGTACTATCCTTTGCTCTTACAAACGGTGAATATATTTTTGTTTGAACTGTCTCCATTAAGTAACAAATAAAATTTAATGATATATTACTAAATTATAACCTGTTAAGGTTGTTTTATTTACCAAAGTAATAAAATAGGCCTGCGACCTTATTTCAAATTCTTTAATTGTGATTTTCCTTCTTTTATACTTTCCATCAACGACACATTGCTCGGGCAAATGTATTCGCAGGCAGCACATTCTATACATTCCGATATGCTGAAACCAGCCAAAGACGAATATTTCCCCCTGCGAAAGAGCTGCTCAAACTTCATTGGCATCAAGTGCATGGGGCACACATCGGCACAATATCCGCACATTATACAATTGTTTCGGCTTACTTCCTTCTTCTTAAAAGTCAATACGCCCGAAGACCCTTTAGTAACAGGAGCCAGCATACTGCTCACAGCCTTTCCCATCATAGGGCCACCTAAAACAATCCCCTTATTTTCAATATCCGAATCCAACTTCAGTTCTTTAATAATATGCTGAACGGGAGTCCCTATTTTTATGTTATAATTGCCCGCACCTTGCAGAAAGTCGCCCGAAACAGTTACCACCCTTTCCACCAAAGGTTTACGGTTTACGATAGCTTTATAAACCGCAATCACGGTTCCCACATTGCTAACTATCAATCCAATACTGGACGGAAGTTTTCCCTTGCCCAGTTCTTTCCCCGTCACAGATTTTATCAACTGCAATTCACCTCCCTGCGGATATTTATCCGGAAAAATCATCACTTTATAATTGCTGTACTCTGGCTTGTTCATCAGATAATTGAAACTATCCATAATATCTTTATTCTGAGCTTCAACCGTGATGACAACTTCCTTCGCTTTCAGCACTTTATTAATCATTTTAATACCCGTAAACAACAAGTTGGGAAACTCGTTCATCAGGGCATAATCGGCTGTCAAGAACGGCTCACATTCTGTTCCGTTTATGATGAAAGTGTCTATCTCCTTATCCTTTATGTCGTATTTGTTGTGCGTAGGAAACTGAGCGCCACCTTCCCCAACAATGCCACAATCTTTTATGGCAGACAATATTTCTTCGGAAGACATTTTCTTCAAATCAACGTCTTTTTCTGCACCCAGCATTATTTCCGTATTGAGATAATCATTCTCAACAATTATTGTCTCAACCACCGTTCCATCAGCCAAAGGGTGCGGACATATATCAATCACCACTCCGGATATTGGAGAATGAATGTTTGCCGAACAATGCCCGGTTGCCTCTCCTATCAGTTGAAACCTCTTTATCGTGTCGCCAACTTTTACTATTGGTGTAGCCGGAGTGCCAATATTTTGCAACATTGGTATATAAAAAACAGGAGCATCTTTCAAATCCGTGATTTTCTCCTTTTTAGTCTTGCTTTTAGCCGAAAAGATATGCATCATAAAGCATCCTCAATTATGTATTGTTTAAACTTTTCCGAAAAAAATATATTATTGTTCTTGTCTATCATAAAACCCTCGATATTAAACATATCTGATAAATGTTTCATCTTATCCACAAACTCGTCGCCCACAAGGTTGAATAATCCGGTGGAAATCAAATCTCCCGTAAAACAATCGTCCGAAATAATCCCCACTTGTATGTTTGTTGACGGAAACCCCGTCCGGGGACTGAGAATGTGCCCGTATCGTTCACCATTTATCTCTACAAATGTCTTATTTTGTGCCGAAGTAGAAAAACATTTATTGGACAATTTTAATGTAAATAGCCCTTTTAGATTCTCCGGATCTTTCACAGCGATAGTCCAAAAGGGATGATTTTCGTTTGCCAGAGCCTTTATGGTGCTTCCTCCTGCATTTACTATCGCATCGGAAATGCCTATTTCCTGCATTCGCACAATCATTTTATCCACAGCATACGCCTTGACAAAAGCTCCCGTTATTATCTCCTGATTCTTCCCTACCCTAACTTTTCCTTTATCTATTTCAATCTGCTTATAGTCAACAAGTTTTTTCACAACCCGAATGTCTTTTTCATCCGGAACTATCACTTGCTCGTTTCTATAAAAACCCCACAGCCTGATAAGAGGCATTATCGTTATATCTAATTCTCCATCAAAGAAATCAGATATGATGGCAACCCGCCTCAGAATATCAGTTGTTTCATCGTCAACCTCAACAAACTCTCCCGCATTTTCATTTATCCGGCGAATATACGACCAATCGGAATATGAATTATAAAGCCTGTCTGTTTCTTCCAGAATGGCATACAATTCGTCAAACAATTCATCTCCGTAATAGATAGGAAACTTTATTTTTATGTGGGCATGAAACAGTTTTCGAGTCTGTGTTTTATACAACATTCAATTATTCGGTTGCAGTTGCGTCTTCTGTTTTATCCGGTTCCACAGTTGTTTCCCCACCATTACTACTTTCGTTTGATGAAATAGGTTCTTGCTTCACCCCTTCCCCATTTTCAACGGAATTTGTCGGTTCTGTATCCTTATTTTCGGCACCACCATTAACAAGCGTATCTATCGCTTCCCTGTTTCCGAAAGCAATCAGGAAAATCCCAAATAAGAAAAGCAATATTTTTTTGAATAGATTCATAATGGAGATATATGATTATTTATTTTTGTCATGCTGAGTAAAACGAAGCATCTGTTACTTCAATATAACAACTAACTATATTCTGAAATACAAAAATATCACAATGACTTCAAAAATGATTATGTGATTAATTATTTATAACATATATTTGCCTCATCAAAGGGGGGCACAGACCTCTTCGTTGCTTTGGCTAATAAAAAATCAAACCAAATTATAAAACGGAACATATTATATTATGCCAATCAGTATTCGCAAAAATGTTCTTTTATTTTCAATAATAACGATTGTAGGGGCGAATAAACATTCGCCCTGATATTCGGGCGTAAAAATTTACGCCCCTACTTTCGGGCAGACCAGAGGCCTGCCCCTACATCAATAAATTTTATTGTAGGGGGTGGGGTTCTACTCCACCCGAACAACGACTAATCTAAACCAACATTTTTCAATTACTGATTCGCATTATTTATTTCTTTCAATTTCTTTATTTTTTACAAATTATGACTATCTCAAGACTAATTTCATCAGCACTTAATATCAGGGAGACACAAATTGAAAAAACAATTGCACTTCTGGAAGATGGAGCCACAATTCCTTTCATCAGCCGATACCGGAAGGAAGTTACGGGTGGTCTGGACGAGGTACAGATTGCTGCTATTAAGGAGCAAAATGACAAGTTTAAAGAGCTTCAGAAAAGGAAGCAGACTATTTTAAAATCAATAGAAGATCAGGAAAAATTAACTCCGGAATTAAAATCGAGAATAGAGGGTTGTTGGGATTCTACCGAGTTGGAAGACATATACCTGCCATATAAACCCAAACGCCAGACTCGTGCCGAAATAGCACGTAAAAAAGGTCTGGAAGATTTGGCTAAACTCCTTATGACTCAACAAAACTTTGATGTAGAATCGAAAGCATTACCTTTTGTAAAGGGTGATGTAAAAGATATTAACGAAGCCTTGGCAGGCGCTTGCGATATTATAGCCGAATGGGTAAACGAAGACGAACATGCAAGAAACTCGATCCGTAACCTGTTTGAGCGTGAAGCCATTATTACATCTAAGGTGGTGAAGGGTAAAGAAGAAGAGGGTGATAAATACCGTGACTACTTCGATCTGTCGGAAAAGTTGAGCCGCTGTTCTTCACACAGATTATTGGCTATGCGTCGTGGTGAAGCCGAAGGATTTCTTCGGGTGAGTATTTCGCCTGACGAAGACGATGCTCTGGACAGATTGGACAAACGTTTCCTTAAAAACGGCAATGCCGAAGCTATCGGATATGTGGCAGATGCTATAAAAGACAGCTACAAACGCCTGTTGAAGCCATCTATCGAAACCGAATTTGCTGCCCTTTCGAAAGAAAAGGCAGATGAAGAAGCAATTCGTGTTTTCATGGAAAACCTACGGCAATTGCTATTGGCTGCACCTTTAGGTCAAAAGCGGGTTTTGGGCGTTGACCCCAGTTACAGAACCGGCTGCAAGATTGTATGCCTCGACGCTCAGGGAAATTTGCTTCACAACGAAACAATCTATCCTCATCCCCCTCAAAACGAATATGTAAAAGCAGGGAATAAGATAGTGAAACTTGTTTCCACATACAATATTGATGCTATTGCCATCGGAAACGGTACGGCTAGCCGTGAAACGGAAAATTTCATCACAAACCTGAGATACGAAAAAGAGGTTCAGGTATTTGTTGTCAGCGAAAACGGAGCATCCGTCTATTCAGCCTCAAAAGTTGCCCGTGAAGAATTTCCCGACTATGATGTAACTGTGCGTGGAGCTGTCTCCATCGGCAGACGACTGATGGACCCTTTGGCCGAGTTGGTTAAAATTGATCCGAAATCAATTGGTGTAGGGCAATATCAGCACGATGTGGATCAAACTAAACTAAAAAAATCGCTCGATTTGACGGTTGAAAGTTGCGTTAACCTTGTTGGCGTGAATGTGAATACGGCAAGTAAACACCTATTGACTTACATTTCTGGATTAGGCCCTACCCTAGCCCAAAATATAGTTGATTATCGTGCAGAACACGGCGCATTCAAAAGCCGTAAAGAGATTATGAAAGTTGCCCGCATGGGAGAAAAAGCATTTGAACAATGTGCAGGATTTCTTCGCATTGCCGATGCAAAAAATCCATTAGACAATTCTGCCGTACACCCCGAAAGCTATCATGTGGTGGAAACGATGGCAAAAGATTTGAACTGCACGGTTAAGGAATTGATAGAAGATAAAGAGTTGAAAAAGAAACTGAATCTGAATAAATATGTATCGGAAAAGGTCGGGCTTCCCACTCTGAACGATATTGTGGAGGAATTGGATAAACCGGGACGTGACCCCCGTAAAAAGATTCAGGCTTTTGAGTTCGATAAATCAATAAAAACAATTGAAGACCTGCGCGAAGGCATGATTCTTCCGGGTATTGTGACCAATGTGACAAACTTCGGTTGCTTTGTTGATGTGGGCATCAAAGAAAACGGATTGGTTCACATATCTGAACTGGCAGACCGTTTTGTTTCCGACCCTACGGAGATCGTATCTCTGCATCAGTATGTTCAGGTAAAAGTTTTGTCTGTTGATGTGGCTCGCAAACGAGTTCAATTGTCTATGAAAGGAATAAATTAATATAAGGTTAGATATATCTAATAATACTCTTATGAAAAAAATACTCTTATTATTAATATCAATTCTCACAGTCAACACTGCATCATTTGCCGATTCGTCATACCTATCGTCATTCGATTTTGAATATAACCTGTATAGAGACGATCCGGTTATCTGGGGCGTAAAGGAAAAAGGCATTGACAAAGACTCATTTCTGGAATTCATGTTTTCGGAAGAAAGGCTTCTGGGCGAAAAGATCACTTTGATTAGTACACTCTCTGCCTATTTTGAGTTCGCCTATCTGGACGAAAACCGAGATAAAGATGAAGTGTCGTATTTTGAAGACTACAGGGAAGAATTTTTACAACGTTTGTTTAACGAATATAATACTGTATTTTTCACGGATAAGAAAATCCCTGCCGAATATCGTTTGCTGTATATGCTAATGTCTGAATTTGACAGTACTAATTATTATTTAGTTCCGGAAGTTTCTAAATACGTGAAATTGATAGACTCCGAACTGCCAAACAGTCTGGCTGCACAGTCGATAAAGGTTCTGACTTTTGCCTACGACATCATTTACACTCCCAAAAAGCAGTCAAACATCATAGCAATGTATAAAAATCGCTTTCATGAGCCATACAAAGAAAACTGGGAGAAATATGATGTAGATATCTCTCCGAAAGTAGGTGGAGAGGTTCTTGGTTGGCTGCGATTTGTTGAAGAAGATTAATTAGTTAATATCCATCATCTTAAGAAGAACAAAGAAAAAGATATACCTAAAACGAAATTCAGGATAAACCCTACCGGAATTTTAGAATTGGAAGTAGATAAATGGTTGTGGCCCGCTTGCAGATGTAGCGTAAACCAGCCAAAACACTAATCCCAAGATTATAGCCTTTGCGACAAAAGGTAGCGCGATGTATTTATCTTTAACCACAGAAACAAACCTATCGGGCAAGAAGTGCATAACATATCCGATAGCAAACAAGATGAATACATTTTTGTATGCTTCTATTATGACAAGCCATTCGGAAAAGTGAAATGTCAGGTCTGTAATATTATTCACGACTTCCATTGCAACACTAAAATTTTCTGCTCTGAAAAATATCCAGCAAAAAGCCACAAAGTGAAATGTTAACAACAGAGATACAGTCTTTGAGATAAAACCTCCGGGCAGTTTCACTTTCTTCTTAAAGAACTTCTCTATAACCAGCATAGCACCATGCAAACCTCCCCACATGACAAATTTCCACGAAGCGCCATGCCATAATCCGCCTAACAACATAGTTATCATAAGATTGACATACATTCTTATGCGTCCCTTACGGTTACCACCCAATGGTATATACAAATAATCTCTGAGCCACGACGAGAGGGATATATGCCAACGTCTCCAAAATTCGGTAATCGAAGTCGATTTATAGGGAGTACGAAAGTTTTCGGGTAATTTAAAACCCATCAGCAACGCCAAGCCTATGGCAATATCGGAATACCCCGAAAAGTCGCAGTATATCTGAAGCGTATAACCGTAGGTCGCCATCAGGTTCTCGAAAGAAGAATACAACATGGGCGAATCGAAAACACGGTCGACAAAGTTCAAGGAGATATAATCGGATATTACTGTTTTCTTTATCAACCCAATCATAATCATAAAGATAGCAATTCCTGAATCACGATTCGACAACTTCAACCGCTTCTCCATCTGAGGAAGAAAGTCCTTTGCCCGAACTATTGGTCCGGCAACCAGTTGAGGAAAGAAACACAGGTAAAAAGCAAAATCCTGAAGATCTCTTGCCGGTTTTATCTGTTTCTTGTATAAATCTATAATATAGCTGATGGCCTGAAAAGTGAAAAATGAAATACCAACTGGCAACACAATGTCTTTCAGTGAAAAATGTTGCGAAAAGATAGAATTTACATTATCAATAAAGAAATTGGTATATTTATAATATCCGAGCAATAGTAAGTTTGCCGATATAAGGATAACAAGCAACGCCTTTCGCTTCCACTGTATGCGGGTTATATCCATCAGTTCGGACAAGATGAAGTTGAACATAAGCGATGCCAATAACAGAAGAACATACTCTCCTCCGGCTTTGTAATAGAAGAAAAGTGAAAACAACAACACATATATTGTCCTGAACTTCCGATGGTCTTTCGTAAAAATATAAACCCCATAAAACAGGATAAACATTCCCCAGAAAAGTGGAGAACTGAATAGTAAACGGTTGTCTGGATCGAAGACGAACCAAGATACTATTTCTTCTTTATTTATGAAGCCTAACACGTATAGTTTTGAGTCTGAGTTTGCTTTATTAGTTATTTAAGTTTTTCTCGTATTTATATTTTTCGTAAAGGCACAACAAATCATCAACAAACAAATTTGCCTGCATCACATACCCCTCACGTTTATAGTGTACTTTATCCTTAGCCATATAACCGCCATATCTGCCCGACAACGGCGCTTTTATGCCGCCTGTCGCCCTCAACATGTCCCAAACCGGAAAAGATGTTTGTCCGGTTAGTTTATCTGTATAGTCTTGTATAAGATGGTTCAAAATTTTCCTTTTCAGCAAAGAAGGTGCTGGTGTTGTGAATAATATAGTGGTGTAAGGATTTTCCCTCATAACATTTGCAACGAATGTGTCAACCTGCTTCATATATGACGAAGCGCTCAACTTGCCAAACGATTCATTTGTTCCGAATGAGACAATCACCAGATCGGGCGAAAGAACAGACAATTGTTCAAAAAATAGTTCCTGCTTATTGTAATCCGACAGTTTTGCTCCATTCACTCCAATATTGTGATAAAGAACGCCCGCGTCATCTTTCTCTAGAACAATGCCATTTAATGTGTATACCGCCTTATTCTCATTTGCTGTGATGTTCACCTCCCTGAGCAAGTCTGTGGCTGAGAAACTTGTGACATATTTATCCTGCACTATCGTAAAATCACCTTGCTTCATTGTAGTAGGCAAAACAGCTTCTTCCTCTTCCGAATTTTGAGAGGGCACACCCTCCGCAATTGGCGGAATATCCAAACCATTCAATGTAAATACGGAATCCCATGCCGGATGAACGATTTTAACTGTATTGAAACTGTAAGCACCGGATACTGATAACTTTATATTAAAACCATCGGATGAAGTTCTCAGGTTTATGCCGCCCAAACCAATGGATAGATCGGCTGGTGAACCTAAAACCTTTGCAGAACTCCAATTCACGTTACTTCCATATTTCACAATATTATTGGCATTGGTTTTAGCCAGTGAATAAGGAAATGTGAACCCATAACCCGCATTTCCAAACTTTTGCTGCATCCTCTGCCTTATTGCATGCGTGAAAAAATCGGCCTGAATATGCGAATCGCCGATATGAACAATATTTACTTTGCCCTGCTTATCATTTTCCAGAGAAAGGAGTTTTTCGAAAAAATCATCTAACAACGAAGAATTGACAAAATAAGACTTACCCGCCCCACGGCAGTTGTCCGACCCTGAATATATTGAAACCGAGTATGATATAAATAATATTACATATATTATTCTCTTTGTCATTTAATCTTTCCTTCTTGTTTCAGCTGTTTAAATTTTTCGTATCCCCCGTTTATTTCTCCGTACAACAGGTCTGCTATTTTTCTCGATCCTCTGATATTAAAATGCGTGTAGTCTTTATTTGCCAAACTAGGCGACCCATTCACCCACTTCACCATAGAACCCTCGCCACCCATCAATGAAAGCATGTCTATAAAACAACAATTTGTTGCTTTTGCGTAAGTCCGTTGCGCAGTGATCAATGGCGACACTGCTCTATCGGTTTTCATTTCTCCACCATATTTCAGAGCCCTGTCGGCTGTTGATATAATCAAGAAATCGGCATTCGGAAAACATTCCCGCAAATGCAGAACAACATTGTTCATCTTCTTTTCGTACCAACCAAAATCTTTCGACTTATACCCCAACAGGTTAGCTCCATAGTGAAGAACTATAAGATCATAATTCAATATGGAGTCAAAGTTACATAATAATTCCTTATCCAAAGCCCCCATTGGCAAGCCTGAATTTCCCCGCATCGAAAAGTTATCTACATAGACACCGTTTTCATTATCGATATTAACTCCGTAAAAGGGGATATTTTCAGATTTATAGAAATTCACCGTAAAATTTTTCACGGGACTATCCGACAGCACAGCCGTATTCAATATCTTACCCGGTGTCAATTTTGCTTCTCTTGGTTCGCCAACTTCTGTCTTTACGCTTATCGAGCCTTCATTGTTGTCCGAACGTCCATAAAACAATGTAGGCGAACATAGTTCGGTAAGATGCACCACATCACCGGCACTCAGTTTCAACCAAGCCGGTTCGCTCGACCTGATGGTAGATACCTGACCATCAATCCCGAAAGGAAACTTTGATTTTTTCGGATTAAGATAAGAACATGTTTGCCAGTTTTTAGAATATTTATGCGATACGGACAACCTCGATGCTGCGGAAAGAGAAGTCATCCCTACAAATCCAACGCCTTCACCTCCAAAGTTATCCTGAAAACGGCTTCGTATATCCTGAACTATGAGGTCGCCATCGGTCATCGAATCGCCAAAATACGCAACACGCACCTTTCCCTTCTTTGTTGTTTCTATGCCATATATCTTCGAATAGAATGACAACAGGTTCGTATAGCCTTGCGTGTGCATGGATGGCAAAATTATTTCCTCAACCTGCTTCATTTGCTTCGAAGACTCCACTAAGCCTGAGTCTGTTTCGCTCATTGCCTGCAAAGCCATACTATCTACTACAACTTCGGTTAAATCGTCGTTTTCGGCCGAAAATAAAGATTTTGGCATCAGGTATTTTAAAATACAAAAAACACCTATGGCAATGATAATGGTAATGAATGCCGCCAGGAAATAATTTTTCACCTTTTTACGCATAAAAATCTGTAAGAAACTTTAAGAAACGCAACATATAAATTTTCAGCCTATAATAGCTTTGATACCAACAATACATTTGAAAATGTCGCAAATATACCTACTTTCTCCGAATTAACATTATTTGCATCCGTAAATATTCCGAAAAGTTATAAACAGCTTCTGTAAATTACTTTTTTACTAATTTAAGAATTGCACTATTGCGCATAGAGTTATAAATGGATATATTTGTAGAGAAACGTCTATCATAAAAAAAGAATTGTTAAAACTGAAATACACACAATTGATATGGAAAAAGTGAAACAACCACTTCTGCTTGCCGTTGGGGTAGGAATAGCCGCAACATTAGTTTTCTGTGCCATCGCACACGAAAAGAAAAAGAGAAGAAGAAAACCTGTGAGATTTTTTATTGTGTAACTTCATAAAAGAATAAAACTCTCCGGATTTGCTTAAAAAAATGACCGAATTTTACAGATCCGGCCATTTTTTGTGTTTCGGTGAAAGTTATTTTACAATAACCTTTTCACTTTTAGTTATACCTTTTGCTGTTTTCACGTTAACAATATAAGCACCTTCGCCCCACCCCATTGTAGAAATCTCGTTTGCTGTTCCATTATACAGCATCTTGCCCACCAGAGAATAAACATTAACCAGCTTAACGGGTTCATCGGTATCTATATGCAAAATGCCCGATTTCGACCATATTTTTATACGGGAATCCTTGTTGTCGTCTTTTTCATTATCGATACCCGTTTCCACTCCTTCGTAAAAATAGCGGATAGTTTGAACCTTGTCCCAATCGGCACTATTTTTATTCCACGAATACAAGTCTTCCTTAACCAGATAGTCGCTGGTAAAATAGTCGTAAGTAGCCTTAAAATAACTCTCAAGACTCTGATTATATAAAGAATATTTTTCGGACGAAACCAAGTTAGACGAATCGTAGCTATAAATTTCACTATCGGTTGGCACCCACAATTGTTTTATGTCATTCCATTGCGATGTGCGGCTTAACAATAAATTGCCATCTTCGTCTTTTTCAGTCTCACTTTTGTAAGTACCCAACATCTTACCTTTTGGGTCGAACATACTGACTGTTTCTTCTATCGAAAAATTTCCGGGATATGCATAGTTTTTAACCTGCGAATTGACCCACAAATTTTTACCTTTATTCCACAACTGTGAATTAACTCCCGCCAACTTATTATTATCATACACATACACGTCTTGCCCCGATTGAGCCCAATTGCCCGTCGCCTGATCCCAGAATTCTATGCTCACCTTATTCAAGTCGGAACCGGTATAAGTATATGTATATCTACTGTTGTTAATCCAGTCATCCCCTGACTGAGTAGTATAAGTTACCTTATTTTGCAAGATATCGCCACTATATTCATATTCTGTCTTACTCAGATTTTTCCAACCTTCTCTGCTGTTGTTATTTTCGTAATATGTTTCAACCTGCAATTTATTGTCCGCAGAATAGCTTTTTTCTTCCTTTCTCACCGTCTGCCAAACATTGTTTCTTAAATAGAAGGAATAAACTTCTGCCAACACTTGGTTTCCTTTGGCATCATACGCATAGATGTATTTTTCGCTGTATGCCCAATCGTTCGATTTACTATCCCATGTATATTTGACGACTTCTTCAATTTTGTCTCCATTGTATACGTAAAGATGCTTCGACACACCCTTTAATACGGACTCATTGGCGGCTTTCGAAAGATATTCATCTGAAACAAAAAATCCGCTTGCATCATACAAAAAATTATACTTGTAGACCGGAATCAAATTGCTTGTGCCATCAAGGGAGAAAGAACCGGATTTTCCCGATATATTTCCATTTACGTCGTACGTATAATTGACCTCATTGTCTTGCGCCCAATCTCCGGCATTTTTTTTATATCCTTTTATCAACGACCTCTTACCCGTAGCATCATAATCATATATTTCTTTGTACGTGGCTGCTGAACTTGAGTCGTATACTATCATACTGTCAGGCTCGTTATTTGCACAAAGACATAAAGGCGACATCAGTATGGACAAGACCAGCGTTTTTAGGTATAATTTCATAAATACAAAATCTTTGTTAGGGTTTACAATCGTAACGTTTTTTTTAATAATATTAGATGTTTTGCAATCAGATGTGTTCTATTCATTGAAATATGTGAATCGTTCAAAAAAAAAAAAATGACAAAGAGAAACTTGACGTCTTTGCTTTTAGATTTATTAAAAGAACACTTGTTTTTATTACTGATTTAGCACAATTACAGATGAATATACAAAAATATAAAACTTTCGACAGAGAGCAAAAATAAAAAGTTAAGATTACTTTTTTTAAGCTGCTCTCTTGCAAAATGTTTATAAAATTACTAATTTTACGGGAATTTGTTTCGCAAAGACACATAAAAATTGCAAATTGCTCCGAGTTCTTAATTATTAAACCTATACTATATATACTAACAGCATGCTTCAAAAAGTAAATGTACAAAATGTAAAGGATATTGTAATACTCTTCTCCGGCGATTCGGGGGATGGTATGCAATTGTCAGGAACAATTTTTTCTAACATATCGGCTATTTTGGGTGATGAGATCGCAACATTTCCCGATTATCCGGCCGAAATCAGGGCTCCACAAGGTTCACTCAGTGGTGTTTCCGGATTTCAGGTACATATAGGGTCTGACATCTACACTCCCGGCGATAAGGTTGATGTGTTGGTGGCTATGAACCCTGCCGCACTGAAGGTCAATGCTCACCGCCTGAAAAAGAACTCGGTCATATTGGCCGACAGCGACTCGTTTGAACAGAAAGACTTGGAAAAGGCATTGTACAAGACCAACGATCCGTTGGCTGAACTTGGCTTAACTGATGTTCAACCTTTGTTTGTACCTATCACTTCGATGACCAAGAAAAGCCTCGAAAACTTCGAAATGAGCGCCAAAGACAAAGACAGGTGTAAAAACATGTTTGCCTTGGGATTGGTATGTTGGTTATTCAATAAAACTCTGGACGCTGCCAATGAAATATTGTCCGATAAATTTTCGAAAAAACCATTATTGGCTCAGGCCAACATAAAAGTGATGGCCGACGGTTTCAATTACGGACAAAACACCGATGCCACAGTATCTACCTATCGCATCGAAACGGCAAATACTGAAAAAGGATTCTACACAGACGTAAACGGCAATACTGCCACAGCGTACGGTTTAATAGCTGCCGCCGAAAAAGCAGGGAAAGAACTGTTTTTAGGCTCATACCCAATTACGCCTGCAACCGATATTTTACAAGAACTGGTAAAACGTAAAGATCTGGGAGTAAAAGCAATCCAGATGGAAGACGAAATTGCGGGGATATGTACGGCAATCGGCGCAAGTTTTGCCGGAAGCCTGGCAGCTACATCAACATCGGGTCCCGGTCTGGCTCTGAAAAGTGAAGCTATCGGACTGGCTGTCATGGCCGAACTTCCGCTTGTTATTATCGACGTTCAGCGGGGAGGCCCATCAACCGGATTGCCAACCAAATCCGAACAAACCGACTTGCGTCAGGCTTTGTACGGAAGAAACGGCGAAAGTCCGCTTGTTGTGATTGCTGCATCAAGTGCTACAAACTGCTTCGATGCCGCTTATTGGGCTTCTAAAATAGCATTGGAGCATATCACTCCCGTAATTCTCTTGACCGATGGCTTCATCGCAAACGGATCATCTGCCTGGAAAATTCCAAATATGGACGAATATCCTGCCATCGTACCTCATAATGTATCTCAATATGAAGGAGAAAGCTGGACTATGGCACAACGAGACAAGACAACAAACGTCAGATATTGGGCCGAAGCCGGAACCGAGGGTTACACTCACCGAATTGGCGGATTGGAAAGGGATTTTGTTACGGGAAGCATTTCTACCGACCCAGTAAACCACCAAAAGATGGTGAACGTTCGCCAAGAAAAAATAGATTATATATCCAACTGTATACCCGATCTTGAAGTGATGGGGGATGAAAATGCCGACCTTTTAATTGTTGGTTGGGGCGGAACATACGGGCATCTTCGCGAAGCTACCGAAAAGATGAATGTCAATGGAAACAATGTTGCTTTCGCTCATTTCCAATTCATAAACCCGCTACCGAAAAACACAAAAGAGGTGTTGCTTAAATATAAGAAAGTTGTTGTGGCAGAACAAAATAACGGACATCTTGCCGGGCATCTGCTTGATAAGATAGATGGTTTGAAATTGACCAAATACAATAAAGTTGAAGGACAACCTTTCTGTGTTGAAGATCTGGTTGAGTACTTTACTGAACAACTTAAAAATTAACAACTTAAACTTAGAAAAAAGAAAACTATCATGGATATATCAAATATAAAAATGGCGGGCGAAAGACAAGCCCGTGATTATAAAAGCGATCAGAATGTGCGTTGGTGTCCGGGATGTGGAGATCATGCCGCATTGAATGTATTGCACAAGGCAATGGCCGAACTAGACCTCAAACCGCACAAAGTTGCTGTGATTTCGGGTATCGGATGTTCGTCTCGACTTCCATATTATATGAATACTTACGGCTTCCATACCATTCATGGGCGTGGCGCAGCCGTAGCAACAGGTGTTAAAGTGGCTAAACCCGAACTTTCGGTATGGTTGGCAACAGGAGACGGAGACTGCCTTGCCATTGGGGGAAATCACTTCATTCATGCCGTAAGACGCAACATAGATATAAACATTCTTCTGCTGAATAATAAAATATACGGCTTGACGAAAGGACAATACTCTCCAACAACAGACAGGGGCACTATAACCAAATCGTCGCCTTACGGCACGGTGGAAGACCCTTTCCGCCCGGTAGAGTTGGCTATGGGAGCCAGAGGTACATTCTTTGCTCGATGCATTGACGTTGACCTGAAAAATGCGACAGATACATTCGTCAAAGCCGCCAAACATAAAGGAGCATCGGTTGTAGAAATACTTCAAAATTGTGTGATCTTTAATGACAACGTTCACAATATAGTTGTGGATAAATCGCTGAGAGATGACAATACGATTCTACTGAAACATGGCGAGAAAATGATCTTCGGCAAAGATAAAAACAAAGGAATTGTTCTTGATGGCTGGAATTTGAAAGTCGTGACAATCGGGGCAGACGGTTACACTCTTGACCACGTTTTAACTCACGACGCTCACGCAACAGACAATACCCTGCACCTGAAACTCGGTTTGATGGCTCCTGAAAATGGCTTCCCTCTTGCATTAGGCGTAATCAGAGATGCCGAAGGTTTGGCTTATGACGCCGAAGTGGAAAGGACTACAAACGAAATGAAAGCAAAAAATCCAAACATGACTTTGAACGATCTTTTGATGAAAGGAAATGTTTGGGAGGTAAAATAATCCGGTTAATATCTATAAAAACCTAAAAAACATGCCAAAACAGGCATGTTTTTTTATTTGCACGACGTTTATTCTATAAATCTCATAAAATATTTCGATAAATCTTTTGAAGGAATAAAAATTCACATTATCTTTGTCGTCGAAATTGCGAAAGTAGCTCAGTTGGTAGAGCACGACCTTGCCAAGGTCGGGGTCGCGGGTTCGAATCCCGTCTTTCGCTCAAATGTGACAATGGTCACATTTTTTTTTTCTCTAAATACACAGATTGCACACGTGGTGGAATTGGTAGACACGCCACTTTGAGGGGGTGGTGAGCGCAAGCTCGTGTGAGTTCGAGTCTCGTCGTGTGCACTAAGTATCAATCTTGAAAGTCGCTTTTATAGCGACTTTTTTCATTCGAGCCGTTAATTTAAACTTCAATAAGAATCAATTAGTTTAACATTCTTGTGCTCACCAATAATTTCCAATATAATTTCGAAATAAGTTTGCCCTGTACCATTTTCCAATTCTGTAAGTTTCTTCTTCACAAAATCGACATTAAATATTGAGGGTTGTTCTAGTTTGCGCTGATAGTATGACTTTGTAAGCTCGTAACCTAAATCTTTTCTGTTTTGCTCAAAATTAGTCCACACCAAATGAACCTCTTCGTCACCATTTATTTCGCCATATCCCCCATAAAACATGTCATTAAGGGCGTCTAGGCTCTGACCTATCTTCCAGTCTTCATCAGCCATAAACACACGGTTTATTTCTTCGTAAAAAGAAGGGATATCATGTATATTATTTCCATTTATGATAATTGTTTTTATCATACTCTAAAACTTCTGCAAGCTATTTTTTGGATGTCACTATCTTTATTACACCCTGCACCCAACAATCTTCACTATTCAATCCGGGAACGAACGAAAACTTCTCGCCGCCATGCTCCATGAAGACTTTGCGGGCTTCGATATCAATATCATAAAGCGACTCTAAATTATCGGCAGGGAATCCGGCTGTCAGAACTACAATCCTCTTTATGCCTTCCTCTGCCAACTCTTTCATTGTCTCTAGCAGATCCGGTTTGAGCCAGTTTTTCCCGATGGAAGAAGAGTAAACGATCCTGTTTTTATTAGGGTCTATATTAAGCTCCTTTGTTACCAGCCTTACCGTTTCCTTTATCTGGTATACATAGTCAAAATCCTTTCCTTTTTTCCACCCGGATTCTACATGCTCCAGAGGAAGACTATGAAAGCTAAATACCAACCGTTCATAATCTTCAGCAACAAACGGCCGTATCCTTTCGGCCAAAGGCTTTATATAACCATACTGATTATAAAATGGCTCTACAATTTTCAATCTGAAAGGGTAATCTCGCTGGAAGAAACATCTTCCAACCTCATCCACCACTGTCTGATAGGATGATTGTGCATACTGCGGAAACATCGGCACAACGACCACTTCGTGCAGTGTTGGGCATTTTTTCATCAGTAGTTCAAACGCCAGAGTTATGCTTGGGTCGCAATAACGCATAGCTATCTCCACAGGCATTTCTGTTTCCTGTTCTATTTTCTCTGCCAGTTTTTGTGTATGATATAACAGAGGAGGTACATTATTTTCTTTATCCCAGATTAGAGAATAATGCGCTGACGAAGCGAACGCCCTGACCGGGGCTATAATTCTTTTTGCCAAAATGGACCTGAACCAATCGGGAACTGAAGACAACAATAACGGATCGGAAAGCATTTTCCCGATAAATTCTTTTACATCATGCCTATGATTACTTCTTGGACTTCCTGTATTTACAATGAGAATCCCTCTCATATCTTATTACTTTCTTAAATAAGAATACAAAGATAGGGCATTTTTGTAAATTAAAAATCTTACAACTGCAAATCCATAATAATAAATGGACAAACACCTATAAGTATGTTTAAAGAGATTGCAATAAACGCAACTGTGGTATATCTCTTCGAAGCCTTGAACGATATATCTTCAGGATTTTCCTTCGTAAACATTACGTTTGTTGTTCCAAAATAATAGAAAATAGCAATGATGGAACTCACAATACCAAACATAACCAAGATAATCTGCCTTGCTTCAAACATTTGGCTGAATACGAACATCTTTGCAAAGAAACCTGCAAATACCGGAATACCTCCAAGAGAAACCATAGCACATGCCATAATTCCTGCCAATGCAGGATGGCGTCTTGCCAGACCGAATATATTCGAGATATTTTCGTTTCCTTTATCCTGACAAACAGCCATGATAACAGCAAATCCCGCAATCGCTGCAAACGAATATGCCGCAGCATAGTATAATGTACTGTTAGCACTTTCGTTGAATGAAAGCAAACCCATCATCATAAATCCTGTATGAGAAATACCTGAATATGCCATCATACGTTTCAGGTTCGACTGTCTCAGTGCCGTAATGTTCGCCACTAGCATTGTTATGATAGAGAATACGATTAATCCTAATTGTACCGTAGGCGTTACAAGCACCGACATGATAGTCAAAAACTTGAACAAGGCAGAAATGGCGGCAACTTTTATAAGCGTACTCATTATTGTCGTAACCAAAGTTGGAGAACCTTCGTACACATCCGGAGCCCAGAAATGGAAAGGTACAACCGATGCTTTAAACAACAACCCTACCAAAACCATAACAAAACCCAAATTTGCCCAAACAGGTAAACTTTCACCTCGAACAGCCAATATTTGTTTGATTGTTTCCACATCGAACGAACCTGTGGCTCCATACAATAAGGCTAAACCGAATAGTATGAAACTGGATGCAAATGCACCCATGATAAAATATTTCATCCCAGCTTCGTTGCTTTTCAGGTTTTTAGGTTCGCTTGCCGCTAAAACATATCCGCAGATTGATAATACCTCGATACCAATAAAAAACATGGCAAAATTGCCAAACGAAACCATTGCTATGGCTCCGGCAAGCATAAAAATCTTGAGTGAAACGTAATCTGCTATTTTGGTCATTTTATCTTCATAAAACTTCGAACTCATCCCTATAATCAAGGCTGTAAGAAGAATGAACAATATTGAAAATGCCTGACTAAAACGGCTTGTTTCCACCATATTGTAATTATCTATTTCGATAAATGGTTCGTTTAGATAAAACTCAGTAGCAGTTGCTCCGAGAATGGCTACTAATCCCAATAATGTTACAGGAACAAGTATTTTTCTTAAATTAATAATCTCTAATATGAGGCACAATATGCCTAAACCTGAAACAGCAACTAGTGTAATCATTATACAATTATCTTATTTTTTTAAGCGATTGTCATTCTGAGTGTAACGAAGAATCTATGTCAAAAATGCTTCTTACCATCGGCATGACAAACAATCCTTTATCTGTTTATATAAACCAAAATTTCCTGTAATGCCGGTGTAACAATTTCTACTATCGGTTTCGAGTAGATACCGAAGAATAAAACAACAGCAATCAATATGATGAAAATAAACCCTTCATTGAGAGTCAAATCTTTAAATGCGCCTTTAAACGTCCACTCACCCAACATCACCTGCTGATACATCCTCAACATAAAGAACGCTCCCAGAAACATGGATGTGCCGATGAAAATCACATACCAGATATTCACCTGATACAGGCCATACATGATAGTAAACTCACCCGTGAAGTTGAACGATAGCGGAATAGCTATCGAAGCCAAAACCATCAACAAGAATGCGATTGTGAATTTCGGTGCCACTCCTTTTATGCCTCCCATTTCGGGTATCTGTGTCGTATTCATTCTTCTATGAATAATTTCGGCAGAAAGGAACAGTCCAACAATACCAAATCCGTGAGCCAGTATAAGTATTACGGCTCCCAATAGTCCGTCAAAAGTAAGGGCGTATGTTCCGGCTGCGATAAATCCGACATGAGACAGAGAAGCATAAGCAAAAAACCGCTTCAGATTGCTCTGCCTTAGGGCTATTATCGCACCATAAATCACACCGATGATACACAAAACAAGTATTATCCCTTGAAATTTATGCAGTGCATAAGGTGCTATCGGCAATTGCCAACGGATAACGCTGTACAACCCCATCTTCGACATCAATGCGCCCAACAACAAGGTTCCGATTAGCGGAGCACGTTGATACACATTGGCTTGCCACGAGTGGAAAGGGAAAATAGGAATCTTGATGGCAAAAGCAAAGAAAAATCCGAGGAATACCCATATCTGTTCGGTCGTATTCAGATCGGCATTGTAGAAATCCATCAACTGGAAACTACCTGTTTTAGAATACATATAGATGATCGCAGCCATCATAAACAGTGACCCGGCAAATGTATAGATGAAGAAAGTCATCGCTGCCTGACGACGCTTCGACTTGTCTCCGTTACCCCACATCACTATGATGAAATAGATAGGGATAAGCGACGCTTCCCAAAACACATAATAAAGAAGCGCATCGCTGCTCAAAAACACACCGGTCATAGCAAATGACATAAACATAACCAAACTATAAAGCAATTTCTCGAATGGTACTTTATGAGGCAATGTTGTCAGGATAATAACAGGCAACAATATCGAGTTGAGAAGAATCATCAACAACGACAATCCGTCCAATTTCAACGAAAAATTAAGATTGGGCGATGCCACCCATTGTATCGAATATTCTGCGCCCGTGGTATGATACTGAAGCAACAGGAATAAAGAGTAAGCTGCCGTCAGGATGCTGAAAGACAATGCTACCCTCGAAGCATACTTATCTCCCGAAAAGAATGTAACAAATGTTCCTGCCAACAGAATGATTAGTATAATAGCGATATCCATTTTCTTTTTCTAAATTATATAAGGAGTAAACAAAAAACTACCGAGCAAAAGCCTATAACAAACACAAAGAGATAAAATCCTACGCTTCCGTTATGCAAGGCCTTGGTATATACCGATAAAATAGCAATACCTTTACCAAAAGCCAATACGGATGCAGCTACGATTTTTTCCACCACATTCTTGAAAAAATCTGCCATTGCATAGATAGGCTTTATGAAAACAGTATTGTATATCTCGTCAATATAATATTTGTTGTAAAGGACTTTAGCAAAGCCTCCAATCTTATCGTCTTCTTGTGGCACTGCCGATTTTGATATGTATTTAGAATATGCCAAACCGAAACCGATCAGTGCGATAGCGGTGGAAACTCCCATCAATATCCAACCTGTTGAATCAAGGCTGTGATGTTCTACACCTTGCAAGTTAAGAATAACAGGTTGCAGATAGCCGTTCAGCCAATTGAAGCCGAAAGGAAGACTGATCAAGCCTCCAACTGTTGCTAATATCGCAAGAACGATCAGAGGCATAGTCATCGACTTGGGCGACTCGTGCAAGTGGTGTTTCTGTTCTGCCGTTCCCCTGAAATCTTTATAGAATGTGAGGAACAACACCCTGAACATATAAAAGGCCGTTAACAAGGATGCCAGTGCAGCTATCGCCCACAGAATCTTGTTGTGTTCGAATGCCGCCAGCATTATTTCATCTTTCGAGAAAAATCCTGCGAAAGGAGGTATTCCCGATATTGACAAGGTGGAAATGAGGAAAGTAACAAAAGTTACGCCCATCACTTTTTTCAATCCTCCCATGCGACGCATATCCTGTTCTCCGCCCATAGCATGTATCACCGAACCCGAACCAAGGAACAGGCAGGCTTTAAAAAACGCGTGCGTGATAACGTGGAAAACTGCCACATGATAGGCTCCAAATCCCAGAGCCATAAACATCAATCCAAGTTGAGAAACAGTGGAATAAGCCAGAACTTTCTTTATATCTGTCTGTGCAATACCGATTGACGCTGCAAACAGTGCTGTAACCGCACCTACGATGGCTATGAAAGTCTGAACATCGGGTATCAGGTCGAAAAGGAAACTCATACGAGTTACCATAAAAATCCCTGCCGTAACCATCGTAGCGGCATGAATCAATGCCGAAACAGGTGTCGGACCTGCCATCGCATCGGGCAACCATGTATAGAGCGGAATCTGAGCACTTTTACCCATTGCACCAACAAAAAGGCACAATGCTGCTACTCCTAACAACTTTTTATCTATACCATAAATATCGGAAAGTTCGAACGACATAGCTCTGAAATCAACCGTTCCTAATAGATAAGCCAATATAAACAAACCTACAAGAAATCCTAAGTCTCCTATACGGTTCATTATGAATGCCTTTTTAGCAGCATCGTTATACGATTGGTTCTTGTACCAGAACCCTATCAGAAGATAAGAACAAAGACCTACACCTTCCCATCCGATGAACATGATACCGAGGTTTCCTGCCGTAACAAGAAGTATCATGAAAAAGATGAATAGATTGAGATATGAGAAAAAACGGTCTACATTCTCATCGTCTTTCATATATCCTGTCGAATAGACATGTATCAGCGCGCCTATTCCCGTTACAACCAACAGCCAAAGCAGTGAGAGCTGATCTAGTACAAGATCGAACCCGATACTAAACTCTCCGAAAGTAACCCAATCAAACAAGCGTACTTCAACAGGTGCGTTAGTTGATAGTATCTGAATAAAATAAAATAACGATATGGCAAAACTCGCACTAACGGCAGTTGTAGCAATGATACCGGGCAATGTTCTGCCCATTTTCTTTCCTGCAAGCAGGTTTATTAAAAATCCTGTAAAAGGACAAATCAAAAGTAATAATACAAAAACTGTTTCCATCCGAAATTATCCTTTCAAGTTTTTAAGTTTTTCTATATCAATCGAGCCGATATTTCTGAATATCGCCACCAATATGGCTAACCCTACCGCTACCTCTGCCGCAGCCACTGCCATAGAGAATACGACAAATACTTGTCCGCTAGCATCTTGATGATACACGGAAAATACCGCAAGCAACATGTTTGCCGAAGCAAGCATCAACTCTACCGACATCAGCATCACAATGGCACTGCGCCTGAACAAAATACCCAATACACCCACACAAAACAGCAATACCGAAAGGTAGATGTAGTTATTAATTCCTATTTCCTGTAATATATTCGACATATCTTATGCTTTTTTTTCTCTTTTAGACACCAACACTGCGCCAACCATTGAGGCAATAAGCAGAATGGATGCAAATTCAAACGGAACAAGGTATTCGTTCAGAAGAACTTGTCCGATCACTTTCACCGATGCAAAATCAATATTTTCTGCCCTGTAAGTATCTATAACTGTATTAGACTTGAGAAGTACAGCCAAAAGAACAAATGCAGTCAGGCAGGTAGATATAACGGCTGCTATGCGGCTTGCCACCTTCTTTTTGGGTGCATGATCTTCGTTCAGGTTCATCAACATGAGGGTAAACAGCAACAATATCATAACCGCTCCTGTATAAACAATGATATGAACCACAGACAAAAACAATGCGTTGAGCATCAAGAAATGCCCTGCTATGGAAAAGAAGCAAACGATCATATACACAGCACTATGTACCGGATGTTTCGACAATACGGTCAAAATTGCAGTACCGAGTGTAACCGTAGCCAGAATGTAAAAAATTATCGTAATCATATATTTTTAATTTTTCATTCTTAATTTTTAATTTACAACCAGTTTATCTTTTCCATAGATAAAACTTTCCCTATCCATACCTACCTTAACCATTTCTTGCGATTTAGTCAGGAATATGGCTTCCTTGGGACAGGCATCCTCGCACAATCCGCAGAAAATGCAGCGAAGCATATTTATTTCGTAAACAGCAGCGTATTTTTCTTCACGATAAAGATGCTCTTCACCTTTCTTTCGCTCGGCAGCTGTCATGGTTATTGCTTCGGCAGGACAAGCCAATGCGCAAAGCCCGCACGCAGTACAACGCTCCCTACCCTCTTGGTCACGCATTAAAACATGCTGACCTCTATATACGGGACTGAATTCGCGTTTCTGTTCTGGATATTGCACCGTAATTTTCTTTTTGAAAAAGTGCCTTATTGTTATCATCATCCCTTTCAGGATGGCAATGAAATAAATGCTTTCCAAAAAACTCATTTTTTTCCGGGAGGCTTCTACTTTTTTGCCCGAGAGGGATATATTTTTTATTGACATAATTCTATTTAGTTACAAGTTACAAGTTTTGTCGCTTTGAGCCATTCTCCATTTTTCATTCTTAATTCTTCATTATAAGAATGACAACTCCTACAATGAATATATTTATCAGAGCCAGAGGGAATAACATCTTCCATCCAAGACGCATCAACTGGTCGTATCTGAATCGTGGAATTGTCCAGCGAATCCACATATAGAAGAACACAAAGAATGTTGTCTTGGCAAGAATGGACCCGACAGCCAACAGATTGGCAATATTCACACCCCAGTTTTCGCTGACCCAATCCATTCCCGGATAATTATATCCACCGAAAAACAGTACCGAAATGAGAGCCGAAGAGAAAAACATGGATACATATTCCGAAAACATATAGAATGCCATCTTCATAGACGAAAATTCTGTGTGGTGGCCGTTCACCAATTCCGATTCACATTCTGCCAAGTCGAACGGTGTACGGTTACACTCGGCAAACGAGCAAACCAGGAATATGAGGAAAGTCAACGGTTGTACAAATACGTTCCAAGCCATTCCGCTTTGTTGCTCTGTAATTTCACGAAGACTGAGCGAGCCTGTCATCATCACCAGAGCTATCAAGGCTAATCCCATCGCAATTTCGTAAGATATCATTTGTGCTCCTGCTCGGATAGAACCGATTAACGAGTATTTATTACCCGATGCCCAGCCTCCAAGCACTATTCCGTAAACGCCTGTGGAAAGAACTGCCACAACGTAAAGCAAAGCCACGTTCACATCTGCCACTTGCGGCACAAAATGGTAACCGAATACGACAAACTCTTTTGCCCAGGGAATTACGGCAGAACCCAGCAATGAAACAATCATTGCCACGGATGGCCCTAACGCAAACAGTATCTTGTTGGAAGACGCCGGCATAAATTCTTCTTTCGAGAAAAGTTTTGCCCCATCGCAAACAGGCTGCAACAATCCGAATATTCCGGCACGATTGGGTCCGTAGCGATCTTGAATGAAGCCTGCAACCTTACGTTCTGCCCATGTTTCGTACATGGCAAAAACCAAAGTGACAGTGAAAACAATCACTATAAGAATAAGCTTTTCCAATAAAAATATATAATCCATAATTTTTAAATTAAAAATGAAGAATGAAAAGTGAAAAATTATAATTCAAAACTTATCACCATCAATTATTCTCCTTTTACCTCGTTTATAGCATTCAGCTCGTCCTCATCGTACGGCGAACTTTTCATACTTATTTTCTTCTCGTCCTGCTTACGTCCTTCCAAGGTGAGGTCGTCAACTTCTATTTTCACTTTTTTCAACGGACGTGTATAGTTATTTGCATTGATGACAGAGAATTTTTCGAACTTGCGAGGCCCTTCTATCACCCAATCCTCAACATTTTCTTTATGCTCGAAACGACATTCGTTACAAATAAAATCTTCCACTTCGTGATATTCGTCTTTACGCGCAGTCACACGCTGAATTGTATCGCCAAACATCCACAAAACCACCTTTCCCGAACATTTAGGACAATCACGATGCGCATTGAACGGTTTGTTGAACCAAACGCGTGACTTGAAACGGAAGGTCTTATCTGTTAAAGCACCAACAGGACAAACATCAATCACATTACCCGAAAAATCGTTGTCGATAGCACGTGAAACGTATGTCGATATCTGTGCGTGGTCGCCACGGCAAATCACACCATGAACACGCTCCTGAGTAAGTTGATCGGCCAGTTTCACACAACGGTAGCAAAGTATACACCTGTTCATGTGCAATTGTATGTATGGACCGATATCTTCCGGTTCGAATGTGCGTTTCTGTTCTTTAAAACGAGACTTGTAGTTTTCATTGCCATAAGCCAGGTTTTGCAAATCACATTCACCGGCCTGGTCGCACACGGGGCAATCGAGCGGATGATTAATCAACAAAAACTCAGACACGGAACGGCGAGCTTTTAAGGCTCTCTCGGAAGTTGCGCTTTTCACCTCCATACCATCCTGAACAGCCGTAACACACGATGGCTGCAACTTTGGCATCGGGCGAGGGTCTTTCTCACTGCCTTTTGTTACCTCAACCAGACAGCAACGGCATTTTCCGCCGCAATCGTCCAATTTCGAATAATAACACATGGTAGGGGGAACGCTCGGTCCACCAATCATGCGCGCAGCCTGAAGGATGGTTGTTCCCGGATCTACCTCAATTATATGTCCATCTATATTAATTTTCATATTTCCAAGCAATTATTTTAATAGATGCCTTACTTTTTCCATCGGTTCACTAACAAAGTGATCCCTGTTTTTTATCTTTTGGGGGAAACGAACGTGATACTCAAATTCTTCACGAAAATGACGGATCGCAGCAGCTACAGGCCAAGCGGCAGCATCACCCAGAGGGCAAATCGTATTTCCGTCTATCTGACTTTGTATATCCCACAGCAGATCTATGTCGTCCATTGTTCCCATACCATTTTCTATGCGGTAAAGAATTTTCTCCATCCAGCCTGTACCCTCACGGCAAGGGCTACATTGCCCACAACTTTCGTGATGATAGAAACGTGTAAAATTCCACGTATTGCGCACAATGCAAGCAGTGTCGTTGTATACGATAAATCCACCCGAACCAAGCGAAGAACCTGTCACAAACCCTCCGTCGGCCAGCGACTCGTAAGTCATCAGGCGATCTTCTCCGTTTGCTGTTTTAAATATGTAGTGAACAGGCAAGATTGGAACGGAAGAACCTCCCGGCACCAATGCCTTCAACGGACGGTCGTCCATCATTCCACCGCAATATTCGTCCGAGTTCATAAACTCGTCTACTGTCATGCCCAATTCTATCTCATATACACCGGGATTCTTGATATGACCCGAAGCCGAAATTAATTTCGTTCCTGTTGAGCGTCCTACACCTATTTTAGCGTATTCCTCGCCACTATTATTTATAATCCACGGAACAGTAGAGATAGATTCAACGTTATTAACCACAGTTGGTTCTGCCCACAAACCACTAACCGCAGGAAAAGGTGGTTTCATACGAGGATTCCCTCTTTTTCCTTCGAGCGATTCTATCAAGGCTGTTTCCTCTCCGCACACATAAGCACCTGCACCGCAATGCACATGCAAATCAAGATTATACCCTGTGCCTAAGATATTTTTTCCAAGCCAACCGTTTGCATAAGCCTCTTTGATGGCTTTTTCCAGAATATTGTATACCCACATATATTCTCCACGAATGTAGATATACGAAAGGTTTGCCTCCAATGCAAAGCTGGATATTATAGCACCTTCGATCAGAAGATGAGGAATGTGCTCCATCAGGTAGCGGTCTTTGAATGTACCCGGTTCCGATTCGTCGGCATTTACAACCAGATGCCGAGGCTTTCCCGATTTTTTGTCGATAAAGCTCCACTTCATCCCCATAGGGAAACCGGCTCCCCCACGTCCTCTCATTCCCGAAGTTTTCACCTGCTCGGTAATCTCGTCGGGAGTCATCGACTTCAACGCTTTCTCAACAGCCGTGTAACCGCCATTTTTGCGATAGACTTCGTAATCCTTTATTCCGGGAATATTTATATTTTCCAATAATATCTTTCTGCCCATCGCCTTATCTCAAATTTATTTTACCTTGTCTGCAATCTTCAATCAAGGCGTCTATTTTTTCTTTAGTCATATGCTCGTGATAAAAATCGCCCAATTGCAACATAGGCGCATAACCACAAGCGCCCAAGCACTCTACACCAACCACGCTGAACATGCCATCGGTGGTAGTTTCTCCGGGTTTAACTCCCAATTTTTCACAAGTATAGTCCATCAATTCTTCACCACTACGTAGTGCGCAGCATGAAGTTTGACAAAACTCAAGCATATATTTTCCTACCGGTTTTTCGTTGAACATGGTGTAGAATGTCACCACTTCGTAAACCTCTATCGGCTTGATATCCAATATTTCGGCAACCTTGTTCATCAGTCCCACGCTCAACCAGTTATCATGCGCATCCTGTACTTCGTGAAGAACCGGAATCAGAGCCGATTTCTTCTTGCCTTCGGGATAATGGCTAACCAGTTCATTGATGCGAGCCATCAATTGGTCGGTTATGTTTATTTCTTGTGTATATTCTCGTTGTTCCATTGTCTTAAGCATCTAATTCACCCGCAATAACGTTTATACTGGAAAGTGTTGCCACTGCATCCGAAAACATTCCTCCTTTTATCAATTCGGGAAATGCCTGATAATATACGAAGCAGGGTCTTCTGAAGTGTAACCTGAACGGTGTACGTGATCCATCAGTTATGAGGTACATACCCAATTCTCCATTAGCTGCCTCAACCGAATGATAAACCTCTGCCACAGGAACCGGAATTTCGCCCATAACAATCTTGAAATGGTTTATCAATTCTTCCATGCTTGTATATACTTTTTCTTTCGGAGGGAGGTAATAGTCAGGAACATCGGCATGATAAGAACCTTGGGGCAGGTTTTCCCTTGCCTGACGGATTATCTTGATACTTTCCTTCACTTCTCCGCAACGTACGCAAAAACGGTCGTAAGTGTCACCACCACTTCCCACGGGAATGTTAAAATCAAAATCATCGTAAGAACTGTAAGGCTGAGCGATACGAATATCGTAGTCTATCCCCGTTGCTCGAAGATTTGGTCCTGTGAATCCGTAATTCATCGCTTTTTCGGCAGAGATAGCTCCCACGCCGATGGTACGATCCATAAAGATACGGTTGCGCAGATAAGCCGTCTCCAATTCGTTCCACGCTTTCGGAAAACCTTCCAGAAACTCGTCCAGCTTACGCCATGCTGCCTCACTCCAATCTCTTTCGAAACCACCGATGCGCCCCATATTCGTAGTCATACGGGCTCCGCAGATTTCTTCATATATTTCGTATGCCAATTCCCTGTATTTCATCACATAAAGGAATGGTGAATACGCTCCCAGGTCTACTCCCAAAATCCCGTTGCAAATAAGATGGTCGGTAATACGAGCCAATTCCATCACAATGACACGCATATATTGCGCACGCTTCGGAACTTCAACACCCAGAGCCTTTTCCACGGTCATCCACCAACACATATTGTTTATCGGCGAAGAGCAATAGTTTAAGCGGTCGGTCAATGGTGTTATCTGGTAGAAAGTCCGGTTTTCGGCAATCTTTTCAAATGCACGATGGATGTAGCCGATAGTGGTATCGGCATCCAGAATACGTTCGCCATCCATCAACAGGATATTCTGAAAAACACCATGTGTTGAAGGGTGCGTAGGGCCGAAATTCAGGACCGACAGTTCGCGTCCGTCTTCGAAAGTCTGCTCACTTACAATTTTAGCGAAACGATGTTCTTTGTCTATGAATTGATCTGACATTTTCTGTCTTTACTTAGGTTGATAGTTATTTGTTGTTCTTCCGAAAAAACGGTCATCTTTGTCGCTTCGTCCCGAGTCTTCCATAGGATATTCTTTCCGCATAGGGAAAACAACCATGTGATTGTCGTTCAGAATACGTTTCATATTGGGGTGTCCTGTGAAAACAATTCCGTAGAAATCGTAAGTCTCACGCTCCATCCAATTGGCAGATGCGAAGATGTCCGACACTGTTGCTATTTCAACTTTGTCTGCATCTATGTACGACTTGATACGCACACGCACATTATCTATCCAATTGTGAAGAAGATAGACAACTGCAAACTGAAATTCCTTGTCATTGTCGGGATAGTGAACACCGCACAAATCTGTCAGAAAGTTGAAGCGTAAAACCTCGTCCTCTTTCATGTAGCGTATCACTTCTTTTGCTATTTCCGGCGCAGCTTCGAATGTCAGGATATCATATTCCATCCTGAAATCGGAAACCCGGTCGGCAAACTTTTCAATTATCCTGTTTTGAATATCTGTTGTTTCCAGTGCCATTATTCAAACTTATATGATTTGAGAAGTTCTTCGTATCTTTCAGAACCTCTGCGATGTATAGATTCGCTTTTAACAATTTCCTGCAATTGCATCACCCCCTCCAAAATTTGTTCGGGACGAGGCGGGCAACCCGGAACGTAAACATCAACCGGAATCACCTTATCAATGCCTTGCAACACAGAATAAGTATCGAAAATTCCGCCCGACGAGGCACATGCACCCACAGCAATCACCCATTTTGGCTCGGCCATTTGCTCATATACGTGACGCAATACGGGTACCATTTTCTTGGCTATGGTTCCCATCACCATCAACATATCGGCCTGACGTGGCGAAAAACTGTTTCTTTCGGCTCCAAAACGCCCCATGTCGTAAGTTGATGCCATAGTTGCCATAAACTCGATGCCACAACACGACGTAGCGAAAGGCAGTGGCCAAAGCGAATTGGCTCTGGCCAAGCCTATCAGGTAATCAAATTTAGTGGCAAAAAACCCTTGTCCCGAATATCCTTCGGGAGCAGGAGCTATTCTTATATTTGATGTTTTACTCATTTTTTTTATTAGTTACAAGTTACAGGCAAACGAACTGACAAGTTGTTGTCGCTTCGCTTCACAAATCACTTTTCCCACTCAAGAGCTTTGCGTTTCACTATATAAAGGTATCCTATGAACAACAGGCCTATGAATCCGCCCATTTTCAAGAAACCGCTAATTCCTAATTCACTGAAATTTATTGCCCAGGGATACATGAAAATGATCTCGATATCGAAAAGGACAAAGAGGATAGCTACCAAGAAATACTTAATGGCAAAAGGCGAACGGGCATTTCCTATCGAATCCAGTCCGCACTCAAAATTCACGTTTTTTCCTTTTGCCCGACGGCTCGGACCTAAAAAAGTGGATACGATAATCACAAATAACACAAACACAGTAGAAAATGCTATTTGTATCAAAATGGGAACGAAATCAAACAATGTGGATTCCATAAATCAATCTTTAAATACCTTTAAAATATAAAAATGCTATAATTTGCGGCAAATATACTACTTAGACTTACATATATCCAAAAATATAGCAATAAAAATATCAATATGTCACAAATGACAGCCAAAGACTTCAATAAAGTAATATTTTGCCACTTCCAGATGACAATTATTATGTTAATTGATATTTACATATATTAAACACATATTTTCTATCAAAACGCCAACAATACCCCTCTCCTATTTTAACACCTGAATACAATAAAGGATCATATTGTCACATTTTTTTTATCGTCAATAATGTTTTTTATACCTTTGCCCAATCTATGATAAAAAACATAAATTATTAACTACGTAATTCGATGAAGAAACTTATTATTTTCCTTTCCTTGATTCTTTTTGTAAGCATTTCACAAAAAGCTGACGCTCAAGTTGTATATCATAATGGACCTGCGGTTTCGGTTCTGGAAAAACTACCGGACAGTGTAAAAATAAATGGTGGGCAACACGTAAATTTTGGTATATCGTATGAACAATTCGGCCTTTTCTGGCTTCCTTTATGGAACTACGGAGAAGTTAAATACGCCCTGATTTCGGATGACGAAAACTCATACTGGGATTTGACAGAAGAAGATATCGAACTTCTGAAAAGCGAATACAATATGGACATAAAAGATAAGCCGGAAATACCTTTCTGGACTAAAGTCGGATTGAAACCGGTTATCATATTACTCCTGTTATTCATTATCTGGGGACAAATTTCGGGCAAGAAAGAATAAAAACAGAAAACGCAATATTTTTATTTGAAATCTTCTTACAATTAATCTATGTAAGAAGATTTTTTTTGCGTATAATCTATTCCTGAAAAACATCGATCTTTGTTTATAATTTACTATTTTTACGCACTGAAACTAAACAATCAAAATATTAGCAAAATATGCGTCACGATGATGAAGACTGGGACGATCCGTCAATCAAAGAATTTGACGAAATGCAAAAATATGCTTTCGTAACCCAGCGGGCTTTAGACGAAAACTTTGTAGGATATTGTTATCGGGAATACTCTGATATAAAAATAGATAGCGGGTGGCGATTTATGTACGGAGACGAAGACGAAGAGTACCTTGACAACCCCGAAAATACAGAAACCCGCGACCTGTCGGAAATACTGGAATGGAAGCCGGAACTAAGCGGCATAATTTCAGAGAAAAAAAATACAGAGTTTGAATGGGACGACGAATCAAAATCGTATATAAAGATATAAACATGCCTTTAAGCAAATTTTAAGGTATATCTTTTGTTATTATTGTTATACTCATCAAGCTTTTTACTACATTTGCACTGCAATTTGAATAAAGACAAATGCCGTTCATCAAAACTTTATATTTATACTTACTAAAGAAGTTCATCCCTATATTTGTGATGACTTTTGGGATTTGTTTATTCATTGTCCTGATGCAGTTTCTGTGGAAGTATGTCGAAGACCTTGTTGGTAAAGGTTTAGACACGATGGTGCTTGGCGAATTGTTCTTGTATGCCGCCCTCAACCTCATCCCGATGGCGCTACCTCTGGCCATCCTGCTAGCTTCGTTGATGACATTCGGGAACATGGGCGAAAGCCTTGAACTTCTGGCAACTAAAGCTGCCGGAATATCTCTTATAAAAGCCATGCGTCCGCTGATAATACTTATCGCCCTGATCAGTATCAGTGCTTTCTTCTTTCAGAACGACGCAATGCCCAAGATTAATGTTAAATTCTGGACACTACTCAGGTCTGTTAAACAAAAATCGCCCGAATTGGATATTCCCGAAGGGGCTTTCTACAACGAAATAGACAACTACAACCTATACGTAAAATCGAAAGACAAGGAAACCAAAACCCTTAAGGATGTCATGATATACGACACATCAAAAGGGTTTGAAAATATGGCGGTTATTGTTTGCGATTCGGCAAAAATGAAAACTTCGGCAGCTAAAGACTACCTGTTGCTGACACTTTATCACGGACAACAATTTGCCAATTTCAATCAATCGGGAACAAGAGGAAACCGAAATTCGACCAACAAAAACTTTGTTCCTTACAGCAGGGAAAATTTTAAGGAAAAAGATATTATAATTGAGTTCGACGCCGGATTCAACCGTCTGGACGAATCTATGCTGGAAGGCTCGCAGGTTTCTAAAAATATCAGGGAATTGCAAGTCTCCATCGATTCGCTCAACTTGCAAATAGACAGTTTGAACACTGACGACCGAAAGTTTATACTCGATTATGCGTACATCCCCCATCGGGCAAACCGCAAGATAAACATGGAGAGGGATTCTCTTATCAATCTGGATTTGAGTCCGAAAGCCAAAAAGGCAGAAGACACACCTCCGATAATCGGAATAGATACTTTGCTGGCTTCGTACAAACTTGCTGACAGGGTCACAATTTACCAAAATGCCGCAAACCAATCCGCCAGCAATGATATGGATTTGAAAATGAGATCAGGGTATAAAATAATGGCTCAAAAAAGCATGAGGCAGCACCGCACCGAGTATCACCGAAAATTCACGCTATCTTTTGCCTGCCTCGTATTCTTCTTCATTGGCGCTCCTCTGGGAGCCATCATCCGCAAAGGAGGATTGGGCATGCCCGTGGTAATTTCCGTCATACTGTTCATCATCTACTATATTATTGACAATGTGGGCTACAAAATGGCTCGTGACGGGGTTTGGGAAGCATGGCAAGGCGTTTGGCTAAGCTCTTTCATACTATTTCCTTTAGGTATATTCTTGACATATAAAGCAAATAATGACTCGGCATTGCTCAATGCGGATGCATACAGTAAATTCTTTAAGAAAGTTTTGGGAGAAAGGATAACAACCGCTATTTCTAATTCTTTCAATAAATTTGCGTCTATTTTCAAGAAAACAGGTAAGAAAAATGAAAAAAAATCCGGAAAAGTATAAGGCACCTTGTATTCTTAGCATTTAGAAAAATATAATCAACAATGGAAAAAATAATATTAGATTCTGTCGAAGATGCGATAGAAGACATTAGAAAAGGAAACTTCGTGATTGTGGTTGACGACGAAGACCGTGAGAATGAAGGCGACCTGATAATTGCGGCAGAAGCAATCACCCCCGAAAAAGTTAACTTCATGGAAACCCATGCCCGTGGGTTGATATGTGCGCCTATCACCGCAGAACGTTGCGACGAGCTCGACTTGCCCATGATGGTAACAAACAACACCTCTGTACATGCAACACCTTTTACCGTTTCGATTGACTTGCTGACAAACGGATGTACGACGGGAATATCAGCTTTCGACAGGGCGCAAACAATTCTGGCTCTTGCCAATCCCGATACTAAACCCGAAGATTTTGGCCGTCCCGGACACATATTTCCTCTAAAAGCCAGAGACAAAGGTGTATTGAGCCGGATAGGACACACTGAAGCTGCTATTGACTTGGCCAGACTGGCAGGACTATATCCGGCAGGCGTATTGATAGAGGTGAAGAAAGAAGACGGGGAAATGGCTCGTCTGCCCGAATTGAAGAAATTTGGTGATGAATACGGAATAAAAATAATTTCTATTGCAGACCTCGTAAAATACAGGCTGGAAAGAGAAAGCGTGATTGAAAGAGGTGTAGAGGTGAAAATGCCTACCCAATATGGCGACTTTCACCTGATCCCGTTCATGCAAAAATCGAACGGAATGGAACACATTGCCCTGATAAAGGGAACTTGGGAAAAAGACGAACCCATTCTTGTCCGTGTTCACTCGTCATGCATGACAGGTGATATATTCGGTTCGAAACGTTGCGAGTGCGGCGAACAGTTGCACAAATCGATGGAAATGATACAGAAAGAAGGCAAAGGTGTAGTTGTATATCTGAATCAGGAAGGCCGAGGCATCGGTCTGATGGCTAAGATGCAAGCATACAAACTACAGGAAGAAGGCATGGACACGGTTGACGCGAATATCCACTTGGGATATCGTGCCGATGAACGTGAATATGGCGTCGGAGCAAGCATCCTGCGTGAACTAGGTGTCTCAAAGATGCGCTTGATGACGAACAATCCCGTCAAGCGAAAAGGGTTGGAATCTTTCGGACTGACTATTGTTGAAAATATACCGATCGAAATAACCCCTAACAAATACAACTCGTTCTACATGAAGACAAAAAAAGATAGAATGGGACACGATCTTCACGAAATTTAAAGGTCGCAAACCTTTTTATAACCCAGGTTTTATCATTTACTTAATTATTATTATGGATTTCAATACATTATCATCTAAAACTCAACAACAAGACACTGCTGTCAAAGCAGCACAGGCTGTTTTATTCAGAAATGTTTATATCTGGATGACATTGGCTTTGGTTATCACAGGATTAACAGCAATGTATGTGGCTAGTTCACCTAATCTGGTGAATACTGTTTACAGCTATCAAATCGTCTTCTTGATTGCTACATTGGCTCTTGTCTGGTTCCTGTCAGCTAAAATAAACACATTGTCATTTACAACAGCAACCATTTGTTTTGTAGCGTATTCCGTCTTAATCGGGTTCGCGCTTTCTCTCATATTTTTAGTATACACCGATGCTTCAATAGCCCTCACATTCTTCGTTACGGCAAGTACTTTTGCTGTCATGGCTCTTATTGGCACATTCACAAAAAAAGACCTTTCGTCGTGGGGCAGCATTCTTTATATGGCTCTTATCGGACTTATCATAGCATCCGTAGCCAATTGGATAATAGGAAGTTCGACCCTATATTGGATAATAACCTATGCCGGTGTGATAATTTTTGTCGGACTTACGGCTTATGATGCTCAAAAAATAAAACGAGCAATATCGGAACATGGTAATGAAATCAACGAATCCACTCAAAAAATAGCATTGATGGGTGCATTATCGTTATATCTCGATTTTATAAACCTGTTCTTGTTCTTATTGAGAATATTAGGAAGCAGAAGATAAATAAAAAATAATATTAAACTAAACTATGTCACTACAAGTATCTGACCGTATTGCAAATCTATCGGCATCCGAGACTTTAGCTATGTCTCAAAAAAGCACTGAACTAAAAGCGCAAGGCATCGACGTAATCAATCTGAGTGTTGGCGAACCCGATTTCAACACACCTCAACACATAAAAGATGCTGCAAAAAAAGCCATAGATGATAATTTCTCGTTCTACACACCTGTTCCGGGGTATCTTTCCCTCAGAAAAGCGATATGCGAAAAGCTGAAAAAGGAAAATAATCTGGAATACAAACCGGAGCAAATCGTATGTTCGGGTGGTGCAAAACAGTCTGTTTGTAATGCTTTGATGTGTATCGTTAATCCGGGTGACGAAGTTATCATACCTGCACCATATTGGGTTAGTTATGTGGAAATGGTAAAGTTATCGGAAGGAAAATCCGTGATCATTTCTGCCGGAATTGATCAGAACTTCAAAATAACAGCTGCTCAGCTCGAAGCTGCAATAACACCAAAAACAAAAGCTATAATATTGTGTTCGCCATCCAATCCTACCGGAAGCGTTTATAGTAAGGATGAGTTGAAAGCATTGGCTGATGTTCTGGAAAAACATTCGAATGTCATAATTATTGCTGACGAAATATACGAGCATATCAACTATATAGGCAAACACGAAAGCATTGCCCAGTTTGGTACACTTAAAGAAAGAACCGCTATCGTGAACGGAGTTTCCAAGGCTTATGCAATGACAGGATGGCGTTTAGGCTGGATGGCAGCTCCTCAATGGCTGGCATCGGCTTGCAACAAACTGCAAGGACAATATACTTCCGGAGCTTCATCTATCGCCCAAAAGGCAGCAGAAGCGGCTTATACCGGCGATCAGACTTGTGTGGAAGATATGCGCAAAGCATTTGAACGCCGAAAAGAACTTGTTTATAAATTGGCAAGTGAAATTGAAGGATTCAAAGTCAGCAAACCCGATGGAGCTTTTTATTTGTTCCCCAACTGCTCGTATTTCTTAGGCAAATCTTACAACGGAAAAACCATTGAAACATCTGCCGACCTAGCTATGTTCTTACTGGAAGAAGGTCATGTTGCTTGCGTTGGCGGTGCTGCTTTCGGTGCTCCCGACTGCATCCGTTTTTCTTATGCAACTGCCGATGAGTTACTGATCGAAGCATTCAGACGCATCAAGGAAACTCTGGCAAAACTGAAATAAGGTGAAACTGATAAAGTTTTATTTCTATCTATTTTTATTAACTCTATCTTTTTCTGCCTGTAAAGGAACGGAAAAAGATAGGGTCGTATCTCCGTCCGATAGTCAAATACGGATGGAATATGCACAGGGGTTTACGGTGCATAAAACAAATGACTATACCGAAATAACCGTGCGTAACCCTTGGGATACTCTAAAAGTATTGCAAAAATATATTTTGGTGGACAGGACGAAAGAACTGCCGTCGAAACTGCCCGAAGGCATTATAATAAGAACACCCCTGAAGAGTGTTGCAGCTTATTCCTCCATACACTGTGCTGCTCTTGCCGAGTTAGGCGTTCAAGACATAATAACAGGTGTTTGTGAGCCTGATTATATCAATCTTCCATTTGTGAAAAAGGGAATTTCAGACAATACAATTGTCAATTTGGGTCAGGCAGCTGCTCCGGATGTGGAAAAAGCAATCATGCTGAGTCCCGAAGCCATACTTGCCGCACCAATTGAAGGGGCTACTTTCGGAGCCATTGAGAAAACGAAAATCCCCATCATCCAAACCCCCGACTATATGGAGAAATCAGCCTTAGGCATTGCCGAGTGGCTTAGGTTCTATGCCTATTTTGTTGGGAAAGAAGATCTGGCTGATTCATTATTTACTGCTACAAAGACAAATTACAATGCAATTATAGAAAAAACAGCCACAGCAAACAGCAAGCCGTCTGTTATGCTGGATATAATGTTCAACAATATCTGGTATATGGCGGGAGGTGGCAGTTTTGTGGTCAGCATGCTTCACGATGCAGGTGCGACATACATTTGGGATGACGTGAAAACAACAGGTTCGCAACGTTTATCGTTCGAGTCGGTGTTGGACAAAGGCGAAAAATCTGATTTTTGGCTGATAAAATACAACAACACTCAAAATTTCACCTACAACAGCCTTGAAAAGGAAAATAAAGGCTATGCACAATTTGATGCTTTCAAAAACAGGAGCATCTACGAATGTAATATGTCGAAAGCAAACTATTACGAAGATCTGACAATTCACCCCGATTGGATTTTAAAAGATTTCGCAATCATATTTCACCCCGATCTTTTCGAAGGAGAGATAACGAAGTATTATAAAAAAATGAATGAATAATAAAAAACGGAGTGTATCTAAAAAACACACTCCGTTTTTGCTTCATACCAAACTTTTATACTATTCCCTGAGCCATCATCGCGCTGGCAACTTTCATAAATCCTGCGATATTCGCCCCTTTCACATAATTGATATACCCATCTTTTTCTGCCCCATACTTAATAGATTGCGCATGGATATTCTTCATTATCTGTTGTAATTTTGCGTCCACTTCTTCGGCTGTCCATTGAATGTGCATGGCGTTTTGCGTCATTTCCAACCCGGATGTAGCCACTCCTCCTGCATTAACAGCCTTGCCCGGAGCAAAAAGGACTTTCTTTTCGACAAACAGGTCAACCGCCTCTGCCGTACATCCCATATTGGATATTTCGGCAACACAAGTCACATTATTGTTTATCAACTGTTGAGCATCATGTTCGTTCAATTCGTTCTGAATGGCGCATGGCAAAGCGATATCCACTTTCTGTTCCCAAGGACGCTTGCCTGCAAAGAAGGTTGCAGACTTAAACTCTTCGGCATAGGGTGCAACAATGTCTTCTCCTGAATTGCGAAGTTCGAGCATATAATCAATTTTTTCTCCCGAAATCCCGTCGGGGTCGTAGATATAACCGTCAGGTCCTGATATAGTAACCACTTTCGCACCCAGCTCTGTCGCTTTCAGGGCAGCGCCCCAAGCCACATTACCAAAACCTGAAATAGCAACCGTTTTTCCTTTTATATCTATTCCTTTGGCTTTCAGCATTTCATTCACAAAATACAATCCGCCAAAACCGGTAGCTTCGGGACGAATCAGCGATCCGCCATAATCCAATCCTTTTCCGGTGAAAGTTCCCGTATTCTCACGGGCTAACTTCTTGTACATTCCATACAGATAGCCGATTTCTCGTCCGCCAACACCAATATCTCCGGCCGGGACATCCGTGTCGGGACCTATATTCCGCCACAATTCGAGCATAAACGCCTGACAGAAACGCATAATCTCTGCATTTGATTTACCCTTTACATTGAAATCCGAACCTCCCTTTGCACCTCCCATAGGAAGAGTGGTCAAAGCATTTTTGAAAGTTTGCTCAAAACCTAAAAACTTGAGCGTGGAGAGATTTACCGAAGCATGAAAACGCAAACCTCCCTTATAAGGGCCTATCGCATTATTGAACTGAACACGATAGCCTAAGTTGACCTGAACATCGCCTTTATCGTCAACCCAAGGAACTTTGAAAGTAAATATCCTATCCGGTTCAACCAGCCGCTCTATAATCCGAGCCTTCTCAAATTCGGGGTGCCGGTTATATATTTCCTCAATACTCATCAAAACTTCTTTCACCGCTTGCAAAAATTCTGGTTCACCGGGATGCTTTGCTTCCAAAGATGACAAAATGTTATCTATTTTCATATTTTATTACATTTTAAAGGTTGTTACATGTATACAAATATATAAATTAAGAAATGATATTTACAATTTATCAGTTGATTGTTTTTATCTGAAAAATCTGCTTTTCAACATCTCTTTTTCTGTTTTTTAATTCCTAAATTTGTTTTTTAATTATATACGATCGCAAAATGGACAATCTGGATAAAATAGTAGAACAACTCGGTTCAAACTCGAAACGTTTACCCATCAACAAACTCGAACTGGAAAGTGTTTTGGAAGTATTATTCCATCAAATACTATTTCCCATTTGTGTAGAGAATTGCGATACAAAGAAAGAGATCAAATTCGTTCAAACCACTCTTCTTCTGAACATATCGAATTTGATGAATAAAGACGAAGCTGCAAAAATCGTTGATACTTTTGTCAACGAACTGCCTCTTTTTCAGGAAAGATTAAAGGTAGAAGCCGAATGTTTCATTCATAATGACCCTGCTGCAAGATCGGTGGAGGAGATTGTTTTGACATATCCCGGATTTTTTGCACTAACTGTTCACCGGATAGCACATTTCCTGTTCAAGCTGGAGGTGCCGATTATTCCCCGCCTTTTTTCGGAGTATGCACATGCAAAAGTGGGTATAGACATTCATCCGGGGGCACAAATCGGCAATAATTTTTTCATCGACCACGGCACAGGAATCGTTATCGGCGAAACAACCATCATCGGAGATAATGTAAAAATATACCAAGGTGTTACTTTGGGTGCCCTGCATGTTTCGAGGAGTTTGAAGAACCAGAAAAGGCATCCGACCATTGAAGATAATGTGGTTATATATGCCGGAGCTACAATATTAGGAGGCAACACCATTGTAGGGCATGATTCCACAATCGGGGGGAATGTGTGGTTGACGAAAAGTGTAATCCCCTACTCTCTCGTATTTCACACATCCGAAATCAGGATACGCTCTACGAACGACTTTGATGATGTTTTGAATTTTTCGATCTGAATTTTCAAAAAAAATGTTTGCTCAAAAACTCCATAAACTTGTCTTTATAGGAGTCTGACACAGGGATATATTGTTTTCCGAAAACAATGTTATTGCGTTCTATTGTCTTCACTTTATCCAAATTGACAATGAAAGAACGATGAACACGCATGAACTTATTTGATGGAAGTTTTTCTTCCAAAGATTGCATGCTCATGAGTGAACTGACCGGATCGGTGGCCGATTGTAAATGAAACTTTACATAATCTTTCTGATTTTCAATATACAGGATATTATCGAAATCCATCTTTTCTATCCGGTATCCCGATTTCACGAAAATACTGTTCAACGGTGGTTGATTATTCTCTGTCAGGTTGAACCATTCCAAGGCTTTATGCGATGCTTGCAGAAACTCTGCATAACTGACCGGTTTCAACAAATAGTCCAATGCGTTCTGCCTGAACCCCTCCAATGCATACTGATCGTAAGCAGTTGTAAAAATGACTTTCAACGAGGTAGGCAATGTCTTAGCAAATTCCATTCCACTGATTTGCGGCATATTGATATCTAAAAATAAAACCTGTACATCATTTTTTTTAATAGTTTCGACAGAAGATAACGGCTCCTCAAAAGTTCCGATAAGATCGAGAAACGGCGTTTTTTTTACGTACGATTTCAACAAATCAATAGCTAAAGGTTCGTCATCAATAATCACGCATTTCAATTTCATAGTATAATTATTTTTTATTCATCCGACTCAATAATAGAAATAAGCCAACAACCATATTATACAAGAACTCAATCATTTACTAAAATCTATCCGAAGCATTGCAAAAAAACTATCCTGACGCAATTCCGTTTCAAACTGATGTTTGCCGGGATAAAGCAAATCCAATCTTTTCGTTAAATTAGCCAAACCTACCCCCGAATCTTTTATCTCCAGATTATTATTCTTGATATTTTCGTCCAAACTATTTTCAACTGTGCAGAGAACTCCTTTTTCAGCTTCCACTAAGATAGTTATCTTTATAAAACTTTCTTTTGCCGAATTCGTTCCATGTTTAAATGCATTCTCGATTAGAGTGATAAACATTAAAGGAGCAATTTTACCCCTGCTTTCGTTGTCTTCAATCAATACATCTAGCTTAGTGTTTTTTCCCAACCGCAATTTCATCAAATCTATATAGTTTTGAGTGAACTGCAATTCGCGCGAAATCGGGAGAAATTTTTCATCATTTTCATACAAAACATACCGAAGCAAACCGCTAAGCCGATGCACCGACTCTTGTGCTTTTTCCTGATCTATAGCTATCAGTGAATAGATATTATTCAGCGTATTGAACAGAAAATGAGGATTAAGCTGCGTTCTGAGTATTTTTAAATCGGCTTCCAATTGCATATTTTTTACCTGTTCCATCTTGATGGAATCATGATACCATCGCACAGTAGTTTTGATGGCAACACTTATGCCTATCACAAAGAATATAAGTACATATTCAGATATAAAACGTATGGCAAACGGTGGTCGTGAATGATGGCGGGGTATTCTCTCCACACGAGGATATTGAGAAAAGCACAACTCAAAGAAAAACGATTGTGCCAAGAATAAAATGCCAACCAAAACAATATTTATGATGATATAGGAAACAAACTTTTTGTTGAACAAGAACTTATCAATCAGATACAAATAATTGACATAAAATATTATTGCAAATATCAATACCCGAACGGTATAGCTTATAAACGGCTTATTGTCCAGAGTGCCCTCACGCGACATAATATAAGTCGGTACGATCAGAATGATTGCCCAGATCAGAATATGTACAAATACCTTTATAAAATTCTTCATTTCGCTGTTAGATAGTGTTATTCATACCTCAACGCTTCGATAGGGTCCAGATCCGATGCTTTTTTCGCAGGATACCAGCCAAAGAATATACCCGTGGCCGAACATACTATAAACGACAAAGCAATGGTATACACCTGAATATCGATAGGCCAAGATAAAAGATTTTTCACAATAAAAGAACTACTTATACCTAAAATCATATCATCCTGATCCATAGGGGGAAGTGTCCTCCACCACCGAGAGCTCTTTTTCCTCCCATACCTCCTTGAGGTGGTTGGGCAGACAAACTTAAAGCGGCAAACACAAAAGCAAGCGTAAACAATACTTTTCTCATTTCATCTAATTATTTTAGTTCTGAAACGAAATTACACAGAAGTCATTGTTATGAAAAGAAGAATCGACAGAGAGACGTTTCCGGTCGACAAAAAAGAGACCGGCTTTTCGTGCCAATTTCTCACATCACTCATATATTATACGAATCAGTTGCTGAAAACCGTTGTTTTAATTTGTCGATTTTCGGGTGGGGTGCTTTGTAGGGGTAGGCTCTCTGGTCTACCCGAAAGATTTGTCATGCTTTGCCTTATCTGATAAAAAAATACTATTTTTACGACGTTAAACAAACACTCTACGGAACATTAAAATTTATGAAGCTGAAATACACACTACTACTGCTATTTACTTTAATTTCAATAAATCTATCGGCACAGCAAACGGACGAAGAAAAAAGATTTATTAACGAATTGCTGGTTGATGAAGATACCGGAGAATATGAAGACGTAGAATTGAATATGCTCGACATACCTTATTGCATAAACATAGGTGAAGATGTTGAGCGTTTTTCGGTTTGTATGCACATGCTGGCTCACGAAGATCTGAACGGAGACGGAATCGAAGATTATGTGATTTGGCGTGTTTCGGAGGGAATGTTGGGCGGAAACGCCAATACCAACAACGAGTATATTTACTATATCATGAAGGATGACAGAACAATAGATAAGAAATATTCAGTGCTTGGCTACGCTCCTTTTTCCTATAACATATTGGATGAAATGGAATACAAAGATGGAAAACTAAAGGGAGTGGCAACACAGAATTTCAGGACATATTATAACGAGGATGGAGAACTGAAAAGCACGCCTGTGAGTTTTCTTTATAAAGATGGTAATCTGTACGAGGAGAGTTATCTGAACAAGTGCGAAATGGGCAAGATGAAAGACAAGACAATATTCAAATCTGATCTGCCAAACGTGGAGCGTGACCGGAATATTGATATGCATGATTATACGGAATACTCATCAGAAAAGTGTGTAAAAGGCGATACTCTTGTGACGGCTTCCCTGTCGGGGTGCGACAACCTGTCTTTGTCTTTCGAGTTGACTCTGTACAACTTTCCACATCAGGCACAAACGAAAGAATTTTATCAGCAGAAAATTCTTGACCTTATCGGTTTCTTACGCAACAACACCCGATATAAAAGTACACTTCAGAAAGTTGCGGATAACTATAAAAAACAAACATACAAAGACAACGAAGAAAAAACGGGTACATTGGATAATAAGTGGACTTATACCCTATCCAAATTTCAATACAACAGCAAGCGTAAAGCATTTCAGTTCAGGCTGTCTGTTGGTAATATGGTGAACCCGAATCAAACCGAAAACTGGGAAATAACCTCAAGAAAGAAGTAACTGAACATTTCAATTATCCCCCTCACTCATTGAAGAGGTGAAGGGGAAGAATCATCGTCTATTCGATGTAGAACGGAACGGCGTATAGTTGAGTGTAGGGACCATACGATCCTGCTAGTCCATTATAAGATGTTATTAACTTATTGTCTCCATTCCAGTTAGTTGCACTCACATAAGCCCATAAATAGAGAGTTGTTGTTGTCGTTATTTTTATCGGTATTGCTCCCGATCCGTAATAATCAGGATGGATGCTACCTTCACTATATAATTTTTGAATAATAACCGATTTGATTGGGGATAAATAGGTTGGAGGAATGTTAGCTGTGGAAGAGGTTGAAAAAAAGATTGACGCAAAACGATTATTAGCTAATGTAGCAGCAACATTATCTCCCTGTGGAGAAATCCATGCAGTAAAATTTACCTGATAATCACCGGGTGTTAGTTCAATTGACATACCCGAATATGCTATATGTTCACTGTCAGATGTTGCGTCGAGGACAGGGTTTGTTACTGGGTTAGCAGGGATAGTGCCCAATTTTGCATAAGCCACACCCGGAGTTTTCCAACTACCATTGCCATTACCATCGGTAGTCAATACTTTTCCATTGCCCTGACTTCCATCCTGCAACCGAAATCCTTTGCCTTGTGTCGTGCTGCGGATATCGACCTTTGTCTGGGGACTGTTCGTGCCTATGCCCACGTTTCCGGCTGATGTGACAACCACATCGTCGGCAACATCCATGTCTCCGTTGTTTTAAAAAGCCTTCAACTCCTTGCTCAGTTTTTGCACAGGTAATCCCATTATATTGAAATAGGAGCCGGCAATATATTCCACACCTACATATCCTATCCATTCTTGCACACCGTATGCCCCCGCCTTATCCAAAGGCTTGTAATGGTTCACATAATAATCTATGTCTGCTTCGTCCAGTTGTGCAAACCTGACTTCGGAAACTGATGAAAAAGTTTTTCTTTTATCTTTCGAATACAAGCAAACGCCGGTTATCACTTCATGAGTTTTGCCCGACAAGTCTCCGAGCATTTGTTTGGCTTCTACAATGTCTTTTGGCTTGCCATACACTTTTCCGTTGAGTATAACCAACGTATCGGCAGTAATAACAAGTGTGTCTTCGTCAATAATAGAATCGTATGCTTCGGCTTTTTTCCGGGCAAGATATTCGGGTATGTCATTTACATCTAAAGTATCAGGATAAGACTCATCCAAATCGGGTAACACTTTAATTTCGAACGGAATATCCAGACCTTTCAGCAATTCTTGTCTGCGAGGAGAATTAGACGCCAGTATAATCTTCGATAATTTCATTTATAATGCTTGCTTTAATCGAACCAATTTAGTCAATAGAGCTTCCAGTTGATTAAGAGGCAACATATTAGCACCATCCGAAAGAGCTTTATCCGGTTCGGGATGTGTTTCCATAAACAACCCGTCCACACCGGTGGCTATTCCCGCCTTGCACATAGTTTCTATCAATTTAGGCTGACCTCCCGTTACTCCCGACGACTGATTCGGTTTCTGCAAACAATGGGTAGCATCCAAAACCACAGGAAAGCCAAACTCCTGCATTTCAGGTATTCCCCTGAAATCGACTACAAGGTCACCATAGCCGAACGATACACCTCGTTCTGTGAGCATTACATTATCATTGCCCGAATCTATCACTTTCTGAGCGGCAAATTTCATTGCATGGGGCGCAAGGAACTGCCCTTTTTTTATATTTACTATCTTACCTGTTTTAGCGGCAGCTATCAGCAAATCTGTTTGACGACAAAGAAAGGCAGGAATCTGGAGTACATCCACGTATTCAGCAGCAAGAGCCGCTTCGTGAGTTTCGTGAATATCGGTTACAGTAGGTATACCGAAAGTTTCGCCTACCTTGCGAAGTATCTTCAATGCCTTTTCGTCTCCTATTCCCGTGAAAGAATCGACCCGAGAACGGTTTGCTTTGCGGTACGAACCCTTAAACACGAAAGGGATATTCAACCGGCTGGTTATATTCATTATAGTCTCGGCGATGCTCAGAGCCATATCTTCACCCTCTATTACACATGGACCTGCCAGAAGAAAGAAATTATCATTTTTTAGTTTCGAGATATTCATAGTTTTATTATTAGTTTATTTGTTTCGTTTCTTCGTTGTAAACAGGCACAACATCAACCGTATCAATCCGAAGGCAATATTGAGCCACATCCAACAGATTGTTTGCAGCCAATCGTTTGATGTGCTCCGATTGTTGAATATACTTGTTCAGATCCGGTTTGGCTTCAGTCCACATCGACAATGCAACCTGAACAGCATCGGAGTCTACCGTATACCCTTTCTCCTGAATAAGTTTATCGGCTAATGCCCCGCCGAACAGGCTATCTTCTATATTGAATCTATCCTTCCACCCTGAACACAAGACAAGGACATCTTTCTGTTCTTGGGCACAATAATCTGCAATAGCAGACAAATTGGAAAAAGCACCGATTATAAGCCGGTAACAACCTTTAGCCGTTTCAATGGCATGAGTACCATTAGTTGTAGTGAAAACCACATCTTTATCCCTCACCTTTTCCGGTGAATATTCGGAAGGTGTGTTTCCAAAGTCGGCAAACTCAACCCGTTTGACATTGCGTTCCGCTCCCACTAAATAGCCTTGATCTTTGTACGATTTTGCTATCTCAATAGAATCTACCGGAATCACACTTTTCGCTCCATTGGCAATGGCGGCGCACATGGTGGTTGATGCTCTGAATATATCCACTACCACAACAATAGAATCTTCCGATTCGTATGCGGGATAAAGCGCAGGAGAAAAACATAATTCTACTTTCATTTATCTGTGTAATAATTTGATCGACAAAAGTACAAAAAAGAAAGGAGAGATTAAAGTTCAGCGAAATAGTTGTTTTAAATTCGATAAAAAAAGTAGGGACGAATAAACATTCGCCCGCATATATTCTTTCTTCTTAGACGTAAAATTTTACACCCCTACATTTTCATTTTCAAAAACAGGTTGAACGTAAACCAACGTTTTCTTCTGCAATGAACTATATAATTTTATTTTTTCACGTATTCAACTATCCAGTCGCCAACCTCCGATGTTGTATACGCTTTGCCTCCCGAGGCAATATCTTCCGTAACAATATTAGCATCGAGAGATGCGTTAACAGCTTCCCGAATCAGTTTTCCCTCATCCATCAGGTTGAATGCATATTCGAACATCATTGCTGCAGAAAGAATGGTTGCAACTGGGTTTGCAATATTTTTTCCCGCTGCCTGAGGGTATGACCCATGAATAGGCTCAAAAACCGAAGTGTGAATACCTATCGAAGCCGATGGCAACATGCCTAGAGAGCCTGTGATGACAGACGATTCGTCCGTGAGGATATCTCCGAAGAGATTTTCCGTTACCAATACATCAAAACGTTTTGGCCACTGAATTATCTGCATGGCTGCATTGTCTACAAACATATATTCGGTTTCCACATCAGGATATTGTTTCTCAACTTCCTGTGCCACTTCACGCCACAAACGTGATGTAGCCAACACGTTAGCCTTGTCCACAACCGTAACTTTCTTGCGGCGTTGGCGGGCATATTTATATGAAAGATGCAAAATACGCTCTACTTCTTCACGGGTGTATACGCATGTGTCGTAGGCAGTGTTTCCATCCTCGCTTCTGCCTTGTGGACGACCGAAATAAAGTCCTCCGGTGAGTTCACGCACACACATAAAATCAGCACCCTCAACCAAATCGGCACGAAGCGGCGATTTATGTATCAATGAAGGGAAAGTAGTAATTGGCCGCAGGTTTGCATATAAGCCTAAGTCTTTTCTCATTTTTAGCAATCCCTGTTCGGGGCGAATTTTTGCCGATGGATTGTTGTCGTATTTAGGATCCCCGATGGCTCCGAAAAGTACGGCATCCGATTCCATGCACAAGTCGTGAGTTCCTTGTGGATAAGGACTGCCAACTTCGTCAATGGCACATGCGCCAACAAGACCGTACTCATAAGACAACTCGTGTCCGAATTTTTCACAAATAGCTTCGGTCACCCGCAAAGCCTGACTAATAATTTCGGGACCAATTCCATCTCCCGGCAAAACTGCGATATTCAATTTCATTTTTTGTTTATATTTTTTTAGTATTATATTTTTTTATTCTGAAGTCATCTAGACTTTTTAAATTATACTTAATTTTTGAGTTTTTGTCATGTTGAACGTAGTGAAACATCTAAAAAACAGATCCTTCGATACTCTCAGGATGACAAAATTGAATAAAACGAAAAAGTCTAGACGGTTTCTCTGTTATCCTGATCACTAGTAAATTACATATCCTCTATAAGGTTCAACATCTTTATTGTTGCTTTCACTGCCGCCTCTGTTTGGTCGGCATCCAGACCTTTTGTCTTAAATTCCTTGCCTTTGAAGTTCCATGTGATTATCGTCTGAACAAGGGCGTCGGTACGTCCACCGGGAGGAATTATAACCACATAATTCACTAAATCGGGTTTTTCCTTGTCCAATTTAGTATAAATCTTCCATAATGCCTTAGAAAACGCATGATACTGACCGTCTCCCGCCGAAGTTTGCTCATACTCAACACCATCAATCTCTACACGAACGGTTGCCGTTGGGCGTAGTCCTTTTGTCAGGAGAAACGCAAAAGACATTATCTTGATTTTATCTTCCCGTTCACCATTTTTCAATACGTCGGAAATTATATATGGCAAGTCGGCTTGAGTTATGATTTCTTTCTTATCGCCCAACTCTATGACACGGTTAGTCACCTTCATCATTTCCGGCTCAGTCAGCTCGATACCCAAGGCTTCAATATTTTTTCTTATATTGGATTTTCCTGACAGCTTACCCAAAGCATATTCTCGTATCCGCCCAAAACGTTCGGGAGATAAGTCGTTGAAATATAGGTTGTTCTTCTGATCTCCATCTGCGTGAATTCCTGCACACTGAGTAAATACATTTTCGCCGATGATGGGTTGGTTGGCTGCAATATTAAGGCCTGAGTAAGTTTCTACCACCCGGCTCACCTTGTTTATATGGTCTTCCTTAATGCTTGTCTCCATCTTTAAGTGGTCGTGCAATATAGAAACAACACTCGACAGGGATGCGTTTCCGGCACGTTCGCCCAATCCGTTTATCGTGACATGAACACCCTGAACGCCAACTTCTACTGCCACCATGACATTGGCAACGGCCAAGTCGTAATCGTTATGCGCATGAAAATCGAAATGGAGGTCGGGATAACGTTTGGTCATTCTACGGCAGGCACGCCACGTAGTATGAGGATTCAGTATTCCCAGCGTATCGGGAAGCATGAATCTTTTTATCGGCATATCTTTCAGATTGTCCATCAAGAAGTAGACATAATCTTCGGAATGAAGTATGCCATTCGACCAATCTTCGAGATACAGGTTTACGGTAAGACCTTTTTCCTTCGCAATATTTATTTCACGTTTAATGTCTTCGAGGTGTTGTTCGGGAGTTTTTCTCAATTGTTCCGTAACATGCTTGTAAGAACCTTTTGTCAGGAGATTAATCGTGTTGCATCCTACTTCTTTTATCCAATCGATAGATGCTCCATTATCTACAAACCCCAGAACCTCAAGCCTATCTATATAACCTGTGGCTTTAGCCCAGTCTGCAATCTTCTTTACCGTATTAAATTCTCCTTCGGAAACACGAGCCGATGCAATCTCGATACGGTTTACGCCTAAATCCACCAAGAGCAAGTGAGCTATACTCATTTTTTCTTGAGAAGAAAACGAAACACCACTAGTTTGTTCCCCGTCCCGAAGAGTTGTATCCATTATTTCGATCATATATAAAACTCCTTTCTGTATTCATCAAGTATTTTCTGAAACTTTTTTTGCCAGACTGTCCAGTTCAATTTTTCATGATATACTTCCAGGCAACCTTTCTTTAAAGTTTCAAATTCTTCATTATCTATACATTCTTTTATTTTCAGGGCAAAATCTTTTCCCGTCGAATTCATATTCATTCTATACCCATTTTTTCCGTTTATCACATAATTCGGAATTCCTCCCGTGTCGTAAGTGAAAATAGGTAAACCATAGGCACTTGCTTCGGCAAAAACAATCCCGGCACATTCGGCACTGGTAGGGAGAATAAGCAAATCGCTTTCCGAAATCACCTGTTTAAGTATTTGGTATTCATCCTCGTTGTTTTTATTCAAGAAACCATAAGATTTGATAGATTCGCAATTTTGATGATTTTCAGGAAGTTTCGACCCAACAATGGAAAGAGTTGCTTTTACTCCTTGTTCATTGAGCGATTTCACACAATCGACCGCTATATCTCCGCCTTTACGTTTCCAGCCTACCCCAAGAAAAAGAAGATTTAAAGTATTATTCTTATCAAACCTTGATTCAGCTTTCAGGCTTATATCTGTAATGTTTGCCCCAAACTCAAGAACTTTTATTTTTTTACTGTCAACTCCATAGTCGTTGATCAATGAATTGCTGCACCAATCGGATGCCGAAATTATCCGCCAAGCCTTATTTGCCGAAATCTTTTCCAATTTATTGCCCTGCATCACATTGCAAGGCATGAAATTAGAAAATTCCGGATAGTAACTATACATAAGTTTGAAGGTGGTATCCGTCAAGTATAATATAGGCTTGTTTGTTTTCAGGTAGGCGATGTTTACAGAACCCGCCGGAGAGAAAACAATATCTACCTGATTCAATTGATCAAGATCGACAGATCTGGCCAGTTGCTTGGATATATAGGTGAAATGCGGAGATTTTTTTTTCTTCAAAAGTTTGGTGAAAATACTAACAATGCGATTAAACATCTGAGCAGATTTATTCTCAGAAACGGGTATCCAGCTAATTTCAACATCATTTGCTTTTATATTTTCGTACAATTGATGAATTGTGCCAGACCAAGCCGCCTTATTTTGTGGATTTCGCATAGCTAGAAAGCCAACTTTTATTTTTTTCTCCGAATTTCCCATTATAGTCAATTCTTTATAGTTTTGAGTTTGTTTCGTATTGTTCTATCTGATCTTTTTTCGACAACAGATAATCTATATCATCAAGACCTTTGAGCAGACATTCTTTTTTGTACGCATTGATTTCGAACGATTCCGATTCTCCTGTCACATCATTTGTCACTGTCTGATTTTCTAGGTCGATAGTCAATGTTGCTTTCGGGTCTTTATCTACGCTTTCAAATATTTTTGCCAGAAATTCGGGCGAAACCACCACAGGAAGAACCCCGTTATTCAGTGCATTATTTTTAAAAATATCTGCAAAAAAACTTGAAACTACCGCTTTAAAACCATACCCTGCTACTGCCCAAGCGGCATGTTCGCGACTCGAACCGCTTCCGAAATTCTTTCCGGCAACAAGTATCTGCCCGCTATACGTGGGATTGTTCAGAACGAAATCTGCTTTCGGACTACCATCTTTATTGTAACGCCAATCGGCAAAAAGATTGTCGCCGAACCCGTCTCTGGTTGTAGCTTTCAGGAAACGTGCGGGAATGATCTGGTCGGTGTCCACATTCTCGATAGGAAGTGGTACGTATGTCGATTTTAATGTTTGAAATTTTTCCATTTTTTCATTTTATTAGAACACTGAAAACACAGAATATACAGATTTATATCAGCTCTTTTCTGTCATTTGTGTATATTTTTCTTTTTACTATTGGTTTCTTTCCGAAATTTAGTAAAAGTCCAACTTCAATGTTTGTTGCTTTTAAATAATTTATTAATTGTCATCCTGAGTGTAACGAAGGATCTGCAAAAAAACAAGTAGACGAGTGAAAAAACAGTATCATGTATCTTGTTTACTAGATACAGATGCTTCACTATCGTTCAGCATGACAAACTATATTTACGTTATCTGTGCGCTAACGGTATTAAGTTATTAGACAATTATTTCCTCGGATCTGTAATTCTTCCTGTCACCGCTGCTGCCGCTGCAACTAACGGGCCTGCCAAGATTGTTCGTGCTCCGGGACCTTGACGCCCTTCAAAGTTTCGATTAGATGTGGAAACGGCATATTTTCCGGCAGGAACTTTGTCGTCATTCATTGCAAGACATGCCGAACATCCCGGCTGACGCAATTCAAATCCGGCTTCTTTCAGAATATCGTACAAGCCTTCTTCCCTGATTTGTTTTTCAACCATCCAACTACCCGGAACAAGCCAAGCCACCACATTGTCGGCTTTTTTCTTGCCTTTCACATAGTTGGCGAATGCACGGAAATCTTCGATACGACCGTTTGTACAACTACCTAGAAACACATAGTCGATCTGCTTTCCTTCCAGTTTTTCTCCGGGTTCGAATCCCATATAATCCATAGATTTCTGAAAAGAAATGCGTCCTGCTTCGTCCACCTCATCCAAAGTTGGTATTGACGCATCAATCGGCATACCCATGCCCGGATTGGTTCCGTATGTTATCATCGGTTTGATGTCGGCAGCATCGAAAGTCAATTCTTTATCAAATTTCGCACCTTCGTCCGTCTTTAGAGTTTTCCAATAAGCCAGAGATTTATCCCACTCTTCACCCTTTGGTGCAAACTCGCGTCCTTTCACATATTCAAAAGTTTTTTCATCCGGAGCGATAAGGCCTCCACGGGCACCCATCTCAATGCTCAAATTGCAAAGCGTCATGCGTTCTTCCATCGACATGTTGCGGATGGCTTCGCCGGCATATTCTACAAAATAGCCGGTTGCACCGCCTGTTGTCAATTTAGAGATCATATAAAGAGCCAAGTCTTTTGCTGTTACACCTTCGCCCAACTTTCCGTTGAATGTGATCCGCATCGTTTTGGGGCGCGATTGCAAAATACATTGTGTTGCCAAAACCATCTCAACCTCAGACGTTCCGATACCAAAAGCGACAGAACCGAAAGCTCCGTGAGTGGACGTGTGGCTATCGCCACAAACAATGGTCATTCCCGGTTGAGTGAATCCGTTTTCAGGACCAATGATGTGAACAACACCATTCTTTATGTGTCCCAACGGATAAAATAACGGAAGGTTGAAATCCGCCGCATTTTTAGACAACGTATCCAACTGATTTTTAGATATAGGATCTTTCACCGGCTGATCCTGATTGATTGTAGGTGTATTATGGTCTGCCGTCAGAGTGGTTTTTTCGGGGCGAAAAACTTTCAACCCACGTTCACGCAAGCCATTAAAAGCCTGAGGACTTGTTACTTCGTGACAGAAATGCCTGTCGATATACAATTGAACAGGTCCGTCTTCAACTGACGATACTACATGAGCATCCCAAATTTTATCAAACAATGTTTTCATTTCTTGCAATATAGTATTTTAATTTGTACTCTCTTATTTAATGAACTTATTTATAGCATTAATAAACGCTTTGACCGATGCTGCCACAATATCGGTGTGAGCGGCAAAACCATAATATATCTGTTTTCTGTGCTCAACCTGCATGTGAACTTTACCCACATCGTCACTACCCTTATTTATGGCTTGAATCAAAAATTCTTTTATTTCCGTTTCTCCATCGTTGATCACCGTATTGTCGCATATAACTTCCCATACAGCTTTTATGGCGGCGTCGACAGGTCCATTGCCCGAAGCGGCTGCATCGAACTTTTCGCCTGCAATATCTATCCCTACATTTGCTATGCAACGCACTCCTACACCCGATGTAACTTGAAGATAATCAAGCTTTACACGGTTCATTCCGTTTGTTTCTTTGCCCGCAAGAGTCAGCAAATCTTCATCAGTAATGTCTTTTTTCTTGTCTGCCAGATCAAGAAAGCGTTGGTAGACTTCTGTCAACTCATCGTCACTCACCTGAATGCTTAGTATATTCAGCCTGTTTTTCAATGCGGCACGACCACTGCGTGCAGTTAAAACGATTGCATTGTCGTCAATTCCCACATCTTTTGGGTCGATGATTTCGTAAGTCGAAAGGTCTTTCAACACCCCATCTTGATGAATACCGGACGAATGAGCAAAAGCATTACGCCCAACAATCGCCTTATTCGGCTGTATCGGCATACTCATCAAACTGGATACCATTTTGCTGATCGGATATATCTTTTGTGTATTGATATTTGTTTCAATTTTCAATTCTTTGTGGCTCTTGATTGCCATCACAACCTCTTCCAGAGATGTATTTCCGGCACGTTCGCCTATTCCGTTTATTGTAACTTCAACCTGACGGGCACCGTTCAGAACTCCCATGATGGAATTGGCAGTTGCCATACCTAAATCCTGATGACAGTGTGTAGACAAAATTGCGTTTTTCATATCCACATGGTCAATCAGGTATTTGATCTTTGCACCGTATTCCGTTGGTAAACAATAGCCTGTGGTGTCAGGGATATTTACAACCGTTGCTCCGGCGTCAATCACAGCCTGAACCACACGGGCAAGATATGCGTTGTCTGTGCGCCCGGCGTCTTCGGCATAAAACTCCACGTCTTCAACAAAACGTTTGGCATATTTAACACATGCTTTTGCACGTTCAAGTATCTCATCCTGAGTTGAATTGAATTTGTATTTGATGTGATAGTCGGATGTTCCTATACCAGTATGTATACGTTTTTTCTTAGCATATTTGAGCGCTTCGGCTGCCACTTCTATATCTTTTTCAACTGCACGGGTAAGGGCACATATCGTTGGCCACGTCACCGCTTTTGAAATTTCAACAACCGAGTTAAAGTCGCCCGGACTGGATACAGGAAATCCTGCTTCAATGACATCAACACCCAACGCCTCAAGAGCCTTTGCCACTTCAATTTTTTCAATTGTGTTCAATTGGCAACCGGGAACCTGCTCGCCATCCCTCAATGTTGTGTCAAAAATAAATAACTTTTCCATTCTCAAATATTTTTTTTTGTTTATTTCCCAGCCTGTCGTCACTATTTCGAGATGCTTTTTCGCAGCTATATCTAACAAAAAAAGCCTTTCTCATTTTGGGAGAAAGGCTTTCGTTATTTTTCGCACATCTAACTACATAGCAACATTCACCCCAGGAGTTTTCCAGAGGAGAATAATAATGCTAATAATGTTAGAAAAAAGTGACATATATCTTTTTGCTTTAATTATGGTGATGCAAAGTTATGTATTTATCCGAAATACACAAACAAAATTACACTTTTTAGCAATATAAATTTCATAAATGACAATTTGCTGCCGTGTTTGTTTGAAATTTCACTCAATCATCTTACAAGAGTCCTTTTGTCTGAAAAATAAGAATATTTGGAATTGCTGTCACAAAATAGTTGGTTTAAATTCAACCTGTTTTTCAGCAACTGCTTCGTATTAATTATTTAGTTCCTTCTTGATTTTCGAAACATTAATTTTGTTGATATACGACGGAATATTCCTGAATATGGAATGATGCCCATAGCCACCGTTTTTCATTTCGTCAATTGCTTTTTTCTTACTCCAGTTCTGAAAAACAATCCTGTACATAGCCACAATCAACCCGGTTCTGTCCGAACCATGCTTGCAATGAATCAGAATGCTCCCCTTCCTGTTCTTTATGATACGCAGAGCTGCTATCACTTCGTCTGTATCTATATCATGAGCATCCATTTTTACCCTGTGAAGAATAAGCTTGGCTTTCTCGTTTTCATCCCTGTCGCTATGATAGCTTCGTAGATTGAGCACCTCCTTTATTCCGAAATTTTTCAATTCCAGAAAATTTTTCTCCGACGGTTGAGCCGAACGATAGACGCCTTTGTCTACCTTATACATGTTTTTTAGAGATATGCCTGTAACAGGAGTTGCCCATTCCGATTTACGGGTGCTCTGCCCGAAAATGGAATTAACGGTAAATATCAAGAATAAGATAAAAATATATTTTTTCATACACAGAGCTTGCATTAATGTAACAAAAGTATAAAAAAATTGAGATTTAACATCCTTACAACCTGTTAGATTAAATATGCTTTTCTTTTTGTCTTTTTAAGAACACTTTACATCAAAAATGCCTATTTTTGTGTATTACAAAATCAATAATTGTAACAAAATGTCACAGAATACTTCACACAGCCATAGCCACGGACATAGTCATGGCCATTCGCATACATCCAACAAAAGAGCATTGATGTTGAGTTTCATACTCATCACGGGTTTTATGTTTGTTGAATTTTTAGGAGGACTTTATACTGACAGTTTGGCTCTTCTCTCGGATGCCGGACACATGCTCTCCGATTCGGTTGCTCTGGGATTGAGCCTCACGGCGGTCATTTTCGGGGCAAGGGCAGCCACGGCAAGTAAGACTTACGGGTATAAGCGGTTCGAGATTTTAGCGGCTCTCCTCAACGGCATAATTCTTATATGCCTGTCTTTCTACATTTGCTACGAAGCCATACATCGCATCTCGAAACCCGTAGAAGTAATGGGTTCGGGCATGATGCTCATTTCAGTGACAGGGCTTATAATAAATATCGTTGTCGCTTACATACTGTCTCGAGGCCAAGCAAAAGAAAACCTGAATGTGAGAAGCGCATTTCTTCACGTTATTGGCGATCTGCTGGGTTCCGTAGGTGCTATCACAGCAGCCATTCTGATAATGGCATTCGGATGGTATATTGCCGACCCGATAGCCAGTATCATCGTATCGCTTCTGGTTCTTTATAGCGGTTTCAACATTATAAAAGAATCGGTTAATATATTGATGGAAGGAAAACCTTCCAATATCAGTATATCTGAGGTGCGAAAAATTCTACTAGGTGTGGATGGTGTTCTTGATATTCACGATCTCCATATCTGGATGATTACGGCCGAATTTCCCGCAATGACTGCTCACATGATGGTCAATCCTGATATTGACAGGGATAAGATACTGGAAGATGCTCTATTGGCACTGACAAAGAAAACCGGTATTAAACATATAACATTGCAATTGGAAGGGCGGAAATTGAAAGGTCATGACGAAGGATGTTGTATATAACCCGATGAAAATACAAAAGGAGATTCTTCACAGAATCTCCTCTTATGAGTTAATCAAGATATTAGCATTTAAGGTAAAAAGATTGTTTTTAGGTTATCAGTACAAAGTAAATCGATTAACAGTTATTATGCAAACAAAAAAATATATTATAAAACATACAAAAAAAAGGGGTGTTTTTCTTATAAATTCTTATCGTGCAAAAACGCACAAATATCCAGATAAAGATTTACTTTCTAATTTACAATCACTTACATCACACCAAACCATTTTTTGCACTCGATAATAATTATAAAAAAATAAAAAAGAGACAATAAAATCAGACAATCGAAATATGAAAAAAATTATTTTAACAACTTTCCTTTTATTTTCAATCTATACGATTGATATTTTTGCTTGTACAAATCTGATTGTAGGAAAATCAGCTTCAACTGACGGCTCAACAATGATTACATATTCGGCCGACTCTTATTCCCTTTACGGAGAACTTTATCATTGGAAGGCTGGCAAACATGCTCCCGGAACTATGCTGAAAGTTTACGAATGGGATACAGGTAAATATTTGGGCGAGATAAAGCAAGCGGCAGAAACCTACAATGTGGTGGGCAACATGAACGAACATCAGTTGGCTATTGGCGAAACCACCTTTGGTGGCAGGGAAGAGCTGGAAGACACAACAGGTATCATAGATTATGGAAGCCTCATTTACATAACGTTGCAACGGGCAAAAAATGCAAAGGAGGCAATAAAAGTGATGACCGGTTTGGTTGCCGAATATGGATATTATAGCGGTGGCGAATCTTTCACAATTGCAGACCCGAATGAAGTATGGGTTCTGGAAATGATAGGAAAAGGCACAGGACGAAAAGGTGCTGTGTGGGTAGCCGTTCGCATTCCCGACGATTGCATATCGGCACATGCCAATCAGGCACGTATCCAGCAATTTCCGCTAAAGGATTCTAAGAACTGCATTTACTCGAAAGATGTAATATCCTTTGCCAAAGAGATGGGATACTATTCGGGAAAAGATGAAGATTTTAGTTTTGCAAAGGCCTACAATCCGCTCGATTTTGGAGGGCAACGCTATTGCGAAGCTCGTGTTTGGAGTTTCTTCAACAAGTATAACAAGGATATGGCTAAATTCGTAACTTATGCGAAGGGCGAAACACAAGACCCCATGCCATTATACGTAAAGCCTGACAGGAAACTTTCGTTGCAAGACATGCAGGCAATGATGCGTGACCATTATGAAGGAACCGACTTGGATTGGAGATATGATGTTGGCGCCGGGGCGTTTCATTCTCCTTATCGCTGGTCGCCTCTTGAATGGGAAGTGAACGGTCAAAAATATTGTAACGAACGTCCTATTGCTACACAACAAAGCGGATTTGTTTTTGTGGCACAAATGCGCTCTTGGTTGCCTGATGCAATTGGAGGTATACTTTGGTTTGGCGTGGATGATGCTGCCAATACGGTGTATACGCCTATGTATTGTTCAATAACAGAAACACCGGAATGTTTTAGAGTGGGCAATGGCGATTTGTATACATTTTCGTGGACATCCAGTTTCTGGATACACAATTGGGTAGCCAATATGGTGTATTCAAAATACGATTACATGCACGAAGACGTGAAAAAGGTTCAACAAGAACTTGAAAATAAATTCTTTGCCGATCAGGGAAAAATAGAAGCAGAAGCTAAAACTTCCCTATCCGACGCTCCGGCTATTCTTACTAATTATAGTAAAAACCAGGCACAATACGCATTCGACAGGTGGAAAAAACTTGGCGAGTTCCTGCTTATTAAGTATATGGACGGAGTGGTTCGTAAAGAAAAAGACGGACAGTTTCAGCGAAACGACTACGGCGGGGCAGCCTCACCTCAAAGGGTTGGTTATCCGAAAGAGTTTTATGAAAAAGTGATAGAGGAAACCGGAGATAAATATAAGGTTTTGTATTAAGTTCCAATCAATAAGTTTTCTATTCAGATACAGGCATGGATTTTTATCTGTGCCTGATTTATTTTCAGCGATCAGGTAGATAAAGTTTGCTAATATTGAGAGTTCCCAAATCGTATTGTACGCTATCTATCTTTTCGGTATTATATTTTTTCAGAAAGTCTTTATTATCGCCGATCATTGTAGAGCGAGACATTACACTCGTATTGTTCACCATATCGGTGATGACTTGGGCGTTTGTCTGCAAAAGAGAATCTAATTTTGAATCCAGATTTTCGTCCTTTAGCCGGATAAAGTTGAATTCTTGTTGCGGATAATAATAGTTCAGCATGTGATCGATCTTGATACGGTCGCCTATCAGATATGAATCAGCAGGATGCTTGGCGATATAGTGGCATAGCTTTTTGTCTGCACTCAATTCAATAAAATGAGCGGGAATAATTCCCAAGAACAAGTTCCAAACCAATATTCCTATCGAAAAATATTTAAGGCAAATCGGCTTGATATCATAATTGGCTATAAAAAAGATACACAGGGCAAACGGAAGCATAACCATAAATTCGGCGTTTCCATCCGATATAAAGGCAAAAAGGAGTTGCAGAAAGAAAATAATCAGGTGAGCCGAAGCAAATATCTTTATAAATTGATCCGAATTCTTCTTTGATATAGCTTTTCTAAGTTTGGCACAACCGACAATAAAAAGAATAACAGAGAGAATAGGCGCAATAATCAGAAATGGGTATTTCAGAATCAGAAGAAGAAAATATCCATGCACTTGTATGAATGAACGTATAAAACTAATTGGCGTGAGCAGTAACGTTACCGATTTTATGGTGAATTCTACCGAATCGTATTTCATATAGTCATGAAAAACATATTCTATTATGTTAGAACTATCGTTTTCGGTAAAATAAAAAACAAGACAATATGCTAATGGTACTATTAACGCAGCAGAACAATACAATATTAAAGTCTTCATTTTGCCGGATTTCCCATTTGTCCTTAGAGCCAAAATCATAAGTCCCAGCCACCAAAAGAAATGAATTTGATGAAACAGGCAAGCAATTGCCGCAAGCAGTGAAGTAGTGAAAATATTTCGGTTTCTAAGATAATTTAAGCTGGCCCACAAAGAGAAAAACAGGGGGATAATATATGTCTCATTTTCAGTTGCAAAACGCATAAATCCGAAGCAACTACCTAAAAGGATAAGCAACAATGCACAACGCATTTTGTCGTTTGTAAGGGTGAGCAGGATAGGTCGCATTACGATCAAACATCCGGTGGCAAAAACTGCGTTTACGGCAATCATGGCAGACAAGATATTAGAGATTCCGAATAATGCAAAAACATATCCAAACATGCTATATAGCAGGTGGTGAGGGCGGAATATTTCGGTAAAAGCCTGTGCTGACGCAGCATAGTCGTATGCGTCGAGCGAGTTGTTGGTCGATGGCAATAATATGTATATCAGTCCTAAGCACGCGATAACCCAATAAGTAGGGTCTATTTTATATTTATATTCTGTGTTCATACCAATTTGTATAATCCTCCGGGTTGGGGTTCGATGATGCCTTTCATTTCCATCTCAAGCAAAGTTGGAAATAGTTGGGAAACACTGATCTCTACTTGAGAAGACAGAAGGTTGATGTGTACCGATTCGGACTGAAAAAGAATATCGTAGACAGCCTGCTCGTTCTCCGACAAGTCCAAAAACAGTTGTCTTTGTTTCGCTTGCGCTTGCTTTTTTTTGGAAGTATCCCAATTCATGAATCGTAAGAAACTTTCGGCCGATTGCAGAATTATGGCTTTATTGTCTTCTATCAACTGATTACAGCCGGCCGAATATTTGTCGGTTGTTCTGCCCGGCGTGGCAAAAACATCCTTATTGTACGAATTAGCGATCTCGGCCGTTATAAGTGAGCCTCCCTTTTTGTCCGATTCTATAACAATAACCGCATCAGCCATGCCGGCAACGATACGGTTGCGACGAACAAAATTGTATCGTTCTGGCTCTGTTTCGCTCGGAAATTCGGTAAGCAGTCCTCCATTTTTCACCATTTCTATCGCCGTATTCCTATGGCTGGACGGGTAAATTCTATCCAATCCGTGAGCTAGCACTCCAACGGTAGGGAGGTTGTTTTTCAATGCAGCCTTATGCGCCTGAATGTCTATGCCATACGCCAGACCACTGACTATTAGTGCTTGGGGTAAGTTTTTCGATATATCTTCAACAAATTTTTCACAAAAAGAATTACCGTAATTCGTAGATTTCCTTGTACCTACTATGCTGATTATCTTAGTGTTGTTGAGATCCGCATTACCTTTGTAGTAGAGCAATGCAGGAGCATCAAGACACTCTTTCAGACGGAATGGATAATTGTCGTCGGAAATGAAATAGGTCTGGATATTATTTTTCAGAACAAAATCGAGTTCTTTTTCCGCTTTTCTTAAAACTTCAGGATTAAGTATTTCCTCCACCAGACAATGTGCAATCCCCCTGACAGACATGAGGTTCTTTTTGCTCGACATGAAAATTTCTTTTTCATCGCCTATCACCTCCAACAGTTGACGGGCAGTAATATCCCCGACACCATTTATTTTAGTGAGAGCAATTTGATATAAAAGCTTTTCGTCGAAACTCATTCTGCAAAGATAGATAGTTTATTAAATAATGCGAATCAGTAGTTGAAAAATCTTATTTAATATTTTCGGGTATATTACAAATACATCATTTTTCTATATTTGCTTTGGAAGAAGAATATCCTTCCTCTTTTAATTGAACTATTAAAACTGCCACAATACTTTCATAATATCCAAATCCGAGTTCCTCTTTATGCTCGTTTGCTTTTTCGAGCCAATATAAAGCTGTGTTCCCGTCTTTTTCAATGCCATCTCCACCTTCACTCAAAATACCCCCTAAATTTGCCATTGCATCATAATTGCCATTCTTGACGGCTCTTTTATACCAATACACAGCCTGTTCGTCATCTTCTAATTCCCAGCAATAACAATTGCCTAAATATCCTTCGACAATACCGTAAAATTCATTTGGAACTTCGTATTTTTCGGCTTGCTCCAGAGATTTCTTATATAAAGTTATTGCTTTGGAAATATCTTTTTTATCTTTTGAGATCGACCCTAACATTACCGATGCAAAAGGATAACCTTTCTCAGATGATTTTTCGAACCAATAAACTGCATCGCAAACTTTATCATTTTCAAAGAAATTAGCTCCTTTTTCATATAATTCAATTGCACTTTCTTGCCCCCAAATAGACAAAGAAGCGAAAACTATAACACATAACAATAATACTTTTTTCATATTGTGATTATTAGATTAAAAAAATAGATTACAATACAAGTATCAAAAGTAAAAAAAAGCCCGATATTTTATTATCATATCAGACTTTATTTTATTTTTTCGGCTTCTACCACGTTAGATGATACAAAACGATTAAGAGTCATGAATCCACAGTTTTTTTAGTCCCGGCTCTTACTAATTGTTATCAAATGAACATATATAAAAAGCAAAAACCCTCACCATTTATTAAATGATGAGGGCTTTGATCTAAAA
>NZ_QVMP01000067.1 GCF_010501095.1 Dysgonomonas sp. 520 | reverse complement strand
TGTATTCCACCTCCAGTACCCCATTCATTTCCTGCAGCTTCTTTTATATGCATTACTTGAAATTAACAACCTAATTTCTTTAGGTGACATATGGAACATTACCACTTTTCCTAAAGTAATAATGGATATCTTAATAAATATACTTTCAAACCAAGAACTCCATTGGGTAATTTCATTAAACTTATTGGTGTTTCATTATCTAATAAAGATTGTTTTTTTACTAGCCAATTTTGAAAGTTCTCATCTTTGCCCTCAAACATATAATCATAATATACAGCTAAGACTTTACATATATCATCAGGAAAAATATTTAATGATGACACATATTCTAAATGTTTTTTATTCTCGTTAAGAGCTAAAGGAATAGTATTTGATAATAAATATATCCAATCTTCCTCTTTATAATATTTCCATAAATCTACCATAAACTAATTAATTCAAGTTGCTATTTATAGTTTGTATAATTTATCGAATGTATATGCCC
>NZ_QVMP01000066.1 GCF_010501095.1 Dysgonomonas sp. 520 | reverse complement strand
TTAATTAGGCTTACATAACTCCTTACATATAACTCTAAAGATTAGGGTGAACTTTGCTTCAAGGTTTTTAGAACAAGAAAAAAAATACTTCTCCGTCCTAAAAAATACTGCATACAAGCTCTCTGTCACTCGCTATGGAGTACATAGGTCAGTATATATTCAAAAAGGGGCTGTCCTTGTTAAATAGATAGGCTCATTTTTCTTATATACGCTTTCATACTTAGGTAGATTATTGTTTAAGGGAAAATTTCTATTAGGATATGCATTGTATAATTCTTGTGCTCTTATTGCCATCTCTAATAAAAACTCAGTATCGTAAGGTGCTACTACATCCCATTCTTGCTTTGCCCCTAATGCTGGTTGATTTGTTGAATAATGTTCCCATTGACCAAGAATAGAGTTATATATATCATATCCTGTCATATTACCTTTGGAGTCAAAGTATTCATCCCTGTTTAGGATATTGTTATACTTCTTAGTAGAGCTTTGAGCATTCAAAGTTGTGTAACTAATTACAATCAAAAAAAGTAATAGAAATCGTTTCATAAAATAGAGATTTGTTCCACTAAATCCCAAAGTGGTATTAATAGATACAAAAAGCGTGGGACTTTAACCTTATCTGCTTTTCGAGGTCTTCGACTACCTTGTACAACAAATAAGTAAAACCCACGCCAATTATAAAAATTAACGTGAGCATTGGCTTATTTACTCTTGTTGTACTTTTGAAATTGTCGAAGTTTCGAAAAGCAAGAATAAAAGCTAACGCTTTTTCAAATAATAGAGTTTATATTTAATAGTTTATTAAAGCGTTCTTTTACATAACTTTGTGATTT
>NZ_QVMP01000065.1 GCF_010501095.1 Dysgonomonas sp. 520 | reverse complement strand
AGAGTTTGTTTAAATTTTATTCAACAATAATTTTATAGAAGCAATTTTGACCATCTCTTCGGCTGAATCAAAGGTTGTTTCATAATTACGACATAGTCTTCTGTTGTAATCGAACCAAGCGAAAGTTCGTTCAATTACCCAACGCTTCTTTATCGGTCTAAAGCCCTGCTTTTGGTAACCACTGATTACTACTTGTAAAATATAACCAAATGTATTTCTGATATTCTCAGCCAGTTCTCCCCTGTAACCACCATCAGCTATTATCGTTTTAACTGATGAACATAATTCTTTAAGTACACGCATCAGAAGATAGGCGGCTTTACTATCATGAATATTGGCTACTGTTACCATTACTGCTATTAAAAATCCATTTTTATCTACTACAACATGGCGTTTGATGCCTTTTATTTTTTTGTTACCATCAATGCCATTTAATGCCTTATTATTGCCCCATCTTACACTTTGGCTATCCATTATGCCTAAAGAAGCTGCCTTATTCTGTTTTCGTTTGAATCTCACAGATTCCCGTAAATTACTCAGCAACAAATCAAATTCTTCCATATCTGTCCATTTACGAAAATAGTAATAAACAAGCTCCCATTTTGGGTATTCTTTGGGTAGCATACGCCATTGACAACCGCTTTTTACTAAATAAAACAGGGCATTCCATATCTCTTTTAATTCATGTTTTCGCCTACGCTCTTGGGGCAATAAAACTTTTTCTATATATTGCCACTGGGTTTCTGTAATATCTGTCGGATACATTTCTTATTAGTTTAGTCACTTCAAAGAAACATCCTTCTGATTATTTACAGAAGCCCTTTATTATTTTTTTTCATTCATTTTTAAACAGGCTCT
>NZ_QVMP01000064.1 GCF_010501095.1 Dysgonomonas sp. 520 | reverse complement strand
TAGAGTTTATATTTAATAGTTTATTAAAGCGTTCTTTTACATAACTTTGTGATTTACTAATCACAAATGAAATACGACAAGATTCGAAAAAATCCGAAGCAATTATTATCATTAACAGGTTTTAGTTTATCGGAATTTGAAGCATTTCTGCCAACCTTTAAGTATCATTGGGAAGAATATCATTCTCATTTTACGTTAAAAGGAAAGCCCCGAATACGCATTTCATACGGAAGAAAGAGTAGCCAGTTACCCTGTATAACAGATAAATTGCTATTTATTCTCTCCTATATGAAGAATAATCCGTTACAGGATTATCATGCAACGATGTTCGATATGACTCAACCTCAATGCAATGAATGGATACATCGATTGTCCGATATTTTGTATAAAACCTTAAAAACGTTGGGAGAACTACCCGACAGGAATCATTTAAGAGTAAAATATCTGGCAGAGCAATGTAGCAATATATTGCTTGATGGGACAGAAAGACCGATAGAACGTCCACAGGATTCTGACAGGCAAAAATCGTGTTATAGTGGTAAAAAAAACTCATAACGTGAAGAATGACCTGCTTTGCACTGCTAACAAACGGATACTTTGGCTTTCTCAGACCTATGATGGCAGTATCCATGACAAGAAGATTGTTGATGAACAACCATTGAGTTTACCTTTCGGAACTACGTTATGGCAAGATACCGGATTCTTAGGTCATAAACCTGAAAATGTAATCATTAAGATGCCAACAAAGAAACCTAAAGGCAAGCAATTGACTGACATTCAAAAGGATGAAAACAAGAAAATCGCAAGTTTCCGTATTCTTGTCGAACATGCCATCGGTGGAATCAAAAAATGTCGTATTGTCAAAGAACGTTTCAGGTGTCGCAAGTTTGGTTTTGACGATTTAGTCATGATTATTGCTTGCGGTCTGCATAATTTTAGAATT
>NZ_QVMP01000063.1 GCF_010501095.1 Dysgonomonas sp. 520 | reverse complement strand
AATATTCGCCATGCCACCGGTATAAAAACTGAATAAGAACAAATCGATATGGAATTGTTCCAAATCAGAAAAAGAACTTTTATCCATTTCTTCTATTTGTTCAATAATAGAATAAGGGATTGTTTTAGGTGTCGTCTTTCTATTCCTTTTGTAATGCTGCTTAACACACAGGAAAATGGATGTATCAATATCAGGTTGTCCCATTTTTGCAGAATAATAAAATACTCCATAAAATTGCCTTACCCGTTCATTAACACCTCCTTTGTTTCCTCTTTTTGCTCCCCGTTCCTGTAAATACAATACATAATCAAGCAAAAACTGTTCGTCAATATCCCTGAAGTAATAAGTAGAGAAGCTGCGATTATATACTTCTTTGGTAAAATCCCGCAAAGTGTATCTGCAATAGTGATAGTTTCTTGCTGTAGAGGCGCTACTGATAACCTTACCATTTTTGAACCTTTTCCTATTTTTCATGTCTTCAATAATTATATCGAAGCATTTGGAAATAGTTAGAACTTTTACTTTTTCTGGTTTACTCTCGGCCGCAACCGGACCTTTTTTGCTTTCGAAGCAGTGCGACCACTGGATGGGCGACCATTCTTTTCCTTCTTTCTCCCAACTTTCAGCCACTGAGAGATACTTTACTTTTAAATCTAAGAGCTCCTGATTCTTGCTAACGCTATCGCTGCTTTTGGCTTTGAAAGACTGGGTTTTCTGATCCCAGTCTTTGTAAAGCCCTGTAATGGATAGTACTTTCGGTGTTCGGTTATAACCGGTACGAAAAAGAATCATTTCAATTTTAGCCAACCTTTTGTCTTTGGGGTTTGGCATCCCTTTAAAATTAACAGAGAACATACGCTAGTTCATTGTTTAAGCGCCCTTGTTTAATCTTAATTAGGCTTACATAACTCCTTACATATAACTCTAAAGATTAGGGTGAACTTT
>NZ_QVMP01000062.1 GCF_010501095.1 Dysgonomonas sp. 520 | reverse complement strand
AATTTGGAGAAAATTCTATTTGTTCTTTCTTTAGTTTTTCTTTCAATAAATTAGTAAAAACTACTTTTGGGGTAGTTTCGTCTTCAATAAGTCCAGATTTTATAGGCTTTACAATACAATTTGTATTATTCGTATCATAAAAATCTAATGAATCTGTATATATATTAGTAACAATCGTATTTGGGATATTGAAGCCGATAGATTTTGCAAGTTCCAACTGATAAACTTTATTTTCGGCTTCTCTTATTGCATAAACTGGACTTATCCAATAAGAATCTTTTAATATTTTATATAACCCTTCTAAAGTGTAGTAGAATTCATTTCTAAGGAACAAAATTTCACCATTACTTAAATCGGTTGAATCTATACTGGGAAGTTCTGGTCGTCTAAAATATACTGATGTAAATTCCTTTAGATTGAATTGCCTATTAAGAATGGTATCAGAGAGTATGAACAGATTTTTTTGAAAGTCAAAAGTAAGGAAACAACTTTTAGAAAGCTCTTCAGTATTAAATCTGTAGAAATATATCGCTCTTTCTTTTAGTCGCTTCACCACGAAGTCTGAAGTCAAATCATTTTTATTAGTTATAATTAGGACTTTCGTCATCTCGTTCTTGGTGTGTAAATGTTTTTGTTTTTAAAGCCAAAAGAAGATTACATTCATCGTCTCGTTCTTGATTAGCTCTTGATTAGCTCTTGTCTTTGTTTGTAACTCTAATACATTATTGTTATCGTCACTTTCGCTCATCACTTTAGTTTTTGTAAGTAAGGTTATATCTTCTTGTGATGAGTCTATAAAAGCAATTTTCTGATTTTTAACATTTATCACATTCAAGGACTCCGAGAAATCATATTGATAAATAGTCTCTATTTCTCCTTTCCGTTCAATCGCATATTCTAATATTACTGACTTCATAAAGTCCTATATATTTAATCGTTTTTGCAAAAATAGCGTTAAAAAACGACCTGACAATAAATCTTTAGAAAAATCATTTGCTATTTAAAATTAGAGTTTATATTTAATAGTTTATTAAAGCGTTCTTTTACATAACTTTGTGATTT
>NZ_QVMP01000061.1 GCF_010501095.1 Dysgonomonas sp. 520 | reverse complement strand
AATGTCAAAGAGCAATTGGATTTATTTAATTCAAATTTTTAACGCATCAGTACTAATCGAACATTATCTTTTGGACATATTGGAAGTAGCCCAAATAATTATCGATTACTTTTAACCATTAACAAAATCCATCTATCGGCAAATAGGTGGATTTTTCTTATTGATAATAAATTATACAATATCAGTTAGTTATCTTTGGTATAAACTCTGATATAGTTGGGATTTCATTATATTATAATTTGATAATGCAATTTCAAATATACAATTTATGGGTTAGGAACCCATTCTTTCAATTCATAAATTAAGTCTAAATCTTCAAGAAATTGGTTCGAGAACAGAACGGTTAAGGGTACAAAAAAAGTTTGACGGATTTTTCTGTCAAACTTTTTTGTTTTTTTATTCCTTCTACCTAGAGGTTTGATGAGAATGAATGATTTTCCAGTTATTATTGCCCTTTGAATAAACAAAAGGCCATGCAAACCCACCAGTTAAAGTACGACCGCCTTCAAGTGCTACCGAATAGTTGCCGGATGTAGTAAGCAGCGCGGCATTGTCCGATAAAATGCTTATCACATAAATTTATGCTCTCATATATTATTTATCCTGAAGTGGGTTATATGTCGTGAAAAATTTGCGTATATTTGTACTTTGGTTTTTTATAATGACCAAAGTTCTGTCACTTTAGCAGTGACAGAGCTTTCTTTTTTCAGAGGTTTTATTCAGTGCAAATTTATGGCAAAATACGTGTTGTCTACTTTCCTTGATATTCCCTAAAATTATGTATTTTGCTCCTTGTGTTTCTTGTTTCTTATCTGTCGGGGTGAGGCGCCCAATATTCTGTGACAAAATTCATTGAAATGTGAAAGAGTTGCGAATCTATTGTCGATCGATATCTGCTTCAGGCTCTTATCTGTATGGTATATTTCGTGGTAAACCGTATTAGCCCTTCGCTGTTTGAGCCAGGAATAAGCTGAGATGCCAAAAACTTTCCTGAACTTCTTGTTAAATCCCGAATAGCTATAATGCATTTTATCAGCCAGTTCCACCACATTGTTGATATTCGGATATAAGCACCGTACTTGTTCTGTGAAATATAAATCGTTTGTCAGATATGTGCTGAAAAAACCTTTCAATTGAAGCCTTGTATACGATGCTTTCAGTATGCAAATCAACTCCTTAGCTTTAATGTCAGCCAGAAAATCGTAATCTACATTCTTTCCTTTGTAAATAAGGAGTGAGCGAACATATCCGTTCATTACGTCGTTAAATGTCAGGTAGCTAAAGTCTTGTTGTTCTGTGTTTTTCAATTCCTCCATTCTGAAATTGTCGTAAAGATAATCTTCGTCGTTAATTCCTATCGAGACAAAAAAAGTTTTATCAAGAGCCGTTGCCGAAAAGCTGTATCCTGCCGGCAAAAAGAATAGATTATTTGCCGGGATAACCTCTTCTTTAATATCGGCTAAATGGATATTAAGGCTGCCTGTAATGATTAAAATGAAGCAGCAACTATCTTGTTTGGAATTCCATTGTTTGCCTTTTTCCAGATCAATAAACCGAATCTCGGATTTGATTCTATTATTTTCAAATTTCATATTTTGTTGTTGTTTAAGTGATTGAATTTGTGCGTGTTTAACTAGAATTTAACGAGAAAATTCACTTTTTCGACTTTCGTATTTTAGTTTAAATCTTTGTAATCAGCGATTTACTTTGCATATATTTCGGACTTTATTGGGGTGAACAACCACATGTTTAACAAGGTGTTTAACATTTACCTTTCTCATAGAACTTAATTCTCTCATAATTAATGATATAATATATCCTCCGTCACTGCTAAAGTGACAGAGTGTATTAGTCGCACATAATCAATATGTTATAATTTTTTGATAGAGGGTAAAAACCAAACAGAGGACAAAAAACAAACACAACAAACATCATTAAAAATTATGAAAAAAACTTTATTATTCTTATCAATGCTTTTGGTCGGTTTCAAGGCTTATGGGCA
>NZ_QVMP01000060.1 GCF_010501095.1 Dysgonomonas sp. 520 | reverse complement strand
TCTAATTCTAGCTTTTGTCCCATACAATGATTTCTTAAAAGAAGCAACTTGTTCTTCTATACCTTTTATTGAATATTCTGTATTCTTTGATACAATATGCGCTAATGTTTGGACATCGGTAGAAAAATGTATGCATTCATCTTCATAAACCTTTCGAGTATCATGAACTTTATTTATAATATTTCCCCAATAATTCTCAATGAAATTTCTATAACTTGTTGGCAATCCGTGTGCTAAGTCGAATCCATTACCAATAAGGACAATTCTATTCATATTTTATAGATATTTTACTGTCAAAGTTAAACTTATTATGAAAACAGTCAAATTGATGAGGCTATGAAGAATTTGTTATAGGAACTTTTTATTAGAAATATTTTCATCTGATATTTTCATATATAAATTGATGGTGGAGATATACCAATATTTATTCGTAGTGCATTTAGATAAACCAAAAAAATGCTCTTTTTGATGAATTCCTATAAAATTCTACGGTTTTAACTTCAATCCTATTTTACAATAATTGGACAATATCTATTTTCATCTTAAATAGATGAATAAAAATTGTCTTTCTTTTTCATCCTTTATTAGGGTTATTTTAGTTAATTTGCAACCCAATTAAAATAAATCTTATGCAACCTTGGACTAAAGAAATCATTACCAAAGCTATAAAAGCAAACAAATCTATTAAAATAGTAGATACTATTGACGAAGTTGAAAAATATTGTAATCAAAAGATGTATGCAATAGAGAAAAATTCTCCAATATTAAAAGGGCTAATTCAAGAGGGAGTTTTCCCAATAGATCAGAGATTCTTGAAATTACAAAAAGGCTACTATTATATCATAAACATTATATCTCAAAGCATAGAGATCAAATCTGAATCCAAAATATTGAATATTGGTATTGTGGCATATAAAGATGCTGAAAATAGCGAATATTGGAATAAACTTTATCAAGTCAAATTAGATCCATTATTCAATTTTGTTTCTGAACGAAAATTTACTAATGCATACAATCCTCATGAACTAATCGGTAGAACTATTTGTATTGAAAGTTTTAACCTAAATGAAGAGAAAAAGTCATATGAAGTTGTTTGGTATGATTTGCAATCACAAGAGAAGTATATAGCCAAATTGGAAGAGATTTATACCGAACAGATGAATGCTATGGAAGATGCAATGGAAGAAAAATACATGAATTCGGAAGTTTATTATCTGGCTCAATGGGAATCTGAACAAGAAGAAGACTATCTTGATGAAGACAACTATCAAGATGATTTTATAGATTTTGAAGTAGTACTGATGCGTTAAAAATTTGAATTAAATAAATCCAATTGCTCTTTGACATT
>NZ_QVMP01000059.1 GCF_010501095.1 Dysgonomonas sp. 520 | reverse complement strand
GCCATCCCTTTTAATCCGTAGATTAATAATTCGCATAATGAACGAATATCTTCATTTTTGGTAGCTAAAATGCCAACTGTAGCAGCCTTCGCTTCCATTTCATCCGAAGAGCTCCCTCTCCAAGTCATACAATCGCAATCCGCAGTGATGTTTCCGGCTTCTCTAGCCAGCTCATCGCGTAAGGCGATAGCTTCTTGGATACGAGTTACAAAACGCTCCTTATCGAAATTGGCATTAGTAATCGTCATAAACAATGACTCCATCACAAAGTGATTGGTTTGGGCAGATACCTCAATCCCTTTTTTACGCATTTCTACCGTATAACGGGAAATACCCTTTAACAGGAATATCAATAAATCCTGTAAGTTAGCCACATCGGAGGTCTTTCCGCATACTCCTTTCACAGTACAACCTTTGTTCTGTGCTGTTTCCTGACATTGATAGCAAAACATGTTCATCTTTCTTCGATTTTAATTTGTTTATATCCAATTCTCTTCTATAATTTCTCCTTGAATACCGACAACAACTTTCTTTATCGGGATTTTACGCAAAGCCTGTTCTGCTGCCATTTTAACCAATTGCAACAATCCGCCGCAACAAGGCACCTCCATAATAACAACCGTTAGTGTATTGATGCTTGATTGATCTATCATGGCTACGATTTTCTCTACGTAACTTTCTTTTCCACTGTCAAGCTTAGGGCAAGCTATAGCTAATGTGTGGTTTTTAATAAACCTTTCATGAAAATTTCCATATGAGAAAGCGGTACAATCAGCTGCAATTACTACGTTAGCCTTATTAAAATACCCTGCCAGAGGGTTCAGCAAATGCAGTTGTACAGGCCAATGCCGTAGTTGCGAAGGCACATTGTTTACTTTTGTTACCGGATTTATGGGTGCAAACGATCTTGCTCCGCTTCCCGGACAGGCTTGCGGCTGTTGAAATGCACCACAACTTTCTTCGTTTAATAAATCCATGTTTATTTCTATATTGCGTTCTTTTAAATAATTTAGTCCCTGTGCAAAAAGCTCTGTTTCTCCGTGATTTTTTAAATGTGTTAAATGCGCTACAATTGTTTCTTCTCCTTTTGGAGCAATTTTTTCCATAACAGCTATTTCATCATAAGGTTCTGCCTCACGCTCTTCTAGTTCTATTGCTCCCACAGGGCAATCGCCAATACAAGCGCCCAAGCCGTCGCAATACAATTCGCTAATCATGCGAGCTTTGCCGTCAATCAGTTGCAATGCGCCTTCGTGACATCCGCTAATGCATAACCCGCAGCCATTACAAAGTTCTTCATCGATTTTTATAATTGTTCTTTTCATACTCTTCTTCAATTATCTTTTTGCAAACATACAGTGATGTGGAGATATAATTCGTAACAT
>NZ_QVMP01000005.1 GCF_010501095.1 Dysgonomonas sp. 520 | reverse complement strand
AAATCACAAAGTTATGTAAAAGAACGCTTTAATAAACTATTAAATATAAACTCTATTATTAAAGATAAATTACGAATTGATACTGGACGGACTATATCCAAAAAACTCTTTAAACGATGTAGAAAAATGAGAAAGATTTTCAAAGCCAACTTCTAAATACACATCCGACGGGCGTTGCTTTCTTTCTGTGATAAGGAAATGGGCTTGCTCCAGTCTGCGTTTGTGCAACCATTTCTCCGGGGGAATACTGAATACCTTTATAAAATCCCTTCTGAATGTAGACAGGCTTCTCCCGGTAAGCCGGGCAAACTGAACAAGTGGTACATTGTACACAAAATTTCTGCTCATAAAAGCTTCCAGGTCTATTTTAAAAGGTTCATTAAAATCAAACAATGCGTTCTTCATTAACGGATTGCGTAAAAGCAATTCAATGGCTTCGGCAGTTTTGATCGTTGCCAGGGCTTCCGTCATCTGGGCGGGCTCTTCAAAATAAGGGGAAAGCGAAGCGAAATATCCCTGCAAGAAAGGATCGACAGGCAAGTGAATAATAGACTCGCCCGTATAAACTCCTGTTGCTTTTACATCATTCTTCCTACTGTATAATTGTAAGGTATCCTGCTTAAATAGAATATTGATTGACATAAACGGTTTATCGGCATCCGGAAGTTTAACGGGCCGCACCAATTGATTCCTGCGAACAAAGCCCAAACTACCTTTAGGAAAAACGATCATACCGTTACTTGTATGATAATGCATCTCTCCCGAAACAATATAACTTAACGCATGATCTTCTACAAACGGTTCATGACCTCGTTTCGGTTCAGCTGTACATGAATAAAGGATATTATATGGCTGCCTGTCCTGCATATTTCTGATATTGTTTTACTTAGGATAACAAAGTTAATTAAATCAGTTGATTTCGGATTGAATTTTATACTCTTTTACTTCGTTCAAATAAGCGTTATTACGTTTCATAGAATAGCTTTCGGTAATATGGCCTATCGTTCCGAAAAGAAGAAGTCCCAATCCAACCCCTCTGATGACCGGATTATGTCCTAAAAGAAGGATAGCTACTAATCCGAGAATTATGCAGGATGTAAACATGATAATCGCGCCTTTATAAGAGGAAGACATGACATTCTCCATTCGGACGGTTTCCGATGTTTTGGTTTCGGTATCGTCAATATGAACTATTTTTTCTATTTCAACTGCCTTAGTCCTGTTATAAATCGCCACGCCTGTCCCTGCTGCTGCGAAAAATATCCCCCCGGCAAGCAAGGCGTAGCCAATTCCCCGGTTGAGGGAATTGGTCTCTGAAGTACGCCACAGGGTTATACCCATTATTAAAAGTACGATCCCTGCAACTCCTACCAATATCGCCCAATTCTGCTCACTCAGGTAGTATTTAACCATGTATTCTTTCATGGCATTAGTCCTTTTTCCATTCTTCCCATGTGGCAATCTTCTGCTCATAAACCTTAGCGACCACATCAACCATACCGGTTCCGACAAGTACGCGTAAAGGCACTTTTTCCGCATCTACGATTCTAAGGACTTTCCCGGCTACAATCTTCGCGTCTTCAAAAGTATCGGGGTCAATACTTCCGAAAAATCCTGCCGTCATTGGTGCATAAGCTTTTATTGGCTGTTTAACCACCAGCGATGCATTATTGAAATCGGTTTTGAATGGTCCGGGTTCAACAAGTGTTACTTTGATGCCGAATTGTTCAACTTCCTGCGAAAGTGCATCACAAAGCCCTTCCATAGCCCATTTGGAAGCATTATACGCACCTACTAATGGTTGGGCGATAGTGCCACCGATAGAGGATAATTGTATAATATGTCCCGACCCATGTTCCCTCATAATGGGTAATACGGCTTGAATCACGTTCACAGAACCGAAGAGATTGACTTCTAGTTGATGGCGGAACTCTTCATCGCTGAACTCTTCGACTGCTCCGAAGTGTCCGTATCCGGCATTGCTTATCATTACATCAATACGCCCGAAATATTCCTTTGCTTTCTGCATAGCGTCAAATGCTTGTTCGCGGTCTGTCACATCAAGATAGGCAGACCAGACCCGGTCATCGTATTGTTCTGTAAGAATTTCTATCCTTTCGGGTTCAATGGATGTAGCGGCAACAAAATCGCCACGTTCCAATGTTGCTTTTGCAAACTCAAAGCCAAGGCCTCTTGAGGAGCCGGTTATAAACCATACTTTTTTACCGTTAGTTTCTATATTTATTGTTTTTAATGCCGGGCTGTATATTCATGTCAATACAACCCGTACTGTTATTATTTATTTTTTTAATCTGATTCTATTACTTCGGCATATTCGAATTGAAATAGAAGTAATAATACTTCACACTTACCTCATTGGTAATTTCTATGGTTTTCATATGCAAAGGATGGGGGTGATAATTTACGACGGATTCTTCGGAGTCAAAAGTTACCACGAAAGCATAATCAAATGTCGGTTCGGTTCCACCCGCCCATGCGGCTTGCACTCTCGGACCAAATTGTATATCTATGATTCCCGGTATATCTCTCATATTCTCCACTGCCTCAGACAGTCTGCGGATGTCTTCCTCATTGTTCGGGTCTTTCAGCCACCAGCAATTGACGTGCTGAATTACCAGAGAAGGGAGACTATTGCCAGACAACAGATCCGAGGTTTTCACTTCATTTAATAGGGCGATATTTTCAGCCTCTCTTTTTTCTCTTGTTTCCATATCTTTATGTATTTATTTTTAGTACTGATATAATTGCAATCAGCTACAATGCAAAGATCGTGTAAATTAGGGGGCAAGAGTTTTCCGAAAAGGTCAAAAATGTTTGGTGAGAGAGTCAAAGCCACTTAGTATACATTATCCGGATTTACATGCAGAATGTTTTAATATGGGAATTGTCGAAAATAACAAGATAACCCACAGAGTTTCCCTCCTAGAAAAGAACAATCTAAAAGGTCTCTAAAAAACTTACAGGATTAGTTTAACAACCTCATTATAATATAAATAGCAATAATTCTGTCTATTTGATAAAATAGCTATTTTGCATCGGAGTTATTTAAAACCCTGTAATTCAACAGGAAAAAAATCCAATTTTGTACTTCAAGAAACATTTTGTGCAGCCTCATTGTTAGCACCTCTTCGGGTGTTATTTTGCTTTAATGATCTTTTTAGCACCCTTTCGGGTATTTATTGTATAATATTCTTATATTTGTACCCGAAAAGGTATCGAATATGAATAATCTGCCATTGAATGAGTATGTGAAAACCAAGCGTAAAGCACTTGGGCTATCACGAGAAGAGTTTGCACAAAAAGCGGGTGTAGGGCTTCGTTTTTTGCGTGAACTGGAACAAGGGAAAGAAACCCTGAAAATGGATAAAGTAAACCAAGTATTAAAACTGTTTGGTATGCAACTCGGTCCCATACCAATGAACAGAACTAATTTGATAGAAGCATGAAACAAGCCCAAATTTACATGTACAGTACATTTGCAGGCATTCTGACAGAAGACGAAAACGGATATAAGTTTGAGTATGATTCTGATTATTTAGCCAGTGAAAAGGCAGAAGCTATCAGCTTAACTTTACCACTGACAGATAAGCCTTATCTAAGTAATGTATTGCATCCATTCTTTGACGGACTGATACCCGAAGGGTGGCTATTAGATATTGCCGAAAAGAACTGGAAAATAAACAATCGGGATAGAATGTCTTTGCTGCTTGCTTGTTGTAAAGATTGTATCGGTGCTGTGAGTGTTCAACCTCTTTAATCATGAGTATTATGCAAAGGTGTTTATATTGTTATCAGTCGCTTGAAGAAGGGCAAACTGATTTTCATCCGCAATGTTCAAAGAAAATATTTGGAACAGCAACGCCTCCTGTTCTTCCATATAGCAAAGCAGATATAGAATCGTTAGCATTAGAGGTTGTTCGTTCGCAAATAACGATTACAGGAGTACAGCCGAAGTTATCTGTTGATTTGGAAAAAGAGAAAAGCGGAGAAAAGCGTTTTACAATAGTCGGTTTATGGGGTGGTTATATCCTAAAACCTCAAACCGAAGAATATGATAATCTTCCTGAAAATGAGGATTTAACCATGCATTTGGCTGAGTTAACAAAGATAAAAACCGTTCCCCATTCCTTAATACGGTTCAAGGATGGTTCATTGGCTTATATCACAAAACGGATAGACCGAGATAAAAAAGGTGAAAAAATACCAATGGAAGATATGTGTCAATTGACGGAGAAGCTAACAGAACAGAAATATAAAGGTTCGCACGAACAAATAGCCAAAAAAATTATAGAGTATTCAGCTTATCCTGTATTGGACTTGATTAATTATTTTGAAGTTCTATTATTTTGCTATTTGACAGGAAATGCAGATATGCACCTGAAAAATTTCTCTCTTTACAAAGGTACAGGCGAATATACTTTTGCTCCTGCTTATGATTTGTTATCTACCAAATTGGTTATACCGGAAGATAATGAAGAACTAGCTTTGACCTTGAACGGTAAGAAACGGAAACTGAAAAGGGCAGACTTCGACAATCTTCTGAAATCCTTTAAGGTTGATGAAAAGATAATTGAGAATGTATATGAGAAATTCAGGAAGGTATTACCTCAATGGTATGACTTTATAGATATGTCTTTCCTGCCTGAACTAATGAAAAAAGAATATAAGCAGCTTATTCAGAATAGGTCTACAATATTAGACGCATAAAAAGAATCGTTTAAATTTCCAAATTATGACGATTCCTCGTATATCTGTAGTAGGAAATGTGATGTGAAGAATTTCGCCGCAAAGTAGTGCAAAAATTTGGTGGAGCAATAGCGGGAGATTACTTCTTTTTTGAAAATATATCTATAAGAAATACAGCCACTTAAGTCAAAACGACGATTCCTGATGGCACCACAAACAACTAAAGAAAGTCTCTGTAAGACAAGAACTTACGGAGACTTTTTCTTTTTAGTGACCGCTTTGGTGCCCACTCAACTATTTTGGGTCAATGCTTCAGAATATTAGCATGAAAGAAATGTGTATCTGCTATAAAATATATCTTATTCACTTTATTTCAATTTTAAAGAATTGTCCTACAAAATATCCATAGGACAATTCAATTATTAAACCATATAAACCTTCTTAATAATTTCAGTCGCCTGCTTATTAATGTGACGGTTCAGAATTTTCTGTTCACTTTTCTCTAAAAAGGCATAATCACTTGAATGTTCTTTCTCGAAATCTTCCAGAGCATCTTTACTAAGTAGACCAATCAATCTGCCTAAATCTTTAGGAACTGAGATTTCTCCTATTTTGCTTATGACATTATTCAGTCTGTTTTCGGTTATATACTCTTCTGCCACTACAAGCAAATTATTCAGTTCTTCGCTGTATGTCGGTTCGACGAATAATGCTGACTGTCGTTTCTTTATCGATTTCTTCTCTGAGAACTTGCTGTTCTTGTTCTTCAAAAGCAACCGTGAACCATTTCTGAAAAAAACAGTCTCTTCAGGACGTATAACCACACCTTCACAAATGTTTTCTTCAATAGGAGGAAGTCCCATCCATTCGGCGATCCGGCTTTGAAAAGCATTAGGATACAATAAACATTCATCCAACGACCCTTCTAGCAATGTTTTCGCATAAAAGAAACCTCCTTCTTCAAAGAACCTGTTCATTTCATTTACTGGCAGATACCTGTTATTCTCTGTTCCACAAACGTATAGATCAAATCCGTAAAATTCGTGATTCGGGCTATAAAATACTCCTTTTTGAATACACATTATCCGTGTATCATTCATTATATCAGGATGTGGATATTTACCTCCAAACATTTCTCCATATATTGATACACTTTCTGTATCGGTATATTTTTCTTTAATCAGATGATACAACCCGATAACTCTTTCTTTATACTTTTCGAGAAGTTCTTCATAATTATAGAATTTTTCTCCGGCTTCCACTAAGCCTGTTCGTTTAGCAAATTGTACCGTTTGTCCATCTGTTATAAAGCTACAATTAGCTCCGTGTACTTTCTCCTGTACCACATATTGTAAGGAATCGAATCCTTCTGTTTTAATCTTGTCCATGAATTCCTTATTGTAGGTATTCTCTATGGAATTATACTTCTTAAACTCTAACATAATCACTTATGCTTTAAAATGGTTATACATTATTTTAAACCCGGATACACAGCAAGGTGTCCCGCAAGAAAGGCAAATGCGGTTTCTACGAAAATTCTATCATGCATCACTGATAAAAATCTCGCATCAATCTAAGTTTGTTTGAATGGGATGTAATATGAAAAGAATGGTGGTAAGTCAGTTCAATTCGTCAGCCAGGGTTACAGCTTTTCAAACTTTTCGGACGCAAAAGTATATAAAATTCGTTAATTCACAAATATTAAGTAATAAAATTCCATTTATAATAAATACTTATCACTCTGTATTCTCATTATACATTTCCTTTGCCAGCCTGAATTTCCATCCCATAAAATCAACTAACGATTTAGGCGAAAGTATTTTTATGGTATCTGCATATCCGAAAAATTCGCGTTGCAGTTCTTGATTGACAACTACATTTATCTCGAATACTTTAGAGCCATCCTCGCGTTCCGCTACTACTTTCTGGCTTTTATGGAAAGGCTTGGTCTGTACATAAGGTGCATTTTGCTTATCTACCCAGAAACGTACAGTTTCGGTTTTCATTCCTACATTTTTTGTAACTCCAACCATATCTTCAAAGAAAGTTTCAGGATCGAACAAGTCATTTTCTACAAATCTTTCTTTCTCGGCAATTTCGATATTATGTATCCTATCTAAAGCCAAATTAATTAAATTCCCTTTTCTTCGTCCGAATACGAACCAACGATTGCGGTATTCTTTCAGCAGATAGGGGTAGAATAAGAAAGTACTGGCAGAACGGGCTTTAAAAGAGCGGTATTTTAGGTTTAAGACTTGTTTGTTGACAATGGCATGATATATCGTATCTAGGTAATCCAACCCTTTCAGACTTTCATTCTTTTCAAAATCAATAACAGGTATGGTCTTTTGTTTTGCTGAAGTCACATGATCTTCCAAACGACTGACAATATCGCCCATGCCTGAGAAGTAAGAAAATCCTTTGAACTGACGTAATACCTCAACAGCTTCAGACATTGTTTTCAGGTCTTGTTCCGACAACGGTGTATTGGTTATACTATAGTCTTCATCTTCGTATTTATAGTACTTATTATCATAGACAACGATAGGTGCATTATAACCTAATTTTTCGCTACGCATCATCTGGATATCCATTTGAACCGTACGTTTACTGATACCTTTATCTATACCCTCATATTCATATAGAGCATCAGAACAGGCATCTATCAGATCTTCGAGTGTCCATTGTCTGTACTTGTTACGCAAACAAATATCTATTGTTTTATAGCGTATTAAGGCGTTGCGGTTTACAGGCATAGTGTTTTTGTATATCTAAGGTTTCAAAATACTGTAAGGTTTAGTTCTTTGCGATCTGTATATTTAGGAAACTTAAAAGCCGGCATAGATAAAGCCATTCCCGCATGTATATTACCTTCAATATTCAATAGTTTTGCTAATCTCCTTTTCTTATCCAAGTCAATAGCAATGCATACATATCCGGTGTAAAACTGTGACACTCCCAAACTTTCGGCCATCAATGAGGCATTCTGATAGGCCAGATTCGCATCCTGTCTGCCAAAGTTGCTGGAGTTAGGTGTATGGATAAGTAAAACGGCTTTTGCTCCCCTTAATATAGCGTCAATTCCGCTTTTATGTTTTGTTATAACAGCGTTTAATGTCGGAACAGCTTCTTTTGCTCCCGGAACTATCAGATTAATAAAAGGGTTGATAAACGGATTTGTTATCTTTTTTACGGTCGCTTCAAATGTATTTATTGTAATATCTGCTATTTGTTTCAATAAATCAGGATTTGTGATTAAGGTAAAACCCACCTCCTGTCCATTACTGGCTGTAGGTGCAAGGTGAGCCGCATCGACAATCTGACGAAGGTATTCTTCCGGAACTGCTGATGATAGGAAAGCCCTGTTGGAACGTCTTGCTCTGCATAGCTCCATCACTTGTTCTGGTGTAGGAAGTATATCTCTCTTCAAAGTATGTACTTTATATGCAGGAAATTCTGAGTGAATAACCGAATCGGAAGGACACACTGCAACACAATGTCCGCAGGCTATACATGTTTGAACATTTCTCAGCCCTATTTCATCTTTCGGAGCTTCTTGTGCAAGAATATACGCCGGACAAACTTTTACGCATTTACCACACTTTATACAGGTCTCCCTGTCAATATCTATTGTTATCATTTCTAATCTTTCTTTTTAGTCAATCTTATATTATTTTTCAAAAATACTAAAAATAATTTCGATTACGCAAAAAAGCTGCGTACCACCCATCTTTCTTTGTATCATCAAACAAAGAGATCATTAACATTATGCCCTTGTAGCTTAAAAGGAAAAGCCTGCGGAAAAAGATTAGACTGGCCGTAGAGTGTGCGGACATCCCCGTTTCTTGACTGCGCGTTGTTGCGGGTAGACTTTGCAGATGCACCGAAAGTATTCATTTTATGAGTAGGGAAGCGCATTTAGAGCCGTACTGCTCCCAAAAGGAGAATGTGAGTTCGAATCTCATCGGGGGTACTAAAAAGAAAAACGATTATGAAAACAATAATACAAGATAAACTAACTGAAATAGAGAAAGATCATGGAATAAAAATACTTTATTCTTGTGAATCAGGTAGTCGGGCGTGGGGATTTCCTTCACCTGATAGCGATTACGATGTACGTTTCATATATATAAAAAAGCTTGAGGATTACCTAAGCATACAGACAAAAAAAGGTCATTTGTCTTTTCCAGTAAATCATGAGCTTGATATATATGGTTGGGATATATCGAAAGTATTGCAACTGATAACCAAGTCGAACACTACTCCTTTCGAGTGGTTACAATCGCCTGTCATATACAGGGAAGATAAAAGGTTTAAGGATGATTTATGGCAATTCTGTCAAAACTATTTTTGTCCAAGAAGTAATATACATCACTATCTGGGTATAGCAAAGGGGGCATTGGAAACGATACAAGGTGAAGATATAAAAATAAAGAAACTGTTTTATGTACTTCGTCCTTTACTTGCGGCTCTATGGTGTGCAAAAAAGAACACAATAGCTCCAATGAGCATCTATCTATTAATGGATTTGTTGTCGGACGATTTACAAAAAAAGGTTTTATCTTTGATAGATTTGAAATCAACAGCTTCTGAAAGTTATTTGACAAAGATAGATGCAGGCTTAAGGAAGTGGATAGATATAACTTTTGATTATTGTATGGAAGCCTCTGCAAAGATGGAACGAAAATCTTTTGATAAAGAAGAAGCTGATATATTTTTTAGAAAAATAATATTGAAATGACTATACAAGAAATAAAGGATAAAGGATTGCTGCTTTTCGAATGTATAAGCGGTAGTAAGGCATACGGATTGAATACACCTCAATCAGATACCGATCTGAAAGGGGTATTCTATCTACCAAAAGAACAATTTTATGGATTAGAGTATATTCCTCAGGTAAGTAATGAAACCAATGATGAGGTTTATTATGAATTGGGGCGTTTTGTTGAACTGCTCTGTAAAAACAATCCGAATATATTGGAATTATTGGCTTCGCCCAATGAATGCATACTGTACAAACATCCGCTAATGGAGAGGCTAGATATAAATATGTTCTTATCCAAGCTCTGCAAAGACACTTTTGCCGGATATGCTCTGACACAGATACGGAAAGCCAGAGGATACAAAAAGAAGGTAGTAAACCCGATAGAAAAGGAACGCAGAACTGTATTAGATTTTTGCTATGTAATGGATAATTACCAGTCTGTTCTTGTAAAAGAATGGCTCGATAAGAACGGATTAAGTCAAGAGTTCTGCGGATTGAGTTCAATCTCTCATGCCAAAGGGGTGTATGCTTTATTCTATGATGCAGATAATAAATACGGTTATCATGGTATAGCCGTGAAAGAAACTGCTAACGAGGTATCTTTATCATCTATACCAAAAGGAGAGCAAGCAGTTGCCTACCTGTTCTGGAATATGGAAGCCTATTCGCTCTATTGCAAAGAATACAAAGAATATTGGGATTGGGTGGAAGAACGCAACGACAATCGTTATCAGACAAATCTGAATCATGGTAAGAATTACGACTCTAAGAACATGATGCATACGATACGCCTTTTACAGGTTGCGGAAGAGATATTGCGGGATGGAAAACTAAACGTAAAACGACCTAACCGAAGAGAATTACTGGATATAAAAGCAGGAAACATGGATTACGATGATTTATTAGCTATAGCTGATAAGTTGATGGAAAATATAGAGTCATATTACATGATATCTACATTACCAGATACTCCAGATAAGCAGAAAACAGAAAGAATATTAGTGGAGATGAGGGAGGAGTTGTATAAGTAAAGTTGATAACTATGAATATAAAATTAATACCGGTAATAGAATTGTTCCGTATTTCAGATAAAGTAGAAATGCCGAAGAAAGGGCCTTATTGGGAATATGCTGATGAATGGGAAGATTATAATCGTCAATGTCTTGCTACAAACGGTTTTTCAGAAATAGAATCTTATTCAAAAGGCTCTAGTTTTTATGAAGTATCAAAAATAAATGGGAACAATCTCTTGCTACAAATAAAATATAGAACTGAAGACAGGGACTCAGATCAAATATGTCCTTTTGATGGCGGATATATACTTAATGTTGATGGTGAGGATCTATTGTACCCCCAATGTTGCGGTGATTTGGGAGATATCGGAAGTTGGATTGAGTTATCAAAAGGTGATTCCACACTATTCTGGCAAGGTCATCCATGTCCCATTTTTGAAGTAGAAAGGAATAAAATATTGTTTGATCTCACTGTTGATGAATTTGATGAACATTTTGTACCTACTCCGTTAATCGAAAAATTTGAGATTGATCGAGCTTCATTAGAAATAGCTGTAGATAATCTTATGAAAGAATTAGATCAATTTGCTGTAAAGCTAAATGACATTAATGATAAAGAAGAAATGGGATTTGAGAATCTTGCAAAGATATTAATATGGGAGAATATATAATTTATCAATCTGCGCAAAAAGACTGCGCACTTCCTGTTTTTCTTTGCATCATAAATCAATAACAACAAGATTATGATTTTAAAAATAAAAAGCGATAACGACCGACTGCTTGACATTCTATACAAGAATCCGAATACTGACAATGGACTATATTTTAAGCCATTGAAGAACGGACAGATTGTTGGAAATGTAGTCAATAAGAATTATTACGAGGTAGTATTTCAAGACACGAAATATAGCTATATGCCTGAGGAAGCTAATCAGATAGACTACCAGAGCTATTGCACACCTTTGGCGGTATTACATATCTGCAACGAACTGTTCGGACATATATTCAAAAGCAAGGAAGAGTTCGCGTCAAAAGATATCCAATGGCTTGGCATTACTCAGGGAGAAGCTGATACTGAAAGTTGTACAATAGAAATACCATCATTCTATATTGATTCTAACTGGTATAGGAACGGGAGATTCCTTCCTTCTAAATATTTCGATGAGGTAGAGGTTGTACAGCAATCGAACCGTATTTTCAAACTGATTATCTCAGCAAAGAGTATATTCGAAGCGTTCAATTTGCTGGCTTTAGTGTCGCTATTCTCACATGTGACTAACGATTACGGAATGTTTACCTATATCGATGATAGCCTTGCTCAAAAGTACGGGCGCATATTGACTAATATTGACAGCGTTCCTTATTTTGTTTTCTACCTGTTTATTATGAAAGCCGTGAAATCGGAACGCCAGTTTAATGAGTTGAAGCCAATTTTTGAAAACTATCTGGCTAAATGCGGTTTGGATGCGAATCTGGTTTTACAGGGAACGTACTTACAGAGGATACATTTCATTACCAATCTGCTGGAAAAGGATATTCCGATCCTCGATATTGGCTGTGGCGAGTTTACATATTATAAAAAGATGATGAATAAGAAGTTTTCATCTGTATATTATGCTGTAGACCATGATGAGAAATTTGAGCGACTGGCTGATAATATCTCACGAAGATATGATGAGGATAATCTCATATTTATGAATTCATTGGAACAATTCGATTCTAAAGATCGTGTAAATATCTTGTTAACGGAGGTTATCGAACACAACCCGATAGATGTAGCGAAAGAACTGATACGGAAAGCATTGTTCCTCAATTTCAACAAGATGATTATCACAACACCAAATGCAGAATTTAATCAGTTCTATAATATGGATAGTGAAATGAGGCATGATGATCATGACTTTGAGCCAACTCGACAAGAGTTTCTTGATCTGATTACAGAATGTACCGAAGGCAAAGATATGAATATTGAATTTTTCCAATTGGGAGATAGTTTGAACGGAATACAGCCGACTCAAGGGTGTGTAATAACAAGAAAGAATTGATTATGGAAGACCTAAGAAGATTAAAAAATAGAATAGACTGGTTTTGCGAGAATAAGGTTAATGCCTTCTCTCCAACTATCTCTCCGGCACCAAAATCTCCTGAAAAAGGAGAAATAGAAAGTATTGACAAAGCTATCCGTTATTTTTACGATAGTGGTGTGAAAGAGATTGTTGTCGAAAAAAAATATATGGGGTCTTATTGTGATATCTATCTGAGTAAGAATTTGGAAGATACTTATTTTGTAAGCCGCAACGGGCACAAGATAGACCATATAGATTTGGATTCAGCGATAGAAGCCTACCGCGAATTACATGCCCGTTTCAACTGGGATGGATTAAACCTTGTTATCATTCAATCCGAACTAATGCCGTGGAGTGCGTTGGGCAAAGGATTGATCGAAAATGAATTTGGAGGATATATTAATGCACATCAAAATCATTGCGAACATCTGGCTAATACAGACTTGTATAAGAAAATTGGAGAAGTAAAAAATACAGAAATCTATAAGCAATTCATTGAAGATAAAAATATGTTGTCTTCAAAAGAGTTCAGGGCAAAATATCCGCATCACATTCTTCGTCAGTATGAATCACTGTCAGAATTTAAAGTATTGGATTTAGATGTTTACAAGCAAAGTATTGATATTTACCAGACTCAGATTAATCATTTCGGGCAACAGGGAGATATCTATTTTAAGCCTTTCAATATCCTGAAAAAAGTACTTGACGATGGATCGGAGGAATTCGTAAATGATAATCTTAGTTATAAAGATGTCAACGACGACGAATTTCTTCATCTGACAATTAATAATGAAACAGAACTGGATAGCGCAATAGAAAGAGTATACACATGGTTCTTTGCCCTTGAGCAGGATAACGAAGAAGGAATAGTAATCAAACCTCGTCAGGCATTTATTAAAGATATGCCACCGGCATTCAAAGTGAGGAATAACCAATATTTGACGATGATTTATGGTGTTAATTTTTACGATCAATATGATTATTATGTCCAGAAACGAAGTATAGGACGTAAATTGAAGTGTTCCATCAACGACTGGATGCTCAACTGGGAACTATTGAAAGTCCCCTATTACGAGATAAATAAAGAAAACTATTTCCTGAAAAATCTGGTTTTTGACCGTATTATGGGTGAAACCGCTGAGGCTGGACTAGATAAAAGATTATAAAAAATACGATGAATATGGATTCATGGAATAATGACCAAAGGCCAATCACAGAGAGTTATATTGGTGCGATAAACAGAAACAATTTAAAATTATTTGAGATTATAAAAGATCATTCGGATAGGCTGGAACCTATCTACCCTTTAGTAGAATTTATTCTTGAGAGACTGGAGTGTGTAATGTTTCTTACAACTAATTGGAGGTTATGGGATGCAGAGATAGTTCTACGTTCAGCAATGGAAGCATATGTGAAATTAGCCTTCATAACTTCAGCAGCTACTCAGAAAGAAAAAGAACTCCGCTTAAATGAGTATTGGAATCTTCTGTCCGAAATACTAGAGTTAAAGGAATCGGAACAAGCTAAGAAGAATTTACGTACTGCCCCTGATAGTGAAGTTCATCAAATAGCTTTTTCGCCTATAGTCCTGACTGAAGAAAAGGAAAGATTATTAAGGGAGAAATGGCCTAAAAAGGAGCGCCAAAAGCTAGAACAGAAATGGTCTTTTTCTGAAATATTAAATTCGTTATCAAAAAGTTATAATGGTTCTCCTATGCCAACATTTGATTTATTATCATATAGTTATCGGACAGCAAGTCATATTAGTCATGGAGATGAAACTGGTGTTTTAATTATTCGAGAAAGAAATAGTCGTTCAGAAGAAGAACAGAACAAAGCTAATATTGGACATTACCTGAGATTTTTAAGTGACGTATTAACTTACTGCACTCAGATGGCATTTGAATGTGTTACTTTTTTAAAATTGCCAAAAGAAGAATATAAATTCTTTATAGATAATCTTCGCGGAATTAAAGAGATTAAACATCTTGAAAATAAATACAAGGGTAGAGTCTTCGATGATACTGCATATGATAAGTATAGAAATAAAAGTGAGAAATAGATGAAAAGAAAAAATCCACAATTATTGATATTAATAGGTGCTCCTGGATCAGGAAAAAGCACTTTCGCCAAATACTTTATCCGTACCGAAGAAAACTGGATGCGTCTCTGTCGTGATGATTTCCGTACTATGCATTTCACCTACTCAAACCTTCCATTACATGAAGAAGGTATGATTACAGAAATGATAGACTCATCCATAGAGACGTTGCTTCGCAGACGGTGTAATGTATTACTTGACGCAACTCACTGTAAGGCTGAATATCTGAACCATTATATAGAAAAATTCAACCATCTGGCAGATATATCATTTAAAATATTTGAAGCCGATGCAAAAACGATTGCTGAACGTTGTGAAAAGCGGAATAAGGAAACCGGAAAATATATTCCGGCCAATGTGCAGAAGCGTTATATGAAAGAGCTGGAAGAATTGAAAAAAACTTTTGATTTTTCAACCCGCCCTTTACTAGACAATCGTGTAACAACAATCGAACAGGATGCTTCTCTACGCAAAGCAATCATTTGCGATCTGGACGGCACATTAGCTTTGATGAATCACCGCAATCCCTTTGATGCCAGTACAAGTGATGAAGATGACTTGAATGTGCCTGTTGCCAACACGTTGAAAGTTTTTGCCAAAGAAGGATATGAAATTCTCTTAGTTTCAGGCAGGGAAGATCGTTTTCGAGAACCGACAGTCAGATTTTTGCATAAGCATAACATTCCCTATCATCAACTTTGGATGCGTCAATCAAAAGACTTTCGGAAAGACTCCGTCATCAAGAGCGAAATCTATGAGGCTGAAATTAAGGATAAATATTTTGTTGAATTTGTGTTAGATGATAGGGATCAGGTAGTTGATCTTTGGCGTAAAGAATTGAAATTGTCTTGTTTCCAAGTAAACTATGGTAGTTTTTAGAGATCGGTAATAATACTTGTTTAACCAATAATGAAATAAGATAGAATGTAAATCATATTCTGTCTTATTTTTTACCACGATATTTATACGTAAAAAATACGCTAACTATTTTTGTCATTCCAAAAATAATAACTTCCTTTGTTTTCGTCAAAAATACATAAACAAGGAAAAATATGGAACAACAAGGAAAACATACATACGAATATCCCCGTCCGGCGGTCACTACAGACTGTGTTATATTTGGTTTTGACGAAGGCGAATTAAAAGTATTGTTGATAGAAAGATCTATTGAGCCATTCATAGGACAATGGGCTCTGCCCGGAGGATTTGTCGGCGAAGAAGAAACAGCAGAAGAATGTGCTAAGCGTATTTTGCAGAAAGAGACTTGTCTCGATAATATCTTTATGGAACAACTTTATACATTCTCCGATATAAAACGAGATCCCCGTTTCCGGGTTATCAGCATAGGTTATTATGCATTGGTAAAGCTATCGGATTACAATGCACAAGCTGGCATGGATGCAACAAATATCAAATGGTTTTCAATTTCTGATGCTCCTGAACTGGCGTTCGACCATGCGAAAATATTAGAGGTAGCTAAAGAAAGGCTGAAAGGAAAAATAAAATATCAACCCATAGGCTTTGAATTGCTTCCAGAGAAGTTCTCCTTGCCTGACCTGTTCCATTTATATAAAACCGTATTACAAACCGATCTGGACGACCGAAACTTCCGCAAAAAGATATTAAGTTATGGTCTATTGATTGATACAGGTGAAATGCAACGTGGAGCGCGTAACAGAGCACCTAAGCTATACAGTTTCGATAAAGACAGATACGAAGAATTGACAAAGACAGGATTTTATTTTGAATTATAATGAGAGGAGGAATAATACATAGCGCCTTATTCGGTGTTGCCGTGGGTGACGCTTTAGGCGTTCCTGTGGAATTTAGAAAATGATATAGATGTATAGTTTATGACTTCGATTGATATCAAGGAAAGGCTAAAGGGGTGCTTAATTGCCGGAGCAATAGGCGATGCTATTGGTTTTAAATACGAAGGTGCTGAAAATAATCAGGATATAACTTTCAATTTCGACTGGGTAATATCTGATGATACCCAATTAACATTGGCAACCTGCGAGGCCATCTACAACTCAATCGAAGTAAAACCTGAAAAAGTTTCTGAAAGGTTTTTATATTGGTACAGTCATAAGAAACTGATTGGTTTGGGAGCAAGTACCTTGAAAGCATTGAGAGAGTTGCAGGTCGGAGGACATTGGGCTTTGGTTGGTAGATCAGGAGAATATGCGGCAGGGAACGGAGCGGCTATGCGCATAGCACCATTGGCTTTTAAAAAGTATATCACAAAACTAACCATCAGGGATATATGCACGATTACACATCGTAATGACGAAGCTTATTCCGGTGCACTGGCAATTTATTATTCTATAAAGGCGGCCATAGATGGAATTTGGAAAGGAGATAACGGTTTGATAGATTATATAATCGCAAAAATTCCTGATACAAGAGTGAGGGATAGATTCATTGAGTTAATTCCTTTGCAGAGGTTATCTATATCCGAAATAGGTAAGCAATATAAATCGAGCGGATACGTGGTTGATTCCGTACCTATGGCTGTATTTGCCGCTCAGAAGATAAACAAGCTTGATTATGCTACGATTCTTACTGAACTGATTAAATTGGGAGGAGATACAGATACTGTATGTTCTATGTTCGGGCAAATTGTAGGTTCATTATATGGAACAAAAATAATATCGGATGACTTAATGTATCGGTTTGATGAACTAAAAATTACAGATATGGTTTCTGAAATTGTAAAGAACTGGAAAGAATGAAAACAACACTATACAGGCCAATAGGTCTGAAAGAACTACAATTAATAATTGATTCGGATTTTAAAGCTTTTCCTCCTCGATTGGAGTGGCAGCCGATATTTTATCCTGTACTCAATCAGGAATATGCAGAACAGATAGCTGAGAAATGGAATACGAAGGATGAATTCTCAGGCTACTGTGGTATTGTAACCAAGTTTGATCTGCCTGCAAGTTACCTACAAAAATATGAAGTTCACAATGTCGGAGGTTTTATCCATAATGAATTGTGGGTTCCGGCTGAAGATTTGAATGAATTTAATAGTAAGATTATCGGACAGATAGAAATAGTAAAAGTTTTTGCAGGGGAGAGCTTTGTAACATCAGTCAACGATGCTGCAACCCAATATGTATTAAAATATTTAGACAGATGAAAACAGAAATAAAACTGATAAAGGGAGATATAACAACAATGACTGTAGATGCCATTGTTAATGCAGCGAATTCTTCTTTACTTGGAGGCGGAGGTGTGGATGGTGCTATTCATCGCAAAGGTGGCCCTCAGATATTGGAAGAATGCAAAGTTATTCGTAACCGACAGGGAAAATGCAAAACCGGAGATGCAGTTTATACTTCTGCCGGATTGTTGCCTGCTAAATATGTGATACATACAGTAGGACCTATATGGATGATGGGCAAGAATAAAGAAACCGAACTGTTAGCCTCCTGTTATAGAAAATCTTTAGAAATAGCGGATTCTTTACTTGTAAAATCTATTGCTTTCCCAAACATCAGTACAGGAGTTTATCATTTTCCTAAAACAGAAGCAGCACAGATTGCTATTGATATAGTAAAGGAGTTTATTGATAATAATAATAAAAATATAGAAGAAGTTATATTTGTCTGCTTCGATGATGAGAATTATAGAATATATGAGAATATTTTAGCTGAATAAAAATGGTTGGTACTATCCCATATTTTGTGTAAGTCTCAACTACATGGTTGAATAATCATCAATCAGCCGCTTCAATATGGTTTAAATTATATTTCTGTCAATTTTTGGATATTTCCATTGACGATATAAGGTATTGCCTCTCTGATCTTATCGGTTGACCAATCCCACCATTGCAGTTTCTGCAATTTCGAGATGGCATCTTCGTCAAAGCGTTTCCGTATCTCTTTTGCCGGAACTCCCCCTACGATTGTATAAGGAGGAACGTTTTTCGTAACAACTGCCCGTGTTCCGATAATGGCTCCGTCGCCGATATGAACCCCGGCCATGATTATGGCATCATAACCAATCCACACATCGTTACCGATAACAATATCGCCTTTGTTGTCCCAAGCGTCCGTCACACTAGCCTTATCCAAATCCCATTCGTCATAAAACAATGGGAAAGTATAATTGGATAGTGACCTCAAGGTGTGGTTTGCACTGTTGAAGATAAACTTAGCGCCACAGGCAATGGAACAGAACTTTCCGATAATCAGGCGATCGTTATTAATCGGATAATGATATAACACATTATTCTTCTCGAACAGGGTTGGGTCGCCAACGAAATCGTTGAAGATGGTATAGTCTCCAACAATAATGTTGGGGTTGTTGACCACCGTATTCAGATAGATGGTTTGAGAGTCGTTTACCCTCGGATATATTTTTTTATTCATTGTAAATCAGCTTATTTGTTAATAAGAATATGAATTTAACCATGCCGAATAAAGGCACAGTAAATTGGGAATGACAATACTGCCATTCCTAATCTATTTACAAAAAGCTCATATACAACGCTGCCACTTCATAGGGTTCGTGAATTGATTCTTCTTTGAGTTTAAATTACAAAAGTAATACTTTTTAAGCGGTTAATTAGTTCAATCCAGTGGTGGTTCTCAACTAAAAAAAGTATTTTCTTCACGAAATATTTGCAGGAAAATAAATTTGTGTATATCTGTACTTTAATTATGAATGATTACACCCCTCTGTCACTTGGTAAGTGACGGAACTATATTTTAAGGTTTGTATTGTGTTTATTATTAATGGTTTAATAGCCTATCTATTGCGCTATAAGGCATTGATAAACATTTGTGCAACTTTTGAGAGATTTATGATAAAATGATTTCTATTGAAATGTGATAAGGTGTTGATATTCTGGTTAATGATGAAACACGACTAGGAAAATGATGTAAAACATACGTTAAACAAGCTATTATACAGAGACTTAAACAATACAAAATGATGAATTTTACAGATAACGGCATTGTGGAAGCAATTGCTTTAGACAGAGGCAAATTGTACACAACGGACAAGGACAATAGTAAAATAGTATTGGTGACGAAAGGATCAATTGAATTCTCCTTTTCCATGTACAATAATGTTGAGATGGATTGCGGTAAAATGCTTTTCGTTCCATCCGGATATGGTTTTAGGGCGATGGCAATGGAAGATGCTGCTGTCATTTTCTTTAACATAACGGAAGAATATGATTGGTGCAGGGCGATTGCGGTCGGTAACAATCAACTGTCGCAAGATGTGGATGATGGAATATCTTTTCTGGATGTGAAAGATATGTTGGGTAGTTATGTCTATTCCATAGAACTCTATTTGCAGAAAGGATACAGGGATTGCAATTTGATGCAGTTGAAAATAAAGGAATTAGGCTGCATTATGAATGTCTGTTACACAAAGCAGGAACTTCATGATTTTTTCAGGCTATATCAAACTAACGACTTGTTGTTTTCGGAACAAGTGAGGAAATATTCGGCAGAAATACGGACCGTGCGGCAATTGTCCGAGAGGATGAATTACAGCTATTCAGGTTTCAATAAGCGGTTCAGGAGAGTATTTGGTATGTCTGCATACAAATGGATGAAACAGCAACGGGCAAGGATAGTTTATCACGAAATTTATGAAACCAATAAGAGTTTAAAGCAAATTTCTGCGGATAACAAATTCATGACTTTGTCTCATTTTAATGAATTTTGTCATAAGGTATTGGGTGGGTCGCCACGCCAGATCAGAAAGCAAAGATATATGGAGCAAAGTTCCTGAAAAACAAACCCCTCTGTCACTTACCAAGTGACAGAGGGATATATATCTAAAAACAAGTGATTTACATATTTTTGAAAAATTTGAAGGAAAAGCAAGTGAAGAAAATATTAACACAACAAACAACAAAAAGAAGATGAAAAAGGATTTTTTAATTTTATTAATGTTTTTTATGCCATCGGCGCTGATAGCCCAGGTAGGAGTGAATACGGAAACCCCACAGGGAGTGTTTCATGTTGATGCTCAAAAGAATACGAGTGGTAACACGAACGTGAGCGATGATGTGATAGTTAACTCTCAGGGAAATGTCGGGATAGGCACAAATAGCCCCTCTCAAAAGTTGCATGTGGCAGGAAATTCATACACAAGCGGTTATGTTGGCATAGGAAACTCGTCTCCGGCATATAAACTTGATATCAGAACGGGAGGAACTTCCTCTTCTCCAACCAAAGGTTTCAGATTGGTAGACGGAAATCAAGCTTCGGGGAAAGTACTAACATCCAATGCCAATGGAATTGCAACCTGGGAGCAACCCGGATTCAGTGAGTTTACGCAAATCCCATTTTTTAGAAATACAAAGATAGGCCCTCTTCCGGCAGAGGAAACAAGTGCGACCTTTATGACCGGACATAAAATAACTTTTCCTGCATACGGAACGTATTCTGTGACATTAGGCGTAAGGGTCAGTGCAGTGAGCTCAATCAGAAACATAATAGAAAGAGCTTGTATTCAACTATTACCGGGTAACGATATTGACCTATGGGGTGCTGCAACCCGATTTAAAGGAGCGTATGAGGTTTATGCTACGAACGGAGGAACAGATCCAAGACCCTACTATGGCAATTTCAGGTTCTACTTCAGTCAAAATATAACGGTAGATGCATCCACAGGGCTGGAAGGGTATTTAGCAATTTACATTTTGACTAAAAGTGGGAGCACTTTCCCGGCTGGAAACGACAATTATCTCACATTCGAAATCGGTGATGGGAATGATATCTGTATACAGTGTACAGGTGGCTCTTTCGTGAAAATTAATTAATAATGCCAATCAGTATTTGGATTTTCTATAATAAAGACGTTGGTTTTTATTCGATATTCTTTGCTGCCGCGCCTACGAAGCAGATGCCGTTTCGCCTAACGGGTGTAAACGTGACATTTGGCTGATTGACGGGGTGCCCACACAGCGCAGATAAGCGACAAGAACAAAAAGCTGTTTGAGCATAGCCGAACCATTTTTGTCCTCTGGGGTTTGTAACCCCAGAGTTATTATTTTCCGGATTCAAAATCCGGATAGCACCCAAGCATGGGATTGCAAATCCCATATAACGACAGGGTGGAAGGGTGCATTTTGTAGGGGCAGGGCTCTGCTCTGCCCGAAAGTAGGGGCGAAAATATTGTACAATTTAAACCAACCTGTTTTAACTACTGATTCGCATTAATAGAAAGCATAAAGCTATACAGCCACTCATGTGCAAAACGACCCGTTACTGTCAAAAGTAGCGGGTTTTTACCTTTTAAATCAACCGATCCTCAAATTCTTCCTTCTTCCCTCAAAAACAGGTAAAAAAGTGACTTTTTATTTTCTTTAATTGGATATATTCCCTTATTTTTGCGATGCAAATATGTAAATGGGAATTATATATTATAAAATTCACTTTTAATAGACTTTTTTTTGAGAAAAAATTAACTATTCAATATAACTAAAAACTATTATTTTATGAGTTGGTTACTAAATTCTTCTATTGGCCGCAAATTCATCATGGCTCTTTCGGGTTGTGCTCTGGTTTTGTTTCTCATTTTCCACATGTGCATGAATCTTGTCTCATTCATTTCGATGGACGGATATATCATGATTTGTGAATTTTTAGGAACAAACTGGTATGCGGTTGCTGCTACCGTCGCATTGGTGGGGTTAATCCTTATTCACATTTTGTATGCTCTGTTCCTGACATTGCAAAACAGAAGAGCGCGTGGTGGCGATAAGTATGGATCGTCTAACCTGACGGATGTTGCATGGTCATCTAAAAACATGTTCGTTCTAGGATTGGTTGTACTGGCATTCTTGTTATTACACCTTTATGATTTTTGGTTCAAGATGATGTTTGCCGAATTGTTCGCAGGCAAAATTCATGCGTTGCACAGCATTGTTGTTTTGCCCGCCGAAGTAGGCGGTCACATGAATATGCTGTTCGGAAACCCAATCAAAGTGGTTCTTTACCTGATTGGCATCGCGGCATTGTGGTTTCACCTGTCTCATGGGGTTTGGAGTATGTTCCAATCGTCGGGTTTCAATGGCAGAACATGGTTGCCCCGCTTGAAAGTTATCGGTACTATTGTGGCGACATTAATTTGTCTTGGTTTTGCAATCGTGCCTATTATATTCTATTTGAGAAGTCTGGGACTTGGTATTTTATAAAAATTGACTAAAAGAAATAATAGATATGACTACTATTCTAGATCCTAAAAAAGATTCTAAAATTCCGGAAGGCCCTTTGGCTGATAAATGGACAAACTATAAAGACCACCAAAAACTTGTGAACCCTGCCAACAAACGCCGTTTGGACGTGATTGTTGTGGGAACAGGTCTTGCGGGTGGCTCTGCTGCCGCGTCTCTTGGCGAGATGGGCTTCAATGTATTGAACTTCTGCATTCAGGATTCTCCTCGCCGTGCGCACTCTATTGCAGCACAAGGAGGTATCAATGCAGCGAAAAACTATCAGAACGACGGCGACTCTGTATACCGTCTATTCTATGATACAATAAAAGGAGGCGACTATCGTGCTCGTGAGGCAAACGTTCACCGTATGGCCGAAGTAGCAAACAACATCATCGACCAATGTGTGGCTCAAGGTGTTCCCTTCGCTCGCGAATACGGAGGTCTTCTCGACAACCGTTCATTTGGTGGAGCGCAGGTATCACGTACATTCTACGCTAAAGGACAAACAGGGCAGCAGCTTCTTCTTGGCGCATACTCGTCATTGAGCCGTCAGGTAAAAAAAGGAACTGTGAAACTGTATACCCGTTACGAAATGCTCGATGTGGTTATCATAGACGGACGTGCCCGTGGTATCATTGCCCGCAACCTGGTAACAGGTAAGGTTGAGCGCTTCTCGGCTCATGCAGTGGTTATCGGTACAGGCGGTTACGGTAATACATTCTTCTTATCAACTAACGCAATGGGATCGAACGGTTCGGCTGCAATTCAGGCATACAAAAAAGGAGCATATTTTGCTAATCCTTGTTTCGCTCAGATTCACCCGACTTGTATTCCTGTTCACGGAGAATTTCAATCGAAACTGACTTTGATGTCAGAATCGCTTCGTAACGACGGACGTATCTGGGTTCCTAAAAAGAAAGAAGATGCAGAAGCAATCCGTGCAGGAAAACTGAAACCTACTCAAATAAAAGAAGAAGACAGGGACTACTATCTCGAAAGACGTTACCCTGCTTTCGGAAACCTTGTGCCTCGTGACGTTGCATCGCGTGCGGCAAAAGAAAGATGTGACGCCGGATTTGGTGTTAATTCAACAGGTTTGGCCGTATACCTTGATTTTTCTTCTGCAATAGAGCGTCTTGGACGAGATGTAGTTGAAGCAAGATACGGAAACCTTTTCCAGATGTATGAAAAAATTGTTGATGACAATCCATACGAAACTCCGATGATGATTTTCCCTGCCATCCACTACACAATGGGCGGTATCTGGGTAGACTATGAATTGCAAACCTCAATACCGGGATTGTTCTGTATCGGCGAAGCAAACTTCTCAGATCACGGAGCTAACCGTCTTGGGGCATCTGCTTTGATGCAAGGTTTGGCTGACGGATATTTCGTTCTTCCTTACACCATCCAAAACTATCTGGCAGATCAGATTACAGTGCCACGTTTCAGTACAGATCTTCCTGAGTTTGAACAAGCTGAGTCGGAACTGAAAAAGAAAATCGACAAATTGATGAATATCAAAGGAAAACATTCCGTTGATTCGATTCATAAGAAACTTGGTTTGATTATGTGGGATTTTGTTGGAATGGCACGTACAAAAGAATCTTTGGAAAAAGCCCTTGAAGACATCAAAGCATTGAAAAAAGAATTCTGGACAGATCTTCGCATACCCGGAGAGGCTGCCGACCTGAATGTGGAATTGGAAAAAGCATTGCGTCTTGCCGATTTCCTTGAAATAGGTGAACTTATGGCTCGCGACGGTTTAAACAGAAACGAATCTTGTGGAGGCCATTTCCGTGAAGAATATCAAACACCGGATGGTGAGGCTCTTCGTGACGATGAAAACTTCTCGTATGTAGCTTGCTGGAAATACAACGGCGAAGACCAAGATCCGGAATTGGTAAAAGAACCTCTCGACTACGAGTTCGTAGTTAGACAACAACGTAACTATAAATCGTAATTTCTAGTTACGAGTTACCAGTTACGAGTTGCCAGAATAAGAGTATTCCGGACTATTCGTAACCTAAAAAGCAATAAGTGATGACTCATAAAGATCTGATTGTTTGGAAAAAGGGAATAAACCTGGTGAAAGTTGTATATGATATGACTGCCGGTTTCCCATCGTCCGAGCAGTTTGGTCTGACTTCTCAAATCAGGAGAAGCGCAGTTTCAATCCCATCCAACATAGCTGAAGGATGTGGTAGAAACTCGGATAAAGAATTGATACAATTTCTTTATATAGCTTTGGGCTCTGCAACTGAGTTGGAAACACAGATTATAATTTCAGGCGAACTTAATTTTTTAAAGAAAGAAGATGTAGCCGTATTGAATGAGTCTGTAAATGAGATAATAAAAATGACAACATCGCTGATTAAGTCTTTAAAAACTCGTAACGAAACAAAATAATTTCATTAATAACCATGTTACCGGTTGGTTCTTGTAACTCGTAACTCGTAACTTGTAACTATTTGTCCAATGGAAAAAACAATAAATATATCGCTAAAAGTATGGCGTCAGAGAGGTCCGAAAGAAAAAGGAGCTTTCGAAACATATAGTTTGGAAAAGATTTCTACGGATACATCTTTTCTTGAGATGCTCGACATCCTGAATGAAAAACTGATAAACGAAGGCAAAGAACCTATCGTATTCGACCACGATTGCCGTGAAGGTATTTGCGGAATGTGCAGCCTCTACATCAACGGACACCCACACGGGCCGGACGAGGATGTAACAACTTGCCAGTTGCACATGCGTAAGTTTAAAGATGGCGAAACTATTACTATCGAGCCTTGGCGTTCGGCTGGTTTTCCTGTTATTCGCGACTTGATGGTAGACCGTACTGCGTTCGACAAAATTATGCAGGCAGGAGGTTATACATCTATCAATGTAGGCGGTGCACAAGATGCTAATGCTATTCCTATTTCGAAAGAAGATGCAGACGAGGCTATGGACTCGGCTTCTTGTATCGGTTGTGGAGCTTGCGTTGCAGCATGTAAGAACGGGTCGGCAATGTTGTTCGTATCGGCTAAAGTAAGCCAATTGGCACTTCTTCCTCAAGGACGTATCGAAGCTGCCAAACGTGCTAAAGCGATGGTTGCGCAAATGGACGAACTAGGCTTCGGTAACTGTACCAACACAGGTGCTTGCGAAGTGGAGTGCCCTAAGAATGTTTCTATCAGTAATATCGCACGATTGAACCGTGAGTTCTTGAAAGCGAAATTTAAAGATTAAAATATCTTGACATATTTATAAAGCCTGCTCTTGTTTAAAGGGCAGGCTTTTATATTTTCATTATATAATATAGAGTGAAACGACGGAATCACATACTACAATTGCATTGCCGCATGTATGCCGGCACAGGTCATTTCCTTTTCGCAATATCATCATACAAGCATTGCAAGTATGCTTTCCCCTGTTTTTCGAGGAGATCAGCTCCGGAGCCTTCTTTCATTATTGATTGCCCTTTCTCGCAATCGAAAACGACTTTAGCAGTGTCGGACATCATTCCAAACCCGTTAGGGAAAGCATAGAACGCAAAACTTTTGCTCGTCGGATTCATTATATCTTTGCTGAAAGTAAAGTCTTTATAGTCAAGTTTCATCTGGCTCAGCAACGTAGCCGCAAGATCGACCTGAGAACATGCCTTATCAACTATCATTGGCTGCTTTACCGCTCCCCCCAACCATAGCATAAATACATCGTGACGGTCGGGCGACGAATGGTCTAATGTTTTCGGGTAACGCATATCATGATCGGGTATCAATATCACTAAAGTGTTATCCCATTTCGGACTTTTTTTCAGGTTATCCATAAAAATACCGAGACAACTGTCCGTATAATACACCGAATTGAGATAATCATCCTCAAATCTCTTGGTAGGGACATCGAAAGGCTCATGACTGCTTAATGTCAAAAACATTTTCAAGTAAGGCTCTTCATCCTCTTTTTGAATATCATTGGCAAGCCTTTCGAAAGTAAGAGCATCGGGCACACCCCATTTTGTTAACCTCTCACTCACAGGGAAATCTTTATCTTTCGTAATATCAGTTACTTTCTGAGCAATAATAAACGATTGCATCTGAGCAAAATCCAAATCACCTCCATACAGGAATGAACCATTATAACCGTTCTCGACCAAAGATCCGGGTATGGAGCTTAATGTCTGCATCTTATTAAAATATTTCAGGATAGACATTGTGGGTTGAGCCGGGTATCCACCCACAACCGAAACCAGACCTCTGTCCGTTCTGAAACTATTGGCATACATCTTCCTGAAAAACACACCTTCTTCCGTCAATTTATTAAGATTTGGCGCAACACCTTTCTCTCCGCCTAGTGGCTCAAGTATTTTTGCTCCGAAACTTTCCAGAACAATGAATACTATATTCGGACGGTCGGTGTTCAGTAGTTGAGGAATCGTATCGCTCGGCTCATAGTGCATCAGATCGGCAAACACGTCGTGAGCCTCCTTGTCGTCCATAAAACGATATTGCTTACTGAAATCCGTACTCAGTTTCAACGAATAGAAGATGTTGAACACAGGGTTTATAGCTGCATGATTGAGGAACATATTGTTACTGAAATAGACCGAACCGGGACTCATTGTCGCAGTGGATATACCTCCTCTGATGGGAATTATCATCAATGCCATAATGATGACAAAAACTACCGACTGAACGACTTTCGATTTTGAAGGTTCGTCCGGAAATCTATCAACTATCAGTTTACGAAGGATAAAATACTGACCAAAACTTAAAAGAATCATGATCAGCAATATACCGATTGTCTCGATAATGGAAATGCTTGCCACCACTTCTGCCGGAGATGTTATATAAGCAAACACGGTGGAGTCTATCCTGAATCCCCAGTAGGAATATAAGACTACGTCGGACAAGAAGATAATTGAAACCAAAGCACTTACGATCATAAAATACACATTGAGTATTTGTTTCAAATGCTTCACCGTGAAAAGGGAAATTACAAGTATTATGAGTGGTATCAGCACCAGATAACCTCCGGTGGAGAAGTCCATAGGCAAACCTTTCCACATTACACTAAACCAATCACCTGCACCTGTCAAGGAAGATTGTTGCCAGTGAAACACAAGAAACACAACCTTTTGGATGACGAAAAGCAGAACAAAAATCAGGTATGTTTTTATGAACAATGCTATACGGGTGTTCAATATTTGTCTATTCATGATAGTAAGTCAGATAATTATTTTTGTCACACTGAATAATGCGAGGCATGACAATGAAAAAGTGTTTTCTATTCTTTATGAAATATTGTTGCCGAAGCCTGTGCCTTGGGCATGATGAGCATATCCTGAATGTCGACGTGATCGGGCGCATTGACAGCATAAGCAATGGCGTCGGCAATATCTTCGGCCAGCAAGGGCACAAAGCCGTCATAAACTTTATCTGCCCTGTCCTTGTCTCCCTTAAACCTGACAAGGGAAAATTCTGTCTCGGCAAAACCCGGACATATCTGTGTCACTTTTATCCCGTAATTGATCAAATCCATCCTAGTGCCTTTGCTGATGGCATCTACCGCATGTTTGGTTGCGCAGTATACATTTCCGTTAGGATAAACTTCCTTTCCGGCAATGGAGGCTATATTGATAATGTGCCCCGATTTTCGCTCAACCATCTGAGGCGAAATAAGACGGGTAACGTAAAGCAACCCTTTGATATTGGTATCTATCATTCGCTCCCAATCTTCACGAACCCCTTCGTGTATCGGGTTCAGTCCAACGGCTAAACCTGCGTTGTTGATCAAAACATCAACGTTTTTCCATTTGCCTGACAGTCCTTTGAGGTTAGCCTCCACTTCCGAATATATCCTGATATCGAAACTTAGCGTCAGAACGTCTGTATGGAGATTATCCTTAATTATTTCGTCTTTCAGTTCGCCCAGTCTTTCTTTTCTGCGTCCTGTTACGATCAGGTCGAAACCATCCTTCGCCAATCTTTTCGCAGTCTCTTTTCCAATGCCGGAGGTTGCTCCGGTAATCAATGCTATTTTTCTCATTTTTTTTATATTTTAAGTAACAGATATTCTTTAAAGATTACTCCTCAAAGAATAAATGTCTTTTGCTATTATGTACCCGTGGTGCATTTAGGACTTTGATATAAACTCATTTATTATAAGATTCATATCGGTTTTGTCATTTTGAACGAAGTGAAAAATCTGTGTATTTTCAATCCAGATCCTTCGTTTTACTCAGGATGACAATATAAATATGTATTATATTTCAGCCTGTTATCTTTCATTATCTAAATGCACCACGTGCTGTTATGTTTACAAAAGCAATAAATAGGACTGAAACCTTATCTCAATTTGAGAACATCTCCTTCGGTGGGGACATATTCCTCATCCAACTTGTTGATTTTGTATAGGTTTTTAACTTTCACGCCATAGTGTTGCGATATGCTGTGCATAGATTCTCCCACTTGTACCACGTGGTCGTAATATGGCTTGTCAGCCTTATTCTTTTTCTTTTGAAAATATATTTTGTCTCCTTTGCGAAGAGGGAAATCTTCGGGAACCTCATTATACTTGCACAAATCTTTCACCTTAAATCCGAATTCGTCGGCAATATCTTCATAGGTATCGCCATCCAAAGCAAAGATATAAACTAATCCTCCTGTTTTGTACGGAGTATGCGTATAGACTCTTGGTGTTGATTCCGATTTCTTATTTTTTTCTTTCTCCTTTTTGTCTTTTTTCGATTCTTTTTTGCCGTCTGACTTGTCATACTCATAAAGTTCGTAGGTTTCTATCATTCCTATCAACTTATTGGCATAACCTTTATCCGTGGCATAACCACTTGTTTGCAAACCTTTAGCCCATCCTTTATAATCGGTGATATCCAGTTTGAAAAGAGGACTGTATCGGGCATACTTGGTAAGAAACACTGCATGGTCGTTGTAAGAATCGGCTACACTATTATAGTGCCGGAAACAATCTTTCGGACCGTCATCTTTCATGTAATATTTTTTACCCGTCCAGTCTGAGTGGCATTTTATACCAAAGTGGTTGTTGGCTTTTTTTGCCAGGCTACTTGTCCCCGCACCCGACTCCAACAACCCCTGAGCCAATGTTATACTGGCAGGGATTTTATATTTACCCATGTGTTCTATACTGACATCCTTATACAGTTTAATGTAGTCTTCGTATATTTTTACTCTTTTCTGAGCCGACAGATTGGGCGTTACAACGCATAGTAAAAATAATATCAATAAAGAATGGTTCTTGAATCTTAAAATATTTTCTTTCATATCATTTTTGTATCTTTGAATAAAACACGTACAACAATAAATATGTTTAATGTTGCGGGCAAACAAGTTGCAAATTTTGTGATGCGCAAGTAACTTGCAAGCAATGCGAATCAGTAGTTGTTCAGGATGACAAAAGATACCAAAATTTACTTTTGACACACGCCCAACAAGAAATGTATTGCACTCTTTGCATCCTTGCGGTTTACTTTATCTAAACCAACATTCTAGTTATAGTAAATCCAAATACTGATTTTGATTGATATAACTATTAAAAAATATATTATTAAAAACTTTCAATCACTTAATATTATAATATAACATGGAAAGTCTTGAAATTATTACAAAGATAAAAGTTTATAGTATAGAGTCGTGCACAGGCGAGAAGAAAAAATTGATAGAAAAAGCACGACAAGCTACCCAATCGGCATACGCTCCGTATTCTAATTATAGTGTTGGTGCGGCTGTATTGCTGAAAAATGGAGAGATAATAACAGGCAGCAATCAGGAAAACGCAGCCTATCCATCAGGTTTGTGCGCCGAAAGAACGGCATTGTTTTATGCAAATGCCCAATATCCTGATGTTGCGGTGAGTATGGTTGCGATTGCAGCTTTCAACAAAGGAAACTTCACGCCGGATGTCTGCTCTCCCTGCGGATCGTGCCGACAGGTTTTTGTGGAAGTTGAAAATCGGTTCGATACCCCCGTCACCATCTTGATGTGTAGTAAAGACAAAGTATATGAGGTAAGTTCCATCAAAGAAATCTTACCCCTTAGCTTTTCAAAGCAATCTATGTTATAGAGTTATCATTAAAGACTTATAGACCTCAATATCGTATTGTCGTGCCCGTAAACGTCATCGGCGAAATACAGGCTGCTCTGAGCGGGCATGGCAAAAACTGTATGATAATCTAATGTAACAGGTATTGTTTTGGACAGGTTAATGACATTCGGAAGTTTTTTAAGGCTTCCGTCTTTCATTTTCCGTTTGCCTTCTTCCGATTCGGGGCTTCTTTCTATCGTATATAGTATTTGGTCTTTATATAGCTTATCGTCTAGTTTCGACATACAGTATTGCGTAAAATCAATCGGTTTTTCCAACCGCACGCATCCGTGGCTTACTGCCCTGTTCTTACGTAAAAATGCTGATTGAGAAGGTGTATCATGCAAATAGACGGAGAATCTGTTGGGGAATAAGAACTTCACCCGCCCTAATGAGTTTCCGCTACCCGCACCCTGACTGATGGAGTAGTTGAATGTGCTGGAAGAGGTCTTAGACCAGTCTATACTGGCCGGATCTACTGCTTTTCCGCCCTGGCTCATGGTCATATTTCTTCGTTTCAGATAGTTCGGGTCTTTTTTTATGGAATGATATAATTCTTTCTGAGTGATACTGCGAGGCACATTCCAAACGGGATTCATGTTGACGATGTTTATATCGCTTTCCATCAATGGCGTGCGGTTAGCAACGGTGCCTACACAAACTATCATTTGCAGGGCAACTTCATTTTTGTCGTAAGCAAACAAACGGAACGGAGCCACATTTACCTCCACCCTTCTGTCGGAACGTACTTTTTTTCTCCTCCAGCGTTGACGCTCCAAGTTGGCTTGCAGCTTTTTCATATAATAACTAAGGGGGCGGTTCAGCACCTCGATTGTGGTTTTCCCGATTTCGTCATCTTCATGATATGAATTTTCTCTACGAAACTTGTTTACAGCGTCTAGCAGATCTTTTGTAAGAATATTCTTCAACGAGTCTGTTCCTGTATATGTGTAATTTCCCGTGAGCACCAAACGGTCTACTATCCTCCCGATGTTTACGTTTTCATCGTTCAGTTTGTAGCTTGCATCACCAGCTTTGGGTACAATCGTTTCCAACTTAACGCTGCTTAAACTGTCGATGGCAATCAGTTTATTTTGCATTTTCACATACATTTCGCCTTTCGGTTCCGATTTCATCATCGCTTTTATCGGACATGCCAATACCAGTTTGTTTATGTATGAAAAATACAACGAATCGGGTTGAACTACATCAATGAAATAGTCGTTCGGCATTATTTTTTTAGGATTGGTATATCCAAACTTCAAGGCTTTAACATAGTCGATGGATGCCTTTGTGGAAAGAAATTCTAACTGAGCCAGAGCTTCATAGTATTTTTCTTTCGGATATTTGTTTTCGGACAGAGAATCAACGATTTGCTCTATTCGGGTTTTATTGAACAAGTCGGACGGCAGTCCATGCTGTTTACTATTGGAAAGTATTTCGATCAAAGGTTTAAACTTTTCTTTATCAAACGATTGACCTATCCACAAGTGTTGGTTGCTATTTTCTTGATACAGATGTTTCAGCCTGTTGTCTGTGGATATATATTTCGCCAAAGAATCGTTTAGTATAGCTAAATTTATTTCTCCGTTGTTGCCCGTTGTTTCCGTAGCTTTAGAAATAGATATGCCTAGTGTTAAAAATAGTAATAGAGTTGCCCAGTGTTTCATCTTAATTTAAAGAAGTTTATGTTTTTTCAGATACAAAGATATGTTTTCTTGAAAAAATAACAATAGATATCACTATTTCATAATGTAATTAACATTAAAGTGATCCCCGCTTTTTCATATCACTTCTTTTTGTCATCCTGACCAGGCAAGATGATTAGCGCAATCTATATTTCTTCTTCTATTTTATAATTATTTCTTTCAGACGAATTGCGGGATATGATTTCGCCCAGAAAACCGGCAAGAAAAAGCTGTGTCCCCAGTATCATCATTGTCAGGGAAATATAGAAATAAGGAGAATCTGTCACTAATCTGAATGGCATCCCGTTGTTCATTGCATACAACTTCATTGCACCTACAACAATAACGGCAACCAAACCAATGAAGAACATCAAACTGCCGAGCAGTCCGAAAAAATGCATCGGTTTGCGCCCGAATTTAGACAGAAACCAGAGCGTGAGCAGGTCTAAATAGCCATTCACAAAACGGCTTAAGCCAAACTTGCTCGACCCGTATTTTCTGGCTCTGTGCTGCACTTCTTTCTCTGTTATTTTCTTGAAGCCTGCTATTTTTGCCAGATAAGGAATATTACGGTGCATATCGTTATACACCTCTATATTTTTCACAACGGCCTTACGATAGGCTTTCAATCCGCAATTGAAGTCGTGTAGTTTTATGCCCGATACTTTTCGCAGGGTATAGTTGAACAGCTTGGTAGGTATTGTTTTTGAAAGTGGATCGTACCTTTTCTTTTTCCATCCCGAAACCAGATCGTAACCATCTTCTTTAATCATTCTGTATAGTTCGGGAATTTCGTCGGGACTATCTTGAAGATCGGCATCCATTGTTATCACAACATCACCTTCGGCTTTGGCAAAACCACAATGCAGAGCCGGCGATTTTCCGTAATTTCTACGGAATTTTATGGCTTTAACATGTTCCGACCTGCTTTTCAGTTTATTTATAACCTCCCACGAATGGTCTGTGCTTCCATCGTCAACAAAGATGACTTCGTAACTGAACTTGTTTTCGTTCATTACCTTTTCTATCCATTCAAATAGTTCCGGGAGCGATTCTTCTTCGTTATACAATGGCACAACAACAGATATATCCATCTTTTGTTTCAAAATTAGTTTAAATCCGGTCTTTTTCTTCTTACAAATATACCATAAAATAATGACAATACGAATCCGTACAGGGTGCTTACATATATATTATTGATGATGTATTCGGCATTGCTTGCCAGATGGAAAGGTTTTGCCACATTTACCGATTGCGTCGGCTCACTGAATATCCTCAGTAGCTGTTCTAGAATGAGTATGCCAATCCGCCCCTGCTTCGAAAGGAAATCGGGGTTGATGAACCCGATATGGATATATATGATTATGCACTCGATGAGAGATGCGAAAAAGAAGAGCATAGTGGAAAATGCCAGACATCTTTTATACGACATAATGCCGCCTAAAGCCCTTTCCCTATATCTGTTTACCAAAACATAATATATGAGAGGGGTTCCGATATTGAGCACATTATACACATACCAAAGATGGTCGTATACATCCCAAACAATCATGAATATATATTTGAAAAGCCAAAAGACACCAAGAACAACACCATATTGCATGGCATAAGTCAGGATGTTTTTAAAAGAGTACTTTAGCTTTTTCGAATTCACCATCAGTTGAGAAAATTTGTGCAAAAGTACTAAATTCTCTCATATAAGCGAATCTGTATTTGAAATAAGTTTGCGATCAGAATTGTTTATGTCTGATATTATACCGGATAAAGCGTTATTTCATTCATTTATTCGACATCTTCCGGGTGGAGTAAAAATAACATTCTACCCCTACCCGGAAAATATTGAATAAATTACTTATTTTTTCCAGCGTTTCAATGTCGGGAAAAATTGTTTCATACCAGCGCGCGCTTCCTCCTTTGTAAATTTATTCTCAGAATCTTTATTAAATTCTTCCAGATATACGAGGCTATGATCAATCATTTCGTCCATTGTTACATCTTGGGCAAAGATTCCGTCTTTGTAGCAATAGCTGCAATATTCGGTATTTACGGATTGATCTGCGTTTGTACTGTAAAACTCGGGTGACATTGGCATCCCGCAACTTTGGCAATAAGTCTGTTCCATTTTCATTGTTTTAAGGTTAGTTATAAAACTTTCGTTTGATTCAACTTGTTTATAAAGATAGTAGAAACTTTTAAAGTTAAAAACAATGAGCAGACGTGAAGAATTGGAAAAAGAAATTAGAATTGTTCAGAAAAGAATTGCAGATGCTCCTATTGATACCCCCAAGCATGTCATGGAGTTGTGGCAAAAGGAACTGGACAGTCTCGATTTTGAATTGAATAATCTGTACGACGATGATGAAAACGAATTTTGATGTATGTTTCGATTTAAATTGATTATACTTTTCGTTTTTTATTTTGGCATTGGGGTATCATGCACTCAGAATAATAACGGATCATCAGACAAGAACAATATGAAATACAATAAACTGACACCGGAAGAGGAAGATGTTATATTGCGTAAAGGTACGGAACGACCTTATAGCGGTGAGTATCTTGACAATAAAAAGGAAGGCACGTATGTGTGCAAACGCTGCGACACACCATTGTATAAATCGTCCGACAAGTTCGATTCGCATTGCGGATGGCCATCGTTTGACGATGAAATTGCGGGAGCCGTGAAGCGTGTTCCCGACAAGGACGGAAGACGGACTGAAATAATATGTGCAAATTGTGGGGCACACCTCGGACATGTTTTTCTGGGAGAAGGATTTACCGATAAAAATACACGTCATTGTGTTAATTCAATCTCAATGAAATTTATTCCCGAAAAAAGCAAGACAATCAGGAAGGCATATTTTGCGTCGGGTTGTTTCTGGGGTACTGAATATTACTTCATGAAGGCGAATGGAGTGAAACACACTGCCGTCGGATTTATGGGCGGGCATGTCGACAATCCCAGTTACAAGGAAGTGAGCGGAAAGAAAACCGGTCATCTGGAAACTACGGAGGTGGAGTATGACACAACAAAAACGAGTTACGAAGATTTGGTTAAACTCTTTTTCGAGACTCACGATTTCACGCAAACCGATGGGCAAGGTCCGGATATAGGACCTCAATATTTGTCCTGCATCTTTTATTCGGATGAAAATGAGAAAGCGATAGCACAAAAATATATCGACATTCTGCAATCAAAAGGTTACAAGGTGGCAACAAAACTGGTTGCGGCATCAACATTTTGGAAAGCTGAGGATTACCACCAGCAATATTACCTGCACAAAGGCACCACACCATACTGCCATGTTTACAGAAAGATATTTGATTAAAGGGTGTTGAAAATATTTTTGAAAGAGTTGTACAAGTAAAATATTTGAGTACCTTTGTATCATAAAATAAAGGAGTTAACTAAAATCTGTCACTGGGTAAGTGACGGATTTTGTTGTTTCAAGGGGCGTAATTCTACACGATTAAACTCCTTGTTTTTTCGTCTTATCTGCGAAGGAGAAGACCCCAGATTTCTATGGCAAAACTCATTGAAGTGAGACAAGGTGGCAAACTTGTGGCTGGTGCTTATCTGTTTCAAACTCATACTTGTCAGGCAAATATCCCTGAACACTTGTTTTGCCTTATTATCTTTCATCCAAGTGTATGCCGACATTCCAAAAGCTCTTCGGAATCGTTTATTGAACCCCGAATAACTGTAATTCATTACTTGCGCCAATTGCCTGACGGAGCGAATGTTGCGCGAATGTATGCCTACCTGTTCGATGAACACCATGTCTTGATTGGGCAAGAACTTGAAAAAGTTTTGCAATACAGTTTCAGGATAAAAACTCCTAAGTATGTACCCGAATTCCCTTAGCTTCAAATCGTCCAGATAGCTATCGTTAATTCTGCTGTCCTGATATACCTTGACTGTTTGCAGAAAGTTATTTACAACGCTCTTTACGGGCAGAACGGTGTAGTTGTCGGCAGTCGTCCCTATGCTACGAAAAAGAGGCGAAAGAATATCGCAGAGTCCCGACCGGTTTGCAAATCGTATCAGAACTATGTTAGACTCATCTTCCGTCGTTAGGGAGACTTCATCTCTAAAAGAATAAAACGCCATTTTAGAAGAGGGAATTTCAATCCCCGAAGAATTACAACATACCTTTCCTTGTGCGACCAATATTATCTTGTTTTCTCCTGAGGGAAAACACCACTCTTTTCCTTGCTCCAAATCCAAGAAAACAATTGGTTTGTCATTATCAGCTTTGATCATTATAAAGTTGTTTAAGTATTAAAAAATCAGCGTGTTTAACTAAAAACACACAAGCCTTATTTTTATCAGTTTTTCCAATTCGCGTATCAGTCATACGTAAACAATTATCCATCAGTATGTTACTGGGGAAATAAAGCATTTTATCCCCTCGACGGATAACACACGTTTAACAAATTACTTACCGGGTTGTACTATTGCCTTTCCGCGATTAATTAAACCTCTGAATATAAAGAACTTCCCACCAAGCATTAGCTTCCTCCGTCACTTACCCAGTGACAGATATGCAAAGGGTTAAAACAGAAATATTTAACACAACAAACAACATTAGAAACTTATGAAAAAGAGCAGTTTAATTTTATTGATTTTTTTAGCCGTTACGGCACTCAAAGCACAGGTGGGAGTGAACACGGAATCGCCTCAGGGAGTATTTCATATTGATGCGGCACGCAACACGAGCGGAAACACAAATGTTGCAGACGATGTGGTGGTGGATGCTCAAGGCAGAGTCGGAGTTGGGACGAACAATCCTCAGACAAAGGTGGATATCAGAAGCAGCACCCAAGGTGGTGGCTTCCGCTTGCAGGATGGATCGCAAGCCGATGGACGGGTACTTACTTCTGATGCAAGTGGTAATGCCAAATGGCGGTCTCATGGAATACAAACAGTTAATGCTGTTTGGAATGGAGATTCAACTTTTGTTATAGCAGATACAACCACACAGTTCTTCCTCAGTACAGGGACGACCTTAACCTTGCCTTCGGGAAGATGGCTTGTACAAGTAGCATTTCTTGTAGCACATAAATATCCAATTACAAATCCTATGACCTCTCCTTATTGGATTCGATCCTCATTCACGGATGGCATCGTCCCTATGGGAACAAGAATGCCGGTAACTACCGCCACTTATACTTCTGATTTTGAAGGTAATAATAGGCTGGTTGCAGGTGTAGGATATGGACTTTACAATACAGCGGTTGGTTCTGTTGTTCTTAACAATGCTACGAATGCGAATAAAACATATACATTTATAGTTGGAAATGTCAATAAACTGACTACCGCTCCAGCTTTCGAGTTTGGAAGAATAGGGCAAGGCCTTTGGCTTGAAGACAACATCACAGCTATAAAAATTCAGGATTAGTAAATCTATCAGCCATTAAATATATTTAAGATACGAGAATCGCATCTTTCCTTGTTCTCCGGGGTTTGTAACCCCGGAACAAAAATCCGGATAGTAGCCAAACATGGGATTGCAAATCCCATGCGACAAAAAAAATAAAGGAAACATCTTTCAATTAAGATGTTTCCTTTTTATATATCGAAAAACAGTATTCCTGAAATACGCCCGTTTGAATTATTCCCGTTTCTAAAAAACTTATTTCATTATATTGGCTTGAGCTTCCTCGCTGGCCTTAGGCTGTAATGTTTTTGCATAAAGGTCTTTGTCGTTCAGCACTTCAATTGCCTTTTTCACCACATTGTCGTTCCTCAATTGAACAATCGTTTCACCCCTGTTGTAATAGTAACGTTTTGCGATTTCCATGTTCAAATATTCAACAATGTCGTTTTTGAATGTCTCCAAATCCCTGTCCAAGTCGGGGACAAGCTTTGCTTCCAATGCTTTAAATTCATCCTCGGCAGTTTTCATGTAACCTTCAAATTCCATTATTTCTTTGAGGGTACTCATCGTTTTTTCGCTAGTCTGATCGTATTTAAAGTCTTTTGTTTTCACAAACGCTTTAAACTCTTCATAGTCTTTGTCCGAAATGCTGAACTCGTTTGCCGATGCAATTTTAGGATTCTTCTCAGTCCAGATAGTAGCAAAATCAAACACGATATTTTGATTAATAAGATAATAGAGCATGCTCGGATATTTCTCCGGCTCCAATTCAAAATCGGGCGAGATACCACCGCCGTCCCTGACTTCACGCCCTGACGCTGTTTTAAACACATGAGTCAGGCTATCGGGAATACGTCCCACACTACCGTCTTCGTTCCGGTGAGTGTAGTCAATCGCCTGAATACACCTGCCGCTCGGTATGTAGTATTTAGAACTTGTTATTTTCAGGCTTGCACCATAAGGCAACTCTCTGGTCATCTGCACCAATCCCTTGCCAAAAGTCCGCTGCCCTAAAATTACAGCCCTGTCCATATCCTGCAACGATCCGGAAAGAATTTCGGAAGAAGAAGCCGACCCTCTGTCAACCAATATGGCAATAGGAATTTCCGTATCAATCGGGGCTAAAGTAGTCCGGTATGTTCTTTCGGCTTGTTTCATCTTCCCTTTGGTTGTAAGAACAACTTCGCCTTTGGGCACAAAGAAGTTTACGATCTGTATCGCATCATCCAGCAGTCCGCCCGAATTGCCTCTTATGTCTATAATAAGCGATGTTATGCCTTGACTTTTCAAATCGAGAAATGCGTTTTTCACTTCAGAAGCACTTTTATCCGTAAATCCTGAAAAAGAAATATATCCCACATTGTCGGATAGCACTCCGTAGTAAGGCACTGCGCCAACGTGGATTAATTCACGCTTAACCTTGAACTCCATCGGTTTCTTTTTGCCAACACGTTCAATCTTTACCACTACCTCCGTACCGGCTTGTCCTTTCAATGAAGTACTTACTTTATTAGATAGCTCACGACCAATTTTGTCAACCGAACCATCCTTCACCATATCTTCACCATCAATCGAAAGAATTATATCCCCGGCTTTCAGTCCCGATTTTGCGGCAGGCATATTTTCGTAAGGCTCTGTTATCATCACAGCCACTTTTCCGTTATGCTCCCGTGCCAGAATGTACGAACCTATACCGGCATATTCGCCAGTTGTCATGAACTTGAAATCGTCCATTTCTTCTTCCATGATGAAGTTGGTGTAAGGATCGAGATTAGATAACATCCCGGTTATCGCAGTCTTCACATTCTTCTCTACATCAATGGAATCGACATAGTAAATATCTAAATCCCTCAGTGTGGAGTTGAAAATTTCGATGTATTTATTTATATCAAAATATTTTTTATCATTCTCCTGAGCATTTGCTCTGAATGACAAAATGGAAAGTAATGCTATCAATAAAACGGCCTTTCTTTTCATATATAATCTGCTAAATGATGAAACTGAATATTCTTTCAAACTAAAAACGAACAAAGAAACAACTTTTTATTAACAAATCAACTTAACATATTGTTATATCTTTCTAAAAAAATAAGATCGAGGCATCTTTATTATTGTACAAAAAAACGAGACTATCCGAATAGATAGCCTCGCCCGTTTTTCATATTTCAAAGAAACAGATTACTTATTCATAATGTCAACCTGTTGTCTTACCGATTCTTCGTGAATTGCCTCCAGCACAACACGCATAAACTCAGGATTCATACCCATCTCCGAAGCCTGATTGATACGCTTCGTAAGGATTTCATCGTAACGGTTGGTTTGAACAATCGTCATATTATGTTCTTTCTTGAAAGTACCTATTTCCTGAGATACACGCATACGCTTTGCCAACAACTCCAACAACTGATCGTCCAATTCGTCAATCTGTTTTCTCAACGCCGACAAGTCTTCCGTTGTTTGCTTGCTGTCTCTGATAACCAACGAATCCATTATCTCCTTCAATTTGGCTGGCGTAACTTGTTGAGAAGCATCGCTCCAAGCCTCATCCGGATTACAATGCGTTTCGATGATAAGTCCGTCGAAATTCAAATCCATTGCTTGTTGAGACAATGGCAATACCAAATCCCGCTTCCCGCCGATGTGGCTAGGGTCGCATATTATGGGCAGGTTAGGATATCTGCGTTTCAATTCGATCGGGATGTGCCATTGAGGCAAGTTGCGGTATATTTTTTTGTCGTAAGAACTGAATCCACGATGTATTGCTCCCAGTTTTTTCAATCCTGCATTGCTTAATCTTTCCAAAGCTCCAATCCACAATTCAAGATCGGGATTAACCGGATTTTTTACAAGCACGGGAATATCAACACCTTTCAATGCGTCTGCAATTTCCTGTACGGCAAAAGGGTTAGCTGTTGTGCGTGCACCCACCCAAAGCAGGTCTACACCATATTTCAAAGCCTCGTATACATGTTTTTCGGTTGCCACTTCCGTGGAAACATACATGCCTGTTTCTTGCTTAACCTTTTTCAGCCATTGCAATCCCTCACTGCCTACACCTTCAAAACCTCCCGGTTTGGTACGAGGTTTCCAGATACCGGCTCTTAGTATTTTTACTCCGTTGGCTGCAAGTTCTTTTGTAGTTTTCATTACCTGCTCTTCTGTTTCGGCACTACATGGACCTGCTATCAGGAATGGGCGTTTCGCATCCATTCCGGGCAACAAAATTGACTCTAATTCCATTTGCTTATATAATTTTTGTTACTATTTTACCCTAATTACGCTAAATAAGACAGGAAACAACCTTTTTATCTTACAAATCTCGCAAAGATACTCAAAGGTAGGAATTTTCCTGAATCTTCCGGTATAATTAACTCTCCATATTCGCATTTTTTTACATCAGGAAAGTAGTCTTTTATCAGGTTTGCCGCTATCACAGCCGAAAAACCCATCGAATAGAGGTTAAGGATAAGGAAAGAGTTTTTCTTTTCGAGCAATTCTCCGCACAAGGACATCAATTCGGCAATATTATCCTCCAGAATCCATCTTTCTCCATCAGGACCTCTTCCATAGGCGGGAGGGTCGAGAATGATTCCATTATATCTTTTACCCCTTTTAACCTCTCGTCGGCAAAACTTCAATGCGTCTTCCACAATCCACCGGATTCCATCCAAACCGGAAGCCTCCATGTTTTCGCGCGACCACGTGATAACTTGCTTCACCGAATCGACATGAGTCACGTCAGCCCCTGCGCTTTTCGCAGCAATAGAAGCTCCTCCTGTATATGCAAAAAGATTCAACACTTTGGGTTCAGGAGCATTAAAATTCTTTATCGTATCATATATAAAGTTCCAGTTTTCAGCTTGTTCCGGAAATATCCCGACATGCTTGAAGGAAGTCAAACCTAAACGAAATTTCAAGTGCATGTCTTTGTAATCATATTTCACAAACCATTGGTCGGGCATACTTTTTTTCTGTTTCCACTCGCCTCTTTCATTTCCGTCTTGCGACGATTTTCCTTTTTCGCGGGTGAAAGTTGCATTTGCCATTTGTTGCCACTCTTCTTCCGACAGTGATTTCGTCCAAACTGCCTGAGGTTCGGGGCGTGAGACTATGAATTTGCCAAAACGTTCCAGTTTTTCGTAATTACCGGAATCTATAAGTTTATAATCTGTCCAATGTTTAGGTTCGAGAAGATGCATAAATAGCTGATATATGAAATTTAACAGCACAAAGATATTAATAAAGTGAGTGTTTTTGGTATCCTGTTCCGATAAAGTGCAGAAAAATAATGAGAAACCAAAATGTCACCCTTTTTAAAATCATTTGTACCCCCTTAGCCATCTTTCGGTTTCTATTTTTGTGTTATCTAATATCATCCAGGCGGGACATTCTATTTAAATTTAAATCATTATACCTATGAGAAAAAAAATTACACAATTAAGATTATTATTCGTCAGCTTTATGCTGATGGGTGTTTTAGGAGTGAATGGGCAAGATTACAAGCTGTTTACAACTAATGAAGTTATTTATACTACAATAGCAAATATTGCAGCCGAATCTGATTGGGTTGAAGGAAAGTCATATACTGAAAGAAAAAGCCAAGATGTTACTAATCTGAACCCAGAAACAGATTTAGCATATACCAGTTCTACAAAATTAGATGGTATATATGTGAAAAGCGTAGATACTAGAAGTGCTTGGTTCTATATAACAGGTGTGGAACGCGTAGTTATCTATTACCAATCTTCATCTACATCAAACAGGACTCTCACAGCAGACCTTATCCCGAGTGATGGAAGCGTAACTCTTTCAAATTCTGTCGCTTCAGCAAAAGTGGCTGGTGCTTCTTTCAGTGTTACTGGTCTTGATGCTTCTAAAAAATATATATTGAAGCCTTATGCGTCAGGAGATATGATGATATATGCTATCAAATTCATTGTTCCCGCCGCAACTGGTACAAATAGCCTGACAACAAGTGTTTATCCTGAAAATGCAGGAACAGTTACTGTTGATCCTGAAAAAACATTATATTCCGCAACTGATGTAGTAACTCTCACTCCTACTCCTAAAGAAGGCTACGAGTTTGTTAACTGGACTGGAACTGATGCTGCAGATGTTGTTAATACAGATGGAGTGTATACAATAACTATGGATGGAAACAAAGAGGTTGTAGCAAACTTCACTGAAATAACAACACCATCACTTTCGGCAACTGAGTCTAGCCTTTCAGGATTTGAATACGAAGAAGGTAAAGGACCTTCTGCATCTCAAACATTTAGTCTTTCAGGTGTTGCACTGACAGCAGGCACAATCACAATTACAGCACCAACTGGATTTGAGGTTTCCACAGATGATGAGAATTTTGGATCAACTGCAACTATTTCAGCTACTAACGGTTCGTTAGCTGCAACTCTTGTTTATGTAAAACTTGTTGATGAAGCTGTAGGAACATATAATGGTGATATTACTATTTCCGGCACCAATGTTGGCGTAACAACTCCAATTACTGTAGCTTGTGAGGGAGAAGTTACTGCAGCCGATACATTTATTGCCATAAAAGCATCCGATTTAGTTTCTAAATCATGGACATCTGCAGATTTTGTTCTTGCTGATTACTCCGGTAACACAACAGTCTATTCAACAGACAACTATACAATGAAGATAGATGTTAATAACAAGACTGTAAAAATTAGCAAAGATGGAATAAGAATTAGTGGATCTGATACACGGGTTTCCGTAAAACTAGATGGCGCTTTTTTCGTTTATGCCACAGTTGTAGGTGCTGGTGACTCCAGAAAATTTAGATTTTACGAAGATAATGTTCAAAAAGTAGAACATGTCTTTGGTACAGAAGAAACAACATTTGTGTATTATTATGATGGCACAGCTACTGAGCAGTTAATTAGTGTTGGAATTAATAGTAGTGCCTTTATCAAAGAACTTAAAGTTATCCCTGCAGTTTCTCTAACAGTTGAGTGTGATGGACAAGCTGTTAAAAACGGCGAAGTATGTCACTACTACCTTGACGAAGATGTAGATAAAGATACAAAAGTTGTAGTTAGCGAAACGGTATCAATGTATCCTCTTAATGCTACAATCACCCTAACAGCAACACCTAGTACGGATTACTACCTAAAAAACTGGACAGGACATGCTGCTTCCGAAAGTTCTAGCAACACAACTAGTCAACTATTGATGGATGGACCTAAAACTGTTGGTGCTGAATTTGACATAACAACCGGAATAGACAACACAACCTCATCTAAAGCTGTTGTATCCGTGAAATACTATACAGTTACGGGTGTTGAAGTAGCAGAAGATGCTAAAGGACTTGTTATCGTAAAAACAACCTACGAAGATGGTTCGATAGAAACAGCGAAAAGAATATTGGAATAAGATAAAAGTTTAAAATATTCTAAATTTCATCAAAAGGCTATCTCTGCAATAGTGAAGATAGCCTTTGTTCTTTTGTTTTTCAATTTATGTATTCCGAGTCAGAACCTTATCTCTAAAACATCTTTAAACTATGGAAAAAAACAGACCTGTATCTCTCAAAGATCTGGCAAAAGAATTGGGCGTTTCCATTTCCACAGTTTCCCGCGCATTGAAAAATAGTCCCGAAATAGGAGCGGAATTGAAAAAACGCATCAAAAAGCTGGCAAAAGAAAGAAACTATCGTCCTAATCCATTCGCTATGAGTCTGTTGAAAAACTCGCCCCGGATTATTGGCATTCTGGTACCCGACATCGTCACTCACTTCTATGCCTCGATAATCAGTGGGATAACCGATATTGCACGGGCAAACAACTACTCGGTAATAATAAGTTCATCTTACGAACAATACGAATTGGAAAAGCAAAGCCTCGAGGATTTCATAAACCTTCGGGTGGAAGGCATTATAGCTTGCCTTGCTCAGGAAACCACCGACTACAGCCACTTCGAAGAACTTGTCAACCAGAATATCCCTACGGTTTTTTTCGACAGGATTTGCCTCACCGACAAGTTTTCGTCCGTAATAACAGACAATGCCGAATCGGCGCAAAAAGCCACGCAACACCTGCTCGAAACAGGCTCGAAACGGGTAGCTTTCATCGGTGGAGGGAATCACCTCGAAATTGTAAAACAACGTAAACATGGCTATTTGCAAGCTCTTAGAGAAAAAAACATTCCGATAGAAAAAGAACTTGTCTTTTGCAAAAAGATAGGTTTCGACTACGGATACGAAGGCGCATGCAAGCTACTGTCACTACCTCAGCCGCCCGATGCCATACTGGCAATGAACGATAGCCTGGCCTTTGGCGCAATGAAAGCGATAAAGAAACACAACCTGAGAATTCCCGAAGATGTGTCTCTGATCGGCTACACCGACGAACTTCATTCCAACTACGTAGACCCTGCATTAACTTCTATGACACATCAGACCTATAAGATGGGAGAAGAATCATGCAAGTTGCTGTTAAGACATATCAGAGGAAACGAAAAGCCCAAACATATAACCATTCCTGCGCTTCTAACCATAAGAGAATCTTCCATAAAAAAAGGAGATTAACTTCGTGTCAACCTCCTTCTTCTTTATTTTTCCGAAAACAGATGGGGAATCTTTCCTTTCGCCCCTTTGTAATATGCTTTTATCTTTGGCATGTCCGTTTCAATATCTCCACTTGGGGTCAGGACGTCTTTAAAATAAACCGTCTTATCGCCGTAATCAAGAACAGCGATCAGAATAGGGACTTTCGCACCCAAAGCAATATAGTAGAATCCTTTTTTCCAATCCGCATTATATTTTCGTGTGCCTTCGGGAGTTATGGCAATACGAAACTCGTCTCGTTTGGCAAATTCTTCTGCCAACTGCTCCGTAAGGGAGTTTTTCTTACTCCTGTCTACGGGTATGCCTCCCATTGCCCTAAACAACAGGTTCAGAGGAAAAAAGAACCAGCTTTTCTTCATCAAGAAGTTCGCCTTCTTTCCCATAGCTCCGTATATCATCTTGCCTACAATCAGGTCCCAGTTGCTGGTATGAGGAGCCACGCATATAATGCACTTCGAGGGAGATTTTACTTCCTCAACAATTTTCCAACCTAAAAATTTAAGAATGAAACTATAAATTTTTCTCATCCTTTTTCTTATGCAAGTTTACTTAACTTCCCGCCCAGCTCATTTACGGCTTGTTTGAGATCTGTTCTCACCCCGGCATAATATTTCTTAGGATTTTCTCCGGCGTTTTTCCTCCCTGCATTCATCTTGTCAGACAGCTGCATGTGCACACCTTCTATCTCGTTTATCAACTCGTCAGCTTTTGCCGTGTCTGCATCAATCACAAATGTTTTATAGAAAAAACATTCGGTATAAAGCGCAACCATCGATTCGTGTATTTCTTTTTTTAGTGATCGTTTACTGCTCATAATTCTCGTTAATTATTAGATACTTCTTTCCTGAAAGAAAGATAAATTTATGCTACAAAGATATAAAAAAGATGCATGGTCTTTCCCGATGCTCCATTTTTTAATTTATAATATTAACTTTGAACCCCTTAAGGCGGTAGGCCTTTTTGTTGCCTGGGCAAATAAAAATGACCCCGGCAAAAAAATAACTTAAGGACAGATATCGTTAATTCGATGTAATTGCTTAATAAACAACACAAAAAAAGATAATGGCTAAAAAACAAACTATCAAAGAATCACTTTCTCCCGATTTTGTATTCGAAACCAGCTGGGAGGTATGCAACAAAGTAGGAGGAATATATACGGTTTTGTCGTCGAAAGCAAAAACCATGCAAACCATATACAACGAAAATGTATTATTTATAGGTCCCGATATCTGGGACAATACAAAAAGTCCGTGGTTTAGAGAAGACAAAAATCTACTGCCCGAATGGGTAGAACATGCCCGGAAGAAAGACGGGCTGAAAATAAAAATCGGAAGATGGGATGTACCCGGACAGCCTAAAACCGTATTGGTCGATTTTACTCAATTTTTTGAACAAAAGGATAAAATATATGCTCAAATGTGGGAGAAATTCGGCGTAGATTCGATGCCCGCATACGGAGACTATGACGAGTCGTGCATGTTTGCCTATGCCACAGGTGTGGTTATAGAAAGCTACTATAAATTCCACAAAATGGGACGAAAAAAAGTCATCGCCCATTTCAACGAATGGATGCTAGGTATGGGACTTTTATACGTAAAGGACAAACTGCCTAAAGTTGCTACTGTTTTCACCACTCATGCCACAACCGTAGGACGGTCGATAGCATCGAACAACAAACCTCTGTATAGCCAGATGCATGCATACAATGGTGATCAAATGGCACACGAATTGAATGTCGTATCGAAACATTCGATAGAAAAGAAAGCCGCACAACAATCAGACTGCTTCACCTCCGTAAGCGGTGTCACTCAATGGGAAGCAACTCAACTGCTTGAGTGTAAGCCGATGGTTACCCCCAATGGTTTTGAGAAAGATTTTGTACCGAAGGGCAAATCGTACACAACCAAAAGAGACAAAGCACGCCAGGCTCTGATAAACGTAACGGAAAAACTGACAGGAACCAAAATAAACAAAAATGCCGTACTGATTGGCACAAGCGGGCGCTACGAGTACAGGAACAAGGGCTTAGACGTTTTCATTGACGCCCTGAACAGGGTAAGATATGCACAAGACCTGAAAAAAGAAGTCGTAGCTTTCATTATGGTTCCGGCGTGGGTAGATACGGCTAGAGAAGACCTGAAAGAACGCTTGCTGTCGGCTCAGGACTTCACTACGCCGCTGCACAATCCGTTCATCACGCACAATCTCCACGACATAAACAATGATCCTGCCACAAGCCAAATGCGATATTTGCAGTTATGCAACGGGCAAGACAATGTGAAAGTTGTCTTCATTCCTTCTTACCTGAACGGAACGGATGGAATATTCGACCTGACATATTACGATTTGCTGATAGGGCTTGATGCTACAATATTCCCTTCTTACTACGAACCTTGGGGATATACGCCACACGAAAGCATTGCTTTCTCCGTACCAACTCTGACCACATCCCTTGCCGGGTTTGGTGTTTGGGCAAAAACTGTTGGCGATTGCACAAAACTGGTGAACAGCATAAGGGTAATAACCCGTGATGATGATAATTTCGAGCATGTTTCGAGGAAAATTAGCGAAGCCATTTGCGAACTCTCAGCAATGGGGCGTGAAGATTTGGAAAAATCGAGACAGCTAGCCAGAAAAAAAGCCGAAATTGCCGACTGGCAGCATTTCTTCAAATATTATGAAGAAGCCTATCACGAGGCTCTGAGCAAGAAGAAATAAATTTGCAAAAAAAATCCGGATGATCCAATAATAATTTGCATGTAGCATACAAGTTATTGACTATCCGGATATATTTGTACTATGATTCAGGAAGCAACACAGACAGACTATCAACAACTGTCTCGAATATGGGAAAGTGCCGTTTCTTCGACACACGATTTCCTTGAAAAAGAAGACTATGAGTATTACAAGTCGCAATTGACTCTATACTTTAAGTATGTGAAACTCTATACTTTCAAAGAAGAAGAGGGAGGAGAAATAAAAGGTTTTCTTGGTGTAGCGGCCGATAAAATAGAAATGCTCTTTGTTCATAACGATTTCAGAAGACAAGGCATTGGCAAAACCTTAATTAATTTTGCTATAGACGAGTTGAAACTCAGCAAAGTGGATGTTAACGAACAGAACATTCAGGCCTTGAATTTTTATAAACTTATCGGTTTTAAACAGATAGGCTATTCCGAGATAGATCAAGAGGGAAAACCCTACCCAATTGTTTATATGTCTTTGTGATATTGCTAATCAGCTTTAATAATTAAGAATAAACATGTACATTTGTTCGGATAAAAAACAAATGTATCATGAGTCATAAAATAGCCCCTTCAATTCTTTCGGCAGATTTCCTGAATCTGCAATCAGACATAGAAATGATAAACCGCAGCGAAGCCGACTGGATTCACTGCGATGTGATGGACGGAGTTTTCGTTCCTAATATTTCGTTCGGGTTTCCTATCATAAAACAAGTGAGCAAGATTGCAAAAAAGCCATTGGATGTGCATCTGATGATAGCCGACCCCAATCCGTACATTGAAGCCGTAAAAGATGCCGGTGCTTATATGATGAATGTTCACTACGAAACCTGCCCTCATCTGCACAGAACAATATCTGCCATTCGCGAGGCAGGGATGAAAGCCGGCGTTACACTCAATCCGCATACGCCCGTCTCTGTATTGGAAGATATATTACAAGATATCGACATGGTGTTGCTGATGACTGTTAATCCGGGTTTTGGAGGTCAGAAATTTATCGGACACTCACTGACTAAAGTCCGCAAGTTGCGTGAAATGATCGACAGCCGTAATCTGAAAACATTGATAGAAGTTGATGGCGGAGTAAATATGGAAACAGGAAAACAATTGGTAGATGCCGGCGCAGATGTATTGGTGGCCGGAAATTTTGTTTTTGCTTCCGACAATCCGGTAGAAACAATCCACAAACTGAAATCTATTGTGTAATTCGTGATATGCCCGAAAGCAACATTGTAAAATCGCCCTTCTTCAGGCTGCTTTTGCCTCTGTTGGCGGGAATCATTTTACAATATCATTTAGACATAAAATATTTAAGCATAATTCTTTTCGCTTTAGGCATAGGGGTTATGCTTTTTTCTTTTTTTCTCCCGCCAGGTAAAGAATATAATTACAGATGGCTTTTCGGTGCGGGATCATCACTTCTCCTTATTGCCGCCGGAACTTTCTCTACACAACTCCGACAACGGGATGCAGGTTTCGATTTCCGAAAAGGAGAACAATCTTACATCGGTGTTGTTTTAGATACTCCGAAAGAAAAGCCAAAATCAATTGCCATTGAAGTTTTACTATCCTCATCCCGCTCCACATCAAAGAAGATTGTTTGTTACATTCATCCGAATACAACAAGCAGAGGATTGCAACCCGGCGATGAAATCCGACTGTACGGAGAAATAGAACCGTTCAAAAATACGGGCAACCCCGATGAGTTTGATTATGCAGCCTACATGTACAACAAAGGTTTTTCAGGATATGTATATCTGCCTGCAAACAGGTGGGAACCAACTCTAAAGACAAAACATACCGTACAAACTTATGCGTCAAAATGCAAGGCTGAGGTATTAGATTTCTACCGCTCCCTCAATCTGAATGATACTCAGTTTTCCATCATATCGGCTTTGACACTTGGTTATAAAGACGAAATGCCGGACGACATAAAGGAATCGTTCAGAACCACAGGCACAGCTCATGTTTTGGCAACCAGCGGATTACACGTTGGTATTATTTTCAGTATGATCATGTTCCTTTTCGGATTTCTCCACAGAAAATCCGGGTACTACAAATTGAAGTTCGTTTTCATAATCCTATTTTTATGGATGTATGCTTTTCTTGCCGGATTGTCACCATCCATTGTCAGGGCATGTATAATGCTAACTATCTATTGCTTTGCCGAAATATTCAACAGAAAAGGATTCTCTTTCAATACCATTTTTGCAGCCGCCTTCCTTATGCTTATTTTCAACCCGTTCAGTTTATTCGACATCGGATTTCAGCTAAGTTTCATGGCTGTTATCTCGATTTGCTATCTGCAACCAAAACTTTCTAAACTATGGGAGATTGAAAATAAATACGGGCGATATGTCTGGCAACTATTCACCTTGTCAATGGCTGCGCAGATTGGCACTTTTGCTCTTTGCCTCTATTATTTCGGTTACTTTCCTACCTACTTTTTCGTAACAAATCTTTTTGTTCCCATACTAGCCGGAGCGATTATTTATCTGACAATAGCAATCTTTTTTGCAAGCATGCTCCCCTTTGTCATGAATTTGCTTATAATACCTTTAAAATTCATAATACTGATATTAACGACCTTAATACAGTTCTTTGAGAATCTTCCTCTGGCAAAACTTGACAATCCGGCTATTCCGCTTGCCAGCGTATTCTTGTTCATTATACTGATTTTTTCTGCTGCCATTTTTCTTCGGAAGAAAAAAGCATCTGCTCTCATAGTATCGCTTTCCTCAATCGCTCTATTAATATTGATTCCTCTCTTTTTAAGGCTAAAAAGCAAAGAGAATGAGCTGTGGGTGCTAAACAGGAAAGAAATGCCTGAAATCAGGTGGAATTATGCCCGAATTGAAAGCCAATACTCTCCTGATTCGATCAATTGTCAAAAACTTATTTCATTCGAGGGAAAAAGGATATTATCTGTATCGTCAATGACACCTTGGATAGATAAACACTCGGAAGAGAAATTTCATGTAGATTACTTGCATTTATGCGGAAACGAAAATTTCACGTTGTCTTCCCTGTCCGAAATCATATCTTTCAGGTCTGTCATTCTGGATGCGACACTATCGCCTAAGACAAGCAGGAAGCTGGCAAAAGAGTGCGCCAGGCTGAACATAAATTTCTACGATGTAAGGGAGCATGGTGCATTCTGTATAGCATCCAAATAAAAAGCCTCATACAACGAATGTACAAGGCTTTCTCTGTGGAATATAATGTTTGTTTTATACGTATCCTCTCACAATGCCTCTTGGCGATTCCTTTATGAAATTAACTATGTTAATCATCTCCGGAGTTTTCTGGAAATCTTCTTCAATCTTCTTCACGGCATCGCTAAAATTCATTCCCGAATTGTATATCACACGATAAATTTCCTGAATCTGGTTTATCGTATCGTTCGAAAATCCCGATCTGCGCAATCCTACTGAATTGATTCCGGCATACGAAACAGGCTCACGTCCGGCAATGGTGTAAGGTGGTATATCTTTACCCAGGCGTGTTCCTCCTTGAATCATCACATTGCGCCCAACTCTTGTAAATTGGTGTACGAGCGTGCCTCCACTAAGGATAGCATGTTCAAAAACCTCTACCTCTCCGGCCAACTGAGTAGCATTGCCAATTATAATATAATCTTTCAATATACAATCATGTGCTATATGAGAATAAGCCATCAGTAAACAGTTACTACCAACCACGGTTTGCCCTTTGGCTGCAGTACCTCTGTTCACCGTACAACATTCCCTCACCGTAGTGTTGTCTCCTATAACAGCAAGTGTCTCTTCTCCCTTGAATTTCAAATCTTGAGGTATTCCTCCGATTACAGCACCCGGAAATATCCGGCAATTTTTTCCAATTCTGGAACCAAACCGTATATTTGCATTAGACATGATATGAGCTCCGTCACCAATCTCTACATTACTTTCTACATAGGCAAAAGGCTCTATAATTACATTGGCTCCTATTTTAGCATCCGGATGTATGTATGCAAGATTAGAAATATTTGACATATATTCTTCTGGTTAAGGTTATTTATTTTTAACGATCTGTGCTGTAAACTCAGCCTCCGAAACAATCTTATCTCCGATGAAGGCAAAACCTTTCATATTTGCAATTCCTCTTCTGATTTCAGACATCATATCGAGACGGAAAATAAGCGTATCGCCCGGAACTACTTTCTGGCGGAACTTCACATTATCTATTTTAAGGAAATAAGTAGAATATCTTTCTGCTTCTTCCACATTCGAAAGCACCAGTAAACCGCCAATTTGAGCCATTGCTTCTACCTGAAGCACACCCGGCATCACCGGTTCTTGAGGGAAGTGACCTTGAAAGAATGGTTCATTCACAGATATATTTTTCACTCCAACAATGTGTTTCTGACCGATTTCGATAATTTTATCAACCATCAGGAACGGGTATCTGTGAGGTAACAGGTTTCTAACCTGATTGATATCGAATATAGGTTCTTTATTCGGATCATACACCGGAGGTTGTACTTCGTTCAGCCTGATTTGCTTGCGTATTGCCCTAGCCAACTGATTATTGATCTTATGCCCCGGACGTGTTGCTATCACGCGACCTTTTATCGGCTTTCCGATAAGAGCCATGTCTCCAATTATATCGAGCAGCTTATGACGAGCCGGCTCGTTAGGATATATAATAGATTTATTATTCAAATACCCCAATTCGGTAGCATCCTTGTGAGGTGCTCCGATAAGATCGGCTAGTTTATTCAATTCATCTTGTGATATTTGACGTTCATATATCACAATAGCATTATCCAAATCTCCGCCTTTTATCAATCCTGCCTCATGAAGTTTTTGCACTTCACGAACAAACACGAAAGTACGGCTGCTGGCTATGTCTTTTTCAAAATCGGCCATGTCATCCAACGATGCAGACTGATTTGGTATATATTTCGATTCGAACTCGATAAACGAATTTATGCAAAAATGATCGTCCGGAAGAAGAATTAGCTTCGAGCCTGTTTCTTCGTCACGCACTTCCATCTTACGACGCACAACATAATAGTCTTTCTCTACCTCTTGCTCTACAATTCCTACACGTTTTATCTCTTTTACATATTCAATTGCACTTCCGTCCAAAATCGGAAATTCGGGTCCGTCAACTTCTATCAAACAGTTGTCAACACTCAAGGCATACAATGCCGCCATTGCATGTTCTACTGTGCTTATTTGCACTTCTCCTTTAATCAAGACTGTGCCTCGTTGGGTTGCTCCCACATTTTCGGCAAGAGCATCTATTACAGGCTGATTTTCCAGATCAGTTCTTTTAATTTTATATCCATGATCTTCCGGTGCAGGATGAAATGTTACTTTCAATTGTAATCCGGTGTGTAAACCTTTTCCTTCGAGTGAGAAACTTTCTTTTAGAGTTGTTTGTTTTTCCATCTAGTGTTTTTTTCTTTCAAACAGACGAAAGTGTATCAAAAAAAGCACATGTCTTTTTGTTACACTTTCTATATTGTTATTTTTTAAGATTATCTATTTCTTTCTTCAATTCGTTCAATTGCTTATACATATCGGGCAACTTAGGGAATATAATGCTGCTCTTGAAGAAATCCTTCACCGGAATAGCCGGTGCTCCCATGATTTTCGAATCGGGTTTTATATTGCTTATTATCCCCGATTGAGCTCCTATGCTGGAGTTGTCTCCTATCGTGATGTGCCCGCCAAGTCCTACCTGACCGCCCAGCACGCAATTCTTTCCCACCTTGGTGGAACCCGAAATGCCAACCTGAGAAGCCATTACCGTATTCTCCCCGATTTCTACATTATGAGCCACTTGTATAAGATTGTCCAGCTTCACCCCCTTGCGTATGATAGTTGCATCCATCACGGCACGGTCTATTGCCGTATTTGCGCCTATTTCCACATCGTCTTCTACAATAACGATTCCCATTTGAGGTATTTTCTTGTAAACGCCCTCTTCGGGAGCAAAACCAAATCCATCCGATCCGACTACCGCTCCGGCATGGATGATACAGTTATTTCCGATCTTGCACCCTGGATATATCTTCGCTCCGGCATACACAATCGTATTTTCACCGATCTGCGCTCCATCTCCGATATAAGAGTGGGGATAAACCTGTACATTATCGGCTACTTTGGCTCCATCCGCAATATACGCAAATGCTGCCACATAAACATTCTGTCCTAGCTGTGCCTTTTCCGAAACATAAGACATTGGCTCGATTCCGGTCTTTTTTGGCTTGCTTTTTTCAACCACATCTAACAATATGGCTAAAGCTGCATAAGCGTTAGGAACCCTGACCAATGTTGCTCCGATGGGTTGCTCGGCCACAAAGTCATTATTTACCAAAACGATACTGGCTTTTGTATCGTAGATGTAGTTTGTGTATTTGGGATTGGCTAAGAAAGTTAATGTCCCAGGCTTGCCTTCTTCAATTTTCGAAAAGTTGTTGACTTCCACATCCGGGTTTCCGTCAACCGAACCATTTAGAAAATGAGCTAATTGTTTTGCTGAAAAAGATATTTGCATGGATAAAAAGGTCAAAAATGACTTAATTCGAATTAATAACGACTGCGAAATAATAAATAATTTTTCAAATAACAGCCTTTTTAGGCTAAAAATCTTATAATTGTCTCATTAATATATTACAATAAGCTACAATTTCACTTCGGATCAACCCAATCATTGTTATCTTTGATGAGTTGTACAAGCCTTTCCACGGCACAATCTGAGGGGATATTTTTTTCTATGCACTCTTGTTTTTTATACAAAGACACTTTTCCCTTCTCTGCTCCCACATAACCGTAATCGGCATCCGCCATTTCTCCGGGACCGTTCACTATGCAACCCATAATCCCTATCTTCAGGTGTTTAAGGTGCGATGTGGCCTCCTTTATGCGTGCCACGGTCGATTGCAGGTCGAACAATGTGCGTCCGCAACTAGGGCAGGAAATATATTCCGTCTTGCTTGTTCTGACACGGGCGGCTTGCAAGATACCAAAAGAATAAGCATCAATCCTTTTTTGTGGAATGTTTCCTTCATTTTCTATCATGATGCCATTGCCAAAACCATCAAGAAGAACCGTGCCGAAGTCAATCCCGGCCTTCACCTGAATATCTTCGGCTTCATTTTCTTGATAATTTCGTTTAAATACAACAGGCGTCTCGCAACCGTTATTCATCAACGTATGAACAAACGCACGTTGCTCTCCAACTCCATTAGCGTGATTTGTTGTGACGATCAATACTATCGACGAATCGGTTTTTAACAACGAAATAATATCTTCCGACAATTCGGGGTAACTTAATTCCAAGAATTTCAATCCGGAACTATTGCCTTTTATTTCCGTATAATTCGTTTTATCGAACAAGGGATAGGTATTTTGCCCTCCTTTCCATCCCTCAAAATCGACGATTGCTGATACCGATTTGGGCGCAGAAGATGCAAGTTCTTTTCCCACATAGATATAATCAGGAAGAAAATGAACATCAAACTCAAAATTACCTGTTTTTCTGTCCGAAATCACTACTGGCAACTGATCTCCGCCAATATTACCAACCGAATATGTCTTTCGGCGAAGTGTGGAGAATTGAGAATAGTCGGCATTTGCCACTGCTTCTATTCTGGAATGATTTGTCCGCCGATTGATATAATCAACCATCTTTGCGGCAACAGGTATTTCAATCTCAGGATCTTCACTCAGCGACACTCTTATCGTATCGCCCAATCCGTCGGAAAGCAATGCGCCGATACCTACAGCCGATTTGATACGTCCGTCTTCTCCGTCGCCAGCTTCCGTAACACCAAGATGCAGGGGGAAAGCCAGTCCTTCTTCATCCATCTTTTGCACCAACAGACGAACGGCTTTTGTCATCACAACTGTATTGGAGGCTTTCATCGAAATGGCAATATCATGAAAATCCTGCTCTATACATATCCTGAGAAATTCCATGCACGATTCCACCATACCTTCGGGTGTATCGCCATAGCGAGACATTATCCTGTCTGACAACGATCCGTGATTCACTCCGATGCGAACCGCAGTTCCGTGCTCTTTACAGATATTGAGGAAAGATGTAAGTTTTGTCCTTATCTTGTTCAGTTCTTCCGCATATTCTTCGTCTGTCAGGTCTTTTCCGTCAAAACGTTTTACCCCATCCACAAAATTACCGGGATTGATGCGTACTTTCTCCACATATTTTGCAGCCGCTTCCGCTGCCCGTGGATTGAAATGAATATCTGCAATGAGAGGTGTGTTATAGCCTCTCTTTCTTATCTCCTCCTTGATATTTTTGAGGTTCTCACCTTCCCTGACCCCTTGCGCAGTGAGGCGCACATATTCGCCTCCGGCTTCAATAATACGGATAGATTGTTCAGCACTAGCTTTTGTATCGTTCGTGTTCGTGCTGGTCATTGATTGTATGCGAATAGGATTATTACCCCCGAGAGGGGTATCGCCTATCTTTGTTTCGGACGATATACGCCGTTTATAATTAAAAAAATCCATAAAATGATCTTTTGTTTGATGGGTTACCACTTATTCAGTGTTTCAACGATTTTCTGAACCTCCGCTTCCGTTATTCCAATGAATAGCGGTATGCTCAACACTTCGTTGTGAATTAATTCTGTTATTGGCAAACTCAAATCGCTCAATTCCTTGTAAGCCTGCTGTTTATGCGGAGGTATAGGATAGTGAATTTGAGTTTGTATGCCGTTATCTAATAGATATTGTTGTAATTTATCTCTCTGTTTTGTCCTGATTACGAACAAATGAAAAGCATGCTCTTCCATGTTCGTTACCTGGGGTAAGATTATTTTCTCATTTTTAATATTATCCAGATAATATTGTGCATTCCGATGCCGTTGTTTGCTATCCTCGTCAATGCCTTTCAGTTTGACCGAAAGTACTGCTGCCTGCAATTCATCCAGACGGGAATTTACGCCTTTCTGTTCAAATACATACTTCTCATCAGAACCATAATTGGCAATAGATTTAACCAAAGCGGCAAGTTGTGAGTCATTCGTTGTAACCGCCCCTGCATCGCCAATTGCACCAAGATTTTTTGCAGGATAGAAACTGAATGTTGCCGCATCCGACAAATTTCCTGCTTTTCGTCCTCTATAAATTGCGCCATGAGCCTGTGCGGCATCTTCGAGAAGTTTCAGGTTATGTTTAGAAGCTATTTCGCTTAACTCGTCCATCGGACTAATTTGCCCATACAGATGAACGGCAAGAATGGCTTTCGTTCTGGGCGTTATTTTTTCTTCAACCAGTGATGGGTCTATATTGTAAGTATTTATATCCGGTTCAACAAGCACAGGAGTCAGCCCCGCCTGAGAAATTGCCAGAATACTGGCTACAAAAGTATTGGCAGGGACAATCACCTCATCGCCTTGCTGCATCACTCCCTGCTCTATGTATGCCAACAAAACCAGACGGATGGCATCTAAACCATTGGCAACACCAACGCAATACTTTGTTCCGCAATAGGCTGCATATTCCCGCTCAAATGCTTCACATTCTTTCCCTCTGATATACCAACCTGAGTCTAATACACGTTGTATAGCCTCATTCATTTGTTGCCGGTAGTTTAGGTTTATTCTTTTCAGGTCAAGAAATGGAATCATTTTCTGTTAATTAAAAGTTATCTAATGTCTTCCTTAATGCTTCGGCGGCGTGCTTCACTGTTGTTTCCCAATCTTCGGCAGCACTATCGTCTGCTCCGTCGGATATATATTTCAGGCAAAGAAACGGAATTTGTTCTTGTTGAGCGATATAAGCAAGCGGATAGGCTTCCATGTCAATAACATTATACACCATTGTGTTATGATTCACTTCAAAGCTGTCTCCTGTTCCGCAAATACCTTCATCCAAACCGTCAACCTTCAATCCATATTCCAAAACCGGACCAACTCCCGAAAAAGGTGTTTCGTACATCTTAGCACCAATCATGGTGGCATCCATGTCTCTCTGCACAAATTTCGTACAACAAACAACCGACCCTCTATCGAAGTGATTGCTTCCCGCCGACCCCAGATTTACAATTATACTCGGTTTGTTTTCTTTTATCTTTCGGGTGAGATGATAAGCAGCATTCACTTTCCCAACTCCTATAAAGAGAGGATTTACGTCACTAAACTTATCTGATGCCTCACTTTCTAAAGCAAAGACAAACACGGGATTTTCCTTTAATAATTTTTTAAACATATAGATTATACTTTCAAAGTCATCTAAATATTTTATATTTTGATTGTCATGCCGAGTGAAACGAAGCTTCTGAAACCAGATACTTCACTATGTTCAGGATGACAAGCGCATTATTTCTTTTTCTTTCCGAAAAACGAGCTTATCAATTGCTTTGCCACAGGAACCAAGATAGTTGTAGCCAATGTTGTTAACATTCTGTTTCGTTGTTTTTTCGACTGCTGATCGGCCTTTTCCTGTGCCTGACGAGCCTTTTCCTCTTCTTTTTTAGCTTTCTCGTCAGCTTTTGCCTGCTCTGCGGCATCTTTTTCAGCCTGTATCGAGTTCAATTTTTCTGTCAATTTCTCGTATGCCGATTCCCTATCCACATCTTGCGCATAAAATCTGTTCAAGACAGAACCATCGACCAATGACTTTCTTTCTTCGGGTGTTATCGGTCCAATTTGCCCCTCAGGAGGAAGGACATAAGCTCTTTCAACAGGTTGAGGTGCGCCTTTCTCATCCAGAAACGAGATTAAAGCCTCACCTGTTCCCAGTTCCGAGATAGCTGTTTCCGTGTCGAATTTAGGGTTTGCCCTGAAACTTTGAGCTGCCGCTTTCAATGCTTTCTGATCTTTCGGAGTGTATGCCCTCAACGCATGCTGGATACGGTTACCCAGCTGAGCCAATACATTATCAGGAATATCAGACGGACTTTGCGATATGAAATAGATACCGACACCCTTCGAGCGGATCAGCCTGACCACTTGTTCAATTTTGTCGACCAAAGCCTTTGGAGCATCGCTAAACAAGAGGTGAGCCTCATCGAAAAAGAAAACCAACTTCGGCTTATCGGGATCTCCTATTTCGGGCAGAGTTTCGAAAAGTTTTGTCATCAGCCAAAGCAGGAATGTCGAGTATATCTTAGGCGAGTTCATCAACTTATCGGCAGCGATAATGTTAATCACTCCTTTGTTTCCGCTGGTTTGAATCAGGTCGTCCAAATTGAGGGAAGGTTCTCCGAAAAACAAATCTGCTCCATCATGCTCCAATTGCAACAATCCCCGTTGAATTGCACCAATGCTGGCAGCGGATATATTTCCGTAATTGGTAGTGAAACTGTTGGTGTTATTTCCTACATATTCCAATATTTTCTGCAAATCTTTCAAGTCTATCAATTCCAGATTTTCATCTTTCGATATTTTGAAAATAATGGTCAATACGGCACTTTGTGTATCGTTCAACGAAAGCAGACGGCTCAACAGCAAAGGTCCCATATCGGCGATAGTTGCCCTGATGGGTACACCTTGTTCCTTAAACACATCCCACAACTGAACAGGAAAACCCTGAAAAACAAAACCTTTTTCCGTCAACCCGTAAGAATCGACACGCTTGGTAACACTTTCCTTGTTGCCTCCCTTGTTTGCCACGCCCGACAAGTCTCCTTTTATGTCGGCTGCAAAGACGGGCACACCCATCGAACTGAACGTTTCGGCTAAATTTTGTAAAGTTACAGTTTTTCCGGTTCCCGTAGCTCCGGTTATAAGTCCATGGCGGTTAGCCATTTTAGGGTTCAGACAGATTTCACTATCTTGATTGATTGCTATAAAAAGCCTGTTTTCGTTGTCAAACATATTTCCCTGACATTTGTTTAGATGATGATTTCACAAATATAGTTATTCAAAAATTACGGACAAAATTGAGATCGGACAAGTAACTAAAATATCTTTAACCCGTAGTGCATTTAAGACTTTGATGTTAATTCATTTGTTATAATACTTATATCCGTTTTGTCATTTTGAACGAAGTGAAAAATCTGTGTGTTTCAATCCAGATCCTTCACTTCGTTCAGAAACAACGTTCGCCGAAGCGAAGGCGAGGCAATGACAGAAAGATACCAAAATTTACTTTTAGAACACCTGCCGTCGCATGGGATTTACAATCCCATGCTTGTCTGCTATCCGGATTTAAAATCCGGGAAATAATAACTTCGGGGTTACAAACCCCGAAGAACAAGATAACTGTTATGTGTTCTACAGATGCTTCCTGTCGTCAGCATGACAAAACAACTACTGATTCTCATTAATAATTAGGCTAAAGCATACAAGCTGAACTAATGAAAACAGATCAAACAGTTCTTTATTCGACACAACATCTATTGAACCTTTATTCGAAATCGGTGTTCAGATAAGAGATATGGTTATGTTTTCTTTATGTATGCAAAAAATCGTTATCAACAACTATGGGAAGTACAAAGCATAAAGTCCCTTTTGGCGTTTTCGGAATCGTTTTAGCAATCGGAGTCGTTTTCGGCGATATCGGAACATCTCCTCTATATGTAATGAAAGCCATCATCGGGGCGTTACCGCAAAGCGACATGGCACGACCTGACTATATATTGGGTGCTGTTTCCTGTGTTTTCTGGACTTTGACCATACAAACCACCCTCAAGTATGTGGTGATAACCCTGCGTGCCGACAACAAGGGCGAAGGCGGCATTTTGTCTCTCTATGCTCTTATCAGAAAAAAACATCGCTGGGCATACGTAATTGCAGCAGTAGGAGCAGCCACACTGCTTGCCGATGGAGTTATTACCCCCGCAATCACCGTAATGACTGCAATGGAAGGACTTAACACCTTAGTGCCAAGCATACCTGTAATTCCCATATCCATAGCAATTATAATAGGCATATTTCTTGTTCAACCACTAGGTACTAGTTCTTTAGGACGGTTCTATGGCACTATTATGCTTGTATGGTTCATCACATTGGGCGTTTTAGGGCTGAATCAGTTTGTGCATGACTTTTCCGTTTTGAAAGCCATTAACCCATATTACGCTATTCATTTCCTGATCGAAGCACCGCACACGATGATCATACTTGGTGCTGTATTTCTGTGTACAACAGGGGCGGAAGCTCTTTATTCCGATCTGGGGCATACAGGATTGAAAAACATCAGAGTATCTTGGACTTTTGTTAAAAGTATGCTTATTCTGAATTATTTAGGGCAAGCTGCCTGGATTATTGACAATCCTTCACTTATCAATGTCGGTGTTAATCCATTTTTTGCAATGATGCCTTCGTGGTTCAATTTTGCCGGAGTTATATTAGCCACATTAGCCGCAATTATAGCATCACAAGCTTTGATTAGCGGGTCGTATACAATAATCAGCGAAGCCATTTCCCTCAATCTCTGGCCAAACGTAAAAATCAAATATCCGACACGAATAAAAGGGCAGATGTTTATCCCCTCGGTAAACTGGTTTCTGATGATTTCGTGCATCATTATTGTGCTCACATTCCAATCGTCGACCAACCTTGAAGCGGCATACGGGCTTTCCATCACCTTAAGTATGTTGATGACCACTATCCTCCTGTTCCTTTACATGGAAAAGATGGGCATACCACGATGGGGTAGAATAGGCCTGACAATATTTTTTACGATCATTGAGGTTAGTTTCTTCCTTGCCAATATGCAAAAATTTGCACACGGAGGTTTTGCATCCATCCTAATTGCCGGAGTCATATTCTTCATGATGTATTCGTGGTACAACGGCAGGCGGATAAAGAGCCATTATACAGCATACGACACTGTGGATGATGCTTATATAGACAAGATAAACAGGGTGAGCGAGGACACCGAGATAGCCAAAACAGCCACCAATCTGGTGTTCATTACACGTGCCAACAAGACATATTCGCTCGAAAACAAGATCACCTATTCCTTATTCAGCAAACAACCAAAAAGAGCCGACACCTATTGGTTTATCAACATTAAAAGGACTGATTCGCCTTACGATTTCGAATATTCAGTGAAAACCCTTCTGCCTAAAAAGATTTTCAGGATAAATATACTGGTCGGATTTAAGGTCGGAGTACATACAGATCAGTTTGTTCACCTGATAACGAACGAATTGGAGCGAAGAGGCGTGGTTGATCTGTCATCCCGTTATCCTTCAATGAAAGGCATGCGGGGAGACTTCAAATTTGTTGTGGTTGACCGTATCTTCAGAAATGTAGACCTTAACATAAAACAAAGGATTATTCTTGCGTGCTATAATTTGGTAAAAAAACTTAGCACGTCCGACACACAGATGTACGACATAGATCCATCATTTGCAATGGTTGAAACCGTCCCTCTGGTGTCGATGAAATCGGGTTCTCACGATCTGAGAAAGTTAATAGATATTTCCGAATCGGAAAAAGATGCGGAATAAGGTCATTTTTCTCTTGTATTTTATTACTTTTAAGGTTTCGGTTGAAACTAATCATACGCTTTATTCTTGTAAACGTTGTTTCAAATTATCACTCACCGAAGTTACTTCGGCAACCAAAACGATAGAAAGGTCTTCGACCTTAAAATATTTTCACATCTAAAACAGAGGCAATTATGAGATTTTTTCTAGGTATCATTTCTACGGTTATTGTCCTGACAGGAGCAACTCTGACGGTGCTCGCACTATGGGGCGTTCAACCCATTTCGTGGACAATTGTATGGAAATCAAGCGTTACGATACTTATCGTATCGGCGGTCTTCTTACTACTCTACTTGTTCTATTATGTATTTTTCAAACGTTATTCACCTCATAAAGACAGATTCGACAAAAAATAGAGAAAGCCTGAGAACTCACAATTCTCAGGCTTTCTTCACCAAATGTATACCTTTACGGCTTAGTTGATTTTCACACACATCAGTCAGCAGCCATTTAAATCTTCCAGAAAATGAGGGAGGTACGAGCCGAAAAAGAATTATCTCCGGTTTTACCAATGCTAAGGATGCCCTGTGTGGCAGGTAGCGAATAAGACCAATAGCCGAGTCTGAATACGCAAATTTATTTTCTTGCAAATATTTCGTAAAGAAAATACTTTTATCAATTACTTTTCGCGTAAGTCATTGTTGCTGTTGCACTATCAATATTAATGCCCACAAGTGCCGCACCCCAACTGGCCAGATCCGACAAGTAACTTTTCCTTATCTGCAAAGTTGACGAACTTGCTGTAACAACTTTATAAGTTTCTGTCGTTTGTGTATCATTATATGTTAGATACAAAGAATCGGTAGTCAGGCTATACGTTCCCTCTCCCTGAGAAGAGATTGCACTATCTTCGATGAAATAGTAGGTAAAAGTACCATCCGAATCAAAATCATAACCATCCGGTTCGGCTGCGGCGGCATATCCCTGAAATGTAGAAAGGACTGCACTCAATGTAGCATCAATCAGCGTATTACCAGTTTCTATATTTACCGAAACGGAAGATATACCCCAAACACCCTCAACAGTCCCGATGTTTTCGTAAGTTTCATCGTCGTCCGAGTCGCACGAAATAAAAAGAAGAGGAAGAGCAAAGAATAAATAAAAGATTTTTTTCATAATGTAATTTTTGTTGTTTGTTTAAACCATTTTTTACTAATATTTCGCTACAAAACTCCTCTAAAAATCACTTCTCAACAATCGGAATCGACAAAAGCCACAGTTCTATCGACAAAAAACCCCATTAAACTCCTATTTCCTGATTTACTCCAACTTCCTGAATAAAATACTGATCGTGAGAAATAACAATCAACGTTCCTTTATAATCACGGATGGCATTCGTAACAATCTCCAAACTCTGAATATCAAGATTATTAGTCGGTTCGTCCAACACAAACACATCAGGAGTGTTGTTGCTTACCATCAGGCAGCAGAAAACCAGTCGCATTTTTTCACCGCCACTCAGTTTGTCACAAGTTTTATTCCACGTATCAAATGGGAACAGATAGCGATGAAGTATGGTTTTTATCTCGTGTTCCAACAAATTCATCGAATTAAAATGCTGGATCTGCTCCAAAACCGTAAGACTGTTGTCAATGATTGAATATTCCTGATCAACATACAAACTACTAAAATCGGCACGAACTATATCACCCTGTTTGGGTTCAAGTTTTCCCTGTATAATGTTAAGTAATGTAGTTTTACCCTTTCCGTTTCCGCCCTTAATCGCAATTCGGTCGCCACTTTTTATTTGAAAACTGAGAGGACTATCCCACAACATTTCAGAGGAATAACCAAAATTAATATCTTTTGCCGTCACCAATATTTTACCCGAATGTAGGTTAGCATCTTCAAAATTCAGCTTCATTTCTTTGCCTTCAGGCAACTTCTGGCGTATTTGCCTCAAATCGTCCGATATTCCTCCCATTTTATCGGCATGCACATCTTTCAACTTCGATGCGCTCGCTTCGGCACGGTTCTTTATCGTATTCATCATAATGCGGGGAGTACCTTCCTTTATTTGCTTCTTCTGCCCACGGGCATCCATCCGTTGTTTTCGCTCGGCAGCCTCTCGTGCAACTTTTTTTGCCTGTCGCAACGCCTTTTCTTTGTCTTCCAACTGAGCCTGCAAAGCCTGCAATTGCTCTTCTTTCTGGATTTTATAAAACTCATAATTTCCGCCATACATCTCCACCCCACCCTTATGCAACTCATAAGTCAGGCTGATCAGGTTGAGCAATGTTCTGTCATGGCTAACAACTATAATTGTAGATCGTCCCGATTCAATAAGTTCGTATAATTGATGCCTGGCGTCTGCATCCAAATGATTGGTAGGTTCATCCAGAAGCACAACTGAGGGTGAATGAATATTTATTCCTGACAGAAAAACCTTTGTTTTTTCGCCACCACTCAGAAACTCCATCTGATCGGACAAGCCAAGATGTTGCAATCCCCACGATGCAAGAGCCGCCAAAGCTCTTTCCTCAATATCCCAATCATCGTTGAGCAAATCGAAGTTCAGCTGGCTTGCATCACCACCCAGAATTGCATGCAATGCGTTAAGCTTATCTTCAATTCCCAATGCCTGAGATATGGTTAAATTGTCATATTGCCCAAAATGCTGGGGAATATAATATGGTTTATCAGACGAAATTATTTCGCCCGACGACGGAGATAACTTCCCTGCTATAATCTTCAACAGAGTTGACTTGCCCGAACCGTTTTTCCCGATCAATGAAACTTTTTGCGCTGTCGGGACAGAAAAACTTATATTTTGAAACAATGTTTCTTTATCTGAATGAATGTATGATATATTGTTGATAGTAATACTCATGATAAAATAATAATGGATTAAAAATGCGAATCAGTAGTTGTTTTGTCATACTGACAACAGGACGTCTATATCTAGTAAACAAGGTACAAGACACTAGTCTTTTCACTCGTCCACTTGTCTACTTGTCTACTTGTCTACTTGTCTACTTGTCTACTTGTCTACTTGTCTACTATTTATCCAGATCCTTCACTCTGTTCAGGATGACAAGAAAGTGTGTCAAAGACAAATCTTTCGGGCAGACCAGAGGCCTGCCCCTACAAACACACCTGCCGTCGCATGGGATTTGCAATCCCATGCTTGCCTGCTATCCGGATTTTAAATCCGGGAAATAACAGCTTCAGGGTTACAAATCCCGAAGAACAAGGATCCTTCACTAACGTTCAGGATGACAATTCTGCAAATGAAGCCTATCTAAACAGCCTATTAAAGCTGCTTAGTACAATAAAAACATATCTGAAAATGTTTTCGAGGAAGAAATAATTAATTACATGATTTCTAAGTTAACAGCAACAGACCGTAGAATAGGGCGCCTGCCACCGGATGTTGATAATTTATTGAACCAAATGCCTGAGATTTTTCTCAGCTACAAGATGGTGTCTTAACCATCATTTTTTACTTAGATATTTTCATCGGAGTAGTTTATTCGTTTAAGCTGCAAAGATATACAATATTTTATAATTCACCGCTTGCGAATAAAAGAAAAGATAAAAGATTTTGTACCTTTGTTGCTTATTGACGTATAATATTCACACTACATAAATGGCGAAAAAGAAACCAGCAACGAGAAAGAAACCCAACACCCGAAGCACAAAGACCAATACCAAGAAAGGAAAAAAATCATTTTTCAGGAGCATTGTTAATTTTCTGAAAAGTGATATTGGCAGTTTTGTGATAGGTATTTGTATTCTTTTCGTTGCCATCTATATCCTCATCGGAATGATTTCTTTCTTCTTCACAGGAGCAGAAGATCAGAGCAAAATAATAAACAAGTCTTTCACCGAGCTTATCGGCAACAAACTCGGAATAAAAAACTGGACAGGCACAACAGGAGCTTTTGTTTCCGAACAACTTATCAATAAATTTATGGGGATATTCTCCCTGCTCATTCCTGTGTATATAGCCCTGATCGGTTTGAGGCTTATGCGTGTGTGGAAATGTTCGCTTATCAGAACATTCCTCATCTTTTCTTTTGTATTGATATGGGGTTCCATCACTTTTTCATTCTTGCAAAGTGCCATATATCCTAATCCGGAAGACAACACCTCTTTCATCAGGTGGGGAGGCAGTCATGGTTCAACCATAGTGAACTCTATGGAAAGCGCTTTCGGAAAACCGGGAATGATACTAATCGTCATCCTTCTGTTTGTTATTTTCATTCTCATAACGAAAAAAGCATCTGTCGAATTTTTCCGCAATATTTTCCAGAAACCATTACAACTGGCAACAAAGAAAAATGACAATGAGCCTGAGACGATAGAAGAAAATGAGGAGAACGAAGAAGAAGATAAGCCATCATTCTTCCAACGCATTTTTGCATTAATCAAGCATGGCAAAGAGGAAGACGAGGAAGAAGATGACGTTATTCCTTTCAACAACGCAACAGAAGAGCCATCTCCGGTGGTTGATTTTTCGATAGACATCCCCTCAACACCCCCTCCAAGCAGAACAAAACCTGCGCCGGCCAAACCGGCATTGAGCATAGAAGACGATTTTGAGGTTGTTGTACCTCAAATAGAAGAGACATACATAGCACCACAACCAACGACGACTACACCTCCGCAACCAACGGTAGACAGAGAACCTGAGCCGCAACAAACCGATCCCGAAAGTTGGGAAGAAGAGGTAGAGATGGAAGATTACGACCCGACAAAAGATTTATCTTCTTACAAATCTCCGTCACTCGACTTGTTGAAAGTATACGATACCTCAGGACATGGTGTAGACATGGAAGAACAACGAGCCAATAAAGAGAAGATCATCAAAACGCTGAAAGATTATGGCATAGAAATCACTTCCATAAAAGCAACAGTAGGTCCTACAATCACATTGTATGAAATTGTACCTCAGGCCGGAGTACGTATTTCCAAGATCAGAAATCTTGAAGATGATATCGCCCTGAGCCTTGCGGCATTGGGTATCCGTATCATTGCGCCGATGCCGGGTAAAGGAACAATTGGTATTGAAGTGCCAAATAAAGACCCTCAGATTGTATCAATGCAATCGGTAATTGCCTCGAAACGTTTTCAGGAGTCTACTCTGGATCTGCCTGTCGCTTTAGGAAAAACGATTACGAACGAGATTTTCATGTTCGACCTTTGCAAGATGCCTCACCTTCTGGTAGCAGGGGCAACAGGTCAGGGTAAATCGGTGGGACTGAATGCCATCATAACATCGCTTCTGTATAAAAAGCATCCTGCCGAAATGAAGATGGTGCTTGTCGATCCTAAAATGGTAGAGTTTAATATTTATTCTACCATCGAAAAACATTATCTGGCAAAACTACCCGATGCGGAAAAAGCGATTATCACGGATGTAACAAAAGTTACTCAGACGCTCAATTCCTTAACCAAGGAAATGGACGACCGCTACGAGCTGCTAATGGGTGCAAGTGTGCGCACGATAAAAGAATATAACGAAAAGTTTATAAAGCGCAGGTTAAGTCCGGTAAAAGGTCACAGGTATCTGCCATACATAGTTGTCGTGATAGACGAGTTTGGAGACTTGATAATGACGGCAGGCAAAGAGATAGAACTGCCTATTGCCCGTATCGCCCAGAAGGCACGAGCAGTAGGTATACACATGATTATTGCAACACAGCGTCCGACAACAAATATCATCACAGGAACCATCAAGGCCAACTTCCCCGCCCGTATGGCTTTCCGTGTTACATCTCAGATAGATTCACGTACTATTCTGGATATGGCAGGAGCAAATCAGCTTATAGGTCGTGGAGACATGTTATTCTCGCAAGGCAGCGACTTGGTGCGTGTTCAGTGTGCATTTGTCGATACGCCGGAAGTGGAAGGCATCGCCCAATACATCGGCAGCCAACAAGGTTACTCTCATGCTTTCGAACTGCCCGAATTTGTGACCGATGCAGGTGACGACAAAGCCGGAAGTGTAGATCTGAACGACAAAGACCCTTTGTTTGACGAAGCTGCACGCCTGATCGTTATTCATCAGCAAGGTTCAACGTCGCTCATTCAGCGTAAATTTTCGATCGGATATAACCGTGCCGGTCGCCTGATGGATCAATTGGAAGCAGCGGGAGTAGTGGGTCCTACGCAAGGCAGCAAGCCAAGGGAAGTCTATATCGGCGATGAATATAGCTTGGAACAAAAACTAAACTCGATGAAAGGTTTATAGTTTTATTAAACTTTTTTCGTTTTTTAATGTCTTAACTTTAATAGAACATTAATTTATTTTGTCATCCTGAGTGAAACGAAGGATCTGGTTACTTACAAACAGATTCTTCACTATGTTCAGAAACAACGTTCGAGGAGCGACGGCGACTCAATGACAAAAATTATTTAAATACAAGGATGAAACCTTTAGGATTGCACAATTACTTTGTTTACATCCTTACTAATCGCAACAGAAATGTTTTATATGTAGGTGTAACCAATGATCTAGAAAGGAGATTATATGAGCATCAAGAAAAAGATCAGTATCAAAATATGTCTTTCTCTAGCAAGTATAAAACATTTTACCTTATCTATTGGGAAAGGTTTGAAAATATAGAAGATGCTATTATGAGAGAAAAACAAATTAAAGGTTGGACTAGAGCAAAAAAAGAGACATTAATTTCCGAATTTAATCCAGAATGGAAATTTTTAAACGATGAAATATCATAAAGATAAATTTTTATTGTCATGCTGAGTGAAACGAAGCATCTGATATTTAGAAGTCATCTAGACTTTTTAAATTATACTTAATTTTTGAGTTTTTGTCATGTTGAACGTAGTGAAACATCTAAAAAAACAGATCCTTCGATACTCTCAGGATGACAAAATTGAACAAAACGAAAAAGTCTAGACGGTTTCTTACTTACAAACAACTTCTTCACTATATTTAGAAACAACGTTCGAGGAGCGACGGCGACTCAATGACAAAAAATAGAAACAAAAAACTACAATTATGAAAACAAAAATTTTGATTGTTCTTTCTGTTCTTTTCGCTCAGATAGCAGTGGCTCAAAATGCGAGAACAATACTCGATAATGCTTCCGATGCTTTCAACAAAGCGGGGGGAGTCAATGCGAAGTTTACGGTCAAACAAGAAAATACGAGAACAAAAGAAACCTTCAATCAAAACGGAACAGCTTGGATAAAAGGGAATAAGTTTAAATTTGAGCTTACCGATGCCATCACATGGTTCGACGGAAAAACTCAATGGGTATACGCAAAAAGAGGCGACGAGGTGAATGTCACAAACCCGACAGGTGAAGAACTTGCATCTATCAGCCCTACGGCATTGCTTGGCATGTATAAGTCGGGCTTCAACCTCATCTACAAAGGTGAAGTAAAAGATCAGGGAAGACTTGCATATAACGTCGAAATGGTTCCACAGAAAAAAGGAGAGGTAAGCAAATTTATTATAAATATTGACAAGCAAAATTCGCAAATAAAATCCATCACGATAATCAACACCGACGGAACTAAAGCGACACTCACCATTACAAAATACCAAACCGGCGTGACTCTTACCGATTCGACGTTCTCGTTCAACAGCAAAGAGTATCCGGGTGTGGATATCATAGACCTACGTTAACATATAGTTATACTATATATGGCATAGAAAATTTGAATCGTTAAGATTTTGTTTTCATACGCATTGTCTATAATTTTGCATTTATAACGAGCGTAATATTTTACGTCCATTCTTTCGGGTAGACCAGAGGTCTATCCCTACAATCAAACAAATATTATTGTAGGGGTGGGGTTCTACTCCACCCGTGGAATTTGCCTGAAAAACGATTAATGTAATCAAACTAAAAACAATATAAGATTATGAGTGAAAAAGTACGTTGCCTGATCATCGGGTCGGGTCCGGCAGGTTTTACTGCTGCGATATATGCATCACGGGCAAATCTCGCACCCGTTCTTTACGAAGGAATCCAACCGGGAGGACAACTAACAACTACTACGGATGTAGAAAATTTTCCCGGATATCCCGAAGGCGTTACAGGCACGGAACTGATGGAAGACCTGAAAAAACAGGCTGTCAGATTCGGGGCAGAGATCAGAAACGGCATTGCAACCTCCGTAGACTTTTCGGTTTCGCCTAAAAAAGTGATCATTGACGGTGAAAAGGAAATAGAAGCAGATACAGTTATCATTTCGACAGGGGCAACAGCCAAATATCTTGGACTTCCTGACGAAACGAAATATGCAGGAATGGGAGTCTCGGCCTGTGCCACATGCGACGGATTTTTCTATCGCAAGAAAGTAGTAGCTGTTGTTGGTGGTGGTGACACTGCGTGCGAAGAGGCGATCTATCTGGCCGGACTGGCAAGCAAAGTCTACCTCATTGTAAGAAAACCTTTCCTCCGTGCATCTAAAGTAATGCAAAACCGTGTCTTTGCTCACGAAAAGATAGAAGTTCTGTTTGAATGCAATGCTGTTGGTTTGTTTGGTGAGAATGGCGTTGAAGGCGCGAATATCGTAAAACATGCAGGGCAAGCTAACGAAGAAAAATTTGATCTGGCTATTGACGGTTTCTTCCTGGCAATAGGGCATACTCCAAACACTAAGATATTTGAAGGACAAATAGATATGGACGAAACAGGATATATCAAGACACAGGCTATGTCGACCAAGACAAACATACCCGGTGTATTTGCCGCCGGTGATGTAGCCGACCCCGTCTACCGTCAGGGAATAACTGCAGCAGCCAGCGGATGTAAAGCTGCTATTGACGTAGAAAGATATTTGAACGAAACCGAATGTTCTTTATAGCCTAAAAGAACAACATAAGATTAATTCTAAAGCCAACTCTCAATAACATAAGGGTTGGCTTTTGTTTTACTTGAACATTTGCCTTAAACTCACCTGTAAAGATCAAGCATATTTTTTTAATATATCAAATTATGTTACCTTAATGAAAATTATGTAACTTTGTTCTCTTTAAGTTAAATTACACAAAAAAAAAACAAGCTGGCGACTTTACAAAACATGATAAAATGATTAGATAAACCAAATTATAATTTACACAAAATCAATTTTTTATGAAACTAGAAAAAATCTTATTATTGTCTGCTTCGGCATTCATTCTATCCACGTCTTGTTCAATATTCAATCCTGCAAAAATGGATGAAAAAGAAGGTGTTGACAAATTTGTAGAAGCCGTAACTACAAAAGTTGATACTGAAAAATACCTTATCGTATCGGCTGAAATGGAAGAAACAGACAAGCTGTCGAACAAAGCCGGCTCAATCGTTATCGACCTGATTGACAAAGAAGGAAAGCCATATATCCAAACAGTATCCGACGACGTAAACGAAGTGTTGGAAAAACCAGAGAATGAAAACAAAGCTGTAGCTGCCGCTAAGAAAAAAATGAAAGACAAAGGCTTGCTGAAAGATGACAAAGCCATTACAAAAGGGGTAGATGCTGCCAGTGTAAAATCGGATGCTGTATTAGCACTCATAGACAAAGCTAAAACAATGCTCCCCACCGGATATTCATTCAAAAGCACACGTTCCATCAAAGTTCTTTTAGACAAAGAAGGCAATACAGTTTACGAAATCGGCATCAATGTTACTGAAAACGGTAAGGCTACAAGAAAAGTAGGCAGAACCACATATACCGATTATTACATGTTAACATACACTGTTGACAAAGATGGCAACATGGAAATGGAATAAAATAACATTCTCGCAATATCCAAACCTGCTCTTTTAGGGCAGGTTTTTTCGTTTCAGCTTTTCAGTCAATATCACTCACCGTAGCAACAACCTTAAACATCTGGTTATCAATCACTCTTCTGCAGCCTTAATATTTACAAACATCTCAGGTTTAAAATCTTTGTCCAATACATATCTTCCATCCACAATACTTTTATCTACAGCACTTTGAGGGATTTTATATCCTAAAATTTCGGACAGTATGTAAATTGAAGAAGATGTGTTTATAAGTTGTGATTCTTGGTCTACATATTTTCCAATAATAGAATCGGTGTTTACAACATCCGTATTATTCGAAATAGCAAAAACAGGTACCCTATAATCTTGTTGCCAACCAAAAGCATGGCCTTTCCCTATAACTTCGCCATGATCTGAGATATAATATATTACAGAAGAAGAAAGATCGTCTTTCATCACACCATATATTTCTCTGAAAACCCGGTCGGTATGATGAATAGAACGATCGTAGTCTGCAACTATATCATCTCCCGGTATACTATTCTTGTCTATTTCATCATATCTTGTATTATAATCATGATGGCTGCCAACAAGATGAATTACAAAAAATTGCTTTTCATTTGGCTTATGCCATTTCTTCAAGATTTTTATCAAGTTAAGGTCTTCAAGTTGACCTTCTACCATCATATCCCTGAAACTTCTTTTATCTGCATTTGCCCCGATAGAACCGACATATCCGTCTCCAATACCAACTTTGTCTTGATTTGATATCCAGTTTGTTTCATACCCTGCGTCTTTAGCAATCTCCACTACATTTTTATAATCGAAAAAGGTTTGCACATTTGTAGGTGAGGCAAAACTAAGAACCAATTTTACAGCTTCCCGAGTGAGTGGAGCTGGTGCTACGCCTTGATAAAAGTTGAAATCGACAGTCTTTGTATGATATAAGCTATCCAGAAATGGGGTGGTTTTGACAGGATATCCGTAGAGTGAGTAATGATCTCTGCGAGCAGTTTCACCAACTATAAGATATATTTTCTGGGGTTGCTTCTTTGTCTGTTCAAATGAAATACCTTCAGGCAAGGTACGATTAGTATGTACATAATCTTTTAGTTTCCACATTTCATGTTGATAAGCTCCAAATGTGAGAAAATCTCCATAAAAAACAGGAGTAATATTTTTTAGCGATTTTTCTATGGTTAGCACTACATTCAACTTAAACAACCCATCGGTTTTGTCGTCCGACTTTAGCTTCACAAATCCAACGAAAGGTATGATAATGATAATGTATATAGATAAGATTAAGGCTGACTTTCTGCGAGAAAGGGCTCTGTTTCTTAATTCCTGTTGCGATTTGAATACAAGAAAAGAAGTAACCATCAAAATCACAACAACACTAATTACGAACAACCCTAGTGTTTCTTTTGCTTCAACAATATCGGTTTCCAACATAGAGCTCAACAAGAATAATGTAATGTAGGTTTGATAATTGAATGCAAAAAAAGCATCAAGACTAATAATAAGGATGAATATGATAGTAAAAGGTAGCGAATAGCGCGTTTTCGCTAAAATATTAACAATGAAGAAAAGAGACAAACTACTTATTCCGGCTACAATTGTGGTCTGACATATCCGTTTTTCCCCAGCCAAAACGGCAATAATACAAAAATAGATCAGCAACAGGATAGTATATTTGTATTTAGTTAGGAAATCCAAAGCCTTTTCTTTCATCATATTTTTCCTTTTTTATTCGACAAAGACAAAATTACTAAAATATGAATAACTTAAAAGAACTATTTTCAATTACCACCTGGTTGAACTAAGTATAAGATAAACAACTTAGTTTCAAATATATTTCTAAGTGTTGTAAATTTATGTAAAAAAGTATTCTTTTTTTCTTAACTTTGCAAACTCAAGATTGCATTTTGCGTATATTTGTGCTATCTATGAAAAATTAGAAAAGGGTTGTTTTGTAAACATTACTCTTTTGTTATTTAAAACATAAGACATTAAGGTCGCAGACCTCTTTATTGCTTTGGTAAGTAAAACAAGCTTAGCAAATTATAACATAGAAATATATCATTAAATTCTATTAACTACTTATTTTAATTATGGATTTGATCAAGGAAATGGTTGCCAGGGCACAAGCCGATAAGCAACGCATCGTATTGCCTGAAGGCACAGAAATAAGAACTATCACCGCGGCAGACAGATTGTTGGCCGATGGTGTCGCAGAAATTATTTTGATAGGCAACCCTACCGAAATAAAAGATCTTGCGAAGTCTTTAGACTTACAAAGCATTGACAAGGCAATTATTATTGACCCTAAAAACCATGCGAAAAAAGATGCGTACATTGACTTGTTAGTTGAATTGCGCAAATCGAAAGGCATGACAACAGAACAGGCTTCCGTTCTTGTAGAAGATCCCCTATATCTGGCATGTTTAATGATCAAGGCAGGAGATGCGGACGGAGAAGTAGCCGGTGCAAAAAACTCGACAGGAAACGTGTTGCGTCCTGCATTGCAACTCATTAAAACATCACCGGGGATAAACGTCGTTTCGGGAGTATTCCTTATGTTCACCAAAAAACAAGAATACGGAAAAGACGGGTTGCTATTTTTTGCTGATTGTGCTGTCACACCCGATCCGTCGGCAGCAGAACTAGCACAGATTGCGGTTTGCACAGGTCAATCGGCACGCACATTTGCACAAGAAGAACCTCGCATTGCAATGTTGAGTTTCTCTACAAAAGGCAGTGCAAAACACCCTATGGCCGACAAAGTGATAGAAGCAACCAAGCTGGCTAAAGAACTTGACCCGACTATGAGCATTGATGGAGAATTGCAAGCGGATGCGGCTCTGGTGCCTTCTGTTGGCTCGAGCAAAGCTCCGGGAAGCGAAGTCGCAGGGAAAGCAAACGTACTCGTATTCCCCAATCTGGAAGTAGGTAATATAGCTTACAAACTGGTTCAACGCCTGGGAGATGCAGACGCAGTAGGTCCAATTCTTCAAGGAATGGCAGCTCCGGTGAACGACCTTTCGAGAGGTTGTTCGATAGATGACGTTTACAAGATGGTGGCTATCACGGCAAATCAGGCAATAGCGGCAAAGAAAAAATAAACAAAAACAGATATGGCTGAAATAAAAGAATCGATAGAAAATTTTGGATTGAGCAAGGGCGAAAAGAAAAGATCCCTGTTCTCGAAAATAGGAGTTGTTGGCTGTGGAAGAGACGGTCGCAACATTGTAAACCATACTGCATTGGCCGGACTTGAAGTTGTCTTCATCGAAATATCGGAAGAAAAAATACAAGAGGCTTTGAGCGAAATAGAACGCAGTTTGGACACTAAAATAGAAAACTGGGGACTCACCCAATCCGAGAAACGCAGCACAATGAATCGCATTGTGGGTTCGTTAGACTACAACGACCTGAAAGATTGCGACTTCGTAATTGAGTGTATCCGCTACGAAACAAATGGAGAACGCAGCACAGAACTGCGCAAAGATGTATTCAAAAATTTAGAATCCATCCTTGCTCCCGACGCTATTATTGCCACCAATGCAACAACGGTTATTATCAGTGAACTAGCAGCCGATTTGGTTCATAAAGAAAGATGCGTCAGCCTTCATTTCCCGATAGCACACTCGGATGCCCGTTTGTTGGAGATAGTAAAAGGAACATTCACTTCTCCGGAAGTTCTTCAGCGTGTTTTGCTTTTCTCTAAACTGATCAAATTCACGCCTATCGAAGTACAGGAAAGCAGTGGTTTGGTTAGCTTAAGATTAATGGCTATCATGCTGAACGAAGCATGCCAGATGCTGATGGAAAACCTTACGTCTATGGAAAATATAGACGAAGAATTCCGTGTGATATATGGTATGCGCCATGGCATATTCGAACTGACGGACATCATCGGTATCGAAAAAATGGTGATGCTGATGGAAGATATGTTCAATGAATATGGCGATCGCAAATACAAGAGTTCTCCTATTTTGTGGAGGTTGTACAGATCGAAACAATATGGACTGTCGACAGGAAGAGGATTCTATGTTTATGATGAAGCCGGAAACAAACTTGAAGCTAACAATTTAATTTAACTACATGAAAATATTAGTATTGAACTGTGGAAGTTCGTCAATAAAATACAAACTCTTCGACATGGAGAGCAAAGAGGTTCTGGCACAAGGGGGAATAGAAAAAATAGGACTGAAAGGTTCGTTCCTTAAAATCCCTCTGGCTAACGGAGACAAGGTAATTTTTGAAGGAGAAATACTTGAACACAAGGCCGGAATTGAATATATACTGGGAGTTTTGACAAGCGAAAAATACGGTTGTTTGAAATCCTTGAGCGAAATTGATGCAGTTGGTCACCGTGTTGTGCATGGCGGGGAAAAGTTCAACCAAAGTGTTCTGATTACGGACGATGTGATGGATAAAGTAGTTGACTGCATCGACATTGCGCCGCTTCATAATCCGCCCAATATTGCAGGTATAAACGCCGTAAAAGAACTGATGGGCGACATTCCACAGGTAGCGGTATTTGATACGGCTTTTCATCAAACAATGCCCGCAAAGGCATACATGTATGGCACCCCATATTCTTTGTATGAAAAATACGCCATCCGTCGCTATGGATTTCATGGAACAAGCCATCGTTACGTAACAAAACGCGCGTGCGAATTTTTAGGACTACCCTACGAAGACCAAAAAATAATCTCTGCCCACATTGGCAATGGAGGTTCTTTGGCTGCTGTTGCCAACGGCAAATCAGTAGATACGTCGATGGGTATGACTCCCGTCGAAGGACTGTTGATGGGTACCCGTTCGGGCGATGTGGATGCCGGAGTATTGTCGTTCATAATGGAAAAAGAAAACATCGGGCCACAAACAATATCTACGGTTGTGAACAAGTTCAGCGGACTTCTGGGTGTTTCGGGTGTTTCTTCCGACATGAGGGAGCTAAGAGCTGCGATGAGCGAAGGAGACGAACGTGCCAAGCTGGCATTCAACATGTTCACTTACAGGATAAAAAAATATATCGGCTCGTATGCCGCCGCTCTTGACGGGTTGGATGTCCTTGTATTCACAGGTGGAATAGGAGAAAATGACTCTAATACACGAAGAGTAGCTTGTGCCGGACTTGAATTTATGGGCGTGAAGCTCGATCTGGAAAAAAATGAGGCTATTCATGGCGATGAAGCAGTAATAAGCACACCCGATTCGAGAGTGAAGGTTGTGGTTATTCCTACTGATGAAGAATACATGATCGCCTCCGATACAATGGAAATTGTTTCAGGTAAATAAACTTTCCTCAAAATAAAAACAGAGCAAAGGCTGCCCGTCGGCAGCCTTTCTTGCTGAATGGCGATAAATTTCATTTCGCACCGTCCGTCATCCCGAATCGGCAAAGCATCAACAAATCACAGAAAAAGGACTTTTTCTTTCAGTCTGAAAACGAAATATATACAAGCAGGAGCAAAAAGTAAGTAATCTCCCTCTCGATCCGGCTATATGACTCCCGCACAACCTTCATTCATTTGGGAATCTACCAGTCATGAAGAATGGCAAAAAACATAAAACGAGAACACATTGTGGATAAGTTTATGTTAAAAAATAAGTAATAATTAGGTTTTTATTTTATATTTGCACGACTTAACAAAAACAGGTGAATTTCTTAATGATTTGTTAAAGAATCGAATATCTATATTGAATATATGACAAAGAATAACTTTTTTGAAAGATTTAAACCAAAAGAAGACAAATTTTTCCCCCTCTTAGATCAAATGGCAGATGCCATTATCGCTGCATCAAACCTTATTACAGAATGTGTACAGGCAAAAAGCCACAATGAAGCAGTAGAATACTTCAAGAAGATTAAAGAACAAGAGCGTTTGGCTGATAAACTGCAAAATCAGATTTTCGACGAGCTTAACAATACATTCATCACTCCATTCGACCGCGAAGATATAAACAACCTGTCGAGCACGATGGACGACGTAATAGATTATATCAACAGTTGTGCTAAGAGAATTATGCTGTATAGCCCGAAAGCTATGCCCGAAAGCGCTACTCAACTAGCCCAATTGGTAAGAGAATCGGCATTATGTTTAGATAAAGCTATCGGCGAATTGAACGTACTGAAAAAGAGTCCGCAGAAAATCACGGAATACTCCAACAAACTAGCCGAACTTGAGCACAAGGCAGATGACGTTTACGAGCATTTCCTCATCAATCTTTTCGAGAACGAAACAGATGCCATCGAAGTTATAAAGCTGAAAGACATCCTCCACGAATTGGAACGAGCCACGGATGCAGCGGAAACAGTTGGCAAAATCATCAAAACCATAATAGTTAAATACGCATAAGAGCCTACAAAATGACAGCGTTAATTGTAATTATTGTTTTAGCTATTATCTTCGACTTTATAAATGGATTTCACGACGCCGCAAACTCAGTAGCGACAGTTGTATCCTCAAAAGTACTCACTCCCCGCCAGGCCGTCCTTTGGGCTGCATTCTTCAATTTTGTAGCACTATTTATCGCAAAATATATGTTAGGCGGTTTTGGTATTGCAGATACTGTGGCCAAAACTGTGGAACCGGATTTCATTACATTCCATGTAGTAATAGCGGGACTTGTGGCAGCCATAACATGGAATCTCATCACATGGTGGTTTGGTATCCCTTCCTCTTCTTCGCACACATTGATAGGAGGCTTTGCAGGAGCAGGTATTGCCAGCGCAGGATTTGGTGCAGTTCATTTAGACACAGTAGGAATTATAGTATTGTTTATTTTTGTAGCTCCACTAATTGGTATCATCGGTGGTAATATTATAACCCTGATAACATTACACTTGGCTAAAAATGTGAAACCGGGCAAGGCTGACTATTGGTTCAAACGATTGCAACTGATATCCTCTGCCATGTTGAGCATTGGACATGGATTGAATGATTCTCAGAAAGTTATGGGTATCATAGGTGTTACTCTGATTGCAGCAACGAAAACCATACCGGATCTTCCTCATTTTATGCAAACCACAGATATAAATACCGATATGCACATCTGGGTTCCTGTGGTATGTTTCACGGCAATAGCACTAGGAACTATGGCCGGAGGATTCAAAATAATGAAAACGATGGGAAACCGGATTACAAAGATCACCCCACTCGAAGGTTTTTGCTCTCAGGTTGCAGGATCTATAACACTGTTTATCACAGAAAAGCTGCATGTGCCGGTCAGTACAACTCACGTTATCACGGGTAGTATTATCGGCGTTGGTTCAGTAAAAAGATTAGCAGCAGTACGTTGGGGTGTTACTAAAAATTTATTAGTAGCCTGGGTAATAACAATACCTATCAGTGCATTTTTGGCAGCCTTCGTATTTTGGCTGTTGAGCTTTGTAATGTAAGAAAATAAAGATTTAATTATAACCTTAAAAAAAGCAAGTCATTTCAAAAAGGCTTGCTTTTTTATTGGCTTCATACAGCCTGCAAATAATAATATTTATTTTTTAATACGACCGAAGCATAATTAGTTAATTTTAAACGGTCAACAAGACAAGAAACTATTTCGTCTATTAAAAAAAATGACTATTTTTGTGAACATTTTTCTAAAAGCATTGTCCAAAACTAAGGTATGAAGAAAATAATTATAATGAATGGTCCAAATCTGAATCTGTTAGGCAAACGCGAGCCAACGGTTTACGGGCATACATCATTCGACGATTACTTTACCTCGTTGCAAGAACAATATAAAGGAAAATGCAATTTATACTACTATCAATCTAACCACGAAGGAGCTTTGATAGATAAAATTCATGAAGTTGGATTCGATTTTGATGGTATCGTACTGAACGCCGGAGCCTACACACATACATCAATAGCCTTGCACGATGCAATAAAAGCTGTTGTAACCCCTGTGATTGAAGTACATATATCGAACATCCATGCCCGTGAAGAATTCAGGCACCGGTCTATGATCGCCGCTGCGTGCAAAGGCTCGATAGCAGGTTTAGGATTGGAATCATACAAACTGGCAATAGACTATTTTATCATAACAAATAATACACCTATTTAAAAACTATTTTTATGTTTAAGAAAACAAAGATTGTTGCAACAATTTCGGACATGCGCTGTGATGTTGATTTTATTCGTTCGTTATACAATGAAGGAATGAATGTAGTGAGAATGAACTCGGCTCACATGACAGAGGAAGGATTTGTAAATGTAATCACAAATGTACGTACTGTATCCAACACTATTGGTTTGATGATGGATACAAAAGGTCCTGAAATCCGTACAACAGCCACTGAATCAGGAGAAAAAATTGTTGTTAAAACAGGCGACAAACTGAAAGTGATCGGAGATATCAACGTAAAATCGACACACGAGCAAATTTCAGTTTCTTACCCAAGCATCGTTAAAGATGTTCCTGTGGGTAACGTTCTCCTTATCGACGATGGTGAAACAGCACTTAAGGTGATAGAGAAAACAGACGCTTATCTTCTTTGCGAAGTTCAAAATAACGGAACAATCGGTAGCCGTAAAAGTGTGAACATTCCCGGAGTAAGTGTAAACTTGCCTTCAATCACAGAAAAAGACAAAAAGTGTATTGAAATAGCTATCCGCAACAATGCAGACTTTATTGCGCACTCTTTCGTTCGCAACAAACAAGACGTATTGGACGTTCAGAAAATTCTGGATGAGCACAATAGCAACATCAAGATCATTGCAAAGATAGAAAACCAAGAAGGTGTAGATAATATAGATGAAATTTTCCAAACAGCTTACGGAGTGATGGTTGCTCGTGGAGACTTGGGTATAGAAGTACCACAAGAAAACATACCGGGAATTCAACGTCTGCTTATCCGCAAAGCTGTAGAATATAAAAAACCGGTTATTGTAGCTACTCAAATGTTGCACACAATGATCGAAAACCCACGTCCAACACGCGCCGAAGTTACAGATATTGCCAATGCAGTATATTACGGAACAGACGCAGTGATGTTGAGTGGCGAAACTGCTTACGGTAAATATCCTGTTGAAGCTGTTCGCACAATGGCAGCCGTGGCTCGTGCCGCTGAAATATCTAAACTGGAAGAAAAAGAAATTCCTGTTCCATTCAAAGACGAGGAATACGACACCACTTCTTTCCTTTGCAAACAAGCCGTTAAATCGTGCAATCAGTTGGGCGTGAAAGCAATCATCACAGACAGTGTTACAGGCCGTACTGCCCGCACACTTGCCGCTTTCCGCAGCAAAAGCCCTGTTTATGCGTTTTGCAGCAACGAAGAAGTTGCCCGTCAACTTTCGGTTTGTTACGGTGTAGATGCAAGACATCAATCAGACACAGGCTACACAACAAACAAACATAAAGAATATTTCTTGAAAGCAATGGCAACCCTTGAAGAGCAAGGTTCGGTAGATAAAGAAGATTTGGTTGTTTATCTTAGCGGAACGTTCACTCACGGCAAAGGCGGTTTATCTTTCCTCGAAATTGAAAAAGTAGGACATGTTCTTGAAGCCGGTGACAAATATTTTGTACCTGTTGAGTAAGACTTAAAAATTATTTTATAATATTGCAAATGAGATGATGACCGTGGTTGTTATCTCATTTGTTTTTAGGATATCGGTATTGCTATGGAAAAAGAAAAAGAAGAAGCATTGGAAAATTATATCCTCTCGCACATAGATGAAGAAGGAGACTTACTAAGAAGCTTAAACAGAGATGCCCATGTGAATCTATTGCGCCCACGCATGCTTTCGGGTCATTTGCAAGGAAAAATCCTCAAGATGCTATGCAGGCTTATCCAACCGAAATACATTCTCGAAATCGGCACATATACGGGTTATGCCACCCTCTGCCTGGCTGAAGGAGCTGTGGACGATGCAGAAATCCATACAATTGAGGTGAATGACGAACTGCAAGATTTCATCATGAAACATCTTCACAAATCGAAGCTGAAAGATAAAATCTACCTCCACATAGGAGATGCGATGAAAATTATCCCTAGAATAAATTGCTCATTCGACCTTGTATTCATCGACGCAAACAAGAGGCACTATATTGAATACTACAACATTATTTTTGATAAAGTACGGCAAGGAGGCTTAATCATCGCCGACAATACCCTCTGGGATGGCAAGGTATTGGAAAAGCCTCATCATACCGACAAACAGACAATAGGTATACAGGAATTTAATGATATGTTGGCCAAGGACGATAGAGTAGAAAAAGTGATCCTTCCAATTAGAGATGGCTTGACGCTTATCTGGAAAAAATAAAGAGTTTCCCTACATATTTCAAACAGACCCGCCTATAAACCAACCACTTGACATCAAACCATAATAAATCGGTGTAAATATTGCGAAAAACAAACCGTTTACGTATATTTGTAAACTGATTACGGATAATGACTCACCTCTGTCACTTTGTAAGTGACAGAGGCTTGCTTTTTTCAGAGAAGATTTATGTGGCAAAGTTATACCAAAATAACATTCATATACTTTCTTTTAATGCTCTTAAATTTCAGTATTTTGCTTCCTGCATCTTCTGTTCCTGATTTGCCTTGGCGAGTCTCCCAATATTTTGTGGCAAAATTCATTGAAATGAGATAAAGTATTGAACTTGTTGTCTGTCGATATCTGTTTCAGGCTCTTATCGGTATGATATAGCTCGTAATACACTGCACGGGCACGGCGTTGCCTGAGCCACAAATAAGCAGAAATGCCGAAAACCTTTCGGAAGCGTTTGTTGAAACCGGAATAGCTATAATGCAGTGCCTGAGCCAACTGGCGAGCACTTTGAATATTCTGAGACAAGTTATACACCTGTTTCGAAAAATATAAATCGTTGCTCCGATATAAGCTGAAAAAACGATTTAATTCGTCCGGCGAATAAAATGCTTTCAAAATACACATCAGCTCCTTTATCTTTAGTATATGAAGAGATATATCTCTAATACCGTTATTTTCATACACTTGCAGCGAATGTATGTAATTCAGCAATACATTATCCATATCCAAAAAACATATTCGCTCTTCCTCTTTTTCTCTATTCCGTATTCTTAGGTCGTCAATACGCAGATTGTCGAAATAATTTTCGTCGTTTATGGTCACCAACAATAGCGAACTATCCTCTAAGACCTTGATCGTCAACCCATAATTTGGCGGAAGAAAGAATAACTTAGAGCAAGAAATTGTTGCTTTCCTATCGTAGTCGAAAGAGAGCTCTAGACTGCCTTTTCTTATCAAGACTATCCTGCACAGATGATCTTTTGTTTTCCATTCCGAGTTTTCTTTGAAGGATAAAAACTCTATTAATGGACCCTGTTTTTCAAAATCGAGCTTGTCATTTAAATTCATATTTTCTGTTGTTTAAGTATTTGTTTAAGAGCGTGTTTAACTAAAAGAACACAAACACTCTATAAAGTGCTATTTCTGATATTCTGTAAATGGTTCATTAATGTATTTATATCCAGATTTTTAATTGCATAGTCAATAGAGATTATCGTAGAACTTATTTGCTGTATCAATTTGTGTATAACTTTTCGTTAAACACGGCACTCGTAAAACATTGATAATCGGAACAATAATACATCGAATACAACATTTCCGTCACTTACAAAGTGACAGAATTATTACAGACTGATATTCAACAGATTAACAAAAACAGGCACAAATAAGAGAATCTTAAAAACGAAGAAAAGACAAACCAAAATACAGAACTAAAGAAAGAATATGAATAAACGGCTATTTTTTTTATTTATAGTGTTCGGCATCATATATGCGAACGCTCAGGTTGGGATAAATACGGAGAATCCGCAAGGGGCACTTCATATTGACCCCAAAAAGGACACAAACGGATCGACCGGGACAGGTGATGACGTTATCGTAACCGAGAGTGGCAATGTCGGAATAGGTACAATAACCCCTCAGACAAAGCTGGTGGTGACAGATGGAGCAACATCGACCAAGCCAAAATCGGTGCTGAAAATTGTAGACGGGAATCAGAGCAACGAAAAAGTTTTGACTTCGATCGACAACAACGGAAATGCCAAGTGGCAGGATTTGCCTGACGCATTCACACTTGGGCAAGCATTTGGTTTGACAACCTTTCCTGCACAGAAATTTCCTTATACAGGAGAAGTGATTTCGAATTTTTCGTTTACTGTAACCATACCGGGATATTATGCCTTTGAAATTCGCTGGTGGGCAAAGTATTTAGAAGTAGGATATACGGGCGGAGCCGGTGTAGGACTTTCAACCGCTACACATTTTTATCTTTTAAAGAATGGTGTTATGGTGGATGAATTTGAAGGATACACGAACGTAAATCTGATAGATTCGAATAGCGTGACAATGTTTGTTCCTCTTTATAGCGATGCGGTTGCAGGTGATGTTTTCACTCTGAAAGTGCGTCCCGGCTATTCACCCGAACAGGCTGGCTTTGAGACTAACACAAACAGTTCTACCCCTTGGACAAATGCCAAAGTCCTGATTTTGTTAATGGATTTAAATTAATAATATAGTTATGAAGAGACTGATAATCATTACAATAATACTATCTATGGGATTTTCATCATACCTTTCTGCTCAAGTCGGCATAAAAACAGAAAATCCACAAGCATTACTTCATATAGATGCCCAATCGAAAACAAATCCGGCCACAGGTGCGCCATCCAAAATGCAACAGTCGGATGATATTGTGGTCACATCGGACGGAAAGGTCGGAATCGGTACAATTGCCCCGGCCTCTAAAATGGAAATCAACACGGAGGTTACGAGCGACATCCCGATACAAATAAAAGACGGGACACAAGGCACAGGCAAGTTTCTCGTATCTGACGCAAATGGAGTGGGCACATGGCAAAATGTATCGCCTCCCAGCGGAAGAGTTTATCCGATACAGTGGATAACACCCGGCTCTACATTTGCTACCGGAGTGTCTACACTTGCTCCGGGAAGTGAATTTACCATACCATCCGATGGTTTTTATTCTATGGAGGTAAGGTGGTGGGCAAAACATCTTCCATCTCCTACTTACGTACAACGGACTACAACCATTTTCGAGCTAAGGAAGAACAATGTGGTGATGGACGAATTTCTGTATAGCGTACCCATTTTTAATGGTTCGGTAACAGTTTATGTGCCATTGTATACCAAAGCTAAGGCAGGGGATGTCTTGTCTTTGTGGGTATATCCATTGGAGTCTCCCAGTACTATGACTAATGTAGCGAGTTTAGGTTGGACTTCGTCTAAAGTATTGATTAAGAAAATGCAAATTGATTAAAACTAAACAGATGGTAAAAAATATAATTATAACAGGATTTATTTTAGGTGGATTTTCATTGCTCGGAAATGCACAATCGATAGGTATTAATACACAAAATCCTACGAATACGCTGCATATTGATGCTGCGAAAGACAACAGTGCAACACCAACCGGCACACAATTGCAGAATGATGTTGTGGTGGACAATGAAGGCCGTCTGGGAATAGGCACAACAACTCCTAACGGCAAAGTCTCCATTGTGAGCAATGTGCCGGGAGCTATACAACTTATTGACGGACAACAGCAACAGGGCTTAATACTGACTTCCGATGCCGATGGAAATGCACGCTGGTCTTTACCTATACCTTCTACCGGAAAAATTGAAGCAATTATCGAATTGGGGCCACAAGAAATAGCCACTGTTGCAGGTTTATATGTTCCTGTCCCAACCTCTACCTACACCGTGAAAGCCGATGGGTATCACGTTGTCGAGATCAGGTGGTATGCAACATATTCTGCAGCTTATACTCGTGATCAAATGACATCAACACACATACGCTTGTTGAAAAACAATGAATTGGTGGATGAGTATGAAGCTTATCAGGACATAACACCCAACATAACAGATGCTGTCACCTTTTTCACATCTCTGGCAACTTATGCCAAAGCCGGAGATGTACTAAATCTGGTAGTTCGCCCGGGATTTGCTCCGGGAAACATGATATTAGCGAAGAGCGAAAATCTCAGAACTTCAAAAATGATTATAAAAAGGCTCACAATGAGATAAAAACGATGAGCCTGCTTTCGTCGGCTTAAACTTATCTTTTATAAACTACCAAAAAAAGAGGCTATCAAGATTTTTCTCCCGATAGCCTCTTTCGATATTTTTTGTATCAGATACAATTATACACAATAAGGAATTACGTAGGTAATTGTTTTCTCTGTACCGTTGGCATCAGTCACAACAATTTTCACAGACACTTCGTCATCGTTACTCATGGTTTCGAGGATTTCTATTGAGCAAACGCCATCCTTTTCAACAAATTTTCCTAGTTTAACACTTCCTTTATCAGTGTTTTTAGCTTCCACTTTGTAAGGTTTTGCTTTGTCTTCAAAAGGCTTCCCTCCTTTGATGTGAAGATATTCTTTCTGAGAACCCGGTCCGCAAGGATCTTTTGACAAAGTGAACGACAATGCGATTTCTTCAACAGGTTCTTCTTTAACCTCAGGTTCGGGAGTTGTAGTAGTGGCAGAAACATTAGTTGTATCTTTTGTTTCTTCCGAAGTTGTTTTTGTTTCTTTATTTCCGCAAGAGAACAGAAGCACCGAAACAAGTGCAAAACCAGCTAAAAATTTAAGTTTTTTCATAACAGTTTAATTTTTTGAGACATATATTAATTTAGAACAGTAGCAAATTTAAAATAAAAAGTCTTAAATACAAAGCAATAGGATGGATATAGACCATACTTTCACTTTCCCTTTACAATTTTTTTTATGTCATTTAACTTATTCAGTGCTTCCATCGGGGTGAGATTGTTCACATCAAGAGACAGAATCTCGTCTCTCACCTGACTCAGCACTGGGTCGTCCAACTGAAAGAAACTCAATTGAAAACCCTCCCTGTTTTCTGTAATGTCCGTTATTGGTTTCGAAATACCTTGTTTGCGGTTGTCTGTTTCCAATTGTTTCAGTATTTCATTCGCTCTTTTTACAATACTCTGAGGCATGCCCGCCATTTTAGCCACATGAATACCAAAGCTGTGCTCACTCCCACCCTTTACCAGTTTGCGTAAGAATATGACTTTGTTGTCGACCTCCTTCACCGAGACATTGAAATTCTTTATCCGCTTGAAGGATTTTTCCATTTCGTTCAACTCGTGATAATGAGTGGCAAACAGAGTTTTGGCTCTAGCCTTAGGATGTTCGTGAATATACTCAACAATTGCCCATGCAATGGAAATGCCATCATAAGTACTTGTTCCACGACCTAGTTCATCAAACAAAATGAGGCTCCTGTCCGATATATTATTCAGTATATCAGCCGCTTCATTCATTTCAACCATAAAAGTAGATTCTCCCAACGAAATATTATCCGAAGCACCTACACGGGTGAATATTTTGTCTACCAAGCCTATTTTTGCCGATTCGGCAGGCACATAACACCCTGCCTGAGCCATAAGGGTGATAAGTGCAGTCTGCCTTAACAGAGCAGACTTACCCGCCATATTAGGTCCTGTGATGATAATAATCTGCTGCGATTTGCTGTCGAGCTTCACATCGTTGGCAACGTAAGACTCCCCTAGGGGCAATTGCTTTTCAATTACGGGGTGGCGACCGTTTTTGATGTCTATAACATCGGAGTCGATCACATTAGGACGAATATATTTATTTTCTTCGGCAGCCTTTGTGAAAGACAACAGGCAATCTGTTTGTGCAATCAGGTTTGCATTTCGTTGTATTGCCTGAATATATTGATCGAGACTTGAAACAAGATCGTTGAAAATAGCCGTCTCCAGGCTCAGTATTTTTTCTTCCGCACCCAGAATTTTCTCTTCATAGTCTTTAAGTTCTTGTGTGATATATCTTTCGGCATTCACTAGAGTCTGCTTTCTTATCCACTCTGCCGGAACCTTGTCTTTGTGCGTATTGCGCACCTCGATATAATACCCGAAAACATTATTGAAACTGATTTTCAACGAAGTAATTCCTGTGGCTTCAATCTCTCGTTGTTGAATCTTCATCAGGTAATCTTTGCCCGAATGGGATATCTCTCTGAGGCTGTCAAGTTCTTGATTTACGCCTGTTTTAATCACATTCCCCTTATTGAGAAGAACAGGCGGATCGTTTTGTATTTCCTTTTCTATCCTGTCTCGCACATCGGCGCAAGGGTTCAGATTGTCGCCAATGGCTTTCAGGCTGATGTCATCGGAATTGAGAAAGGCTTCACGGATTGGTCCGATCGCACTCAAGGCAACCTTCAACTGCACTATTTCGCGGGGAGTAACACGCCCCACGGCAACCTTCGAGATGATTCTTTCCAAATCCCCGATCAAAGAAAGCTGTTCTTCAAGTAGTTGTTTCAGCTCCGGATGCTTGAAAAGATATTCAATCACATTCAGGCGGTCGTTAATCGGCTTTTCATCTTTCAACGGGAAAACCAACCAACGGCGGAGCATACGTGCCCCCATGGGGGAAATGGTTTTATCGAGAATATCCAACAGCGATTTGCCCCCATCATTCATCGTGGAGATTATTTCCAGACTGCGGACTGTAAATTTATCCAACCGCACGTATTTATCTTCTTCGATGCGCGACAGCGACGTTATGTGGCTGATTTGAGTATGTTGTGTAGAATCAAGATAATATAAGATTGTACCCGCAGCAATGACGCCATTGTTCAGGTTGGAGACACCAAAACCTTTCAAATTCTTCGTCTCGAAGTGTTTGAGCAAACGGTCGTTCGCCGCATTTTCGGTAAACATCCAATCGTCTAACTCGAAGGTGAAATAGCGAGAGCCGAAATATTCCTCAAACAGTTTCTTTTTTCCTCTTTCCAGCAAGACCTCTTTCGGGGCAAAGTTTCCCAATAGCTTATCCAGATATTCTTTCGTTCCTTCTGCCACAAGAAATTCGCCTGTTGAAATATCGAGAAGTGATATCCCACAAATATTTTTAGTGAAATGAATGGCGCACAAAAAGTTATTCTCCTTATGATTGAGAATATTATCGTTGATGGAAACCCCCGGAGTAACAAGTTCTGTTATACCCCGCTTCACTATTGTTTTTGTTAATTTAGGGTCTTCCAGCTGATCGCATATCGCAACACGCTTACCCGCCCTCACCAGCTTCGGCAAATAAGTATCCAGCGCATGATGTGGAAATCCGGCCAGTTCAACAGTTTGTGCAGCACCATTAGCCCTTTTGGTCAAAGTGATCCCCAATATTTCGGAAGCATCAATCGCATCCTGAGAAAAAGTCTCGTAAAAGTCGCCCACCCGAAAAAGTAAAATTGCATCGGGATGCTTACTTTTTATCTCCAGATATTGCTTCATTAAAGGGGTTTCGGCTATTTTCTTTGACACAATGCTAATTATTAAATGATTTAAATTATTATTTTCAAGAGCAAACAAAGTTAAAAAAAATATGTCGATTCCGGATATTTTTTATTCCTTTGCAGTCTGAAAGTTTTTATGATTAGTGATATGCAACACAAACACATAGTAAAACTACCCTTAAAAAACTTAATTAAATATCATTTACAACTATTTAGCATCCTATATTAGTTTAATTTACAACTATTTATTACTTTTGTAGACAAATATAATCTTACATATTTTTATTTTAATCCCGAAGAATGTACAAATACACACATAGACTAATACTTACCCTCGCTGCCATTTTTAGTATTACATTTACAATACAAGCCCAACAAAATGGCGGAACAAATACCATTAGCGCAGAAGAAAAAGCTAGACTAGAGAAGAAATTTGATGGGGACGGATTTGGCGTTCGCAACGACGGCACAGTAACTTTTAGTTCTTCCGGAACTAAAAAACAATCCGGATCATCATCACAAAACAATTATTCTTCCAACACTGCAAGCAGAGGTTCCTCAACACCTGTTACAGTTACCAAATCAACAACAACGTCTACGCCTCCTCCGGCAACATCATCGTCCAACTCAGACGGGTTTGTCACAAAAGGTAAAACTACCCCTGTAGTTGTTGATTCCTCAAAAAATGAAACAGAGGTGAAACCTGTAACCGTTTCTAAAAAGACGAAAGATGTTGTAAGCACTTCTAAAGCTAAAAACGCAGAGCCTGCCGAAAACAAAAAAGATTTGGAAGCGTCGAAAAGCAAACCTGAAACAAAAAAAGAAACAACTGCTTCTTCAAATACCCAAACAACCAAAAATACAAACTCGAAGAAGAACGCAACAGCTAAAGAAAGTTCATCTATCAACAATCTGGAAACAGCGATATTGAAAACAGATGAATTGATTGAAAAAATAAAACGCGAATCGGCTTCTTCAACCAGCCTTCCAACAAGGGCGGTGAAGAAGAACAATGATAAAACGACGGTCAACAATGATGTAACAAACAATGACGACCTGAATTTCATGTCCTCGCCTACAACAACTAACACCTCGGTTTCGACTACCAACTTTGGTTATGAACCCAGCTATTTTGTAAATGGGGTTGAAGTTTCTAAAAAAGACTTCTACAAAATAAGCGAGAGAAATGTGAGATCGCGGGAATTTAAAACAAAAAACACCGTTACAGACAATCCTAACGGAGAAATCTGGATTGAAACTTGGAATTGATACAGAACAAATATAAAACCGGAAAAGGCTTACAACGATGATTTGTAAGCCTTTATTTTTTTCAAAAAACCGGGATTTATTTACTTCAGAAACTCTGCAATCGGAGCAAAAGTTCGGCTGAAAGCTTCGTCTACCTCATCGGCTATATTTGCGAGGGCGGGAAACGGATCTTCATGTTTATACTTGTAGGGAAAATCGACAGTCTCCATCCTGATAGGTATATCCCTCTTTGTTCCCAGCAATGTATTTGCCACTTCGTATGGAGGGATAACCGTATCCTGCTCTAAAGCTACGGCAAAAATGCGGTCGGCCATTTCCCTTAATTTTTCTTCACGATGCGATGTAAACACCTTATAGTCGAGCATACTGCGAAAGTTGATTCCTTCGGGATGTTCCTTCCCCAGATAATGCCCTAGCACTACATCCCTTTTCAGGTGACTTTCGATGTGTTCCACTACATAAGAGTAGAGGCTCACATTGGCTTCGCTGTCGAGGATAAACTTCGAAACGGGAGATAACCGGTTAAATACAGCTCCACCACAAAAGGCAACGAATCGGGAGTTACTGAAATAATCGTTCTTATTTGTCATCAATAATATTTCGGCCAACAGGCAACCGATAGAATAAGCAAAGATATCTACCGAAGCATCAGGCGATATTGTGGGATGGTTTCCGCTTTTTATTTCCTCCATCAAGCCGACAGCATCGTAATAAGTCTGCAATCCCGACCAGATAAACCGTTGAGGTTTGTTGTGCAAACGTGTGCTGATAGCAACATTCGACAAACTTGAGCAGATAATATTCGGGTGACGTTCTTTGCGTTGCTGGCTTATCTTATACATCTCGCGGGTGTCGCTCCATGCGGCAGGCGCCCGGTTCATGTGAAATGCAATAGGGAACATGACTATCGTTTTGCCTGTCTTTTCCATTATATATTTAGCCCAGGGAAGATATTTTGTCCACGTTTTCTCGTTGAACCCGTGATACATGAGAATAATGCCTTTGGCTCGGTCCTCACCCTTAGGCGAAAGGGTATGATATCGGAAATTTATATTCTCCATGATTTCCGAATCGGTTTTGTTCAGCATCTCCTGTATTATGTCGGGTTCGTATTCCGACTCTGTGTTTGAGGGGATGAATTCGTAATCGTCGTGATTGTTTTTCCCACCGGGAAGTATAGACTGAGACTTGGACATGAAATTGAAATTCCTCATCACTGTGTTTTCGTCAATCTCAATTTCCTGATCGTTATAGTTTTCCGCACTTTTCAATTTGTTGAATATGTCAATGTACTTCATAACTTATAGTGTTTTATTTTTCAGCTAAAATATGATATCCGATTCTGCAAAACAGACATTTTCTCCGTTCACAATATTCCCTTTTCAGTTGTATCACAGCCTGCGATTCTCCTGCGTTTCGTATTTGTATGCCTCCCGAAGCAAATTCTCTGACTATGGAGTTCGATTCTGCCTTTATTGTTTCGAGGAAAGCAAGCGCCCTCTCGCACAAGTCTTCATTAGCAACATATTTGCCATAAGAGAACAAGATCGGAACAATTGTATTGATGATCAGAACATCTAACGAGGCGTCTCCCACATATTTACTTTTTCTGGGAGATTCTTCTCCAAAGGTATAATGAGTTTGCCAATATTCCGACGCATTCTCATGAAGCATGAGGCGAATACGCCCCACATCAGTGCAACTGATTATTTTAGAGAACAATTTGTCTTCCTTATATAATAACGAAGCAAGTTGGGCAATTCGTATATGCGGTTGGCTTCCGGGGCGAATCCTCAATTTCCGGAACAAGTACGATTCTAACGGAACGAGGGAATATTTGTTTTTCAGCAGATGATATTCATTTTTCAGGCGGAGATAATATTCATCTTCAATGCCGTCTTTTTCGAGCATACCTGCTTGTCCGAGCAGCAATGCCTCTATTTGGCGGATATCGCTCCTTTGTTTCTGTATGTATTTGAGGGGAAGGCTCCGAGCCAGTTGTTCGAATGAATCTGAATTAAGTCCGAACCCGAAACTTCTGGTTAGCAGCACATAAAACACCTCATCCCACGAGTTGTCGTATTTGTTGAGCAATATTTGAATATCGTTCGATTTTCGCTCAAGCCGCTCCATCAGGAGGGTGTTGATCCAGCCACTCAAGTGTATCGACGGTATTGTTTGAATGTAGTTCTTGCAGGGAGTACTCACCTGGGCATACAGCAGATATTCTATATTGTCTTTTACATGCTTGGGATAAGTGATTTCGCACTGCAGCATTTCCTTTCCCGATTCTGTATATACTTTACAATCGGCTTTTTCTACAATGTGGAGAATAACAGAGTTGTAGTTCTTATTGGTGTTGTGAGTATGTTTGTTCCAATCGCTCGACTTCTGATGAATTTCGATATTACCTGCCCAGACTTGCCCCTCTATCTTGATCTTGGCATTGAAAAAGTCTGCCCCTTCATTTGTATTGTGCATGCCCACATCCAATACTTCCAACGGAATGCCATTAGTGGAGACGAGGTTTTTATCGAACAGGCGATGTTTCCATACATAATGTAACAAATCCTCCATATCGAGTATGTCTTAGTTTATAAAGTCAACTCCAAAATTACCATTTTAGAAACTAAAACGATAAGAAACTCCTACTATTTTTCCGTTATTTCTATGAATTTCAGTTGCGGAGAGATTTCATATTCATGATATTCGATACTTTCTTCATAGCCTTCGTCGGCATCCATAAACATGCGGCATTTTATTTTGTTTCCTTTTATCACGGAAGAAACATCGCAGGAGTAGTATGCCGGCACTTGTCCGACCCGTACAAAATCTACATAATTGCCATTCTTATCGTAGCTGATAAGATATTCCGTAATCATGTGGTCTTTCTGGATAACAAAGATGGTTTCTATTTTTCCTGCTTCACCGTCATAAATCCTGTTACCTTTTACTATTTCTCCGGTTTCTACCTTCAATGAGAAAGATTCATTCTTGATACTATCTATTTTCAGCTGCAGTCTATCTTCGTCAGATATACGAGGACTGTTCTGAAACTTCTCGTAGTAGAAGTTATATCTGTTCTCCATCCCGACTTTAATTTCTTCAATATCGACAATTACCGGAGCCTCAACAGCAAGTTCGTCGGTTTCGGTTTTCACATCCGAGCTGTGAGTTTCCGTGCTGTTATTGTCGGACGTTTTATTTCCGCAACCCGACAAACAAAAAAGAACTATGAATAACAAGTAAAAATATTTCATGGGAAATAGAGTTTGTATTTTTGCGGTTTGTTTAAGGCTCTTAGATTCTGCCAAATTCAAGTATGGCCGAACCATCTTTCATTAACTGGAACGTGTTGTCTCCCACAAAGTTGATCAAAGTTGTATCTGCCAGAACATTGATGTAGGCCTGTTCGTTTTCCATGTAAGGACACTCTTCAATTAGCGACGGGTTGGCAATATCTTTCTGTTCGTGCACAAAGGATAGTTCAGGACTTAATATAATCAATGTGTCACCAAACGCCCTGAATTGAGAATGATAGTGGTTACATCCTGCAAAACCCGTAACCCGGTTTGTTTTAAAATCGAAGTTCAGTGTTGGAGTTTCTTCAACAAAAACGATAGAAGCATCTGCCCCGTTCAGCTTTTCAAGAGTCCAGCCACCCGACAGCAAGGCTTGCAGTTCGTTGTCTCTCGAAAAGGAAGTTTTACGCATCGACTGATCTCCTTTTGTGAAGACCAGAACTACTTTATCTTTGCATGTGAATATCAACTCTTCACCTTCTACCGACAGGGTATTCTCATTTATCAGATTCTGCAAAAAGTCTTTTTCGGCATTCGGTTCGAGGCACATTTTTTCGGTATTCACCATATTGGAAATACTCAGCGTATTGTTTTCCAGTTTGAACCTTCCATGATAGCTATTGCAGCTGCATGATCCGAAAACATTGCCATCGGAAAAATCGAATTCGATAGTAGGTATTGCTCCTTGAAAAAGTTCATTGGCATCCTTTTCGTTTATAGATTTCAATACCCAATATCCATTCAACTCTTCCGGAGTCAAGTGGACTTTGTTGCTACAACTATTGAGAAACAACCCTACAAAACACAGTAACATGAAAGAAACAGAAAGTTTCTTTCTACCTTTTACGCCAATCTTTTCCATCTCTTGATATATCAATTTAGTTACGGATTACGAAGCAGACAATTTGCAGGTTTAGCTGTGCAAACACACTCGCTTACCTGCAGTTGCCCGAAACACGAAGTAACATGTAACTATGTAAGTAATTATTTAATCAAGTTTCTCGACTTGTCGCCCAAATATCCGCCATGATGCCGCACAGCATAATCGGAAGGTTTGAAGCCTATTTTTTTCATTGTGTTCACAACCAACAAATCGCCGATAACAGTCATCATTGTGGTCGAAGTGGTTGGAGTAAGCCCTAATGCACACACTTCATCAGGGTTTCCGGTCAGAAGACAAATATTGGCTTGCTTAGCTAAAGTGCTTTCACCATCACTCGTTATCACGATGAATTTGACATCAGGGTTCAGGTTTCTTGCCAAACTGAGCAATTCTATTATCTCCCTCGTTTTTCCCGAGTTGGAGATGACCAACATCAAGTCGTCCTCCTGCAAAACGCCCAAGTCGCCATGTTGCGCCTCGCTCGGATGCAAAAATATGGCTGATGTGCCTGTCGAGCTGAATGTTGTTGCAATGTTTTGTGCTATTTGTCCTGCTTTTCCCATACCGCTTGTCACAAGTTTACCTTTTCTCTTGTGTATATACTCAACAATCAGTTCGGTTGCCTGATTGTATGCGTCGGATATAGGGATATTCAGTATTGCTGCGGCTTCAGCCCGCAGAATATCTGTCATTTCTTGTTTTTCCATTTTTTCTGCTTGCAAGAACCCGCCCTAGTTCGTTTTAAATTTGTAGCTAACCTTTGTCAGGTCTTCGTTTGCCTTTACGATTTTATCTTTCAGGCTTTCTTTGTATTTTGCCAGCTTTCCTTGCAAATCGCTATCGCTTATAGACATCATCTGCAATGAAAGTATGGCAGCGTTGAGTGCGCCATTTATTCCAACTGTGGCAACAGGTATTCCCGGAGGCATTTGCACTATTGCGAGCAAGGCATCCATGCCGTCCAAAGATGAGTCTATTGGCACTCCTATTACCGGCAAAGTGGTCATGGAAGCAATAACACCGGGAAGGTGTGCAGCCATGCCGGCGGCGGCAATTATAACTTTTATGCCCCTCGATTGGGCTCCTTTTGCAAAAAATTCAACTTCGGCGGGAGTCCTGTGTGCTGATAAAGCATTCATCTCGAAAGGAATCTCCATCTCGTCGAAAAACTTCGCGGCTTTTTCCATAACGGGCAGGTCTGACGTACTGCCCATTATTATACTTACAACTGGTTTCATCTAATATTTTATAATTTACATCCCGATCAATTTCTTGTATTCTTCGGCAGAAAGCAATTGATCTAACTCACCTGCATCGTCAACGGATATTTTTACGACCCATCCTTTATCGTAAGGCGATTCATTCACCAACTGGGGAGCATCTTCCAATTCGGGATTAACCTCCAATACAGTTCCCGCCACAGGCAGAAGCAAATCCGACACTGTTTTAACGGCTTCTATGCTACCGAACACTTCTCCTTTAGCCAAGGCCTCACCTTCGGTGGTTATGTCAACATAAACAATTTCACCTAACTCACGTTGAGCGTATTCCGTAATGCCAACATAAGCTGTTTCTCCTTCAAGACGAATCCACTCGTGATCGTTTGAATACTTTAAATTTTCGGGAAAATTCATGATCTTATATTTTATAAATTAACAGTCAAATATACATAATATTCTGAATACTCAACCAAACTACGAAATAAGAAGCGACAAATCCTATCACAAATCCTACATGTACCTGTGCCGAAGAGCGTTGCACCAGATACAAACGGGATGTGCCAAGGCATCCGGCCAAAATGAACATCAGCATGAACAGGGGAAACGGGTTTGATTTGAATACCAGATAGCTGATTGCCATTGTGATACCTGTCACGGCTCCTATACCCAGCATGTGTGCGCTGATTTTCCAGAATGCGTTTATTATAGCGCCCAATATCAGAACAAGAATGGGTGCCGACAACATTCCGATGAACCACGAATGAAAGTTCGAATCGTAGAAGTAATACACCATACTCATGTTCGAAAAGCAAGAGAGCCCGTATGGCAGGAAACGGTCTTTTTTGTCAGTGAGGTTTATGTCCTTCACCACGCCAAAACTTTTCAATACAAAAACGAAAAGCGAAGGAAGCACTAAGGTGAATATGGCTATTATCCCTACAATTTGCCAAACAAAACCTTTATATATGTAAAAGAAATTGGTGTATGCCGATAACAACAAGACTCCATAAACAGGCATCAGAAAAGGATTCAAAACAATAGAAAATAGTTTTGCTAAAAATTTTGCCAGTTTGCCGGAGTTTCTATTCTCTGATCTGTCGGATTGGGGCGTAACTACGCTGTTGGCAGATGACAAAAGGTCTGTTATATCGTCTACATTCATTTATTTGTCTGTTTTCAAATTTCTTTTCTTAGTCGGGCAACGCGAATGTCCAGTTGTTCCCTGTATTTGGCTACTGTTCGCCGTGCTATCAGATAACCTTTTTCTTTCATCACATCTGTCAATTCGCTGTCGGTAAGAGGCTTTCTTTTATCTTCGTTCTCAATCAACTCTTTCAGAACGGCTTTTATCTGACGAGATGATATATCCTCTCCTTCTTCATTTTTCATCGATTCGGAGAAAAAATATTTCAACGGATATACTCCGAAATTGGTCTGCACATATTTACTGTTGCTCACACGCGAAACGGTCGAAATATCATACCCTGAGCGTTCTGCCACATCTTTCAATATCATCGGGCGCAGGCGTGTTTCGTCTCCTGTCAGGAAAAAATCGTATTGAATTTCTACAATCGCCTCCATTGTTCGTTGAAGTGTTTCCTGGCGTTGCCTGATTGCTTCGATAAACCAACGGGCCGAGTCTAACTTCTGCTTAACGAACAAAACGGCGTTTTTGGTATCGGAAGATACACTCTTTTTATTTTCGGTATACCCCTGAAGCATATCGGCATATTCGCGACTGACCTTCAGTTCGGGTATATTACGATTATTCATCGACAAAATGACCTCTCCGTTCGATGTTTCCACGATAAAGTCCGGAATCACGGTACTGGTAGCTTGGGCAAAAGAATCTTCCCAAACGTTTCCGGGTTTGGGGTTCAGTGTTGTGATCAGGTGGATGATATTTTTCATCATCTCATCATCTATTGCCAGGCTTTTTTGTATTTTATCGAAATGCCTTTTCGAAAACTCATCGAAATGATTAGTCAATATTTTGGTTGCCAGTTGCACTTCCTGAGTCTGGCTCATTCGTCTCAATTGAAGCAAAAGACATTCTTGCAAATTTCGGGCGGCTATTCCCGCCGGTTCAAATTGCTGGATGATATGAAGCACCTCTTCCAGCTGCGGAACAGTTGCGTCTATATTTTGCTGAAACAGAAGATCGTCCGATATGGCACTCAGCTCCCTGTCCAGATACCCTTTTTCGTCTATACTGCCAATAATGTATTCGGCTATTGTTTCTTTTTCGGGGTCAAGATCAGACAAATGAAGCTGGTCGATAAGCGATTCGTTCAGCGATTCGGCTATCGAAAACGGAATATCCACTATGCGGTCATCAGCCGAACGGTTGTTGCTCGACAATCTGTAATCGGGAATTTCTTCTTCGTTCAGGTAATCACCCAATGTGATATCTTCTTCCGAAATACTTCCTCCATCTTCGTCAAAAGAATCTATTTCATCCGACTGGCTGTCATCATCCCGCCCTTCTTCCAAAGCCGGATTTTCTTCCAGTTCCTGTTTGATGCGATCTTCAAACTCCAAATAAGGAAGTTCTGTCAGCTTTATCACCTGCATTTGCAGAGGCGACAGTTTTTGTTGTTGTTTGAGTTGCAATTGCTGTTTCAGAGCCATATAAATTCGAATCAATTTTTACAGGTTACACAAAGGTAATAATAGTTTGCGAATGTATAATTAAGAATGATAAAGTTTGCACTTGTAACAAATCATCCATAAATTTGTTTCATTGACAAATAATGATGCCAAATATGCGTAAACTTTTAATATCCTTTCTTTTGTTTTTCTTGTTTTCCACCTCCAATCTGACAGGGCAGGAATACAAGTTCCGACTTTTTTTGTCGGATAAGGGAGCCTCGTCTTATAATGTAAACAATCCGGAAGCCTTTTTGTCGCAACGGGCTATAAAAAGAAGACAAAAGCAAAACATCAACATTGATGAAACAGATTTGCCCATTTCGGAAGATTACATCCGCCAAATAACAGATTTAGGCTGCATAGTCGTGGCTAAAAGCAAATGGCTGAAAACCGTGGTTGTACATTGCCCCGACTCGGCTTTGGTCGAAGGCCTGAAAGCACTTCCTTTTGTTGATGATGCCAAAATCGTTTGGGCGGGAGATTTGACCAAAATACGCTACAAAGCAGAATTTCGCAGAAAACGCAAAAAATCTGATATCCCCATCACTCCATACGGGCAAGGACATGCACAAATCGCATTGAACAATGGGATTGAATTGCATAATGCAGGATACAAAGGGAAAGGGATGCACATAGCCGTGATTGATGCCGGATTTTCGGGTTTCAAATCAATCTCCCATTTCAATAATGTAGATACCCTTGGCAGCCGAGACTTTGTATACAAGGGTATGAATATGTTCGATAGCAGCAATCACGGAACACACGTTCTGTCGTGTATGGCGGCAAACACAGAGTTTGAGTTTGTCGGCACGGCTCCGCAGGCCAGCTATTGGCTTCTGAAAACGGAAGATTCTGCATCAGAGTTTCCTGTCGAGGAAGATTACTGGGTGGCTGCAGCCGAATTTGCCGATAGTGTAGGGGTCGACCTGATCAACACATCGCTTGGCTATTCTCGTTTCGATGCTCCTGCCGTAAGCTATACCTATGCCGACATGGACGGAGAAAAGGCATTTATCAGCAGAGGGGCAACAATGGCTGCAAGCAAAGGTATAATGCTTGTTGGAAGTGCCGGAAATGAAGGAAATAAAAGTTTTGGAAAAATTACCGCTCCGGGCGACGCCAGGAATGTATTGACAGTCGGAGCCGTGAAAAAAGATTCTATACATAGCAATTTTTCGTCTCTCGGACTATCTTTCGACGGGCGCATCAAACCGGATGTGATGGCAATGGGAACTGCTACCACCGTAATCGATTCTTATGGTGATATTATCCAATCGAACGGAACTTCTTATTCTTCTCCTGTTATGTGTGGAATGGTTGCTTGTTTGTGGGAGGCATATCCTAAGTTGACAAACACACAACTGATTGATGTGCTTCAACGGTCTTCCGACAGGTATAACAAACCCGATTCCATCTATGGTTACGGCATACCCGACATGAAAAAGGCTATGGAATTGGCTGCCGAATATTACTCACACGTAGACGATGAAATCCTGACCGAAAAAGATCGTAATTTTGTTTATCGTGCCGATAGCGGGCAAGTATTCATTCGAGTTAAAAACCCGGCCGATAAAAAAACTTACACGGTAACTATAACCAATCTTCGGGGACAAATTCTTCGAGCAGGGACTTTCTCCGGCGAAAAAGCCTTCGATCTGAAATCGACACGCAGAGATGTCTATATCATCAACATCAGGGGGAAGAAAGTAAATGAATCAGTTACATTAATTTTTTAATAATGGATAGTGGTCGGGCAATATCGCTCTATGAGTTGAACAACCGGGTTAGGGGTGTTTTAAAGGATGGGCTGCCTCCTTATTTTTGGATAGTTGCTGAAACGAGCGATGTCCGTGAAAATCAAAACGGACATTGTTATCTTGAATTTATAGAAAAAGACAGTTCCAACCGGAATATAATAGCCAAGTCGAGAGCCAGCATTTGGGCGAATAATTATAAATTATTGAAAGCCTTTTTTGAACACGAAACAGGACAGCGATTTGTTTCGGGTTTGAAAGTTATGGTGCAGGTGAGTGTAGAGTTTCACGAACTTTACGGATATAGTTTGAATGTTCAGAACATCGACCCAAGTTATACGCTTGGCGATCAGGCACGAAACCGTGCATTAATAATTCAGCAACTGCAAGAAGATGGAGTCTTGTATCTGAACAAGGAACTTGAGTTGCCCGAACTGTTGAACAAGATTGCTATAATTTCGTCACCTACGGCGGCAGGCTATGAAGATTTTTGTAATCAGATAGAGAATAATCCACAAGGGTATGTTTTTTATACCAAACTTTTCCCTGCTGTGATGCAGGGCGAAAGGACCGAAAACTCCATTATTGACGCATTGGAGCGGATATATCAATATCAGGATTTTTTTGATGCGGTGGTTATTATTCGGGGAGGAGGTGCTACCTCAGAACTTAGCTATTTCGATTCTTACCTTTTGGCGGCAAGTTGTGCGCAGTTCCCGCTGCCTATTATAACGGGGATCGGGCACGAACGGGATGATACCGTATTGGACGTTGTTGCCCATACCAGAGCCAAAACACCGACGGCTGTAGCCGAATTTCTTATCACCAAAATGGATGAAACGGCCGACGAGTTGCTGTATCTGCAACAAGAGATAATGAGCCTTGTTTCTCAAAGAATTGTAGATGAATATGCTTATCTGAATGGTGTGGCTACTCACTTATCGTATCAGTTGAAAGAAAAAATAAAGGATAAACTAAATTCGGTCGATTCAATTTCGGAAAGATTGAAACATGCGACAAACAGCCTGATAAAAGAAAAGAAACATTATCTGGAAATCAAGGAACAACACCTTAAACTTATTTCGCCCGAAAATATTCTAAAAAAAGGTTATACCCTGACGTTAAAAGACAACAAGATAGTAAAACATGCTGAAGAGTTGAAAGCGGGAGATACCATAACAACAATGTTTGCCGATGGACGGAAAGGCTCGGTGGTGAAATAGGTTTTCCGGTCATTCTATTTCTTTCGCCATTTCGTCAAGAGGATTCCAGAAGATGGTTTTCCAGTTTTTTATACGGTCGTTTACGACTGCAACACCCTCTGCCTCCAGCAATTCCGGCATTTCCCCGGCATTTCCGAAAGCAGCCTTAGCCGAAAGTGCACCTTGGCTGTTCACCACCCGATGAGCAGGGATGCCAGTCTTTGTCGAATCACATTCGCCCATCACCCGCCCTACCATTCTCGAAAGGTGCGGATAACCGATAGCCCTCGCTATTGCTCCGTAACTGCTGGCTCTACCTTCGGGAATCGTTTTCACTATATCGTAAATGGCACATCGAAATGCGTCCTTATCAACAACCTTGTCTTTCTTCATTTTGCAAAAATACCGAAAAACTTAATAAAAACATCCTCAGACCCTCTTTCTGATTTGCCTTGGCGATGCACCGAGTTCCCTGCTGAAAACAGGAAAAATAGAATGTAGTATTTCGCTATTTTGCACAGCCAAGGGTGAATATACTGATTTTTGATTCGGGAATCTGCAATATTGTTTTTGCACATTCTTCTAAGGTTGCGCCGGTGGTTAGCAAATCGTCAACCAGAAGAAAATGTTTTCCAACGAGGCCTGCTGTCTCTTTCAGGGAAAAGATTCCGGAGACGTTTTCAATCCTTTCGGTCTTCGATTTTGATGTTTGTGATTTGTTATTTACAATTCTTTCAATCGCCTGATCATTAATTGGAATCCCAGTTTGAGAGGATAACCCCTGCGAAAGCAGAAAACTCTGGTTATATCCCCGTTTTCGTTCTCTTTTAGGATGAAGGGGTACGGGGACGATATAGTCTATTGTTTTCAGGAACAGAGTGTTTTGCAAATCCTTTCCGCACAATTTACCTAGCCAAATGCCCAAATCAGGATTGCTTTTATATTTAAGTTCGTGGACAATAGGTTGCAACATGCCTCCTTTTTCAAAATATATGTGGGAGGCAATTCGGATGAAAGGGACTCTACCCGCCAAAAGTTGTTCTACGGAATTGTCGGCTTGTTTATAGAAGTTTGTCTTGGGTAGTTTTTCGAGGCAGTTGAGGCACAAGAACTTCTCTCCATCAGAAAGATACTTCTCGCAAGCCACACACATTGGAGGGAAAAACAGATTGAGCAAGCTATTAAAAATATTCTTCATCCGTGTTGCCTATTATTCCCGTTAAGGTTTTCAGGACTTGATCCATCGAAAAACCTCTGCTAAGAGCGAAGCGTATCAGTTTGGTTTTCCTCTCGTAGTCGTTTTGCGCTTTTATAGACTTGTTTTTGGTTTCGAGTATTTTTCTTAATGACTCGTCCAACTCAGACTCATCCAATTCGCCCAGACATTCGTTGATGATGTCGGCAGGAATTTTTTTCTTTCTAAGTTCAAACGATATTTTTGCTTTCCCCCATTTGTTGAAGCGAATTTTATCTTTCACAAAACTTTGAACAAATCGTCTTTCGTCCAGAAATTTCTCTTTCCTCAACCTTTCAATTATGCGTTGTTGCTCCTCCTCCGTCAACTCCCACCCCAAGAGCTTCTTGCGAACATCATATTCGCACCTCTCGGCTTTTGAGCAATAGGCTGCAACTCTGGCTAATGCGTTCGATTCGGTCAGTTTCATACGTATTTTTATTGTATTAAGGATGCGTGAACCATTCTGTCGTTTCCCGACAAGTCTTTCGATAAGGTGACATCGGAGAACCCTTTTTCTTTCAACATATCCATTGTTTCCTGACCTTTTAAATAATGAATCTCAAAATACAACTTCCCCGAAGGATTTAATAATTTTTTTGCCACATCTGCAATCCGTTCATAAAACATCAAGGCTTTATCGTCAGGAACAAATAATGCCAAATGAGGCTCATGGTCGAGTACGTTTTTGTCCATCCCCGATTTATCCGATTCGAGCACATAGGGCGGATTGCTGACAATTATATCGAATTTCTTGTCCGTTGGATAATCACCTAAAACGTCAACCCGATTGAAGTTGACATTCACCGTGTTCATTTTTGCATTCTCCTTGGCTACAATCAGAGCATCTTCCGACACATCCCATGCCGAGATATTCGCTTCGCTCATCAACTTGGCTAAAGACACGGCAATGCACCCGCTACCTGTTCCTATATCGAGAATGGAAAGGTTTTCGGCATTGTTTTGCCTGATAATTATTTCCACAAGTTCTTCTGTTTCGGGACGTGGTATCAGAACATTCTGATTTACGACGAAAGGTAGTCCGCAAAACTCGGTTCTACCCAGAATATACTGAATAGGCTCACTTTTTTTTAATCTACTCAGAATATCTTCAATTTTTGTAAACTCTTCGCTTGTAATTTTCCTATTTTTGTCCGATAGAATTGCGTGATAAGGAATATTCAGTATATCTTCGATCACGATACGGGTTACCCCGTTGATCTCGGATTCCGGATAAAATTCGGAGAGAGTTTTTTTTATGTAATTGATAGTATTTGTCATAGAGAGCAAAATTACAAAAAAGTAAATGAATATCGACGAAAAATATATGCGGCGATGCCTGCAACTGGCATCGAAAGGCAGGGGATATGTTAGTCCCAATCCTATGGTGGGAGCAGTCATTGTTCACGACGGAAAGATTATAGGCGAAGGATATCATCGCAAATACGGCGAACCTCATGCCGAAGTGAATGCCGTGAACAGTGTCAAGAGAAAGGATTTGCTGACAGAATCGGTGATGTATGTCTCTTTGGAGCCTTGTTCTCATTATGGGAAGACGCCACCTTGTGCAAAACTCATTATCGACATGCAAATACCCAAGGTAGTGATTGCCGTTACAGACCCTTTTCCTCAGGTTGACGGTGGCGGCATAAAAATGCTTGTGGATGCCGGAGTAGAGGTTGTGATTGGTGTTCTGGAACAAGAATCGAAAGAACTGAATAAAGAGTTTTTTTCACGGCAGGTCAGGCAGCGACCTTATATCTACCTGAAATGGGCACAAAGCCGGGATGGCTTTATAGACAAGATAAGGCAAGACGATGAACCCCGAATACCTACCCCTATATCAAACAGCTTCACTAAAATGCTGGTACATAAGAAGCGGGCAGAAATGTCTGCCATAATGATCGGGACAAATACCGCATTAAATGATAATCCGTCGTTGACAACAAGGCTCTGGTATGGAAAAAATCCGGTCAGGGTTGTTCTCGATCGCAATTTGAAGATTCCCGAAACCAATAATATTTACGACAATTCGGCGCAAACTCTGATTTTTACCGAATCGGTAGATAAAATAACAGAAAAGAAGAATACCACACTTATACCTGTCGTGTTCGATGACAGCCTGCTTCCGAACCTGTTGTCTGCGTTAAATAATTATAAAATAGATTCTCTGTTGGTAGAGGGTGGCAGGCAGGTTTTGGAAAGTTTTATCGTTTGCGGCTTGTGGGATGAGGCTTTTGTTGAAATTGCCGAACTTTATTTTAAACAAGGGATTTCCGCACCGGACATAAATGGCAGCGTTATCTCCGACGAAACGCAATATGGCGCAAGATTGATACATCTAAGGAACTTTGAAAACCATAATTTTTTATAAATCTCCGTTTATTTCGACATTTAGTTGAAAATCTTTCTAATTTTGCAACTTGATGACGTAAAATAAGTTGAAAAAAAATGAATGTTAAATACATCGTCCAATTACTGCTGACAACTCTTATAGCCATCTTTACCGTATCGTGTGGAGATGATAGTTCGGAAATTGTAATAGATACATTTTATCCGAAGGATGCGCAGATATACAGTTTTTCCCTCACTCAAAAAAACAACACAAGTATAGAAGACTCTCTTGCCAGAGCAAAAGATTCGACCGATTGTGTGCAATTGGGAAAAACAAACTTTGCAATAGACCAGAAAAGAAATCTTATATACAATCCCGGATCATTGCCTTATGCAATGGATTTCAGGACAATGAAGGTTGACCTGTCTGTAAATTCAACTTATGGTGCGGCGGCTATTATTGTAGAAACGCCCGACAGCACGTACAGATGGAATAGCAGCGACTCTATAAGTTTTGCAAAACTGCCGGTTTATATATCGATCAAGGCGGCGGCAGACACGACAGTCGTGAAAAGGTATGAAATTCAACTGAACAGATACCTGACAGATCCGGATAGTATTCATTGGAAAACGCAGGCATACATGCCACAGGCAGGCGAGCAGAAAACCCTGCTGAAAGGAGACACGTTCTACTCTTTGTCAAGAGGTGGGGCAGATGCTCTGTCTTTGTTCACCCTGCAAAAAGACGCATCAACGTGGGATGTTGCATCCGTAACAGGACTGCCCGATGAAGCCAAAACAAGTAATTTTACTCTTTACAACAATACATTTTACATTACCGACAAGTCCGGAGCATCTTATTCATCAAGTGATGGTAAGGATTGGTCTTCGTTGAGCAATGGCGAGAATGTGGTTACTATTTATGGCGTTTTACCGGGAGACAGTGCGGAAAATGATGTATTGCTGATGGTGGTTGCCGATGGTGAAGATTTTTATCTGGCCACATCAAAAGATTTGAAGTCGATAGAAAGAGGACAGAAACTAACATTCGGAAGTTATTCGGTTCCCGACTTTCCATTGAGTGGTTTTGCATCAACAAGCATTTTCAGCAGAGATAAGAGAACCAACAAAATGGTTGTTTACGGAGGCTTTAACATGAAGAATGAGATAATGTCTTCTACATGGCAAATAATGAACACCGCATCAGGCATAGAGATGACAGTGTATAAAGGTTTTTCCCTATTGACTCGGGAAAATTTATCATTGGCTTATTACAACGACAAATTGTACCTGCTTTCGAACAGAAAATTCTATACAAGTTCCGATTGGGGTAACAACTGGGAAGAGGCATCAGATAAACAAAATTTGCCAACAGCAGCGATAGGAGTAAATGATCGGTCGCTGATTGTAGACGAATCGAACTATATGTGGATTTTCGGAGGAAAATCTTCAAGCGGAATATATACGGAACAGGTTTGGAAAGGAAAGTTGAATATACTGGACCTCAATTAATTTTATGAAAGAATATCACGTATCTGTAATACTTTTTTGGTAATGTATTACGTTTAAAGAGAATAGACAACACAAAAAAGAATGAAAAAAATCAGATTCATATTCATGTTTTTCATTGTTGGCGGAATATTCTCTTCAAATACGATTCTTGCACAAGAGTATAAATATGAGATAGGAGGAATGGCAGGAACTTCGTTTTATATGGGCGATGCCAATAAAACAAAATTGTTCCAAAATCCCGGATTCGCAGCCGGAGCCGTTTTCCGTTACAATAAAAATTTCAGGTGGGCTTTCAAAGGCGATTTGCTGATGGGACGGGTATCCGGAGATACTGAAAAATCGGGAAATGTATTTCCCCACGGACAAAATGTTTCTTTCAGCAGAACATTTTTTGAGCTGGGAGGACAAATCGAGTATAATTTTTTCAATTATAGCGATAAGTATGAATTTCTGGGAACAAAAAAAATGTCGCCTTATCTCTTCACCGGATTGGGTTTGACGTTGGCTCCCGGCGATGAATTTTTCGGAGCCTTGAATATTCCTTTGGGATTGGGACTGAAATATAAATGGAAAGACAGGCTGAATGTCGGTTTTGAATTGTCAGTCAGAAAACTGTTCGGAGATTCTTTCGATAGTCCGAAAAAAGATGGCTTGAGCCTGAACGACCCTTACAATATTGAAAGTAGTTTCTTTAAAAACAAAGATTGGTATTGCCTGGCTATGTTTTCTGTAACATGGGATTTTGGCTTGAGAACAAGGTCGTGCCTGAACATAGATTAGATATAATAAAAACAATAAGAAGATGTCTTTATTGGATAAAATAAACAGAGAATCGTTGCCCCAGCATGTTGCTATCATTATGGATGGAAACGGGCGTTGGGCTAAACAGCAAGGCAAGGAAAGGTTTGAAGGGCATGCTGCGGGAGTAAGCTCGGTGAGGCTTATTGTTGAGGCGGCTACGGAACTTAAAATTTCTCACCTCACAATGTATACTTTCTCTACCGAAAACTGGAACAGGCCGGAGGAAGAGATAAAAGCATTGATGTCTTTGCTTGTACAGGCAATAGCGAAAGAAACTGCCGATTTGATAAAGAACAATGTTCGTTTGAAAACAATCGGCGACTTGTCCCGATTGCCGGATGAAGCAAGAAAAGTGTTGGAACAATGTATCGAAGACACTTCCGCCTCAACAGGGGTTACGCTCGTTTTGGCATTAAGCTACTCGGCACGTTGGGAAATAACGGAAGCCGCCAAGAAAATATCAAGCCGGGTATTGGCTAACGAATTACAGATAGGCGATATTACGGAAAAAACTATTTCGGATAATTTATCCACGGCAGGGATTCCCGACCCCGATTTGTTAATACGCACGGGAGGAGAATGCCGTATCAGCAACTACCTGTTGTGGCAGGTGGCATACTCAGAACTGTATTTTACAGATACCTTGTGGCCCGACTTTGGCAAAGAAGAGCTGTATGCGGCTATATTGGACTATCAGAACAGGGAACGCCGTTTTGGAAAAACAAGTGAACAGGTAAAAAAATAGGAAAAAACAAGAAATAAAAAGGTCTAATCAGCCTGACCTAAAAATCACGATATGCGCAGAAAAATTTTTACTGTATTTCTTTTTTTAATTTGTACGTTTCAGACATTGTTATTTGCTCAATCGGACACAACGACAAACAAAACTGATGTAGTTGTGGCAACGCAAGGAGACACACAAGACCCGCCTCCTGTTATCTCTTACTCGGTTGCTGCACGAAAATGCGAAATAGCTGATATAAAGATATCAGGACTTGTAAATTCTATGTATGAGGACTTTGTTCTTGTTGGTTTTTCCGGACTGTCGGTCGGACAGATGATCGAGGTTCCGGGTAGTGACATCACCAATGCCGTGAAACGGTTCTGGAAACAAGGACTTTTTTCGGATGTGGCTATTGCCGTTACAAAACTGGAAGGAAATAAGGTTTGGCTCGAAATCAGACTGAAAGACCGTCCCCGTATTACGGACATCAACTACTACGGGATGAAAAACAGCGAACGTAAAGATATTGAGGCCCGTATCGGATTCATCAGAGGTAATCAGATCACACCCAACCAATTGGACAGGGCAAAGGATTTGATAAAAAAATACTACGATGAAAAAGGGTTTAACGATGCATTGGTCGACATTACACAAACAGACGATTTGTCGAAAGAAAACCATGTATACCTGAACATAAATGTCAACAAGAAAACAAAGATCAAAGTACACGATATCATTATAGAAGGAAATGAACTTGTTTCTGCATCAACACTGGAGCGGTCTATGAAGAAAACCCGCCACAAATCGAACTTCAAGTCGTTTTTCAGAAACTTCCTTCGATCGACCAACTATGTACCCGAAAGTTACGAAGAAGACAAGGAAAACCTGATTAAAAAATACAATGAATTGGGTTATCGTGATGCACAGATACTTGAAGACACGGTTACCAAATACAACGATAAAAAAGTAGATATCCATATTAAGGTAGAAGAAGGACAAAAGTACTTTATTCGCGATATAACATGGATTGGAAATACAGAGTATGCCACGGATGTATTGCAGGCTCAGTTGGCAATTAAGCCGGGCGATGTTTACAATCAATCGAAAATCTCTCAGAGATTGACCGAAGATGAAGATGCCGTAGGTAACCTGTTCTACTACAACAAAGGTTATGTCTTCTACCATGCCGATCCGGTGGAAGCCAATATAGAAAAAGACTCGGTAGACTTGGAAATACGTATTACGGAAGGTCCTCAGGCGAAAATCAGGAAAGTGACCATCAGCGGAAACGACCGTCTGTATGAAGATGTGGTTCGTCGCGAATTGAGGACAAAACCCGGAGCATTGTTCAGCCGTGAAGATTTGATGAGGTCGTATCGGGAAATTGCTCAGATGGGACATTTCGACCCCGAAAACATCAAGCCCAACCCTGTGCCCGATCCTGAAACAGGAACAATTGATATAGGCTGGGATTTGGCATCGAAAGCCAACGACCAGGTCGAATTTTCGGCAGGATGGGGACAAACGGGTATCATTGGTAAGTTGAGCCTTAAATTCTCAAACTTCTCTTTGAAAAACCTGTTCAACAAGGGATCTTACAAAGGATTCCTGCCTCAAGGTGAAGGACAAACATTGACTTTGAGTGCGCAGACTAATGCCGACTACTATCAATCGTACTCCATATCGTTTATGGACCCGTGGTTTGGAGGCAAAAGGCCAAACTCTTTGTCGGTAGGAGCATATTACTCTGTGATGACAGGTGTCAACTACGACTATTATAACAACAGCCTTTACAATTCGCTTTATGGTTACGGTTACGGCTATGGAAACGATAACGCATACCAAAGTTCGTTAGACCCAGACAAATCGATGAAAACTTTAGGACTTTCGGTTGCATACGGAAAACGTTTGAAATGGCCGGATGACTATTTCTACGCTCAGGCCGAGCTGTCGTATCAAAGATACTCGATGAAAAACTGGACTTACCAGACACTTATCAGAGACGGGGTGTCGAACAACCTAAGTATAAACCTGACTTTGGCTCGTAACTCGACAGATAATCCGGTGTTTACACGTACAGGGTCGCAGTTTACTTTGACAGCGCAATTAACTCCGCCATTCTCGCTGCTCGATGGTAAAGATTACGCAAATATGCCAAAAGACGAGGAGGGATATGAAACTGAAAAGAAATTCAAATGGGTTGAATATCATAAATGGAAATTTAAGGCAAAAACATTTACGTCTTTAGTTCCATCTATTACTAAAACTCCTGTATTGATGACCCGTACCGAGTTTGGTATGGTAGGATACTACAACAAACACAAAAAATCTCCGTTCGAGACTTTCTATGTGGGAGGGGATGGTATGACAGGATCTTATTCAAGTTATGCTACCGAGACTGTTGCATTGCGTGGTTACGAGAACGGTTCGTTGGGTTATCAGGCCAGTGCTTATGCCCGTCTGGGACTGGAACTGAGATATCCTATTATTCTTGAGCCAACATCCACAATCTATATATTGTCTTTCCTTGAAGCCGGAAATGCGTGGAGCGACATCAACAAGATCAATCCGTTCGACCTGAAACGTTCGGCCGGAGTGGGAGTCAGAGTTATGCTGCCGATGATCGGATTGTTGGGTATAGACTGGGCCTATGGTTTCGACGCACTTCAAATGGGTTCCGGAAAAAGTCGGGAATATAGCGGTAGCCAGCTACACTTTATCATTGGACAAGAATTTTAAGAAAAAAGGGAAGATTAACATTATTTATCAGATGTGGAGTAAACTAAAAGCCGTATTTTTACATCTAATAGACATGTGGTGTTATATTTGAATTTTTGAAATTAAAAACAAGATTAATATGAAAAAGCTAACCCTAATATTCGGTTTATTGATCGCATTCACCTTAAGCGCAAATGCTCAGAAATTTGCCCTTATCGACATGGAATATATCCTTAAAAATATAGCCAGTTACGAAACTGCGAACGAACAAATAGAATCTTTATCGAAAAGATGGCAGTCGGAAATAGACAAGTCTCGTCAGGAAATACAAAACCTATATAAGACATACCAATCCGAATCTGTGTTTTTGTCTGCCGACCAGAAGAAAAAGAAAGAAGACGAAATTGTGGCAAAAGAAAAGGCGCTTCAGGAACTGAACAAAAAATATTTCGGACCCGAAGGCGAACTTTACAAACAGCGTGAAGCACTCATAAATCCGATACAGGACGACATCTACAATGCCGTGAAGGAAATATCCAATGCAAAAGGCTATCAGCTTGTGCTGGACAGGGCTTCGGCATCCAGTGTCATTTTTGCTTCGCCACGGATAGATATAAGCAATGAAGTTCTGGCTAAGCTAGGATATTCAAAATAAAAAGTTTACTTTTGCGAAAGAAATTGAAATTAATAAAAACTAAATCAATATGTTGAAAAAACTTATTATTTTATCGTTGGCATTTGCTCCACTTGCAGCATTTGCTCAAGACAAGCTAGCCTATATCAATAGCCAGGAGATATATTATCAAATGCCGGAAATAGGTGGCGTGGAGTCTAAGATAACAGCAAAACAAGAAGAAATAAGAAAAACTCTTACAGGGCTGGAAACTGAGTACACAAGAAAACAAGAAGAATTCAGAGCTGATACTGCAAGCCTGACTCAAAGCGTTTTGTTGGACAGACAAAAACAATTGGAGCAACTTCAGGAAAGATATGAGACTTATGCTCAAAACAGCCAGAAAGAGTTGCAAGAGTTGAGCCAACAATTGCAAGCACCTCTTTTCGAAAAACTTCAAAAAGCAATTCAGGAAGTAGGACAAGAACAGGGTTACACCTATATCTTCGAGAAAAACGTGGCGCCATATATCAGTTCATCGGCTGTTGATGCAAGCAAATTTGTAAAGCCTAAATTAGGAATAAAATAAACTTTACTCAAAACGTAGAGAAAGGATAAGGAAACTTATCCTTTTTTTGATTAAATTGCACAACTTATTATAAAATACACTCTTAAATGAAAAAATTCGCACTATTTTTTCTGGCTTTATTCTTATTAGTTCTATCCTCGTGCAGCGAAGGTGACAAATATCTTCCGGAGCTTATACCACAAGATGTAACATATCTGGTGAAAATTGAAGGTGGACAATTGATGCGAAAAATGGAATACAAGGATGAAAAAGATCAACCGGTAAAGAATTCTTTCTATTTGTTGCAGAAAATTATTGTACAAGACAAACAGATGCTAGCCGAGCTGGATACAATATTCAGAAGCATAGATTCTTATGGCATTGATTTGGGTAAAAGTTTTTTTGCATTTGAATCGCCAACTATTCATGGACTGGCATTTAAAGTGGCTGACAGCGACAGGCTGAAAGACCGATTGATATCGGCCGGCTTTGTGACAGACAATAAAATTCAGCGAAAAAACGGAATCGGCAGTTTCATGTATAATAAAAGCATCTATTTTGCATGGAACAAATATCAATTATTGATTGTAAAATATATTTCGGATGAAGAAATTGACCTGAATGCCACAGTCAGGAGCTTTTTCAGGCAGAAAAAGGAAAGAAGCATAACATCTAACAATGCCGTTCGGAATTTATTGTCGAATGGTTCGGATGTAGCCATCTACAATACGGATGTATTAATAAATAAGTTGTTGAAATCAAATTCGAAAGATGAGATAAACTTTGAAAGTGTTTTGGTTGGCTGTACTCCTTTAACATATATTTCTTTCGAAAAAGGAGAGGTAAAAATAGAAATCGATCTTATTTTTGGAGACGAAGAAAAGAGAACATATACGAAGAAGTCCTTTGAAAGTATATTTAAAAATAGCACAGGTGCTCACCTAGCCTATTTCGACAAAATGCCTAATGCTTTCCAGACTACCAATATAAACGGAGACAGTTTAAAGATGCAACTCAATCGGGATGGATTGTCGAAGCAAATAGGTGCTATACCGTTCATCAACATAAACGATATAGTATCTAACCTGAATGGAGATATCACACTTGTTCAGACTATCGATTCGACAGGCAATGAGATCAAATATACCTTTATGATCGACCTGAAAGATCGCAATGCGATGGATAATACACTGAATCAATATTCAAATCCCCCTACCCGTTTTCTGAAAAAGACAGGTGCCAATCATTTCGAACTGCCAAATTCGGACTATTATCTGGGAATAAAAGACAATATGCTTTACATGACCACCGACAATTCGTTCGAACATAATCACTTGGATAAGGCGTATAAACTGAAAGATTCTCTATTGGTGACACAAATGAAGGATAACAGGGTATTGTTTTACGGCGATTCCCTATCGGTGTCGTCGATGGCGCAATCGTATGTAAACGCAATGGCTCCGGCAAATAAAATGACGGGCATGCTAGACCTGATAAAATCTTATTCGGTTGTGATGGACGACAACTTCAGGGTGAGCATCGACATACAATTTTCGGATAAGAAGAAAAATAGTTTGGCCTCTGTTTGTGAATTTATGAACAGGAGGAATTTATACTCAGCTTTATCCAATGAATAAAATAAGTTTCCATAATTTATTGCCGGATGTCTTCAAAGACGAGACTATCTTGTCCGACATTTGGCAAAAAGACATAAGTCTGCAAAAAGGAGAAAATTACCTTGTGAAATCGGTTTCGGGCAAAGGTAAAAGTTCGCTTTGCAGTTTCCTTTTTGGTTACAGGACAGATTATTCAGGTAAAATTTGCTTCGATGATAAAGAAACAAAACGAATGACTCCGGTTCAGTGGGATAAGATTCGAAAAGATGAGTTGAGCCTTTTGTTTCAGGAGTTGCGCCTGTTTCCCGAACTCACGGTTTTGGAGAATATACAGATAAAAAACAACCTGACAGGTTTTAAAACAGAACAACAGATCAGGGTGATGCTGCAATATCTTGGAATAGAAAATAAGGTGAATGAGAAGATAGCGAAAATGTCGTGGGGACAACAGCAGCGTGTAGCCATAATACGCTCCCTTTGCCAACCATTCAACTTTCTGGTGCTGGACGAACCGATAAGCCATCTGGATGATGAAAATGCCCTGCTGATTGCAAAATTGGTGCAGGACGAGGCTAAGGCGCAGGGCGCAGGCGTTGTTGTTACATCCATAGGAAAAAATTTGCCCTTAACGTATACACAAACTTTTGCGCTATGAAACTTATCTGGAAACTCTTAAAACAAAATATAAGTAAACCTCAACTTGTGGGCTTCTTCTTTGCCAACCTGATAGGGATGTCTATCATCCTGTTGTCGTTGCAGTTCTATTTTGATGTGAACCCGGTATTTACGGAAGAAGATACCCTTTTCAAGAAGGATTATTTTACAGTGACAAAAAAATTGGGATTGCTAAGTCCTTTGGCTTCCAAGAAATCGGTGTTTTCAAGTAAAGAGGTTGAAGACCTGAAACAGCAGGATTTTGTAAAAGACATAGGCTCGTTCATTCCCAGTCAGTTTTATGTGAAAGCGGGAATAACTACACCCGATCAGGGAGGGTTCAGCACAGAAATGTTTTTTGAATCTGTGCCGCAACAGTTTATAGATGTGAAGTCGGAAGATTGGCGATTTTCGCCTGTGGATGATGTATTACCCATCATTTTGCCGAAAAACTACCTCGATCTCTACAATTTCGGATATGCCGAAGCCCGTGCCATGCCAAAAATAAACGAGGGATTGATAAAGATGGTTACTTTTGATATCTATATTCAGGGTAACGGAGACTTTAAAAAGCTAAAAGGAAATATAGTCGGTTTCTCCACAAGGATTAATACGATACTTGTACCCGAGTCTTTTATGCTTTGGGCAAACAAAAAATACGGAGGAAAGGAAGACGTGTCTCCTTCCCGTCTCATCATAGAGGTGAATGATATAACCAATCCTCAGATAGCAACCTATTTCAAGTCGAAAGGATATGATATAGATCAGGGAAATACTGCAGCGAGCAGAATATCAATGTTTCTGAAAATTATTGTTACTATCGTTATCATCATCGGGGTTATAATCTGCGCATTGTCGTTCTTTATCCTCATGTTGAGCATTTACCTGCTTTTGGAGAAGAATATGCAGAAGATGATCACTCTCAGGCTGCTAGGATACAGTAAGAATATTGTGACGAAACCTTATATTTTGCTGACTTTCGTAGTCAATCTGGCTTCCCTTGTTCTGGCCTCCATCGTGATAATTGTAGTACAATCTTTGTACAATCCTGTTATGGAGAATGTGTTTATGTCTTACGAGCCGTCGGGCATATTGCTGACCATCGGGATAGGCTTGGTTATTTCCTTGTTGCTAAGTTCAATAAACTCGTGGGTCATCAGAAGTAAGATAGAATAAAGTTGCCTCAGACTCTAGTTTTTTTACTTGTTTACTCGTCAACTATTTTAAAAATCAGATGACTTCTCACAATCAATAATCATACATATAGTCCACATCATTATCCTGATTTGATCCGCCTCCTTTAAAGATGTTGAATTTGTATATGAAACTCAGCATGCAATAGCGGTTGATAGTATTGGTGCGGTTGTCTGTTATGCCACTACCCGTAACGCTGCGCATCACATTGTTGCGATCGTCGAGAATATCGTATACCGAGAACTTTAAAGTTCCCTTTTTCTTCCGAAGAAATAGTTTGCTCAAAGTGGCATTCCATACGAGACTGGTTTTCTTGAAATCGGAAGAATAGCCGTCGTTGTATGAGAACGAAACATCACTGCTTAGTTTGAAATCGAGAGGCAGAGTCCAAGAGAAAGACCCGTTCATATTTACCCCCGTGGATGATATATTTTTCTGGCTTGTGAGGTTGTTCGTTGCTACGGAATAGCTGACAGACGGGGTTACGTAGAAGTTGAACTTATCGGAGCTGAAAGATAAATTAAGCGATTCGCCTATCGTCAGATTATTGGTAACAGTTTCTTCTCCGTTGGTGAAGCCATTGTTCCGATAAAAATTTCCGTATGTTGACGTGCTGAAATTAAATTTCTTGTTGCGGAATGGTGTACTGTACATCACATTAAGATTCGCCGACAGATTTCCATTCACATTGCTGTATGTGGTTGTGGTATTGCCCACACTGTCAATAACCGAATTGTTCACGATATTGTTAAACATGAAACCGAAATTGGCCGAAATGTTCAGGTAGGTTTGTTTCTCGAAATCGGATTTCATGTAATATACGTTTATGCTGTTGTTGTAGCTGGGTTTCAGGTTCGGGTTTCCCACAGTTTTGTTTTGTGCATTTACGATGACCGTATCTGCCGACAACTGACTCAGCGAAGGACGGGTGGTGTAGCCATTGTAATCGATATTGAAGGACGATTTGTCCGTCGGCGTGTAGCTGAATCTCAGGTTGGGCGAATAGTTGACTACCGATTGGCTAACTTTCTCGATAAGCGAATCTTTGAACCAGATGTTGCTGGCAGAATAAGACGGGTTCACCGAAAAACCGATGGTATAGTTATACTTCTCTCGTCTCGACTGGAAACTGAGGTTGACATTCTGTCCTGTAAATTCATTTTTTGTATATCGGGTGTAGGCTGTATCTATTTCGGAATACTCTCCGAACTGATCTTCTCTTAAAGTATTCCTGTCTCTTTCCGATATATTCCGGTTGATGTTGTAGCGAGCCTGCAAAAAGTTGTTTTTGCCTATTGGCTCTACGTATGAGACAGACAATCCATAAATTAAAGAGTTGCTGTTAGAATTTTGTATCTGATCTCTGGTATCATCCGGAGAGCCGTTGCCATATATGGTTTTATACCAATTTGTTCCGTCTGTGTTGCTGTCTCTAAAAGATGTATTCAGCGATAAGTTTATGGAACGCCCTTTCTTGTTCAGTTTGCGCCCGATGGTAAGCGACGAACTGATATTGTCTTCCGTGGTCTTGTTGAAGTTATTTCTCCACCCGTTTGTAGTGTCTTTGTCAACGACATAAGATTGAGAGGTGGAATTGTTATTGTTCTCGGATAAAGAATTTCGATAATCGATGCGGAAATAAATATTGGTCATCGAGTCGGGTTTCCAAGTCACATAACTGTTGGCATTGAATGAGTTTTGAGTATTCACAGACCTGCTCTTTTGTGTGTTGAACCGGTCGCCAGACGTAAGGAAAGTTTGACTGTTGGAAAAACTTTCGTCTTCGTTTTTATTGTACCTGTAAAACACGCTGCTGTTTATAGAAAATTTTTCTGATTTCTGGATATTCAGCCGTCCCCCGACATTGCGGTTTGTTTCAAGTCCGTTCATGGATAAATAAGATTCAGCCGGAACGTTGGCGGCCTCGCCGAGAATAGAAAATTGATTCTCGCCTTTCATGTAGTTGGCAATTCCGGAAGTGTTGTACCTGTCTTCGGTGCCATATCCGGCTTCGACATTCCCGAAAATGCTTTGCTTGATTTCCTCTTTTACCAGCAAGTTAAGCACCTGTTCTTCTTCCCCGTCTTTGAAACCGGTGAGTTTCGACATTTCCGATTCTTCCTTGTAGAGTTGCAGTTTTTCTATCATTTCCACAGGGAGATTCTCCAAAGCTATCCTTATATCGTCGCTGAAAAACTCTTTTCCATCCACAAGTATTTTGCTGATCGGTTTACCATTGGCCGACAAATTGCCTTTCGAGTCGATCTCCAATCCCGGTATTTTCTTTATCAGGTCTTGCAATACCGATCCCTCATCCACTTTATACCCACCTGCGTTATACTCAATAGTATCGCCCTTGACCACAATGTCGGGAACTTGTGCCGTGATCACCGTTTCCTCTAGTTCAATGCTTCTTGTTTTCAGGTAGATAGTACCCAAATCGTGAACCGGAGCGTCTTTCGATACGTTGATGTCGGCTATGTAGTTTTCGTATCCCATGAAGGATATGTCGAGAATATACTTCCCTCTGTTAACCGAAAGTTCGAAATTGCCCTTAACCGGTAGAACAGAACCCGTTACCATCGTACTATCCTTTGCCCGAAGAATTTTTACAGCGGCAAATTCTACAGGTTTCTTATCCGCTTCACTCAGTACAATTCCTTTTATAGTTCCTGTTTGCGCAAGGCATACAGAAGTCAAGGTAAGGAACAATATGGCGAGCAATGATTTCATTGTTGTTTCATTTTTTGATAATAAAAAGACCTGCGACTTTTAGATGTAATAGTCAGCCGCATCTATCAATCCGGCACGTATGGCATACTTGGTTGCTTCATGAAGGTTGTTGACATTCAGTTTGCGGAAAATATTTTTCCGGTGTGTGGTAACCGTATGAAAGCTCGAATTGCGCTCGTAAGCTATCTCTTTGGTTGTTTTCCCTTGAGCCATACTTCTTAATATATCTTTTTCGGTAGAAGTAAGCGGCTCGGCACGGAGAAACTCTTCGAGCGAATCTTTCGAATTGACAAGCATATCAGTTATCTGATTGCACAAATATCTGTCGTTTTGCAAAGCTGCGGTGAATGCCATTTTTATTTCTTTCGTACTGCACGATTTCAGGATAATGCAGAATGAACTGTTACTGAACACAAGGGTTTTGATGAATGAATTGCTCAGTTCTTCCGAGAAAATTATCCATCGAGATTGTGGAAACCTTTGCTGCATGATGAGCAACTCGTTAGCAGATGCAAAATCGAACAGCACATAATCCAAAATGATTATCGACTCAGAATTATTCATCAGATATTTTACTATTTCCTTTTTGTTCCTTGCCACATGTATAGAAGATATGGCATCGAAAGTAACGGCCAGGGTTTTCAATCCTATCCGTGAAATATCCTGATTGTCGGCTAAAATTAAATCTTTCATTACCTTTCTTTATTAGTTATGCGAATCAGTAGTTGAAATAGTTGGTCAAAATTCGATGTTAATTATATTTTGCAGGGGTTAAAATTTTTCACCTTGATATTCGGAGGTATTCCAAAAGTAAGATTACACTATCAAAGTGTTACTCATCTTTATCATTGAGTCGCCTTCGCTCCTCGAACGTTGTCATTCTGAGTGTAACGAAGAATCTCTATTCTTAAAAACAGATCCTTCACTCTGTTCAGGATGACAAAAAGATACCAAAATTTACTTTTGAGACACCTCCCTCTCTTTTGGAGAGGTGTAGGGGTGGGGTTTTACTCCACCCGAAAAGCGTCGAATTTAAAAGAGCATTTTTTTTATAATAAAACCAACTACTGATTGACATTAGTTACAAGTGTTCGCTTCTGTTCGATAAACTATGATTTACATCTCTGCTTTTTTCTAAGAGAGAGAAATCCGGTGCGAAATCCATAAAAGCAAGAACCAAAATTACGTAAAAACTTTATCTTTCACTGTCTAAATAAGGCAGCATCTGTATTTATATGATACAAATAGAGTTTAAATGACGTGAATCCGACACCGGAATGTGTTGGTCATATCTTTCTATGTTATAATCATTAGTTACAAAATGTTAAATATTCATCTTGACACCTAACACAATCAATTAACTATCAACAGCATACCATTTTTCAAGCATTAATCTTCGTAAAAATATAGTATTATGCATTACATAGTACTAAAATATTTATATATATTTGTATTACCAAATTCATTGTATTGGATAATTCTATAAAAAATAAAGTATATGAAAAAAGTTATTGATATCAATATTGGCGGTATAAACTTTTCGATGGACGACGATGCATACTTTATGCTGAAAACCTATTTGAGCAAGTTTGAGGCAACTATTTCGAACCCCGAAGATGTGAAAGAAGTGATGGAAGATATAGAATATCGCATTGCCGAGATTTTCCAGAAAGAAATTAAAGGTACGTTTCAGGTGGTGAACGAGAGCATGGTAAAAAAGATTATTGATATGTTAGGCGAAGTAAACGACACAGAATCTCAAAAGCAAAACACATGGGATTCAAGAAACTCTACATTTTCGCCCGGTGGTTCAACCAAAAGGCTATACCGAGATGTAGACAACAAAAGCATTGCAGGTGTATGTAGCGGTATAGCTGTTTACTTCGATATTGACATCACTCTTGTCAGGATAATATTTCTTGTCGGGCTCATTTGCTTCAGTTCCACATTCTGGATTTACCTCATCTTGTGGATTGCCCTGCCCAAAGCCCTTTCCATTTCCCAAAAACTTGAAATGAGAGGTATTCCCGTAACAGCCGAAAACATAAAGAAATATTCTTATAAAACGAAAAATTAAGAACAAGAAGATATGGAAGTAGTAAATGTAGATAATATAAAAGCGCAAATGAGGAAAGGAATACTTGAGTATTGCATCCTCAGCATTTTGTCGGACAGCGATGCTTATGCCTCGGAAATAATCAACGAGCTGAAAGACTCGGAAATGATTGTTGTTGAAGGAACTTTATATCCACTGCTCACTCGCCAAAAGAACCAAGGCTTGTTGGCATATCGTTGGGAAGAATCGCAACAAGGACCACCCCGCAAGTATTATTCAATAACGGACAAGGGCAAGATGGTATTGGAAGAACTGGACAAGGCTTGGGCGGATCTGGTTGCGGTGATAGACAAAATAAGGAACAAATAAAGGTCACACATTATGAAAGAAACATTAAGAGCGAGCATCGGTGGCATTGCTTTCACCATAGACCAAGAGGCCTACCTGTTGATTGACGAATATTTGGCAAACTTGAATAGATACTACAAGAACCGTCCGGAAGGTTCGGAAATTGTTGCCGATGTGGAAGCCCGCATGAGCGAACTTTTGCAGATGAAGCTAAACTCGCCTCAAAGCATTGTTACTTTGCCCGAAATAAAGGAAATAATTTCCATATTGGGCAATCCTTCTGAATTTGGTGATGAAGAAGACAGTAGGGAAACAGTTGAAAATGAAACAAAACCGGACAACACCCCTTTCTACAAGAAAAAATTGTTCCGTGACCCTGCCCATAAAATTATTGGAGGTGTTTGCAGTGGACTGGGATTCTTTTTCAGGATAGATCCCGTATTCATCCGTTTGATATTTATCGGTATATTCCTGCTGCTCAACTTCTTCTCGCATCGCAATGCCTTGTTTGTGTTATTGGCGTATTTAATCTTGTGGGTTGTGACTCCCGAAGCCAGAACCTTAAAAGAGAAAGTTTCGATGGTAGGTAAAGACCCTTCGCTGGAAGGTTTGAAAAACTCTGAGAAAAATGTAAACTCTTATGGTGACAACCGTACTCCATTAGGATCAACTATCTTGAAAGTAATAAAAATAATAATTTCCGTGTTTATGATACTCATCGGATTATCTCTATTCATATCTGCAATTACAGGATTCATTTATTTTGTCAACTTCGACTATCCTGTTTCATTGAACGAACTTTTAGATGTATTCAGCCTCGATACTTTGGATGTAAAATTATCGCTCGGAGCGGTTATTTTTATCCCGGTTATAGCCATCCTGTATTACGCAGTCAGGCTACTGCAAGGAATGAATGTCAGAGATTTGGTAGTTGGTATTGTAAGTTTCATTGTATGGATTGGCGCAGCTACTTATATCGGAGTCAACATATCAAAAGTAGCGGTGAACTATGCCAACAACAGCAAATCGCACGAATCGGCGGAAATAGAAACGGCTTCGAACACTTTATATATTAAACTCGACAATCGCTTTTCCGACGCAATGCCCATTGTCGTAAATTCGAAAAATTTCAATATATATAAATTCGAAAATGAAAAACATAGCAGCTATGCTTTGACGCCTCCTGTAAATATTGAAATTGTGGAAGATACGACTATCATAAATTATAAGCTTGAAATATCGAAAATGGCATTTGCCCGAAGTGAAACGCAAGCCTATAAACATGCCGAAGAATCGAAACTACCCTACTCTGTCAGTGATTCTCTCGTGGTCATCAATCCTGTTGAATTCACTAAGGAAAAAGATTTTGACCGGGTATTATTTAAGCTGAATATAAAGGTTCCGGCAAACAAAAAAGTAATAATAGACCCATTGTTGGAAAATACATGGGACAGGAAAAACCGTCGGTTTAGAATGAATTTTTAGTTTCAGACAACAAAAAACAGGAAATGCTACGTCTTAACATTTCCTGTTTTTTTTATCCTCAGACCCTCTTTCTGATCTGTCTTGGCGATGCACCGAGTTCCCTGTGGCAAAACTCGTTGAAGTGAGACAAGTTGCTGAAACGGTTGTCCGTCGATATCTGCTTCAGACTCTTGTTGGTGTAGCAAATCTCGTGGTAAATCAGCTTCGCACTCTCCTGCTTCAACCATTGATAAGCAGGCATTCCGAACTCCCTGCGAAACCGTTTATTGAAACCCGAATAACTATAACTCATCCGCATGGCTAACTGCTTCGCATTGCGGATTTCACGAGAAAGACTCACTACCTGAGCATAAAATTCCGAGCTTTCTGCACTTTGATTTCCTAAAAAGGCGTGCAATTGCTTCTCTGTGTAGGTGCTTTTCAGCAGGAAGGTAAACTCTTTGAGCTTGAGTTGCATAAGGTAATCGTCTTTCAAATAGAGATTCCGGTAGGTTTCAAGCAATTCTATGTAAGCCACCATCACATCGTTCAGCATCAGCTTGGTAAACTTACCTTCTTTCGTGCCTCCTTGCGAAAACGATATAACTACTATACGACTGTCATCCAAAGGCTTGACTATTACCTCGCCAACTGGGAAATAAACCATGCTCTGCTGATTCATCCGCACGGAAGAATCGGATTTCATACTGACATCAATCCGTCCCTGACTGAGAATCAATATCTTGCCTTGCTCTTGTTTTAGGCTCATTTCCATCCCTTCGCTGAGTGAATAGAAACGAACCGGTGATTGTTCTCTATTTCTCATTACTTTTTACTTATAACTCATTACTACTCAACACTCCTGTATCAGCCAGTCTGGCATACCTACCTTGTATAATGCCGTTGTCTATGATGTAGAAAGTCGGAGTTCCGATCACACCGTAAGACCTGAAGTCGTCTCCTTTGAACCCCTTGAAGTCGCAAAACTTCCCCTGCCAAGGGTATGTCTGCGCCGTATTCCTGAATATCTGCTCGTCCGTATCGGCTGAGATGGAGATCACCTCATAGCCTTTTTCTTTCAGTATCGGATAATTGTTGCCAAGTTGCTGCATCTCATTCTCGCAAGGTCCGCAACCCGATTCGTAGAAGACAAGCAAGACCTTACCATCTGCAAAATCGCCGAATGACAATTTGGGTGCTTGGTTTCCCTTTTTCAACTTGAACAAGGTCATCAGTTGAAGGAGCTTTCCCGTGGGTTCTTTTATCCGTCCGTCATTGATCAGGAAATAGGCGAGTTGTTCCTCCAGATCGTTCCAACCCATAGTCTCACAAATAGCAAACAGGTTCTCGGAAAGGGTATGGTAAATTCTGTCGGAATCTGACCTTTTCAGCAGAAGAGACATGTCGGTGATGAAATCTTTGTGATAGGACGTTTTGTTGTCATACAAAGCCAGCGAACCGTTCAACACATTGAACCACAAGCCGGAAGTGAACAGGCTGTTCAAATCGAGACTGTCGGTGAGGTATTTTCGAGTCCTTGCCATTCGGAGGCTATCGCCATAAACTAGCATCGAGACTTCACGGGACAGGAAATTGTGCAGTTCCAGAAATCGGGAGGCGTATAATTTGTTTGATTTCAATTCTTTTTCAAACGACTGCTGCTCTGCCTCCAACGACTTCTTTTCCTTTTCCAGAACAGGAAATAGTGCATCTTCCGTCTTATAAACCCTCTCCATTTGAGAGAGTAAGCCTATTTTCTGCTGGCGGACGGCTTGATCCATAAACGAACGTTGTAGAAATTCATTCTCAGGAGAATTGATGAAAACAGCATTGCCCCCGTGAATAAATTCTTCATGGCAACGGATAGTCAAGTTTTCGCCCTCGGCAACGATGAAATCGAGAGTACTTTGCCCTGTTTTGAGGCTTGCCATACCTCGATACGAGGCATATTCTTTTGGCAATGTGACTTTTGCCTTACCCTGATCGTCCAGTCTGCCTTGATAGATGGTATCGTTGGTTGTGCCGAATTTCAGGCAGAGGGAAACATCCTTATCCGCATGTTTGGCAAAATCGAGCGAAACTGTTTGTGCGTTTAGTCCAACGGCGCACGAAAATAGGATCGCAAGGAGGTATAATTGTTGTTTGGTCATATATTGGTCATATAATAATATTATAAGGTTTGTCATTGAGTCGCCTTATTTGTTTGTGTAGGGGTGAAAATTTTATGCCCCTACATTGTTCCCTGCGGCAAAACCAATCACCGCAGGGTAAAGTGTTTATTGTTAATTATATTTTAATTGTCTTCCACGCAGCGAACGGTGTAGCCTGATGAAAATCCCATACCACCAGTGCTGACACCTAACGATGATTCTCCCGCTCCAAATTGAGAAGCATATGATGTATAAGCCGTATTATTCCAAACGGCATCAGATCCCCAATAACTTAATCCTTCACCTTGTAGTTGTAGGGTTCCTGAAATATTTGCTACGAGATGACCTGCCGCAGGTAAATATAACGTTTCATTAACAAGATATCCTTTGCCTGTCCATTTCCAAGTGTTAACGATTACATCTTCAGGTGCTACAGAGAAACTTTTATTAACTTCGCCCTTATTTGGTGTCTCACACCCTAAAATGGAAGCCCATTGTTTAATACTTGGTACTTTCCATCCTGTAGGACAAGGATCATTTGGTCCTTTAGTCTGGTTTTCATCCCAACTGCCATCACCCCAAGCTGTAACACTAGTTGCTCCTCCACCTACTGTATATCCTGATTTTTTCAACCCCCACTGATAAAAACTTCCATACAAAGCATCGCTATGTGTAAATGGATCGAGGGTTTCATCTACACCTAAGTTATGACACCTAAATGCCAACCATCCTCCATCAACAGTTTGGGCTCCACAGCAAGCACAATCCTGCAATCTTGCAGTCAGTTTAACAGATTTATCCATTCCTGTCCCATCGGGAGAATCGTTGTAGACTGCATAAATTTCCACTGTATATGCGTTTAGAGTAGTTAATCCTTTCAAATCTTCATTCAGGCTCTCTTTATAATAAACCGTTACCTTACATTCAGCTCCCGACATGATAGCTCCCGAATAGTCTGCCTTTGGAATCATATAATCAATAGATTCTCCATTCGTATGCTTATAACCAAAACGCACATTGCTAACATTTCCACTTGGCTTGAATGTATATACCTGCACTCCTGTATATGGACGAAGTGTGGCATTATTCCCAATAGGATCTTGAGGAACCCTCAAAATGAAATTAGTTTTCTGCGATTCGCGTGAAGTTAACGCAGCACAGCCATTTTCTTTATCGTTGCTGAAAGCAATATCGAAACAGGCTTTTCCAGTAAATATTCCTGTACCCCTTGTTATAGTTGATGGGTCGGTGGCGGATGTTACATTTATTTCACAACTAGCTCCACCTACTGAAATAGGTATAGATATTGTACCCAGATTCATAGGTGTTCCTGTAATTTTTATATTGATATTTCCACTTGCAGCCGACAGGGTTTGCGCACCATCAACCAATATACTAAGACCATCAACGGGACCACCTAAGATTTGTCCATCTGTCAAGCTAATATCTCCTCCCGTTTTACCAGAATATGGCAATTTACGTCCGACGATGTTAACGGAAGTACCCCATATTACATTTGTATAAACAGATGCACAATCCAATGAGAATCCTCCCGGTGTTCCTGAACCGGCACTTGATGTAATGGCAATGGCACAAGTCTGACCACCAACGGTTATGGGAAGATAAATTATGCCCGAAGTTGTAGCCGTTCCTACCACCTTGATGGCGATATTTCCGCTGGCGGCAGTCAGGGTTTGATTGCCGTCGATCAGGACACTCAAGCCGCTCTGGCTTCCCAGAACTGCATTTCCCAACAATGCGACATTGTCACTACTGGTCTTGGTGTAAGGTAGCGACAAGCCTGTCAGGCTAGCCTCAACGCCTTCTGTTACAGATGGCACGGGCGATACCTTGTCGCAACCAATCGTAGCCAATGCGGGCGAATTACTGTTACCGCTTCCATCCGAACATAGGCTGATCCATTTCGTACTGTTCCAATATTCGATACAGTTGCTTGTTGTGTTGTAGATAGTCAGACCCTTGCCTTTGCCCACAATTTCGGTCTGAAACTGAGTGGAAGCCTGCAAAGCATCCCTCTGACCGGCAGTCAGGTGAGGCAGGCGAAGACCTCCTTTTTCGTTCGAAACAATTTCGAGGATAGAAAAATCCTGCGGGGGTGTTCCGTCCCCGATAGTCACCTGCGCCTTAAGGTTGGCACTCAATGACAATAAAACCGCTAGCATCGCCAAAAGGTGATGGCGACAGGGTTTTGTAAAGATTGTTGTTTTCATTTTTCTGTTTATTTATTGTTATTAAAGTGTTGTATTAATTTTACGGGAGCACGGGTTTACAAATCCCATGAGGCGAAGAATGACAATGAAAAGTTTCGCATTAAGAATAAAAAAGTTTTTTTCATAATCTTTTGTTGTTTGTTGTGTTGATATTTTATTCTATTTCTGAGGTTTAGAGATTAGCAAGAATCAACAATCGATTAATTATCAATCGTTTATCTGCCCGTCACTTCCTAAGTGACAGAGGAATAACAGGTAGGACTTAATAACCTGATAGCATGCGCGTTACAATAGGCTGATATTCTATGATAAATGTCTTTTAAACATTTGTAAAACGGAAAATGGGAGGGGCGACAACCAAATCGGAAGATGTGCTTTTTATGTTGCTGATATTTAAATCGTTAAGTAAAATACACTTTCCGGGAAAGTATTAGTTCCGGAAGAAAAAAAACGTAAACATTTGTGCAACAGATATTAGTTCTCTGATTGTCAATGTTATAAATGCGAAGATTATAGAAAATATAACTCCCTGCTGAAAACAGGAAAAATGTGTATCGACAAATAAGCGTGTTTCTACCAGGAAATGGGATGTAAAGTAACCATAAAAAAACAGGGTTCTGTCACTTAGGAAGTGACGGAACCCGCTCTGTTTATTACAATTAAGCTACAAATGTAGGAAAAATATTTTGGTTATGAAAGCACCTTTGAAAAGAAAAAATTTCTTAACGAATAATGCCAATCTGTAGTTGGATTTATTATAACAAAATGTTCTTTTAAATTCAACAACATGCTGCGCGTAATCAAAGATTACTTGCATTCCTTTTGACCAAATCCTCAAAAGGAATCAAAAAGGCTTTCTGTGACCGAGGCTTCTTGCCGACCCACTATACAGCTTATAAGCGGAACAAAAAATAACTCGTACCAAAAAACAGCTAAAAACAGAATGTCCCGACTATGCTCAAACAGCTTTTTGTTCTGGTCGCTTATCTGCGCTGTGTGGGTACCCCGTCAATCAGCCAAATGTCACGTTTACACCCGTCAGGCGAAACGGCATCTGCTTCGTAGGCGGGGACACGTTAAGCGAAACAAGGCGTAAAATTGAAAGCTGTTTGAGCGAAGCGAGTTTTTTCAATTTAGCCTGTGAGCTTCTAACGGGTCGCAGAGAAGCTAAGCCTTGACTTTTTGGTTCGTTTTGTGTCAAGACAAAATGAACGGAGGCAAGTCTCTGCAAGAGACGCGGCAGCAAAAAAACGTCGAATAAAAAAGAACCTAATTTCAACCACTGAATTACATGAATAATTAAAATATACAACATCCGAGTTTTTTTGTTGTTATAATTTTAAATACCTTTTTGTTAATAACTAAAAGGAAATAATATCTTTGTTCTATCAGTTCGACAAATAATTTTATGTTATGATTAATAAAATAAAATGGCTAATAAGAAGAATAATTCATTTTCTGACATACGAAATATGGAATGTTGATACCAATGGCATCGGATTTCTCAGGAAAATATTATATAACATCCTGAAAGCATTTGTGTTGACATACCGCAAAATAAACTTCGGAAAGATAAACGACCGTGCTGCAGCACTCACCTACCGTACGCTGCTAGCCATTGTGCCACTGTTGGCGGTTTTGTTTGCCATAGCCAGAGGATTCGGATTTCAGAATATTGTGCAAGGAGAATTGTTCGGCTACTTTGCAGGGCAGCGTGAGGTGTTGACTAAAGCCATGACGTTCGTAGACAAATCGCTCGAATATGCCAAAAGCGGTGTTTTTGTAGGCGTAGGTGTTATCATGCTATTGTATACCGTTGTGAGTTTGTTGGGAAACATAGAAGACAATTTCAACAAAGTGTGGAAGGTGAAGGAAGGGCGGTCCTACTATCGCCAATTTACCGATTATGTGGCATTAATACTCATTGCCCCCGTTTTTATGGTCTGTAACGCCGGGTTATCCTTGTTCATCAACGCCGTGTCGGATTTGAACATCATCGGGATAGTTGTCAGTCCCGTACTGAAAATCACACCGTTTGCCATAACCATATTGCTATTCACGTTCTTATACATATACATACCCAATACCCGCATCAAGTTTTCGAGCGGACTGTTTGCCGGAATAGTAGCGGGAACTGCCTTTCAAATCTTTCAGGGATTATACATCGGCGGACAGATATGGATATCGAAATATAACGCCATTTATGGTAGTTTTGCAGCACTCCCCCTCTTGCTATTATGGATGCAACTGTCATGGTACATCTGCCTGATAGGGGTAGAACTGTCATTTTCTTATCAGAACGTTAAAAAATTTAATTTTGAAAGGGACACAAAAGACATAAGCCGACGATATAAAGACCTTGTCATATTATCTATCATGACTCTGATAACAAAGCGTTTCCGCAATGGGGAAAAACCTTTCACGGCTGATGAACTTTCCGGGACATATAAGATACCGACTCAGCTGACTTCCGATATCATCTATCTGCTGATTCAGGCAGGTTTGATTGTGGAAACCCCTAGCGAAGACCATCGGATTCAGGCGTATGTTCCGGCTTTGGATATCAATATCATTACGGTGGCTTATGTGTTCGATAAGATAGATAAATTTGGAACGGAAGACTACAACATCAACGAAAATGATGAGTTTAAGGAAGAATGGAATATTATAGAAAATATCCGCAAACAAATGAAAGAAAACTATTCTATATTGGTTTGCGACCTGTGAACAGAAAAGAGACTGATAAGAGGTAGTGTTATAGTAATGAGATAACAAATCCTATTTTTCGTCTACATTTATTTCTTTTCTTATAATTTTTCTTATCTTTGTATGCTGATAATGAGACAATGAGGATCTCTGTCACTTGCACAGTGACAGAGGTTCTTTTTTTATATATATTGTTTTGTTCTGTTTTTTCTTCTGATTTCGGAAGGAGAATTTCCCAGATTTTTGTGGCAAAATTCGTTGAAATGAGACAAGGTGGCAAACTTATGATTCGTGCTGATTTCTTTCAGGCTTTTACTTGTTTGGCAAATGTCCTGATAGACCTGCTTTGCCCTCTGGTTTCTCATCCAACTGTATGCCGACATATTGAACACTCGCCTGAAACGCTTGTTGAAACCCGAATAGCTATAATTCATTCTTTCAGCCAGTTGACGAACTGAACGCACACTCAGGCTGAGGCTGTATACTTCTTCCGTGAATAGCGAATCGTTACCGGGAAGAGCCTTGAAAAAGTTTTGCAACTGTTCTTCCGAATAGAAATGCTTGAGGATATAACCAAATTCTTTCAGTTTCAATTCCGATAGAAATTCACTGTCGATTCCTCTTTTAATGTATTTTTCAAGCGTATGAATATAATTGAATATCACGCTCTTAACAGGCAGCGTAGTAGGGTTGTCTTCTTTCTGGTCGAAAGATGTAATGACATTGCACAAATTCAATTGATTGGAGAAACGGAACAAAACTACTTTCGAATCTCTTACACTCTTTATAATCACCTTATCCTGAGAAGGATAGAAAAACATATTGGAAGCTGAAACTTGAGTGAACAGACCGACCTGTATTTTCCCCTCCATCACCAGAATTATTTTGTTTTCTCCCGATTCTAAGTCCCAAGACTGACCATCGTTCAGCTGCAGGAATTCTATTGGATTGTCATTTTCCGTTTTCATTATTTTTGTTGTTTAAGTGCTGTATATTAGTTTGTTAAACGAATGTTTTTCAAAGAAAAATATCTGATTGCAATTTTCGTATTACACAAAAAACAGATTATCAATCAATTATCATCTACACGCCGTCTTCCTTCTCCTTGATGTTTAACGAGCGTTGAACTAATGGCTTCTTTTGCCTTTTTCTTAAATCTGAAAATCGTTGATAATAAGGGTATTGCGGATTGGTGCTTCAATCCTCTGTCACTGTGCAAGTGACAGATATGTTAAACACACGAATAAAAACAGATAATAATTAATGCAAACAACAATCTTATGAAGAAGAAAATTTTATTTTTGACAGCCATCGCATTTTCATTAACGGCAATGGCACAAGTAGGTGTAAACACGGAAAATCCCCAAGGAATTTTCCATATCGACGCTGCGCGCAACACAAACGGAAACACCAATATCTCGGACGATGTGGTGGTAGATAACAATGGAAATGTAGGAGTAGGCACAAACGCTCCGCAAACAAAAGTGGATATCCGCAGTTCAACTATAAACAAGGGATTTCGCTTGCAAGATGGCTCGGAAGATAGCGGTAAGGTCTTAACCTCCGATGCTTCGGGAAATGCGACATGGCAAGTAAATGTGGGTAATCAGAATTCTTTATATCGGAA
>NZ_QVMP01000058.1 GCF_010501095.1 Dysgonomonas sp. 520 | reverse complement strand
TTATATATAATCAACCTATTACGGTTGAAATTGAAAAATTAACGCATCAGTAGTAGTTAGACTTTATTATTCTTTTCTTAAATAACACAGTCCACCAAATATTAGTTTATCACAATGAAGGAAAGCCTTCAGTAGGATTCTTCAACTATCGGTATTTAGTAGATTATGCTAAAAACATCTTCATATCCTCGTCCGGCGTGGTAATTCCTCCGATGCCAAAATTATCGATTAGTACTTTGGCTACATTTGGAGAAAGGAATGCAGGCAACGTAGGTCCTAAGTGAATGCTTTTCACTCCCAATGAAAGCAATGCCAACAAAACGATTACCGCTTTCTGTTCGTACCAAGCAATATTGTATGCGATTGGCAATTCGTTTACATCATTTAGTTCAAATACTTCTTTCAGTTTCAAAGCGATCAACGCTAATGAATAGCTGTCGTTACATTGACCAGCATCAAGCACGCGTGGGATGCCGCCGATATCGCCCAACGGCAGTTTGTTATAGCGATACTTGGCACAGCCTGCGGTAAGGATTACCGTGTCTTTCGGAAGATTTTCAGCAAATTCAGTATAATAGTTGCGGTTCTTCATACGTCCGTCGCAACCTGCCATAACGAAGAATTTGCGGATAGCACCTGATTTTACGGCATCGACTACCTTATCAGCCAGTGTAAATACCTGTTCATGGGCAAAACCTCCGATGATTTCTCCTGTTTCGATTTCGGTAGGAGCTTTGCATTGTTTAGCATGTTCAATCAGTTTAGAGAAGTCTTTCGCTTTACCTTCTTTGCGGTCTTCAATGTGTGTGAATCCGCTGAATCCGGAAGCGCCTGTAGTATAAACCCTATCGGCATAAGTGGATGTGGAACGGGGTGGCACGATACAGTTGGTCGTAAACAGGATAACACCATTGAACGATTCGAAATCTTCATTCTGACGCCACCACGCACTACCATAGTTCCCTGCGAAGTGCTTGTATTTCTTAAATGCCGGATAGTAGTGTGCCGGAAGCATTTCGCTGTGAGTATAAACATCCACACCTGTACCTTCAGTCTGTTCCAACAAATCTTGCATATCGCGCAGGTCGTGACCGGATATTAAGATAGCCGGATTATTACGAACCCCGATATTGACTTTTGTTATTTCGGGATTGCCATAAGTAGAAGTATTGGCTTTATCGAGCAATGCCATAGTTTTTACACCATATTCACCACATTTAAGCACTAATGCAGTCAATTCATCAGCAGAAAGTTCTTGAGTTGTTGCAACTAATGCTTCTTGCATGAAAGCGTGAATATCGTTATTGTCGAAGCCCAGATTAACGGCGTGTTCTGCGTATGCAGCCATCCCTTTTAATCCGTAGATTAATAATTCGCATAATGAACGAATATCTTCAT
>NZ_QVMP01000057.1 GCF_010501095.1 Dysgonomonas sp. 520 | reverse complement strand
AGATGAGTATATATACCTTCATATTTGCAAATGAATTATTTTATATGCAAATATAGTGTATTATAATTGCAAAAAGACTCTATTGTTCGGGATTTATTTCTTTTTCGATATTCAATATCCTAACCATTTTAGTTGGTGCGCTTATAGTAAACCTAACGCCACTTACTACAATTGAGGCTTTATCATTATTGAAATTATCTTTTAACCACTTCGCAACCGCTTCGTAATTCGAACTGTCATAAGGAATAGAAGCTACATAAAGTAAAAATTGTTGAGTGGATTGAATGTCTTTTTGGGTTATGTCTATCATTGCTGTTGCCCTAACTGATTCGAGGTTTTTACGATTAGAACTATATATTTCTACCCTAAAATCTATTCCTTGAACTTTTTTTGATGAAATCCATAGTGATCCAAATTCATTTGGTAAGTATTGGGTTTCGAAGCCTTGTTGTTCCATATTTAAATAAACGTCAGCAGGTTCTAATCCGTTGATATATTTTTCTATGTTTTCTGTTACCTGACTTTCTTGATCTGTTGGGGTGCTTTTAGGAGCAATAATGGCTATAATTAATAGTATGAATATAATTGCTATTGCAATAACTAATATTCTTTGAGTTTTTAAGTTCATGACAAAGTGTTATATCTGATTGACAATTTAACTAAGGCAATAGCCCTGATATCTTTTTTGAGAATGTCTTTAGGATCATGATGTGTGTTGTGACTCACCAAGCGTATATATTTATCTCCTAAATCTGATTTTTGAACATACTTGAACGTTAGGTACTGATCGCCACTAACATCAATATCTAGCAAATACATTTCGCCGTAATACACATCTTCGATACGCTCAATATGTTTGTAACAAACAATATCTCCTGCTTTTAAGATTGGGTACATCGAATCACCCCGGACAAAAATTGCTCCATCACATTTGGGAGCATTAGGTATTGAAATATAATCTAGTGGTATCTGTTGTATCTGACTGCTGAATAATGTTGATAATCCGGCTGATGCTTCAATTTCATATAATGGAATAGACTGTTTTTCTATATTGAAATAGTCATTACGTAAACGGTGTATAGAAATACCATTATCATCAGATTTCATTTCAATATCAATAGTCTCTCTATTTTTGAGCATGTTTCCCTCACCAGTAAGTAACCATGTAGCATTATAAAGGGGATAATTTTCAACTATGGCTTGTACCCATTTAGTTTGTATATCCGATCCATTATTTAAAGCCCTCGATAGTACGCCTTTACTTGCGCCTATCTGCTTTTCGAGTGCAGTGATAGTAATCCCCTCAGTCTCGACTAATCTAGCAATTTGAGTTAAAACATTATTCATGGTTGAAAAATATCAACTTTTTATTGTTTGGTTGAAAATTATCTTCTATCTTTGTTCTTAATCAATGAACAAAATTAATAATAATATGGAGAAAACAGATT
>NZ_QVMP01000056.1 GCF_010501095.1 Dysgonomonas sp. 520 | reverse complement strand
GCATTGTTGGTGTAAGAGCCAATATTGTAACTCTTTTGACTTGATATAGTACTATTGTTATCAGCTCCCAGATTGAAACACATAAATGAGATCCATTCCCCGGCATTGTTCTTCGCTCCACAACCCACAGCTATTTCTGCAATATCTGATTCTAACCGTGCCCCCAATCCATTTTCGGCAACACAATAGAATTTATAAAATCCTGTGTTATTGGCATTGCGGGTGGTTCCTTTTATCACCTGAGTGGGTTTATATGTACGTGTGGTTGCTCCTGTTCCCTGTGTTACAGGCTCACCAATGCGTACATGTACATTATTGCCCGTTACCTGATACCATTGGTAGGTCCACAAACCCGAACCTGCAACAGTCATTGATAGAGACTCCACTGTTTCCGTTCCTTGCTCGTAAAAAGTAAACGGTTTTGGCTGTTCTAATATGGAAGCGATAGCCGGATTAACATCTGCAGAATTCCACTCCGATCCGTTCCATGTGAAAACTCCGGGGTATAGTGTGCTGCCGTTGCTGTACAGGTTATATACCATCAATCCGGCGAGCTTTTCTTTCAGAGAGTTGGTGTTGTTTACGAACTCGGTATCCGTCTTCGAGATAAACGGTTCAAGGGTCTGAGCATCCACCAGCTTTACACGAGGAAGCAATAAGCCACCTTGAGTTGAAGTGATGTTTGCATCGTCGATAACTGATGTTACCTTTCCTGTGGTTTGCTGTGTCTTCAATTCCATGAGTGCTGCCCGTGTAGCAGGAATATCCGACCCGACTGTCACCTGTGCGCATATATAGCCACTTGCAAATAGTATTGTTGCCAAAAATAGGCTTTTAAGTTTGTGATTTCGTATTTTCATAACTCTTTAATTAGATAATATTTAAATTGTTTAGTTTGTTTTTGTAGGATTCTGTCACTTACAGAGTGACAGAGGAGGTATATGCGTATTTTTATTGGGTTAGCTATCAGTGCTTTATGAATTTTAGGAAAGAGAGAAATAAGCCTTTGGTTGAACGCTCGTAAAACATTCTGATGAAACGAGAAGACGTGTGAATGATAATTGCTTGATAATTTGATTGTTGTGTAGTGAGAAATTTGCATTCAAATATTATTCGGCAAAACATTCGTTTAACAAACTAATATACAATACTTAAACAACAACAATGATGAAAACGGAAAATGATAATCCAATCGAATTCCTGCAACTGAATGAGGGGCAGTCATGGAGTCTTGAACCGGGAGCAAACAAGATAATTCTGGTGATGGAAGGGAAAATAGAGCTTCGTTCTTCAAATCATCCCGAAATCTGCCTAACCTCCTCAAACATGGTGTTTTATCCCTTTCAGGAGCGGGTAGTATTGAAAGCGACAAGAAAAACAAAAGTGGTTTTGCTCCGTTTTTCCAACCAATCGAGCCTCTGCAATGTTGTCACACCTTTCGATAAGAAAGACGATAATTCAATAATTCTTCCTCTTAAAGATGTGATATTCAATTACATTCAGATACTTGAAAAATACATTAAAAAGGGAATTGACAGTGATTTTCTGCTGGAACTGAAACTAAAAGAATTTGGTTATATCCTCAAGCATTTCTATTCGGAAGAACAGTTGCAGAGTTTCTTCAACCTGCTACCCGGTAACGATTCGTTATTCACCGAAGAAGTGTATAGCCTGAGCCTAAGTGTTCGTTCGGTTCGTCAACTGGCTGAAAGAATGAATTATAGCTATTCTGGATTCAACAAACGTTTCAGGCGAGTATTCAATATGTCGGCATACAGTTGGATGAGAAACCAGAGGGCAAAGCAAGTCTATCAGGACATTTGCCAGACAAGTAAAAGCCTGAAAGAGATCAGCACGAACCATAAATTTGCCACCCTGTCTCATTTCAATGAATTTTGCCACAAAAATCTGGGAAATTCCCCTTCCGAAATCCGAAGAAAAAACCGAACAAGACAGTATATATAAAAAAAGAACCTCTGTCACTCTGTAAGTGACGGAGGCTCTCATTGTCTCATTATCAGACTACAAAGATATAAAAA
>NZ_QVMP01000055.1 GCF_010501095.1 Dysgonomonas sp. 520 | reverse complement strand
AAGAGTGGGAGAAAAAGAAGCTAGGGGAGATCGCGAAAATTATTGGAGGAGGAACCCCTGATACAATTATTGATGAATATTGGAACGGAGATATACAATGGTTTACTCCATCTGAAATAAAATCGAACTATGTCGCAAAAAGTGATAGAAAAATAACAAAATTAGGGTTGAGTAAATCTTCGGCTAGATTATTACCAATCGGAACCATTCTTTTAACAACAAGAGCAACGATTGGAGAAGTTGCCATCGCAACTGAAGAATGTACAACAAACCAAGGTTTTCAGTCTTTAATAGTGAATGAAAATATAAATAATATATTCATTTCGAATTGGATAAAACAAAATAAAAAGGAACTTATAAAAAGAGCAAATGGTTCTACTTTTTCCGAAATTAGTAAATCTGAGATAGAAAGTATCCCAATTCTACTTCCAGATACTTTAGAGCAAGATAAAATAGCGTCTTTCCTATCCCTTCTTGATGAACGTATTGAAACCCAAAACAAAATAATTGAGAAACTTGAATCCCTAATTAGAGGAATTTATTCCGTTGCCAAACGAGAAAGTTGGATAATGCTTTATTTAAGAGATGTTCTAGAAGAACGAAAGGAGCAAAATAGCCATGGATATCCAATATTTTCTGTTGCTGTTAGAGAGGGCATAATCAATCAAATAGAACATTTAGGACGATCTTTTGCAGCAAAAGATACTCGAAATTATAATGTAGTACAATTGGGTGATATTGTTTATACAAAAAGCCCAACAGGAGATTTTCCTTATGGAATAGTAAAACAAAGTTTTATAGATCAGCCTGTTGCTGTGTCTCCTTTATATGGAGTTTACAAACCTAAAAATTATCATTTAGGCAATATTCTTCATCATTATTTTTTAAGTCCCATAAATGCTAATAACTACTTATACAGTTTAATTCAAAAAGGGGCAAAAAACACTATAAATATCACAACCCAACGTTTTTTGGATAAAGCTATTTTATTACCTACTCAAGAGATTGAAATCAAGAATATTTCTCTATTACTTGAAGTAATTAACAAGAAAATCCATCTTGAAAAAGATGCCTTAATAAAACTAGAAAGTCAAAAAAAAATTCTATTACAACGGATGTTTATATAAATAGTTTTTTCAAAAGGAATGATTTCTGCTCTTTCAAAGAAACGTGAATGAGTTTCTCGATCTGCAATTTTTCAGAAATAGAATCTAATAGTTTTTGAATTTTAAGCTGATTTTGGACTGTTGGGATTTTGAACTTTTTATTTGCAAAATGAGACATGTGTAAATTAAATCGTGTGCTCCCTTGAGCCAGAGGGTATACAAGTTTTCTGAATTGGTATGATGAGAAACAATATGCCATATATTGTGGAGTTAGAATCGTAAAATCATTTAATCTATATCCAAAACAAAAACTATTGAGATATAGTCCTTGGCTTCTTCCTAAATATATAGAGCTAATTCCAACTTCTCTGGGAGTCTCGGACGATATTGTGAATAAAACGTCTCCATAATTTATAGTATTTTGTTTTTCTTCATTAGATATTTTTACATACCCAATCATAGATTCATCAATTATATTATTCTGATATACATTAACATAAGTGATGTATGGTTTTCCTGAACCAAAATCATCACCGGACTTACCTGATAGCCCGTTATAAAATTTACCTAATTCTGTCAATGAAATTTCGATGTCATTGGCATATTGCTCATGTAAATGATTGTTTAGTCCTCTAATTAGGGATTCAAGTTTCTCAATTATTTTGTTTGGGTTTCAATACGTTGGTCAATAAGAGAGAGAAATCTCGCTACCTTTTGCTGTTCTGCCTTACTTTTTGGTAATATAGTTTCTATTTTCTCCAAATTTTGAACGGATAAACCAGGCTGTGCCATACCTGTTGCATACTGATTTAAATTTAAAGAAATTAGTAAATAGAACATCCAAATAGGATCGGTATCATTATCTGATATAACAACAACTGCGTGTTCAGTTGCATGAAATTTTCCATTAGCGAGATTTATATTACCACAAAGAGCCCCTTGTCTACCAATTAAAGGATATATTCCATCCTGATTAAATGAGTTTGTGTAACCTCTTAATCCATTTCCGCCATAACAAGGGAATAAATTGTCATTTTGTTTATTAGATATTTCTGATGCATTAATAAACTTTCCTGCTTGCATCTGACATATCTCCCCTAGCTTCTTTTTCTCCCACTCTC
>NZ_QVMP01000054.1 GCF_010501095.1 Dysgonomonas sp. 520 | reverse complement strand
CTGTAAACTCAGGAAATCTCAAATTTGGACAATTGAGGATATTTGATACTCAAAACCTTTTCTGTATATTCTAATGATTAATAACATAAAATCAGATAATATGACAGAAAAAACGAAAATCAGTAAAGTAATCGAAGCCTGGAAAGAGGACAAAAAACAGTATGTGAAAAAGTCTAGCTATTCAGCCTATATGTTGCTGATTGAAAATCACTTGCTTCCAACCTTTGGACATCAAACTGAAATTAAAGAGGCAGAGGTTCAGGAATTTGTATTCCGAAAATTAGATGAAGGCTTAAGCCCCAAAACTATCAAGGACATTCTGATAGTTTTAAAAATGATCTTAAAATTTGGAATGAAAAATAAAGTTTTCGAATATCAGCAATTCGATATACAATTCCCGACCGAAAGGGTTAGCCAAAAGATCGATGTATTAAGTAAAGTAAATCAGAAGAAAATAATGTCTCACCTTCAAGAGCATTTTACATTCAAAAATTTAGGTATATATATTTGTTTAAGCGCAGGAATTCGTATCGGAGAGGTTTGCGCCCTAACATGGGAAGATATTGACACTGACACTGGGATTATCTCTATTCGAAAAACAATTCAACGTATATATGTTGTTGATGGAGATGTAAGACATACCGAGCTTATTCTTGATACTCCTAAAACGAAAAACTCGATTCGAGAAATTCCTATGAATCGTGATTTATTGAAAGTTTTAAAACCGATCAAAAAAGTGGTCAATAATTCCTATTTTGTATTAACAAATGAACCGAACCCGACCGAACCTAGAACTTATCGAAATTATTATAAAAAATTAATGAGAAAGTTAGATATGCCCGATCTCAAATTTCATGGGCTCCGACATAGCTTTGCAACTAGATGTATTGAAAGTAATTGTGATTACAAGACGGTTAGCGTAATCTTAGGACATTCCAATATCTCTACAACATTAAACCTCTATGTTCATCCCAACATAGAACAAAAGAAAAAATGTATTGAGCAAATGTTTAAAACCTTAAAATAGAATTGAAGGAGTTGTCCTAATGCAGAACGACTCCTTCTCTATATACTTATTCTATTTCTTACGGAGAAGATTTATAATCGAAAAAGATTTAAAACACTACGAATAGTTGAGAACTTTATTTATCTTTGAAAAGTTATCCGAAGTTTGCATAGCGGAGCAAACTAAAGTCAAAAGAACCGTTACCAAATCGTTACCTCTCCTAAATAAGCTCTTTGTAATCAATTGATAAGGAGTTGATAAATTCAATAATACTGCTATTTGAAAGAAATCGGAACAGTCTGCGGGATTGATAAGAATTTGAGCTATCACCTTGCAAGACATACGTTTGCAACCCTTACTCTGACCAAAGGGGTGTCTATCGAAAGTGTGTCGAAGATGTTAGGGCATACGAACATCAAAACGACCCAAATTTATGCAAGGATCACAGATGTTAAGGTTAGCAACGATATGGCTTCATTTGCCGAAAAACTGGAACAAAAAAAGATAAAATCCAAATCTAATTTAGATAAACTATTTGAATGTTTGTCTTTAGGTGAAAAAATGGCATTATTTAATCTTCCTGCTACTCTATCCGATGATCCTGAAAGAACAAAGCGTATTTCATTTATGTGGCAAAGCCTATCGGAAGAAGAAAAATCTTCTCTTTGGACGAATACTTTTGAAAAAGAAGATGCTTTTTCCTTCAAGCCAATGATGAAAGTTCAAAAATTAGCAGTAAACCAATAAAATACAATATCATGGAACTACAAATCATACAAAGTAAGATTTATGAAATCAGAGGAATGCGTGTTCTTTTGGATTTTGATTTAGCAGAAATGTATCAAGTAGAAACAAAAAATCTGAAACGTGCTGTAAGGCGTAATATAGAACGCTTCCCTGAAGATTTTATGTTTGAACTGACAGAAAGTGAAAACGAAGACTTGAGGTGCAATTTTGGCACCTCAAGTTGGGGAGGTAGTCGTTATCCCCCTTTCGCATTCACCGAACAAGGGGTTGCCCAACTTTCGAGTGTGCTCAACAGCCCTTTAGCGATTCAAGTAAATATATCAATAATAAGGGCTTTCGTTGCTTTACGTCAATATGCACTGGGTTACGCTGAATTAAATCGTAAATTGGAGGATTTTATGATCGAAACCAATATGCAGTTCAGCGATATTTATCAGGCTCTTACGGAACTTGCTTCACAGAAGGAACAGGAAAACAAGCCCCGTAAGCGCAT
>NZ_QVMP01000053.1 GCF_010501095.1 Dysgonomonas sp. 520 | reverse complement strand
TGTGTGCGCCCGTAAAAGCTGCTTAGTAAACGTCCCATTAGCAAGGGATTAAGTAAGTGTTCTTTGAAAAACTTATCATCAACCGACTTATCTGAAAGGGAAACCAGACAGGGAGTGTAGCATGTCGGTAAAGTCACAAGTCAGTTAGTTATCAAACTGCTACTGAGTGGCAAGATGAAATGATAGATATGAGGATAAAGACCAAACTGTTTGAACGACAGTCCGAGTCGCTCTACTTGAGGCTGTGACGGAAGATAACTACCAACGTCACACTGTGATACTTCTTCGGTGAATAGATACGAAGAAAGCAAGAACTTATCGCAGGGCAACCATAATAAATGGGAAAGGACGGAAATCGTATCCGACAATCTATCACGCTAATAGTTACTAAGTAAGTAAACGGGGATTACCTAACCCGAAACGCCGCAAGGCTATTAGGTTTCAGCCCTATGAATATTCGGTATGGTAACGGAGCTTCCGTAGTAGTCCGAGCAGGGTAACGCCCTGTACATGGCAAAGGGAAGCAGCTAATTTTTATTAATACAATTAAAGGAAAATGTGAGAGACATGAGAAATCCAGAAAAAGTATTAAACAGTCTGAACGAACACAGCAAGGCTTCAAACTACAAGTTTGAACGCCTCTACCGTATTCTGTTCAATGAAGAGATGTTCTATACAGCCTATCAAAAGATAGCATCAAATGATGGCTGTATGACAAAAGGTCCTGACGGTCACAGTATTGACAACATGAGTCTTGCACGGATTGAGAAGCTAATAGCTTCGTTGAAGGACGAAAGCTATAAGCCCCATCCTTCGCGTAGGGTGCATATTCCGAAGAAAAACGGAAAAACACGCCCTTTAGGAATACCTGCTTTTGAAGATAAGCTGGTGCAAGAAGTAACACGCATGATTTTGGAAGCCATTTATGAGGGGCATTTTGAATACACCTCTCACGGTTTCAGACCAAAGCGAAGTTGCCATACTGCACTACTGCAAGTCCAAAAGACATTCAGCGGAGCGAAATGGTTTATCGAGGGCGACATTAAGGGATTCTTCGACAACATCAATCACGATGTTATGATTAACACCCTAAGAGAACGCATATCAGATGAACGCTTCCTACGCCTGATCCGAAAATTCCTGAACGCAGGATATGTAGAAGATTGGGAATTTCACAAGACTTACAGCGGAACGCCGCAAGGGGGTATTGTCAGTCCTATACTGGCTAATATATACCTCGACAGATTAGACAAGTACGTGAAAGAGTATATCCGAAACTTCGACAAAGGGGGAAAACGCAAACCGAGCAAAGAACGTAGCGAATTTGAAAACGAAAGAAAACGGGTTGTGCGAAAACTGAAGTCTGTAAAAGACGAAACCGAGAAGATGGCTTTGCTCGCAAGGCTTAAAGCTATCGAACAGGAACGTACCGCATTTTCAAGCGGTGATGAGATGGACGAAAACTACCGTCGCCTCAAATACATCCGATACGCCGATGACTTTATGTTAGGCGTAATCGGCAGTAAAGAGGATGCAAGCAAGATTAAGGAAAATATAAAATCTTTCTTATCTGAAACCCTTGCCCTCAAACTGTCCGATGAGAAAACGCTAATTACTCATACGAGTAAGGCAGCAAAGTTTCTCGGATATGAAATAACGGTAAGTAGAGACAATCATCAACGCAGAGATGTGAGAGGTCGTTTAAGACGTACCTACGGAAACCGTGTACGCCTTAACGTCAGCATGAACACGCTAAGGAACAAACTTTTGGAGTACGGAGCAATGGAAATAAAACTCCGCAACGGAAAAGAAGTTTGGAAACCCAAATGCCGTTCAGGGCTGATTTATAACGATGACCTTGAAATCCTCGACCGATACAATCGGGAGTTAGTGGGATTTTGTAACTATTACCTGATTGCCAACAACTGTGTACTACTGCACAACTTCAGATTCATTATGGAGTACAGTATGTATAAAACATTCGCAGGCAAATACAAAAGTTCTGTGCGGAAAATCAACAAGAAATACCGCCAAGATGGACGATTTGTAGTGAAGTTTGAACAGAAAGGGGTTATCAAATCTCGGAACTTTTACAAGGCAAGTTTTCAACGCCGAACAACGGCGTTTGACATGAATTACGACCTGCAACCGTACTCAATCGGTGACGCGAGCCGAACCAATCTAACGGATAGGCTAAAAGCGAAACAATGCGAATTGTGCGGAGCTAAAGACGACTTAATCATGCACCACACCAACAAGCTCAAAAACCTTGAAGGCAAAGAGAGTTGGGAACGGATGATGATTGCACGCAAACGCAAAACTATTGCGTTGTGCAGAAGTTGTCACGGATATCGTCATTCAGGTACAATTTAGATTGACAAAATTAGTGGAGAGCCGGATACGCAGGAATGTGTAAGTCCGGTTCGGGGGCGAGTGCTCGGAAACCTACCGCAGTAATGCGATAAGGCGCTGGGTGCTTAGCCTAC
>NZ_QVMP01000052.1 GCF_010501095.1 Dysgonomonas sp. 520 | reverse complement strand
TAAGAATGGTACAGGTAGTAATAAGATGAAATATAATAGTGGTATTACATTTTTACCAAATAATAGAAGAAAAATAATAGGAGGATTATAAATTATGTTGAAGTACTTAGGCGAAAATAAAGCGGGTGCAATGATTGTCATTGCTGCAATTGTAGTTGTATTTGGTTGTGGCTTGTTATTTGCAGGTCTATGGTTATCAGGTAACGCAACAATTGCCAGTAGTATATTAGTAGCAACTGGAGAATGTTTTGTATTTGGTGGGGCTATTCTTGGTATCAATTACACTTACAAAGAAAGATTTCAAACATTAAAGAATGAATTATTTAAGGAATTGAAAAAAGAAGATACAGATAGTTCAATTGATAAGTTATAACAGAATATATTAATTGAGGATGGGAAGTACAACCATTATAGTAATAAATGTATAGGATTATAACAAGGATTGAATAGAGGGGCTGCACATGGCAGCCTTTTTTGATTTACTACCAACTGATTGAGAAAATAAAAACTTTGAGAATTATTTTTCTTTGCATATCCTCTAATTTTTCAATTCTTTTAATTTTATTGTTTAGTCGTCTAATTTCAGATAAACAATATTCTATATCTTTCATAGCTTCATCAGCAGATAAAAACGAAATTTCAATTTTAAATAATTCAACCAAAATGTATTTTTCAGTCTCAGTTTTACATTCTTTGAGAAGATGTAGCATTCTATCAATGCGTTTTTTAGCTGATTCCATAAAATTTAAAAGATAAAAAAATAAAGATAAAAAAGGGTTGGAATAAACCAACCCTGAAATTTCAAGAAATTAATTATAAATTACCAAAGTCAATAATTAAGTATTAATCAAACGAATTGATGTATCTTGAAATTTTTTTCCTATATCATTTAATGCTTGTGATAATACTTTTACTTCATCTTTATTGAATGATGCTATTTTCCCATTCACAATATTACCATTTAATTTTTGATAGAACCAATGACGAGATTTTTTAAAATACTGTTGCGCAATTTGAGATACAGATATATATGGTAATATATCTTCTAATTGCTGTTTAACTGTAAGGTATTCAATTAATTCTTCTGCTTCCTTAATAGCTTTTTCAGCACCTTTTTCAAATTGCTTACTAATTTCTTCTAATTCTTGTGGTGTTCGTGCTGCTTGTTCTGCTTTAATTTTTTTATCAAAATTAGCAAAATCTTCATCAGTCTTTAATGTATGCCATTCTGCTAAATATTTTTCAACTTCATTCATAATGTTTATTTTTTATAAGCACCCCTTTCGAGGTGCTTGTTATTAATTACTTCCTTAATTTCAACAAGATAATCAATCTATCAAGTAATCTATCTATTGTTGTCATCATTGCTTTTCTTGATTTGGGATTTTCAATTAAAAGATTCCAATACTTTGAAAAAAACAGTAGGTTTTGTTTGATGTGATTGATTTCTTCTTCAACTTTTTCTTGTTCCATAATTTCAATTCATTAATTATTAATACTCTTATTAACTTTGGTATTACAAATATAATAACCATTTGGATAATATGCAAATTTATTTGAAGAAAAATTATCCATATTATAAAAAAAGTATGGAAATCACACTTGAACAATTACAGGCTATATATCCTTCATCTACAGCAATTAATAGAGAAAAATATATTGAATATTTGAATCAATATATGAACTACTATGAAATCAATACACCCAATCGCATATGTATGTTTTTAGCCCAAATAGGGCACGAATCAGGACAATTAAAATACAATGAAGAACTTGCATCAGGTGCAGCATATGAAGGGCGTAAAGACTTAGGAAATACCCATACTGGGGATGGTCGTAAATATAAAGGTCGTGGATTGATACAAATAACAGGTAGAGCAAATTATAAGCAACTATCTGATGCTTGGGGTATTGATTTCATCAACCAACCTGAATTATTGGCAACACCTGAATTTGCAGTTAAGTCTGCCTGTTGGTGGTGGAACAACAGAAAACTAAATACTATTGCTGATAATGGTGATGAAACTGCATTTAAACGCATCACAAAAATTATAAATGGTGGGTATAATGGGTATGCTGATAGGTTGAATATCTGGAACAGATGTAAGAAAATCAGTACAATCAGTTAAGTTATTTTAACAGTAATTAACATAGTAGTTACCTCTTCCTTAGAAAGAGCAAATATAATAATTAAATTCCTATATACCAAATATTTGGATGGAAATTTTAAAAATCGTATCTTTGTAATGTTGATTCGAGATTGAGTGTACAGCAATTAAGAACAACAAAAATTCCCCAAGACATATATTGAATGTGTTAAATTATTAAAGTTAGATTCTAATGATAATAAATTAATACTAAATCAATTAAGGCGTTAATTGGCAATGGGGGAAAGTATGTCTTGGAAATAATGAACAGAAAATTTATAAACAATAGAGTTTATATTTAATAGTTTATTAAAGCGTTCTTTTACATAACTTTGTGATTT
>NZ_QVMP01000051.1 GCF_010501095.1 Dysgonomonas sp. 520 | reverse complement strand
TAAAAATGTAATACCACTATTATATTTCATCTTATTACTACCTGTACCATTCTTATCTTCACACTTACATTTACAATCTATATCAGGCATCCAAAGAGGATAATTTTCTTTGCACTCACACAAAAAATCAATTAATTGCTGTGTAAGTAGTTGTGCATCATCTTTCAACCATTGGCGCAATTGCCCTACATCTTTAAGTGTTGTAGCATTTGAGTTTTCAGATTCTAATGATGTGATACCCTTATTACTTATCTTAGACCAATGGAAGGGTAAACCCTGATAGACAGTCCACATTGCTAATGGTGGTGCAATCTTCAATATCAAATCACCATTTTCAGGGGTTAATGTATTATTCTTTATTTGGTCTTCCAACTCAGATAATAATGCAACACCCAAAATTTCATTGATATAAAGTTTCTGAGCAATTGAAATATATGGTACAAATTCAGTTACATCAGTGTTATCAGTGATGGGTGAATATTGTTTAAGTAGTTTCTCATTAATTAATACTATCTCATTCATTTATGTTGTCGTTTATTTCTTCGATTATTTCTTCATCATCCTTTTGTTGTTCCAATTCCCTAATTTTTTCAACTATTGGTAAATCTATTATAGTAAGTTCAGAATCGTAATTTCTTTTAACAAATTGATTTATTACATTTAAAACCTTGTTCCTGTAATTCTGAATAACAGTGTACGAGAATAATACATAAGAATTTATTATTTCGTTGGCATTCCCAGATAAGTTACCACTACCTGATACACCTGCTAATGTAGGAGAACTTAACCTATGTGCTGTCATTATTTTTTGCATTATAATATCATTCACTGCATTATATAAATCTGCATTGTCTGATGCTTGGAATTTCTCAATCTTCATTTGATTTTCTATTGATTGATTCCAAAGCACTAATATATTATTGGCAGAATCGACACCACTATATGTATTATTTAGATTGCGTTGAAAGGCTTCTTTTTCTTCATCACTTGGGTCTGAGGGCATCAAAAATATTGAAGATGGTGTAAAATTATTGTTGATGGCATTATTATAGAATTTTGACAATAAACCATCAGCATCTACATAATTTATTGCACCATACCAATCAGGTAGTGAATAATATGGTAGGTTAGGCATATAGCTGTTATACACATATAAATAGGGTTGTCCTTTGGTTGGGGTTTCAGAACCCCACGATGGTAATATTATTGGCTGAACATTCGATTTTGAAAAATCATTAGATATGAAATATTCTGTTATACTCCCAAATTCATTATATTCACCACACCTTACAGTTGAATAATCCTGATGGTATAGGCTTACACTTTTATTATCCTCATTCAATATTATCTGAAAAGAGAAAGAGCCAAATATTATATAGTCTGTGAATATTTTTTCGAAAAATGTATTCCAATCTTCGTAAAGGTTTGGTTGACCTACATACTTATTGTTAGTGCTTTCAACGCCTGCACCACAACTATAAGTTATCTTAGATTTAATAATAGAACTATTAACAGAAGATGCAGCATTTAACTCAAGAATGAATTGAGGAAATTTATTATCCTTACCAAATTTCACATACCCTTTTGATGTATCAACTTTAAATGTTGGGTATGTGGGTACATTGTCTGTCAGCTTAACAGTAGTATATGAGAGTTTTGTATTATTTATTGCTTTTTTAGCCATTAATATCAATTTATGATATTGATATTTAGATATTAATAAGAAAGGGCAACATGAACGTTGCCCCTTACATATACAATTTATATTAATTACTTCCAATCAGATGGTAAACTATCATAATCAGTTAATGATGTGCAATTTCTTAATGCTTCTTTGTGTAGCACATTTGCAGGTAATGCATTAATTAATGATTGCCCTGTACCTGTCAATTTATTACAATGTCTAAACATATAATTTACATTGCTCACATTGGATAAATTGATATTTGACACAAAATCATCAAGATTCATATTTAAATTTGTGCAATATTCAAACATAAAATCACTTCTCAATATATTATTTTGATTTCTAAATAATTCCAAAGGAATTGATGTTAAATAATAACAACTAGCAAACAAGCTGTCTACATTTGTTATTTGGGGATTGTTTACAAAGAAATCTTTATCTATACTTGTTATTTTGGTAACCCTAACCATTCCTAGTACATTTTTTAAATCAGGCATATTCTCAAGTAAACCATTAGGCAATGTATCTAAATTTCTTGCATCATTGAACATACCACCTACATCTGTAACCTTTGTGTTGTATTTAAATATATCAGATGGTATTGTTGTTATTTGGTTCATTTTAAATAAATTACTCATATTTGTAATATCTGGACAATAATCAAACGTATTTGGGTGTACAACAGCAAGTTTACTTGCATTAAACATTGAACTTACATTTTCCAATTTTGTATTCTTATATAATAAGTCACTTGGATAATCAGTAATGTTGGTGTATGCAAATAAATTACTTGCATTTTTCAAATTTACCAATGGGTCTAATAATCCCTGTGGAATTTCATCTATATAGCTTTGAGCAAAACAATATGCTATATTTTCAACTGTTGGGCATAATGAGAACATATCTGCTTCAATTGTTGGTGCTACTTTATGCTTATAGAATTGTCCCCCAACATTTTTTAATTTGGGCAAGTTCCTATAATAATACTTACTGATTGTTGGTACATAAGTACCCCCAAAAACAGTAGTAACAGATTCAAGATTTGTCAAACCTTGAAGAAAATCAACATCAATACTTGTTAAACCTGTATTTTGCAATAGATAATTAATGTTGGTTGCTTTCTTCCAACTGCTTATTAATGTTGGTGATACTGATGTTATGTTGCTCGCATTGAAAAACATATCAACAGACTGTTCTAAATTAGGGGCAATAAAATCATTTGGTAATTCTGTCAGGTTCAATTGGTTTTCACCAAAATTAGACAAGTCAGTGACACCATACATTTCAAATTTATTAACTGCACTTAATACCTTAGTTGATTGATTATTAAATGCAATATGCCTTACTATATGGTTATTGTCATTAATTGTAATCCTGTAAGTCCCTTTTTTAGAGAATGTATGTGCAGGGATATTCAAATATCTGTCATATTCTTGCCCTGCTGTTGTAGTTGTCCCATCACCCCAATCAACAGTAACGTACCCTTTTGCATCCAATAATTTAGTCATTGTAACAGGATTTGATAAAGTAAAATTATCACTTGGTATATCAAACTCAACAATTACTTCTGACTGTAATGGGTCTTTATGGCAGGTGACATAGACCTTATTATCTATAACTACTAAATCAATTATTTCTGATTGACCTGCTTTCAAATTAAAGTCAGTATTAGTTACATTAATAATGTTATCTCCTGTGATATATATGTTGCAATCTTTGTTGGTGTAAACTATAATCTTTGCAGTAGCACCATTAACTATATTATTAATAGTTATATAGTTAGTTGTATTCACAACTTCTGCATCATATACAATATTTCTATGATTTAAATCTAATGGTGTAAAATGATAATAATATGACAGAGGTTTATTTGTTGTTGCAATTGTTGCAATCTCATTATCTGATTCAGAACTATTACCATAATAAGCCTTTCCTCCATTCATATTTTGAAGTGTAATATTATCATTTGGCTCTGTGGTTGCGATAGTAACACCATCTGCGTGACATACAATACTATTGCCACCTTGTGAGCCACCAACCCACGCAATACCTGCCATATCCCCTGTTGATGATATGGCTACATCTTTATTGTTTTCACCATTGAAAACAAAATTAGAAGTATCAGGAATATCACCCACTGTCGCAATCTCATTGACAGGGTCAATGCCACGAACCCTATTCTTAATGTAATAAGAAGTAGAATCCAATATATTTTTTTGTCCTGTTAATACAATTTCATCTTCTGTAATTTCAATTCTGTTAGCAGCTTTATTAGAGGTTGCACTTTGTGCTTCAATTGTCAAAATATTTTGAGTCATTGATATAGAAGTATTGGCTGTATTTCTTCCACTTTGAGGCACAACAATATCAACCCCATCAGGATTATTCCCATTTACAACACATACCCCTTTGTTTTCTTTGGCATTAATCATTGCATCAATCTGTGACTTGGTGTATGTGGTTGCCTTATCTGCTTTCAAATTTAGTTTTGCATCAGTTTCTGTCTTGGTATAAGTCGTTGATTGAGGGGCAAATGTATTATAAGAATCTTCAGTTATATATAATAATGTATCTTGTAATCCTTGACCTGTTATTTCATTATTTTCATTTTCATATACATTAGCCTTGATTATATCAATTGTGTCTTGTTTAGCCATATCAAATTTTAATATATTGATA
>NZ_QVMP01000050.1 GCF_010501095.1 Dysgonomonas sp. 520 | reverse complement strand
CGGCGGTTAATAAGCTGGCTTCGGATGTGTTGATGTTCGAATACGAAACCATCGGCATGGAACCTTTCGACCCGGCAGAACTGACAGGCTGTATGCATTCGGAAAATAAACCCTTGATATCCGTAGCGGCTACATTGGGCGAATATTTCTACAAGGAAAAGATTTATCCGCTCATCTATCAGGACTACCCTGTTGACGGTCAGTTCAGAATCCAATCGAGGAATGTCAATGAGTTGGGAGTGCCTCCTGCAAAGGCCCTTCCGGTAATGACCACTTACTTGAACCAGTTGGAATCGAATATATATACCGGACTTGTTACCAAACGTTTCCCGTANCGGCGGTTAATAAGCTGGCTTCGGATGTGTTGATGTTCGAATACGAAACCATCGGAATGGAACCTTTCGACCCGGCAGAACTGACAGGCTGTATGCAATCGGAAAATAAACCCTTGATATCCGTGGCGGCTACATTGGGCGAATATTTTTACAAGGAAAAGATTTATCCGCTCATCTATCAGGACTATCCTGTCGACGGTCAGTTCAGAATCCAATCGAGGAATGTCAATGAGTTGGGCGTGCCTCCTGCAAAGGCTCTTCCGGTAATGACCACTTACCTGAACCAGTTGGAATCGAATATATATACCGGACTTGTTACCAAACGTTTCCCGTATTATTACAATCTGCCTCAGGTATTTAAAACGGACTTTATGGATTTGCAGAGCCAGGTGATTAATTCCAACCTGCAAAATACGAACAATGCATCTTTCCGTAGGTATCTGACCTCCCGCTTCCCGTTTATTTCGGCAGGAGATTACAAGATAAAACTGCAATACATCATGCCGGGAGACGTGAAAGGTACTTCTTCGGAATTTGAATACACAAACTTTATTGAATAAAGGGCGCTTTAATTCAGTTACGAGTTACAAGTTATGAGTTACAAGTTATGAGTTACAAGTTATGAGTTACAAGTAGACAAGTTGGCTACGCACCATTAAAATCGAACATGTAAGTAAATAAAAAAAAGATCATTAATTCTATCTGTTACTAAAGAAACGATGCAAAAGAATAAAATATCATATATCAAACAATTGCTTCTACTGGTAGTTTCCCTGACGGGGTTGTTATCCGGCAAAGTGCAAGCACAAAGCACTTATCCCGTTCAGGCTAACGTATATGTAGCCAAGCCATACAGCAGTTACCTGAGCGATTATTATTCCAGCAGTAAGGAACGGTTGGTGGTAACCCTGCTCAACCGTGACCAACAGAAGCCTACGCTTGATGTACGGCTCAGGGTGAGTGTTACGGCAGCCAACGGATTGAAAATACAAAGTAAAGAGGAGATCAATTATCCCACTATAACTTTAGATGCCGGCATCCCTTTCCGCCTGACTCAGGAGGACTTGGCTCCCTACCTCCTGCCAAGGAATATAAATACACAAGGGTCTTTCAATCAAGGGAAGTTGCCTGAGGGCATGATCGAGTTTACCTTTCAGGTAGTGGAAAAATACACCGGTAAAATTCTGTCTGCACCTGCAACGGCTCCCATCTGGCTGACTTACCAGAAACCGCCCGTATTGCGCCTGCCGTCCAATAACGAACATATTGCCTTTAAAGACCCATTGAACCTGAAATTTCAATGGGAACCGCTACATAAAAACCTTTCGCAAGTAGAATATCTCTTCGAACTGAAAGAGTTACCAAATAATGGTGCTGCTCCTCAGAGTGCATTCCTGTATGCACCTCTTATCTATCAGGAACAGTTGGTTTATAGCTACCTGATGTACAACGTGATGATGCCGCCTCTCGATCCCGATAAGAGATACGCATGGCGTGTCAGGGCGATTGCCAAGGATGGCGTTGACGAACTGAATATGTTTGTCAATGAGGGGTATAGCGAGGTCTATTGTTTCAATACGACCATAGGGTGCGATGCGCCTACAAACTGCACTGCCACGCTCAAAGACCGGAACTTGACCCTCTCGTGGACGGCTCCGCAGAAAGCCAATGAATATGTGGTACAATACAGGCTGAAATACGGTACGGATGCCACATGGGTAGAAAACAACACCTACGAAACCCAACAGACTCTATATGGATTGCAGAGGGGCGAAACTTACGAATACCGTGTGGGCAGCATCTGCACAATGGGACAACCCGTATTCTCGGAAACGGGAGAAATTGCCCTTCCCGCAGTAAACGAGGAAAGGTTTGCCCGATGCGGTATCATGGGCGACTTCAGCCTCGATAACAAAGAGCCGATAGAAAACCTCAAGACAGGAGATGTGGTGATGCTGAACGATTATCCCATGACCCTGACACGGGTATCGGGCAGTAACGGGTCTTTCTCGGGAGAAGGATGGGTTCCTGTCAACTGGCTTCTGGAAACCAAATGGCAGGTAGAGTTCGATAACATACAGGTCAATACCGACAAACGGATGATCGGAGGCTCGGTCAGGGCGAAGTATGACGAAACGGAAAGCCAGATCGCCAACATTGACGAGATCACCGAAGGAGGACATGAAAATACCCGTGAGGGAATTATCATGCCCAACATACAGTTGGATGTAACCATCCCCGAAAATCCTGTATTCGACTATAATCCCGAATCGGGAGAAGTGACTGTCTTTACCACCGACGGGCAAAAGGTTTCGTCGTTCACCCCTCCCACAAATGACGGTAAGACCGCCTTCCCGATAACCATTAAAGACAAGGATGGAAACATCTACCGGGTGGATGCCGAAACGGATGAACAGGGGAATATCTTTCTTGCGAAAGAAGAAAGTAATGAAACATCTCAGTCTAGGATAATGGACGAAATTATTGTTCCTATAAAAGACTTACCTTCTCACATTGATTATTATTTTACATTTGAAAACGATTCAATTGCTTTGCATAATCAGAAACTAAATTTGGCAAAGAATAAGAGTGAAAAACATATTAAGTTACATAAAAGAGATAGTTCTTCAATTAATTTTGATAGTATATATATTGTTGTAAATTCGGACACATTAAGAAATACAGATCTTGTGAAAACTAATCTATTAAATAACCTTTTCATTCAAGTTAAAGATATTGGCAGAAAAGATACACTGGCCTATTTTGATATTCAGATACATAATAGTCCTCATGTCGAATTTAAGACGTTATCTACCTATAATGGAGAATTTGGTTTTGATGATGGTTTCGATTTTGCATCAACTTCTCTTCCTAAAATAAATGCTATATATGATACAATTAGGAATAGCGATGGAGCTCTATTATACAATCCATTCATCACAATGAATCCGAATCAAACCATTTCAATACAGGCTGATATCATAGATAAGATGCCTTCTTATAACTATTTTATAGAATCATCATCCCTTAATATTTCTTGTATATATGATACAACGACATCAATTGCAAATATAACGAGTATAAACTCATATAACAATTTTGGCACTCCTGATTATATTTCTTTTTACAGAAAAGAAAAAAATAATCTAGAAGAAAAAATATTGATAGGTAGATGTGAAATTGTGACAATGAATAAACAACCTACTATAAATGTCCAAATTATGTATTATAAGACTGATACCTTACCTATGAGCAATACGGTAAATCCAATTGATTTAGAAAATAAAATGAATAATAATTCACTGAATCAATCATTTAAAATTTTTAATGTAAATCCTTCTATATATACATTTGTGGATACAGTAGCTACAGCAGCACATCTAAGCACTTCCGAATCTGCTTATAGAAGAGCTCTCCGTGGATTAATGGTCCATAAATCATTCAATCCTACATTACATAATCCGAATACATTTTATGTGATAATGACAGATCTTATATTTACTGATACAGCTACAGGAGGTTATAAGGGTGGTGGAGTATTAAACAATAGTCCTTATGCTGCTATGTGGCTTATACCAGGAGTTACACGTAATGATATGTTAGAATATATTATTCATGAATGTGGACACACATTACAGTTAAAAGATACATTCAACGACATAATACTTGGAAATCCAGCCCAAGGTTTTTCGAGACATAATTATATGGATTATATTAGTACCCCTCGTAAAATGTTTTTTAAATCACAGATACAAATTATTTATAATCAAACACCTAATCCATGAAAGCATTAAAAATATATATCACATTGTATTGTATTATGTTTTGTACAATCTTACATTCTCAAAATATTGAAGAAATAAATAATAAGTTAGATAATGTTTATTATCTGTATTTGACAGATTTGGATTATATGGAAAATATAAAACTTCCAGATAGTACAAAAAATAAAGTTGTAAACATTTTAAATGGTTATTTACCAAAAGAGATTATAAATAAAGCAACATACTTAGATAAAAGTATTCTTGATAATCTAAATAAAAAAATGTGGAGTATATGTAATAACGATTCTCTTTGTTTCATTCAAAAACAAGATTCAATAAAAAATGAATATATAAATAATCAGATAGCAAAATTTAAATCTTATCCATTCCCTAAAGAACTTATTTTATCAATAGGATCTTGGAATGTGCAAGAGGCAAGCATAATTCTTTTAAATAATATAAATAATCCACTCTACCCAAGGAAAGAGACATTGTTAGCATTAGCAAAATTAGGTAATGATTCGATTTTGGAGAATATTGAACAGCTATATACGTTAGACTATATCATTGAACACACTATCTTAAAAACAGATTCTCCAAAATTTATTTATCGAAATATTTCTGTAAATGAGCAGGTCAACAACTTAATATCCGACTTCTACCTGGTTGGAATATATTTACAGGATAAAGATATTTTATCCAATATGGTTGATTTTATTGATATTACGGGAAAAGAGACACATGTAATTAACATATTTGGAGGTCAATCTAGTATAACAGAGGAATTGTACCCAATAGAACAAAGTACACTTTTATGGTTAAGCGGCTGCTTTATCGCAAATAGTAAATGGAAAGAGTGGTGTAATATTATAGACAATTATTCAGAACAAATATCTAATTGTAAAAATGATGACGAATTAATAAAAAAAATATCGCAGATTAATAAGAATAAAATAAAAGAGCAACTTAAGTATTGGATAGAGCAAAATGTGCATTTTGAATAATAAGAAGCAATATTAATATACCTTTGTTAAAAGATTCCATCACATCAGATTCGGTAAAATACTTTTTAAGATTATCAGATTATTCAACAAACCTAAAAAATGGAAGTAAGGTTACGATGAAGATTGGTAGAAATAAAATATTCGAGTTAAAGATAGACACTTATGACATTCCATATGTAAAATTTGACATAGGAAACGGCCATAATGGACGCTACTTTTTTGATAAAGGATTTGATGAGCAGTCAACATTGAAAAACCCCAATTATTATGATACAATACATGTGAAAGGCAATGTGTACTATATTCCAGTGCTTGGAGTTTCGGTAAGAAATGAAGCGGTAATCAAAGTAGATTTAAAAGATTTTGAAAGTAAAATAACCAATGATACTACTTTTAGAATAATATTTAAATCAAGAATGAATAATATTATACAATTGAATGGACAAAACGACTCACTTGTCGTAAATCGAACTGAATTGGAAAATATAAAAAATAACGGGTTGAGAATTTATTCACAACGAGCAATCAATGGAAATACAATAACACCTACGTTTATTGATGTTATAATAAAATCAACGAGAGAGGTGGTAGGCTGTTTGGAATATTATTCAGCAGATCAAGTGGAAAAGAATGTAACTCTAATTTATACGAAATTTGCAGATGAAAGCAACTATCCAAGTGTCGATTTTAATGCAATAGAAAACTACCTAAGAAATAACTCACACAATCAGCTATTTATAAAGTTCAATGTAGATACAGTTAGATACAACTCTAATTTGAGAACTGTTGCTTTTGATACATGTACGACTTCAACTTCTGCATTTATAATGCTGAGAACCAATGCTGCCCCAAGATTTAATTTTGCAACTAATTTTGGTGGACACTTGACTATACCAACCGATTATTATTTTATTACAAATTTGAGTATTAACGGTAGTGATGTTAAAGGAGCTCATTATACTAATAATGCAGGAGGGGGAATTCGTTTTAAAAATGGTACATCTGTAAGCGATGGTGAAATTACGGCTCATGAATTGGGACATTGGTTAGGATTCCCAGAATCATTTAAAGGAAATGGAGTTATCATTAACTTCCCAATAAATACTACACAAGGAGCTACCCGTCATAATTTTATGGACTACGGAGTAACTAGAAGACGATGGTACAAAATACAATTAATAAATCAACAACATAGATAATGAAAAAAACAATAATACTTTATTTAATTCTACTCTGTTTATATCCTCAAAATATAGCACAGGTAAATAATGATTCTTTACGTTATTACTTTGATACATTTTCACCCTATGAAGCATTGGATATATATTCTAGAAAAAAACACTATAATATAGATTTCAAAGAGGTATATTATGATCAAGAACTAAAGATTGAAATTCTAAAATTATTAGATACTGATGTTTATATAGAATATCTATTAAAGAAACACAGAATATATTGGGATGAATTTATGAAAAAAGACGAACGTGAAGGAGTAAAACCTATTCTCCCAATAAAACAATATGTTACTAATATATGTGAGTTAAATTATGACTCCATTGCTAATAACAATCAATTATATGTCAAATACAGAAACTTTACTCTTGACTGGTTGGTGGCTGATGAAAACAAAAAACTTCAAAAACAAAGGGAAACTTTAATGTTTCAATCTCATGGAGCAATGCATATACATTCTCTGAGTCATTATCCAGAAGCATACAAGATTTGGAAAAATTACTGGGATATATCGGACAAGTTAATAATGGATAGATTCAGTCAAATTCAACCTTTGGCTATATATTTATTGAGAATGAATGACCCTGATATTAAGGATGAAGTAAACAAAATAGTTAAAAAGTGCGTTGAGTCAAATGGATATTCCGAGAATCCTGTATCACTAATGTCATTATTTTTAAGTTTAGAAACAGCTTATTCCATAGAAAAGCTAATTGAGATGTCAAGTATCAACAGCAAACAGAATTTTATGTCTTCTGACCCTCCATTGTCTTATGATACAATATTATTAAGTTATCTACGGGGAGTATGTGAAAATGAAAATGTTCATATAGAAAGTTATGACAAAGATTCAATTCTTGCTGGAGCTAAAGAATTAGCAGAAAGGAAGAAAAAAGAAGAAGAATATTGGATGATAAATATGCCTTTTAATAAATGAAAAAGCAAACATTCCTTTTTTTATTCTTGTCTCTGTTTTTCTCTGTATTCGGACAAAATATACAGACAGAAAAAAACAGAAAACTGGTTGTGACCTATCTGGGGCAACAAGGTGATCCGTTGTCGGACAACAACTACAACGCAAAGGCCTTATCAAACAACAGTGCGGTGGTGACCTTTGAACAAGGCAAGGGTGTTTATGCCCTTGACCAATGGAACGACAGATACAAAACAAGCGTAAAGATCAGACAGGAGTACGATAAACTTGCCGATGATTATTACGCTTCGTGGAAGTTCCTGCCTGTGGGGGGTAGCGATAAGGTAGTGGCACGGGTGGAAATAGCGAAAGGCAATCCGGCGGATATTGATCCGGGCAAGATTATTTTCTCTACGCCACAAGGTACACGTTTTGATACAAAACTTCTGGGTAACAACGAATTTGAATTGACTGTTGCTGCAGGTCAGGACAAGGATGTACAGGAAGTATTTGCCCTGTATCCGAAGAATGGAAGCAGTTCCAGCTACCTGACGCTGGGTAAACTGAATGTAGTGACATACCAAAAGCAAACCAATAAACTGGTTGTCGTACAGGTAGGCACAACCGTGAATGGCGACGCTTTGGAAAAAGGTTTGAATGCAATATACAACCCTGTGGGTGTGGAATGGCAAGTGGTGACTGATGAATTCAGCTATAAAGGTGATATATCTACTTTGATAGATGAAAAGAGCGGCATGCTGGAAGCATATAACGACCAGATGAATGCCCTGATCTCGGCATACAAAGCTGACAACAACATAGATAGTAAGACCAGTTACATCTTCCTGCTGAAAGAGAATAAGAGCAAAAACGGGCGCAATGTGCAAGCCTTTATGCCCCGGGGCAAGCAGTTCGGGTTTGTGTTCTCAGGTGGATTGTCGTCTGATAAGCTAAGTCAGGTTGTTGCTCACGAGTTGGGACACGGCAGATGGCGTTTGCAGCACATCTTTGACAATACTTACGGTTACGACGAAAAGAACGACTGGGGCAAGATACCCGAAAATCTGATGGATTATGCCGATGGCACTCAACTCGCTAAATGGCAATGGGAACAACTAAACGACCCGGCTTGGTTCACAAATCCGTTTGACGGGGATGAGAGTGGGATG
>NZ_QVMP01000049.1 GCF_010501095.1 Dysgonomonas sp. 520 | reverse complement strand
AAATCACAAAGTTATGTAAAAGAACGCTTTAATAAACTATTAAATATAAACTCTAATATAGATTTTAAATTGTTATACTAGATGACTTTAAATACTAATATGTAGTTTGTTTGGGATAGTTGGTTAAACATCCCATTGGCACTGGTACTGCCATAATACTTATATTCGTTTCCTATTCCTGTTGGCACATAGAAATTTTCACCAATTTTGTATGCTGTTATATTGTTTTCAACCATAACAATCTCATAATTGCCCCTTTCAATTTCTATTTTTACCTGATTCGATGTTAATGGAACTGTATATAACCTACCCATAGTATATTGGTCATTGGTAATTATTTTGACAAACTCACCATCAAAATCAAATATTGAAAGCTTTAAGTTTGTCCCATATATTTGAGCAAAACCATATTTAGTTTCCCATGAATATTGGGTATACATACCATTATCAAAAGTGGTAATAAGCTGATTTCCTGAAATGGTGTTTTGGATAGTTATAATATTCCATCTGGTCACTTTGGTAGCCCAAGCCCCCTCCCCATATTTCCCTTGTTCTATTTGATATTGCTCTTTTTCTTCATACATCTTACTAACGTTCCAAACCTCACCTTTCTCTATATTAGACAACACCATTTTCTGAAAATTGGTATCATAACGATAATTTGGGATGTTATAAATGCTTTGGGTACTTCCAAATATTGGGGAGAGTTTGTTATCATCAACAGCAAGGTAAATTTCTTCTAATTTCATAGAAAAGCCATTGCGAAACAATTTGCTTATGAGTTCATCATATTCATCACAAAATATAGTATCATCATATTTGTCTGTGTTTTTATCATTATTATCAAGAAATAATGATTTTTCACAAGACATAAAACAGATTAAACTAAAAGCTAGAAGTACAGAAAAATGTGTGTGTGTTTTCATCATTCAAATTTAAGCAATTGGCATACCTTTACGATGTTCTCACCCTCAGATTCAATTAGTAACCAAATTGATAATCCAGATAGTATTATATAGGTTACAACAGTCCATATCCATGGATTGCCTCGTCCTATATTTGCATTGTACAACCAGTAAATGAGAAAAAATAAGACTATACTAAATAACACAGACCATACCCATGCCCAAAGGGACGTAGATATAAAACTCGCAAATAGAGATGTTAATACCATACCTGGTGCAAATGCGATTAATAATGCAACTCCTAAAAGGAAAAGATATAAAGCCCCTTCAGTTGAATCATCATCTTTTTCAGCTCTATAACGATTTCCTTCATCATCATACAAATACTTTCCCATAATGATTTATCTATTTTTAAGGTATATTTATTCTGTAATTATTTCCCATTTATAATTAGAACCATCATATGTAACTTTCACATCATAGATAAACGTATCACCATCCTCTTTTGTGGTAAGAGTTCCATTATAATAGTTACCTTCCTCATGGACTAATTGAAAATCAGTAACCTTTATACTATTATCCAATCTTGAAATTTCTGATGTGATTTCCTTTTTTATATGTTCTCTCAATCCCTCAGTAGTCATTGATTGACAAGAATAAAATAATGATATTATGAGGAGTAGTGTATATAGTTTCTTCATAACTAATTTTTTAATATTTTTGTTCCAGATGTTATTAATCCTATTCCAAAGAAAAAGAATGCAAACGTTTTCATATAACCCACTTTTTCTAAACTTCCACTTAATAGGACAAATATCCCACCTAATGTAAGAAGAATACCACCTATAAGCATAAGCCAAGGTTTCAGAGCATTACTTGTTTCTTTTACAGTATCATTTACTCTACCAACTGTATCTTTCACTTTTTTATTAGAAGGAGGATATCCACAATTGGGACAATTTTTTGCGTGTTCTGAGAATTCTTTTTCACACTCAGGGCATTGAATTAAAGCCATAATATTAATTAATTGATAATTTTCCACGCACCAAAGGAAGGTTTATAAAAAAGAAAGTGGGTGCTGAAAACTTAATTGAAGAGTACAGGTTCTGACAAAACCTCTATGTATCAATATAAGCAACAACCCCCACCATATACGATTGGATATGATGCGAAGAAGCACGCTTATTCTCTACATAGATTTGGAACTGTCAGATTCGTACTCTGAGAATTAAGCTACACTTTCCAGTGTTAACAAAATATGTCTGTGCCATAAAGCACATCACAAATATATGAAATTCTGTTAATACACTCAGGGTTGTTGCTTTTATTTTGAAGAAAACAATTTAACTCCTCTCAAATAGCCTTCCTGTTGGAGACTTCAAACTTTTCCTAGAATTATCATAATAGAGTTCTAGTGTTTTTCCACAATAGTTAAAAACAATCATGTTTGAACCACTTGGGATATCAAAAGAGCAAGTTTCTTGTGGCAGACCAGCCATAACAAAATCCAATGTTCCATTTGATTTGAATCTTACTTCAACAATATATTCAAAAGAATATCCTATTTGCTGTTTAATACCCCATCGACCTTTAAGCCATTGAGGTAATTCATCAGTCTTGGCTTTACTTGGTTCTTGAATCTGCTGTTCTCTTTCGTTCGTCCTGTCATTTGTTGATGTGCCAGCCCCACCACAAGAAGAAAAACAGAATAGAAATGAACAAAAGATTAGAATGCCAATGAATGATACATAGTTTGTTTTCTTCATACGATTTATTTTTGATTTGTATTACATTTGAACGTTCAAATATAAACCACTAATTCTTAAGATGTTCAATCCAAATAATCCTTTTTATCCATTTCGTCCAAAGTGAAAATCTAATTATATTTTAACTTATCTTTGCCTTTTAAAATGAAGTCTATGCTATCTCCAGTCATAAAGAAATTATTAGAAAACAAGTTGGGTAAGGATATTCGATATTCGTCTGATATAGAACATCTTTCTTTTGATATAGAACAACATACAAACCAAAGAATTGGAGTCAATACCCTAAAAAGACTATTAGGGCAAATTGAAGGGGTGAAAGAACCCAGATTATACACTCTTGACACCATAGCTCGCTACCTTAATCATAAAAATTGGGATGAATTATTGGAAAGCCTTGACCAATCTGGGAACTCTGATTTCTCAACCATAGAAGAAATTGAAGTAACCAAATTATCTATGGGGGATAAAATTCAATTTACCTATACTCCAGATAGGAGTGTTACAGTTAAGTTTATTGAAAATAATAGATTTGAAGTGATAGAATCTCAAAACAGCAAATTACAGATAGGAGATATAATTGAGGTTAACCATTTTGTCCTCAAATACCCATTAATGGCAAATGATGTAATCAGAAATAGTGTTTCTCTAGGTAAATTTACTGCTGGTAAAGTTTCTGGCATCACTTCTTTAAAAATTGTCTAACACAAATTATATCTTTGTTCCAAAATCAATAACATGGAAAATTCTTCATTTGGGGAGGCTACAGACAAGCCTATTATTACTAACATCCAACAATTAAATAATGGTGGTGCAACCTCTGATACATATAAGGTATTTATCAATGAAAAATGGAATTTTCTAAAAAGACCTAAGAAAGAATTTGCTTCCCATCCTCACTATCTCAAAGCCTTTGAGAAAGAATATGAAATAGGTTCATCGCTCAAGCATCCCAATATTGTCAACTATATAGAAAAGGGAGTTGATAATGAAGGGTTTTATATTTTAACTGAGTATATAGATGGGGGTACTTTAAAAGATTTTGTTGATGAAAATCCTGATTACTTCCACAACAAAAAAAATCTCAGAAAATTCATTTTTCAATTGCTGTCAGCCCTTGATTATCTACATGAAAGGCAAATACTACATTTAGATTTGAAACCTGATAATATTCTTATTACCAGAATAGGGCATGATGTAAAGATTGTTGATTTGGGCTTCGCCTATAATGATAGCCACCAATATCTGACAGTGGGAAAAAGTGAGAAATATGCAGCTCCAGAACAAATTGAAAACAACAATGATATTGACCAAAGGGCAGATATATACAGTTTAGGGATATTAGTTCTTTTTGCATACACTCGAACTCATAACAAACAATTAATTGACAAACTGCCAAACCCATACAAGAACTGTGTAAAAAAATGTCTGGAAGTTGATAAAGAGAATAGGTTTGACAGTATCTCATCTATCAGGGATTATTTCTCTCAAAAAAGTAGGCAAAAGAAAATCCTGTTTTCATCAATTACATTATTGATGTTGATTATCCTAGGGCTAGCCGTTCAACTTGCCATCCCTAAAAAAGCAACTGTGCTAGATATAAGTGAAATGGATGCACCTCACGATATTATGCAAAAAGTAACGACAGATACATCTTTGGATTATATCAAACAACAATTTGGTGAACCCAAAGAGATAGATTCTTATAATGACCCTAAAAGATTCATATATCACTGGTATTTTAAAAATCTGAAATTATCATTGAGGGAAATGTGCCATAATGACCTACACCCATACTCTCCTCCCATTGAACCAGATAAGATGATAAACGCTGAAATTACTTATGAGTTGATGGGTGATGCTGATTTAATCTATGATGATATATTTTCAAACTTCGAATTGTCAAATTTGGGCAAAGCTACGATTGGAGATTATATTGATAAATATTTTTATAAACTTGAAGATGGTAGCATTCATTACGGAGGAGATAAACTTTACATCAATGTAGGTCGTTACAGGGAAAATACAAATTCATTCAAAATATTCATGAATGGGAGTGCCCCAACCAATTATCAAGATTATATTTTATGTGCTGAAGGTTGGTTTCTGACTGATTTAGATAAATCATTACAGGATAAACTAATAAAGAGCGAAGGAGATGTATCAATCTTAAATAGAAGTGAAAGACAACAGATTTTGGATGTAGTGAGAAAACTCAAAATCACATCTATATCCTCTGGCAGTAACCTAGAAGAATTTTATATTTATTAGACATTATATTCAATAAAACTATATATGATTAAAAATCAATGAATTTGCAATTCTAAAATTATGCAGACCGCAAGCAATAATCATGACTAAATCGTCAAAACCA
>NZ_QVMP01000004.1 GCF_010501095.1 Dysgonomonas sp. 520 | reverse complement strand
TGGTTTTGACGATTTAGTCATGATTATTGCTTGCGGTCTGCATAATTTTAGAATTACAAATTCATTGATTTTTAATCATATATAATTTTATTGAATATAATGTCTAATGTATATGAAAGATATAATCAAAAAATTCATGCCTTCATTTCAGCAGGATATTATTTCTGAAAATGAGGATGCTTACCGGAGTGAACTTGATGATCTTGAAGAACAAATTCATCTGATACCAGATAAAGAGCAGTCCACAACAGTTCATGCACACTTTTTCTATGCCGGATGCGATTGGTTTATACTTAGCTGGAACCGTGATGATGATATACTCTATTGTTATGCAATCCTTAACTGTGATGTAGAAATGAGCGAGTTGGGCTATACCCTTCTTTCCGACTTGAAGGAACATGGTCGCATAGAATTGGATTTTTATTGGGAAAAAAAATCTCTGGCTCAGGCTAAATACGATAAATATCCGGAATACTTTCCAGAACCTAAAGAAAATGAAATAATATGAGACAGGCACTATTAAATGATATACATAAATATCTGAAGAGCAAAGAAGGGCGAACTCAGGAAGAGAATGACTTTCTAATGCGTATTGAAAATGAACTACCTTATTTCCACATCACCAGTGTTCATCGTGATGATCTTATACATAAAGGCTTTGATGTCTCGAATGTGCAAGATTGCGATATGGAGACGCTTGCCCGGAAAATGTCGAATGATTACTGCGAACAACTATTCTGGACAAGTCTGGAAATTATTGCTGAAGATGGCTTGGGAATACCCAAAATATAAGATAATGAGATATACAGGAGATAAAGCCCGTGAAGTGTTGAAATACCTTCTTGCGGAAGTCTGTTACAAGCCCGATACAGAATGGGATTTAGGCGAAGAGGGACGGACGGTTTACAGGACACTTGAATATTACCTGGAACACGGATATCCCCGAAAGCCCCGCTATCAATTGGCTGATGGTGATTATGCCGTAAACGAATACGGATTATGTGATGGGCATTATAAGGATAAAAATATGTTCATTGCTTTCGACAATACCTCGGGTAATTGTAATGTCGAGGAGTTCGAGTTTGAAGAAGATGCTCTTAAGTGGCTCAATAATGACTACGAAGGTCCCGAAGATTTCAAAGGTAAAACATCAACATGTTAAGATTATGGCAACATGGACAAAAACAAATGATTATTATAACCGCGAAGTGGTCAAAGAAGATGTATGGAGCCGGAAATGTCGCAGAGGAAGAATCTACGTTATCGACAAAACTCCCTTTACTTACACTTTCAGTTGTGGAGCAAACAGTGACTTTTCCCATACTGGCTGCTTCTTTAGGCATAGTAAAATAACTACGGTAGAACAAGCAATGAACGTGATAGATATCATTGCTGACCGTTGGCTTATAGGTCAAGAGTATTCAGCATTGTTAGAAAAATATAAATAAGTATGGTAACACTTCTATACGAGCCATTTTCCGAAGAACGAAGGATGGTTCGCCGGTGTTGGAATGAACAATATGATTTCATTTCAAATTGGCTTGATTATTTATACCTGATGACCGGACGTGCAGAAACCGGAGATTACAAACTAATTAATCTATAAATATGGAAATCGGCACTCTATTCCGCTACAACAAACATGTTCTGGAAGTTTGTCAGGCAAAAGAAAACGCTTGTTCCGGCTGTATCGGCCTGACCAGACAAGCATCCTGCAAAAAACTTCCATTTTGTATAAAAGGTAAATACTTCCGCCGGTTATCTCCTTTCGAAGTACGTAGAGCCATTAAAAATAAAACAGAAATTTTAGACAGTTATAAACGATGAAAACAAACATAGCCCTGCAGGAAGAGTTCCTGCAGCATCAAATAGAGGTTACAATAACCGAATCCGAAGAAAAGGCACCGGAGTTTATCCCCGACTGCATCAAAAATATAATAATGAACCGGTTGTCAGATGTGCCCGAAGGTCAATTCGAAGCAGAAGAAACAGGCGGTTATTCCGGAACATGGCGCATCATTAAGCCGTTCGATTACAAAACAATTCTACGTGTTGTTATGTGGAAATACAACCACAGTATTGACGAATCATTGACAGAGGAACTATTCATAAAATACTTCGGAGGTTGTGACGGCAGGCACTTCTATTCTAAATGGCGATATACCATCAAATTCGATTTCATGGAAATGATCGGATATTTCCGCAGCAATGGAAACAAAGGGCAGATATTCTGCAATATGGTGATGGAACAAATCAACAAATACGAAAACAGAGAAAGAAATTATGCAGGTAAATAACGAACCCCTCAGAATAAAAGAAGTTGAAGGAGACAGCATCGAACTGAAAATAACTCCCGGAGCATTTCCCATACTGTATCAGCGCAAAATGTATGAATTAGTACATTTATCCGGTATGACAGAACAGCAGGCAAAGGACTACCTCGAAAACAATGCCTTTATCCTCGAACTCTTCTCCGATATAGGAACAGGCATTTTTGCTGTAGAAGCAGAAGCTACTGCAATGACACCCATCCATAACCCTTATACCGGCATGATCGTTCCAAACGATAATCTTCCCGAAGTAGAACCGGACCCGCTTAAATTTCTGGACACATCAATAGGTTTGCTTCAGGATATGAGCGGAGACCTGAGAATCCAAGTATATGACAAGTACGATTTTTCAATTGACCACATGGGCTATCTTGAAGAAGCCATTGAACTTATTGACGAAACTGTCGATAAACTGAATGAAATCAACCTGACAGAAGAAAGGGAAAAACGGGAAAAATCTAAAGCTGAAACTGAACAAATATAATAAATATGCATACAATAATTGAAGAACATTATACCCACCGAATTGAAGCTAAATTCAGTTGTTCCAACCCTGATAAAGAAATCGAAGAAATCCCGTTTCCGGTATATGCATTGATTGTGAACCATCTTGCAGATAATATCCGGAAAGGTAGTTTTGAAGGCAAAGATTGCAGTGAAAATATAGATGACAAACAACGGCATTATTATTCCGGCTCGTGGCGTATTCTCAAACCCACATTAAATTAATTGCCTATGACACGAATCAAAGGACAACTTACAACGGCTGATTACTTACCGATAGAAGAATTCAACAAATTAACAGAAAGCCTGCATCATGACAGGCTTTTTTTGTGGGAACTCTATTGCCGCCTGTCATTTTGTACAGCGCTTAGAGCATCCGATGTGCGCGATCTTAAGTGGAAGGATTTTCTGAATAAGAATAAGCTGGTAAGGACCGAAATAAAAACCCGAAAGACCAGAGAAATAACCTTTCACCCCAGTGTACAGGAAAAACTATCGGAGTTATATGAGTTATTGGAAAATCCTGATGTGAACAATTATGCTATTCTTAACCCCATAACAGGTAAGGCTTATTCTCTGGAGTACATAAACCGGAAACTGAAAACCTTCCGCGTAAAATATAGGTTGCCAATCAAATCTTTTTCATCACATACCTTCAGGAAAACATTTGGGCGGTATGTCTATGAAAAGAATAACAAATCTGCTGAATCCCTGATTCTCTTAAGTACAATATTCCGCCACTCCAGTATTGAAACCACTAAAGTATATATCGGATTGAGGCAAGAAGAAATAAACGGAGTATATAATTCCATCCAGTTTTAATAATCATAGTCATCTAAAAATGAAGCCGTATTGACAAATTGTTGATGTGGCTTTTTTCATTTCCAGCAAACTTCAAACAGTGCTCTTCACTAATCTTTAATACTAATCAGAAATAATTAATAAAGTAAATATGAGTCTATTAATAGGAATAAAACAGACGGATAATATCCGCTATATATCAGTATCAAACGAATACCCCCAAAAGTTTGACAGAATAGTTGCAACCCTAAGAAATTTCTATAAAACATCGGAAAAAGTACAAACTCTCATCAGTCTGGGCAATCTGAACTGGCTCGGCCCCTCTCCACACTATAAAAGTAAAGGAGATGATGATGTCGTAAACTGTGAATCCAAGATTCGTGACAAGAAATTAAGCCCGGGAAAGCACGGTTCAATGACTGTTACAGGTGAAGAGGAGTTTGTCAAGAAGATTGACAAACAGGAACGCGGAAGCCTTAAGTGTTGTTTCCTGTTCGAAAACAATCAGTGGTACATTCTTGTAGGAGGACACAAAGAAAATATATGCACTATTGACCAATCGGTATTGAAAAAAGATAGATTGATGGAAGGCCTGGAAGTCTTCAAATACGATCCGAACTCTGATTATAGCCGATTATCGGCAGAAAAATTCCATTCATGGAACGAAGTAAAACAAAAAGCTGACGAAGCAAGTACCACCTATTATATTTTCCGTAGCGATAAATTACTTACCATTATTACTCCAACCCCTAAAATACCGGAAGCACAAGCATGATATATCCCATTTTAGAAAATAAAATAGCCCAATCAGAACGTGCCTCCATCAACGAAAAGATACTAAATGCAATACAGTGGCAAAAAAAGGATTTTTCCAAAGAAGAGATATACAATTCTTACACGGGTATCGGAGGATTGCATAACCTCAACATGGATGATTATGCCAACTATAATGAATATGCCGAAGCGAAACGGGAATTCGAGATGGGACAATTCTTCACACCTCACAAACTTTGCAGGACGATGGTTGAACTTGTTTCACCGGAACCATCCGAACTCATACTGGATATGTGTTGTGATACTCTTCGTCCGAAAAGTAGAAAGAGCAGGAACTTATCACAACACAATTACAATATGTAATAAAGGACGGAAGTTATATCCGACAATCTATCATGCTAATAGTTATTATGTAGAAAACGGGGATTGCCTAAACTGGAATGCCGAAAGGCTATGAGGTCGGCCTCTGAATATCTGGAACGGCAACGGAGCTTCCGTAGTAGTCCGAGCAAGGGAAAGCCTTGTACATGGCGAAGGGAAGCAGTTAATATTATTTTAATACGTTTAACGGACAATGTGAGAGACATTATGAGAAATCCAGAAAAAGTATTAAACAGTCTTGCTGAACACAGCGAAGATTTTGGGTTCAGTTATGAATGTTTTTACAAAATAAAAATACCGACTTAGATACCGCCCGGGCATAAAAAAGGCGGCAAGTTCAATGTTTTACCGCCTTTTAGCCTATTGTGTTTGTTTATTATAAAGTACAAGAAGGGTTTATTTATTTAACTATTACCTTATAATACTTATCGGCAATAACAACAATGTATATGCCTTTATTCATGGGTTCTTTTGTTTTACCTGCCTTTAGGTCGAGCTGCTTATAAAGCGAACCAACTACTGAATAAATGTATGCGCTTGCATCAGCATCGGTATTTATGTACAATGTATTTTCGCCAACCCAAACCGACGATTTATTAATTTTATAATCTCCGAAAATGCCCAATGTCAAGTCTTTTTCAAGCATAATTTTCCAGGGTTCCGTAATTTGGCTGATTGTATATTTATAGTATGCGTTACCATCTATAAGTTCGCCTACAAGCTCTTCTTCGTCCCCTGAATTTACACCCTCAGCCTTGGCTCTAAATAAATTATTTTCGAAATAAGGGGTGGTAAACGAAAAGTCGTTATTTTCTAACACATAATATACTCCCGGTTCGGGGTCGGTTGTTGCACCTTCCGAATAAAGTATTTCGATGGAGTGAACATTAAAATTTATTATATTATCGGTGTCATCGCATTCGGGCTGTACAGGGTAATTTGCACCATTATCGTTTACACGGATGGCAAAAGCAGTTGTCGCCGACATTAATGCGGCAGCATTATTTACTGTAATTGTTATGGGGGTAAATTCACCGGGATTTACATTTGCAGCAGACGAACCTGTTTCGATAAGGTTTTCGGGCAAACATATTTCGCTATAAAGCGATGCGTATACAGGCGTGGTAAGCACCGATTGTCCTTGATTGAAAACATTTATTGTTATAGTAAGCATGTCGGCAGGCGCATTGTGTGTAAAATCCATCACGCCGGGTGTAGCATTGGGGATCTGGACAAAAACATCTCCGTTTTGATTGATTATTGCTCCCTGCACCAAAAAATTATTATAGGGTTGTTTGTTGTTGGAAAATATGGCGGCAGGAGATACCGGATGCCTTGTAACAGTCATATCTTCGTTAATATTCGTCCCGTTGTATGGCCACTGGTTCCATACCTTGCGGGCGGATGGCCAGGGTTTGGCAGGGTCGCCGGTTTTATAAATACTTACCATACCCTGCAAATTGGAACCATTCCATGGTGCGAAAGCTCTGGTAAGAATAATTTCGGCTTGTCCGTCTTCATCAACATCGGCTACAATAGGGTATTCGGCAACAGTGCCCGAATATGCAATAATGGGGGTAATTAAGTCTTTGTAACTACTTCCATCTTCTTTCAGGCTTTTTATATATAAGTTCTTGTCGTTTCGGCACACAATATCGGCTTTTCCATCTTGGTTAAAATCAAACATAGTAAGCCCCACTGTTTCGGAAAGGTTCGACACAATAGATCTTTGTTTTATATTCCCCGGTTGGGTTGTGTCATACTGGTAAGACGTCATACCAACACCAGTACCTTGTTGATTAAAAACAAAATCGGGATAGCCATTATTATCCAAGTCGCCTACACAAGGAATGGAGATATACCCATTACTAGCCCAAGAAGGAGAGCAAGCAATAATTTTTTTGGTACTTGGGCTCCAAACATAAAATTGAACCCGAACCTGACTGGTTGCGGACAAAGACTGGTAACCAATAACACAAACATCCAACAAGCCATCGTTATCAAAGTCTGCCAGCACGGTAGGGCCATCCATATACCCATTAAAGGCTTCGGGTATATCGGTTGTGTTTGCTCTGATTGTGGTATAGCCCGAAAAATCGGCAGCGGGTTTATATATTATGCTTCCGGCAACTACCTCCTGATAGCCGTCGCCATCAACATCTCCTATGGCAGGCATAAAGTAGCAACCGTCATAGGCTAAATTAACACTTTTACCCAAACGATGTGGATTACCATATCCCGTTCCGCCTGCCTCAAAAAGCATGCGCAATAAAAGAGCCCCAGTTTTGGCATCAAAAATATAAGGACCGGCTATCAGTTCGGCGTTTCCATCGCCATTCAAATCTGCCAGTTGAATAATATAGTGCTCGTTTGTTGACGGAGTTACAGCAAAGCCTGATTTTGATGCACCATCCGGATTGTAGCAGTATATTTTGCTATCGTTGGCCGACTGAATAAATATTTCGCATTTCCCGTCACCGTCAACATCGGCAATTGCTATAGATTGACCATGCGATGCAAAGTTTACCGTATTTACTTCTCTAACCGTATTTTTCTTTACGTTTACAATTACCAATCCATTACACCCAAACGCCTCACTATTAGACTTGAGCCTTGGCACAATTATTTCGGGGCCATCGCCTGTTAGATTGGCAACTAAAGGAGTTGTCATACTGTGTACTCTACTACTTCCATAGTTGGAATGTTCCATTATCGAAAGTGTTTCGGACTCAACCGGGTTAACATAACAATCTGAATTGATAATGTTATCAGGTTTGCCAGAAACCTGAAGGGTTATATTGGCTGTCGACGTATTTCCGTCGCAATTAATTTGGTAGCTAAGCATATCTGCTCCTGTAAATCCGGTGTCGGATATGTAGCTTATTGTCATATCGCCGTTTATGCTAACCGTTCCGTTAGCAGGTTGGCTAATAATTGTAAGTGTTGGGGTAGCACATGGGTATGTGTCGTTTTTCAAAACATTTACAGGTGTCAGTATTTCGCTAATAGCATATGCAACATCATCAACTGCCAAAACTTGCGCAATTGTTTTCTGTACTGTAAATAAACATACCAACGAAAGAATTATAAAGGATAGTTTTATTTTCATAAATTATTCGATATTAAGGAATTGTAAATAGGGTCTAAATTTTACACAAAATAAGGAAGTACTAAGAGTTAAATATTATTGCAAAACAAAAGTAATATTTTCTGTTCAAAAATTACCGTAAATTTCAGAAAAGCGGACATGTCGTTTAAAATCAGCATCATATTGGCTAAATTGTATCAGGAAAAACCTTCATATTGTTAGAAAGATGAAGGACATTAAAGGAAAGAGTAAATGGGCGCAACACATGATTGCCCGCCGTAGGAAAACGATTGCCGTTTGTTTGGATTGTCATCAGAAAATCCATGACGGAAAGCTATAGACTGAAAATATTAATGGAGAGCCGTATACGCAGGAATGTGTACGTACGGTTCGGAGGCGAGTGCTTGGAAACCTGCTATAGAAATATAGTAAGGTGCTTAGCCTACGCAATAAAAATCAATTTGCCAGTGCAGCAAAAATTAGCCCCAAACAAATAGACGAATTAATCCGGTTGGAAGATGAATTCGGATGCACGATTAACCAGAAATGCGGACTTCAGCAGCTGATAGACAAAGGGAAAGCCTATACCGCGATTACGGAAGAACTGGCAGATTTAGCCATCGGCTACGATTACAATCTACCAATCATAATACCGGAATCTGAGTCATGGATACTTCCGGCGGGAGCATTCGGTGAAAGTTGTGGACCCTCCTAACAAATTAAAAACATTATTATTTCAATCAATCTATTCTTAATTGATATTGATTAGTTCCATTATAGACTAAGCATATTATATTACTAGCACCATAATCATTATGCAAATACAACAAATCATTTCTGGTTTTCAAGTAAAGCGGCAACAGCTATCCGTAATAGTAGACAAGGTTCAACGGGGTAAGTTCAGGAATGTGGAAAATATTCCACGGATAAAAACACCTTGTATCATTTCGGATTTATTGCAGCCCATCGTTAATGAGCTGATGTCCGGATTACCAGAACTCAACCTTGATCCAGCTAGTGCCATGAAACTCCATATAAGAGGTGGCTATTACAAAGTTTATAATAGAGAGAATAAAGTAATTGGCCGTTTCTCCTGCAAGTTTGGCAAAAGCGTCAAAGTATATTATGCAAACGCCGAAGGAAATATATTTGGCGAAAACAAAGAGGTCAACAATTTATCGGAATTGGCTGCAATCATCAAAAGTAAAGCCAAATGAAAAGGCCATTAGGTAAAGATGACCTGAAAATTCTATCCGGCATCTTAGGTATTGAGAACGATATATTGATCGGTTTATCCGATAAAGATTTATTGAAGCATTCTCAAGCGAAAGCGCTTCTTATCAAAACAGAATACGATAGGTTGGTACAAGAAGGTAAAAATAAAAAATGCCGTATAATGGCAGACCTGGCAACAAAGTATGGTGTCTCAAAAAGTTATATCGAGATCTTCATATACAATAAAGTAAACGGTAAATCATACTATTGTTCTTGTTGTGGTAGAAAAATTTCCCTTTATCAATCAAAGAAAAACAGTGGCAAATGTAATATTTGTACAAATAAAAACGATTAAGAATGAGTAATAAAGCACATAAAGCTGATCTGATAGCGTCCATCCTGATGTCAAACTGGTTGTGGGTAGTAATAATCCTGGTTATTATTATCGGAATAGTGAAAGCCTGTGTCGGCAGCGATATCGATCCGATGGATAACAGCATCGTCAAAAGCAGGGAAATCGTGGAGCACGTAATCGTAACAGATTCCACCTATAACGGTTTCAGGGTGGTGTATGCAACTAAGAATAGTGTTACACAGGAACGGCTGGCAGAAATAAAAAGCCGGAAAAATATCCGGGATGCATTTGGAAGGCTGAAAAACGATGCGCCTATTCATTTTGGCAGTCTGTTGGAAACTGACATATATGATTTTGCTGAATTTGCTATCCGTTACGATGTCGATCCCGATATACACCTTCACAATATATTCATTGAAGGAAAGGATAAGTGTGATTTATACATCGGCCCCAATCCAAGAATTGAAAATCCGGCTGTCTTTTTCAATGCCGGGACTGAACAGGGAGCACAATATATCAGTCACGAAGATATTTATTGCCGTAGAAGAAAAGAAGACAGAATATATCGCTATTGGAAATGCTATGGAATTCATACAACATCTTCTGTTGACGAACGTTACAGTCATTTTTCCGAAGATGAAAGAGTGTGGTGAAGCTGTTTATTCTCTATATATACCGATAATTATACACTAAAAAATAAAGCTGGTATTTTCTTGTTTCAATATAATTAATACTATAAATTTGCGTTCTTATTTTAAATAAACTGAATGATTATAAGATTATTAATTGACTTCGATATAGATTCCATCATGAAGTAAAAGAAATTATGGCATTGGAAAAGTCGCAAATAAAATTTGCGAAATCAGAGGAAACGGGAGAAATGATCGGTTTTGTCTCACGTCACTCTAAAACGAAGAAATTGAAGGGAGTCCGGGAGGATTCAATATTCGGGAAGAAAATATGCGTATTATCTGAAGACTTAAAAGGTACAGTAGTCCCCAATATTTTATATAATGTCGAACTGAAGAATATGCATCAAAGTAATGGGTATGTTGTAGTTTCTGCCATACCGGCATTGTTTAAAGCCAGAGTCGACACTGTTATTGTCACAAAGAGCATCTATCAGGTAAATGTTTCATTTGGAAATAAAACAATCTACTTCGATCCTCTATCCGGTAAATCACCATCCAGTAAAACCATCGAGGGCGTACTTGGCATTATAAATGAAAGGATGGATATTATTTCTCAAAAGAAAAAAAATGATCAGGACGAAAATTATCCTGATGCAGGAATTGCCACCGATTGTGCTCATTCCTCGAAATACGGATTAACCCGGTTTCGGGGAATAGATTTAAAAACAGGAGAACAGATCTTTCTGAAAGATATTGGCAATAAAACCGTTAATATCGGCGAGTTTTTAGGGGTAGTTACAGCCATCCAATACATTATAGAAAATGATTATTCACCCCGAATTATATATACGGACAGCATAACGGCAATCGCATGGGTCAGAGATAAAAAGACTGCCTCGAAGAAGAATTATCCTGCACTTAAAAAGGCAGAAATCTTGTTGAAAACCATGTCGGAGGAGGTTGATAAAATAGAAATCAGGTACTGGGAGAATGAACGGCTGGGAGAAATCCCTGCCGACTTCGGCAACAAGAAAAAATAGATTTAATACTACTGCTATTGGCATTCACAACCTTGCGGTTTGTTGTATCGGAAAATTTAAGCACTAAAACTTCATAAAGAGAGGTTATGGCAAAAAGAAAAACAGAACTTAATCAATATATCAGTTTACTTGAGAAAGATTATTTGACTTTATTAGAAGATCATTTGACATTACGAGCCCTTAAGCTTGCAGGAATTGAAAAGATGCCCATATATAAGGGAATAGATTCTATTATAAAAGACGGGAGGATTGAAATACATATGAAACCAATAAAAGGAAAATATAAGTAATATAGAACAAGTTGCTTCTTTTAAGAAATCATTGTATGGGACAAAAGCTAGAATTAGATTCAATATAGTGAATAAATTTTTGAAACATATCTCAAGGCTTTCATCAATAAATAATTGGGTAGATATTGAAAATGAATATTATAAATTTCTAAGTAACTTTATAAATCCTCACACAGATTATCTATGTGAAATATCCCAATTAAATTCTGATTTTTCAAAAATAAAAGAACTTTTAGAGTCATATTTACGAATTGTTATAGAGAATTCTAATATACATAAGGATAACAATATTGAAGCTATTATTTATTCGGAATTTGAATTAAAAGATTTTACGGAGACTGGATTTGATGAAATAGCTAAAGTTGAACATGATAAAATACAAAATTTAGGCAAAGAAGATTGGGATAAATTAGGGATATCCCCCTTAACGATGAAAGAAATAGATTTATATAATGATTTAAATCTGAATGAGTTCAAGAAACAATTCTCAAGACCTAACATTGCAAAAAATCATTTTAATTTAACTCCCAATAATACCCTGTTTTTAAATTTTAATTATACAAACACTGAAAAATTATATTTAAATTATAATATTGGAAATCAAGATGTCATCCATATTCATGGGGAACTAGGAAATAATAAAAATCCTATAATATTTGGTTATGGAGACGAATTAGGAAAAGAATATTTAGAAATTGAAAACCTAAATGATAATAGTTATTTGGAGAATATAAAATCAATAAAATATCTTGATACTAATAATTAATTTAAGTTGCTACTTAAAATTTTCTAATAAAAAAGGCCAATCCATTACTTTTGCGGTGCTAACACACAAAACAGGATTGACCATGGTTATAAAAACCGTTGCAATATACGTATTTTTTGATGATATACTCAAATCTATGAATCACAGAGAGCCTGAAAGTCGTAAAACCTGCGATGCTGAAATCATAACCGTAGTTTTGATCGCAGCTCAATATTTCAGTGGTAATATTGAGAAATCTCTTTGTTTTGTACGTTGTACAGGCCTCATGCCAGATATGCTTAGTAAAAGCCGGTTCAATCGAAGGCTGCATAAAATAGGAGAGCTCATTAGCGAACTTTTCTTTCATGTAGGTCAAGCAGTCAAGGAACTGAATATAGGAACGACCTATTGTATAGACAGTTTTCCGGTAAGCGTTTGCCAAAACATACGGATTATCAACTCCAAGCTTGTTAAAGGTAAAAAATATCATGGTTATTGTGCATCCAAACGTACGTATTTTTATGGTTTTAAAGTACATATGATTGTTACCTCGAATGGCACCCCTGTGGAATTTACTTTTACAACAGGCAATAAGCACGACCTGGATGGACTTAAACAACTGCCTGTTAATCTGCCAGAAGGAAGTGAATTGTTGGCTGATTGTGCCTACACGGATTACCTGTTGGAAGAAATGCTTGCTGATAATGGAGTAAACTTGCTAGCTGCCCGAAAGAATAATTCCAAACATCCGCACAATCCATGTACTGAGTATCTGATATCGATTGGAAGAAAAAGAGTGGAAACTGCTTTCTCCGATATTGCTAAGTATATGCCTAAAAAGATTCATGCGGTAACTGATACTGGGTTTTTGATTAAACTTATTGCTTTCATCTGGGCATATACATTCGATAAATTATACAAACTATAAATAGCAACTTGAATTATTTTACTAAAAAACAGGGTGTAACCTGTAACGGTTACACCCTATTGATAGATTTGATAGGAAGTTATTATTTAACTTGCAATTTAGCAGAAGATTGAGCTCCTGAACCATCAATTACACGAACAATATATAATCCGCTAGCCAAACCAGACACATCTACTGTGTTTGTTTTGCTGTTGGTCAATACTTGTTGTCCTTGCAAAGAGAAAATTGCGATTTCGTTTACATCACCCTCTACGTAAACTGTATCGACAGCAGGATTAGGGTAGATTTTTACTTCTGTATTGCTTACGGCATTTGCGATGCCTGTTGTTGTATCTGCCTTACAATCACATCCTACTGTATAAGATTGTATTGGATCAATAAAAGCATTAGTTTCAATAGCGTCTCCGGTAGTTGCATTATAAATCTGCCAAACAAAAGCAGCACCTTCAACTGTCAGAACATCACCTTTTTGTAGAGGACTGTTAAACACCAATGAGGTACTTGTTTCTCCATATTCTTTTTGGTAGTTTCCTGTTGCATCCACTCCATTTATTTTAACATTATTCAAAAGATAACCACTGTTAGCCCATCTTGTGTTTTCATTTTCGTTATAAGGAGCGATATCGAATGTAACAGTCTTTAAGTCAGAAGATGTAGTTGCAGTAGCATAAGCCAGGAATTGTGTTCCATTATTACCTTGAGAAATAATCTTGTTACAGAATTCAGAAAAACCAGTTGCTGTGATATCAATATCCTTATTATTGTTTACTAACATACCTCCACCTGAGATATTTAAATAAGGATTTGATGCTCCACCTTCCCATTTCACTGTTATTGTTTTATCGGTGATGCTTCCATCCGATTCCGGCGTAATAGTTGAAGGTGTAACTGTAAGTCCTTTTGAATAAGCAAGTACAATATCACTTGTCAGGTTTTCTCCTGAAAGTTTAAATGTTTGTACACCTTGCTCCGGACTGAAAGATATTGCATCAACTGTAGTTGTAATAGCTGGTACATTTTGGCAATTACTTCCATAAGTGTACTCAAACTTTATTGTTGGCCATAAATTGTCATCCATTGAAGTTTCATATTCCAAAACACCGTTAATAACAATTTTAGCTCCCTGAGCAATTGTTGCCAAAGGTTTCAATGTTATTTGAGATGCAGATCCATGTGCCTGTGGCGCTTGATCGGGATCTTCCGGTGTTCCGATTGTTCTTTCAAAATAAGGAGCTCCACTTGCATCCCCATCTACTGTAATATCATTGATTATACCATCAACCCATCCCGAATTTCTGAAGTAAGTATTATTGTCTCCATCATAAGGAGCAATACTAATAACAATATTACCTTCACTGTTTGTTTCAAAAGTAATATAAGCAGTTGCTTTAGGATTATTCTCAGGCTTAATCAGATACCCGCAATATTCAGAAGGTATTTGTGCCGACAAGTTTAATACTGTTGCTACAACAAATAGTAATAAAAAGTTAATTTTTTTCATAATCTAATTAATTTAAGTTAGTATTAAGATTGGTTTAGTGTTTTCTATTTTATAAAGTAATCTTGACTCTTTTGACTTTAAATATTCGCATTGAAAAAGTCAAGATTACTCTTATTTATTACTGATGTCAATCGGTAGTTGGGTTTATTATAACAAAATGTTCTTTTCTATTCGACCTGTTTTTACTGTCGCGCCTCCTGCAGATGCCGTCTCGACTGACGGGTTTAAACGTGACATTTGGCTGATTGACGGGGTACCCACACAGCGCAAATAAGCGACACGAACAAAAAGCTGTTTGAGCATAGCCGAACCATTCTGATTTTAACAGTCTTTTGGTGCGAGTTATTTTTTGTTCAGCTTATTAAGCTGTATAGTGGGTCGGCAAGAAGCCTCGGTCACAGAAAGCCTTTTTGATTCCTTTTGAGGCTTTGGTCAATTAACAATCGAGGAGCGTAGGCGACTCAAAAGGGATGCAAGGAATTTTAATTCCGCGCAGGGTATCATATAATATAAAAGAACACTTTTCAACTACTGATTCTCATTATTTATACCAGAACGAAACAGGTGTTCCCGATTGGCTGTCGGTTGAAACCCACACCTGAAATTCTCCAGCCTCGGCACGCTTAACCTTGTCGGCATTCCAAAAAGCTAACTGTTCGTTTGTTAATTCAAACTTGACTGTTTTTGTTTCGCCGGATTTCAATGTTATCTTTTGAAAATCCTTCAATTCACGTACCGGACGGACTAGAGAACCAACTTTATCACGTATATATAACTGAACCACTTCCTGTGCATCAATTTTCCCTGAGTTTGTCACATCACACTCTACTGTTAATGTTTCGTTTCCTGAGATAGTATTTTTTGATAATCTAACATCCGAATAATCGAATGTAGCATACGACAATCCAAAGCCGAATGGGAACAAAGGTTTATCCCCCGCATCAAGATGGTAACTTGTAAAACCAATTGAAGTTTGCAGTGCGCCAACAGGAATATCATCTATCAAGTCGATATTATTTGCCGGACGGCCTGTGTTTTTATGAGCATAATAAACAGGTATTTGTCCAACCATACGGGGAATAGTCACCGGCAATTTGCCCGAAGGAACTGCCTCGCCAAATATTAGGTCAGCCAAAGCGGGGCCTGCCATTATTCCGCCATGAAACGAGAACAACACTGCATCAGCCGTCGACACTTCGTTTCCAATAGTAAGCGGACGACCTGCCATAACAACCATAACAACTGGTTTTCCCGTAGCCTTCAGAGCTGAAATCAGTTCGCCCTGAGCACCCGGCAGACTGATATCCGCCCTGCTGCGAGCCTCTCCCGAAAGAACGGACTCTTCGCCTACGAAAGCTACTACAACATCTGCTTTTTGAGCTGCTTCCACAGCTTTCTTTATTCCTTCCGCACTTTTGTCACGGCTATAAGTCAACCCTTTTTCCGCTACGATATTGTATTTCTTACCATATTCCTTTTTAATTGCAGTGAGAGGAGTTACGCTATGCGCAGGTTCGCCGTCGAAACACCATGTGCCTAACTGGTCGGCTTGAGAATCTAATAACGGGCCCACTACCGCAACAGTTTTTACTCCGTTCAAAGGCAACACATTTTTATCATTTTTCAACAAAACGGCACTTTCAATAGCGGCGTGTTTTGCTTTCTGAAGAGCATCATCCGTGTAGAAAGGCAATTCGTCATATTCCGGTGTGTATGGATTATCAAATAATCCTAACCTGAATTTCAAGCGCAATATGTTACGAACAGCATCATCTACAATGGCTTCCGAAACATTACCCGAATTCACTAAGTCTTTCAAATAGTTTATGTAAGCAAAACTCATCATATCCATATCCACATAGGCATTGGCTGCTATCAGAGCTGCATCCTTCAAATCGGCTGAAAAGCCATGAGGTATCATTTGACCGATAGATTCCCAATCGCTCACCAAAACACCGTCATATTTCCACTCTTTACGCAGAACATCGTAGTTCAAAAATTTGCTGCCCGACGAAGGAACCCCGTTGATATCGTTGAACGAACACATAAATGTTGCTGCATTTGCTTTGATTGCAGCCTCAAACGGAGGAAAGTATACTTCTCTCAGTTGCAACTCCGGAATCCATGTTGTGTTATAATCTTTACCCGATTCGCTTGCTCCATAAGCTGCAAAATGCTTGGCACATGCCGCCATAGATGTTTGGCTGGACAAGTCGTTTCCTTGAAAGCCTTTGATCATTGCAGCACCTATCACCGAAGTCAGGTAAGGATCTTCTCCGCACGACTCGGCAATACGCCCCCAACGAGGATCGCGCGAAACATCAATCATAGGAGCAAACGTCCAGCGTATACCGGCTGCAGATGCTTCTATGGCTGCTACTCTGGCTCCATTTTCAGCCACCTGAGGATTCCAGCTGGCAGCTTGCCCCAACGGTATAGGGAAAATGGTTTTGAAACCGTGGATAACATCGCGGGCAAACACCAAAGGTATTCCCAAGCGAGTTTCCTCTACTGCAATACGTTGAAGTTTGTTTACTGTCTTGGCATCTATTTCGTTCAGAATTGATCCTACTTTTCCTCCACGAATAGAAGAAACCATGTCATCAGACAGTCCCAATCCTGTCAATTGGTTCATCTGACCAATCTTTTCATCCAATGTCATTTTCGACAACAATTCGTCTATTTTCTTTTCTGTCGGGTCTTTCTGTTGAGAAAAAGACAACAAGTGAGAAAATACTATCATTCCGAAAATGAAGATCTTTTTTGTAGTCATAGTTTTAAGTGATATTGTATTTTTTAGTTAAACTTTATTTGTTTCGAGACATATTCGGTTGAAGCAAAATTATTGAAGATCCATAAAACCAAGCCCAAAAACCCACACACAAAAACTCAATTCGGAGACAATAAAAACTCAACATGACCTCTACATACCCATTTTTATATACCTAATAATTAATACATTACAAATGTATCTGCTTTATAACATATTTCATCATGTGTTACACTCAGAAAAAAGACGTAAAATCGTATACGAAAATCGGGCTAAAAAAATCATTTTAACATTTAGTTAATACTAATATCAAAAAGCATTGATATGAAAAAGTTTGCCGTTATATGTTTGGTTATTATTCTATTTCCAATCAACATTTATGCTATCTATCCGTCGGTTCGCAATTTTGAAAAAAGAGACACAAAAGCAGGAACCCAAAGTTGGGACATAATACAATATCAGAACAATTGGATATATTTTGCGAATAATAACGGATTACTCGAGTTCGACGGAAACCGTTGGGCTATTTATCCGATAGGAAATCATACAAATGTCCGCACCTTGTATTATGACAAACAAGAAGACCGAATATATGCCGGAGCTCATAACGAGTTCGGCTATTATGCACGTAACGAATATGGTATATTGTCTTATCATTCGCTTGTGGATAAAATACCTTCTTCCGACAAAGAGTTCAGGGAAATATGGAAAATTCATAAAATAGACGATGCTGTTTTTTTCAGGGGAGAAAATGAAGTATTCTGCTACAAGGCAGACCAGATAAAACGGATAAACTATCCGAACAAAATAGATTGTTCGAACGTAATATATAATATATTGTGGATAGCAAGCGGTAATGACGGTGTATCTATGCTGAACGGAGACATCTTTTTGCCACTTCCGAATTCGGATATACTAAAGGGCAAAAGAATCTGTGCTATTTTGCCATACAGCAAGGACGACATACTCTTTGTTACCGATTTTCATGGCATATTCATTTTCGATGGAGAAAAGGTGATGCCTTTTCAGACCGATATTGATGAGTTTATGAAAGAAAATCAGGTTTTTTGCGCCGCCATCAACGATTCAAAATTGGCCATAGGGACGGTTATGAACGGACTGGTGGTAAAGGATTTGAAGAATAACAGCAATGTGTACTCCAATATACACTCCGGATTGCAAAACAACACCATACTCAGTCTCGCTTTCGACAGGCAAAACAATTTGTGGCTGGGATTGGACAAAGGCATTGACTATGTTATGATTAATTCTCCCATCTACGACCTTTTCGGAAACGATCAGCAATATGGTTCCGGATATGCCTCATTCATTAAGGGGAATACATTATACTTAGGTACGAATCAAGGTTTATATGCCACATCATACCCTTTAAGGACAACGCCCGAACCACTCAACGTACGATTAATAAACCGAATGCAAGGGCAAGTGTGGTGTCTGACCGAAATTGACAATACCCTGTTTTGCGGAACAGACCACGGCTTGTTTATTATAAACGGAAACGAAGCCAAACAATTGCATGGCATCAGCGGAACATGGGCCATAAAGGAACTTAAATCGCATCCGGGACATATAATCGGGTCTTCTTACCAGGGATTTTTCATTTTGAAAAAAGTGAACAACGAATGGAAATTCTCGAACAATATAAACAACTATACCGACAATGGCGGTATGTTCGAGATAGACAACGATGGCAGCATCTGGTTTAGCCACTGGCTGAAGGGCATATCGAAACTGCGATTGAACGATGCGCTGGATAGTGTCGAATCGGAAAGTTTCGGAACAAATAAGGGTTTGTATACAGACCGTGAAAATGCAGTATTCAAAATTGATAATAAAATAATAATATCCAGCAGCGGCGGTTTCTTCGAATATGACAAAACGAACAACAACCTGAAACACTCTGATAAAATGGAGAACCTTTTCAGTATACAGCCGAATTCGGTGAGGCTTTACGAATCTCCCAAAGGCGATATCTGGTGTGTGACCGCCAACTCGCTGAATGTAGCCAATAGGAAACCGAACGGAAACTTTGTTCTGAATACCAGCACATTTTCGTCTCTCAAAGAAAAATTGAATTCGGGATTCGAAAATTTCAACCAGATAAATGATTCAACAATGATTATCAGCACAACCGACGGGTTTGCGTGGCTCGATTTGAAAGGCAGAAGTTCCAATATACCCGACATGTTTAAGGTTGCGATACGAAATATCTTCATCACAAACGAAAACGACTCCATAGTCGGCGGGTATCAAATTGCTCAGAACGAAATACCTGAATTCAGTTACAGCCACAATTCTATCAGGTTTGAATTTGTTGCCCCTGAGTTCAGGAATGACAACTCGGTATCTTACAGCTTCATACTCGAAAATTATGATACAGACTGGTCGCAATACTCGTCTGTCAATGTCAAAGAATATACCAAATTGCCCAAAGGAACATATACATTCAGGGTTAGGGCACAAAGTCAGTTGGGGCAGGAAGTTGTGGAAACCGCTTTCGAGTTCACCATACTTCCGCCGTGGTACGAAAGTCCTCTGGCATTGTTCGTTTACGCTCTATTATCTCTGTTTTTGATTATCCTGTTGTTCCTGTTCGTAAAAAAGAAATCGGAAAAAGGCGCCCGGATGATGGAAGCTCAGAAACAAAAAGAAATGGATGAGCAAGAAGAACGTTTTTTGGAAGAACAAAGAGAGAAGGAAAAAGAAATAATTGCCCTCAAAAATCAGCGTTTGCAGTACGATTTACGGCATAAATCGCAGGAATTGGCAAGTTCGACCATGAATTTGATCCGAAAAAATGAGATTTTGCAAGAAATAAACGAAAATATCGACAAAATTTCTTCTGCGCTGAAAAATTCGGACGAATCGACCGACATAAAGAAGAAGCTGATAAAAATGCAGCATGACATAAAACTCAATATAGAAAGAGACGATAACTGGAAAAAATTTGAGGAAAACTTCGATATGGTTTACGAAAACTACCTGAAAAGGCTTAGCGAACGTTTTTCTTCCCTGACAGTAAATGACAAAAAACTTTGCGCATACCTGAAAATGGGACTAAGTTCGAAAGAGATCGCTCCTTTGTTGAATATGACTTTCAGAAGTGTGGAAATGAGCCGGTACAGGCTTCGCAAGAAGATGGACTTGGAGCGGGATGTGAATTTAACTGATTTTCTGCAAAATTTCTGATGTAGAATTGTTTTTTATCTAATGTCTGTATCTTTGTTTTTCAATTACTGATTGGCTTTAATTATGCTAATCTGTATTTGGATTTTCTATAATAAAAACGTTGGTTTACATTAGTCGTTGTAGGGGCAGGCTTCTAGTCTGCCCGAAAGTAGGGGCGTAAAATTTTACGCCCGAAAAGAAAAATATATACGGGCGAATGTTTATTCGCCCCTACAAAATATCGAAAATAATTCAACGTTTTAAGTAGCGAGAGCAGAAGCAAAATTTGTTTTGATTATGCCGAGTCACGACAACCAACGGTCACAGGAGCGAAGCGTATGTAAAACGACTAATGTAATTGATCGAAGGCAAACTTTCGAAGAAAGTGCGCCAGAAAGAACGTCGAATAAAAAAGATCCTATTTTAACTACTGATTTGCTTTAATTATAAAAAATAGTAAGATGTATCAAGACGAATCGAAACACAAAATCCTCTTTGTTTGCCTCGGCAATATATGCAGATCGCCGGCAGCCGAAGGCATAATGAAGTACCTGATCGAAAAAAACAACCTGAATGACAAGATCGAAATTGATTCGGCCGGAACATCAGGCTACCACAATGGCGAATTGCCCGATTCACGCATGCGCAAGCATGGAAGCAAAAGAGGGTATAAGTTCGACTCGCTTTCCAGAAAGTTCACCGCCAAAGACTTTGACGATTTCGATATGATCATCGCTATGGACGACAGCAACTACCACAACATTCTCCGCTTAGCACCCGATCTCGAATCGGAGAAGAAAGTCTTCCGTATGGTAGATTTTTCGATGAAGTATCAGCACGACCATATCCCCGACCCTTATTATTCGGGTGCGGATGGTTTTGAATTGGTGTTAGACCTGTTGGAAGACGCTTGCAATGGACTGATGAAAGAAATAGTTTCTTCATAAAAGGCCTCCTATCTTTTGCCTACACAAAAGTTCTTTCTATTTTTGTGTCTCGAACATATTTCTATACAATAACTTTACAAGACTATGGTATACGGGCACTATTACAAGACTTTAAAGCGAAAAGACTTACCCGGTGAAACCTGTCCCGGATGTGGCGCAAAAAACAATATGCGGCTTGAAATTGTATCAAAGGTAAGCCATATAATGTTCATCCCATCTTGGTCCGGCGCAAAAATACCTCTGGTATCCTGTGGGGTCTGCGAAAAAAAGTATTATGCTTCCGTGTTTCCCAATATTGCGGAAGAAGCGGAGAATTTACGAAAAAGCACCAATCGTAGGTTTTATCATTTCATAGGGACATTCCTTATTTTGGCGTTCTTCATGTCTATTGCTATATTAATATTCTCGGATTCGAGAGACAGGCAGGAGAGTCTTCTGACTAAAATAGAAAAAATAACAGAAGGGCAGGTAATTGTCTACAAACTCGACAACGGAGAAAAAACATGTATGTATGTGGATGGTGTAAGAGGTGATACTGTTCTTGTTCGTGAAAACCGCCTCTCTACAAATAAAAACGTATCTTACATTGATGAGCCGGAAAATTATACACACGGACAAACCTTCTATACGAAAGTCCAACTCCGGAAAATGCTGAAAGATGAAATTCTGACAAAAATCTATTTATCAACAACATATTATTACTATAACCCCGATTCAATACCCCGATAAATCATGAAAACATTTGAACTTAAAAGTTTTAACAAAAAGGCATTTGCAGCCATACTGATAACCGTTTTTATTATCTTGATACCCATTGCTACAGTTTCCGCTCCCTGGTTCATACAGGGCGGATATGGCACTTACGCACTTATTGCCCTCGGTCTGGTTTTAATTGTAGGAAGTGTTTTGTTAAAAAAGCTGCTTGCGAAAAAATATACAATCAACATCTCGGAAGATAAAATCTCAATATTGCAAAACAACAATTTGATAAATTCTTCTCCACTGAACCAGATTGTTATGCTGAAGAATCGCAAAGTGGTTGATGGTGACGAACTTATTTTTTTCGCATCAGGACAAAGCAATATTTTTGCCAAATTTTACGCAGTTGGACAGACTGAAACAATAACCGCCATAATTGAAGAAATTAAGAATCACCTGAATCTGGAAGTCACAAATAGAAGCGATAAAGCCGGAAATGCCTGGATAGAATATATCAATAAAGACCTTGCGCAAAACAATAGTCAGGAAATAAGAAAAGTACGAGACAGGGAGAAATCTTCGAAGAAGAAGACATCCCTGATTGTTGCCCTCATAGGTATTGTAGTTTTAGGAGCTCTGATACTGCCTTTTTTCATCAACCCGAAAGCATTTTACGAAAACAAGGAAGGTAAAATATATTTTGGTAGCACCGAATTGGTGGGTGTGAAGCCGGAAGAAGCGAGAACAATCAGCTATCATGTGTTGCTCGATTCAACCCATGTTTATTACAAAGACCAGATTCTGGAATGGGCAGACCGTGCAACATTTCAATGCCTGAGGGAACCTTTTTATATGGACAAGAACGGTGTCTATTTCGAGACTTCACACCTATACAAAAAGAACCGGATAGTACCACTGGAAGGAGACTACGACAAAGCAACGTTTCAGTCTGTGGGGAAATATACAACAACTTTCTTTAAGGATAAAAACAGCCTCTATCAGCTTGAAATTCAAATCATAGGAGGTGGCGATCCGCTGAAAAAGATAGAAGTACCGGGATTGGATATTGCATCGTTCGAAAATCTGGAGCATAACTATTGGTATGCCGATAAAAACACAATCTATTTCAGTCCGTGGGATAAAATCCGCCCTTGCCCTGATATTGACCGTGCCTCGTTCGAAATTTTATCATGGAATGTGGCGAAAGATAAAAATCATGTTTTCTATTTAACCCAAAACCTTAAATCGGATAACAAGGAAGCAACAAAAGAGGACGGATATGCGATATTGGAAGGTGCCCATGCCCCCACTTTCGTGAAAATTGACGAGAGAAACTATGCCGATAAGAATACAACTTGGGCTATCAGGAACGAAGGAGAAGAAGTGAACCGACGTGATGATATAAATTATTAATGCCAACGCATGCTGTGTTGGTATAAATTTTATTATACAGAATTTGCCCCCTAAGCTCTAAATGTACTATCGGTATCATATATAATACTTTATTGAAGAACCAAGAAGTATATGCAAATTGAGGGAAAAAACATAATTTTGACAGGAGCTTCTTCCGGAATAGGCAAGGAGCTTCTTTGCCTTTTGTCTTCGTACGAAAATGTGAAGATAATTGCGGTTGCACGACACATAGAAAAAATTCCGGTCATTGAAGATAAGATTATCCCTTTCTCTGCCGATATCGGCAACAAGGAGGGTGTTGACAGTTTATTCAACTTCTCGCAGAAAGTGTTTGGCAATACCGATATTTTCATCGCCAATGCAGGTTTTGCCTATTTGGAGAAACTAAATAAACCCGATTGGCAACACATCGAAACTATTTTTTCCGTCAACGTGTTTTCACCTGTCTATTCTTTAGAGAAATTTATGATGGAAGGAGATTTTCCGAAGACTTTTGTCAGCACCATATCGTGCGTAGCCATGATCTCTTTGCCTGCCTACTCTTTGTATTGTTCAACAAAAGCAGCTTTGCATCATTTCATGGAAACTTACAGGTACGAGCAAAGCAAGAATTTAAACCTCATAAGCGTTTATCCGATAGCAACCAAAACCGATTTTTTTGACAAGGCAACAGGGCAAGAGCAAACGCCTCTTCCTTATCCTGCACAGGGTGTAAATTCGGTGGCAAAAGCCATTGTTAAAGGAATAGAGAAAAACAAAAAGAAGATATTTCCATCCTTATTTTTCAGGTTCATTTATCCTATTGGTAGGGCATTTCCCTTATTCTTAAACATTTACTCGGCAAGAGAAAGAAAAAAGGTTTCGAAATGGCTCGATAAAATTCAGGATTAGTTTATCTTTGTTGTCAAGAAAGTACAATACCAAGTTTTGGATAAACAGAATTCTTCATATAAGCAAATTATAAAATCTACCAGTATATTTGGCGGGTCGCAGTTGATAAACATTATTATCGGATTTGCCAGATCGAAAATTATCGCATTACTGCTTGGCAGTACCGGAGTGGGGCTAATTGGTATATACCAGTCAATTGTTGATATGGTGCGCTCAATTGCTTGCATGGGTATAGACACGGGAGGTATTCGGGAGGTTGCTGCTATCAACAGTACGCACGACCGGACAAAGCTGGAAGAGTTGGTAGCCGTGATAAGATGGTGGATTCTGGGTGCATCCATTTTCGGTTCGCTTGTATGTATAATATTTTGCTACCCAATCAGCATTTGGGCTTTCGAATCGGGAGAATACACATTGCCGATAGCGCTATTGTCGATCGCCGTATTTTTTACCCTGCTAAATCTCGGACAAATAATTGTCATACAAGGCACGAGGCAAATACCGAGCCTTGTTAAAGCAAACATTATATCCAATACATCGAGCCTACTCTTATCTGTCCCCATCTATTACTTTCTAGGATTAAAGGGGATCGCCATATCCTTAGTGTTAGGCAGTATAGCAACTTTCCTGATAACACAAAGATACTATAACAAACTACGAATCAAACATATCCCTACCTCCTCAGCCATTGCTCTGAGGAAAGGAAAAAAGATTCTCAAACTCGGACTTTTTGTTGTTTCGGCAAGTGTATGCGCTACCGTGAGCATGTTTGTCATACGCTCTTTCATCAGCAACAACGTCAGCCTGGAAGCAGCCGGTCTGTTTCAGGCAGTATGGACAATTACAGGGGTTTATCTTATGCTCATACTCCGATCTATGGGTTCTGATTTTTTTCCACGGTTAAGTGGCATTATCAATAAAAATGTCGCCACCCGACGTCTTGTCAATGAGCAAACCTTCATAGTATTGATAGCCGCAACACCCCTTATCGTCGGAATGATCCTTTTCTCGAAACTTGCGTTGATAGCTTTGTATTCACACGAATTTGTATCTGCAACATCATTGTTGCAATGGCAAATTCTGGGCACTTTCCTTAAGGTTATATCATGGCCCATGGGTTTCATTTTGCTGGCCAAGACCAAAGGTACATGGTATCTTTATTCCGAAGTATTATTCTATATTGTATATCTGCTGGCGTCTTACCTGCTATATCCCCACTACGGACTTGATGCTGTGGGAATCGGATATTTACTGTCTTATGCTTTCTACCTGGTTTGTATGCTGATCATGTCGAACCGTTTGTGCCGATTCAGATGGACATCCGAAATATTGTCAATGTCATTAATAAGCTTCTCCTTCATCCTTGTCTCATTCTACATGATGCATCGTTTGGACGGGATTCCGGCTTACCTGACAACTTCGGTCATCTTTATCCTTTCCATCACATATTCCCTTTACAAGCTGAACAAAATAATCAATATAAAGGATATCTTGAAAGATATAAAACTACGTATTCCATTCGGCAGAAATAGAAATTAAATTCATTGAAGATACATCAATTCATCATATTTGCCGCAAGAAATTTCCGTGTTTTGTCGGGTGTTTCACCTCTGTTCTTAATATAAAATTCTGCCTGTTCGTCCGAAATCTGACCAATAGAAAAATATTTCGATTGAGGATGCGCAAAAATTAATCCGCTCACCGAAGCATTAGGATACATCACCCCGTTTTCGGTCAGTTCCACACCAATCTCCTTCGATTGCAAGAGGTCGTCATTCAGCAGGAAGTTGATAGACTGATCGGGGATGGACGGATAACCGACTGCAGGACGTATACCCTGATATTTCAAGGCAAACATTTCTGCAATTGTTATATCTTCATTGGCAGCAAAACCCCAATATTCTTTTCTTATTTTTGCGTGGAGATACTCCGTTGCCGCTTCCGCCAACCGATCGAGCACCGACTTAAGCAACAACACATTATACTCGTCTCCTTGTTGTTCATATTGGCTCAGCAATTCATTTGCTCCAACTCCGGCCGTAACAGTAAATCCTCCAACGAAATCGGTTTTTCCGCTACTTCTTGGCAAAACAAAATCACAAAGCGAAAGATATTCTCCTTTATCATTCTTCTTTTGCTGACGCAACATCGGGAAACAAAGGTCGTTGATGTATATACATTCGTTTTCCGAATATGCTTCGTATATCCCATACACAGCCCTGATGTATTCTGCTTTTTCGTGCACCAGCTTGTCGAGTAATAGCCTCGCATCTTTATACAACTGCATAGCTTCGGCTGCTTTCTCCCGCTCTTCTTCGGCAAAAGAACTCAGCCATGTAGTACGGCAAGCGGCACAGTCATCTACATGCTGAATGGTATGATAACGAGCCGATAAATTCCACGAATGGAAGAAGAATTTCCAGTCGATGTATGGAACAATCTCTTCAATCGGGATGTGTGGAATCACCTGTCTGCCTTGCTTGTTTGGCTTTGGTGCGACATAGTTCGTCCAATCTATTTTCAGAGAATTGTCAATAGCCTCTTTCAGGGGAACAAGCTCAACTTTCCGATCTTCCATCGAATTGCGAAGCCCCTGATATTCATCTTTTATTTCTTTTATATATTCTTCCTTAGACGATGGGCTGATTAGCTTTGCAACAGCCGCCGGAGCCTGCGAAGCATCTTTCACGTAAACCACCGAACCGCTGTTATATTTTGCATCGATCTTGATGGCAGTATGCAATTTAGAAGTTGTTGCACCGCCAATCATCAGGGGAATTGTAAATCCTGCTTTTTCCATTTCGTGAGCCACGATACTCATCTCTTCCAACGATGGTGTAATCAGTCCGCTCAGGCACAATATATCAGGTTTTTCTTCCTTCACTTTTTGTATGATAACTTCAGGCGGAACCATCACGCCCAAGTCGATCACTTCATAATTGTTACATGCCAGAATGATGGACACAATATTTTTACCAATATCATGCACATCGCCTTTCACGGTGGCGATAACCAATTTTCCGGCACTATTCGATCCTTTCGAAGAATCTTTTTGCGCTTCTAAAGTCGGCTGTAAGATTGCAACTGCCCGTTTCATCGTGCGGGCGGTTTTTACCACTTGGGGCAAAAACATCTTCCCCGAACCAAACAAATCGCCCACCTTATTCATTCCTGCCATGAGCGGCTTGTCGATGATATCCACTGCTTTCGGATAAACAGTCAGAGCCTCCGCCAAATCTTCCTCCAGATAATCGGCAATACCTTTCACCAAAGCATACTCTATCCGTTTTTCGAGTGGATATGTACGCCATTCTTCCACTTTGGTTTCTCCTTGTTGGTTCGATTTTTCGTCCTTAATGCGTTCGGCATATTCTATCAGTTGGTCGGTTGCTTCTTCTCGCCTGTTGAAAATAACATCTTCCACCAGATTTCTCAATTCGGAAGGAATATCTTCGTAAGTAACCGATTGTCCCGGATTCACAATTCCCATATCCATGCCTTTCTGAATAGCATAGTAAAGGAATACTGAGTGCATAGCTTCACGAACATAATCATTCCCTCTGAAAGAAAATGACAGATTACTAACACCTCCACTTATTTTTGCATGTGGCAGGTTTTTCTTTATCCAAACAATCGTATCAATGAAGTCTACTGCATAGTTGCGGTGTTCTTCAATCCCTGTGGCTATTGCCAATATATTGGGGTCGAAGATTATATCCAGAGGATTGAAGCCGTCGTTCACGAGCAGCTTGTATGCACGTTCGCAGATCTCGATTCTGCGGGCATAAGTATCAGCCTGACCAGTCTCGTCGAAAGCCATCACAATCACAGCCGCCCCATATTGACGGATCAAACGGGCTTGGCGGAGAAACTCTTCTTCCCCTCCTTTTAATGAGATGGAATTTACGATGGCTTTTCCTTGTACGCATTTCAATCCTGCCTCAAGTACTTCCCACTTAGAAGAGTCTATCATTACGGGCACTCTCGACACATCGGGATCGGACGCCATCAGATTGAGGAAAGTTGTCATTTCCTTCACTCCATCCAGCAAACCTTCATCCATATTGATGTCGATAACCTGAGCTCCGTCTTCAACCTGTTTACGGGCAATGGTAAGAGCTTCTTCGTAATTTTGCTCTTTTATCAGTCGCAAAAACTTTCGTGAGCCGGCAACGTTGCAACGTTCACCTATATTGATAAAGTTTATTTCGGGTTTTGCTTCCAACAATTCCAAACCCGAAAGCCACATATATTTTGCTTTTTCGGAAGGCTTGTGAGGAACAGCTCCTTCTACCAGGCTAACATATTGTGCTATATGATCGGGAGTAGTTCCGCAACATCCACCGAGAATATTGACCAAGCCTTCATCAATATATTCTTTTATCTGGCTTGCCATTATTTGGGGTGTTTCGTCGTATTCTCCAAATTGATTGGGTAAGCCGGCATTGGGATAAGCAGAAATAAACGACGGTGCAAGACGTCCTATTTCTTTCAGAAATGGTTTCATATCCGATGCTCCGAACGAACAGTTTAATCCTACGGAAAGGTAGTCTATATGATTCACCGATGCCAGAAACGCTCCGATTGTTTGCCCCGACAGTGTACGCCCTCCTTTGTCGGAAAGGGTAACGGAAATCATGACAGGTACATCTGCGTTTCTTTCCTTCTTCACTTCTTCGGCAGCAAAGAGTGCCGCCTTGGCATTCAATGTGTCAAATATTGTTTCTATCAACAGCAAGTCTACACCACCATCCAACAAACTCTCGATCTGCTCTTTATACACCTGATGCAAATCGTCGAAAGTCACTGCCCGATAGATTGGGTTTTCTACTTTCGGACTCATAGAGGCTGTTTTATTTGTCGGGCCTATCGAACCTGCCACAAAACGAGGCTTATCAGGATTTTGCTTTGTATATTCGTCCGCAACCTTTCTCGCCAATCGTGCCGATTCTACATTTATTTCCTTCACCAACCCCGACATGTTATAGTCATCCATCGAAATGGCATTGGCGTTGAAAGTGTTTGTTTCTATAATATCTGCCCCTGCGTCAAGATATTTGCGGTGGATAGCTTCAATCACATCGGGGCGAGTGATAGACAGCAGGTCGTTATTCCCTTTCAGCAATATTGTGGAATCCTTGAACCTGTTGCCTCTAAAATCATCTTCGGTGAGTTTATACCGTTGAATCATCGTGCCCATAGCACCATCCAGAATCAGTATTCTATTTTTTAATACTTCTTTTATGTTATTTCGCATGTGAATTTATAATCTTAAAGGATTCGATATCTTTATATTTTGAATAATTTTTATTTAGATAAAAATATTTTGAAGTAGAATCAGATGGAATTTCCATAAAATCCGAGAAATTAGTTTTCAGCATTATAGTTTCGTCGACAACAATATCACGGTTTCCGCTCGCTTTTTCCGCTTCTATCAGGGCATCTCTTCTCTCGTAAACTTTATAAACCCCATAATAAAGTTCTTTGGCCGAACTTATGTACGTAGAACCAAACCAAGCCAAACTGAAAATGACAACAGTATTTTTAATTGCTCTTACAAATCCATTATCTAAATTCAGAGAAGAATATAGCAACAATACCGCTACAATGAAAAAAGTTATAGACCCGAACCATGCCCGGTCGGGAAACTCGGGTGAAGCCAACATAACGAAAGCCGAAATGAAAGCCGAAATGATGAATAGGAAAGACAAATGTAGAACTTTCTTATTCGCATGTTTCGAAAAATAGAGATGTATAAGTATCAATATTGCACAAATAAAAAACAAGTTGAACAGCTGGCGATATATGCCCCCTAAAATGAACTTGAACCTATCGAATAAAATACCAAAATCTAAATTTGCCATAATACCGGAACTGCCCGTCGTATTTTCATACCTGACATAATTTCCCGGAGCTTTAATCATCAAAATATATCCGACAACGGCTCCCGCCAACCCCCACACACACCAATAGGGTATCTTTTCCTTGTTTTCTTTCTTCTTAAGTATTAGGATTGCAACAATCAGGCAGAGCATTCCAAAAGCCGTGTTCTCGTTGGTCCATCCGGCCAATATTCCTCCCAAAAACATATAAGTACATTTCCAATACGAATTATGCTTTTTATCTTCCAGATAGAAACGGCAATAAGGATATATAAAAAATAGGATTATCAATGTACTCCATAGATAATTAGCACTCCCTGTGATCCATAAAATGCAGGCTCCGAAAGAACTCTGAAAAAACCATATCATTATACTGACGAAAAAGAATAACGAGAGGTTATACTCAACCTTTCTATAATTACATATTCTATATATCTGATATATAAACACAGTGAATATCAGACTATTGAATATATCGCACCACGGGTAATTCAAATTCAGCAATATTTGGTCTATGGTATGAGCTACCGTGCGCCCCCCCCATGTCATATAATGAAAATATTGCGATTGGAACAAATCACTTACTCCTTTCAGCCTTTCATGCGTTTCGATATGAAAAATATAAGTCCAATCGTCAGCCCATACAGGATAAATCAAATTGAGAAAAAGGATCAAAGAAAAGACCATTCCTACAAGAAAAAAGAATATAACCTTTCTTGTTCCGGAATTTGATAAAAATCTGAATATACTATTATACTTATCTATAGCTTGCTTCACTTGTGTTATACTATCTTTTTATTGACCGTTCATTTTCAAATCTTACCGCATCCACCCCATGATACCGTTCGTATGCTTTATACATCCAATGGCTGGTATCTTGAGGAAAATCGTACATCTTGGGAAATATCAAGTCTAATCGCCGATGTGCTCTGTCTTCGAAGCGTTCGCCCGAAAATATTATCCTGCTTTTCCCTTCCGATTTTTGTTTCTTCAATTCGGCTTCACGATTATCTATTATCTGCCTTAAATGTACCAACTCTTCCCGACCTTCGACATAAGTATAAACAAACATACCGAACAGGAGCGTTATGCAACACCATTTCCCAATCCGGATATAGATTTTTGAAAAATTCAGGTTCGCATAGATTATTGATACGGCAACTATCATCAACGTAATAATTCCAAACCATGCCCTTGGCTCAAATGTAGGCGACGCCACCATGGCTGCACTTGCTATTAGAGAACCTCCGAAGAAAATGAAAGAAGACAATAGCACTTCTTTCCTGCCTTCTTTTTCGGTGTTGTACCAGAATACAAGTACCAATAAGAAATAGACAAAGACCAAAAGTAGCAGATACTCCATATATCCGTCAATCAGAGCCTGCAATCGTCCCCAATAATAATCAATGCCCAATTCGGCTTTGGTTAGTCCTTGCTCCTTCAGTTCCATGTTGTATCTCACATAGTTTCCCGGAGCCAACACCATTAAAGCAGCACCTATACATGCTCCTGAAAATCCGCTTATTGCCCATTTCTCAACAGATTTCTCTTTCCTCCAAACAAGAAATAAGAATACGGCAATCATACATAGCATAGCCACCACCATATTCTCATTCGTCCATCCGGCTATAACTCCGAAAAAGAAAAACAGTATTATTCTTCCCTTCGAGTCAATCTTTGTCCTTCCCGACCGTTCACGAAAATATTTATAGTAGAAATAAACAAAGACAAGTATGATTGTAGTTCCCCACATATAATTCACACTTCCGGTCAGCCAGATAAGCGTTTCGCCCACATCTGCCTGAAAAAACCATGTGAGCATAATGATCATAAAATAAAGAGACGGGCGAACCTTTCGTCCTATATTGGCAATAGAATAAACCACGGCGGTGAATAAAACAAACATTATGCTGTTCAGCAAATCGCTCCAGAATGGCCCCCACGACAACAATGTTTGCAAGATAACATGAACAACTGTTCTGCCTCCCCATTTCACATAATGGATTGTTTGGGAATAAACCGCATCAAAAAAGCCTCCGACAAGTTCCGACTGCCAATAAATGTAGCTATAATCCCAATCATCCAAATAGATGGGATACAGTACATTTAAAGAATAAATCATGGCAAAAGCAAGCAAAGTGACTGCAAACAAAATCACTTTTCTGCCGGTTGATGAGTTTATATGTTTTATTATTTTGAACGACAATTTATCTATACATTCCGGTTTGTAATTTGCAAAGATACAACAACTTTGCAAAATAATTATATTATGCGCTTTACCATTGTTAAGTAAAAAAATATCCCTGCCTCTCATCACGAGAAACAGGGACACATCAATCAATACTCACAACTCTATTTATTTGTCAATAAATTATCTTCAAATTCTTCTTTCTGATATACTCTAACATAATCGACATACATCTTTGCTTCGTATCCATTTTCTTCGTTCAGTGCGGTTACTTTGTTTATATCCCATATTTGAGTATAATTGCCTCCTACCGCCAGGTTGAACAGGATGAAGAAATCTTTGTTGAAGTAATGTCCGGGAGATGATTCCGTATCGAAACTATTTATTCCCATTTCGAAATATGGCTTCGCATCAGGATATTTGTCCTTATCCAAATACATTCTGATACTATCCCTATCCCAAGTCAGGGTATACAGATGAAAATCGTCATGCAACACATAAGAATTTTCAAATCCTTTGAAATAGTTTGGGTAAGCACCTCCGTTCCAGCTTTGCCCCCAATGGCATGCACCGTTTATAAAATAGTCTTGCACCATTTTACGAATGCCTTCGTCGCTGCCTATCTCCAATATATCCACTTCGCCACATTTGGGCCACCCCACAGACGGATAATCTGCGCCCATCATCCAGAATGCAGGCCATAGTCCATCCCCTGTTTTCGGAACCTTTATGCTGGCTTCAATCTTTCCATATTTGAATGTCTTTCGGTCAATTGAGTTGACACGTCCTGATGTGGCGGTTTTGTCCAGATAGTTTTCTTTTTTTGCCGTCAACACAAGGCATCTCTTTCCTGTATTGGGTTCAATATCTATCGACACATTTTCGGCTTTGTAAAACTGCAATTCCGCATTGCCTCCACCTTGGCCATTTACTTCAATATACCAATTATCAGGACTCAATTTGTCGCCATTGAACAGGTCTTGCCACACAAGTTTATAACCGTCAATTTCTCCCGAACCAACTTCCTTCGTGTTTTCGGCCGATTCGGCTGCAATGGCATCTCCACCGCCTATGCATCCCAAACAAAGTAATGGAAAACAAATTATGATAAACAACAAACATTTAGAGATTCTCATTTTATATAATTATTCGTTCTTCAACTGCTTTTCGTTAGTTAATTAGTTTTTTAGTAGATTTTCAGCCAATTCATATGAACTATACCCTTTGCCAATTTGAGGCGTATTTTATGTTTGCCTTTACCCAATTGCAAATCAGATGTTTCTGTTTTCCAGATATAATCTTCACCTGTGCTTGGCAATGAGATCGTACCTGCGCTTTTGCCGTCTACCTCGACTTCAAACTCCGAATCGGTGAAAGTTGCATAGCGTATATCAACTTTATATTGTTTTTTCTTTGACACTTCTACCTGATATTCTACCCATTGGTTTGTGTAGAAATTGCACAACTCAAGGGTTCCTCCCGACCCGTCGGTGGTTAGACGCATAGAAGGACCTGACACCCAGCCATTAGAGCCAACGCTTTCCGATATGCTGATCGAATTGTAGTGCTCCGCCTCAATTGTTTGCCCTTCTACATAATATGTATTCTTGTCGAGCGTAGACATATTTACAAATACCTCTCCTATTGCAGTCAACCGGGAAGGCAGACTTCTTTCCAGCAATTCCATATACGGTTTCTTCTCTCCTTTTGCCAACCTCGGAATAAACCAGGCATAGCGTTCAATATCAGGATCACACTCCATATAATTGATAATGTCGCACATATATTTCATTTGACCGTCAGGACTAACAGTGGCTCCTTCCCATGCGCAAAACTCTGTCATCCAAATAGGTTTGCCATATTTTTTGAACCGTTCTATGTATGACTTCGTGGCACTGGGATTTGTCATATAACAGTGAATGGAGATACCATCTATATCACTTAGAGGAACCAGTGTGAAAAACTCATCCAACCATTTAATCGGGTCACTGTAGCCTGCCAATGTTCCGTAGTTCATTGCCGGAGAGATGATTTTCATTCCCAACTCTGTGGCCAATGCCCTGAAAGCCGGCCAATATTCAGCTGCTTTCTGCGGGGTCATGTTGGCTTGGTCTGTAAGATTAGGCTCATTAAATGCTAAAATATACTTACACTCAGGATGCGCTGCCTTATAAGCCCTGATTCTGCTCGGACTATAGCCGCCGTTCCATGCCATAGGGAAATAATCTATATTATTGTTTTTGAAAGGCTCCGAATAACTTGCAGATTGATCCGGTCCCCAATTGTAAGACCATGAAATGGCGGGAGCAAGTAGCGTTATGTCTTCAAGCACCTGAAAATTGAAAGACACTCCTCTTTTCTGGCTTTTTCCTTGCGTCACAGGGTCTTTGCCGACACCCGAACCATTATCGTTATCTTTATCGTCATCGCTGCAGCTAAACCCTAATGCTATTGCAGCGAGTATCAATATAAATTTCTTCATCATTTTCATATTCTTTTTCTTCTATTTTTAAGAGTATACCTGAAATATAATTCCTATTGCAATTGATAGACTTTTACCCAATCCACTTTCATCTGAACAGGTTTGTCGAATATGCTGTCATCAACAGTGCCACCCCAAGATCCTCCGATGGCTACATTAAGAATTAGGAAAAATTCATTGTTGAACGGCCAGTCGGCTCTGTTGTCAATGCCCTGAAAGCATGTTGCGGTTTCCACTCCGTCTACAAAAAACTTAATGCAATCAAATCCCCTGTCTTCTTTTTCTATCCATTCTACTCCATAAGTATGAAAAGAGCCTTCCACTCCTTGAAAATAATCCTTGGAGTTCCAGTTTTTTCCGTTCATACCATTTCTGTTGGCTGTATGCAATGCGTGCGATATCATGGTTGGCTCTTTACCCACATGTTCCATGATGTCTATCTCGCCACATCCGGGCCAGCCGCCCCTTGTTCCCAGCATCCAGAACGCCGGCCATGTGCCGTTTCCACTTGGTAAGGATATACGCGCTTCCATTTTTCCGTACGTAAACTGAGCCTTGCCTTTGGTTATTATTCGCCCTGATGTATATTTATTGTTACCTTGATTTTCCTTTTTAGCTTCGATGATCAAATAACCATCTTCCAACCGCACATTATCTGTACGATCTGTATAGTATTGTAATTCCTGGTTTCCCCATCCGTTTCCACCAGTTTCATATCTCCATTTTTCAGTATTCAGTGCTGTCCCGTCAAAATCATCAGACCAAACCAATTTATATTCCTTTTGTGGAACAGTCACTACACACGACGCACTTATAGACCCAACTGTTGCTGTGATGGTTACCTCACCGCTGGTGATGGCTGTTACAATTCCATGGAATACGGTTGCTACATATTCGTCGCTCGACGTCCATACAACGGGTTCGGTGGTTGATGTAGAAAGAGTTGCTACCAAAGTTTCGGTACCACCTATTTCTATTGTTGTTTCTGTTTTGTTTAATGTGATTTTTGCCACTACTTCTTCTTCCTTGTCCGAGTCGGAACAAGAAAGAACAGAAACCAAGCTGATTAGAATAGCCGCTAATAAATACTTATAATTCATGATATCATCTTTGAGATGTTTGTTTCTTCGATCGAAATACGATCATCTTTTTTCTTATAATTTTATTTCTCCTCTCCCATAATTTCTTTATTCCAAATATTATTACAATAGTGTTTAACACTTTGGGAGAGGAGAAATAAAATGTGATTTATGAATGAACTTTACCTATTCTCTTTTCATTTATTTTTTTGGTTTGTAAATGAACAGCGCATCCACTTCAACAGTAGTGCCTGCTACTCCGCCCCCAAGAATTGCTAATACATTCTCGTCAGTCATAGGTTCTCTGTAATATAGTCCCTGACTATTTTGGAAATAAGACATTGGAACATCAAATGCATGCCATTCATTGTCACGAGGGAAGTCTGCATAAGGAGCTATTCCGTCTACAGCATCTTTACCAAGTACTAATTTAGCTCCGTTACTTTTCTTTTTATCATATAATACAAAAGTGTAAGTACTGAAAGTCTGAGCACTCTTAACAGCAACGTGCAAATAATAATCATCTATATTCTTTGTAACACGAGTAAGGTCTATCTCTCCAAACCCAGGACCAACAAAGAATCCTGCTCCCGACCAACCTACATTAGTTACTTTCATAGCAGTCCAGCCTAATTCTTCATAGAAGTTTACACCTGTAGATGAATATGGCTCAAATGTAAGCGCACCTTCCTGATCCCAATAATAAAGATATTTGTTTACATCGTCCGGACGGAAATCCTGAGCAATCTTACCTTCTATTTTTGTAGCTGATACATCATCCAAAATCATAACGAAATAGTCGCTACCATCCAGTGATGGATCTTTTGAGATTGATCCTCTTTGAGTTACAGTTACTGTACAAGTTGCTGTGAAACTACCATATGTAGCCGCAATTGTAGCTGTTCCTTGTTTTATACCGGTTACTACACCATTGTTAACCGATGCGATTGAAGGAGCTGAAGAACTCCATTCTATCTTACCTGTTGATCCTGCAGGGGTCAATGTTGCTACCAAAGTTTCAGATGCTACTTCTTCTACCGAAAGTGTTGTCTTATTCAGGCTTATACCGGTTACAGAGCCACCGCCATTACCACCTCCATCGTCATCGTCACTTCCACACGAAACAAACGATAATGATATTGCTACTAAGCTCATCATTAGGAAAAAAATCTTTCTTGCTTTCATCGTAATTAAATTTTTTGATGTTAATAAAATTCTTTAATTGTGTATTTTAAGTTGTTAATTATATCCGTTGTTTTGTTCCATCGGGTTGAGTTCTATTTCTTTGCTAGGAATAGGAAACAACTCGTGTTTACCTTTTATAAAGTCTGCCATGTGATCTCGAGCGTCATCGCTTTCTTTTTCTTTGTATGCCGTCATTACTTCGTATGCAATTCCCCAACGGCAGAGGTCGAACCAACGATGCCCTTCCATAGCCAGCTCTACACGACGTTCGTGACGAATTGCATTGCGTAGGTCTGATTGATTGGTGTTGGTTGGATGATCCGGTAGGATGTCAGTCCTTTCTCCACGTGCTCTTTGCCGGACTTGATTTAGTGCAGCTACTGCATCTCCCAGATTATTGGCCTCGCAACATGCTTCAGCATACATCAATAATACATCAGAATAGCGAATCACTTTATTGTTTATCGGAGCACGTGTAGCGTGAGCCAATTCGAAATATGACACTTTACCGCCCGGAAGATCATTATACATACCATATTTGCGGTTCAGATAACGTGTTCCCAAGTAAATTTCTTGATCTTCGTTTTCGATATATGCCTTCGGATCAAGTATAGTTGCTCCTAACCTTGGGTCTTCCGGTTCAAACTCGTTGTACAGGTCTTGTGTAGGCTTATTGAAACCCCAACCTCCGCCAAGGAGAGATGAACGTGAACGTGTAAGAATCACAGTGAATGTTCCTCTTGTGAAACCGGCTCCACCTATTCCTCCTCCGCCACCATAGTCGCTTGTAGGATCTTCTGTATATTGAATTTCAAAAACCGACTCATCCATATTTTCACCGTTAAGGGTGAAATTGTCAGAATAGTTTGGCAACAGCCTGTATTGTCCTGATTGGATGATAGAATCTCCCCAACGTTTTGCTTCCGGATAATTTTTCAGATAAAGATTTGTTTTCAATAGCATAGCCTGAGCCGCACCTTTGGTCACACGACCTGTATCAGCTTTCGCATAGTCTGTTTTTACCCACAAAACATCGTTCGCTTCTTCCAGGTCTTTAATAATTTGCACGTAAACATCGTCAGCCGAGGCGCGTGGTTGCTTCCATTTTGTTGACGAGTCTATCACGAAGTCAACTAATGGAACCCCTCCGAATACTCTCACCAAACGGAAATAATACATTGCACGAAGAAACTTCAATTCGCCTATCAACCTGTTCTGAACACGTTCGGTCATGGTTGTGTCGGGTGTCATTACCGGAATTTCCTGCAATCCCAGGTTGCAACGACCTATGCCTTGATATTGAGCACGATAGAAGTCAAGCAGAAAATCATTATTAGGTATTGTCTTGAAGTTTTCCATATCATAAACTACAGACATGTCATTTATATTTTGTCCGCCTTTAAGAGCATCATCCGATACAACATCGCCGATAAACCACTCCGGAAAATATGTGTAATTATATTCCCAAGCCAATGGCACATAAGCCCCGTTTGTTGTATTAATAGCAGTCTGACCTACTGTAAAAAAGTCGTCAAGTTCGGTTACACCGGGAGATGGCGACTCTAACCATGAATCACATGATGTGAACATCAAAGCGAAGATTACGCTGAATATTAAACTATATTTTTTCATTGTTCTTTTGTTTTTTTAAATCCTTCAAATGAGTCCTATTGATTAGAAATCCAGATTAAGTCCGAACATAAATGTTCTCGATTGAGGATAATTTCCATAGTCTACTCCTCCTCCTACTTCAGGGTCATATCCCGAATAGTCTGTGATTGTGAACAAGTTGCTTGCCGAAACATATACACGGCAACGATCTATCTGGAACTTTTGTGTCAATTTTTTCGGAATTGTATAACCTAGCTGAAGGTTTTTCAATCGCATATAAGCACCGCTTTCCACAAACCTGCTCGATGTTTCTTTATTCATCGTACTACCGTTAGGATTTGGGATCGTACCTTCTCTGTTTATAAGTTTTGTCCAATCAACGCCTTGCGATTCCATAGAGCTTTTCATCTGATCCGAATAATCTATCCATACGTTGCGCATTGTAGTACTCAATGTTGCTTCAGATCCTGTACCTTCCGTACGGTGACGCACAGCATTGTAGATTTTGTTTCCTGCAACTCCCTGGAAGAACATTTGCAAATCGAAACCTTTATATTCTGCACCGATATTTATACCGTATGTCAACCAAGGGAAAGGATTGCCCAGGTCGGTTTTGTCTGCGTCGTCTATTTTGCCGTCTCCGTTATGGTCTTTAAACTTCGCATCTCCTGCACCCACACCACTTTCTTTTTTACCTTTATAATAGAATAGGTGCGCTTCAGCTTCTTCATCCGATTTATATATTCCTTCATATTCATAACCCCAGATTGTAAATAACCCCAATCCTTTATCGCTTAACACACGGTCTCCATATACAGGGTTACCTCCATTAAGAGCGGTAAGTTCATTATGTATAAAAGAAATATTTCCTCCAATAGAATATTTTATGTCTGCTATTTTGTTTTGATGGTCTAGCGAAATTTCAATACCTTTGTTGCGAACGGTACCAACATTCGCTATCGGATCGAAGCGGTTTCCAACGTGTGCCGGAGCTTTTACTCCTAGTAGCATATCTTTCGTGTCGCGAATGAAGAAATCTACATTACCACCTAATAATCCTCTGAAGAAACCAAAATCGACGCCGGCACTCCATTGTTCCGTAGTTTCCCATTTTCCACCTTTATTGACATAAGTAAGAATTGCTGCACCATTAGCCAGTTCTTGATTTGGTCCAAAAGGATAACCTGTGAACACATTCGAACCCTGAGTCATTGTTAATACAAAACTGTCGCTAGGCACCTTGTCATTACCAATACGTCCCCATCCGGCACGCACTTTCAAGAAATCTAACCAAGAGATATTTTTCATAAAGTTTTCTTCACTGATACGCCAGGCCAATGCTGTTGACGGAAAATATCCCCACAAGTTATTAGGGAATTTACTAGACCCATCAGCTCTGAAGTTTGCTGTAATTAAATATCTGCTGTCATAAGAATAATGGAGACGACCCAGCAACGAAAACATACGGTCACGTTCAACAGAATCACTTGAATATGTCCTGTCTTCTGTTGTATTAAGCAAGTACCAATTTTGTTTGGTCGGGTTCAGAATAGAAGCACCGGAACCACCCATGCCATACAAATTACGTTCTTCGGCTGTTTGCCCAATCATGGCAGAGAAGCTATGCTTTTTGATATCCGCAGAATAAGTTGCTGTATTTTCAAATATTAAAGTTTGTTCACGACTCATCCCACTCGACAAAAAGTTTTTGTCGGCTTTGTCAAAGTCTGAATATCTGTATGCTTCCAAAAACATTTTGTCTCTGTAATGTGACAAGTCCAGACTTACCGCAGAGCGAAGAGTTAAATTCTTGATAGGTGTCAGTTCTAAATAAATATCACCAACCCAGCGTTCAACTTTATTAGACGGATGATAGCGCTCTACCATCGAAAATGGGTTCATCGCATTTTTGAAGTTTGACGATGCAGAAATCTGACCGCTCAAGTCCTTACCTCTATTGTTAACAGAACCTTCCGGATAGTGAGTAGGATCCCAAGGAGCCATTGCCAATGCGGCAGAAATTACAGACGCACCCGGACTGGAACTGTTGTTCATCGCATTACGTCCTTCCGACGACATGAAAGAAAGGTTTTCTCCAATCTTCAACCAAGATCGAACTTGATGCGAGGTATTCACACGTAAAGTGAAACGCTCATAATCCGAACCTGATATAGTTCCTTTCTGGTTGAAATAACTTCCGCTTATCGCATATCGGCTTATATCGGTACCTCCAGTAACTGAAAGGTGATAATTCTGGATCAAAGCATTTTTTTCGAACACTTCGTCTTGCCAGTCTGTTTCAACCGAACTGTAATCCATCCCGTAAGGATTGGCATCTGTTTTTATCAGGGGGAAATATGGTGAGCCACCTGTATTACCGGACATCCACGCATTGAAGCCACGATTTTGATATCTGGCAATTGACGATGGTTGCGGGTTTATACGCATAAGCGTTTCCGCAAATTCGTCACGTTTCATCAAATCCAATTTCTTCCAACGGTTCTGAACACCCCAATAAGTATTCAATGAAATAACCGATTTGCCGGATTTACCTTTTTTAGTTGTCACAATGATAACACCATTTGCACCCCTCGAACCGTAAATAGCAGTCGCAGACGCATCTTTCAATATCTCTGTCGATTCTATATCGTTCGGACTTAAAAAAGTAATATTTTCCAAGATAATACCATCTACTACATAAATAGGAGCACTATTGTTTACCGTACCGATACCTCTAATGCGTACTTCTGCCGCTGCTCCCGGTTGTCCGCTGTTTGCATTCACCGTAACCCCGGCAACACGACCTTGCAGTGCCTGGTCAATCCCTGCCGCAGGTGTCTTTTGAAGTTGATCGGCTTTTACAGAGGCTACCGCACCGGTCAGGTCACTTTTTTTCATCGTACCATAACCGATAGCAACTACTTCCTGAAGCATTAAGACATCGTTTTCCATCGTGATATTAAGAGTAGAATTGCTCTTAATTGTTTTTGTCGTTTGTTCCTGATAACCCATATAGGAAAAAGTCAATGCTTTTCCGTTCGGAACCTTAATTGAATACTTTCCATCAAAATCGGTGGTAGTACCTAACCCTGCTTCACCCTTTACAATTATAGTAACCCCGATTAAAGGCTCTCCATCATCAGCTGATGTTACTACACCTGAAACTTGCCAACTATCTTGAGCAAAAAGTGAGCGCGTTAGAAAAAGAAAAAATAAAAGAGGAAATACCTTTTTCATGTTATTAAACTTTATCTTAGATTTAAACAAAATTGTTTGTGAACTGAGACAAAATTAATGAAGAACTCTCTTTTACTTTGCAAAAATCACCACACAAAAACTCAACAACACCTCTCAAAATACTCATCGCACATACAACAGGCGGTTGTGATATCTGTTAATTATCAGTGTGTTATATCTAAATATGCCAAACAACATATTTTGACAATAAGGTACATCAATCAGTTTTATTCTAAAATGCTCTGTTTTTAACAAAAAAATAGGGATGTCATAAACCCTATCTCCAAAAACATGTTAATCATGAAAATTGGCTGTATATCCGTTTCGCTAATTTGTGGGTTGAGATAGAGTTTTTGTTGGGTTTTAGTTTTTTTTAATTGAGATCATTGAGCAGCAAAACCGTTTTGTAGAAAGTTTTAATATTGGTTCTGGGGAGAGTTCTGCTTATATCTGTTGGTGGGGATTAAGAAGATTGTATCCAAGAAATCTATTCTTTAACTTCTATTTGAAATTTAGACATTAGGAATTTAAATAGCCTCTAAATCGCAGTGGTAATGTTTTATCTATTATTTTCATCTTTCAAAGATGCTTGATCAGTGGGTTGCCGAAGCTGTTAAAGGTCTTACAACTCAACAGCTCCGTACCCCCTTCATTGCAGTTATTTCACAAAGACTTTAGTCGTATGACAACTACCGTCCGTAAGGCAAAGTTTAAATAAATATATTCCCGGTTTAAGATCCGAAATATCGTACCGATCCAAGACTCCTTCACTCTTCAAAACAGCTCCCCAAAGATTCATTATTTGCACTTCCGAAAAATCATTTCCTTGTACGTAAAAATAATCTTTAGCAGGATTGGGATATATAAAAGCAGATGGCATTTCTGTTTTTATCTCATTTATCGAGGTCTTTTTTGGCTGTTGAATATATATGCGGGGCGAGGTCGATTTTTTTGAGCTTACATATTGCTGAAACGTCACCATAGAAGAACGCTCGCCTCCCGTTAACGACAAGCAGATCGATAGCTTTTTCCGACCTTCCGATATGGCATTTCGTAATGCATCGGAAATATCAAACCCATATGCTCGAAGGTTGTTGTTATTTATTGTAATTTTTCCTATTTCGGTTTCTGTTTTCCAATGTGGGCGATCGTTCCAGTACATAGGCTTGGGAAATTCTGTTTCTACGGTCGTCATCGTTATTTCTACCGGAAATAATGGTGCAATAACCTCTCGTAAAGACAGGAATAAATAAGCATGTTGATCTTCATTCAAATTTGCTGGGACATCAAACTCCAGATATCCTAAACGATTATACATCCGATCTGTCTTCAGTACTAGATTTTGATTTGCAGAAAGATCTTTTAGAGCTTGATTTTCTTGAATATAAGTATCGAAAGATGGGTATAAAACAACGTCTTCGTTGGATGGAACATATACAATACTTTTCCCGTTTAAAGCTCTTTTTCCACTCTCGTTTTCAATAGAAGTTAATTGATATGTTGTGGTTTTATCAGGAGAAACATATTCTTTTAAAATTCCATTCTCACCTCCTGCCCAGGACAGCGTTTCTGTATCGGTAGAATTAACAGACAAGGATATTGATGCCGCAGATTTACTTCTCACATCGAAAACAATACTGTCTGCTATATTTGCAGAGCGTAAAATAATATCGTGCGTATCGGCATATGGAAGTTGCTCTTCGTTTGCAATCACGCTCAGAAAGTTATCGCCTTGCCTGACATTTGATATTTCTATTTTCTGATCCGAATAATTTTCAAACTCAATCGCCTTAATCTTAGCATTGAATGTACCCTTCGCATTCAATGACCACTGATTATTAATAGAGGTTTGTCCTGTTTCATCTACATTCGGGTAGAAAAACGGTTCCAGATCACTTACAGATTCGTAGTCGTTATATAATTTTACACTAATAGCATCTGCTAAGTTTTGCGAAGCCGTAATCCGGGTAACAAACAATCGTTTGCTCGTTGCTTGTGGCCTCAGGTAAAAAGAATAAGGATAAACCGACTGCGAACTCGTTTGTTTGCTGCCTGCTGCTAGTACATAATCGGTATCGGAATTGTAAGTTAAGGACGACACCACATTGTTTGCCTCGTCCAGCAATCTGACCTGAAAATTACTATCATCAGGATTGTCCAACCAGTAATTCAAATAATGATTTGCTGTGAGATTTAAGTCAATCTCTTTATCTAAAGTAATTTTATGACTCCCCTTTGCCAACTGCATTGTGTTGGGCAACAGAACTATCGGATTTCTATCCATCTCTTTTTCGGGAACAAAACTCCTTACCCAATCAATAGCCATATATTGACCGTCGGCCTCGTCTGTTTCGGGTGTCCAATTAAAAGCCATCAGCATATTACTGAATGCGATATGCATCAGTTCTCCGGTGTAGCCACCCATATAGTTCCAGTCGTCTTGCCCATACTTTCCGTAAGCACGCTGTTCCTCGTCCGTTGCCCAAGGGTTTATCTGACCAACACCTGTATCCCACTGATTTGAATAAATGGCATGCGTTTTACCATTCCATACTTCTTCTCCATTCAGATAGAAATGAAAATCATTTCCGTTTAACCACAATCCCCAGATTTGATAATCGTCTTCGGCATAATATTTCATTGCGCCAAGTCCGTTATCTACCTGATTGCCGTTGATATCGGTTGCATATCCATAGGTTTTCCAGTCGTGCCAGCCTGAACGTGCGGCAAATTGCTGCCTGTTTATATCGTATTGTATTTCGTTGATGTCAATCTCGTAACGATCGGAGTATGCTGTTGCCATCTTAGCCCTGCTAACCATCCAGAATGCGCTGTTTACACCCGAAGCTCTTACTGCTTTCATTCGGGCTTCAATGTATACATTTCGCCCAAACATCTCCTTCGTATAAATATATCCGCAAGTCCATCGTTGTCGGGGAGCATTTTCGTCGGTTTGCTTTAGCATATAGATGCGCAACTCGCCATCTTCTACTTTTACATTAGCACTATCACGCTTAGAGTCGCCCAAAGTATTATAATTGCCATGCTCCACATTCCAAATATCAAGGTTCAGAGCATCCTGATTAAATTCGTCGGCAAATGAAACTATCCAATTACCCATAGCAGGCGGATGAACAGGAGTTTGAGCGCTCATACTCAAAATTCCTGATACAAAAAGAAGTATAAGGTTTATTGTCTTCATGAAATCGTAATAGATTTATTCTTTTATAAGCAGTTCGTTAAACGGAACAGCCGGAAACCCCGCAACATTATACAAATTAGGGCATGCAGGATTGTTTCGCCATGCGTATCTCGCTCCCACGGGAGCTTTTACATCTTCTGCCCAAAGTTTTACCATTCCGTAACCAACAACTGCCTTTGCAGGTTTATAAACATTATCGCTACCACATATTTCGAACTCAAGAAGTTCTTGGTTGTCCTTGACCTGCAATTTTTCGGCATGAGTAAAAGATATAAACAACGTATCGTTTCGCACTTTCATCGAATTAAATACCGGACCTGTATATTCATCTTTATCCGAACCATACATTAAGTGCTCAGCCGCCGCAACAAATCTTTCGCCCACAGCTTTTTTATTTTTAGGGTGAATGTCATTTAAAGTGCCAACATCAATTGTTGTTACCATCATCGTATGCGGAGTATTTCTCCATACACGGAATTGTGCATCTCTCAATTTTGCCCAAGAGACATTCGACGGTTCGCCGGACACGGTATAAGCTGACAACTGGGCAAATATGAAGGGCAATTCAGGGTCGTTCCACTGATTTCTCCAATCGGAAATTAAGGTCGAGAATAGCTTCTCGTAAGTATCCGGCTTTCTGCCATTGGCTTCTCCCTGATACCAAAGTACCCCTTTGATCGGATACCCCAATATTTTTTGTAGCATCAGATTGTATAGTGAGGAGGCATTTCTGTAAAAACTTTTAATATCGGTATCTTCCACCTGAAGGATACAGTTCTTTATAAGGTCGGAATCACTATCAAATGACATCGGACTTATCCATGCTCCAATGGGGGAATCGCCATGATTGCAACCGATAATTCCGATCGGAACATCTTGAGCCTTATTTAGTTCTATCGCAAAATAAGTAGCAATAGCCGACCATTCGTTTATCTTATCTTCCCGGCAAACGCTCCAAATACGATCTTCTCTGTTCAGGCGTTTTCCTCCGCTTACTATTCGTGCAACATCGTAGTATCTTATATTCGGGCGATCAGCCTGTTTTTTCAATTCGGTTATGTCTTCATCGGTTAATAAGCCGACCTTGAATGCCATATTGGATTGCCCTCCGGCAATAAACACATCGCCGATCAACACATCCGAAAATGTAACAGACTCGCCTCCCGAACTGACATTCATCCGATATGGGCCGCCCGCCGGCATGGAAGGCAACATAATGTGCCACCTCCCGTTATTATCAGCCAGAGTTTCTATTGTTTCATTATTAAATGCAACCCGTACAGAAGCGTTTTGCTTAGCTTTTCCCCATATTTTAATCTCTTTGTTTCGTTGCAATACCATATGATTATTGAAAACCGAAGGCAACTCCAACGCGAGAGATACAGTATCGTTACCGGCAGCAACGGAGCAGGATATAAACAAAACAAGATATAAACATGTAAATATTATACGCTTCATTTTAAACAAATTGATTGATTTTTACTTCTTTATTTCGATTGTTTTTTGCAAACGGATATCTGCAGACGAGCTTCCAACCATTATTTCATATTGTCCGGCATCGTAATCAAAATCTTTCAACTCTTCCTTATAATATGAAAAGGCTTCTTTGTCGAGAAGAATCTCGAATATTTGAGCACTGCCTTTTTCAATAAAATGTTTCGAAAAGCCTTTTAATTCTTTATAAGGTCTGGTTACTTTAGGTTTTATCGGTCTGACATAAACCTGAGCAGCTTCTGCGCCATCGTACTCCCCTGTGTTCTTAACAACAAAACTTACTTTATACTGAGGGCCTTTCTGACTTATTAATTTACTGACATTCAGGTCGGAATAATTGAACTGAGTGTATGATAGTCCAAAACCAAACGGAAATCGGGGTTTGGTGTCACTAATATCATAATGCCGATAGCCCATAAACAGTCCTTCTTTATAATGTACACGTTTACTGTTATTTGTGTCATAATAATATGGGTATGACGGATTATCTTCCCACTTCTTTTCGAAAGACATAGGCAACTTGCCTGACGGATTTGTTTTACCGAACAAAATTTCTGCTATTGCGGTTCCTCCCTCCTGACCGGCATACCAGATATGCAAAAGTGCAGGAACTTTATCTATCCATTTCGACATATCGGCATTCCCTCCGGCATTTAATAATACTACGGTGTTGGGGTTTGCAGTAACTACACTTTCAACCAAACGGTCTTGATACTCTGGCAATTGGAACGGACGATCGTTGCTTTCGCGCTCGCTGCTTTCATTGAAGCCTATATTAACAATGGCTACATCTGCGTTCTTTGCCAATTCGGCAGCTTCATCAAAATACAATTTGTCTTCTCTCCATCCGAAAGAAATATCTACGGGATGCACATGTGCAAAATATTCAAGTTCTATCGGATATTCTTTTCCTGCTTTCAAGGATAAAACAACTTCACGCGTAGTAATTCCCTGGTTTCGCCATTCTGTTATAACCTGCTTACCGTCAACCTTCAGCCTGAAACCATCGAACCCTCTTATGACAAAACGATATTTAGCCGTTTTTTCTGGTTTAACAAATCCCGTCCAACGCATCGAGCAATGATCGTAGGGAATACCTTTTCTTTCAGCTGCAATATGCCATCCGTTACCAATGTTGACAACAGAATCTATTTTTGTTATGGCAGGACTTCCTTCCAGTTTAATATTATTATAGTATTCACCTTTAAGACCTTTAACCTTTCCACCGGGTTCGGCATAAAAAACCGAGTTAAACACGGTTTCGGGTAGCGTCGGGACTCCTGATATATAAGAGATCTGAACATCATTTCCACTGTTTCTCAAGCCATCCAATACCGATACCGATTTGAAAGGAAAAGTATAGGAACTTCCTCCTCCAGATGTATATGAATTGGCATTAGGACCTATCACTGCAACGGTCTTAACTTTCGATGTCTTTAGAGGAAGCAGGTTGTTTTCGTTTTTGAGCAACACGATTCCGCCACGCGCCAGGTTCAACGCAATTTTAGCTCCCTCCGGATTATTCAACGGAATGGATGTGTCTAACTGTTCGTTCTCGAAAAATCCGTTTTTGAATATTAGCCTTAATATTCTTTTCACTTTGTCGTCGATTGTCGATTCTTTCACTTTCCCCGATTCTATGGCCGGAAGCAGATGTTCTTTATTCATAAACTTTGCTCGTGGCATTTCCAGGTCAAGACCGCCATTGGCAGCCTCCACAGCGTCGTAAGTAGCTGACCAGTCGCTCATAACAACACCGTCGAAACCCCATAGAGTTCTTAAGACGTAATTGTTCAAATAGTCGTGCTGAGTGGCATGAACGCCATTTATCAGATTATACCCATCCATGACGGCTCCGGCTCCGGCTTTCTGAATGGCTGCTTTGTATGCCGGTAGATATATTTCGTGTAACACCCTTTCGTCTATATCGCTGCTTACATTGTTTCTGTCCCATTCCTGATTGTTGGCGGCATAATGTTTTAGAGTTGCAATCACTCCCTGACCTTGCAATCCTTTGACGTATGCCACAGATATTTGAGAATTTAGAAGCGGGTCTTCTGTAAAATATTCGAAATTACGTCCGCAAAGAGGTGAACGGATAATATTCATGCCCGGAGCCAAAAGAATATGCACACCACGAGCGCGCGAATCGCGTCCCAGTTGTTTACCCAATTCATAGACCAACGACGTATCCCAAGTTGCAGCAGACAATGTGCCTGCAGGATAGGCGGTCGATTTCCCGTCTTTATGCGTACCAACAGGGCCATCCGTCAACTTAATTTCAGGAAGATCCAGACGTTTTATGCCTCTGATATAAAAGTCGTTATAACCTCCTATATAATCTATCTTTTCTTCCAACGTCATTTTCGACAGCAGGTCATTTACCCGATCTTCTACGGATGCGGTCACATCCTTATATGTCTGTCCGTATCCTACTAAAGAAAGGCAACTGAGGATGCTTATAATAAATACTTGTTTAATCTTCATTTGCTTTTTTATTTGATAAATTTTAAAATTATTTCTCTCCAAATTTTATAACCGTCAGTCGTCAGATGCCGACCGTCTTTCTGATAATGTTCGGGATTTAATTCTCCCCGTTCGTTTATCATAGCATTGTACACATCGGCATAGGCCGTATTTTCCTCTTGTTCGAGAAAATCTTTAATGAGTTTATTGGTTTCAATTGTCGACCCGAGCCTGTGAGCCCTTTTCGGGAAAGGTTTTATTGATATAAAAACGATTTCGGTTTCCGGCTTTTCTGCCCGTATAGCAAAAAACAACTTTTTGAACTGTTCTAATATTTCCTCGGGTTTCCAGTTATAACCTATATCATTATCGCCTACATAAATAAAGATCTGCTTTGCCTGATAGGGTGAAATAAGACGATCGCGATATTCGTATATATCCACTGTCTTTGTACCGGATACTCCACGGCTTACGATGGGTTTGTCGGGAAAATCACTTTCTATCGACTTCCAATTCTCGATAGAAGAACTTCCAACAAAAAGAATAACATCTTTTTGGGGTGGCGTAATCGAATCGAGCCGTTCATAACGCTGTATTTTTGTTTCCCATTTCTGTCGTTGAACCGGATTATCCTGTGCATTTAAATGGTTACTTAAAATAAGAAACCCGATAAAGATTAAAAACAAAAAACGGATTGTTGTCTTCATATTTTTCTGTTATTTAGCCTTTATATAAACTTTCTTAACTGTCTCTTTGCCATCAACTTTGGCAGTTATCTCAAATTCGGCATCCTCGTCCATTTTCAATTTATAAAAACTCCATTCGAAAGGGTAGTGAGAAACCGTTGTTGTCTCACCTTTATAAACGATTTCCAGAGACGCATTTTTACCTTTAAGCGGCGGAGTTTCGGAGTAACCGTATACCGAATCCCAGCCAAATGGAGACCGGATGCGGAAAACAAAAACTTTTCCGAACGGATCGCCCATATCAACAACTTTCAAACCTTCTTTCAATACCGGAGATTCGGCTCTTTTCATATTTTCGACGAGAGGAAAAGATATGGCTCTGAAACCTTTACCGGAGATAGTAGTCGAAAATTTATTTTTGGTTTTAGGTTGTTTTCCGATACTTCCTTTCTCAGAATAGACCGAAACAGGAGCATCTACTGCAATGTTAAGAGATTTGTTCAGGGTTATATCAAATGTTTCTTCTTTATCCGATTCATTGGTTACTATCACCCAGAAGTTTTTGTCGGAAATTGCCGTTATATAATTCAAAGCCGGATTGTTGAGTGTTACCAATCCTTTCTTCATCCATAATCTGGCTTCTTTATCTCCAAAAATATTCCCTTTTTCCGCACCATAGATACGATTAGAAAACCAAACAAATCCTTCTTGCTTACCATACGGGAAACTTACATTCCTACCCGAACGTTCGATGACTTCCGAAACCAAATAATCCCATGTAAATGCAAAATGAGGAGGAATATGATGATAGTAAATTGAACTGAAATCGGGCCCTTTGTAAGGAAAATCGGGCGACATTGTGACGTCCGTATAACCCGTTGCATAATAGCCCGGATAATTTGTAAACCTGCCTATAACGGCATTTCGGGCATAAGTTTGGTATATAGGCTTATTGGTATATTGATAGAGCCTTAATAAATGTGGAGCCCAGTTGCTCATAAATACGGGTCTGACTTGTTTGCCTTTTTGGAGCAGATAGTAAGTGGTTGATTGTTCAAAACCCAAACCAACGGGAGATACTAACCATTCAGGAACTTTTTTCTCCGTCACATCATTCGCAACCCGGGGAAAACCCAGACGGTATTTTTCTTTTCCTTTCCACCACAAACTTGTATTGCCATCGTATTTATTACCGGGGTGAATAACCTGTTCTTCATCCTTCACGGCAGGATAACTTCGGATTCCGGCAATTGTATGAGCAGCGCCATATTGAGCAGCCTTCAGATAATCTCCATTTTTGGTTTCCTCATACAAATCAATTAAGTTCCACCAGGGAGAGTAAAAAGTTGTATTGTAGAAAGACAATCTGTTCAATGGTTTTGATGTATTGGCATAGATTTGAGTACTGATATATCTGTCGGCTGTAGATGTTGCCAGATTCAACCATTTATGGTTTTTCGTTAATTTATACGCCGACAGAGCTTGCACCCACGAATAAACCGGAACCGAATAACCACTGGTTTTACGCAACGTATCTCCAGGCAATGCAATGTCTTTCAACCACGCATTCTTTCCTCCTAACATATGGTATAATCCTTCGTAATAAGACGTGGAGAACTGAGATGTAAACGGATTCAGTCGCAACGATTCCATTGTTCTGTTATATCCTGTCGGGACAATATCAATGGCCCACCGATAACCACTGCGCGAAAGAGTATATTCTATGGTTGGTAATCCGTGCGACAAATAAAACTCCTCGTCATCAGAAAAAACAGCAGCAGCAATTATAGCCAGTGGTGCTGCATGAACTACGGTGGGAGCTGTTTCCGGGTCTCCCTCAATGTCATAAAATCCTTTCAGTCCAACATCCCATCCTCCATATTCTTTGTTCTTCATCAAGTCGAATATATTGAACATGGATTCGGTTAACGAAAGATTTTCTTGCTTTCGATAATCATTCACCTTAAACACATTGTCCGAAACATATTCCATCGTTTCAGTCCATCCTTTCGGAAGTGCTCCGATGATAAATTTTCTTTTAATTGTTTCTCCCGCCTTCACTTTCGAGTCTTCCATTCCCAGAATGGGGGAGAACATAACAGGTTGCACTTCATTTATTTCGTTTTTTATTGCAAACCCCATAGGCGAAAAATCTACGCTACCCCATTGTTCAATAGAAGATACGTCTCCACAGATAAATGAAGAAACCAATCCCTGAGGGGTTTTTGCTTCGGCAATTGATACAGGTTGCTGCATTGCCGAAGAAGGAACCATTACCGGCTGATCTGTTAAACGCTTATACTGGTACAAAGGAGGTAATAGTATGTTATTCAGATTATTCTGTGGTATTAGCTGAAATGCTGCAAGACCCATGCTGTATGCTCCTGTTTGTGACGGATGACAAACCAAAGTTACTTCTATATGATTTTCATTTGTCGGTAATTTCCAATATCCGGTAATGGTAGAATTGTTTTTTGTTATATACTGAACCTTAATGGTCGTATTATTTATTTGAACAGCATTTACCGGAATAGCTTCGCTCATGTCTCCGGCATTGTAGGGATTAAGCAAATCTTCTTGTTGTTGTATTACATAGCTTTTTCCGTTGAAGGAGAATGAACTTTTAGCATCCGAATTAGGCCACAAAGGCAAGTATTTCTCATTGTTGACAACAGTTGCAGAGTCTGATGTGATAAGAAAAACTTTGTGGTCTTCGGCCGAAGTAAGAAACTGTTGCCATTTGCCATTCATCTTTATTTCGGTACGGCAAGCGATTACCTTATTGTTAACACCACCGCCAACAAAACTGAGGCGGATATTATCATTCTCTATTTTAGCTATTTCGACAACATTGTTATCCAAAAAAAGACGGGACGAAATATTACCCAATGTTAATGAGCTTGTTTTTACTTTCGCAGGGTTTTTTCTCCATTTGCCAACGTCTATTCTGGGTGTTTCGTTGGGATCAATTGAACTGTCCTTGACCAGTAAAATAGCGTCACACCGTCCATAATTACGTTTGGTATCATGTATTCTCAGTAATATTTGCTTTTTTTCTAACTCTACTTTGCCCACATTCTCCCAATAAAACCCTTCCTTGCCATGTTTGCCCGATTCAAGCATAGGCTGATCGTTTACAAACAATTGGAAAAGACGTGATCCCTGATCTTTTTTATAATCGGCTGCTCTCACCCATACGGTATAAGTGCCTTCTTCCTGAATATCAACAACTGTCAGGGCATCGGTCGATTCGTCGTTTTTGCCGCCACCAAGCACCCGAAGCATTTTTCGTGCAAAGCAGTCGGGATCGTTTGCTTCAATCCATTTTCCCTTAAACTGAAAAGCTTCAGCCTCAATCAGGTACTTGTCTTTTTGTGCATAAACATTTGCGCAAAACAGAATCAGTATACATATACAAATACTTTTTCCAATACTTCTCATTCTATACATATTTTATGTCGATAACGCATAACCCGACCATCCGTCATCTTATCCGACCATCGGGTTATGTGTTTTCTGTTTCAGAATTATGGTTTTACATTTACGGTGACCTCTGTCTCAGAATATTCGCTTCCACTATACCAAACCGAAGATGTAGCAAATACGGCCTTGAAGGTTCCTGCCTCTTGGTATACGTATTTATATTCATTCATTTTGGTACTGATATTCTTTAAGGCGACGCCTTCGTCCGCAATAGATGTTTTTACTCTGAATGGTTTCGATATTACCCAGTCGTCATTATTTGGTTCTTTACCTTGAATTAGGAGCTGGGCACTTGTAATTGTCCATTTGTCGGCAGTCGAAAAATCTACAGCTTTCCATCCCATCGTTGACATAGTTGCCAAAGTAGTTTTTACGCCTTCAGGAGAAACTTTATCTACATTTATAGTTCGTATAACCCATCTGTTTTTCTGGCCTGTATCTGTATATCGGAAGGCAAAATATACTTGTGCGGTATCGACTTCACTTACATAAGATTTCAGATTAACCACACCCGATGGAACCTGATCGGCGCCGGTCGAAAAAGTAAACAAGTGAGAGATATCTGTCCATGTTGCTTTTTCCACATTTGTTTCATCATATACACCATTAAAATCGTTGGACACATAACATTGCAGGTTCTGATCGATAACACCCAACGAAACATATGATTTAAAATCAACCAAAAGATCATTATCTGCATACAGCCTGTCTTTCAGTTCGTAGTTATGACCTGTTTCGCCCGAATAGAAAACAATATTATCGGGGTTTCCGCTAAAACGGAAAGTTACGGTATCTCCTACATGATATTCGGTATCAGCAATCCAAACATTCAATTTTGCACTTGGAATGTCATCTTTGCAAGAGACTAATAAAACTGCCAGCAAACTGCAATAAAATATTATTTTTTTCATGTTTTCAATGTTTTATTCATTAATTACCAACCTTTGTTCTGTACAATCAGCTTATTAACAACAAATTCGGTGTTCGGAATCGGGAAAACCACATTCCTGTCCGTAGTGTTCAGTCCGGCACTTGCCGCATATTTGTAACTAACGGGAGAAGATGGTGCATTTTTCTGAATGTCTGCAGCCAAATTTTTCATAGTCTGGATATATATTCCCCAACGAATTAAATCGTGTTTGCGAATTCCTTCGAAGCAGAATTCACGAGCTCTTTCGTCTTGTATCTCGGCCAAAAACTGAGCCTTATCTAAGCCTGTCGTGATGTCACAATCGGTGTCAGGAGTATAGGTCGGTTTATTAAAGGCTCTTCTTCTTACCTGATTTATAGCATCGTAAGCCTCCGCCGTTGGGCCATTTATTGCATTTTCGGCTTCTGCCTTCATTAATAATACGTCACTGTATCTGATAACCGGGAAATTGGTTGAATTAAAGCTTCTGGCTTTTACGCCCTTTTCGTATTCTCTGCGCCACTTTCCGGGTGTTCGGTCATAAATTTGTGCACTCGTGAAAAAGCGTTTCTCGAATACTTTTGTCGTAGCATTTTGTACATATCTGTAAGGAGCAATACACCAATCTCTTCGTAAACTATCTTTTTCGCCATACAAATCGTACAGTTTTTTTGTAATCTGTATCGGCCCTCCCGAATAGCCAATCTCTTCGCTCATACAATAGATTCCGTTTTCGATGCCTACACTGCCTGCCAAATCAACATCTCCAAGTTTATTTCCGAACATTCCTACTTCCCAAAGACATTCTCTGCTTTCATTCACATCCTGAGAGTGGTTTATGAATATTTGCTTGTAGTCTTCGTTTAAAGAATGTTTCGAAGACACTATCACACTGTCGGCATATACCAATGCTTGGGCATAATATTCCTGAGCTTGAGCAGATGACGGATCGGAGGTTAAAGGCATTCCTGCCATTTTCAGATATACGCGTGCCAGAATAGCCTGAACAGCTGTTTTTGACACTCGTTCGTTAGACGGTAATTGGTCAATATCATAAACAAGGGTTGAGGCTTCTTTCATATCAGCCACAATTCTGTCGTAAATATCCTGTAACGATGCTTGTGCCAGATATTTATCGTTCGCCGTTTTTGTAGATTCCAATTTTAGAGGGACACGTTCAAAAAAGTCGGTCAAAAGGAAATAATAATATGCCCTCAAAAACAAAGTTTCTCCTTTTATTGCTTTTTTGTTCCGAGTATCCAACTCCATCTCTTTCGTGTTGTCTAGCAACATATTGGCTCGGTTGACGGCTTCGTACAACACTTCCCAGAATCGGCCTATGTCAATATTGGCGGCGTCCATAGAATGTACTTTTATGTTTTTAGATGCAGTGCTTATGTTTTTGTAAAACGATTCGTCGCTAATTGTAAAATAGCTGTATAGAGCCTTACTGTACATTCTGCCATTGGTGTCGATCAATCGGTTGTAGATCCCATTCAATGCTTTTTGCAACTCGTCTTCCGTTTTATAATAATTTTCGGGCACTGTAAAATCAGGCTCCTTATCTAATATATCACATGAACTACCCATGAATAGGGTTAGTATCAATATAAAAATATAATGTTTCATATGTACTGATTTTTAATAATTAAAATGTTACTTCTAAACCTAAAGAAAAAACTCTTGGTCGAGGATAGGCCGACCAGTCGAAAGAGGGCGTTAGTGCGCTCGGACGAGTTGATACCTCAGGATCGAGCCCTGAATAATTGGTCCAGGTTATTAGGTTTTGTGCAGAAGCATATACCCTGAGCGATTTAATGTCTATTTTTTTCAACAAATGCTTAGGGATAGAATATCCTACCGAAAGAGTTTTCAATCTTAAAAAAGATCCGTCTTCAATCGTTCTTGATGAATATGCAGTAGGTCCCTGTCCGCCTATTCTGTACAACGAATTAGTTTGGTTTTCGGGTGTCCACCGATTTGCATAAGATGCAAACATATTTAAGAACGACCGGGTTGTGGGGTCTCCTCCTTCAAATTCGATGCGATTGGCATTCAGCACATCGCCTCCGTAGTTCCATTGAAGGAAAATACTTAAGTCGAAATCCTTGTAACGGAAGTTATTTGTGAAACCACCTATATGTTTCGGGTTCGGATTTCCAATAACCGTTAAATCGTTATTATCTACCACTCCATCTCCGTTTATATCTCTAAACTTAATATCTCCGGGTTGTACCGTTTCTCGTGGGGTTCCGTTATTTGGTATTCCGGGTTTTAAAGTGTAAGTGCTGCCCGATTTATCAAAATCTTCGTACTGATAAACTCCATCGAACAAGTAACCGTAATACATGGCTATCGGCTGTCCGGGTATTGCTATATAAGGGTGTGCATTGTTGAAATTGCCCCAGTAAACTGCAGTAGCAAGACTAGGCTCATCGTCGTTCAAAGCCAGTACCTTATTTTTATTGAATGAGATATTGAAATTGGAAGTCCATGTAAAATCTTTTGTCTTGATGTTTTCCGTATTAATTGTAAATTCCAGACCGGAGTTCGATACTTTTCCCACGTTTCTGTAAGCACTTAGATAACCCATGCTGGGAGCTAAGGTTGCCTTCAACAGTAAGTCTTTTGTTTTTTTATAGTAGTAGTCGGTAGTGAATGTAATTCTGTCGTCAAGGAACGACAAGTCCAAACCGATATTGCTTTGTACTGTTGTTTCCCACTTAAGGTTCGGATTGCCTAAGCTAAGAGGGATAACGCCTTTTTCCGGAACATTTCCGGAACTATACCCCGATCCTTTATTGATATCGAGTGATGTGTAAGCCGAGTAGTCTCCAACTCTGTTATTTCCTGTTGCTCCGATTCCGGCTCTTAGCTTCGCATCATTTACGAAACGAATGTTCTTCATGAAATTTTCTTCTGCAAATCGCCATGCCACAGAACCCGACGGAAAATATGCCCATCTGTTCTTTTTAGGGAATTTGGAAGATCCGTCTGCACGAAAAGATGCAGTGAGCAAATATTTCGATTTATAATTATAGTCAACACGTCCCAAATACGAAAGCAATCCGAAAGAAGAGTTATTTACAGGTGCAGGAGAAATTATTCCTTGAGATAGACCTGAAACACCAAGAGACTCATTAGGCACTTGTTTTGAGTAAAATCCGCTACTGAAATAATAAGAATCTTGTATCGTGAGCCCGCCTAATAGTTTCAGGCTGTGACCACTTTTGAATTTTTTGTCGTAAGTAAGCGTGTTTTCATTCAGATAGTTGATCCTGTCCATATTGATAATGGAACCATTTACTTTATCGTTCGTATTGGGGTGTCCCAATCGTGAACTCGAATTGTTAAATATTTCACGCCTTTGGTCAATACGGTTATATCCTCCGCTAACCCGAAGTTTGAGGTTGCTTAAAATATTGTATTCGATGTAGGCATTAGCCATAAAGAATGTTGTATGCAGAGGGTTGAACTCATTTTTCGCACCCATTAAAGGATTTACACGAAAATCTGTTGCGGAATTAACATCCGGATCGAACAATTCATTCAGCAGATCATCGCTTTCTCGTCCTGAAACCGGGCGATAACCCCAAATGCTGTACATCAAACTTGCCGTTGGACTGGTCTGCGATTCGGCAACCACTGTTCCGTATTTTTTCGTGTAAGTATAGTTCAGGTTTAAACCGGCACTTACTTTTTTACTGATTCGTTGAGTCAGCACCAAACGCCCTTGATATTTTTTATAGCCACTGTTCACAATAACTCCGTCTTGATCGGTAAGCAATCCCGATATAGAATATCTGGTACCTTCACTACCACCCCTGACAGAAATATTATGATTCTGAACAAATGCGTCCCGGTAAACCTGATCTTGCCAGTTTACACCTTTCTCGTTTCTGTAATCTTCCAACGTTTTGCCGTCAGATAGATATATGGGACTATACACATTCGGATTCAACTCTAGCTGATAACGAACAAATTCGTAAGGGCTCATCACATCCTGCTCCTTTATAATTTGATGGACTCCTGCCCAAGCGTTGTATGTAATAACAGGAGCACCGATTTTTCCTTTTTTCGTAGTTATTAGTATAACACCATTAGCACCTCTGGCTCCGTAGATAGCAGTAGCCGACGCATCTTTAAGAACATCTATCGATTCAATTTCTTCCGAGTTCAGGACATTACCTACTGCCGTTTCCATTGGGAATCCGTCAATAACATATAACGGAGAATTGTTTTGTGTAACAGAATTATTTCCCCGAATCACAATATTCAAATCGCTACCCGGCTGCCCGTCGCTGGACGTTACCATAACTCCGGCAACACGTCCGGCAAATGCTTCTTCGAAATTCGAAACCGGAGCTTTCTGCATTTCTTTGACATCGGCCTTTCCGATAGCTCCTGTCAAATCTTTTCGGGTAGTGGTTCCGTAGCCGATTACCACAACTTCGTTCAGTAGTTGATTGTCCGGAGCTAAACGTACAGTCACAGTTTTTCCTGCAACAGCTTTAATTGTCTGTTTTTTGTAGCCAAGAAAAGATATTTCCAACTGCGATGTTTCTTCACTTGCGTTTAACGTAAAATTTCCATTGATGTCACTAACTGTTCCTAGTTTTTCGCCAACAATGGAGACCGATGCTCCGATAATAGTTTCACCGCTTTCAGAATCATATACTGTTCCCGTCAGGGTGTAGGGTTTGTCTGCTTTCTCTGCCGAATGGAGAGAAAAAGAGAAAAAAAGCAAACCAATAAGACACAAAAAACCGATGTGCCGTTTTTTTCTTAAGATTAATGCGTTTTTCATTGTGTGATATTTAAATATATAACGTGATTGATAAGGATAACATTTAGATAAAATTCTATACTAATGCCGATACTGTTGTAAGTTTAACTGTCAATATGGATTCCAAATAAGGCTACGGGCACATTTGCGCTCGAGTTTTTCAGCTCTATTGTCAGTTTGTTTGTCTCCAGTTCCGAATCGAATTTTATATTAACTTTAGTCTGATAATTACTGATTTCTTTATTCCCGACAATTATTTCATCTACGCAAAATGGCATTTTTCTGTCATAGTGTCCCCATTGTACCGATTCCATAGCATGGTCGTAATCCGTGTCGGTGAAAAGAGTAATCCCTTTTATTTTTTTAGGTTCTTTCCAAGTCAGGGTTATCGTCGGTTTTTTATCGTTCAGGTCTGCTACCCAGGCATTCGGTTTTTCTACCGGACGGTAAGGCGATCTCAACAAATTTTCTTTAGCGAAACAGTTCAATGCCGGGCTTATTTTCATGGCAATGTTCTGTCCTTCGGGTCTGCGTTCGGGACACCAGAATTCGAAAGATTCAACCCCTATATCTTCCGCCGACTCTTGTTTTCCCCAATTAGACACTTCCGGACTGATTTTATTAAATACCGACACCAATCCCGATACAAGTTTCTGGGAAGAAAGAATTTCTGTGTCTTGGTTTTTCATAAAGCATACAAATACATAACATGTATTTGGTATATTGACCCCGAATGGTAAAGCTACATCATTTTCCCCTTCTTCTAGGTTAAAAGATAGTGTTTCTAGTGTTACATCGGGTGTATGATTGAAATACTTTGAACTGATACGTAATTCTACCAGTTGTGTCGTTGCTTTTTTTGCTTTTATCTTAACTGTTATCCGGGGCATTTTGCCAGCTTCTATCGGAAGCATTTGCGCGGCAGACTGGCTTAAGCTTTTCCATTTCCCATCAAAAGGAATCTCGCTAAGTTGTAGTTCCGAAGACACTTGCACTTCTGCTTCATTCAGAAGAATATCTTCGTATTGCACTTCCGATTGTGGCAAATATGCACCATCCTTAATCAGTTGAACCTGCAAATCTTTCATTTTATCCGCATCCAGTAACTGCGCTGTTGTACAATTGTTTGCGCTGCAAATTGCGGCAGCCGTTCCTATGGCCTGTCCTCCCACTGCAGCCGTCATCATTACACGGGTAGAGGCGAGAGCCACATGAGTAGAACTAAGAATGCGCCCTCCTATGAATACATTGTCTAAGTCGGGTGTGATATAGCAACGATACGGAATTTGATACACTCCTTTGGAATGCCACTGGCTACAAGCATCTTTCATAGAACTGAATACTCCGTCGGATGGATGCAGGTCTAAAGACCAACCTCCAAATGCAACAACATCCGGATGTGCTTGTTGTTCTATCAAATCGTGCTGGCGTATCATATATTGCCCTACAAATCGACGGCTTTCCCGCTTGCCGGGGATATTACCAACCCATTCCAGAGTCATGTTTTCTGCTTCAGGATATTTACCTGAGTTTTTTATATAGTTCCAAATGCCATATACAACCTTCAAAAGCTCGTATTTGATCTCTTCTGTATCAGCTATTGTATCCAGGCGTCCACCATACTCGATCCACCAATATTTACACCCGAATTGTTTCGAGTTAAAATAGTTCGGGTTCTTTATGCGGTTAATATTTTTTTCTATTTCTTCCTGAGATAATACAAAGTCGGGTGCAACATATTTTACGGGCTCTTTGGCTTCTTTGTAATAGAATAGGATTGAGTGCCCAAGCATTTCGCCATAAGTTTCTTTATTGGGAGCAAACTTTTCATTAAACTCGTCTCTGTCTTCAGCTCCAACCCTGTAAGTGGCTCCGGCCAGATACGCTAAAAGTCCATCGCCTGTGGCATCGCAGAAATAATTGGCTTCGAACGTATATTCTGTTTCGTTTAACGAATTATAAGCTCTGATGAAAGAAACATTTTTCTCGTCTCTTTTTTGCAAATCGAAGATTTCAGTATTCAGGAACAAAGAAATATTCTTTTCAGCCAATACTTTATCCAGCAAAATAGTATCGAATATAATCGGGTTTCCTTCTTTGTTCTTATAAGTATTTTCAACAACTATTTCGTCGATAATTCCGCCTTCGCGTGCCCACCGATTGTTATTTCCCATATGAGAAGTTGCCCCTAACATCCATACACGTACCTCGCTCGAAGCATTTCCGCCCAATACAGGTCGGTTTTGCACCAAAGCTACTTTCAAACCTCCTCTTGCAGCTGCGATTGCTGCGCATACACCTGTTATGCCACCGCCTGCTACAACAAAATCCGTGTTCACTATAGTTGTGGTTACCGAACGTTTTTCTTTTCTAAAAGATTCTATTACCATGAATATTTTTTATTCTTATAAATTAATTTACTTTTTTCTTACCTCGTTTAACAAGGAATAAGCCAAACAGGGCAAACACAACTCCGGTCGTGATTACTAATGTTTTTCCGGTATCGGCGATGCCTCCCAATAAAGCAATTGCAATACCTGTAAAGAAAATTCCGTAACCTATAACCTTCATGCTAAACTTGTTTTCTCCTTTTTCGGCTTGTATTTGTTCTTTAGATGTACTTTCTTGTCTTTTATTGTTTTGATTTTCCCATACCAAATAAGATTCGTACATGTCGGATACAGAGTTTTTATATTTGTAATATATTTCAAAACCAAGCATACATAAAATCGGGACGCTGACTCCCAAAACCATTTCTTCTGTTCGGTTCATTGACAGTCCGAAAAGCGGAGCAATGAATTTGAAGAAACCATTCAAGGAAAGACAGAAAATAGTTGTTGATAAGTTGGAGAACGAAGTTTGTCTTTTCGAAAACAAAGTCCATATAACAGGCAAATACATAGGCACACCGGTCAAAGCAGCTAAACTGATAACAACATTTACAACTCCTCCCATATACGGAATTAGCATTGCAACAATGATAGTTATCGTTCCGAATAGAATGGTAGACAATCGTGCCACACTCATTAGTTTTTTGTCGGAACTGTTTGGCCGTAATCGCTTGAAAACATCGTTTGTCAGAACTCCCGATGCAATATTCAGCTTCGAGTTAAGCGCACTTGTTGTTGCAAATATCATCCCTCCTATCATCAATCCCAATAAACCGTTCGGCAACACCTCTTTGCACATCAACAAATAAGCACCTTCGGCGTCAAGTGGCGACAGAGAAGAATCGCATATTCTGTAAATCATAGGTGGGAGCATCCATAAAATTGGACTAATGATGTATAAGCATCCGAAAAGCCATCCTACTTTTTTCGAATCTTTCTGTGTTTTAACACAAGTATAGCGTTGAACATACGCCCAGTTGCCACCCAGGAATATGCAGTTATAGATGCCGAACGCAACAATGAAACCAAGAGTGTATTCTCCGTTCAGAAAATTGAAGAACGTATCAGGAGCCGATTTCATAAGGGTTGTAACTCCATCTATTTGTTGAAACGAAAGTGGGATGACAATGATAACCGCCGCCGTAAGTATCACAAATTGCAACACATCGGTCGAAACAACGGCCCACAAACCTCCTGCAGACACATATAAAACACACAAGCCACCCAACAGCAAAATGCACGCATTTAAGGGTAGGTCGGTAGACACCTGCAATATTTTAGCCACCGGATATAGAAAAGAGGCGGTAAGGAATATGGAAAGAAACAGGAACAGATATGTATATACTTTCTGGGTTGGTACGCCCAACCTGTTGGTTATGTATTCGGCTGCTGTTAGTGCCCCTGTTTTATGCCAACGAGGTGCAATAAATGTGCCCACAATAAAGCCTGCAATAGCCATTGTCCATTGTATGCTGATGGCAACCCAGCCCTGCGAATAGGCAACCGAACCCCAAACGACAAAAGTTCCTGCCGAAAAAAATCCCATGAAAAGAGATAAACCGCTCATTTGCCAAGGCATTGCTCCACCTCCTGCAAAAAAAGATTTCATGTTTTTCCCTCTTCTGGTAAAGGCTAATCCAACAAGTACAACACCCAGACTGAAGAGGATAATAGTGAGAAGATCAAGAATTGTCATTTTGCGTTATTGTTTTTTTAATGGTATATGTTTTCCGTGTTTTAACAGTATTTATTAAAACAAAAGTAGAAGTAGGGCAAACTAAAAGCAACATTATTAACTAAAATCACTGGAAACGTTCTCGTAAATGTAGTGGGAGGGCGTATCACTTGCTGCATAATAGAGCCTTTCTTTGTTTAACATTTGGTCTATATATAAACCACCGATATTTTTTTAACTTATTATTAATTGCATTATCAATGTTTATTGACTAAAATTGTAGGAACGAGATTAAGTTTTATAAGTATCATGAAAACAGCAACAATTAAAGATATTGCTCTGGCTCTGGGGGTTTCTGTCGCAACGGTATCCAGAGCGCTCACCAACAAACACGACGTTAGCGAGCAAATGAGGGAAAAGGTTCTGGATATGGCAAAGAAGCTCCATTACAAGCCCAATATACATGCCCGTAACTTGTTGAAGAATAAGAATAATATGATTGGTGTTGTTGTTCCCGAATTCATTACGTTCTTCTTTCCCGAAATTATTATTGGCATACAAGAGGTTCTTAATCCGTTAGGTTATCAGGTATTGATCTGTCAGTCGAACGAGTCGTCTACACTCGAACGTAAAAATGTAGAAATGCTGGAAAACCAAATGGTGGAAGGACTGATAATTTCTGTAGCTAAAGAATCTCGAAACTACGAGTTATATGAACGATTAGCTTCGGAAAGTATGCCCATAGTATTTATCAATCGTGTGATTAACCGCCTGAATGTCAGTAAAGTTATTATTGACGACCGAAAATGGGCTTTTAAGGCCGTAGAGCATCTGATAAAGTGTGGCTACCGACGTATAGCTCATCTTGCAGGAAATGAACATTTATCAATTACGCAAGAAAGGCTGCAAGGATATCTGGATGCACTGAAAGCATACGATATACCTATCGACGAATGTTTGATTATGCACGTTGGAGTGCAACAGGATAAGGGGAAAATAGGACTTAACTACCTCTTGAACCTAAAACAAAAGCCGGATGCAATTTTTGCGGTAAATGACCCCGTTGCCGTGGGCGTTTTGTTGGAACTAAAAGCACAAAACATAAAAGTTCCGGAAGAAATTGCCGTTGTTGGATTTTCCGAGTCTCCTATCGGAAAAATATTAGGTTTGACGAGTGTTGCCCAACCAACATCCAAAATAGGTGAGGTGGCAGCTCAAATGCTTTTGGAAAAAATACAAGAGCCGAATTCTCCACCCCGAACACAAATACTGGAAGGGCAACTGAATATTCGTAGTTCGTCTCTACGAAAGAAACACTAACTTTTAGACAGCTTCAATATCTTTATTCCGTAAGACGGCAAATCGACACTGTGTGCCCCGTTATCCTTAACGGTCAAAGTTCCTTTTATATTTTTATTGCTACTGTTCATTACAATAACATACAGATGCTTCTTCGAAACCGCTGTCAGGTATTCGCATAGCGGATTATCGCAACTTATTAAAGAATCTGACAACAATAAATTAACTTTTTCGCCATTAATTTTACCGGAAGAAAATCCCATTGTTTGATGTGGCCCTACCTTGGGTGCTACAAATCCGCGGGGGAACGAAACATTACCATTGCTCCTCAATTCGGCTTCCGCAACAAGGTAATCCATAATCCATCCGATTTGCCACCAGGCATGATGAGGAAAAGCTCCGGCTCCATTATCAAAGCTGCTCCAATAATAAGAAGCAACACTCGTTTTTTTATCAACAAAACCATCCCTTCCGTTTGCAGCCGCCCTTGCCATATCTAAAAACAAGGTGTCTTTTGTTATATCATAAATACGTAAAAACATTCCGGCATGACTAGCCAACAAAATAGGGCCTCTTGTATTGGACGAGCCAATTGTGCCTGCATGTTCGAAGCAAAGACCCGATTGCGTAAAGCCCCATCCGGGCAACTCCTGTTTCCGTTGTTTCTGCATCTCTGTCTGCCCATTCGGATAGGTGTATATGTAGGTCGTATAAAATTTTGCTGTTTTTACGGCTGCCTCTTTGTATTTCTCATTTTTTGTTTGTTCGTACATTTCCAATAAAGCCTGTACGCTTTGCGATGTCGCAAAATCGGGAGAAAAACGGGTGTCGCCACAAACACCGAGAAATTGTCCGTTCTCTACTGCATTTTTAATAAACCAATCTGCACCGGCAATTGCGGCATTCAAATATTTCTTATCCTTTAATATCTTGTAGGCAGCAATCATCCCGTAAAACGTAGGACGTAAGTCTTTCAAGTCAGGATAAATAATTTCTTTAGTATGCTTGTCGATACCTACATTCCAACTTCCATCAGTATTTTGAACCTTCAACAAATATTCGGCCGCCAGCGATAGGTTGTGACGTGCTTCTTTATCCTGAGGATTGAATAAAAGCATATTCCCTAAATCAATAATTGCATAGTAAGTTACAGCTATGGGTTCGATATGTTGCCCCCATTCCTCGGCCCAAGTTTTACTCTTCCATAAATAGTACTGACCTTTAATAGCTCCTTTAAATTCGGAATTATCAGTATATTGTTGTTTCATTTTGAAGTTTCGGGCATATGGCAATACATTTCTTAACAATGCCGTATCTTGCGTTAATGATCCTAGCATCCACATTGCACCATAATCGGAGTTTTTCATCGCATCTTTATCTGCGCCTACCACTCCTCCCATATAATCTTGTGCGCCGATCATGGTTTCATCACATTCGGCCAACCGGAAACGTGATGTTTGCGTATCGGTGAGATAACGATACATTTTCAATACACGATCGATCAATGCTTGTTGGTTGTGCATTATTTTTGTTTTCTCGAAATCATATATGTCGTATACAATTTGTTTATATACTCCATACCAGTTGTCGGTCGAGAGAATATATCTGTATTCGAAAACCACTTCTTCGCCTGCATCCAATAGCGACTTCGTTTGTCCAAGTACAGGATAATATAGCGTAGGACTCACATTGTCAATAACATTCATCACAGACAGACCCACATTCCAATCAGAATGTGTGTTTTTGATTGAATCGTGAGGTATACGCGGGTATTGTGCTTCGGGCGAGATCCCGATTGTCAGTTCCCGGTCTGATAGTATAACGGCAGGTGTTGTTGCACATCTGTCCTGATAGATAACCGGACGGCGAGGAATATAATAACCATATCCGTATGCTGCAACAAAATCGTCACTAACCTTATTGGCGTGCAAATATCCGGGTATTGTTGCCCAACGAATTTCATCTTTTGCAACCTTCCATAGCTCGGGAGTAGAGACAGAATAATAACCTTTTTTTTTGGCTTTGAAAACCTGATGCACGCAAATAGAATTACCATCAACCCTCCACGTTGTTGTTATATCGCCTAAGTCCGATTCCGACTTGAATTTCAGAGGGTTATTTGATATCAGTACAGAGGGGCGCAGAAGGTCTCTGGTGCCGCCGGTGTTCAGAGAAACTGCCGAAATGTTACTTTTCCATGCTTCGTATGGATACCGAAAAACTTTCTCAGGGAAATGACCGCTTTGACGAGTAGAGAAAGTGTCTACCGGAGTCATATCGGGTTTTGTTTCGGAGTATATAACCAGCTGATTAAGCGAACCTCCTGATCCGGCTACATTTGCAGCACCTTGCCTGATAGCTATTTGTTCTAATCCCCAAAAGGTAGTGCCTTTTTTCCAGAGGCAAGTCAATTGCTCGTTTTGTAACAATACTTCGTCTTGATGAGCCGATAAAGAAGAAGGAAAGTATAATAAAAAGAAAAGGAGAATTTTTAGATTTTTCATGATTTTAGATTTTCATTCAGATTAAAAGACAAAGCTATCAGAAAGATTCATTTATCTCTTTTTTATGTGATCTTTTTTACCGTAAACGCTTACGGAGTTTCCTCGGAAATTAACAATAAAGAGATAGTTATTCAATTACATTTGTATCAAAACATATCATGAATGACGCATAATCTTAAGTAGAACACATCTTAGATTATACAAAATGATAGGGCAGTTTATTTATTATTTATACTTTATAAAATCTGATAACTTATGAGAAAATTATTTTTACTCACAGCCATTTTGGCAATTAGTATTTGTTCTGTTAGCGCAGCTAACGATGTAATCAGGGTTAGTACCGTGAATGGATATATAAATGAAGGTAGTCCGGCACAAACATTAGCCGGCAGTCGTGGCGGCTTAGAGATTCAATTAAGAAAGGGCGGAACAGCTACCCGTTGGGCATTTTTGTCGTTCCCTTTGGATGAAATAAAGGCCGATGCCCAAAACGTAACATTAAACATCTTCTTGACCTCGCCCCTTATACAACAACCCGACCTAGATCCGCTAAAGGCAAACTTGCTGTTACATGGTATTACAGGATACGAAGTCACCGACAACCTTAACTGGAACAACAAAACGGAGCCAACAGCCGAAAACGAAACATATATCGGAAAAGTTTCTTTAGCCAACAGCCAAAAAGGTAAATATCTGAAATTTGATGTTACCGACTTTGTGAAGAGTCAAAAAGCAGCCGGAAAATCCGTAGCAAACTTCCGCATGGTTCTCGATGGTGCTGCATCCAGCATTACTGTTGTTTATGTGAGAGGATATAAAGAAAATACAGCAAATAATTACCCTCCTGTTTTAATTCAAGATGAAGAAGAAAAAGATTCTTCAATCACAGCCCAAGGTGTTAACGGATTCATTCAGCAGGCAAGTGGAGATGCTGCAATCAGTTTAAATGCCAATCAGTATATTTACCTCCGAAACCATGCGGGTGCATACAACAGGTTAGGCTTTATCACATTCCCTCTAAATTCTATTGATGGAAGAAGTACGATTAACAATAAAATTGTTTTGAAAATATTTGTTCCCGGAGATAAAAATTCAGAGGATACCTTCGCTGGGTCTGTAGTCTCTTTGTTTGGTATCGAAAACTATCAAATATCAGCAACCTCAACTTGGAAACTTTATGACGGAATTGCAGATAAACAAGAAACCTTGTTTGGAACAACCTATACAATGTCTGAGGAAAGTAAAGACACTTATCTGGAGTTTGACGTTACTGATTTTGTGAAAGCGAAAAAACGTGCAGGAGCAACTTCCGTACAATTCAGACTAAGTGCTGTAGGCTCTCCTGCCACGGCCGGAAATGTATATCTTATGGGCGAAAATGCTGATAATTTGGCAATATATAACACAACACCTCCTGTTTTAGATCAAACTTTCGATTCGTTTTCGGTTTCAGTTTCAGCTGAAAAAGACAACGAGTGTCCTGTTTATCCAACCGTAACGTCAGATATCTTGAATGTTAATGCTACCGGACAAATAAGCATATACTCGATGGCCGGAAATTTGATTAAACAAGTAACTGCCGAAAACGGGCAAATAAGTGTTGCTAGCCTTAGCAACGGAACTTATTTGTTGAAAATCAACAATCGCATAGTTAAATTTGTCAAGAAATAGATTTGACAACAATCAGATTTCAAATTGAAAGACGGAAAAAACTCCGTCTTTTTTCAATGAAAACAACATGAAAAAAATCACACTTCTTCTTTTGTCCGGCATTTTATCGGTTTTTGTATTGTATGCCGAAAATAAAAGTTTTATGCTGACGGGTGCATCTTTTGCCATTCCTCAAAACGGATGGTTCGAAGTTATGTGCAAATCTTTTAATGCCATCCCTCTTAATAAGGCTGTAGGTGGAGACTCAATCTGCAGTACGGCAAACAGTATGGCCGCTAGCAGATTATATACTCTGGATGAACTGGATCGCACCGATGCCTTTATAATTTTTCATGCGCATAATGAGAACGTAAATGACGGGTCGGTATTGAAAGACGATTACACCAAATACGAATTGCCAACCAAAAATTATTCTATTGCTTACGATTATGTAATCAGAAAATATATGGACGATTGTAAGAATTTGGAGCATAATCCGTCTTCTAAATATTACAACATAGCAGGAGGAAAACCCGCAAGAATTGTTCTGTGCACCGATTGGCACGACGGACGCCTTGTGTTTAATCGTTCTGTCCGCGAATTGGCCACAAAATGGAACCTGCCACTTATCGAATGGGATAAAAATATAGGATTCTCGAATGCCGAAACATCAAATGGGACTCACCCCAGTGTGCAGTATGCAATGGATACAAAAACAATTGGTGGAATTGAATACGGCTGGCATCCCCGAAGAGGAGAGGCTGAGTATATACAGCTGAAAATGGCAGAAATAGCGGTGTCTGAACTAGAAACAATATTTGGCAAAGTTCCTGTTTCTGTGATAGCCGAGAATAAAAGTAAGGTAGTGACAAAAGGAGAAGATGTATATGCTTCCTTCTTTTTCAAAGGAAAATCGCCATGGAATTTCACTTATGAAGTTAACGGGACTTCTTTTTCGGTAAATAACGTTGATGTAACAAGTAATCCTTTAATTGTAAAGATCCCGACAGCCACACTTTCGGGAGACATAACGATTAAGCCGACGCATGTAAGCAATAGTGAAACATCTGAAGGTATTGCAGGTAACGAAATCATTATACATCAGTCCGATAATAATATGCTCCCTGTAATGGATACCTATATTCACGAAAGGAGCACAACGACATCTTACCTTTCGTCCAATAGTTTGCAGGTAAAAACTTATACCGACAGATATTCGAGAGAATCGTTCTTGTCTTTCAATATTACAGATTTGGATGAATCTTCCGAAAAAATCATTTTCCGAACCTATTTTTATAAAATAGATTACACAAAAAAAGATCTTGAATTTCAAGATGTACATAATATCGAACTTTGTGGAAACACTAATAATTATACCGATATTACCTGGTCAACCCGTCCCGATGATTTCGAAACCATTACATCAGAACGCATATACCCTAAAGACTTGAACAGTTATATAAACTGGGACATAACAAACTGGGTAAAACAAAAAAAGGCAGTAGGTGCTACACATATAACCTTATGTATAAAAGCGACTAAAGGTATCGATCTGCTAAATTTCTATTCTTCAGAGTATTCTAAATTTAAGCCTCAAATATTGACTGTGGCAGATAAGTCGAATTCTATAAATGAGGAAGTTATGCAAGAAAGAATAAAAATTTATCCGAATCCTGTAAAAGATGTACTTTTTATTGACGCAAATGACTTATCTTGTAAGTTAAATATATTCTCCTCGACAGGGCAAAAGGTATATGGTGCAACAAATTGCCAATCGTCAGTCAATGTATCTGCCTTACCTTCCGGGGTTTATGTTGTCCAAGTTATAACCGGGAAACAAATATATAACCGAACTATAATTAAAAAATAATGAAAAAGTATTCACTTTTATTTGTATGCTTAACAATTGTAAGCTTCACCCTTTTTGCACAAAAGGAGGAAACTCTGCCTGAAAAGGGATTTAATATTTTGCTGACGGGTGCATCTTTTGCTACCTCTTCTAATGGATGGTTCGAATTTGGGTGCGAACAATTAAATGCCAACCCCATCAATCGTGCCATTGGTGGTGAAGCAATTGCCAGCACTGCCAATAGAATGATAAAGGGTACGTTATATTCGAAAGAAGAATTGGAAGTGATAGATGCCCTCGTTATTATGCAAGTACACGAGCGGGACGTGTACGATCCAACTCAACTGAAGGCTAATTATAACGATTATGAAACGCCTTTCGATCGTATTAATTATGCGGCGGCATACGACTATGTAATTAAGAGATATATGACCGAGTGTTACGAACTGAAAAACGATTCTACATCCAAATACTTTGGCACACAAAGCGGAAAACCTGTTGTTATCGTCTTTTGTACACATTGGCACGATGGCAGAACCGTGTATAATCAAACAATCAGGCAGTTGGCCGAAAAATGGGGGTTTCCTCTAATCGAGTTTGACAAATTTATTGGGTTTTCAAAAGAAAAAAGACATCCTGTCACAAATCAACAAATTAGTTTGCTGTATGCACAAGATACCCAAAAAATAGATGGGGAAGTATTTGGCTGGCATCCGATGAAGGGGCAGAATCAATATATTCAACAACGCATGGGATGCATCTTTGCAGATTTGATGCGAAAAATACTTCCGATAGGCAGAAATTAGTTTTTATATTCGGAAGTCGTTCAGGCTAATTTGAAACTGTCAAAATGAAAGATATTATTATTCTTTATCTAAAAGAACGTTTTTGATTTGGAGGTCCTAAATATTTTTTATTTGATTATTCGTAAATATCTAAATTGAACTCTTCTAAAACGAAAAAGAGCAGTTTTCAATCTGAAAACCGCTCTTTCTTTTTCTATCATAATAAATTATTTATTCACTCTGAAACGTTCGTTGCCGTTTTTAAGGAAATCGACAATTTGTTTTGCGGCGGCAATACCAGCGTTTATATTTGCTTCTGCTGTTTGCGCTCCTGCTTTTTTAGGTGTAGAGAAGTATCTGTCTGCAAATTTTTCAGCTAATTCGGCATTGTTTCCGGGCATGATGTCTGTCACATATTTAAAGTCAGTACGTTCTGTCATCAATTTCACCATGTCTGCCTCGTTAATTACCTCTTTACGAGCCGTGTTGATAAGCACAGCTTTTTTAGGCATCTTGCTCAACAAGTCGTAGTTGATCGAGTTTTTAGTTTCTGCAGTTGCAGGAATGTGAAGCGATACAAACTGACATGTTGAATATAATTCTTCAACACTGCTCACAGCCTTCACACCTTCTTTTTCGATAGCTTCTGCCGATAGGTATGGATCGAAAGCATACACTTCCATGTTGAATCCTTTTGCTATACGTGCTACATTGCGTCCCACGTTGCCATAAGCATGAATACCAAGTTTTTTGCCGCCAAGCTCTATGCCCGACGTTCCGTTAAAGAAATTACGGATTGCGTAAATAGCCATGCCAAAAGCTAGTTCGGCTACGGCATTTGCATTTTGACCCGGTGTATTCATTACGCAGATTTTGTTTGCTGTTGCAGCTTCAAGGTCGATATTGTCATATCCGGCGCCGGCACGAACAACGATTTTCAGGTTTTTGCCTGCGTTCAAAACCTCTTTATCGAAAATATCGCTACGGATTATTGCTGCGTCAACATCTGCCACAGCATCTAGCAATTGTTTTTTTTCTGTATATTTCTCTAGTAAAACCAATTCATAACCTGCGCTTTCAACTTCCTTACGGATTCCGTTTACTGCTTCGGCTGCAAATGGCTTATCTGTTGCTATAAGTACTTTCATTGTATTTTGATTATTTTGTTACTTCTTTTTCAAATGCCTGCATTGCATCAATCAAATCCTGAACACCTTCAATTGGCATTGCGTTGTAGATTGAAGCACGGAAACCTCCTACCGAACGGTGTCCTTTAAGCCCGTCCAGATTTCTTTCTTTAGCAAATGCCAAGAAATCAGCTTCCTTGTCTTTGTATTCGTCGCTCATAACGAAGCAAACATTCATACGAGAACGGTCTTCAACTGCGCAAGTTCCTTTAAATACAGGGTTGCGGTCAATTTCAGCGTAAAGTATTTCTGCTTTCTTGATATTCAATTTTTCCATAGCAGGAACTCCGCCATTAGCTTTCATCCATCTTAATGTCTGCATAGCTGCATAAACAGGAACCACAGGAGGAGTGTTGAACATAGAGCCATTGTCGATATGGGTCTTATAATCCAACATCGTTGGAATCGGACGAGAAACTTTACCTAACAGGTCATTTCTGATAATAACGAATGTGACTCCCGCTGGCGCAAGATTTTTCTGCGCACCACCATAAATGATACCATATTTTGACACATCTATTACACGAGAGAAAATGTCGGACGACATATCTGCTACCAAAGGCACAGGAGAGTCAAGGTCTGTCAATATCTCTGTTCCGAAGATTGTATTATTTGTTGTGATGTGAAAATAGTCTGCATCTGCAGGTATAACGTAGTCTTTAGGGATATATGTAAAATTATCTGGTTTTGAAGTAGCAACTTCCACCACTTCCCCGAAGAGTTTAGCTTCTTTCATTGCTTTGCTAGCCCATGTGCCGGTGTTCAAATAAGCAGCTTTTTTCTCTAACAGGTTGAATGGAACCATGCAAAATTGCAAACTGGCACCGCCCCCTAAGAAAATAACCGAATATCCTTCGGGTATATTTAATAGTTCTTTAAACAAAGCCTCGGTTTCGTCCATAACCGCAATGAAGTCTTTTCCACGATGGCTCACTTCCATAAGAGACAGAGTAGAGCCATTAAAGTCAAGAATAGCTTTTGCTGTTTCTTCGATTGTTTGTTGAGGTAGGATTGATGGTCCTGCACTGAAGTTACGCTTCTTCATAATTTTAATAGGTTTATTTGAATTTATTGTTTTTTTAACGGCGACTTCAAAAGTAATAATTTTATCTGAAAACATGACTCCAAAATGTAAACAAATTACATTTTATTCATATTCCGAATAAATACCTTTAAAAAGGTAAGCATTTCGGCTAGCACGGCAAACATATTGTCTATATTTTTGCGAATTGAAAGTTACAATTTGGATGATAATGTACTTAACAAGATCAAAGATTCAGCCGTTTTGCCGTTTTTTTCATAGACATACCTACCAAAGCAAAGGTACAAAAAGGTACAAATATTTTGCAAACAAACATATAATAACGCAAAACAACCAATAAATATAAAAACAAAAAACTCGCTATAAATTAGCGAGTTAATATGGTTTATTTATAAATACTATGTATTTGTTTTGTATCAGTTACTTTCCGATACAGGATGTGTAGTTGTCATATTATCAGACAAATAGCATTTTTAACGGTACAAAGCTCAAAAAACAAATGTATAGAATGTATTGAAAACCAATTATTTAGAATTTTGCACGGTACAAATGTAGTGTTTTTCTTCAATTCTCCAAATCGGAGAGAGGTGGTTTCGATTGTGGCAGCAACACGTTTAAGATTACGGGTGGTGTTGTTTTGGGCATCGGAGGCGTGAGCAGCATTCCTACGTCATCAGTTAGCACACAGCGATCTGTTGTTTATGGTGGTTCAGGGTCAGCCAACCAGCTTATTTGTATAGAATCTAACAGCGGGGCACCCGTACTGACATACAAGATTCCACAAAATTACAAACAAATGACATTATTGTTTAGCAGTCCTGACTTTGCTGAAAATGCAGGCTACACTATATACACGGGAGGGAGTGTTTCGGGAGGAAACGATTTTCACGGATTATGCACAGGTGCAACTTATACTAAAGGAACTCCTATTCAGACATTTACTACCGACTCAATGGTAACAGTAGTGGATAAGTAGAAAATCATCCACCACTACTATTCACTAAAAAGTGGATGAATTAAACAAAAAAATGGAGTCACTATCTTTTTTCGGACTAATAAAGATAGTGACTCCAACTAATGATAAATTATTTCGATTTATAACATAATCTTGAACGAATATCCTCCAACTTTAAGAATATGTACTCCTTTCTTCGAAGAAACAGGAACAGTAAATTCTACCGCAGCTGCTTCACCTTGATAAATCAGGCAGCCATCAACAGAATATAAAGATATAGCATCACCTGGCTTAACATTCTTGATAGTCAAGATATCGCCTGAAACAACAGCCACAGGATAAGCCTGATCATAACTATCGGCTGTGATTGATGTAGTCATTTTTTCTACCGTTGCCGTGATGAAAACGTTTGCAAGATAAAATCCTTCAGTATCGTTCTCTTTGGGAGTACCAAACAATTCACTCTCCAAATCGGGAGTCCAACGGATATAAAGATTCTCTTTATCTGTTTCGGACAATGACGATGGAAGAGTTGCATTAAATTCTACCCACTGATTTTTGGCAGGAATTTCTATCGTAGCCAGACTTGTATATGGACCGGTAGCATTTGTTGCATATTCAATTTTTTGCTTTTTATGAACGCAGTCATTGTCTGCAGCAATATAAGATTTTATTTGAATGTTTTTATATTCCATTGTTTCAGCTCCGTCTTGGTATGCCTTTGCAGAAAATTCTGCCTGAAAATAACGTGGACTTGTAGTCATATTTGCAGCCTCGGTATATCTCCTTGCAGCTGTATAAGTAACCCCATCGAATGTTCTGGTATTGCTACCCCAGCTTGTAGAGCTTCCATCTCCTTTAAAAAATTTCATCGCACCTTTGTTTTCGGCCCTATGATAAAAGTCTCCTTCGCGGTTTGTTCTTGGCTCAGGAGCATCAAAATCCCAACCTACAATGAAAGGCACCCAGTCGAAATCGGCTGATGCTGTTTTGTTTCCGTCCATAGTTATCTGGCGGGTAAGCGAAGTAGAAGCATCATCCCATTGATTGAATGTTGCGATGGAATTGGGCACAACGGTCATTGTTACGTTTGTTCCTGTCTCGTATTTTCCATCTACAGGTTCTGGGTTTAGCGTAATTTTTCCCCAAGTTGCACCATCTCCTGTCTTATCTACGGTCAATGTATAAGTATCAATAGCTTCAAATACTGCTGTTACTTCTGTGTCAGCATTTATAGCGAAAGTAAATGGATTTTCAGTAGATTGCTGTACTCCTCCAATTTGCCATTCTTTGAAGCGGTAGCCAAAATTATTGGCCGCTGTTAATGTTACAGATTCTCCCTGATTGAAAGTTCCTGATGCTGGGGAAACACTTCCCGATGATGTAGGTGAAATAATTGTTGATAGTTGAGCTGGTGCAGATACAACATTAAGCCATCGAGGGTCGCCAATAATACCGCCTGTTGTACTTGCTGTTGTCAAAGGTGATGTAGATGGTATAGTGAAAACACCATTACTCGGATCTGGAAAACCCACCGATGTTAGGCTAAAATCGGATAAAGTGTAATCATCCTTTGTAGTCCAACCTGCCGATGGTGCAGTATTAAAATTACTTGTTTCAACGACTAAATTTTTTTGACTGGTAATGCTTCCTGAACCCACACTAACAGCATACGGAGATTGACCTGCTGTTCCCGAACCATTTATTATGTTGTTTTGAAGAGTATACGTTGATGATGCAGCATATTCTTCTACTTTACAAAAAGCATAAGTACTGTTTTTTGAGAAATTATATACTGTATTATGTTCAAATAGGAAAGTGAAAGCATTTGTATTGTCTTTTGCTCTTCCCCAAAACAGATGTTCTCCTCCGTAATTATATATTGTAGAGTTTGATACTGTCAAATTCTTCAACACATGAGCACTGTTAAAATAGATGAAACAATATCCCGTACCATTATTACCAACAATAGTATTATCAATAGTCATTTCGTTAACTGTTCCTGTACCTCCGGCATTAACTAAACATCTGTTTATCCCGGTTATATTACAATTACGAAATTCTATTTTGTCTACACTTAATGCTCCATTAAATGAAATGAAATAGTTATTGTTTCCTCCTCTGTTAATAGTTATTCCGTCAAATATAATGCTACCACCTGATATTCCCGCATCAGCACCCATTTCAAAATTGAGGATAGGACTAGCACCATCGGCTGCCTTGAGGGTAATAGCCTTTCCACTCGGAATTTTGACAGCAGTGTTGTATGTCCCCGTTGCCAAGAGGAGTACATCATTATTGTTCGCAGCATTATATTTGCTTGCGAAATCGGTTGTCGTTACAGGAATATCCGCGCCTTTCGCACAAAGAGAAAGGAGAAGAAGTGAAAATAATAATAATCGTGTTCTCATAATTTTTTGTTTTTGATGAGTAAAAATTTGATACATTTTGAGAATACAACACCCCAAGACAGAGAAAAATCTCTGTCTCAAGATGGTGAATACTTAAATAAAAAAATTAGAAAGTTTTATGCTGTATGCATGAGGTCGCTTTGTTTATTTATCCAGTCTAAACCAGTCTATATCAACCCTTCCGCCATCGTTCCCTTTTACAGGACGAGAGCAGAAAGTTCCAATTTTTGCGCCGATCCATTTTCCTTCCCTGGCCTTAAATTCCTTACCTAGAGAAGTAAACTTCTTGCCATCGATACTATAACTAAAAGTACAGGTTGCGCCGGATTTCACTTTCACCCGAAGATATACGGTTGCATCCTTCAAATCGGCCGAAGCATTGACGGTTTCAGTCGTACCTTTATCTGCCTTTTTACATTCGATCTGCGACAGGCGAAATCCGTTTCCTACATTTTCGAATGAAAGCAAACCATAATCTAATCCCATAACAACCAATCCGGTACGCTCTCCCGTAAATCTTGCATCAGGAACAAATGTCAGCTTCATAGTAGCGGTGAATTCGGGCGCAGGAGTTTTTTGCAACAATAGGTTAGGCACATCCCACAGGCTTTTATACCCATCAGCCTGAGGTACAGAATACAAACTCAGGCATCCTTTTGCCTCATTGGTAAAATACCACCACGACTGAGGGTTTCCATGCCATTGCCATTGTAAACCCAACTTGTTGGTAGAAAACTCATCACTTTCGGCAGGAGTTGCAATAGGATATGTTTTTCCTACATTTGGTTTTTTATGAATCAATACCGGATCGCCACAGCCGTCGCCATCCTTGTCAATTCCAATTACAGGCCAATCGTTTTTCCATACCATTGGTTGCAAGTGAGTTATACGACCCAAAGCTCCCACATCCTGAAAATGGATAAACCAGTCTTCGCCTGTGGTTGTGTCAACCCAGCCTCCTTGATGAGGCCCATTAACCTCTGTTTTCCCTTGAGCCATTACTACTTTTCTCTCGTACGGACCGAAGACGTCTTTCGATCTCATTGCCAATTGCCAACCGGTGGCAACCCCTCCTGCAGGAGCAAGTATGTAGTAATAACCATTTCTTGTATAAAATTTAGGGCCTTCTATTGTAGGGTCTGTTTCGTGTCCGTCGTAAATAATTTTAGATTCTCCAACCGCTTTTTTGCCATCTGAAGTCAAACGGGTTACGGCCAACAGACTTTTAATTCCGGCTCGGCTACCTGCATAGGCATGAGCCAAATAGACTTGCCCGTCGTCAGCAAACAGAGGACAGGCATCAATCAGTCCTTTACCTTCCTTCACCATCACCAGAGGCTCCCACATTCCGGCAGGATCTTTTGTTTTGGTCATAAAAATACCTTGATCGGGATCTCCGTAATAGATATAAAATTCTCCTTTATGATAGCGTATTGCAGGTGCCCACACACCACCACCGTGCTCAACTTTAGAAAAAATAGAATCGGGCGTAAGTTTATCTATGGCATGACCTATCAGTGTCCAATTCACCAAATCTTTCGAATGTAAGACAGGCAACCCGGGTACACAATTGAAGCTGGAGGCAGTCATATAGTAATCGTCTCCTACACGACAAACGTCCGGATCGGAATAATCTGCATATAATATGGGATTTTTGTACGAACCATTGCCCAAATCGGCAACCCATGTTTTAGAAGTTGTTTCGCTCTGGGCACTTACGTTTAATGCCGCAAAAGCAAATAATGCCACACTCAATCCTACTTTAATTTTTTTCATATTCAATTGTTTTTTAACTCTTTTGTTAAACCCTTTATTTTTTGTTCTTTCAATCCTTGTACAAAAAGATCGGCCATAGTCCTAGCACCCTCTTCCCTGAAATGGGTATTATCAGTTTTACCGCCCGGAAAATTTTTGTTTTCGCCATCCTTTACATGTAGATACAACCCGACAGAATTTTCTTTACCCAAGCCGACCAGTGTTTCTTTGCTTTTTTCGTACATATCTATCAACGGCACTCTTTTCTCTTTCGCTACTTGGCGTGCAAGGTTTACGTACTCGCCATGCGAATCCTGAAAATTACCATTTTTATCGAAACGCCGTCTGACTACAGATGTGCAAATAATAGGATTTCCTCCTTTCTTCTTCACCTCGTCTACGAAACGAGACAAATTTGTTACATAATCTGCAGGAGGTGTATAGCGATCCGGTTTTTTCTCGGAAGAATCGTTATGCCCAAACTGAATAACAACATAATCACCCTTTTTCACATTTGTGATTATCTTATCCCAGCAACCCTGTTCTATGAAAGTACGGGAACTGCGTCCATTTTGAGCATAATTTTCAATCACTACATCCGAATTGAAAAATTCGGGTAGAAGTTGCCCCCACCCTCTTTCCGGAAATGCTTCGGGAATACTATCGCCTGTTATGCTATCAAGAACATTTTTGAACAAGGGTTTGTTGGCCATAGTAGAGTCTCCCGCCATAAATATATGCACCGGACGTTTTTGAACAGCAACAAAAAGAGCTAAACTCGAAACGACAAAGCAAACAAAAGCTATATTTTTTATTATCTGTCTCATTCTATTCTATAATGACGATTTTCCTTTCTATATATTCGATATAATATCCATTTCACAAAGATAATCGGGAAATTCATTCATCTCCCCCGACTATCTTTACATGAAAAAAACTTTATTTAATAACGAACTTTAACGATTGAGTTTCGTTATTTGCCTTTATCACAGCCAAGTAAGCACCTGAAGGTAGATCAATAGCTGTTTTTTTGTCAGGACGAGAATGGGTTTTAACACATTTTCCCTGCAAATCGAATATTTTTAATGACTGAGCATCTGCTAATATTATCAAATCCTTTCCATCGAAATACATATCAGATACAATTTCATTGTCTGATATTGATGAAAGAACACTAACCGTTAAAGTTCCTGTTCCTTCAAAATATTCGGGATGAGTGGTTGCATTGAATGTTCCTGAGGTGTATTCTATTCCGTTCAATACCAATTTGCCTACTTCAACATTCGTGTTCATAATGGCTTTTGTTCCTGAAGCTAGTTTCAACACATTGTCGGAAGATGCCGATTTTGCATGAGAAAAAGCAACTTTGTTACCGTTCGAAACATCAATAGTCCCTCTACCGAATGCACCCTCAACCATTCCTTCGAATACGGCAGAAGACCCAGCTCCCCGACTGGCTTTAGTCAAATCCCATGTTCCGTCGAAATTGCTGTTATCTCCGTTTAGTATGGCAGTAGAAACCATGCCGGGAGCATTTGTATAGTTGTGGGCTGTTATTTTAGACGAGCCTTCGAAAGTGCCCAAAAGAGTCATTGTATTTCCCTCTGCACTTCCACTCATTTGCAAAGTTATATCGCCCTCCAGTTTCACTTTAGCATCTAAAGAAAAGCCTACACCACCTGTTGCATAGTTGATCTTTGTACCGTTACTCATTATAATATCGCCTGTTGATACTGCATTACCAACCAAGCGAAGGCCTCCCTTTTTCAACAGAATGGTTGCCGCATACGGTGTTGCATCTGCTTCCATCTCCAATTCTACCGTAACAGTGTCTCCGGCAAGAGGCAACAATGCAGGTGTATAGTTGGCTGCTGTTCCCCAACGCTTGCTTTCTGTCTGAGCCCACAAAAACATTGTAGGACGCCCTACCGTAATATTGCCCGATCCTGTTAAATAGGCCGAACTTGTTGTTGCATTATATACACCGGGTTGTTGCATTACTCCATCGAAGTATAATTGTTGTAAAACAACAGGTTTGTCGAGTTGAACTTTACCTCCGGTTTCTATTTTCAACGCAGCTTTCACATTTACGGCATTGTCGGAACCAATAATCAACGTTCCTCCGGATTTTACTTCTGTAGCCTTAACACCTAAGCTGTTATTTGCTTTAGCCTCAACACTACCTTGAGTGACCAATATAGTTCCGGAATAGGAACTGTTATCTGCCGATAAGATAAGTTTGCCATTGCCTGATTTTGTAATATCATGAACACCTATTATGGCAGCCTGAATATCGAGGTCGGCAGTCGTATTAATTGTTGTTGCAGATTTAGTTTGCATTTTTCCGGCAAGGGAAGAGTTTACCGTAGCCTCTATTTCACCGCCTGCCAAAGCAAGATAGTTTGCAGTAGAATTGGCAGTCACGTTCAATTTAGCGTTTTCATTCAATGTTAGGTCTGCCGCAAAAGTGTTGCCGTCTGCGTTCAGTGTTGCACTTATATCGACAGATGCAACGTCTCCGTTTGCAGGAACCCCTACCGGATTCCAGTTATTTGCATCCAGCCAGCTATTGTTTGCACTACCTGTCCAAGTATAGCTTTTTACAATGGGTGCGGCTGCAGTTGGATCCCAATTGTCCGATCCTGCCATCACTTTCTGAACTGTGTAGTTAAGGGCTTCTGTGTCTGTCATCGCTCTCAATCCTGCCCAGTTGGCACGTCCACTCATATCGGCACCTGCTCCCGTGTTTTTATATTCGTACAGATGCAAGTCGGCACTGGTATCGGCATACGACATATTCCATTTGGTAGGCCACCCCAAAGGATTGATCATCTCGCTCATTTCGCAATACAACCAAGCCACTTTCGGATATTCGTGCCAGGGACGCCCTAAAGCAAATTTCTGTCCGTTATCGGATGGTGATGGACTGTCGCCTGCATAGGTTACCTTACACTTGTTGAATACATATCCATAAGCTTGAGATTGAGGTGTAGAAGGTGCAGTAATCCATCCGCCTCCCCAACTACGTATTTCGCACGATTCGAAAAGCGCAATCCCGGCTCCATAAATGTAATCGGTGCGGCCTCCGATCAAACAATTTTCAAAATAGCTGCGTTTGCCCGCTGTCCATAAGTAAATTGTATCTTGATATCCGAAAAAGTTACAATTGCGATAGATACCTTTGTCGCCCGTTACTGTTATTGCAAGAGCTTGCCCTACCGGTCCGGCCGTATTTTGAAGTGTCAGGTTTTCGGCAATAAAGCCATCGGCCTGAATGGTTAATGTTGCTGATGTCCGAACCAAATCGGCATTGTCTTTCCAAAGTTCGTAAGCATCTGCCGGACATTTGTTTGCCGATTCTGCGTTCGAGCAATCGTACATGTGATAGCTGATAATGGTTTCGTCACGGCTTTCACCTATCATTGTGATATTCTTTTTGTTTGCCGGTATGATTAGCTTTTCGGTATTATACGTACCTCGTTTAATGTAGATAACGGTACGCCTGTCGCTATTGCTAGGCACTGCGTTTATGGCTTCCTGAATTTTAGTATAATTGCCCGATCCGTCTGCAGCAACTACTATATCTGCATCATACGGATTTGCAGCAAATAGCACGTTTCCGACGAAACAGCATAGAAATGTGAGAAAAAAAGAATGTAGTTTTTTCATGGAATATAATATTAGTTGAAATATGAGATTGGTGAAAAAAATTGCTGTATTGCCTCCCTCATATTATAGTTCAATTATTTATGTGAATCAGTAGTTGAAAAGTGTTGGTTTAAATTGTACAATATCTTTTCAGTAGGGGCGAATAACCATTCGCCCTGATATTGTTGACGTGAGGGGCTGTGTCAAAAGTCTTTTCTACCCCTAATCCCCTTAAAGGGGACTTTTTAAACAATTGATAATCAATACACCCCTTTAGGGGCTGGGGGTTATTTTCTGAAATTTGGAACTTTTGACACACGCCCCTACTTTCGGGCAGACCAGAGGCCTGCCCCTACAATCACCTCCTCACACCCTCCTCCTAAAAGAGGGGGCTAGGAAGAGATGTAGGGGTGGGGTTTTACTCCACCCGAAAAACGTCGAATATAAAAGAACACTTTTGTTATAATAAACTCAGCTACTGATTGGCTTTATTTATTAAATACTTTGCTTGTACTTACCGAACCATCGTCGTAGGTTGTTTTCTTTACAAGCACACCTTCTACGTCGGCAGAAACTTTATTTCCGAACAAATTGAAGTATTCTACTTTTTCGATATTTTTATCAACATCGGCTGCTTCAATGCTTAAAGAACCTCCGTTCAAAGACCAGCGGGCATCGCCAATGCCTGAAATAGTTTCGGGTGATGTCTTCATTTCAAACGATTCGAAGCTGAAAGAAGTAACTGTTCCTTCCACAGGCGTTGTTTCTGTTGTTCTTTTGAGCAAAAGGGAAGAAAAACCTTCCAGCAACGAGCTTTCAATATCTCCCAGATTTCTCGAATCTATTGGTTTTTCAGGAGCAACTGCATCATAAGAACCACTGATTATACAGTTTTTAAATTTAAATGTAGATGTTGTAGGAACACTAGAACCCACTTCCAGAGTATTTCTTCCTCCCGATGAATTGCAATTCAATACAGTACAATTTTCAAATAATACTTTAATTTCCTCTGCGCCTTCATATCTTAACAATGCTGCTTTTGATTTATAGAAAGTAGTATTTTTGATTGTTGCACTTTTCGTTTTTACTTTTTGGATATTCAATTGAGTATATCCAGCACTAGCATTACTGTTTTCAGTAAAAACACAATTATCTATAACAAGATTATCTAGTATAGCTCCATCGGTTGTTGCTCTCACAATACCTCTGCCATATCCATGAACAGTACAATTTTTGATAGTCAGGTTTCCTACGGACGATGTAGCTGTATTAACCTGAAAGAAGTACTTACTGTCTGCGGTTGGGTCGTGCTTGGCAGCAACACCATCTATGGTAATGTTTTTTACTGTTACATCAGCAGGAGCAACAAACTGAAATTGATTTAAAATAGCTTTTCCTTCATTGGCTGCTTTTATTGTAATATTCTTAGCTATCTCTACCGTGCTCGTATTTTCGGGTAAAGAATATTCTCCGTCCGCAAGGATAAGAACATCGCCTGCTTCGGCTTCATTCAAGATTTCGATAAAATTATCGTCAACTGTCACATTTATGTCTTTCGACATCACATTCATAGAACTTGCTAGTAAAAGTCCTAACCCCATTGTAAAAATTCTTTTCATAATCAATTGGTTTTAACGGTTTAAAAAAAGTTTTATATTCATTTTCTATTTCATCACTTTGACTGATGAGATTTTGTCATTTTCGGTTGTCACTTTTACAATGTAAAAGTTTGAATTATCGTTGTCTACATTGATGCTTGCGTGAAAATCTTGGCAAACGATGTTTTTTGTCTGTTTGCCCATAAGGTTATACACAGCTATCGACTTCATCTTGTTTTGCGACCATACGTTTATCGCATTAGAATGTTTGTTGTATTGTGCTGTTACCGGATTTTCTATACCGTCTCTCGATTCTGGCTCAATACCACTATTGGCATCTTTATACTGATTTTCTGTAATTTCGTGAACAAGGCTATTCAAATAAACCTCAAGATATGTATAACCTTCTTCATTCAGATCAGTAGCTTTTTTATCCGAATATCCATTGCTGTCGAGCCATCCGTCGGGAATGCCGTCTTTGTCACTATCTGTTGGAACATTATCCTGAGCCAAAGTCGGCCACGGAGACCAATCGCTTCCTGCGCCTGCCGGCTTAGTATCTGTCGGCGTATTTATATACCCCGATTTGTTGCCAGAGGCAGTATAAGTTGCTTTCCTGTTTTTTACATCAGAAATGATGCGTTGGTCTACTTCATCACGGCTCTTGCTGCATCCAACATATTCCAACACGCGCTGGTAAGCCAGATCGGCACTGTGAGTTCTGACAGATTCAATATCAAGAGGCTGGCTCAGGCGAATGGTATCTCTGGTTTTTTCGGTCCATAGATAATCTACACCTTCGCCGTTCGATTGCTGTGCATAAACGCCCTTAGTCCAGTTGTCCTTTGTTACCTCGCTATTGCCATCCATTTTATTTCCGTCGATATAGAACTTTCCCCAAACATGTTTCATCGGAGCAAAGTCGGGATAGGTGGTCACATACGATTCTGTTCGCACACCGATAGACACAATTCTATATTTAACTTTAGCAGACGCTTTGTCTGTTGCGGGTCCGGGTTTGTAGTAGTTGTTCACTATGTTTACATTCATGCCTTCGCCGCCATAGCAACCATTGCCTGCCCAATTATAAAAGACATTGTTGCGAATATCTACAAATTCGTTTTGCTGAGTACTGGCACGTGGCCCGAGGCGAGGAACCCTGCTTTCGCAATGTGCAATCATATTGTGATGGTAAGATGCCTTGTTTCCACCCCAGTTTCCTCCATAACAGTGTGTTCCCTTGCCATGTGAAGATACCCTCAACGCCTCCGACACCAAACACCATTGCACAGTCAGGTTTTCTATTCCGTAAACGGAAAGGCCTTCGTCTACACTCCAACTAATGGAACAATGGTCTATGATGATATTCTTTCTGTCCATTCCTCCTAATCCATCAGGCTCTCCTTTACTTGCATCGCCCGGACGGAAACGCAAATAGCGTATGATTACATTATCGGCAGAAATGGTGACCGGATAGTCAGCAATGCAAATACCATCGCCGGGGGCTGTTTGCCCGGCTATTGTTACATCTCCATTTTTTATTCTCAACTCACTGGTCAATTTAATTGTTCCGCTCACCTTGAATAAGATAGTCCGTTTTCCACTTCTATTTAAACACCAACGAAGCGAACCCTCTCTTTGTATAGCGCTACCGGTATTGGTATCTTCGAGCGTGTTTACATAATATACAGTGCCGCCCCGTCCGCCCGTTGTGTATTTACCTGCACCACCTGCACCGGGAAATGCAAGAGGAGTTTGAGCTCCGAGCTGAATGCTTAATGTTATACCTAAAATGATTGACAATATTTTTTTCATTACAATAATTTTGTGTGGTTGATATTCTTTATTTCATCACCTTGACAGATGAAGTCAGACCGTTATCTTGAGTAACCTTTACGATATAAAAATTGCTTGGATAGTTTCCCGTATTCACTGTTGCATAATGTTCATTACACGAGGTTATTCTTTTTATTAATCCTCCGGTAATGTCATATATCGATATAGATTCTATCAAATTCTGAGATTGAATATTTATAGAATCGGAACCATTATCGTAATATGCAGTTACTTTACTCTGTGCGCAATCGAAGGATTCGGACACTATGCCTGATGTTTCTTTATTCTGACCCTCTGTTATATCTTTTACCAGATTGTTTAAATAAATTTCTAAATACGTATATCCTTCATCATTTATGTCTGTTGCGGTTTTGCCCGGATAATTAGCACTTAACCATCCGTCAGGTATTCCATCCCTGTCAGTGTCTTCCAGAACTTCTCCTTGTATCAAGGTTGGCCATGCCGACCAATCATCGCCCGCATCGGAAGGTTTAAGGTCCGACTGAGAGTCTATAATGCCGGCTTTAGGGTAATTTTTGCTTTTCCAGTCGACAGTTGATCCGGGATAATTATTTGAATATCCGTTATATTTAGATAATCCTTTGAAGGGTGCTGTACCTGTGCGTGTTTCGTTTACTATTCTTGCATCGTAGGCGTCTCTCTTTAAACTGGCACCTGCATATTCTAAAACTTTTTCATACGCTTTTTGTGCCGTATGGGTAGAAACCGTATTGACAACAAACGGTTTGTCCATTCTCATAGCAGCCTTATCTGCTTCCGACACAGTGCCATAGGACGAATGAAACTGATTATAAACCCCATACGCCCAGTTATTTTTTGTTGTATTGACAGCATGCGTGTTTGTTCCGTCCACTACATTTCCATCAATATAGAATTGTCCCCAGATGTTATATCTTATGCTTCCTGCGTTTTTGTCTCTATCTATTGCTATAAGTCGCCCTCTGGATGTTCCCGTAGGTGTAGAAGGACCCGGCTTATAGTAATTATTTACTATATTCACCCGCATTGCTTCTGCACCATAGCAAGAGTTTCCCACCCAGTTGTAAATTACATTATTACGCATGTCTACAGTTTCGGTATGCGGTGCAGCCTCCTTTCCCGGTCCAAGCCGAGGATTGCGGCTGTCGTGGTGAGCCATCAGGTTGTGATGGAAAGTTGAGTTTGTTCCACCCCATATACCACCATATCCGTGTGGTCCCTTGTCGTGCTTGGATAGGCGTAAACTTTCGGAAATGATACACCACTGCATCGTAAAGTCATTGCAATCGTAGAAAGAAGAACATTCGTCTGTGCACCAGCTCACGGAGCAATGGTCTACAATCACGTTTTTAAAACCTCTTCCGCCTAAAGCGTCTGCACCATCGGCCTCCCCAACATTTATTTTTTCATCACCCATACGTATGCGCAGATAACGAAGAATTACATTGTCGGCAGCTATCATGACAGGGTAATCGGCAATGCAAATGCCATCGCCCGGAGCAGACTGGCCTGCAACCGTTACATTGCCATTTTTGATACTTAATTGGCTGTTGAGCCTGATAGTTCCACCTACCTTAAACAAGATTGTCCTTGCTTCCTTCTGATTTAGACACCAGCGCAGCGAACCTTCGCGCCTTACAGCACTTCCTGTATTATTGTCTTCTAAAGTATTCACATAGTAGACGCGTCCGCCTCGTCCGCCCTTTGTGTACATACCTCCGCCCTCTGCTCCGGGAAAAGCCGGAGTTTGTGCAACAAGATGGATATTTAGTATTATCGTTAAAATGATAAATAATATTTTTTTCATGATATCTTATTTTGTTCTACTTATTCAATAGAATGCTTGTTATTATAAAAGGCCCTACGGCTTTCGGGTCATTATCCCTGATTGGTTCGGAAATATAATATTCGAAACTTCCGTCACGGTAAAATTTCTCACCTCCAAGTCCTGCAACTGCACAACAGTCTGTTACCGAAATAGTACCATCCGATTCTTTTTTTATAAATCTTTTCACATATTGATTATACGCTTTCTTCCCTTTCTTCTCATAACTCTTGTCTAAGTAGCCTTTCTGAGCGCCTTTTATCCAAGAATAAATGAACATGATAGAACCGGTAGATTCCAGATAATTACCTTTTCTGTTCATCTGATCCGTTACCTGATACCACATGCCTGTTTTCGGATCTCTGAAATTTTCGAGAGAGGCTGACAGCTCTTTCAGTATCTCTATGATTTCGCCTCTTCGAGGATGGTGTGCGGGCATAAAATCAAGCACATCAATGATAGACATCATATACCACCCAATACTTCTTGACCAGAAATTAGGAGAAAGCCCCGTTGCCGGGTTGGCCCATTTTTGTTGTTTACTTTCGTCCCAACCATGATAATACAGGCCTGTCTTAGAATCGTAAGAGTGTTTACGGATATCTACAATTTGTTGAGCTGCATCATCAAACAATGCAGGTTCGTTAAATTCTTTCCCATACTGAGCCAAGAAAGGACTAGCCATATACAAGCCATCGAGCCAAACCTGATGCGGATAAACCTTTTTATGCCAGAAACTTCCATCGGCAGTTCGGGGATGCGTCAGCATTTGAGAGCGAAGCAACTCTAAGGCTTTCCTAAATCTTTCTTCTTTTGTGGCATTGTATATTGTGAATAAGAATTTTCCGGGATTCACTCGGTCGATATTGTATTCATGCAACTTATACGTTTTAATCTGTCCATCAGCCAGAACCATAGTGTCGGCATAAGAATAGGCATAATCAAAATATTTCGGCTCGGAAGTTTTTTCCCAAACCTGCAATACTGCCTGGAGCATCAAACCGTGACAATAGTTCCATTTCAGGTTTTTTGAAAAATCAAGCATCCACGATTCGGGATTGCGTTTCATATCCGAATCTGTCATCCACCGATAATATTTCTTGCCATTCGCAGGTATGGCCAATATCAATAGAGATAGTATGACAAAAAGTTTTTTATTCATTTGTCTCATTTTTGCGCAACGTTTTCACTTTTAAGAGAATCGGGCAGATCTATATTCTTAGTTTTACGCCCACTTATCCTTACAACCTGTTTCAATGATTTGGGATAAGTAAAACCTGTTACTTTCAAATTTTTCACATTATCCAAAATCAGAGCCGAACCTTCTTTGGGCAATATCTTAACGTTCTTCAAGGTAATACCATCCGACTCTACCAACTCTGCCCCGATGGTGGATGTTATGCTCACGTTCTCGATATTGATATTTGAAATATTCATTTCGGGTAATCCATTAAAGAACATGGCGCGATGGGCATTTCTTGAAATGAGATTCTTGACATAAATATTTCTGAATATAGGAGTAGTCTCGTTTACGTCGGGCAACACTTCTTCTTTTGGAGTTTTATCTCCATCGGCCAACGACTCACTAGCCGATTTTCCTCCATAATAAAGATCGAAAAGGAACGATTCGGTGGCTATGTCAAACATATTTATGTTTTTTATATAGATGTTCTCTACAATGCCTCCTCTACCTCTGGTACTCTTAAATCTGAGTCCGACATCAGTTCCTAAAAACTGGCAATTGTTTACCGACACATTTCTTACACCCCCCGACATTTCGCTTCCTACTACGAAACCGCCGTGCCCTTGAAATACTTTACAGTTGTCTACAATTACGTTTATTGTTGGGCGAGCACGCCTGCGGCCATCTTCGTCCTTACCCGATTTTAGGCAGATGGCATCGTCACCTACATCAAATATGCTATTAACGATGATCGAATTGACACATGATTCCAAGTCTAGCCCATCTCCATTCTGAGAGTATCCGGGATTACGGACAACTATGTTGTCTACAATTACATTTTCGCACATTAGCGGGTGTATATTCCATGCCGGAGAGTTTTCGAAAAGAACCCCTTCTAGAAGAACATTCTTACATTCAACAAAACTCACCATCACAGGACGCAGATAGTCTTTTACTGCCACCCAGTCTGCTTTAGACAAATTTTTGTTAGGGGTATTCACCTTCATTTTTTCTCCTAACAGAGAACTTTCGGAAGGAAACCAAAAAGATGGATCTTTCAATACCCCCCCCGATTTTACCACTCTATTCCAATGACTATCTGTTACTTTTGCCTTTTTCAACGGACGCCATGCTTCGCCCGATCCATTGATTGAGCCTTCTCCCGTAATTGCAATATTTTCGAGGTTATGCCCCGAAATCGGCGACTGGCAACGATATGTATCAAGACCTTCATAAACAGTTTTTACTAACGGATACAGATTAAAATCGGATGAAAAAAGAATTAAAGCTCCTTTTTCTAAATGCAGATTTATATTCGACTTGAAAACGATAGGCCCTGTAAACCAAATACCCGAAGGGACAATCAGCCTTCCTCCTCCTTTTTCCGACAAGGCATTCATTGCTTTTTCAAATGCTTCGGTATTCAATACTGTTCCGTCAGAAACTCCTCCAAAATCGGCTATCGAGACTTCATTATCGGGGAAAGACGGCTGTTGGAGTACCGGCATCCTGAAAGGCAACTCACTATATAGATAGCTATAACTTTTTTGAGCCATCACACTCTGAGAATTGGTATAGCTTAGCAACATTGCGAGCAATATCAGCAAGGCTATTTTATATTCTTTATTTCTTTGTCTCATATTCTTATCATTACATACACTCGAAAACATAGCTTTTGCCTTTTTCGATTTCAAATTCATATAAATAGGTATTCGTCTTTGTTTCGGTATTCTTCGAAATATTGTTGTTTGTTATTATAGTTTTTTTCACCGGCTGCGTTTTGAACAAAACATTAGCGGTGTTGTCTTTCGCCGGCTTCAATTCTTTTCCATTCAATGACAGTTTATCATTATAGCGCAGTCGTATTTTTCCTCCGATCGGAGACTTTATAACAGCTTTTTTTAGTTTGCCGTTTTCCCATGCCATTTCCGATAATTCAAAGCCGCCTCTACATCTCAGGCCTTTCACCGTACCCTTGCTCCACACATCGGGCAATGCCGGTAAAAGATGAATAGCTCCGCTGTGGCTTTGCACAAGCATTTCGGCAATTCCTGCCGTACATCCAAAGTTTCCGTCGATTTGGAAAGGTGGATGAGCATCGAACAGGTTTGGATAAGTTCCTCCGTTCTGGCCTTTTTCATCAACCGTCGGGGTCAGCTGCTCTTCTATCAATTTGTATGCATGATTACCATCCAATAGCCTCGCCCATAAACAAACCTTCCACCCCATAGACCATCCTGTTGAATGATCGCCTCGATGTATCAGTGATGTTTTTGCTGCCTCGAACAATTCGGGTGTATCGAATTTCGAAATCTGAAATCCGGGATATAGACCCCAGAGATGAGAGACATGGCGATGCCTGTCTTTCGGATTATCCCAATCCTCCATCCATTCCTGCAATTGCCCCCACTTGCCTATCTGCATAGGCGGCAACTGCGACAATGTTTCTTTTAACGATTCTACGAAAGCCTTATCATCCTTCAGGATAGTAGCAGCTTCGATAGTATTCGATAGCAAATCGAAGACCATTTGGTTATCCATCGTACAGCCTGCCACAACAACAAAGTCTCGCTTACCATTTACAACTGGGGCATTTTCGGGCGAATAGGACGGGGCAACCACCAACCAACCATTTTTAGGCTCTTTCACTAAAAAGTCTAAATAAAATTCGCAAGCCTGTTTCATTACGGGATAAACTTCTTTCAAATACTCGTTGTTGCCCGAAAACAGATATCTATCCCATAGATGCTGGCAAAACCAAGCATTACAGGTTGGCCAAACGCCATATTTCGAACCATCTACAGCACCCGTGCTTCGCCATATATCGGTATTGTGATGAAGAGTCCAGCCTCGGCAACCATACATGGCTGCACTTTCTTTTCCGGTTTCAGCTACATCCTTCACCAGTTGCAAAAACGGTTCGTGCATCTCGGATAGGTTCGTAACCTCGGCAGGCCAATAGTTCATCTCTACGTTGATGTCTGTAGTATATTTTCCATCCCACGGGGCACGTAACTGATAGTTCCAGATTCCCTGCAAATTGGCTGGTTGACCTCCGGGCTGAGATGAACATATAAGCAAGTAGCGCCCAAATTGGAAATATAATGCCGACAGTTGAGGATCGAAATTCTGAGAAAATTCCCTGACCCTGACATCCGTTGTCTTATTTGCTTGATCGTTACAGCCTAAATCGAGGGAAACCCGATTGAAGTATTTACTGTAATAATCCGTATGTCTTTTTTTATATTCTTCGTAAGTCTTTTTACCTGCATGTTTCAAATAATTTTCCGCTACCGCCTTCGAGTTTCCCGATACATCTTTGTAATTGATAAAATTGGTGCCGATGGAAACATATAATGTTACGCTGTTTGCCCCAGTTACACTAATTATACTATCGGACAACAGATTTATTTTTCCTCCATCATTATCAATTTTAGTTAGAGCCGTAAACCGTACTTTTCCTTCTATGCCTTCATGGTTGGATGCTTTTCCACTTATTTCCAATACATTTGCGGATGTTGAATATTTTGCATCTTTATACGGACTTGTATAACGAGCCTTGAAAGAAATGCTATTCGGTTTTGCTGCCGTCAGCTTTACAATCAGCATTTGATCAGGAAACGAAGTAAATGCTTCTCTCGTAAACCGAACGCCATTTACTTTAAATGTCGTTTTAGTAAGAGCTTTCTCTATATCCAATTCCCGATAATACTCCTCATATCCTTCCTGCTCTTCAAAATCGAGATGTAACGAACCCACTGTCTGATAGGGCATGCCATTTGCCCCCTTCGAGCAGATAACATCTCCGCACAGAGCTTGTGCTTCTACATTATGACCTTGGAAAATGAGATCACGGATTTTTCCTAAAGAATTTTTCGCCAAAGGATTGGTGTTATTATATGGAGAACCACCCCAAATGGTTTCTTCATTCAGTTGAAATTCTTCATTGACGGGATTCCCGTATACCATGGCTCCAATACGCCCATTGCCCAATGGTAACGATTCTACCCACAGGTTTGCAGGCGTGTTGTACCATAGCTTCATATTACTTTCTTGTCCGAAAACAGAAAGAAAAGAGAATAGGGAGAATATAAAAAACAGATTTTTCATTTCTTCTTTTTAGTTAACCAATGGGGGTGTCAAAAGCCCTAATCTTTACAAAGCAACCCTGCAACCCCTAAAGGGGGAGAAAAGACTTTTGACACAACCCTATCGGCAATTTATCAAAACAGCATAATCAGAACCATCGAGGGTCGCCCACTACTCCTTCACCGGCAAATCCGGATCCGGGTTTAATGAAGAACTCATCATTGTCGGGATTTGTGAATAGTTCGGATGCCGTACCTTCAAACACTGTGATGTCGGCAAATTTTCTGTTATTCTCCTGAAAATCGGAACTTCTGTATGTTCCTGCAAAAGAAATGGATAGAGCAGGCAGGTAGTCCTGATATGTTGCATTCACCTTTCCGTCTGCATTGGCTCCTGACAACAAACATTTTTCTACTACCACCAACGCCGGCAAATTATTTTTATCGAAACGGAAAAACTGATTCATTTTCGCATTTCCATTGTAGAATGTACATTGTTTTACAGTAATCAGTTCGGCATTGGTACGAATATCCGTCAATTGTGTCCCTACATCTACAAGTGTGCTTTCTTTCAATTCCAGGTCTTTCAACTGCACCTGAGCACCACCAACATTAAACACGCCATAACTTCCGGTATTCTTAATAAAACATCTGTCTACTAAAACCTTATCCACTTCCATCGGTGTATTTTGCAAACGTATTATGCAGTTATAGTCGCTTATGCTACAACCCGTAAAGCTAATATTCCTAATACCCACTTTAGTGTCAATGAAACGAGATGTCTCTGCACTTTCGCCCACAAGATTTACGTTCTCAAACACCAACGCATCCATAGTAGAAGCTGCAACCACCTTATTCATGTTTAAGATTGGCTTTTCTCCGCTCGAAGCTGTGAATGTTACGGAAACCATACCCGCTGGTATTTCTAAAGTTTGAAGATCATAAGCCTGTCCGTTTTCGAATATGAGCGAAACATTAGGCGTTCCCAAATCCAATAGTTCTTGCAAAACTGCAGCTATATCGTCACCCGGCTGCACATTGTAAGACTCACTTCCTGCAGTTCCTGCTGTTTTCAGAGAATGACGCCCCCTGATTTTGTCTCCGTTATACAGTGTAACAGTATAGTAGGTTCCCATCTTCAGGCCCGAAACAGTTTTCTCTGCATTTGCAATTTCTTGATCCGACAGATTTCCATCTGCCAACACGTCTTCTCCGGAGGCATCTTCAATCACCTCTATACGAGTGATTCTGTCGGTTTGCTCCCATTTTGCGGTAAACTCGTCTGCCCCAATTACAAACTCTTTAAATATATTTTCTTCTGTGGTTTTAAATGCAAACTCAACATATTCTGAGCTCAATGTTCCTTCTTTGTTCACAGCTTTCATTCTGATGCACTGCTGTGTGCTTCCGTTCAATTCGTCGAAAGGTATACGGAACTCGGTTTTCGTAGCTGTGGAAGAAAGAGAAAAAGGTGTCAACGTATCGGATAGTATCTCGACAGTGCGGATAACGTTCTCAAACTTAAGGCTATCTTCACTGATTTCGAAGATATAACGGTCGGCAGCCATAACTTTAGTGAAGCGAACTTCGATTGAAGTTGCCGAAACCTTCGACTGCTCAAAAACCAACGGACGGAACAATCTATCTTGAGATGAATCCACTCCCCAATCATTTACATCATCATCACATGACAATGTAAATAGAGCCGTATAAGCGACTAAGAGACAGCCTGCAATGTTTTTTATTATATTTAGTGATTTCATTTTGCTTATTTTTTAGTTTTTATATGCCTCACTTTCTTAGAAGCCATACGAGTTTTTAAACTTATTCTGAGCATCTATCAGGTTTTTATTGTAGATCGCAAACGGATGCCTGTTATTGCATACGTTGTTGCCCATCTTAAACAGATTCAGGTTCGATTGTATAGACGTTGCACTATCCATTTGAGCCACAATAGACGAATAATCATAAGAAGCATTTAACCCCGTAGCAGAAAGCAGGATACGAGTAACCCATGTTTTCATATTTGTGCCACTGCGAGCGGCATTGGCCAACCAGCTAGTTTCTAAATAGTCGGAAGAAGGAGATCCTCCTATATTTTCGTAATAATTGATTGAACTACGGTCTATACGTTCCGAATCGGAAAACTTGTAATAAATGATTTCGGGGAAGTCTTCACCTCTATATACTTTGTCAAAAATGCGAACTTCTCCTTTTCCATCCAGCATCTTACACATTGCCAGTTTCTGAGCTTCAATCCTGTCGCTTAGTTGTCCCCATCTTATCAGGTCATACTTTCTCAAAGCTTCTCCTCCAAATTCCCAAGCACGCTCATTTACCACGGCTTCGAAAAAGTCGGAGTCGTACGCACCAATTTTTCCGCTGCCTTGTCCAAATGCACGCGTCCGCACTTTTTCCAGGGCATCTTTCGCACTCATTCCGGCAACAGCATTGATTGCAGAAGAACCATTCAGTTCGTTCTGAGCTTCGGCAAACATTAAATAGATATCCGAATAACGCATCACAATCCAGTTGATACCTGTAGACACACGACCCGATTTGGCCTCTTTGTGCAATGCTTTGTACGCATCTGTCATCCAGTCGATACGCCATTTTGCAAATTTCCAGTCGACAGGGTTATTATTGAATTTTTCTTTGTTGTCTGCCGTATAAGAAATATTTGTGAGCGTTACATCTCTACGTTTATCATCCTTGTCGAACGAATAGAAATAATATGAGTTTGATACCACATTTCCCCCGCTCAACTGTATGGTTCCGTATTTTGTATTTGCATCTAAACGCGCGCCGATAAGGTTGCCAATATCTCCACTGTTTCCCAAACCGAAAGCAACTTCAAACAGATTTTCTTTTGCTTTGTTGTATTGGAGTTGATTTACTGTTTTCCACAAATTTTCAAAGTCATCCAAATCATGCGGATTATCTGTACTTCCTAATATTTCGGCGCACTGCTGAGCCGCTATTTCGTAGTATTTTCGCCAATTTTTTGTTCTTCCTGTAAAATAGCCGTTCATTTCGGGTATCGACGGATGCACCTCGGCTTGCGTATCAGGAAACTGATTGCGGTCACGAACAGACCATCCTCCCGCAAAAAGAGCCACACGAGCAGCAAGTCCTTTAACAAAACCTTTAGTAACCCTGTCTGCCTGACTGTAATTTTTATTGCCCACCGCACCTCCTAACCAAGGAAGATATTGCTCTGCCTCCAGCAAGTCTTGAATGATATAGTGATAAACCGTGTCTCTATCTGTTTTTCCGATGTATACGTTAGACAAATCAGACCTGGAAGGCTCCAGCGTGAATGGGATATCACCAAAGTGCTTCACCAACTCGAAGAAACCCAAAGCTCTCAAGGTAAGTGCTTCTCCAAGATAAGCCTTCATCAATGTGCTATCTTTGGTATTCATCAATGGTGAGTTTCTGATGCCTTCTACTGCAGTTCGAGCCAATTCTACAGTTTTGAAAACATTATCCCAACGTTGGTTCAGGTTGTCGGCCGATCCATAATAGTTGGAAGCACCGGCATCGCGGGTAGGGCTGTTATAATTGTCAGTGCTTAGTCCGGCTGTTTCTATATCCGAATTGGTAGGCCAGTTTGTTGTGATTTTCTGTCCATACACATAAGGTTCTGTAAGGGAAGCGTATACTCCCATAATAGCATCTTCGGTAAATGACAACGACTGATACACATTTTCTCCGGTCAATTTAGATGGAGCTTCCGTCTCCAAATAGTCGTCACACGAAGCGAACAACATTGCTGCAATTGATATACGATATATTATTTTTTTCATGATCTCTATTAATTAGAAAGTTATGTTTACTCCAAATACAAATGAACGTGATTTTGGATATGCCGAGTAATCGACACCCGGAGTCAATGGTGTTGAACGACGTGTGTCAACCTCAGGATCTTGCCCCGAGTAGCTTGTCCAACAATGAAGATTATATCCGGTTGCGTATACCCTTAGGTTCTGCAACATCAACTTCTTGATTAGTTTTTTTGGCAATGTATACCCCAAGGTAAGGTTGCTTAGGCGCAGAAACGATCCATCCTCTACCGCCCACGAATGAAAAATGGTGGAATTGATGATAGGATGCCAGATTGAAGCATTCTGGTTTATTTCTTGTAAGCGTGCAGGGTTTGCATTTGCTCCGTGATATATGTTCAATCCGGTTGCCGGGTCGATAGTTGAAAAACGATTTCCAAGCCTCATGGCACTACTCAAATTCTGATATTTTTTAGATCCGGAGTAAGTATTGAATTCTATCTTGTTTGCATTGTATATATCATTTCCGAACGACCAGTTGAACAGTGCCGACAAGTCGAATCCCTTCCATGTTGCGTTGATACCAAATCCACCTGTATGCTTTGGCTGGGCATTACCAATAACTTTTCTGTCTTTTTCCGTTATTTCGCCGTCGCCATCCAAGTCTTTGAGTTTTAGGTGACCCGGTCCGAAATAATTACCACTTGTTGTAAGTAGAGTCGAAGCATCAGCTATCGTATTTCCATTTTCATCGGTTGCATTCAATGACCATCTTTTATTAAGTTCGTCCCAAGAAAAATCGCTGAAAGAATACATTCCGTCTGTTACATAACCATACATTTGCCCAATGGGTTTTCCCTCTTCAACCAAATAGTCGTAAGCCGAAGTTGTTAATCCCCAAGCCGATGAATAAAGGCTCGATTTGCCATCGGCACTTACATATTTGTCTATTTTGTTGCGATTAAACGATATATTGAAGTTTGCCGAAAGCGTAAAATCTTTTGTTTCCACAATATGACCATTAAGAGAAAGCTCGACCCCTTTGTTTGAGGTTTGCCCTACGTTCTGATACTGAGTAGTATATCCCGAATGGGAAGGAAGTGGAACATCCATCAACAGATCTTTTGTTTTATTTCTGTAAATATCGAGTGTTCCGCTAAGCCTTTCGTTGAAGAAGCCAAAATCGAGACCAATATTTGTAGAGATGGTAGTTTCCCATGTTATGGCTTCATTATACAATCTGTTACTTACTTTCAGGGCGGCAGTCGACTCTTCTCCGGGATAATATAATTTACCGGCATTAGTTTCGTAAGAGTATTCTTTTCTGTGGTTAGATGCCACGCGCGCATTTCCTACCGAACCATAGCTAAGACGAAGTTTCAGGTTCGACAACCAATCTTTAGTATTTTCCATAAACGACTCTTCGCCTATTCTCCATGCCACAGCCATACCCGGGAAGAAGCCCCACAAATTGTCTTTCGAAAAAGCATTCTTTCCATCCTCACGAGCCGTAAGCGTAAGCAAATATTTATCTAAATACGAGTAATTGATACGGCCAAAGAACGAGAACAACCTAACCGGCTCTTCTGTTGTAGTATATGTAGGCAGAGCCTTTCCTTTATTCCAGAAATCTAAAACATTCTGAGCCGTCATATCGGCAGGATAAAACTTCGATTGAATCAGCACCTTTTTCCATTGCAAGTTGTCCATTTCTTGCCCAACCATAACATCGAAGCTATGATCTTTATGAAACTTAGGAGAATATGTTAAAGTATTTTGTATAGACCATCTTTCGCCTCTGTCATCATTTCTTTTTGCCACAGGCTGTCCTCCATTGGCACTAGATTCACCCGTTCCGCTGGTCCAGATATTGTCGGTATGGTTTTTTAAGTAAGCATAACTAAATTGAGTACGGAAACGTAACGGTTTGATGATTTTCCACGTAAGTCCGGCGTTAAATGTTGTATTGAACTGATTTTGTTTTTTATACTCATTTTCAACGTCTTCGATAGGATTACGAAGCGAGCTTAACGCCTCCACCGAATTATCGTCTTGCCCCTCAATCAGTTCGGACGACATTCCTACCAAACTTCTGACAGGTGCATACTTAACAGCATCTTTCAGTTTTTTTCCGTTCGATATACTTGGTCCGGTTATATCTGCATTGGAGAAACGAACAGAGAAGTCAAAGTCAAGATTTTTGTTGATTTTCGTATTCAACTTGAAGCTTATATTATCTCTTTTATACTTCGAGTTCAACATAATATAGTCTTCATCGGCATGCGTATAGCTCAGGTTAAACCGGGTGGTTTCGTTACCTCCGGTTATGCTGGCATTATAATTCTGCTGCACGCCGGTGTTTCCATACAGTTTGTCTTGCCAGTTATTTCCTTTCTTTGCCTTGTATATACCAAGGTCGTCCCAAATTCCGTAATTGCTGAAGAATCCTGTACTGATCGATTCTCCCGGGTCAAGTTCTCTTTGGTAGTACACATATTCGTAAGGAGAAAGTACTTCTGTGAGATTATATGCTTTTTTGAAACCGACATACGCGTTCAGATTTACTGTTATCTTTCCTTCCTTTCCGCTTTTTGTAGTCACTATAACTACCCCATTAGCTCCCTGCGAACCATAAATTGCCGTAGAAGCAGCATCTTTAAGCACGTCGATAGATTGAATGTCTCCGGGAGCGATATCCGAAATATTACTTACCTGAAATCCATCTACAATATATAATGGCGAATTGTCTTGAGTAATAGAACCTCCACCACGCACACGTATTTTTATTTCGGCATCCGGAGATCCTTCCGTTGTTGTAATGTTTACACCGGCCATACGTCCCGATATAGCCTCCAATGCTGATGTTACAGGAATATTTTTCAAGGTTTTATCGTCTACGGAAGCAACAGACCCCGTCAAATCGCGACGCTTCATTGTTCCATATCCAACAACTACAACTTCATCCAACTGAGAAAAATCGTCCAGCAAAGTTACATCGAGTGTAGAACCTGAAATCGCAATCTCTTTCGATTTCATTCCAATGTAACTGAATACTAAGGATTTTGTTGCCGAAGGTACAGAAATTGTGTATTTTCCATCTATGTCAGAAATTGCTCCGACCGTAGCATCCTTTGCCGCCACCGAAACACCTATCAGTGTTTCTCCTTTTGAGTCTCTTACCGTACCGGTTATTGTTTTTTGCTGTGCAAAAACACTCATAGCACAAAACAACAACAATAAGGTACAAAACAGACTTCGTAAATTGTTTTTCGTTTGCATCTTTTGGTTTATTTAAAATTGTTTTAGATTTTTGTTAAGGTTCGCAATGCAATGTTAAGGTATAATAATGAGGCGTGAGGGGGATATTTTGGAATTTAATGAGGGTTGAATTGGAAGAGCACACAAGCCAAAATCAAACAACACACTACTAACAAGCGAGTTACACAATAAATATCAGAAAAAACAACTATGTATTATTGTACAGATTACAATTAGAAATCATCTTTCTTTGAAAAACTAACAGTATATTTGTGTATACCTTTTTAATATTAAAAACACACTATATATGAGACTAAAACTTTGGCTTTTGTCATCCGCCTTCTTTCTCGTGTCTCTATGTATATTGGCTCAACCTAATTGTCATTTCGAGCACTATGGGCCAATAGATGGATTGCCTCAACGCTCTGTGATGAGTATACTTCAAGACAAGAAAGGTTTTATGTGGTTTTCTACTTGGGATGGCTTATGCAAATTTGACGGCTACAACTTCACCACATACAAATCTCGATTGGGCGACCCCGTATTGATGAAAACAAGCAGGATAGACAAGATATGGGAAGACACATACGGAAACATCTGGGCACACTCTTATAATAAGGAAACATACAAATTCGACCCGAATATTGAACAGTTTAGAGCCATAAAATCGGAAAACAACGGGATATTTCTTTCCTCAACCACCATCCCCACTTCTTCGGGCAAGGTTTGGATTACGTCCGAACTGATGGGATGTGTATGTGTATTAGATTCGACAAATTCGACCCGTTTCTTTAATGTCGAAAACAATCTACTGAAAGGGAATAAAGTCAACACCGTATTTGAAGACAAAGAACTCAACTCATGGATATTGACAGACAATGGACTGACCAGGTTCTCTCATGACAACAAGGAGTGCAACACATTCTTTTCGGTGAAACAACCCGAAAAAGCCAGATTTTTTTGTGCCACTGAAGTGAACGACGAAATATGGTTTGGAGGCGAAAAAGGCTGCATTTTTAGATATCAAAAAAAGAATGGAAAATTCAAAACATTAGAAACAGGTGTCGAGTCTAACATAATTTCGATAAAAAACATTTTCGATAATGTGGGGATAATACTCACGTCCAACGACGGTTTTTTCATCTATAACAAAGAAAAAGATGAACTCAACGCATACAATAAGTCGAATTTGCCCAACCTGCCCACAAACGAACTGATATCGTGCTATGTAGACAAAAACAAAGATATATGGATAGAAATGGACCATTACGGGGTTGCCAAATTCGATGTTCTTCATAGCAAGTTAACTTTCTATACGTCGATCAACCCAAATAGAAGCGACATGGCATTTCCGCCTCATTTCTTAGTTTTGGAAGACAATTCGGGTGGAATCTGGATACATCCCAGAGGTGGAGGATTTTCGTATTATGATAAACAAACAGACCAGCTACTTCCTTTCTACAACAACCCATTGGCTCCTAACTGGAAGTTTTCGAGCTTGTTGCACGACGCTTATTTCGACAGGCAGGGAAACCTGTGGTTAAGTACCCGTTCCGACGGTTTGGAAAAAATAGTGTTCGACAACGATTTTTTCAAATTCGATTACATAGGAGCCAGTAGCAGCTATTCTCTGGGATACGAAGTCCGTGCTATATTTGAGGATAGGAATAAAAATATTTGGCTGGGAAGTAAAGACGACATCATCAGGATATACGACCAAAACGAAAACTTTAAAGGGATTTTGAATAACGATGGAAGGATAGGCTCGACGGGAACCCCCATTAAAGGGAAAACATATACAATTATCCAATGCAAGGATGGCACTATCTGGATCGGGACCAAAGGAGACGGCTTATACTTGTTAGAGCCTCGTGCTTCGGAAAAAGAATCTTTCAACATAACTCATTTCACCAACAATGCCAACGACCCTAATTCTGTTAGCAGCAACAATATATATTCGTTGCTAGAGGACAACGAAGGCCGATTGTGGATAGGGACTTATGGCGGTGGGCTGAATTTATATGACAAAAAAAACAGCCGGTTCATTAATCATCAAAACAACTTAAAGAACTACCCGATTGATGTAGGGCACTATGTGCGGACGTTGGAGATGGATAAGAACGGGAATATTTATGTGGGCACAACGTTCGGATTAATAGTTTTTTCTTCAAAATTCGAATCTTTTGACAAAGCCTCCTACAAAGTATATACAAGAAATGCTTTCGAGAAAAACAGCCTAAGTGCCAACGATATATTCTACATATACAGGACAAGTAAAAACGAAATATTCATTGCAACCTTCGGTGGTGGTTTATGCAAAGTTATTAGCAAAGACGAACAAGGCATGCCACTCAAATTCAAAAACTACAATGTAACAACCGGACTCCCTTCCGATGTTATTCTGACCATAATAGAGGATAACGATAACAAATTGTGGGTAAGTAGCGAAGGCGACCTCACCAAGTTTGATCCGGAAACAGAATCATTCGAAATATTCAGCGACATAAACAGGATTATGAGCCGGCAATATTTTTCGGAGGCCAAAGCGTTAAAAACATATCAGGGCGAAATCATATTCGGTTGTTCGAAAGGTATACTTTCTTTCATCCCTCAAAACATTACCAGAAGCGACTTTCAGCCCTATCTTGCTCTAACCGGGTTTCGTGTGTCTAATATTGACATTCAGTTGCACGAAAAAATAGATGCCATAAAGGAATTGACATTAACTCACAAAGACAACTTCTTCACCATAGAATTTGCAGCTCTCGACTTTGTTAATCCTCAAAACATATCATACGCCTATCGCCTGGATGGCTTTGACAAAGATTGGATCTATTGTCAAAAACAAAGAATAGCAAATTATACAAATTTGTCTCCGGGCAATTACGTATTCAGAGTAAAATCGACCAACAGCAACGGAAACTGGATAGAGAACGAACACGTTTTGAACATAACCATCAGGCCGTCATTTTGGCAAACAGGATGGGCATACTCTCTATATATAACAATAATTTCGCTTATAGTTTTCATCGTATTACGCTCTGTTTTTACGTATTACAGGATGCGCGACCGTGTTGTTCTGGAGCAGGAACAAACCGAGATGAAAACACGTTTTTTCACAGATATTTCGCACGAGATACGCACTCCTTTAACAATGATAGTGTCGCCTGTCGAAAATATTCTGGACAACGAGAAAATACCTCAAGAAATAAAGCCGGAACTAAATTTGGTTCTCAAAAATGCAAACAGGATGCTCAATATGGTGAATCAGATTTTAGATTTCAGAAAAATTCAGAAGCTAAAACTCAACATACAAGAGGTGGCAATTGGCGAATATGTTGCAGAGATATGCAACAATTTCTTCAAATCGGCCGGAGAACAAGGCATTCAGCTAAATGTTGACAATCAGATAGGTGGTGAAAAAATTTGGGTGGATAAGAACAGCATCGAAAAACTAGTATTTAACTTGGTTTCCAATTCTATAAAATATACCCCTAAAGGGAAAAACATAGAAGTGACCATCTTCAAGAAAGATAAAGCAATAGCTCTGCAAGTGAAAGACGAAGGGCAAGGCATGACTAAGGAGATACAAAACAAACTATTCACCCGTTTTGCTTCCTTCAACACCGATAAAAACAAGCCAAGTACGGGTATCGGTCTATCTATTGTAAAAGAAGTTGCAGACAAACATCACGCTAAAATAGCGGTTGACAGCGACATCAACAGGGGAAGCTCATTTACCATACTTTTTTCTCCGGGACTGGAGCACTTCGAAAACGACGAAAATGTAAATATAACTTATCCTGAAAAAGAGGATATATTAAAGAGACCGGATGCTGATGCCTCGAACGGAAATGAGAATATTGAGCTGGCAACAAAGGAGAATTCCGACCTTCAAGATAAAAAATTGTCTGTACTTCTGGTTGAAGATGATTCTGACCTAAGAGGTTTTACGCGAACAATTTTGGCTCCGCACTACAATGTACTTGAAGCCGAAAACGGAAAAGATGGCTACAATTTAGCTATTGAAAATCTACCGGATATCATATTAAGCGACATTATGATGCCAGAGATGGACGGGATAGAGTTTCTGCGAAAAACAAGAGAAAACTATAATACGAGTCATATTCCTTTCATTTTACTGACAGCAAAAACGAGTCTCGACGACAAACTTGAAGGCATTAGCTTTAGTGCCGATGAGTATATAACAAAACCATTTAACGTTAAACTACTGAAAGCCAAGATTAACAACATATTAGAACAAAGAAGGCGATTAGTAGAGTTCATTTCGAAGGACAACCAGTTGGTTTCTAACCCCGAAAAAGCAGAGACTAGAATAACCAATCAGGATGAGGTTTTTATTAGAAAAGTGAAAGAAGAAATAGAAAAGAACCTCGACAACAACGAGTTTATGATAGACGACCTGGCAAATGTTACCAATATGAGCCGAAAGGTATTTTTCAACAAGATGAAAAGCCTTACAGGTCTAGCCCCTGTTGAATATGTAAGGGAAACCAGGCTTAAACATGCCGGCGAACTTTTGAAAAACAAAGAATATATGGTGAAGGAAGTTGCTTTTATGGTAGGTTTTTCGGATATAAAATATTTCACCCAGCATTTCAAGAAAATGTATAACATGACGCCGGGGCAATATAAATCTCAATTCAATTAACCGGCTTTCGCTTCGGCAAATTGGGTTGAAAATGATATGGTTACACCGATAAATATTATGAATAAGGGACCGGGTTATACGCATGGCAACCCGGTCCCCCCCCCTTCAAAATAGTGCAAATTATTTTTTCTTCCCTTGATTAGCTACAGCCTCCATCAATTTTTTGATTTCTTCAGGATCTCCCAGGAAATAGTCTTTTACAAGATTCAAATCATCATCAAATTCAAATACATAAGGCACTGCCGTTGGCAAGTTCAACGAAACGATATCTTCATCGGAAATACCTTTAAGATATTTGATGATACCACGCAAACTGTTTCCGTGGGCAGCTACCAATATTTGGTCGTGTTCAACCAACGATGGGTAAATTGTTCCTTCCCAATATGGTACAATACGTTCTACTGTTTCTTTCAAAGATTCGGTTAACGGTAAAAATGCTTTTGGAACACCTGCATAACGGGCATCAACAAATGGAGAGCGTTCGTCATCTTTTGCCAATGGTGCAGGAGGCACGTCGTAGCTGCGACGCCATATAAGAACCTGCTCGTCACCATATTTTTCTGCAGTTTCGGCCTTGTTCAAGCCTTGAAGCATACCATAGTGTTTCTCGTTCAATCTCCAAGTTTTTTGAACCGGAATCCAGTCCAGATCCATTTGATCTAAAATGTTGTTAAGAGTCTTCACAGCTCTTTTCAGGTATGAAGTAAATGCCAACTCGAATTGGAAGCCTTCCGCTTTCAGTAGCTGACCTGCTTTTGTTGCTTCTTCTACTCCTTTTTCCGATAAATCAACATCCGTCCATCCGGTAAAACGGTTTTCTTTATTCCATACACTTTCTCCGTGACGGATCAAAACTACTTTTTTCATCTATTCTCTAATTTTAAAAATATCCAATAAATTTAGGGTGTGACAAAATTAAGAAAATTAATTCTAATCATAACTATATCACGCTTTTTTCTGAAAAACAAAAGGAGGTGCCCCAAAAGTCTTTTTTACCCCTAATTTGGGCTCCGCCGAATGTTGTGGCTCCTAAAGGGGGGCGTGTGCAATCCGTGTGCAACAAAAAGAGGCAGCCACTTACGATGTAAGTGGCTGCCTCTCTTGCTCTTCCTCTTGGACTTGAACCAAGGACCCTCTGATTAACAGGCACGACTTTAGTATTATCAATCAGTAGTAATAGCTCTCAAACAGTGCCAGAAAGCTTGTTCTAAAAGCCCATGCAGCCACCTATTTGCGCATTAATATCATCTATTATCTACGATTCTCTAAGTGCGTGTGCAAAACGTGTGCAACGCCCCTATTTTTTCAGAGCAAAAAAAAGCTAATTCTTATTTTATAGATTATGTCGTAAGTGGATGGTATAGGCTTTTTTATCATTCAATATTTATAGTTTTGGGGCTTGTCGATGGTCCATCAACATATAACACACCATCTTTGTCGATTTTCATCTCATCGATAAATACTACACGGGCTTCTCCCGTTTGTTCTGTCCGGCCATGATATATGCAAAACATTCTTTTCTTGTCTTTCGACCATGTTACGCTGTTATGCCCGGTACCCGTAACAATGCCATGCTTGTTAGTATTTCGCTCCAGAATAGGGTTATTCAATGCCTTTCTAAATGGACCTAAAGGATTGGTGGCTGTGGCATAGCCTACGGCATAGTTTGAACCTCCAAAGAAATTAGCAGAATACATCATATATATTTTGTCATTTGTTTCGTTTGTGAATGCGAAGGAGCCTTCCGTCCAGCGGCGGTTAATCTCACCGCTTGTTACAGAACGGCTTTCCCACTCCGATTGAGGATTATTCATATCTTTAGGTGGTTGGAGCAGAAGTACTGGCTCTCCTATGATTTTCGAAAAATCGGATGCAATTTCTACTCCATAAATCCAGCTTTCTTCAATCTCATTGAACATATTCAGTTGTTTCGCCCATACGGCAACTTCGCTTTCTACGGGATGTTTGTAGCAACAGCGCGAGTAGTATAAATATGTTTTACCATTAAAATCGAGGATATTTGCGTCAATTACAGGGTATCCGGAGTCGAATAGTGGTTTATCGGACATCTCTTTGAAAGGGCCGGTAGGCTTATCGGAAACAGCAACACCTATCCTGAAGTTTTCGTCCTCGTTAGTAGGATTATGCTTCCAGTTTGCACTGAAAAACATATAGAATTTTCCATTACGTTCGTAAACTTCAGGAGCCCAGAAGCAATCCAATGCCCACGATTCGGGTGTATTTCCCTTATATACCTGTCCTTCAGGCTTCCAGTCTACTAAATTATCGGACGAATATACTTCAAAGCCTTCCAGTTTTCCGGTTTCGTCGGTTCCGTACATGTAGTATTTTCCGTCTGATGCCAGAAGCACATAGGGGTCGCCAAATCTTACTGATAACGGATTGGTGTATGTAACAATAGTTCGTGGCTTTCTCATTTCAGCAAATAGAATCAGTCCCATGCTTAACATAAGGATAATAAAAAATGTACCTGCTATAATTGGTCTATTTGCTTTCTTCATTATTTGTAGTGATTAATAGATGAGAGGTTATTGCTCTAAAAATATGAACGATTTGTAATCAATTTTCATTTTATCTACTCCCGATGAGTCTTTTTCGAATGCAGCTGAAACAATTGCTGTTTTTCGTTTATCAACAATGGTGTCGGACTGATGTGTGTGGAACACATACTTCCAGTTATTATTCGCATCTTTAAAAAAGTCGCCATGCCCTACACCATTTATTCCAATATTTTCTTTACTGATAATGGGGTTACCTTCATATTTTTTCCAAGGGCCATAAGGAGATTTTGCTGTTGCGTAACCCACTGCATAATCTTTGTTCCGGAAATCGTTGGCCGAATAAAAAAAGTAATATAATTCATTATGCTTTATTATGGTCGGACCTTCTGCTACTTTCCAGTCTGCATTTTCGGTATCTTCCCATGTATTGGGGGCCGCTTCGATGCAAAATCGAGTTGTTTCGGGCTTGATATCCGACAGGTCGTTTTTCATTTCCGAAACGTACAACTTGTTACCATTGTCCAGTTTTACATAGTACAGGTATATTTTACCGTTGTCATCAAAAAATAAATATGGATCTATCTGTCTGTTTTTACCCGATATTTTTGTTGGGGTTTCTTGCCTGAATGGACCTAAAGGCGAATCACTTTGGGCAATAGCGATGTGCTCATCGGCTGTATATACCAAATAAAACTTGCCATCACGTTCAAAAACTTGCGGAGCCCAAAACCATTTGCTGCCAAAACTATTTTCTTTTGATAGGGCTAAACCGTTTGTAGCACCTTTAGGCCCTTCCCACTCTGTTAAATCGGTGGAGGTATATACTAAAATACCGTCTTCATGGCTTGTACCATATAAATAGTATGTACCGTCCTTGTAGAAAATGGTGGGATCGGCCAGTTCTATGGGTATCTTACTCATTATGGCATCATTTTTTTGTTTGCCAGAGTTATTAATCGTCTTGTTGCATGAGCCAAAAAATGAAATTAAAATTATACAATTTGCTAAGAATATACTTTTAGAAATAAATCTGACCATTATTTTTGAGTAATTTACTGAAGTTTTACTTAGTCGAAAATTTATAAATACAGGTCTGCGTGTAAACTTCACCCGGTTTTAATACTGTTGAAGGGAAGTTCGGGTGATTGGGGCTATCAGGGTATTTCTGTGTTTCAAGCGCGACCGATTCTCTATACTTGAGAGGCTTGTTGTATTTTCCTGTTGTTTTTCCATCAAAAAAGTTGCCACTATAAAATTGTATTGCAGGCTGGTCTGTAAATATCTCCATAAATCTGCCGCTTACAGGTTCGTAAAGTGAAGCTACCAGTTCAATACCTTTATCCGATTTACGGTCTATCACCCAATTGTGGTCATATCCTAAACCATTTTTCAACTGTTGATTTTCTTCGTTTATCCTTTTCCCAATCTCTGTTGGCGTTCTGAAATCGAAAGGTGTATTTTCTACAGAAACAATTTCTCCGCTTGGTATTAAAACGCTATCCACAGGAGTGGTTTTGCTTGCATTTATCATCAATACATGATCTTCAATTGTTCCGTTGCCTTCACCTTTCAGATTGAAAAACGAATGGTGTGATAGATTGACAACCGTAGCTTTGTCGGTGGTGGCTTCGTACGTAATTTTAAATTCATTATCTGCTGTGAGACTATAAACCATTTTAATGGTTAAAGTTCCCGGAAAACCTTCTTCTCCGTCAGGCGAAATATAAGAAAGATGTATATTGTTTTCACCTACACTATCTACATTCCATACCACTCTATCAATACCTTTCAGCCCACCATGCAGGCATTGACCATTATTATAGGTTGGCAATTGGTACTTTACTCCATCCAAAGTAAATTGCCCTTTTGCTATACGGTTAGCATAACGTCCTACTGCAGCACCCAAGAAACGTTCGCCTTTGTTATTTACATATTTGTCGATGTTATCGTAACCCAATACTACATCTTCATATTTACCATTTTTATCGGGGGCAAAAAGCGAAACCACCCTTGCTCCGTAATTGGTAACTTGCATTGTTAACCCATTGCCCGATTCCAACGTATATAGGGATACTTTTTTGCCGTCAACTTCTTTCTCAAAAACGGATTTATCCAGTAGATGTAAATCTGGTTTTTCTTTTTTTCCGCACGAAAGAGTAGTGAGTATTGTAACAAGAACTATAAGACATTTATTCATAGTATTACTTCCTTTGTTTTTTGTTAAAATAGTTCTCGACTCTGTTTGGGCTCAGCATTTGCCAAAGAGAAGCAACCGTCCATCCGGGGGCAAAAATATCGTTATAAAATCCTTTGCCGTTTTTTCCATAATCCCAGTTTGTATGCTGTACTACTTCCGGATAATACCCTACTTTACCTATATCAAACATATGCCCTTTTACTGGCATTAACTGAAGCATTGAGCTTTTGATAACAGAAGAGAACGATGAAAAACGGGGTTCGTTACATTCCTTTGCCAGCCAATCGAGTATAGTGGCAAATTCGAAGATGAACACATCTATGTGATTATTTTCTACCGACACATTACCCCATCCACGCGATTTGAAACCAACATCACCCAACATCTGTCCTTGTGCAAACGGAACATCCCACATATAGTACCATGACAGACTGAAATATGCAGCCTTCTTACAAAGGTTTATATAATGTTCACGCTCCTTACCTTTAGTCACAAACGAGAGATAGTACATAGCAGTTGATGCATATAAAGAAGCTTCCTTGTCTTCGCAGTTAGCATCGAGGGTAGATGAAAAATAATCTGATTTGGATATTAGTTCCTTTTCCAGATAAACTGCTGTTTTTCTTGCGTTATCCAGATAATGTTTATCCTTGAAGTAGCCGTATGCCATAGTAAGCGGAAGTGTTGCCGAAGGTGTACTTCCACCCGAACTGTCAGTTATTTCGAATTTATTATTAAACTTCCGAGGGAAACTTCCGTCAGCATTTTGAAGTTTAGCGAAATTATTAAGCAGATGCTTGACTTTTTCTTCCCAATCTTTGTGGATGCGACCTTTTTTTCGTTCGTAGTCAAGATAGTTCAGAATAGCAAAAACTCCTTCCGATTGACGACGAATACTGTATAAGTCAGGTTCCTCGTTATTTTTCAGGTCTACGAACTCTCTTAAAAAGCCTGCGGAAGTGAAGCCATGATTTAAGTAGCTATCAAAAATCGATCTTGCATCCGCTATCAGGTCGGTACGGTTATTAGCTTCTCCATATTCCAAAGCATTAAATGCATTTAGTAATATACGTCCCACAAATCCTATTTCGGCAGATCCGTTATTGGCACAATCGTCGGTCCGCATATGTACTCCCGAGTAATATTTTAGGTCGTATTTATCAACATAACTTTCTTTGAAGAAATTTGACAGTATTTCTTTTGCCTGTTCGGCTGTGTATTTGCTTTCTGTTTTTTGCGGATTTAAGATATCGAAAGAATAATTCCATACATTAGCAACAAAACCCGAAAAATCTTCGGCTTTTCCTTTTCTTAAATCCCATTTCAGGGTGATACTTTCTCCTTTATCCAGCTTCATAAAAGTTTGGATGGCAGGAGACAGGGTTAATTTCCGGATATAGGTTTTTGGGGCTTCGCTGTATGGGAATCCGAACACAAGTGCAGATGTCCCGTTTATATTCCTGAAACCGGTATATCCTAACGATGTTCTTCCGCTTAGTATAACTTCTCCATCTTTATGAGTAGTCAGGCATTCTTCTCCTTCGTTATCCATACGTAAAACAGTATAGAATTCGCCCGTTTTTCCGTTGAATGCTCCTGCCAGAGGCACGCTTAAACGGTCTTCCCTTACCTGCCAACTATCACTTGTGTGGAAGGAAGGTGCTTCTTTGGGTGAACGAAGATTACGGCGATACCAGAACCCCGGCATATAAAACTGGCAATCGTTGTGGCTGAAACCTAACTTAAGAATTTCTTCGAAACTGAAATAAACCGTTTCCCGGGCAGTAATCGTTATTTCCTCCGTCGAAATCGTAGATTCTATAGCGTTCTTCCGCCGAATATCGACAGGCAAGTCTTTGCTTGCTTTTAATGAACCATCAGTAGTTTCGTATAGCGAGAAAGTTTCGGCTAGGTTTCCAGGGCTCTTCAAACTGATTTTATATTCGGCATCCTGTGCAGCCAAAGGCGTAATTGCACAGATGATCATGATAGCTATCAATATTTTCTTTTTCATATTTTCTTTTTACTCTTTGTAAGGGTTTAATAAGTCAGCCCCGGTGTAAAATAATCATTTGAAACAACCATAACTGCGGGATTATCATTCGTAAACGATACATCCGAAATATGCATAAAACGTGGTTCGACAGTAGTTGCGTCATAATGGGCATGGAAAACTATTTTCAGGTTACCATCTTTATCCTTGAATATGGCACTATGGCCTGTGCCTTGCAAATCTTTAGGTTTTTGAAGTATCGGGTTATGTTCATATTTGCCCCATGGACCCATTGGCGAGTCTGCAGTAGCATAGCCAACCCCATAAAACGGACTTTTGAAGTCGTTGGCAGCTCCGTTCATAGACACTTGATTCTATCTGACGGCGCAATTCTCTATATTTTAATTTCTCCTTGTAAGCTAAAAGGATATAGAAAACTTTTTCTTCTTCAGTCTTGCATCCTGTTATAATCTCCAAGTGAGATGTCCAGTTTATCAATGACAAGAAAGATATAATCTGTCTTTCGTCTCTTAATTGTGGCGGCAATGCCGCCACAATTGTATTAATTTGAATATCAGTGCTTTTTGTTTGTGGCGGCAATGCCGCTACAAATTTAGCAGAACTATATGTCTCATAAAATTTCACCATTCTATATATGGCACTTCTATCAAAACCTTTTAGTCCGGGCTGGTTATTCTTTAAATATTTAGCAAACTGATCAACTACTCCTGATCCCCATTGTTCGGATATTATTCTATGGGAAACATACTTTCCTACTTCCCAATTTGTTGTGATAATCTCAGTATTGATAGCCTGGTAAGCTCTATTCCTATGAGAAATGATGATTGATTTCAATTCCTCAAACTGTGACTGTATTTTATTTACTTCGTATCCCATGGTTATTTGTTTTTTAGGTAGTTGTATAGGTCTTTTGCTGTTGGCAAAGTTATTGTAATTTCTTTGCCATCCTTATTTTCTAAGACTCCCATGTTTGAATCTGTTCCGAATTTTGCATCATATATCCACCATTCTACAGTTTTGCTTGTATCATCAGTAGCTATTTCAAGCAACTTGATTAGAGCTTCCCACAAATAATGGTTGTCATATATTGGTGCATGACAACCGGGGAAAGCATTTTCCATTGACTCCCCAAAGAACTCATCGTGTTCTAATTGTTTTCTCAAAGCTTCAATCGCTTCAACAAAGTCTTCTTCTGATATATGTATATTCTTCATCTTATCTCAAACTAATCTTATTCGCTGATTCTCTTTTTTTCTCACTCACCAGTTCCGCATACACCTGAGTTGTACTCACATTTTTATGCGTAAGCATTTTGCTGACAGTATAAATATCTGTGCCTAAGGCTATCTGAAGGGTCGCAAACGTGTGCCGAAAACAATGATAGGTAATATTTTTCGTAATCCCGGCTTTCTTGAGCCAGTTTTTTAAGGGGTATTGTGTCATGGAACGCTGCAATCCTTTGAACACTTTCCCTTTTCCACGTTCACCGCAGAGTTCCAACGCTTCGAAGCTGATGGGGAGCGTTGTTTCTGTTTCAGTCTTTTCTGTACGTAACCGTAAGCAGTATCCATTGTCGGCGCCAAGAACAATTTCATCCCACGTCAAGTTGAGAATGTCACTGATCCGTAATCCTGTCAGACAGGAAAAGAGTGAGGCGTTTTTAAGCACCGGAATATCACATGGCGTATTTGCCAATAGTTTCACCTCATCATGGGTTAGGTATTCTTTGCGAACATCCTCGTATTCTATCTTCTCTAAAAAGTCATTTACGTTTTCCTTGATCCGTTTATCTCAGTATGCAATTTTTAATAATCCGCGGAAGGTAGAGAAATATCCGGCTGCCGAATTACGAGCTATCTTATGCTTGGGTCGATTCAGCTGATTTGCATTCAATAAATAAGAGCGAAACTTACGACACAAATCTACATTTACATCACCAAAAGTGCACTTGCCATTAACAAACTTATAAAAGTGATCGTAAACTCTCAACCATTTCTGATCTTTAGTTTTACTCATTTCACTGAAATAAGCTAAGAAATCTCCCTTCATCTTATGTTTATCCAAGAATCCGTATTCCTCATTAATTATAGATTGTACACGGATAGAGCGGAAGCTTCTGCTTTTAGGAGCATCTCATTATTATACTCACGCTCTACTTCATTCTTTGGATGCAAGTAGATATAGATTCCTAAATACTCCCTCCGGCTCATCTCCATTGTTTCGGGATTGCGGATGGCCGGATAGAAGTCCAGGTATAAACTCTCCATATCATTTTTGATAGGTCGGCGGCGTAAAGTGACTTTTGATATTGACATGGCTTATATAATTATCGGGTTTAATACACGGTCTAATTCCTGCTTGGCTATCTTAATTGACTTTCCAATCTTTACTTTAGGAATCTTATGATACTTCACATAATGATATATCTGATCCCGGCTCATGTTGTACTTTTTCATGGCTTCCGGAACTGTATAGTATTCCAGTCTTTCCGACTCTACTTCTTCTTTTAACTTATCCACATGATATTTCGAGTAAAACACATATTTGCCTTCTTTCTTTTTGGGGATTGAGTTTTCAGACACGAATGAGTATACGGAATTGATAGTCATATTAAATTTTTCCTTTATATCATCTACAGAATACCATTCGGCAATGCCGGTGTGCTGATTCTTTTTTGAAAAGTAAGCGTCCACATGTTTACGACTGAAATAAGTCTTTCCTTTATTTAATGTACGAGGGAAATTGTTTTCCTTAGCTACTTTAAAAATCCATGATTCGTTTACCTTATATTTTTCTTTAATCTCAGCAACCGTGCAAAGTTCAGAGATAGGCTTACGATCGATAGAGGGTTTCGCTTTGTATTCTTCCCTTGCATCAAACATGGTGTCAATATCTTTTCTGCGAATAAATGTTTTCCCACCTATTTGAACTGCTGGCAAACTGCCGGAATGTAGATATCGGTATACAGTCATTCGTCCAACACTCAATAAAAAGGCAGTTTCTGATACGGAGAGAAATTCTTTGTCTTTGATCTTTTCATACTGATCACTAATCACCTCCATCTCTTGCATTGTGCGATAGTTGATAGCCGTCAACCTCATCTGCCGTTTATTATCTTTATACGCTCTTGAGTTACAAGTGTGTGAGCAATAACGGGTCGTGGTCTTGTAAGCATTGAATGTAATGCCACAAAACTCACAGATCTTTAGTATACTTCCTTGTTCTTTCATCTTATTTCGCCAATATTCTGTATCATCATGTATCATTGTGCATCATGAAGTCCCAATAGTGTATTATCTGTTGAAATTAGGACTTGAAAAACAAATACAAAAACACAGCGGTACAGCCGCGGTACAAAAGTAAGCGAAACAATTGGATTTAACAATAGGGAAGCATTAATTAGATAAAATATAACTGATTTACAATAAAATACTTTGCTATTAGTGATAGTTGCTGGAAATGGATGGTAATCTCAACTTACTTGCCGATACAGAACTTGCTGAAAATATTGCCAAGGATTTCGTCAGTCGAAATTTGTCCGGTTATTTCTCCAAGATAATACATACACTCCCTGATGTCTTGAGATAAAAAATCGCCGGATATTCCGTTTTCTAAACCTTCCGATACTCGCAGAATTGCCTGCAATGCATTTTGTAGAGCTTCATAATGCCGCATGTTAGTCACCACAACATCCTGCTCTCCAAATTCCGGAATATTGACGGCATCAATTAATCTTTTTTGCAGTTCGTCTGTTCCCTGATGGTATTTAGCCGAAATAAATACTCTATCAGGAATTTCTTCTAGAAGTAGTTTTTCTTTCTGCTGCTTTCGTTCGGCAAATATGACATCTACCTTATTGAACACCAATATCAACTTCTTACCTTCAACATACGGTAGTATTTTTTTCGATAGTTCTATTGTATGAGCGTCGTCTGTTTCCGCATCCACAACCCAAAGAATGATACTGGCTTGCTCTAGTTTCTTAAACGTACGTTCAATACCCAACGTTTCAATAGTGTCCACCGTATCACGAATACCTGCAGTATCAATCAACCGAAATATGAGCCCTTCTATATTGATAGTGTCTTCTATAAAATCACGGGTAGTTCCATGGATATCCGAAACTATCGCTTTTTCTTCTTTGAGTAGGAGGTTCAGTAAAGTCGATTTCCCGGCATTAGTTTCACCTATTATGGCAACAGGAATACCTGTCTTGACGGCATTGCCCAAAGCAAAAGAATCGGCTAGTTTAGATATATGTTGTTCTATGTCAAATGCCGCTTCTTTCAGATTATTCCGGTCGGCAAACTCCACTTCTTCTTCCGAAAAATCCAATTCCAGCTCTATCAAAGAAGTAAAGTTCAGTAATTTAGTTCTCAGTTCTATAAGTTTATTGCTGAATCCTCCCCGCATCTGATTCATTGCCAGTCGGTGAGTTGCAGCAGATGTGGAAGCGATCAGGTCAGCAACAGATTCGGCCTGAGACAGGTCCATCTTGCCATTAAGAAAAGCTCTTTGCGTGAACTCTCCCGGAGTTGCCAGCCTCGCCCCTCTTTCAATCAGCAGTTGCAAAATACTCTGCTGGATATAGATAGAACCATGACAAGATATCTCCACACTATCTTCTCCTGTGAAAGAATTAGGAGAACGGAAAACGCTCACCAACACCTCATCAATCACAGTCTCATTCTTAACAATTGTGCCGAAATGTATTGTATTGGGATCTTGACTGACCAATTTTTTCCCCGTGGGTGATTGAAAAATAGAATCTGCCAATTCAACACAACCTTTTCCCGAAATACGGACAATAGCAATCCCTCCAATTCCGGCAGGAGTGGAGATGGCAGCGATAATATCTAACGGATTATTCATAACCTATCTTTTTACAAAACCAAATGTACAAATCTTTTTTCGAATCATAAAATGACTAAAATGGATGAACAGGAATAAAAAAAGGACAGGAACCTTTCTGTTACGAAAGTCCCTGCCCTTCTTGCAATTTATTAACCATCAATCTTATTACCTCATATACACATCTCGCATTTTATCTACTTCTGGATGACCTTGTTCCGGACGACCGTTGAGAACCACTCCGTTCCGAACTTCTTCCATTGCTCGATCTGACATTGTTGCCTTGATTTCTCGATCTGGAGTTTTGTTGATAACTCTTTTCTTTGTTTCCCGATCTTTGAACCTGGCTGTTTGAACGTCTGTCGGAATTAGCTTTAGCGCTATTGTTATTCCGTCTTACCTGCTGATTATTATTACTGCGGACTGTTCTGTCGTTACGTGAGTTTTCAGATTTTGTGTAGAAATTCTCTCGCTGACTGCTGTTGCGACCAGAATTCACCCATCTCACATCGTTGTTTCGGCTATTCTTATACCTGCTGTCATTGCTGTAACGTATCACTGCCTGATTTCTATGGCCTTTATATCTTGAATAATCTTTGATATGGACATTGTTGTACCTCCAAGGTTCCGGCCTGTGATTAATAACCACTTTGTGCATGTGATAGAAATCGTAGTGATGATATCTGTAAGGCAAATAACGTGCTGAGATCCATCGGCCTCTATCCAACCAATAGAATAATGATAAATTCACATTGTAATACACATTTATGTCGGGCATATAATAATAATCCACATAATCATACCCCACCGGGCCCCACGCCGGTTGACTGCCTATATTTATATTTATGTTGACCTGCTGAGCATCTGTTGCGTTGTATGCCGCCGAACCAATCAATAATGCCAATATTAATAATAACTTTTTCATATCAGTACAATTTAAAGAATCAATACTAAACCTAGTCGTTTATCTTCTATGATTGTAATAGTAGAGAAAGGATTAAAAACCGAGCCTACAATTAACCGACATTAACAATTTACGGTTCATTTTCGCAAATCATTCAAAGTCTTCAACTCCTCAATAGTCTTTTTTAGAACCGGATGAAGAACAGAGGATGCAATATCCGACAAAGGAGTGATCACAAAATCCCTTTCATGCAGATGAGGATGTGGCAACACTAAAATATCAGATTCATACACCAAGTCATCATACATCAGAATATCAATATCTATAATCCTGTCTGAATAAACCCTATTAACCGATTTCAAAGTGCGTCCCATCTTTTTTTCTATTTCTTGCGTCGCAAAGAGCACCTCTTCGGCACTCATTGCTGTTCTGACATGACAGGCGGCATTGATAAACATATTATCAGAATTGAAACCCTGCGGGTCTGTTTCGTACAAACCCGACACCGAGACAACTTCGCCTATCTTGTTTTCGATATTCGAGATTGCCCGGCTAATATTATTCTTTTTATCTCCTAAATTAGTCCCTAATCCGAGATAAACATCGTGGCATTTCGCCTCTTTCTTCATAGTCAAAAGTAATAGTATAATAGTAAATAGTACAAGGTAATCTTTGTTGTTGGCCTTAGCTTCACAGCCTGCCGGCACGAGTTGGGTAGCAAAACAAAAAGCAACGATCATTTATTCAATAATCATTGCTTTCCTTTATTTTATATTATTCTCTATCTTGGAACTGGTAATCTTTAAGTTTTGCCTGTAATCTTTTTCTTGCGAAGAATATACGGCTTTTCACAGTTCCGATAGGCAAACTTAATGCCTGTGCAATTTCCTCGTATTTGTAGCCCGAAACATGCATAGAGAATGGTACTTTATAGTCATCGGTAAAACTATTGATGGCTTTGTTTATTTCGGCAATTGTATATGCGCCTTCCGGACTGTCAAAACCCGAATCCTGAGGTAAATTTAAGTGGTAAAGGTTTTCTGTCTGGTCAAATACAGTTTGAGTACGAACAATTCTGCGGTAATTATTCACAAAAATATTGTGCATAATTGTGAAAACCCAACCTTTGAAGTTCACGTTTTCATAATACTTGTCCCTGTTGTCCAAGGCTCTCAGTGTTGTTTCCTGCAATAAGTCTTTGGCTTCTTCTCTGTTTGTAGTTAGCGTAAGCGCAAAGTTCATCATATTGTTTTGTAAATCGAGTAACTTCCCCTCGAAATTGTTCATTTCTGTGTTTGCTCCCATAATATTGTTTTTTTATTTTTTATTACTTTCTGATTACCCCTAGTACTTAATTAACAAAAAAAGCCTCCAATTGTTCAGGAGGCTTTCAATTTAAATATTTTTATTAATATTTATTCTCTGTCCTGATACTTATAATCTTTTAATCTTTCTTGCAATCTTTTTCTTGCGAAGAATATACGACTTTTCACAGTTCCGATAGGCAAACTTAATGTTTGTGCTATTTCTTCATACTTATAACCCGAAACATGCATCGAGAACGGCACTTTATATTCGTCCGTAAAACTGTTTATAGCTTTTGTTATCTCGGCAATTGTATAAGCGCCTTCCGGTGTGTCGAACCCTGAATCTTGTGGCAGACTCAAATGATAAAGATTTTCTGTCTGATCTACTACTGTTTGGGTACGAACAATTCTGCGATAATTATTCACAAATATATTATGCATGATTGTGAAGACCCAACCTTTAAAGTTTACATTCTCGTAATATTTGTCTTTATTATCAAGTGCCCTTAAAGTTGTTTCTTGTAGCAAGTCTTTGGCTTCTTCTTTATTTGTAGTTAGAGTCAAAGCAAAATTCATCATGTTACTTTGCAAATCAAGTAACCTCCCTTCAAAATTTTCTGCTTTTTTATTAGTTTCCATAACACACGTATTATTTATCTATTACAATAAAATAATGTCTTCAATAATTTTATAAGACAAAGGTATGACCTTTTTTCTGATAAAAACAATATGCAAATTTATTTTCAGTTTAAATTGTTAAAATATAATGTGCGTTAATGGCATGTCGTTGTATATTAAGTGTATAGTAATGCGTCTAAGACGTAAAATATAGATAAATCACGAATAGATTTTATCTATTTTCACTTTTAACCCAGAAAAAGATTGTTTATGCAACTTTCTTTTATTAACATTTTAATCTCAAAAAAATCAAATTTGATATAAATCCATCAGTCTTTAACACAAAAAAGAGTTTTTATCTCATTTTTCATAACAATTGTGTATTTATGACATCGCACTCCTGTTTTGTCAATTTTATTTTAATTTTCTATTGGAAAGCACTCAAATATTAACAATTTACGTTTTTTTAACTATTTTAAATTTGATGACGGGTCAAAACAACAGTCTAAAACAGGACTGACAAAATGACAAAGAGGAAATATTGGCATTTTATTTGCAGAACAAAAGCGAATATCTTGGTCAATATTCAACAATTAATTCTAATAAATAATAATATATCAAGTAAAAATAAAAAAACTGTTTATGCAACATTCCGGAAAAATTGGGGTAACCACAGATAACATTTTCCCAATCATTAAAAAATTTCTTTACAGCGATCATGAAATTTTCCTTCGCGAATTGGTATCAAATGCTGTTGATGCCACTCAAAAACTAAAGACTTTATCTTCCTTGGGCGAATTTAAGGGAGAGTTAGGCGATTTGTCGGTGAAAGTTTCGGTGGATGCCGAAAAAGGAACCTTAACCATCTCCGATAGGGGGATAGGTATGACCGGCGAAGAGATAGACAAGTATATCAACCAGATTGCGCTTTCGTCGGCAAACGAATTTCTTGACAAATACAAGAATGACGCTAATTCGATAATCGGACATTTTGGACTTGGTTTTTATTCTGCTTTCATGGTTTCGAAAAAGGTAGAGATTGTGACACAATCATACAAAGACGAAACCGAGGCCGTGAAATGGAGTTGCGATGGAACACCTAACTACACCATCGAGTCTGTTGAAAAAGCCGACCGGGGAACAGACATTATATTATATATAGACGATGAAAACAAAAATTTCCTGGAAAACGCCGAAATTGATAAACTTCTGAAAAAATATTGCCATTTTCTACCGATTCCCATTGTTTTCGGGAGAAAAACTGAATGGAAAGACGGAAAAAGTGTCGAAACTGACGAAGATAACGTTATCAACGACACCAACCCGATATGGAATCGTAAACCAACAGACCTGACAGACGAAGACTACAAGAAATTTTATCAGGAACTATATCCCTTCTCCGACGAGCCAATGTTCTGGATTCATCTGAACGTGGATTATCCTTTCAAGTTGACGGGGATTCTTTATTTTCCGAAGATAAAGAGCAACATAGATTTTCAGAAGAACAAAATACAACTGTATAGCAATCAGGTTTATGTAACCGATTCGGTGGAAGGAATCGTTCCCGAATTCCTAACTCTGATGCATGGTGTTATCGACTCTCCTGATATTCCTCTGAATGTTTCGCGTTCTTATCTTCAAAGCGATCAGAATGTGAAAAAGATTTCCAGCTACATCACTCGTAAGGTAGCCGACAGACTGGAAGAAATATTCAAGAATGACAGGTCTCAGTATGAAGAAAAATGGGATAGTCTGAAGCTGTTTGTTGAATATGGCATGCTTACGGATGAGAAATTCTACGAAAGGGCTCAAAAAATTTGCCTGTTGAAAAACACGGAAGGCAAATATTTCACTTTCGAGGAATATAAAACTCTGATCGAATCGAATCAAACAGACAAAGAGGGTAATCTCATATACCTATATGCCAGCGATAAAACAGACCAGTATACATATATTAATAATGTAAGGGAAAAAGGATATGATGTTATCCTTTTCGATGGTCAGCTTGATGTTCATCTGGCTGGACTTTTAGAGCAAAAATTCGAAAAAAGCCGTTTCGTAAGGGTCGACAGCGATGTGGCTGACAACCTGATAAAGAAAGAAGACGACGCAGAAGTAAAACTTACCGACAAGCAAAAAGAAGAACTGAACGAAGCATTTTCTTCTCAACTGCCAACTATTGACAAGGTAATGTTTACGGTCGACTATAAAGCTCTGGGTGAGAACTCGAAACCTGTGCAAATCACTCAGAATGAGTTTTCGCGCCGCATGAAAGAGATGTCTGCAATGCAGTCCGGATTTTCTTTCTACGGGGAGATGCCCGACAGCTATTCTCTTGTGCTGAATATCGACAATCCCCTCATCAAGAAAGTAATATCTGATGTAGATGGCAAAGAAAAAGATGCAATAACCGAATATGCAGCAAACAGTGCTGTTGTACGCCAATTGGTAGATCTGGCTCTGTTGGCTAACAATATGCTGAAAGGTGAAGCATTAAGCAACTTTATCAATAGAAGCATCGGGCTTATCTAATTAGGTGCGAGGTATATACAACCAAGCATGGGATTGCAAATCCCATGCGACGACAGGATGGGAGGGGTGCGTTTGTAGGGGCAGGCCTCTGGTCTGCCCGAAAGTAGGGGCGAAAAATATTTCGCCCGATATCGTTGACATGAGGGCGTAAAATCTTACGCCCCTACTAGGTAGACTATTGTACAATAAAAACCAACACTTTTCAATTACTGATTCACATTACTAATTAATCTTAGGGTTGTCTTTTTACAGGCAACCCATTTTTTATTCCTATATTTGCACTCAATATTAGGACTATAAGAAATATATTTCAGATTATGGACATCAAAAAAGTAATTTTCGTATTTCTATCGTGTTTGCTTTTTTCTCTTCAATCATATTCTCAAGGCAAAACGGTTGTACTACCTCAGATAGAAAGCAAATCGGAAGAGGCAACTCTGGTGAAGTCCGGGCAAACAAAATGGAAAGCCGAACCGTGTTATGTATACTCTACCCGTTATTTTCAACTTTCGTAGATAATTGTCCTTTTCACTTGGTATGAGATTTAAGATATTTGTTTGTACGCTTTTCTTCGTTTTTTTTTGTGTCACTATCTCAGCACAAAATAAAAAGACAGATACGCCAAAAAATGGAGAAGGCGTGGATATGTTTCTCAGAAGAAATGGATATACGACAAAAGAAGACCGCCGAAAATTTCTTGACCTGAACAAAAAGAAACTGGGTAAAGACAATTCGCTCAAACTTGGAGTTAAGTACACTTTACCTGCTTCTTCTACAAAAACAAGCAAAAAAGACAAAAAAAAGAAAATTCCGACAGGTAATCAGCCTTTATTTGGTAGTAAACTTGCCAAATATGACATTATATCTGACAAACTGAAGGGTGCTTGTTACTATCTTGTCTGCGGACATGGAGGTCCCGATCCGGGAACCACATATAAACTGAAAACGCCTAAAGGAACCGTCACCTTGTCTGAAGATGAGTATGCTTATGACATTATGCTGCGGGTTGCCCGAAATTTACTCATGAATGGAGCAACTGTTGATATCATCATACAAGATGCCAAAGATGGCATCAGGGAAGATATGTATCTGGAAAACAGCAAACGGGAAACATGTATGGGTGCTTCAATTTCCATCAGCCAGAAAGAGCGGTTGAAACAACGCACCGACAAAATAAACGAACTCTCATCTAAATCGAAAGCTAAATATCAGAGGGCAATATTTTTTCACATCGACAGTTGGCGCGAACATCACCGGGTTGATGCCTATTTCATATACCATAAAGATAGTTCGCTGGGGAAAAGTATGGCACAAAATCTGAGAGACGAGCTGAAAGTGAAGTACAATAAACATCAACCTACCAAGCGGTTCAACAGCGCAGTGAAAGCTGCCGGCGTGGATACAGACAAAACCCTTTACGTGCTTGGTTGCAAACCCGTTAGCGTATATGCCGAATTGGGTAACCTGAAAAACGAAAAAGACCGCCAGCGTTTTCTCTATCCCTCCAATCGCCAATACCTTGCCGATTGGCTAACTTTGGGGTTAATTAAAGACTATCAAGAAAATAAATAACACGAAGCGGTTGTTGAAAAATATTTCATCCTGATATTCGGGCAACCCTCCCCCAAAAGGAGGAGGGAGTTATCCCCTCTCTATTCTTTTGGAGAGGTGTAGGGGTGGGTGTTGACTACATTACATTCCGTCGAAACAACGTTCGACGAAACGCATGTGAGTCAATGTTATTTCTACTCCACCCGGCAAACGTCGAATAAGAACTACCGATTCGCATCAATAATAAAATATTTTAGTCACCTAACAGTTTCACAGCATCTATATACTGCGCCATACCCTTTGCCACCCGTTTTGCATCGCGCATGGCAAGGACAACCGTTTGAGGTGTATGCACAACGTCACCTCCGGCAAAAACACCTTTACGGGTAGTCATTCCATAAGGAAAGTCTTTTGTGATAACATAGCCTGCGTCATTCACTTCTATACCTAATGAAGTGGAAACTATTTTATTAGCAGGTTTCGACCCGATGGCAATCAACACACGATTGAAAGGTATGATTTTTTCTCCGTCCGGTCCTTCCACCCTGATAGCTTTCAGAGTGTTATCTTCTCCTATAAATTCTTTTGTGCTGGTTTGGAAAAGGAATTTGACACCTTCTTCCACAGCTTCGTGATATTCTGTTTGCAGGGCGGGTATTTCGGCTTCCGTTCTGTGATATATTACCGTTACGTTTTTTGCCCCCATGCGTATAGCCGTACGGGCAGTGTCCATAGCCACATTTCCGGCTCCAATAATAGCTACCTCTTCACCCTCTATCAATGGCACGGTTTCGCGGCTGATGTCTCCGTTGTTGAACAGGTTGACCATCCGCAGAAAGTAAGAAGACTGAAGCACTCGGTATAGTTTCGATCCGGGAATGTCGAGCGATTTAGGAACAGATGTTCCCGAACCAATGAACACGGCATCAAATTCATGCTCGAGCATCGAATCTACGGTTATTTTCTCTCCCACAGTCACGCCATTAAGAAAAGTAACGCCCAAAGCCTCTATTTTTTTCACTTCACGCCTCACTATATCTTTTGGCAAACGGTATTCCGGAATACCATACATAAGCACACCTCCGGGTTCTTTTTGTCCTTCAAATACCACAACGTTAAATCCTTCTCTGGCCAAATCGCCGGCAACGGTCAACCCGGCAGGTCCTGAACCTATAACGGCGGCTTTTCCTCTTGTTTTGGGTTTCAGCCGTTCCTTTATCAGTCCCATTTCGCTATCGAAATCGGCGATAAACCGCTCCAGTTTGCCCACTCTTATGGGTTTTTCTTTCTTGTTCAGTATGCAATGCCCTTCGCACTGCTTTTCGTGTGGGCATACACGCCCACAGATAGCAGGCAAATTGCTCTTTTCGTTGATAATCTGCATTGCCGCACCAACGTTACCCATCGAAAGTTGGTGGATAAATCCCGGTATATTGTGTTCTATCGGACAGCCTTGTACACACAATGGATTTTTACAGTTAAGGCATCTTTTTGCTTCGTCAATAGCCTCTGCTGTTGTATAACCCCGGTTTATTTCTGCGAAATTTGATATTATCTTATCTTCTATCTTATTTTCCATAAATAATCATTTTGCAATCTTGACTTTGCAAAGATAGTGAATATTTGTAATATAGAATTTGAATTTGTGATATTTTTAATTTATGACAGATATATGTTATTGATATGAATCGGTAGTTGAATACACCCCCCCCTACACCTCACCAAAAGAGAGGAGACAAACGCCTCCTTCTTTAGAGGGGAAAGATGGGTGGGAGTATTCGGTTATATGGGCAGACCAGAAGCCTGCCCGAAAACAAAAACGGCTCCGGAAAAATCCGGAACCGCTCTATCTAAAATTATTTGAGTTCAATTTCTTGCTTCAGGTCAATCTCTTCTTTGTTTTCGTCGTAGAAATGATATTCGAGATACGCAAGACTCTGATCGGGTATGATCTTGAAGTTGTTACCGTATTTCCATTTCCATCTCATTTTCAGAGAGATTACTCCTTGATTGATATACGCTGCCACATATGGATGTATGTGTAAGGTAAATTTCTTCACTTTTAGTTTCTTCACCAAATAACTGATTTTAGATTGCAACGAATCTACAAACAGTATGGATGGTTTTGTTTCCCCTTTTCCAAAGCAGCTGGGGCATGCTTCGGTTGTATTTATTTCCATTTCGGGCCGTACCCTTTGGCGAGTGATTTGCATCAACCCAAATTTGCTCAGTGGCAATATATTGTGTTTTGCCCTGTCATTTGCCATTAACTCTTGCATACGCACAAGAAGTTTGCTACGGTGTTCCCCTTCGGTCATGTCTATAAAATCGATGACGATAATGCCTCCCAGGTCGCGAAGTCGAAGTTGACGGGCAATTTCCTCGGCAGCCAACGAGTTCACCTCAAATGCCGTTGTTTCCTGCCCTTCTTTCGATTTTGTCCTGTTCCCGCTATTCACATCAATTACGTGTAAAGCCTCTGTGTGTTCAATAATAAGGTATGCCCCGTATTTGAATGTAACTGTTTTCCCAAACAGTGCTTTTATCTGTTTTGTCACCGCAAAATTATCGAAGATAGGCAAATCGCCTGTATACAATTTCACGATGTCTTTTTTCTCCGGGGCAATGACTGTCAGATAGTCTTTTACCTGATTGTATGTATCCTGATCGTTGACATGAATTTCCTGAAACGAAGGACTGAAAACGTCTCTGAGGAGTCCTACAATCCGTCCTGTTTCTTCATAAATCAGTGTTGGTAGTTTGCCTTTCTGTATTTTAGGCATATTTTCGTCCCAACGTTTCACCAATGTTTTAAGTTCGGTATCGAGTTCCACCACTTTTTTGCCTTCGGCCACCGTGCGGACTATAACACCAAAGTTTTTTGGTTTGATACTTTGAAGAAGCTTTTGTAATCTTATACGTTCTTCTTTCGATTTAATTTTTTGAGAAACAGATACTTTATCATTGAAAGGTATCAGAACAAGAAAACGCCCTGCAAACGACAGTTCGGAGGTAAGGCGTGGTCCTTTAGTAGATATTGGCTCTTTGGCTACTTGCACCAGGATTTCCTGTCCAACCGTCAACACATCGGTTATGCTGCCATCTTTGTCAATATCTTTTTCCAGCTGAAATTTTGATAATTGGGGAAATTTTTTCTTGTCAGCCAGAGCTTTTTTGTAGAACTTGTCCACAGATTTAAACTGGGGCCCAAGATCTAAATAGTGAAGAAAAGCGTCCTTTTTGTGTCCTACATCTATAAAAGCAGCGTTCAGGCCGGGCAACAATTTTTTCACCCTGGCTGCATAGACATTGCCAACCGAAAACGAGGCGTCTCTTCCTTCCTTCTGCAATTCGACAAGTTTCTTGTCTTCAAGCACGGCAATAGATACCTCTTTGGGTTGAACGTCTATAATCAGTTCGCTGTTCATAAATTTTTTTACATATTGATTTTGTCTAAGGACTAGATTTTCAGTTTTACCACTTACAAAATACACAAAGAACAAACCTAAAATTCAATACATTCTTTAAGTTTGTTCCTGTGATTATTTCGTTTCAAAGAAAAAATCTTATTTTTTCTTTTTATGTCTGTTTTTTCTTAGTCTTTTCTTACGTTTATGCGTAGACATTTTATGTCTTTTTCTTTTTTTACCGCTTGGCATAGCTTTCTTTTTTGTTGATTAATACTTAGTTAACTTCTATTGCGTTATTACTTCTTTACTTGGCTAACGAAAGTTTTAGCTGGTTTGAAAGAAGGAATATTATGCTCAGGGATGATAATAGTTGTGTTCTTAGAAATGTTGCGAGCTGTTTTTTGAGCTCTTTTCTTCACGATGAAGCTACCAAATCCTCTAAGATAAACGTTTTCACTTTTTGCTAAGGAATCTTTTACTACATCCATAAAAGACTCAACTGTCATAAGGACTGTAGCCTTATCAATGCCCGTGTTCTTTGCAATTTCGTTAACGATGTCTGCTTTAGTCATTGTTTAGTTATTTTATATTATAGATTAATACTAATTTTTTGGATTGCAAATATATAGCTTTTTATTTACCTTTGAAAAAATAAATGTTCTTTTTTCAGCTATTATTTATTGTTTTTTTTTATTAGTTGTATTAAAACCAGTATTTTAGCCACTTTCGCAACATTTCATATTAATGTATTTAATGCAAATGAGTAGCTTTCCTCAGCCTTTATATGCCGATATTTCTTCTGCTTTGGTGTTTTGGTACAATGCCAACAAACGGGATTTGCCTTGGCGCGATACTAAAGACCCGTATTTGATATGGCTGTCTGAAGTTATTTTGCAGCAGACCCGTGTAGATCAGGGATTAAGCTACTACAACAAATTTGCGGAGAGGTTTCCTTTTGTCGAAGATCTGGCTAATGCCGACGAAGATGAAGTGCTGAAACTGTGGCAAGGCTTGGGTTATTATAGCCGGGCACGGAATCTGCATGCGACGGCTAGAAATATTACAGACAATTATAACGGTGTTTTTCCGGATAATTACAAGACAATTTTATCGCTAAAAGGTGTGGGTGAATATACGGCGGCGGCCATTTCGTCCTTTTCGTTCAACATACCTGTTGCCACGGTAGATGGCAATGTGTACAGGGTTCTTTCTCGGTTGTTTGTCATACAGGAGCCCATAGATACGGGCAGGGGAAAGAAAGTATTTTCTCAGTTGGCACAAGAAATATTGGATAAGAAAAGTCCGGCTATGCACAATCAGGCGATGATGGAGTTCGGCGCATTGCAATGTGTGCCTGTCTCTCCCAAGTGCAGCGAGTGCCCTCTGTCAAATGTTTGCGAGGCGTATAAACTGAACTTGGTGTCTTCATTTCCGGTGAAGCAGGGTAAAGTCACAATTAAAAACCGGTATTTCAATTATTTCGATATCAGGTACGGTGAGTATACATATATAAATAAGAGAGGAGTCAACGATATTTGGAAAAATCTGTATGAACTTCCTCTTATAGAGACATCTTCCGCACAGTCGATGGAAAGTATTTTACAGGACAACTCTTTTTCTGAAATGTTTCCCGAAAACAGTATCAATAATATTGTGCATAAACAAAGCATCAAGCATATACTTTCACATCGGGTCATTTATACCGAATTTTATCTGGTGGAAGTGACCGACGATGATTTTTTGAAACGAAATTTCTTGAAAATAAACATCTCCGATATTGATAATTATGCCATTTCCAGATTGGTGCACAAATATCTCGAAAATTGTGAAAAATAAGGATACTCTGAAAATTATTCATATTTTTATGTAAATAAAATCTGTTCGTTATGAAAAAAATATTGAACCTCATTCCTATATGTCTGATAGCGATACTACTGGCTTCGTGTGTTTCCACAACTTTCACGTATCAGAAAATAGTTTCCATCGATTATTCAAAATATAATACGGAAGGGTTTTTCATCACCGAAAGCAATTGTGTCAATTTTGATTATACTGCCATAAGCTCTGTCATTGTCAGAAATAACTATTTTACAGACCCGAATATCATTTTTGAAGAACTCATTAACGAATGTAAGAAGCAAGGTGCGGATGGAATTATAAACCTGAATTTTTATCTTTCCTCGGATAACAAAGGAGAAGAGGGCGATTACATAATAAAAGGTATGGCTATAAAACGTAAATGAAAATACTTTTACTTGGCGAATACAGCAATGTGCATTGGACTTTAGCAACAGGTTTGCGCAACTTGGGGCATAAAGTTATGGTTGTATCTGATGGTGATGGATTCAAAAACTATCAGCGAGATATTGATATTTCGATGAAAAGTGAGAATCGGATGGGACAGATCAAATGCCTGTTTTCTATTCTCAGAACGTTGCCCAAACTGAAAGGTTTTGATGTTGTGCAAGTTATCAACCCCAATTTTACACGTATCCATCACATCAATCTTCTATTGTATAAGTATCTGAAAAAGCATAACAGGAAGATTTTCCTCGGTGCTTTTGGCAATGATTATTTCTATACTAAGGCCTGCATTGAAAACAAGGTTTACAGGTATTCCGAGTTTTTTGTTGACGGAAAACCAACCAATCTGAAAGCGAATAAAGAGCTCGTAAAAGCATGGATAGGAACTTTCAGGCAAAAGGCTAACATAGAGATGGCTAATAGCTGCGATGGAATTATTGCGGGACTCTACGACTACTATATGGCTTATGAACAGGGTTTTGGGAATAAACTGAACTACATACCTCTTCCGATAAATTTAGAGGAAATTCCTTTTTCAATACTAAATATACCGGAAAAGGTTCGGTTTTTCGTTTCCATAAACAAAGATCGTATGGAGATAAAAGGCACTCCCCTGTTTCTGAAAGCATTGAAAAGAATAGAAGACAAATACAGTGACCGGATAGAAATTTTTGAGGCAGAATCTCTCCCATACGGTGAATATAAGGCTAAGTTGCAGGAGGCTGATGTTGTTTTAGATCAAACTTATTCCTACTGTCTGGGTATGACCGGTTTACTAACATTAGCCGGTGGTAAAATATTGGTGAGTAGTGCCGAACCCGAAATGTACAAAGCCTTGGGAGAAAAAGAGAATAAGCCTGTTTGCGGCATATTGCCTTCGGTTGATGATATCTATCAAAAACTGGAATCTCTTATTTTAAATAAGAATGATTTTCCTGTATTCTCCCAAAACGGACGATTGTTTGTAGAGACGCATCATGATTACACCAAAGTTGCCAAGCAATATATAAACGTTTGGTCGAAATAGAATTTTTTTCTATCTTTGTAGCTTAAGATAATGATTTACAGCCTGCCTCTGTCACTGACTAAGTGACAGAGGTTCTTTTTTATGGCTACTTTCCTGTCTTCTTTTCCGTCGGATTTCGGAGGGAGCTTTGCCCAGATTTTTGTGGCAAAATTCGTTGAAATGAGAAAGCGTCGCAAATTTGTGATCCGTCGATATTTGTTTCAGGGTTTTGTTCGTGTAATAGATTTCATAATATACCGTGTTAGTTCTTCGCTGACGGAGCCACGAATAAGCCGACATGCCAAACGTCTTGCGAAACCGCTTGTTGAATCCCGAATAGCTGTAATTCATCTTTTCTGCTAACAATCTCACATTTAATGTATTCTGGGACAATTTGCGCACCTGCTCCGAGAAATGAAAATCGTTAGACAGATGCGATCGGAAGAAATCGGTCAGCTCTTCATTCGAGTACGACATCTTCAAAATGCAAATCAATTCCCTGATTTTCAGAGTGTAGAGAACCTCACTACTTATGCCGCTTTCCTCATACATTTGAAGCGAACGAACATAGGCATGTAGCACACTTTCCATTTTCAGGCAGGATATGTCCGGCTTTTGTTCACATATACTACTGATATTCAGAGTTTCAAGATGGACGGAGTCAATCAAATTTATTACAATCACCGAACTTTTTTCCAACACTCTGGCAGATAAATGATCTCCCGCAGGCAGGAAAAATAGTCTCGATTCGGATACCGTCAACGAATTTTGCATGTTGGAAGATATTCCCAACCGACCTTTCGTTACTACAATAATTCTGCTTTCACCCTCTTTCGTTTCCCAATCGGAACCTTTCTCAAAATTGAGGAATCGTATCAAAGCACTTTCATTCTTATCATTATCCTTCATCTTTTTTATGTTTGTTTAAGTGTTTGTATTAGTGCGTGTTTAACTAATGTATTACAGATTTTTTCAAAACCATTTTTCCGTCTGAACTAATAAGCTGTTGTTTACTAAATGTTTAAAGCAAGATAATCATCTGTATAAATAGAAACTATTTCTGCCTGTTTAACCGATGTTTCACATATTGGAATCTCTGTTTTCGTAATCAATTGATAATAAGTGTAATAGCACTCCAATTATCACCCCTCCGTCACTTAGTCAGTGACAGACCGGGAATAAGCAGGCAATCAGGTATTTAACACAACAAACAACATTAAAAACTTATGAAAAAGAGCAGTTTAATTTTATTGATTTTTTTAGCCGTTACGGCTCTAAAAGCACAGGTGGGTGTGAACACGGAAAACCCGCAGGGTATCTTCCACATCGACGGGAAAAGAGACACAAATGGCAGTACAAATATTGCAGATGATGTGATGGTAGATACTCAAGGTAGAATTGGAATAGGAACGAATGCGCCCCAAAACAAAATAGACATCCGAACGACAGGAAACAATACAGGACTACATTTACCAAATGGGGCTTCGTCCGGAAAGGTTTTGACGTCCGACACGCAAGGAAACGGAGTCTGGGTATCAGGTGCTGTGCAATATCAAACAATGGTTGTGGGTAAAGGAGGAAATACCATTTATTCAGGAATAGTGCCATATCCCGAATCAGGGCCTTCTATTGGCAAGATCGTAAAAATTGACTTCTTCAACAATATCAAGTTTGATAAGGCTAAAGAAATTTATGGAAGTACATACGGTTGGGATGCAGTCAATCAACGTTATGTGGCTCCGGTTACCGGTATTTACCGGATTTCGATGAACATGTATTTCCGATCAACTCAGCCGGGAGAGAATCAACGGGTTTATGCTTTTAAAAATGGAGTATTTTTTCAAGATCCGGGATTTATCTCTGTCACAGACAATGGAAAGGATCAAAATAACTTTGTTATGGGGTTAGTTAAATTAGATCAAGGAGATATAATTGATTTCTGGGGATTCATTTACAATAATGCCCAATCGGAAGATATTCTATTATATGGAGAAGAAGGGCATAGCTACATTCTGATTGAATCTTTATAACGTTTTGACAATATGAAAGAGAGTAGTTCTCAAGCTGGAAAACTGTCCTTTCGTTATATTACAATTAGCCGTGGTGCATTTATCCAAATAAATGAAAGAAGTTATTTATTATCAGAAAGACAGATGGATATCATATAGTTAATAATGCGAAATGGAACTACCAGTCGTGTAAATAACATAAAAACAAGTGACTACTTACATAAAGAAAGAGGATAAATAATCCGTTAAACTTGATTAGCATCATTTATTCTCTTCATGACAAAGAGCTACAATGTATAAACGTTGTAGCTCTTTATATATTAGAAAAAGTGACTCTGACTAACAGGCACAACTTTGGTATTATCAATCTCCCAAACAGTGACAGGAAGATTATTTAAAGCCTACACAATCTATTGCCTGCAATTCTCTGAGTGTGTGCTGGAAAAATCGTTTGGCGATTGCTAAGTAGAATAAAGATATTTGAAGAAAACAATAATCAAATCGAAGTGTCTATTTTATTATTTCTATACTGACTCGGAGCAAGATTCGTATATTGCTTGAATAGGCGATTGAAATAAGAAACGTTATCTATTGATAACTCCAAAGCTACATCGGCAATGGACATATTTGTGGTGAGCAAGAGCAATTGAGCTCTTTCTATCTTTTTGATATTGATATATTTAATGGGAGTGTAGCCTGTCTCTTTTTTGAAAATACGAATCAGGTGATCTTTTGTTATGCATGAGATGTCGGTCAATTGAGAAAGCTCTACATTTTTGTCGGTGTTTTCATGAATATATCGCAAACATTTATCTATCCTAATATCTTTATACCTTGATTTCAGTTGTGCCAAACCCATAAATTTGGCCATAATTTGATATAAAATTCCTCGCGTTTCCAGTTGGATGTGTATTGGAAGCAGGTAATTATCAGCAATAAATTTAGAGAAGCTTGGCGTATTGTCATAAACTCTCGGATCAATATGGTGCAAATGCCGTTCAGGGTTTATTTCCAATAATCTTTCTATTAGAGGAGAATCTAATGTGTTTGCATTTAACTCGACAGGAAAATCCAACTTGTCGAAGACTGACTCTTTATTATACGTTTTCTCATAAAAATGAATATAATAAAGAGAAAAGAAACTATCGCTCTCATCATCATGCAGAGTGAATGGCGGTGTAAGATAAAGATTTCCGGGAGTTAGTGTGTATGCTTTTCCGTTGATATATGTCTTGGCCTCACCTCCGGTTACATAATATATACGGGCAAAAGGACTACTAATGTTTTTCCAATTCCAACTGGCATTCAATTCAGAATAGCCTACATTCAGCAACACCAGATTTAAATTATCTATTATCATCAATTTGCAATAAGAATAACACGATTGTAAATATACGATTTGTAGCACATAATACCAACTTTCCATCTTTTAATGTCGATTTTGTGCAAAATATTCATCGGAATAATGAAAGCCTTCTTAATATTTAAACTTTACTTTTGAGAAAAACAAACATTAAACCAATACTTAACCTTAAAAGAAACGAATAACCATGAAAAGAAGCAGATTTCAAGGCCAATGGCCTAAAATAGGTATTCGTCCTACCATCGACGGACGTATGGGAGGAGTTCGTGAATCCCTCGAAAATCAAACCATGAATATGGCAAAAAGTGTAGTGCAGCTGTTAACTTCTACACTTAAATATCCGGACGGAACACCCGTAGAATGTGTAGTTGCAGATTCTACTATCGGGCGTGTAGCCGAAAGCGCTGCATGTGCGGAGAAATTCAGAAGAGAAGGAGTCGGAGTAACTATTACTGTTACCCCTTGCTGGTGCTATGGTAGCGAAACAATGGATATGGAACAACATACTGTGAAAGCTGTATGGGGATTTAATGGAACAGAACGCCCGGGGGCTGTTTATCTGGCGGCCGTACTTGCCGCTCATGCACAAAAGGGTTTGCCTGCATTCGGCATATACGGATGCGACGTACAAGATGCCGGAACAACGGAAATTCCTTGCGATGTAAAAGAAAAGTTGCTTCGCTTTGCCAAAGCCGGACTAGCTGTGGCTACGATGCGAGGCAAATCGTATTTGTCGATAGGAGCAGTATGTATGGGAATTGCAGGCTCGATCGTAAATACCGATTTCTTCGAAGATTACTTAGGCATGCGCTGCGAGGGTGTAGACGAAGTTGAGATCATCCGCCGCATGACCGAAGGCATTTATGACAAAGAAGAATTTGAAAAGGCATTAGCTTGGGCTAAAGCCAATTGCAAGCAAGGAGAAGATAACATAAATCGTCCCGATCTTGTGAGAGATCAAGCCGGCAACGAAAAGGATTGGGAATTTATAGTGAAAATGACGCTTATCGTTCGTGATCTTATGATCGGTAATCCGAAATTGAAAGAAATGGGATTTGGTGAAGAGTCTCTTGGGCATAATGCTATTGCAGCCGGATTTCAAGGACAACGCCAATGGACGGATTTCTATCCGAACGGGGATTTTGCAGAAGCTATTCTGAATTCCTCTTTCGACTGGACGGGAATTCGTGCGCCATATGTATTAGCTACAGAAAATGATGCGCTGAATGGTACGGCTATGTTATTTGGCTATCTATTGACTAATACAGCACAAATATTTGCCGATGTACGTACTTATTGGAGTGCGGATGCGGTGGAACGAGTTACAGGAAAGAAATTGGAAGGATTGGCTTCAGGTGGCATGATTCATCTGATCAACTCAGGCGCAGCTACGTTGGATGGTAGTGGACGTCAGAACGATGAAGACGGTAAGCCCACGATGAAACCATTTTGGAATATTACCGAGGCAGAAGCAAAAGCTTGTCTGGATGCAACTACATGGATGCCGGCTAATCGTGAATATTTCCGTGGAGGCGGTTTTTCTTCGAAGTTCTTAACCAGAGGAGGTATGCCTTGTACAATGGTACGCCTGAATCTGGTGAAAGGAATAGGCCCGGTATTGCAGTTGGCCGAAGGTTGGACAGTAGATCTCGATCCGGAAATACACCGCATCTTAGATGAAAGAACGGATAAAGGTTGGCCTACAACATGGTTTGTTCCTCGCCTGACCAATAATGATAACTTCAAAGATGTGTATTCGGTAATGAACAACTGGGGTGCTAATCACGGTTCTATCAGTTGCGGTCATATCGGTGCCGATCTGATAACGTTGGCTTCTATGCTTCGTATACCGGTGTGTATGCACAATGTGGACAGAAAAGATATATACCGTCCTGCTGCATGGAGTGCTTTCGGAATGGATAAAGAAAGTGCCGATTACAGGGCATGTCAGACCTATGGAGCTTTGTATAAAAAGTAGGATATATGACAAACTTGAAAGAAGGATATAATAAAAAAATGGCAGGAGCGACCAAACGCTTCTGCCAATGCCTTAAACTAAACCCTGAGACTTTAGAGCAATATAAGTATTGGCACGATAGTAGAAATATTTGGAAAGAAATACCTGAGGGTATTCGCCGTGCAGGCATTCTGGATATGGAAATATATTTGATAAACGATATTGCTTTTATGGTTCTGGAAACCCCGATGAGTTTTGACTGGGATGACGCTTTTGGCAAATTGGCAACTTACGAGCGTCAAGCCGAATGGGAAGAATTTGTCGCCAAATTTCAAATTACAGAAAAAGGTCAGCGTTCGGAAGAAAAATGGCAATTAATAGAAAGAATTTTTTCTCTTACCGAAGCTTTAAATGAATAATCTTAACTATGATAACAAAAGAACATATAGCAAAATTTATAGAACAAGCTAACCGAGTAGGTAAAGAACGGTTACAACTTTGCAGTAGCGGTAATCTTTCGTGGAGGATAGACGACAACATTGCTCTGATATCCGGAACAGGCTCTTGGCTGCCACGCCTGGCAGAAGAAAATGTATCTGTCTGCGACATTTCTACAGGAATGCGTATTGATGGGCCAAAACCGTCGATGGAGAGTACTTTTCATTTGGGAGTGCTACGTGAGAGAAAAGACATGAATGTGGTTTTACATTTTCAGTCCCAGTATGCAACTGTGGTTTCCTGTATGAAGAACAAACCGAAAAATTATAATGTAGTAGCCGAAGTTCCGTGTTATTGCGGACGCGAAATCCCTGTTATTCCCTATTTCCGACCGGGATCTCCCGAACTGGCAAAGGCAGTATCGGAAGCACTAACCAACCACGATTGCGCTTTGATGAGCAAGCATGGGCAGGTGGTGTGCGGTAAAGATTTCGATGATGCTTTTCAGAAAGCTGTGTTTTTCGAATTGGCTTGCAGTATCATTGTCCGTGCGGGAGAAGGAAACTACCTCACACTCACCGATGAAGAAATACACGACCTTGATGTATATATTTTAGGTAAAACCGATAAATAAGCATCATATGTCATACCTAGCCTTAGATCTCGGAGCAGGAAGCGGACGGGCTATCGTTGGCACTATCAGCGATGGTAAAGTGCATCTTGAAGAGGTGCACCGCTTTAATAATACTCTAATACAACAAGATGACACATTATGCTGGGATTTTCTTTCCCTGTTCGAGAACATTAAACTGAGTATCAGCTTGGCCGTCAGGAAAGGTTACGATCTGAAAGGAATTGCAGTAGATACATGGGGGGTCGATTTCGGACTGCTGGACAAAAGCAATAACCTTTTATCCAATCCTGTTTGTTATCGGGATAGCAGGACAGAAGGTTTGTCGGAAAAATCGGCCAAATGTATCTCGAAAGAAGAGTTGTACTCCATTACAGGGATACAACAGATGGACATAAATACGATTTTCCAGCTTTGGAGCATGAGGAGATCGGATAGTCCTCACCTTTCCAATGCCAACAGGCTTTTGTTTACTCCCGATCTTATCAATTATTTCCTGACGGGAGTAATGGGTAATGAATATACCATTGCATCTACTTCGCAGTTATTGAATGCCCGAACTAAAGAATGGAGTGCCGGTGTTTTTAAAGCGATGGATATTCCTGCCGATATAATGGGAAAGATTTTGCAGCCATGTACTCTTTTAGGTGGATTGACAAAGCAAGTGTCCGAAGAAACAGGAGCCAAAGGCGTAAAGGTATTTGTTGTTGGTTCGCACGATACGGCAAGTGCTATTGCAGCCATTCCGGGTAAAGGAAACAATTGGGCATTCCTGAGTTCGGGTACGTGGTCGTTGTTAGGTACATTGAATGACGAGCCCATCCTAACCCAAGAGGCTATGACAAACGATTTCACTAACGAAGGAGGAGTCGATAATAAAATACTGTTTATGCGTAATATTACGGGACTTTGGCTCCTTCAGCGCATAATAGGCGAATGGGAAAAGGAGGGGTTGAATACTTCTTATGATTATATTCTGTCCGAATCGTCAAAAGCAGAACCATTCCGATGTATAGTAAATAGTGACGACCCTGTTTTTAATAATCCGTCATCAATGAAGGAAGCTATTCAAGCTTATTGTTCCCGTTCAGGGCAGCACATCCCTGAAACTCAGGGAGAATTGGTGAGGTGCATCCTTGAGTCGCTGGCAATAAAATATTACTATGTGATGGACAGACTGAAAAAATGCTCGGGAAAAGACTTTACAAAATTGTATGTTGTAGGGGGTGGAAGCCAGAATGAGCAATTGAACCAGTATATTGCAGATGCCTTAGATATAGAAGTAGTCAACGGATTGACAGAGGCAACTGCAGTAGGGAATGTAATTCAACAAGCGATAGCCGATGAAAAAATATCAGGATGGGAAGAAGCTTATGAAATAATCGAAAATAGTTTTAACTTTAAGAGTTATTATCCTGAGGATACCGGCAAATGGAAAGATACAGCACAAAATGTAAGTCATTTGTTTAAATAAGAAATAGAATACACTAACCGATAATATTACCATGAAAGACAATATAAATTCAACCTCTCTATTCAGAGGGAAACAAGGGCAGAACTATCTGTTTCCTTTTATACTTGTTACAAGCTTGTTTTTTCTCTGGGGATTTGCCCATGCGCTACTCGATGTGTTGAATGCTCATTTCCAAGAGATTCTGCAAATATCTAAAGCCCGTTCGGCATTGGTTCAGTTTGCTCTTTATGGAGGGTACTTTGTGATGGGTATACCTGCCGGACTGATAATAAAAAAATATGGGTATAAGAGAGGAATCATATTTGGTTTATTCGTATTTGCTATAGGAGCATTCTTGTTTTATCCGGCAACGTTGATAAAAACATTTTATCCATTCCTTATCGCTTTGTTTGTAATAGCCTGCGGGCTAACCTGCCTCGAAACGGCAGCCAATCCTTATACAACAGTGTTAGGCCCTTCCCAATCGGGAGCAAGACGGATCAATCTGGCACAGTCTTTCAATGGTCTAGGATGGATTCTGGGTCCATTGGTCGGAGGACTTTTGATTTTTTCGAACGATGGAGATCCTTTTGCAGCATTGGCTAAGCCTTATGTAGGCATCGGAATAGTGGTATTGCTTATTGCTGTTTTGTTTGTGCGTACACCTTTACCGCAGATATCGGCGGAAGATTCGGACGTTTCGGGCGATCAGAATAGTAAAAGCAGATATCGCGATTTATTGAAACATCCTTTGTTCATATTTGCTGTTGTAGCCCAGTTCTTTTATGTTGCGGGACAAACCGGTATAGGTAGCTTTTTTATCAATTACGTGATAGAGGTACGCCCCGATATTAGCCATCTGGAGGCATCGCAGATACTGGCATTCGGAGGCATGGGGATGTTTATGATAGGAAGGATATCGGGCAGTTACATGATGAAGTATTTCAATCCGAAAAAATTACTTTCCATATATGCTTTCATAAATATATTGTTGATGGTGATGGTGGTAATGGGTCTGGGTATGACATCGGTCGTATGCCTTTTCGCTTCCTACTTCTTCATGTCTATTATGTATCCGACAATATTTGCCGTTGGCATCAGCGGGTTGAAAGAAAATACCGAAAAAGGCTCATCTCTTATTGTTATGGCTGTGGCAGGGGGAGCAGTTGTACCGATGCTGATGGGGAGAATTGCTGATGTGTGGTCTATGGCAGTAGGTTTTTTGGTACCTCTTGTCTGCTTTATTGTTATTCTGATATTTGGATTAAGCAAGTTAAAGAATTAGGAATAGTCATATTACCACCTATAATTTATTAAGAGTTTGTTTCAATAATTCTGTTTTACAGGATTGTTGTAGCTGTCGGGGTAATAGACCGATAGAGTGTGCTTTGGTTAAGAAGAAATTTTGATGCACACGTTTCGGGAAATATCATGGTTATAATGCTTATAATTAGCACACACTGCGAATAAAGAAACAGCCACTTACGATGTAAGTGGCTGCTTTTCTTGCTCTTCCTCTTGGGCTTAAACTAAGAGCCATCTGATTAACAGGTGAATAAAAGTTTTAAAATATTAATAGGTCAAGATGGAACTTATGATTTAGAAAATAATTTCCCCAACGATTTAACTAAAAAGAAATTTTTTGGTTCCGAAAACATGAGCAACTTAAATAAAATATCAGCCATAAACAATATTCCTTCCAATCCGCCGGCAACTTTTCTGATACACGGAACCGCTGACACAGTTATCAGTAAAGGCGAATGTCAAAAATTTGGAAAAGCATTGAAAAAGATTTATTGTTTACAATATATTTGATTCATTAATCTATCCGTTTGATAAGTCGATCTAAACGAGCAACTTGCTTATCGGTTAACTTGTCTCTATTATATTCCAATTGTGATTGAAGGTTTTCAACAGCATTTAGATTATCAGCATTCGATATGTCTTTGTATAATGAATTAATCGCTTTTTCAAAATCATTTAATGTCGTGTCCCAATTTGCACCAGAGCTACCTTTCTTATTGGTTTTAACATCTCTCCCTATTTTAAGCTTTGTCGTTATCTTGAAACTCACTATCTTCGAAAGTGTTTCATCATTAGCATTAGATACACTAAACTTAAGTTTACCAAATCTCCCAGATTCTGCATGAAGTAATTCATGAGGCATTCCAAAATAGAAATTACCCCATTCAGGCTCCCAGATATTTAACGGTATTCCATCTTTATCATACATTTCATACCCAAATCCTACTCCAATTTCATCATAACTAGAACCTGATCCTCCAAGTGATGTAAGAACATCTTCGGGATATGGAAATTCAACATCAGTACGTTTTATCGTAATTTCAATTATTTTATCGATATTCATAGCCTGATATGGTTGAATTTCAAATTCAGTGCCCACAATTTCAAAATACTCGGATAAATCTCCTGAAATCCCAGGTTCTGTCAGAGTAATAACTTTTTTGTCGTTTTCTTCTTTCGAAGATTTCTCACCTCCACACGAAACGAGCCCCAGACTCATACATACTACTAATAAAATAGCAGTCACTTTTAAATTTCTCATAGAATAAATAATTGTTTTTTGCCCTCTCCGGCTCCAAAAGAAGAGTTTATAAAATGCTGAAAGCGTGGAACCGTTAACTTACTTTATCTAGCAGGTTCTAGCAAAACCTTAGGAGTAAAATAAGCAACAGCCCACGCCTATACAGCATGAGAGCAGTCAACCTATCCTCCTCCTGTTAAATTTGCTAGATTTGCTAGAGAGAAATTAAGTTAAACTCTTTCAACGTTTGAATTCGAATACGTTTGCCGACTAATACTAATCGGCATGACAAATATACTCATAATTTCAACATTTCAAGCGCTTTTGCCCTCAATGGGCTGTTGCCGATGCAAAATAAACTGTTGATAGTGCCATTGTGTGACGCTTTAAATAACTATTTTTGTTTTCGATTAGTAAACGCAATATATACCTATGTCACGTATTCATCACTTACAACGTAACCTACTGATTATATCTAAGATAAGAAAATGTCCATATATCAATTTTGCCGAGCTCACTTCTTATTTGGAACGAGAATTGAACTTTCGTGGAATATACGATACAGGCCTATCACGTCGAACCATACAACGAGATATACAGAATATTCGAACCGAATTTGGTGTCGATATAGAATATTGTCGTCGTAATCAGGGTTATTATATTGAAGATAATACAATACGTTCCGATATAGACCGCTTTCTGGACGAGTTCAACATCCATAACGCACTCAATACTGAAATAGGAATACCCGATTTTGTGCTGGCCGAGAAACATCGCCCTATGGGTACACAACATCTTTACCCGCTTATCCATGCCATTAAAAACTCTCTACAAATCAGTTTTTCGTACCTGAAATTCGGGTCTGATAAGCCCTCATTCCGTGAGCTTGAACCATACGCCGTGAAAGAGTGTCGGGGCCGGTGGTATCTTATTGGGCGAACCAAAGGGCAGAACGACCTGAAAACATACGGCCTGGATAGAATAAACGATCTTGTTATCTTGGACGAAACTTTTCCTAAAGACAATACAATAAATGTGTCTGAAAAGTTTAAGTATAGCTACGGTATTTATTCATCCGATGAATACCCCATTGAAGATGTTATTCTCTCTTTTGATGCAAGAGATGGTAGCTATCTAAAGTCTTTACCCCTACATCATAGCCAGGAAATAATAACCGACAATAAAGATGAATTTGTTATCCGGTTACGACTGAAAATAACACTCGATTTCATTATGGAACTGATGTCCCGAAGCTGGTCATTAAAGGTTATAGAACCCTTATCTCTTCGGGAAGAAATACAATCCATCTGTAAATCGGCACTGGAAAGGAATAGTCTGTAACCGGCTGTTACAGACTACCGTGTTCTTTTTTGTATCGCTATAATGCTGCAAGTATTTCTTTCACTGATTTAAGTCCTGCCAATAGGTCACTTTTTGGAAAGTCGTATTTTTTAATCAATACTTTTTCCGATACAGGTTTTTTATCTCCGATTATTTTTAGCAGGATAATATCAATTTTATTTGCTTGGGGTCTTATCTCTTTCATGGAATCCAATAAAACAAACTTATTAGTCATTATTTCAGGCCAATGAGCCAAATTATAATAATCGATACAGCACTGTAAGTCTCTGCGAAAAGTAATCAGGCCTTTAAAAACATTGCTCAAAAAGAAATAAACATCTTTTTCAGGATGTCTTTCTTGTGCTTGCTGCAATCTATTATTATCAACGATTTCATTCAGTAGGCTTATGGCCTCTTTTTCACTTCGCTTCGTGATGAAATTCCCTCTGAGAAAATCACTTATATCGAAGCCATATTCTTCACCGACCTTATTGTAGTCTTTGTCTAAAATAGCCTGCTTTTCTTCTACATACAAATCGAAGGCTTTCAGAAGGGCTACGATCTTATCATGTTCATTTTGTAACAGAAGGTTGTTTTTGGCTTGCTTTGATGTCTTAATATCAGAACATACAATACAATCCAACAGCATTCGGGTCGTCCACATTTTGTTTTTCTTCTTCATATTCTCTCAGGATTGAATTAATTGGACGTCCAAAATCTCTTCTTCTGATTCTGCCCGTATTTCGGCTCTTTCTCTTTCGTATCGCTCAGAAATTTGGTTAAGTATTCTCTCAAAAGCTTTTGCTTCTTCCGATTCTTCTTCGTCATCTGCCTGCTTGATTTTTGGCAATTCCTTCGCAATACCAAGTGTGTCAATTGTTTTTAATTCGGGTATGGGCTCTTCAAGCCCTAAATCCACCCGAATTTCATGATTCACTTCTTCAATAACCGCTAATATCCGGCGTTTTAATCCTCTCATAAACTATCAATTTAAGGGTTTATCTCATATATCCTATATATTCTCAAAATTTGAGAAATATAAACAAACAGAGAGAAGATTAATAAAAATTAACTTACTGAGATTATTTTTCCGTACCCCCCTACATGAGTTTTTTTTGAAGAAAATGTCAAGCTATTTTTACTGGTACGTAACTTTGAAAATCAAGATACCCGTGGTGCATTTAGGACTTTGATATAAACTCATTCATTATAAGATTCATATTGGTTTTGTCATTTTGAACGAAGTGGAAAATCTGTGTGTTTTCAATCCAGGTCCTTCGTTTTACTCAGAAACAACGTTCGAGGAGCGAAGGCGACTCAATGACAATATAAATGTGTATTATATTTCAGCCTGTTATATTTCATTATCTAAATGCACCACGGGTTCAAAATGTAAAATTTGACTTGTGAATAATTGTTTTTTGTAGAAAGTATTCGGAAAATTTATCTTTTTCCTTTTCTTGAGTTTTCACGACTATCCATCAATTGAAGTTTAGTCTTTTCACAAAGAAATACTAATTCTTTTTCCATTGTTGAAAAATTGACAAGCTGTTCTAAATCAGATGCCTCCTCTATTATTGGACTATAAGTGGCTCTCATTATTTTATTACTAATTTTTCCTTTCATCCTCTTCTTAATCTCATTTGTAAGTTTACATATCTCACTCAATTTATCTTGATTTTGGACCATTATGTCATGCATCGGAACAATGTGATCCAGTGAGATTTGCAAGAAAGATTTAACTTTAAAAAGGACATTCTCCTTTTCGTGTGTAGGTGTAAATACTTGAAGTTTTTTATTTTCGTTTGTCAATACATGAACTTCTTCATTATTAGGATCTATAAGAAATGAGTTTATATCAGCTATAGATAGTATTCCGTCCTCACTATAGACAAGCGTCTTATCAATCATAGCCTTTATGTACTTGTTAAATATCTCTTTCCTTCCCGTTTTGTAGAAAAGGCGCTTTATCAGACCTATAGGATAAAGTATATTTTCATAGTAGCGATCTTGGGTAATTAGGCGGAAATGAAACTTGGAATATAATTCATCTTTTGTGATTTTTATTATATTTTCTGGTCCTTCATTCTCAATAGATATACTATTCTTGTGAATATTGAGATCTTCGGTTTCCGGATCAAGATATTGATAAACAAATTCCAAATAACGGTTCAGACCTGTGCGCCAATTGCTTATAGTGCTCTTGGGACGGTCTACAATCTTTAAAAAATCCTCAGAGTAATATAAATGTATAATTTTATCCATAAAATCCTGAAAGGTATCAATGTCTTTCTGATTTATAAACATTTGAATTGCATCAAACACATACATTATTTGACCGTTGTATTTAACCTTCAAATCTTTACATGCGCTAGAGGTATAACTACAATATGAAACTGCAGAAGCTGGACTTATACCAGTTTCTTCTTCAATCATCCATTCTTTGAATAAGTCTTTTAATGGTAGTTCTGTCATTTTTTTCGTATTTTTTTGTGTATAAAATTTTCAATTTTAACAAAAATAGTAAGATTTTTCATAAAATCTCCTTTTTCGGCAAGCATTTCAACATCGCTCTTTAGATAAGTCTTTTCCTGTCGGGAAATATTCCCTCACACGCTTGTAGTTGACCCTGATTTTGACAGGGTATTTACCTTGTGCATTAACCTTGCGGGTATCGAGCATTACACTCACCGTAATGCCATCTTTCGAATACGAATACATAGTTTTACATAAAAAAAATTAATATGTTATATATTCCAATATCTCCGACAATATAAGCGTACGGAACTATTAATGCATGGGACTTTTAAGGGTTTTGAGAAATAGAAACGTAGATGGAATGTTCCGGTGCGACTTATTTTACTCGTCTCGTCCCAATAAAATAAGGCTATTGCACTCGTTTTGCACACGCACATACTGACTTCTGAATAACCACTAAGACACTATTTTGATTAGTTAATGATTACTCGTACTATAAATACTTTTATGGAGAAGGGCACACATCCTTTTTATGTAAGTTTGAAAATGCTAATATTTCTATATCAGTGTTGGATCAAATAATTTTGGATGTGAAAAAATAGTTTTAGCTTTGCACGGCTATTTGCAGCAAAAAACGAGATGTATCGCAGTGCGGTTAGCACACCTCTTTTGGAGAAGGGTGTCCCAAGTTCGAGTATTGGTATCTCAACAGTTGAAGACGGATGATTTCGGTGATTAAAGAATACAATTATGTTTCGAAGTAAAACAATATTCCTTTCTGTTATTTTAATTACATGCATAAACTATTGTGCTAACGCCAATCAACAAGAAGTTAAAACAGAACCTGTACTAGATTCTCTAATTAATATCATTAACAATAAATCCATACCGTTTAAAGATAAGTATCAACTGGACAGTGTTGTTCGTAATACACCTGCTCTTAGGAAATATCGAAATATAGTCTGCATTCAACTAATACCAAAAGCAAAAAAAGAAAAGGCATACAGCGAAATAGTGAGATTATACACAAATGCTGCATCTTACAATATCGGACAGAATGAAATACCTACGGCCCGTTCCTACTTAGATTCAGCGAAGTTTATTTTGGATAAGAATATTAATTTCAGAGATTTAGGTTTCTATTATCGCAATGAGGGCGACTATTATGGCATGCTAAGGCAGTATGATTCAACACATTCTTATTATTACAAGTCTATAGAAGCATACGAAAAAGCAAACAGCAACTATAATGATATTATTTCTATATTACGCAATATGTCTATTGTCCACTTTAATAAACAGAATTATGATGAGGTTAAAAAGATCATAGACAAAATGAAATCAATTGCACCAAAATGCGAAGACCCCGTATATGTAAGGATGAAGATAGATGAAGTTGCAGGCGGATATTATAAAGACATGAATCTCTATGAATCTGATAATAACACACACTTAGATTCTGCGTACATGTATTATAATGATGCGGTTATCCTGTACGAATCTTTAGACTCGATACAAGCAAAAAAATATCGGTCTTCCATTTTTTATCCCTATACAAAACTAGCAGAAATTGAGATTGCCAAACCAAAAACCGATTGGAATATTGTGGATAAGAGTATATCTCAAGTGAAGGAAATTACTCAACCTGAAGATTCCTTGAAGCAATCTATAATTTTGGTTCTTGAAGCAGCTGTTTTTATACACAAATGCCAATATGATAATGCTGAGAACAAAATTAAAGCAGCTCAGAAAATCATAGATATTGTCAGTAAAAGAATTCCTGAATATAAAAACGAATATTTTGATATATATAGAGCATACACCGATTTATACAAAGCTAAAGGAGATTATATCAATGCACTGAAATATATTGAACTCAGTCATGATATAAGAATTCAATACATGAAAGAGACTAACAATGAAATTATAAAAGAACTTGATGCTAAATACGAAACAGCTCAAAAAGACGTTCAAATAAGCACATTGCAAGTAGAAAAAGAAAAAGAAAGACGAAATAAAATTTTCATATTAGGCTTCTGTTTCTTTATTCTTGTTATGTTAGTTATCTCCCTGCTTTATAGTAGAATACAGCGACTTAAGAAAGATAAAGAAGCATCTATCTTACTAACTCGGATAAAAGAAAAAGATGCAGAATTTATAATTGCAGCTAATAAAGCAGAGTTAAGATCGATGCGTTCATACTTGAATGGACTGGAAACAGAGCGTGAACGGTTGGCCAAAGAGTTACACGATAATGTTGCAAACGAACTTCTCAGTATCGACTTCCTACTAAAGAGTACAACAGATACTTCTGAAAAGATATCAAGCCAGATAGAAAACCTGCATAATGAAATCAGAAATATTTCTCATGAACTGATGCCTCCACTATTCAAATATGCCAGTTTGCCCCAAATAATTTCTGATTATATAGCCAAAATTAGTGAAGGAAAAGACATACAGGTAAAATTAAATATTAAAAATGAGCAGGGCTTCGATGATATTCCGAATGATAATTTATTAGAGGTTTACAGAATTGTACAAGAAACAACCAGCAATATCATAAAACATTCGGAAGCTACAACAGCCGAGATTAAATTAGAATGCTGCAACAGCACTATCATAATGAAAATTGAGGATAATGGAAAAGGGTTTAATCCGACTATAAAGCAAAACGGAATAGGTCTACTTATTACCAAAGACAGAATACATAGCATGGATGGGACTATCGAGATCGATTCGTCTGATGGCAACGGATGCAGAATATATATTCAACTTCCTATATCTCAACAAGGCGATAGCAAATGGCTACCCTGACGAGTTGCATCACATTACTTACATCAAGCTTCATAAACAAGTTTTTTCTGTGGCCTTCTATTGCATTTTCAGATATTTCCAACTTGAGTGCAATTTCTTTACTCGTATATCCGTCAACAATATATCGAAGAACCTCCTGTTCCCTCTTTGTAAATAGACCTACTTTACGCCCTTTTTTGTATAATTGGCTCTTAGCCTTTATATCCTTAAACTTTGGACATAAAAATTTCTGTCCATTGCATACAGCTTCTATAGCATGTTCGAGATGAATATTTGCAGTATTTTTCAGAACAATGCCATTAATGTTCATTTCCAATAAGCGGTTTACGTTCCACACTTCCTGATGCATTGTACAAACGATAATATTCGAATTTTTATCTATTTTTCTTATAGATTTTATCAGGTCAAAGCCTGAAATATTTTGAAATTCAAGATCGAGAATATATAGATCAAAGCCTGTATCCTTTATAGTATTCAAAACAAGTTCAGGATTAGTAAATAATAATAGATTTTCTCTTTTCAAAGAGAATCTATTCACCAAAATATCGGATATCCCTGTCAGAATAAGCTCGTGATCATCTGCTATTAATACTCGTTTTAGTTTCAAGATTGTTTTCATTGCAATTAATTTATAATGCAAATATATTCATAAAATGCAATCTATATATACGGAAAACCGTATAAAAAGGAAATCGATAAATACGTATATTTGTGCAACCATTTAAAGGTTGATTTATAAAGTATATATTATTGGCTAAGAAAAATTAACGAATACACAAAATAATTATTCATGGATATAAACAAACTTAAGAAAACCCATATTATTATATTTTCTCTGCTTTTCATCTTTACAGCATGTAGTGAAAACGAATTCATTAAGCTTAATGAAAATAATTACGAAGTAAGGAGTGATTCAACACTTTTAGTCAGAGTTGAGCCTCGCTCTAATGCTGAAGTGATAAGGGAGGTAAAGTATGGTCCATTCATTTCCTTGAATAAAGACTCCTATTACACTGATTGGGTAGAAGTGTATGTTAAGGACTATCCTAACATAGTATTTACAGATGCACCTCAAATAGATTCTATTCGAGGCTTTATAGATAAGAGATCTTTCCAAGCCAATGCAGTCCGGAGCCTGAGCTCATATTCTTCAGATCCGATATTCTATACCAAAGCTAATAAAAACAGCAAATGTTATTCGGACTCAGAGCTTCGCAATATGGATGTTTTAAGTTTTAATGTAGCCGGAGATATAGACAACAAGGAGTGGATACCTGTCGAAGTGTCAGGGTGGAAAAGGAATAGATCAGGTAATCTGACACCGGAAACTTTTCATAATTTACTTTATGTTCACCGAGATCAATTTAAAGATGGAACAATATCGTTTTACGCCTCACATATGTATACCAAACACTCTATCATAAGCTATTATTGGGATTCTATATGGTACGACGCTAATAGAATTTTCAGAGGACAATATTTTTTCGATTTTCATTTATCATGGTGGAGGTCTATACCTATTATTGTCTTGGTTTTGCTTATAATCAATATTCTCGCTATTTTTCTAAGTTCTATCCCCAAATTGCAGGTTTTTGTTGAATATATTACCTTGCTGGGAGCTTTTGGATTTGAATTTATTTACATCTTTTTGTTAGGGGAGAATTTCTGGTTTTGTAACCCCGATACTATGGGGTGGTTCAAAGCCACATTATTCTTTATCCCTACTATCTCTTTATTAGTTTTACAATATTATCGTTTCTTGAACTTATTACAGCATATTCAACAATTTACAAGGCCTATTTCTACTTTTATGGGAGTATCTTTTTTCAAGTATTGGATAATTCTGTTCTTTGTTATTGCTATAATATGCGGAGGAGATCCTCCTAACGATTTGGCATCAATATGTGTTATCGGTATAGGGGTTATCCAAATTATTCAATTTGTAGTTACCTTGATACAACTTCGACATACTCCATTGGTAGCATTAGGTACTGCGATAATAATCCCGCTGGGAATGCTTGCCGTCATCTTCTGTTTTCTCAGCATATTAGGAACTGCCTTACTATTTGCCATAGTGGGACTAATAATTTATGGCGTAGCGGTAGCCAAAGGAGGAAATGCCAGTATTGATAATGGCTACGGACCAGCAGGCCATTGTCCGCATTTTAATACTCCTTTTTGCGATTTCATCGAAGGTGGACGTTCAGAGTGCTCACTCCATAAAGGACAAGGCTGCAAACATGGACAGGTATAAATTGATATATTTCGACTTTATTGTCAACAAATCAGATAAACAAATTTACATAAAGACAACTCTATGAAATCAAAATTACTACTTTTAGCTTTTTTAGTTTTACAATCCGTATACTTAAGAGCTCAATTTGCAGGAGGAGATGGTTCTGCAGAAAATCCGTATTTGATAGAAACTGCTGAGCAATTAAATGAAGTAAGAAACCATCTTTACCAAGATATTCATTTCATGCTGAAAAACGATATTGATTTGACCGATTGGATTGCAAACAACGAAGATGCCGATATCAGAAAAAACGGATGGTTACCAATCGATACTAAAACAAATGATTACTCACATTATAAATATTTCAATGGAGCGGGTCATACCATCAGGGGTTTGTTTATTTACAGGCCGGATGCATCAGGTGTTGGATTATTTGGATCGATACGTACCTTTTCAATTAAAAATTTACATATTGAAGATTGTCAAATAACAGCTTCTCATGATGTAGGAGGACTGATAGGTAAATTTGATCCTTATAAAGGAGCGGAAATAAATGCATGTTCTGTAACCGGAACGATTAACAGCTTTGGTAACACAGGGCTTCTTATCGGGTATAGTTCCGGTAGTGGCAATGTTTCCGGATGTACAACATCAGGTGTTATAAGGAGTATAATAAAGATGGGAAATAATACATCTGCTTATATTACATATGGTCGATACGGTGGACTTATCGGCTCCTCTAGTCTCGATATTGTTGATTGTTCCACAAATTGTATTATTCTGTCCGACTTTGATTATATTGGAGGAATAGTAGGATATCAAAGGCCCGGCTCTGTAAAAAACTGTTATGCTTCAGGATACCTGTCCGGATATAATTATGTTGGAGGAATAGCTGGCGAAAACAGTAACTCAAGCATATCGGGTTGTATCTCTACTCAACGCGCAATTAACGGAAAGCAAAATATAGGGCGGATAGTTGGCTCCGGAAGTTTGTTAAACGAGAACTATGCTCTTAAGGACATGTTGCTTAACGAAGAAGTCTTGAGTGGAAATTCCGGTGGAATACATGGCGGAAATAAAACCATTACACAATTACATGATAAATCGACTTACGAAGCACTAAGTTGGGATTTCAATACTATTTGGAAAATAGAGGGCAGCAAATCCTCTCCATATCTCTATTATCAAACAGTTCCGGCAAAAATAACAAGTGAGTTAAAGTCAAACAAGACATCAATAGAGGGAATAGTCAGCACATCTGCGTCAGCTGATATTTGGGTAAGAGTTAATAATAAAGAACCTCAAAAGGTATATCCCAATAATGAATCTTGGCAGCTAAGTGTTTCGTCTCTATCGGGTTGTGACATTATAATGGTATGGAGCCAAGAAAACAACGGAAAAAAGAAAAATCAATCGGTTTACTATGTCGATTATTTAGGTAATGGCACCGAGCAATCGCCATATGAGATAGCAACTGCTTCCGAATTAGATGGCATCAGGCATAAAAAACATCATGCCAGTTACGTATTAACAAATGATATTGATCTGAAAAAATGGATCGAAAACCATGATGATGCAGATGTTCGTAATTATGGTTGGCGACCAATAGGATATGGTTACGGATTTATAGGTGGTTATATTGATGGAAAAAATTTCAGAATTAAAAATTTATTTTCTAGCACGAATGAATCATGGAAACATTCCGGGCTGTTTGGTATGATTGATAAAGATTCAGAGTTTACACTGAAAAACTTGTTTATTGATGACTGCCATGTAGTGTCAGAAAAGGGTTATGTAGCAGCTATTGTCGGTTCCTCATTAGCATCCAATACTCTCATCGAGAATTGCCATGTTTCAGGCTATATATCAGGGGCAAACGCAGCCGGACTTATTGCCTGGATCAATGAAGGCAACTCATCATTTAGAAACTGTAGTGTATCGGCTAATATATTAGGAACAGAAGGTGCTGCCGGACTTGTCTATCGCAGTGATTCTAATACAGAAATAAATAATGTACATATCTACTCCACTATAAAATCAAATAGAAATGCTGCAGGTTTGATTGCTTATTCTTATAGCAATAATGTGACAATCAAGAGTTCTTCGGTGTCCTCGCTAATAGAAGGAAAAAGTGAAGTTGCCGGATTAGCACTTGCTAAAAAAAGCACAATTGATAACTGTTATTCATCTTCAATTCTAAAAGGCGAAGCAGTATATGGACTTGGTGGTGGTGCATCTTCCTTCAGAAATTGTTATGTACAAGGTTCTATGGTCGGCAAAAAGGCCTATGGGTTAACTACAGGTGCAGATACATTTACTCAAAATGTATCAATTTTATCCGAAATAAAAGGTTTGGACGGCACTGCGTATCGAGTTGCTGCAGAGAGTCCATGGTTTGAAGGAAAAAATAACTATGCTTTACAAACAATGTTAGTGAATAAAGCTACTGTTACAGGGACACAGAACAACGAGCATGGAGCTGATGCTACATTAGGACAGCTAAAGACAAGTAATTTCTATACAAATACGCTAAATTGGGATTTTGATAATATATGGAAAATAGATAACAGTGCAAGTCTGCCATACTTTAAACAGCAGACAGCTCCTCCTACTTTATCAACAATCCCGTCGAAAGGCGTATCGTTGTTGAATGGTACTTGCCCTTCGTCTACAAATCATATCATTATAAGGATAAATGATAATAAACCAATATTTGTTGCTACAAATGGGACAAATTGGTCGTATACGTTAAGCGCGCCTCTACAAACAGGTGATGCCGTTCTTATATATACTAAAAGCAACTCATTATCAAATAGCTATGCACTTACATACAGTATAGAAAACGAAACCGGATTCGGAACAGATGATGATCCAATCCTAGTTCGTAATGCAGATGAATTGAATGCGATAAGAACTAACATGAATGCCATATATCAACTTGCAAATGACATAGATTTGGCAGATTGGATTAATAATAATCCGAATGAAGATATTCGTAATAACGGATGGTTACCTATCGGCTATCTAAACGACAATGAAGCGATTCTTTTTAATGGAAAACTGAAAGGAAAAGGGTATCGTATCACCGGATTAAAAATAAACCGTCCCGAAACAGATAATGTTGGTTTATTTGGCTATGTAAACGAGGTTGATTCTATATGGTTCGAAAATGTAAATATCGTAGGACAAGATAATGTAGGAACTGTTGCAGGGATTATAAAATCAGGAGTTAAGTTCTGTCATGTTTTAGGAAATATCCAAGCAAATAATAACGTAGGAGGTATATTTGGAATGGTAGATGTTGACGATTCATTTGGAGGATTTGCTAGTGCTGTCGGCTGTTCTTTTACAGGATATATTTCGGGCAATGACAAAATCGGAGGTTTGATAGGTTGTATAGACATGCCGATTAAGTCATTTGGTAGCAGTAATGGCGGACACATTCTCAATTGCCAAACTTCTGTTATAATCAAAGGAAATAATCGTGTCGGTGGTCTTTTAGGATTTGGCGCCGCTTACGTTAATCATTCGGTTGCAGATGCGGGTTCCGGCACCTCTATTATAGGTTGCTATAGTACGGGTGCTGTGTATGGCAATACATATGTAGGAGGCATTTGCGGATATCATGGATTGCCTGGAAGTGTCATGTATGAAGATAATAGTATAGGTAAAACTTATTCATCGTGTTATGTTAGTGGCAATGATTATGTTGGAGGACTTACCGGACGCAGAGGGTTTATATCTAACAGTATAGCTGCAAGTCCATTAATTATCAGCACTAATAAAATAAATACAGGGCGAATATCAAGCGAATTCGGAAATAGTAACAATAATTACGCATACAAAGATATGTTATTAAACTATGAAACAGTAGTAGGATCAACAAATACTATTAACGGGCAAAACATATCGAAAGAAAATCTTCACAAAAAGGCCACTTATACTAATCTAAATTGGGAATTTGAAACTTTATGGACTGTAAAGGAAGATGCAAGCTTACCATATTACATTAATCAGATAGAACCGCCAACTTTATCAACAGCGATAGCTCCTAGCGTAAAAACGTTAAGTGGAACATTCGACAATATCAAAGGGAAGGCCGTTATGGTTCAGTTGAATTCCGGCACACCGGTTAGTGCTACAGCAATAGATAATGCATGGTCGCTGACGTTGAATCAAGAATTATCAATTAATGATGTCGTCTTGATTTGGACAGAAGGGCAAAATAAACAACGCAGCTATGCCATTTGCAGATTAATTTCTTATGATAAAGGAATAGGTACTGAAGATGATCCCTATTTAATCAGGAATGCGGAGGAATTAAATTCAGTAAGAGAAAACCTGAGCGCAAATTACCGTTTAGCTAATGATATCGATCTAACTGGCTGGATAGCATTAAATACGGATGAAGATATCAGAAACAATGGATGGTTACCAATAGGAAGTAAGGATAATAGTTTTTCCGGTACTTTGGTAGGAGGGAATCATACAATCAAGGGGTTAATGATTAACCGTCCGAAGCTGATTTATACAGGATTATTTGGGTTTTTAAATTCCTCAAAAATAGACTCAATCAATATTATTGATGCAGACGTTATAGGAGCTGATGCGACAGGTATATTAGCCGGTGGAATGTTTAAGAACGTGGCAAATGTAAAAATCAGTGGTAAAGTATCTGGTTTAAACTGTGTTGGAGGTCTGGTCGGGTTGGTTGACTCCGGAGATGATAGCACTGTTAAAATACAAGGAAATACGTTTGACGGAAATATCAGTGGATATGAATTTATTGGTGGACTAATCGGGGCTATAGATCATAAATTCAATAATAACAAGCAAGAAGGACCTTATATTATAGATATTAAAAACAACTTCACAAATGGAAGTATAAATGGTAAAGATAATATTGGTGGACTGGTTGGTTACATTGAGAATCGTATTTATTATTCGAATTATTTATTCTCGTATAAGACAACGCTGTCTCAGAATTATAGTTCGATGATCATAAAAGGCAATGATTATCTGGGGGGATTAGTTGGTTATGGTAGATTTGATAAATGGACAAATACGACAGCTTCATTGTTTATAAAAGACTGTTATGCTAATGGTGTTATTGAAGGTAATGAAAATATAGGAGGGATAATCGGCTATTGTAATGGCTATGATGAACCGTTCTTGATAGAGATTACTAATTGTTATGCCGCGAATTATCTTAAAGGGACATCTGTTATAGGTGGCATCACTGGACGTAATGGCAATATAAAGAATTGTTATGCAATGAACCCATCCATAGTATTCTCCCATACGAGTCCATTTGTGGGGCGGATAACTCCGTCTGCAAATGAGACAGAAAGTAATTTTTATAGTCAAGACACTAAAGTATTCAATCTCTCCAATCCTAATGATATTTATACAATTACAGCCTACGGAACAGAAATTGTGAATTCTGACTTAATGAAACAGAGTACTTATTCTGCTAACGGATGGGATTTTAATTCAATATGGTCTATATGGGATGGATATAGTTATCCGTACTTTTCGGCAACAGGTATCACCCAAACAACTCCTCCTGCAATAACTTCTGATATACAAGAGGGTGTACTTACATTATCAGGAACATACAATGGACCGAACACAGTATGGGTAAAAATAAATGAAAATAATGCTATTCAAGCGACTATCGATAATGGTATTTGGAGTTGTTCGCTTCAGGAGCCACTAAAATTATCTGATATTATCAAGATATGGAGTTCTGTTAATGGCTTAGAGGACAGTTATAGTATTTATAGTATTGTGGGTGATAATCAACATACTTCAATTGAAAATATATTTAATAAAAAAGCATTTATAAAAGTATATCCAAATCCAGTCGTAGATGTTCTTTCAATTGAAGGTTTAGATAATTATCCAAATGCAAAAGTTTTAATTATAGATATAAAAGGACGTGTTCTGATTTCAAACGAAACAGCGGAAGACAAATTTCAACTCCCTGTTTCAACCCTGTCCTCTGGTGTTTATTTTGTGAAAATTATTTCAGAAGATAATAATGTGACAGTTGAAAAGATTATAAAAAAATAGGATAAATTTAGGAAGTATATTTTTATTGAATCGGATAATGTCTTTGCTCCTGAAGAACTCCATAAATCTTTATTGGAAAAAGATGAGACAAGCGAATCCTTATATTTTGATTATTATCGGCATAAACACAATGATTTTGCAGTATATAACAAAAGTGTTTTCGAGGATAACCCTTTTTATGATACCGATTATGAATGCTACATTCAATTTCTAACTAAGGGTATATTTTGTTTCTTAAATGTGGCTAGTCTTAGATATAATTATAGCTATAAAAGAATTGTATCTAAATTACGTAAGATGGATGGAAAGCAATTTGAAGTTGAATTCAGAAAATCAATTAACAATTCAAAAGAATAAGAAAACTTTTCCCTTTAGACAAAAGACCTCCGTATTTTGTGAGAGGTCGTCTGTCTAAAGGGAAAAGTTTATCAAAGCGCAAATTGTTATGTCAAATTCGTTTTCTTTTACGAGAATTGAAGTCACCCCAAGAACGACTGACGTTATAATACTAATAGTCCCAATAAACATTGAAGCTTTACTTTCTATGCTCTTTTTTCTATCAGATTCAGCATCATAACAATCAATAGCATATTCAAGTGTTTTTTCTAAATGAGTATTATCTACTACAATTTCACTGAGTTGTAAGTCAATAGGCTCATTATCTGTTCCTTTTTCTAATAACGGCCAAAAAAATTCACGAATTGTTTTAAAAATTTTCATATTCGAGTAAATTCACTATTTCATTTGATATATCGCAACCTGTTTGTTTCTCTATCCAAGCCCACTGCTCATTGGGGTTAATTTCAAGAAAAATATAATTATCAGATTTATCCAAAATAAAATCAATCGCACCAAAGCGAAGATTAAGAGTTTTAAGTAAAGAAACGCATTGAGATGTAATATCATCAGGCAAATTTATATTGATATGTTTTAATGGAAATTCACCCCTGCGCCAATCTGTTTGAGTCTCATTGTTTTGCTGGGAGTCAATTAATACGGCAAAAGGTTTTTCTCCAACCATAGTTACCCTTACATCATAACTCTTATCAATATGATTTTGAAAAAAATTTGGAGAAAATTCTATTTGTTCTTTCTTTAGTTTTTCTTTCAATAAATTAGT
>NZ_QVMP01000048.1 GCF_010501095.1 Dysgonomonas sp. 520 | reverse complement strand
ACTAAACGACCCGGCTTGGTTCACAAATCCGTTTGACGGGGATGAGAGTGGGATGAAGATAGTTCCTATTGTTCATCTTTGTTTGGATGGAGAAAATTCAAAAAATGAAATAGAAGATATAGATATCTCAGAAACTACTTATTTCTTGTTGAGCGGAGGTAAAATTGTCAAATTCGACAATGATCAGATCAACAAAATTGGAGGTGTGTATATAGATGAAAAAGGTTATTTATTAGGTCTATACGATGTAAATAAAATATATTACCAACTATCATCTTCACCATCCAATGAAATAGGATTAAATGAAAACAATCAGAAGATATATGAAAAAGCACAAATAAATGGAAATTTCATCAGTTTCTCTCAGATAGAAAAAGATAATGAAAATAATGGAAAGTATGACGAAAGTGTCACCGCAAAAGAAATACAAATAGCGAATGATATAAGAAACTCATATAATCTATCTGATAATTCGAAATACAAACTGCTCTCTATCTCCAATCAAAATATAGTGAATTGTGAGGAGGGAATTAGTATTGTCTCCAAGCTTAATGGCAATTTAATATATATGCCGTTAACCAAAGAGGAGTGTGAAGCATTATGCACAGGCTCCCAAATTGATGTAGAAAACACTTGTGATGAAAATCTATTTTATACAGGGAAGAATGGACTTATAGTAGATAACCAATCTGTTGGAGAAAAATCCTTGTATAAATTAAATGCTCTGATACAGAAGCAGAATTATGCATCGAATACGGACTTTAAAGACTCCAAAGTATTAGGTGACCCGCAATATATCTACGAAGGTGTAAAATATGGGACAACAGATCCTATTTTCAAAGGAAGTGTTAGTGAAGAGCTGAACAAAAAAATGGCATATCTCGAACTTAGTTCCGGATACAAATTCTATACGATGTTCTTTGAGCGTCCGTGTACTTATCAGTTAACATTGGCAAATGAATCGGCACGAACATTCTTCGAAGAATCGGATATTGATAGTAGTAAAGGAATCCTTTGTTTGGTTATAAAAGGAAAAGATGATCAAAAAACAACTATCGGATTGGCATTTGGTCAAGATGTACCGGGCGAAATACAATCTATTGTACGCCAACAAATGGGAGGTATTGTGTCCGAAAAGGAATTCGATTTTACTCAACGCCTGATTGCCACCTATTATAAAATACCTAAAAAACGACATGTTGTAAATTTCTTTATTCAGAAAATATCGGACGAGGAAAAACAAGCCCATGATAAGAAAATAAAAGAAATGGAAGACGAACATCGTTCTGCCATTTTCGGGGTGGAGATGAATGATGTTTTGATGGGTAACATCCGGCTCGAACATACAGTAGAGAATTCGGCAGAAGGAGCGGCAGTAGCTGTAAGGTACTTTATCTGCGACCCGATTTCTGAAAAAGCTATTTATGAGGTTTATTTTCCGAATGAAGAACTGAAAGAAGAATACGTATTTTCAGAGGCTTATATTGGTGTGTACGAGCCCGGATTTTCGATTGATAAACTGAAAACGAAGAATGTTGGCTTTAATAATGCATTGAAGGCCGGCTGGAAGTATGGCAACTTTGATCCCTGTAGCTATGTGTTTGGTATAGAGGGAAAAACATTTGTACCCACATTTGGCACTTTCTTCGATTATTATTATACGCTAAGACCATCTGCAAGCGAAGAAATCAGAAATCTGGTGACAGATGCGACATTGGGCTTTGCTACAATAGCTGTTCCTGTAAAATATATTATATACCCAACATCGGCAGCCATAGCTATTTATATGGCTCAAGACAGGCCCGATATGGCATTGTCGTATTTGGCGGGATATGGCTTGGTAAAAGGATTTCAGGGAATATCGGCACTATACACGTTTGTGAAACCGAGCATGATACAGATGAAATCGAATCTGAGAGTCTTATCATTCTCTTTGAAACTGGATGCTAACGTATCGAAAGGTCTTGTCTCCGAAAGCCAGTTTGCATCGGCTAACCGATTATTTGAGAAACCATTGGTGCAGGCAGAAGTGGTAGAATACATCATACCTAAGTCTATTGTGAGCAACAATGTGGACGATGTGGGCAACTACGTGATAAAAGCTACCTTGAAGAAAGATGGCAGCGAAGTGTTGGTGGGCAGTATATTAAATGATGGAAAAGAGATAACTTTACTCGGATATACGGATGATTATTCGCGTGTTACATCTTCCACTAAGATAACAGACGATGTTCTAAAACTACTTGCCGATGATGTGGCGAAAAATAGTGGTCAGGTTGGGAAACTATTGGATGATATTGTTGATGAAACTAAATTTGTAGATTTAGTAAAAGATATAAAATATCTTCCAGGTCCAGAACTTCCTCTAAAAATTGCAGAGACTTTTGAAAAAGGAGTCTATATAAATAGACAATTAAAAATAAATGAAAAACTATTTAAATATCATGGTATTAATAATAGAACAGGAAAAAAATACTCTTGGTTTACTAATAAAAAATATGCAACAGAGGAAGAACTCCGTCAACAGTTAGCAATAAGGAATGACTGGGGGGTACAAATAGAATATGTGACAGAATTTAATGTGCCTGCTGGAACATGGGTGAGTGAGGGAAAAGCAGCAGCTCAAGGAATTGGTTATCCAGGAGGTGGTTCTCAGGCTGTCATTACAAATACTCCTAATGCATGGATAGTAAGAACAGATAAAGCATTTAAATAATGGAAGAAATTAAAAATAAATTGGATGAAATCTCTCTTTTGTTAAAAACAAAAGAAAATGATGCATATAAATATTTTGATAATTTATCTTTTATGATGGATAGAGATCCTGCTGAAGCGATAAAGTTAATTTTAACATCTTATAGTATTATTCAATATGCAAATTTGGATTATGAATCAGAATTATTATTCGATCAAATTTGGAATTTGGCTAATAACAGTAAAAGGTAATGTTTTATTTGTGACCTAAAAATAACAAATATGACAATATTAGAAACTTGGGAGGAACTTAAATTAAATATAAAAAATATTGAATTGAACTCAGGGCTTAATGATGAAGAGATAGATTGTTATAATATTGGTTCTATGCCAGATGAACTCTTAGATGTTTTGAAAGATTCAAATGGGCAGAAGACAAACTCTATACCATTATTTTTAGAGTTAAAAAATAATATTCTTGGGGCGGATATTTTTTATTACCAATTTTTATCCGTTTCTGAAATTTTAGAAATTAAAGATAAAATTCAATCAAACACAATTGTAGAGTTGGAAAATCTATACCCATTCGCAGAGTTGGTTAATCGAAATATTGGTGAAAAAGGCTTTGTAGGCTTTGTAATCAATAGCATAGATAAGAAAATTTATAAAATGCAGTCTTACGTATGGGATAGATTTGGTTCTCACAATGAGTTCAAATTGGATATCTTTGCTAATAGCCTAAAAGAATTTTTAGAAAACCAAATTCTATGGTTTTCATTATTGTGATTGGCAATGTTCCATTTGTCACCTAAAGAAATTAGGTTGTTAATTTCAAATAATGCATATAAAAGAAGCTGCAGGAAATGAATGGGGTACTGGAGGTGGAATACAATATCAGATAGATAATTGGAAATCCCTTGAAATAGATGCAATTGAATGGTTTAAATTTTTAAAAGATTTATAAAAATATGGGAAACGTATATATTGAAGGTTATAATCAATTAAAATTATCAGGTTATAATGTAACATTTCCAGCTAGAATTAGACAATATATCAACTTCTTTAAGAAAGATAGAGTTGCAGTACTTATTGGAGCAAAAAAAACAGATAGAGAATATGGTATTCATTTTAAGGGGGAGGGGAATGTATTTGTTGCTAATTATGAGGGGATTATTGGACAGAGCAAACAAATAATTTCTAACATATGGTATATAGATGAAAATACTTTAGGGATGTATGATGGACAGGCGGATCTTTGGTTCGATATAAATAAAATGGAAGTGATTCGAACTATCTGGAATCCTTGGGGATTGGATAAGCCCGAGAAGTACTAATTTTTAAGAAAGCGTTCTTTGAAATAAAATGAATCCTTACTAGCTCGGATATACGGATTTATGCCAGACTTACTTCTTCGTCCAACGTTACGGACGATATACTGAAAGGCTTGGTAGATGATGTGTTGAGAGGAGGAAGTCAGGCTGGGAAGGTAATAACTCGCACACTTGATGGAATAATTGATGTAAGAATAGTTGATAAAGTAAAATCTTTGAGGCAAAAGTTAACCTCCAATTATAAACGAAGTGGTAACTTTGGATGGGCAGAAACTGAAATATCAGGACTATCAAAGTCTGAATATTATGCGCATAGTGCTATTGATGAACTTACGGGAACTTTGCCTCAAAGAGTACCAGATATATCGCTGAAACCTCAAAAAGAAATATTTGAATGGTCTTATGTTTCTAATTCAGCGGGAGTTTCAATTCCAAGAAATATAGATACAGAATATAAAATATTGAGTGAAATAGCTGAAAATTTAGAAACAAATGCATCAGGAAAAATTAAATTGTTCACAGAAAGACCGCCTTGTAGTAGCTGTAGTGGTGTTATAGATGCTTTTTCTAAAAAATTTCCAATGATAGAGATCGAAGTTATTCACAATAACGGAGTAATGTTAATAAATTTTTAATTATGGGAGATTGGGGATATTTTGAATTGATTACGTTTTACTATAGAAGTTTTTTAAATACTCTAGAACAAAATAGAAGTATAGAAGACTCTATCAAAACAACATTTGATGATTATTTTTTTGAGCCTAAAGAAAAATATGAGACATTACATCTAATAATTTCTATACAGACTTTAGATCTTCAATTAGCAATGATGAAAAAAGTATCTAGATGGTCTGTTAACTTCTATAACAATCAACTAAAATCAGCTTCTAAAGAGTTAATGTTTAGCCAGTTATCAAAAAGTGAATTAGAACATTTGGAAGAAAGTATCTTAGAACTTAATATTAAGCTAAAAAAACTGGATTTATTTAAACTAGAATAATAAGTAAGGATAGTATACTAGTCGTAAAAGGATGTAGTAATGTATCTAAAATTATTAATTAATTTAAGTTGCTACTTAAAATTTTCTAATAAAAAAGGCCAATCCATTACTTTTG
>NZ_QVMP01000047.1 GCF_010501095.1 Dysgonomonas sp. 520 | reverse complement strand
CTGTAAGTGACGGAGGCTCTCATTGTCTCATTATCAGACTACAAAGATATAAAAATTTCTAAGAAAAGGAATAAGTTTGTACATAAAAAAGAAACTATCCTCCGAAATCTCTTTCATTAGAAATTTGGGCAGGCTCTAAATTTATTTCCATATATTTGCACGACGCTCCACGATTAGCATGGAGTTGCAGGAGATTTATTATACGAAACAAGGATTACCCGAATGTCAGAATATTTTTCACATACACTGCCCAATGGACTGAGGATAGTGCATAAACCTCATAACGGAGCAGTATCTTACGCCGGATTCATAATTAATGTCGGAACTCGGGACGAAAGAGACGACGAGCATGGCATGGCTCACTTCATAGAGCACATGCTGTTTAAAGGAACAAAGAAAAGGTCGTCCCGACAGATTATCAACCGCATAGAAAGTGTGGGTGGAGAGTTGAACGCATTTACCAATAAAGAGGAAACTGTGTTATACTCCGTTTTTTTGGAAGAACACTTTGAGCGGGCATTTGAACTAATGTCTGATATGATGTTTAACTCGGAATTTCCTCAAAGCGAGATAGATAAAGAAGTGGAGGTCATTATAGACGAAATACACTCCTACGAAGACAGTCCGTCGGAATTGATATATGATGAATTTGAAAACCTTATTTTCAAATATTCGTCATTGGGGCACAATATATTAGGTAGTGAAACATCTCTTATGTCGTTCGATACCGGTAAAGCGAAAGATTTTATCGAAAGATACTATACACCCGAAAATATTGTTTTCTTTTCGATGGGAAAGACTGATTTTGCCAAGATAGTTAAATCGGCAGAGAAGATTTTGTCAGGAGTTGGTTCCGATTCGTTTGTTCACGAGAGAGAGAAGCCGATGAAAAATCAGCCTCAAAAAATGAAAGTCAGCAAAGATACATCGCAGGTACATGTCATTCTGGGAGCTATCGCTTACGATATGTACAACGAAAAAAGGACTGCCTTGTATTTGATGAATAATATTCTTGGGGGGCCGTGTATGAGCAGCCGGTTGAACTTGTCGCTCAGGGAAAAAAAAGGTTATGTGTATAACGTGGAATCGAGTATCACATCTTATACTGACACAGGATTCTTGTCCATCTATTTTGGCACGGACGAGAAAAATGTTGAGAAATGTCTGAAGCTGGTTAACAGGGAGTTGGATATATTGCGTAACACGCAGTTAACCTCGTCTCAACTAGCAGCGGCTAAGAAGCAGGTCTTGGGGCAAGTGGGAGTAAGCAACGATAACAATGAAAACGTGGCTTTGGCATTAGGAAAGAGTTTTCTGCATTACAACCATTTCGACAGCAGGGAAGAAATATACGAAAAGATAAATAAAATATCAGAAGCCGAGATAAAAATGGTTGTAAATGAAATTTTGTCTTCGGATAGTATGTTTAGTCTTATTTATTTTTAATTTTGTTAAAAATTTAGCAAACAAAACAATTCTATTATAAAATTTGTAATTAAAATTATTTCTATGAAAAAACTATTTTTAGCGATTGCTCTTGTTTTTGGAGCAGTAACAGCAAATGCACAAGATGTAGGTCAGATATGGGTTGGAGGCAACGTAGGTTTTTCAACAACAAAAATAAAAGGATTTGATAGAATGACCGATTATACCATCTTACCCGAGTTTGGATACGTTTTGAACGAAAACTTTGGGATAGGTGTCAATTTGGGTTACTCTCATCAAGAGGCTTTGGATGTTGATGGAATGGGAGATATATTTGTAACGAATCAAAAAGGCTTCGCTATCGCTCCTTTTGTTCGTTATACATTCTTGAAAGGTGATATTGGTGGACTGTTTCTTGATGGAGGTGTGAAGTACATCAACTCGAAAGAAAAAGGAGCAGGTGACAGGCTTCATGAATTTGAAGTTGGTATTACTCCGGGTGTAGCTATCAGCATTTCAGACAAGGTGTCGTTGATAGGTAAATTCGGCTTCTTAGGCTATTCGCAAGGTAAATCAGGTGATCATTATAAGACGGAAACATTCGAACTTGGGTTAAATATGAATCAGTTTTCGCTTGGGGTGAATTTGATATTTTAATCCGAGTATTTGTAAGAAAATATAAGCAAAGCGGGTGTCCCAAAAGTAAATTTCAATGTCTTTTGGAACACCCGCTTTTCGGTTTTTATAAAGGATATTCTTCAAAGGCATATAAAACAGTCGATAGATAGCGTTCGCCCGTGTCGGGCAAGATAGCCACGATCTTTTTACCCTTGTTCTCAGTCCGTTTAGCTAGCTCAAGAGCGGCATAAACTGCTGCTCCGGATGAAATGCCGACCAGCAAACCTTCTTCTTGTGCCAATTCGCGTGATGTGCGGATGGCATTGTCTCCACTTACAGGAAAAACTTCGTCTACCACGCCGGCGTCGTATGTTTTAGGAATAAAGCCTGCGCCAATACCTTGTATTTTGTGTGGAGCCGCATTGCCTCCCGACAAAACAGGCGATTCGGCAGGTTCCACGGCAACTATCTGTACTTTGGGGTTGCGTTGTTTCAAAACTTCGCCCACGCCGCTTACCGTTCCTCCCGTACCTACTCCTGCAACAAATATATCAACATCGCCGTCCGTATCTCTCCAAATCTCTTCTGCTGTTGTTTTTTTGTGAATGGCAGGATTGGCAGGATTGACAAACTGTTGCAATATAATAGCCTTCGGATTCTCTTTTTGAAGTTCCTCGGCTTTGGCTATCGCTCCTTTCATTCCTTCGGGCCCGGGAGTCAGAACAATGTTAGCTCCCAATGCTTTCAGCAGGTTGCGCCTTTCTATGCTCATCGTTTCGGGCATGGTTAGAGTCAGCTTGTAGCCTTTTGCGGCGGCAACAAATGCCAACCCGATGCCGGTGTTTCCACTTGTAGGTTCTATTATCTCGCTGTCGGCCTTCAAAATACCTTTATTTTCGGCGTCTTCTATCATTGCATTGGCAATACGATCTTTAACACTCGATAAAGGATTGAAATATTCCAGTTTTGCGATAATGGTGGCATCAATTCCATGTTTTTTTTCGAAATTAGACAACTCTAATAGCGGAGTGTTTCCAATTAAGTCAGTCAGTTTTCTGGCGATCTTATTCATAATATTAATTTTTTATAATTATTTCTTTTTATGCAAAGATAGTTGCTATTTTGTACCCCGAAAATACCATATTTATGGTATATTTAGAGTGTTAAAACGAAAAATAGAGAAAAAAGTTTTCGAGATGAAAAATACTCATAGCAAATAATCTTTATTTCATGCCTCGGAGAATAAACAAATAAAGATGATTTTGTGTTTTAATAAACAGACCTATAAATTTTATGCAGTTTCAACATGGACATAAATAAATTGTACGAAATCTTTAAAAAACATCCCCAAGTAACAACTGACACTCGAAAAATTGTAGAAGGTGCAATTTTCTTCGCTTTGAAAGGTGCAAACTTCAACGGAAACCAATATGCGCAAAAAGCATTGGATATGGGCTGCAGCTATGCGGTGATTGACGAAAAAGAATATGCTGTGGATGAACGAATGTTGCTTGTCGACGATGTATTGAAGGCTTTGCAAGATTTGGCCAATTATCATCGGAACCAATTGACAACTCCAATAATTGCTATAACAGGAACAAACGGAAAAACAACTACAAAAGAACTTGTGGCTTCCGTTTTGGGGCAACAATACAATGTTCTATACACCGAAGGTAATCTGAACAACCACATTGGCGTACCTCTTACCTTGTTGCGTTTAAACAGAAAGCATGATATAGCAGTTGTGGAGATGGGGGCAAACCATATTTCGGAAATTCATGAACTGGCCCTGATAGCCGAACCGAATTACGGCATCATAACCAATATAGGGCAGGCTCACTTAGAGGGGTTTGGCTCGGTTGAAAATATACTGAAAGCGAAAGGCGAACTGTATGAGTATATTCGTAAGCGCAACAATGGGCTTATCTTTATAGACTATGATAATGAAAAACTGCGTAGTATATCTGAAAATATAACTTGTGTTTATTACGGATTGGAAGAAGACTTGTTCGTTTCGGGGCAAATATTGGAATGTAATCCATACTTGAAGTTTCAGTGGAAATTTGTCGATTCGCATTATATAGTCCAAACAAAGTTGATAGGCAACTATAATCTTCCCAACGCTTTAGCTGCAATTGCCGTGGGTAGATATTTCGGGGTGAAAGCAGAATACATTACCAATGCCATAGAAAATTATGAGCCAAACAATAACAGGTCGCAGTTGAAGCAGACCAACAGCAATATGCTTATTGTGGACGCATATAATGCAAACCCGACCAGCATGCAGGCTGCCTTGGACAATTTTTCGCACATGAATGTGAAAAATAAAAGCCTCATAATAGGAGAGATGAAAGAGTTGGGTATGAATAGCGAAATAGAGCACCAGAAAGTGGTTGACTATATTGCTCAACACAATTTCAGCAATGTGTTTTTGGTGGGGGAGAATTTTGGAAAAGTAGACAGGTATCATTATCCTTACTATGAAAGCAGCAGCTCGCTGAAAGATTATTTGACGGAACATCCATTAAAAGACCAATATATTTTGATAAAAGGGTCGAGAGGTGTACATTTGGAAGATTGTATTGATATATTGTAAACCTGTTATGAGTATGAAAAGATTATTCCTATTGGCTTCTTTAGGTCTGTTTTTATGCGGCTTTCCATCCGATTTGATTGCATGGGGAACAACCGGGCACCGGGTGATTACCGAAATAGCTCAAAGAAATCTGAATAAGAAAGCGAAAAAGCAAGTAGATAAGCTGTTCGACAAGCAACATCTGGCTTATTGGGCAAATTGGGCGGATTTCATTAAATCGGATACTTTGAATACATGGAAGCATACTTCGATATGGCACTATGTGAACATGCCTGCCAATATGGAAAGAAACAATTTCAATGCTTTCATTAAAGACATAGAAAAGGATAATGTATACAGCGAGATACCAAAACTATTGACTATTCTTAAAGACAAGAATAACCGCAAGGAAGACCGGAAAATCGCACTCATATTTCTGATTCATCTTGTAGGAGACATGCACCAACCCATGCACACAGGGCGAGCCGATGATTTGGGCGGAAATAGGATAAAGGTCTATTGGTTCGACAGGGAGACAAATCTTCATTCGCTTTGGGATTCGGCTCTGGTTGATTTCGAAAAATACAGTTATACGGAATATGCCACAGTATTGAATGTGTTGACCAAAGACGAAAAGAAAGCCATTCAAAAAGGGACTTTGGAAGATTGGCTCTACGATTCGCACAATATAGCAAACAGGGTTTATGAGATAAGTCCTTACGGATCGAGATTGTCTTACGATTATAATTTTATTGTTCGTCCGATAGTCGACTCTCAACTACAAAAGGCCGGGTTACGGCTAGCCAAGATTCTGAACGATTTGTGGTGAAAAGAAGCAGATGATTTAAAAAAAAGATAGGGCAAATGTCTCAAAATTTTGATGCGTTTGCCCTAATATAGTTTTGAACTTGTTATATCCCCAAGAAAATGACTTCGATAGTATTTCTGAAAGCATTACTACTGGTTATTACAAGTGGTGCTCCAACTAGAGTCCGAATTGAAAAAGATATAACATCTCCGGCATTTAAAGAAACCACCGTGGAATAATGAGTGTTGAACCAAGAACCGATAGCAACATAAGCATATGTTTCATCACTTGAAATAGATGTACCATTTCTTTGAATATTGAAATAAAAAGATTTCATACCTGCAGTAGCTGAATACAAAAAAGAGTGATAAAAAACCTGATACTTCCCTGAATTTTGAGCTGTATAAGTTCCTATACCGGGGAAAGCAACGACTGTATTTCCCGGAAGAGATACATCCTTGGCTGTGGCAGCTGCAAATTTCCGATATAAAGAATTCTGATTACCCACATTTACTTGCCATGTCGCATTTCCCG
>NZ_QVMP01000046.1 GCF_010501095.1 Dysgonomonas sp. 520 | reverse complement strand
TTATATATAATCAACCTATTACGGTTGAAATTGAAAAATTAACGCATCAGTAGTAATGTTCGATTAAGAATTTTAGCGATTGTTCTTCATCAATAAACTGAATTATCAGTTTCAAATTTTTTAGCATACTCATAAATGCTCGTTTTAATTTTTTCATAAATTGGTTTTTAAAAATTATCCGTGCATGTATCAATGAGTATCTTTCAAAGTTTGATTTCTATAATTATTAGTTTTTAAAATCGCTATTATTGACATCCGTTAACAATGTAGCCTTATTGAACAAAAAGAAGACCACTCGATTTTCGGTGGTCTTCTTTGCGTATATGGCTTTTAATATGTGTCTTATGAATAAAATTCAGATTATTTTACATGTTAGTTACTCATGAGCTTCAGTAACAATATTTCACGAAAAAGGATTAATACAAACTATTCTGTGTGTTTTTATACAATAAATGCATAATTATTCATAATAAATATCTTATAACTATATCTTAAAATCCATCGAATTTCACATCAGGAATTCCAACATATAAATGATTTTGCAAATCATCTTTTGCTAATGGCCCCTTATGAACTGGATATAAATACCCAGTAATAGGCATATAAGATGCAGGAAATAAAATCGGAACACCCGTAAATGACTCATCTTCAAAATTTAGATTGATAACATTTTTCCAAAAATAAAAGCTTTTGATATCAACACCATCTTTAACGAACGATTCAAGATAACCTGCAAAATCAATTTCTGAATTACCTATATTCTTAACAACTGGTAAATCATCATATCTTGTAAAAACACCGTCTTTCTTATATCCAACTTCGATAGTTTTACCCACAGCGCCTTTTATCAATGTTGGACTATTTAATGACTGGATCATTGGACCGACTGGTATAGTAAATATTCCTGTAATCTTGTAATCTCTTAGAACCAAAGTATACAAACCATACATGACATCATTGAAACGTTTAACCCATTTCTTTGAACGTGCATCATAATACCAATGAACGATTGTATTACTATATTTATATGTTCTATTTCCTCTATTATTTGGGTCGACAATGATTGTCATTGATTCTTTCCCCGTTTTCATTTGTTGATAATGACTATAGCCATATTTACCAATTGGACATACTGTTGGTTGATAAACAACACTAAAGACATTTGTTCCAATAAGACCACCTTTTGCATTCATTTGATATGAGTATTCTGTACTGCAATAATTGTAATCATCAGACCTACGTTCAGATGCTTTCTCGGAATACGTTTGTTGCGAGTGTAACGATGATATCGCAAGAAGTAATAACATCAATGCACTAATTAATTGTTTCATAAATAAATGTTTTTGTTTCTCCGTAGTCTCAATGGAGATTTATAAAAAAATGAAGAAGGCGTGAGACTTATTAGACTTATATCATATGTAGGTTCTGGACGACCCTATGTTGGTATAAGAAAAACAGCTCACGCCCTTGGCCTTATATGTAGAAATATACACATATACAAACCAAAGGAGAACGTCTTGTCTATTTTCCCAACATAGTTTGAATTGTCCAGATTCACACATGAGAAACAAGCTAAACGCTTCCTATAATTATGTTACCCTTTTGGGTATTACAAATATACTAAACTTTATTAAAATCGTCCCAGTTCAGAAGTCAATTCTGAATAACTAAATCTTTTATGCATTGATGTTATAAATAGTATAAATCTTTCAACATCAGATATTTTTCGAGTATTGTACGTATAAGCGAATTCATCACAGTATTTTTGCAAATGTTTACGACTTGCCGAATGATAAGTGCACTTTAGACCACGTTTTAAATGAGACCAAAAGCCCTCGATTCCATTTGTATGATAGCCTTCTTTATTTTTATAGCTGCCCTTACTATGTTTCACAATTTGATGGTCATACATATTAGATATTCCAAGATATCCTTTCCAACCATCAGTTACAACCGTCGAACCCGGTTTTATTAAGCCATAAACTATTCCTTTCAATGTGTTTCCGTCTGTATTCTTAACAACGAGTGCGCAAACTTTGTTATCTGATATTACACCGACTACTGCTGTCTTTTGTTTAGTGCTTCTACCTTTATTTTGCCAAATACGACCTTTATCTTTACCACCAATGTAGGTCTCGTCCACTTGTACTATTCCATCAAAGCTATCAAGTATATCATGCGTCGGTATACTTAGATTACTCCGTATTTTCTGTAACATATACCATGCTGTTGCCTGAGTAACTTCGATATCTCTAGCTAATTGTAAACTGCTTATTCCTTTCTTATGTGATAGAAATATGTATATCGCATAGAACCATTTTTCTAATGGAACTTTGCTACCCTCAAACATTGTCCCTTTTATGACATTAAATGTTTTCCTACAATATCTGCATTTATATAGTCCATTGAATTCCCCAGTAGGTTTTAGTTTATAGTGATTTTCTGACTGACAATTACAATGATGGCATTTTGGAACACCTTGCCATCTATGCTCTTCTAAAAATTCCATACATGATTTTCTATCATGTAGAGATTTTATTAGATGTATAAATGACTTTATTCCTTTCATTGTATGTCCCGAATTTTATTAGGTACGGGGGTAATACAGATTTTTTGAAATTTGTTCAATGTATTTGTATTATATAAATATAATAAAAGTTTATAACATGTTAAAAATCAAGATATTAAAATTATTTACTCGAAATTTATATGTTATTAAACATTGTTAAATAATGTCAACCATTTGATTTATGCCATTTATTAAATGGCATAAATCAATCAAAATCGATATTTATGATAGCAATTGCAGTAGATTCTATAGAATCGTTTACAGAATATTTGAAAGAAGTAAATGAATTCGATGATAAACCTTTTCGTAAAATCGGTAAAGAATGTACTGATTCTGAAATTGCAGATATGTTTTTAACTGGTAAGATAAAATTAGATGATGCAGTTTATTTAGGATTGTCAATGAAAAGATTGAAATCAATAGCTAATATGATTGAATTTGACTTATAATTATCTTGGTATAATCTCTAATATAGTTGTGCAATTTAAATTAATGAATAATGAGAAAAAGAAGAAACAACCAACAGCAACAATTGTATTAGATAAATTGGTATTTAGCTGTGAATCAACAGTAGAAGATAACTTCAATGATGTAGTTGAACATGACCCCAATTATATATTGGCTCATGAATTTAACTTTAACAACACTAAACTAGAAAGAGCACAAGACCCTTCGAAAAGATATAAACATTCTTTCCAAGTCTTTTATAAAGGTGATTTGATAGGAGTAATAGACTTTAAACCTGTAGGTCGTTTACATTCTGACCTGATAAGATTTACTGTTTGTAATGAGGTTTTCTATAAGGATAGACTAAAATATGTTCCTCATGTACTGACAGATTTGAACCTTCAATTACACAATTTCACCAGAATAGATATTGCTCTGGATTGCTATAAATTTAATCCAGAACAAGAAATAAGGAGAAACCTTAGAAAAAAGACCAACACCATAAAGTTGCTTGGCAAATATATTGAAGATAGAAATCAGGTTATCAAAGAGATTACTTACTACAATCATGGTAGTTTGAACAATCCTTATAAGATAAGAACTATTCTAATTCAGAATAAGAAGAAAACCTTTGAAACTGAATGTTATGATAAGGATGAAGAAATTAAGGAATCTGGAAAAGACTATATTCTTGAATTTCATAAACTACAAAATCCACAAATGAAAAATCTACATAGGGCAGAAGTCAGGTTGAAATATGAAGAAATCAGAAGGTTTATCAAGAAACAGAAGAAACCTTTAACATTTGATGACTTATTTAACCAACAATTTCTTTACAATACATTTACTAAATATTTAGATAGGACAATAACCATTTATGAGAATCAGGGCAAGAAAAAGGTAAAACTTTCTCTCTCACCAATCCCTGTAATTCAATCACCAAAGGGTATATTACAACCTACCCTCCCTGCGTTAATTTCTTTAAGTTATAATTCTGATAATAAAAATTTTAAATTCATTTCTAATAATAATTCAGAAATAATTTATAAAAACAATTATAACAATAAATATACTATAACAGATACAAGTAATGATATATTTATATATAAGTTGAATAACTCAAATAAAATAATGAATAACATACAAACAATGCAAATATGAGAACAACAAGAAAATTAAGCAACGAGCATAGGCAAAAGATTAGTGAAGCCATGAAAGGACAAAACAACCCTAATTTTGGTAAAAACTTATCACCAGAGCATAGAGCCAAGATAGCCCAATCATTACAGCTTTATTGGAAAAATATACCAGAAAATTAGTATTAAAAATTCCATGTTACCCCACCTTTGATATATAGTATTTGGCTAATTTCACCTGAAGGTAGCAATTCATGCAGATTTTTGGTATTTAGGTCTGATTGGCATTTATAGATTTGAAATTTTGTATTAAAATAAAAATGTGTCAATATAATCTTGGTATTGATATATTGACACACTTTATTCTGTATTAGTTTAACTTAAAAGATTAAGTTGATTAATCATCTTATTCTATTTACTTTTTTTCCATTATACTTTGACTTTGCAGCATCAATAGTGTAATATAGATAACCATCCCTAATATAATAAGAGGCTCCTCCTGATGAAGGAGTCATTCGAACCCACCCATGTGTATTTGTATCCCAACTATATCTATCTTCAACAGGGTTGCTACCATCTGGGTCAGTAATTTTTAAAAGACAAGTCCTGTCCTCATTCAAATAATAAGTCCATATAATTCCTGTTTCACTCTCAGTATAAGAGTAGACTGAATTAATGCCATCAGAAGATTTTTTTTCTGTACTTCCAGAGCAAGAAATAAGGATAATAAAGAAGGACAAGGATAAGAATACCAGAAATAAATTTACTTTTTTCATAATTATATAAAAGTTTGTGCTCACCAATTTCCCAAATGAACAGATTTAAATAAAGAAAGGGACATGGAAATTATAAAACTATTCACCCCTGACGCCTGGTAACGTATGCAGCAATAGCCAATAAATCCACATCCCTCTATGCTATATAGAGAAATGGAACACTTTGAACTATCCATGCTGCATTCTTAACTTACCAGGTTCAGGAATGATGGATTAATGTCTCTTATATTGTCAATAAATTGAGCCAGAATAACGCCTTACTCACATGCTCACTACAAAAATAGATATATTTTATTTATATCAACTATTTTGATTTAGATTTTGTTAGCAGAATGCTTTTCCTAATCCTACATTTCTTATTTTCATATATAGGATTGGTTATTTCATCAAAGTTATAGTTGTACAAACTTGATGCCTGTATGCCAATCATAGACTTATCAAAGTGTTCAAAAATAGCAGATATAGAGCCAAAGTAATAATCACTTTGAGTTATATCATTCTCTGGTGCATCAAAGAGGTGTACATGATATACTGTTATTGGTTTCTTTTCTTTCTTATCATTCATAATAGATATAAGTTTGTACCATTATTTATAATTCTCTCATAAAATTACATATTAATATTTGATATAACTGTTATTTCAACCATTTTTAACACTCTATTATTTGATATATCATATATAACAACTATATTTGTGCTGTAATAATGGAACAAATTTGGTGGGGATGTGAAATCCTGTTCTCCTTGAAATCTGGTAAAACTTTAATGCAGTAGCAGGATGGAACACCCCACTTTAATAAAATATAATAGTTATGTGTAGAGTGTGTGTTTATTGTAGGGTTAGTTCAACGAATGGAACACAGGACTATCAAAGACAAATCAATGATTTAACAGCATTTGCAACTCAAAACAGTTACAAAGTAGTAAGGGTGTTTGCAGAAAAGGTTTCTGGTGCAAAGAAAAATATAGATAGACTAGAACTTTTGAAGATGATTGATTTTGTTAATTCTAACAAGATAGAAAAAGTGTTAGTTACAGAACTTAGTCGTTTAGGTAGAGATACATTACAAACCTTACAAACCATAGAATTACTTAACCAAAACAAAATATCTTTATATATACAGAATTATAACATTGAAACCTTGACACCAACGAAACAAATCAATCCCATGTCTCAATTCTTAATCACTATACTTTCAGAGGTCGCACGCATGGAACGCAAAACCATTAGAGAAAGGGTTGAATCTGGCTATAAAAACCATTTGGCTAATGGTGGTAAAGTTGGTAGAAAAACAGGATTTAGAAAGGACAATGAAACTATGAAAACTCAATATGTGGAAGATATAAAGTTACTAAGAAAAGGATATAGTCTAAGAAATATTAATAAGATAACAGGCACTTCCATCAACACTCTTCGAAAAGTTAAAACAATTATATAGGGGGTAGGTATCCTCAGAGGGGGAAGGGGGCGGTATCCATCTTTACTAAAAAGTTTTAAAAACATACCCTGTATAATCAGCAATCTGATAGGCACTTATCCCTCTCTTGAAAAATTTTTGAAAAAAAATTTCACTTTTCTCAAAAAAAAGGTTGTTATTTAAAAATGTTAAATATATATTTGTTCATATCACAAAAACATCGAGTAAATATCTGGGAAAATACCTAGATAAGAAAGATTGCATTCAATAAAAATATTGAGTGTAGGGTGTTTTTTGTATATACTGTAGTCTATAACAGTTGGAATATATAGACTTGAAATAAGGGTGGATTACCACCATTGTAAATTTAGTGTTAATGTTAAGTTTAGATGTATGCAAGAAGATTTTGAATAAAGGCAATAGAAAATATACCAACGAAGAAATAAAAGAAATAAGAGAATATCTGTACTATTTGGCAGAATTAGAGTTAGAAAATAATAATATTGATAATTAATTCAAGTTGCTATTTATAGTTTGTATAATTTATCGAATGTATATGCCCAGAT
>NZ_QVMP01000045.1:2644-9817 GCF_010501095.1 Dysgonomonas sp. 520 | reverse complement strand
GCGGCTGGAACACCTCCTTTCTGGAGATCTTTCTAAAAAGTATTGTAGTATTAAATATTAAGATACTACCCGAAGTCTAATGTATATGTAAAAAAAGGTAATATAAATAAAGTTCAAATTCCAATTTAAGATATAAAAGAAAAAATGTCATCTGGTTTGTACCGGGTGACATTTTTTTTTGTCTAATATGTATTTATGCTTAATTGCCTTTTTTAGTTTTATTTTTTCGTTTAATGCCTTTTACTTCAATTTGCCAGTCCTCAGGATCTTTGCTGTCTAGGTCTAATGTCTTGAGAATAGATTGAGGGTCATATTCTTTATATATTACGCCTATTTCTTTGCTTTTTAAATCTAGTGTTATCTTATATTTTGTTTTTATCATTTGATTCTCTATCTCTGTTTTTGGAGTCCATCTATCCATATTTTGATATATAGTTTCTAATTTTTTTGACACATAAATATCTGCCGGATGGTCATTTTCCATAAATGAATAACTTTCTACAAATCCGGAATAGCTTAAGGTTATCTCGAAACTATAGGTTTCATGACCTGTCAAATCCAGACTTTCGGGAATATGGATATATTGATTAACTAATGTTTCAAGAGCTTTCTCGCCACCCGGATATTCAAATTTATTATTATCCTGCCCGGCCATTGTGATGGAAAATAGACAGAAGAGAAGGATGAAATATACTTTTGCCATAATGAAATTTTATAAAGGTTACTCATAGTGTATTTAAGAGTTTGATGTTAATTCAATTATTATAAGATTTATATCCGGATTGTCATCCTGAACAAAGTGAAGGATCTGTTTTTTAGAAAGTATAGATTCTTCGTTGCACTCAGAATGACAATGTTCGAGGAGCGAAGGCGACTCAATGATAATGTAAATATGTGCTATGTTTCAGTTAGTTATCTTTCATTTTCTAAATGCACTACGGGTAAAGGTTTATGTCTTTTAGTAAAATGTAAAGGTAATGATATTTCTATTGGAGAGATCACAAAAAAGGGCGGAAATCAATCGATTTCCGCCCTTTTTTCTTATTTTGATTCGTAGTCTTATTCAGAAATAACTTCGAATGGTATTTCAACCGAAACTTCTTTGTGAAGCCTTGCGATTGCTTTGTAAGAACCAACTTCTTTAACCGCATCTTTAATTACGATTGTTTTTCTGTCAACATTGTATCCAAGTTTAGCCAGAGCTTCTGATATTTGGATGTTTGTAACAGAACCGAAGATAGTTCCGGTAGAACTTGTTTTAGCTCCGATAGTAAGAGAAACTCCTTCTAATTTAGCTGCCAGTTCTTCCGCGTCTTTTTTGATTTTTTCTAATTTATGGGCACGTTGCTTTAGGTTTTCAGCCAACATTTTCTTCGCTGAATCTGTTGCAATCACAGCCTTTTTTTGTGGAATAAGGAAGTTACGTCCATAACCTTCTTTTACAGTTACGATATCGTCTTTGAATCCTAGATTAGCCACATCTTCTTTCAATATAACTTGCATTTCTTAAATCTCCTTTTGTTTAAATTATTTCATTAAATCAGTTACATAAGGAAGAAGCGCCAAATGACGGGCTCTCTTCACTGCTTGAGCTACACGACGTTGAAACTTCAACGAAGTTCCTGTAATGCGGCGAGGAAGTATTTTTCCTTGTTCGTTCAAGAATTTTTTCAAGAATTCAGGATCTTTATAATCAATATATTTGATTCCGCTTTTTTTGAAACGGCAATATTTTTTCTTCTTTACTTCAACTGATGGAGGAGTTAAATATCTGATTTCTGATTGTTGTGCCATAATTAATTCTCTTTTTTAGTTGATGATTTAAGACCTCTTCTCTTTTCTGCGTATTGTTTTGCATACTTGTCTTGACGGAAAGTTAAGAAACGGATAACTCGTTCGTCGCGACGGAAATTCAGTTCAAGTTTTTCAATAACAGAAGGTTCTGCATTGAATTCAAGAAAAGCATAAAATCCTGTCGATTTTTTTTGGATAGGGTAGGCTAATTTCTTAAGCCCCCAGTTTTCTTCATTTACGATCTCGGCTCCTTCTTTAACCAAAAGGGCTTTGAACTTCTCTACCGCTTCCTTCATCTGAACATCAGACAAAACGGGAGTCAAAATGAAAACGGTTTCATAATTGTTCATAAAATAAATAACTTAATAAATTGTTAAACATTAAAGTTTTGAGGTGCAAAAGTACAACAAATCTCCTAATAAAGCAAGAACGAGCCTGATATTCTTGTTAAAAACAAGAACTTATTCTATTTTTGTGTGATGTATTTCTCACGACTACTAAGGGGTAGGGTTCTCGATAAGGAGTATTTGTTTCAAAAATGACAAAAAATGGAAAAGACCGATTATAACAGTATACTGGATTTAGATATTATTTTTCCTATCATAAACGGAAAGGTGTCGATGGCCATCAATAGGATGATGTATCGTAACTTCAAAAAGGTAGGTTTGGATATAACTCCGGAGCAGTGGACTGTATTGTCTTTTCTGTGGAAAGAAGATGGAGTGTCGCAACAGAAACTGTGTGATGCCACTTTCAAAGATAAGCCAAGCATGACTCGCCTTATCGACAATCTGGTGAAGCAAGATATGGTTGTTCGCCGCACACCGCCTAACGATCGCCGGTCGAATCTGATATATCTGACGGTTAAAGCGCGGTCTATCCAGTCGAAAGCCGAAAAAGCGGTGCTGGATACAACCAAACTTGCATTGAAGGGTGTGGACGATGAAGGTATGAGCCAAGTGAGGAATATTTTGAAAATTGTATTCGACAACATACAGGAGGCTCTGAATGATAAATGAAAAGCAACCGGTGTTTTAGCTAACCCATTCTAAAGATCACCGATCGCTTTCCTTCAAAAATAACAACTTTGTTTTACAAAACACTTTATTGAAATGAAATAAAATTCATTCCCTGTAATATTCTACCTCTGCTTCACAGCTTCCTTAGTGTTTGCAAAGCTAACCGATCAGGGAGATGTGTGCAATAATAATCGATATATAGCGCCATATTACTTCTTAAGAGCCTGTATTGATCGATAAAATCGGCTTTAGAAAGGTTCGATCATATTTAATTTATCCAATTTATTATTTTACGATTTAGAATCTAAAATTCACAATAATTAAATATCGAAAACATAATTTAAATATATTTAATGCGCTTATTTTTGTTTCTGTGCAAATGAATAAGTAGATTTACAGACTTAATTGTGTGGACTCTATATGGCTGTACTTGTGCCGTATAGTTTGTAAAACAAGGAATAATCAATAATTCTTGATTGATATATATTATTAATTGTTTAACTAATCTTTTGCACAATGAAGAAAAAATTACTTTTCACAATTACTTTGTCATTGATTTGCGGAGGTTTCCTATTTGCCCAACCTAAGGCCGCAGGCAAACCTAAAGTAATAGTCCAGTTAAGCGAAGCATTAAAATCACCGGTTTGGTCGAATGATGGAAAAAAATTGGCCATGACCTCTTACGGAAATTCAGGTATCTGGATAGTGGATGCGAGTGGACTTAATCTGAAACAAATTACAGCAGACCAAGGAGCCGGTTATAAAATGAAATGGTCGGCCGATAACAGTACTATTCTGGCACGTACCTCGGTGCTTGAAAACAGGTGTGTGTTTAACGAAGTGAAGGCATACAATGTGGAAACAAAATCGGAAGAGCTGATTTTGCCGAAAACCCGCCAACTGAAAGGCATGCCATATTGGAGCAATGATAAATCGAAAGTTTTGTATAAAGTGGGCACGGAAACCCGTTCGTCGAAGCCTGTAGCGAAAGCCGTTCCGTTGAAGAGTCAGGCTGATGTGCCGGGCGAAATGCTTTTAAGAAGAATGGTTGAAGATCCCGCTTTGGTTGCCGGGGAAGTATCCGGACTATCGGAATTTAAAGGTCGGATAATTTTCAATCCCGTATTGTCTCCGGCTGGCGATAAAATTGTATTTCAGGTAGGAGGCGAAGGCTTGTTGATCTGCGATGCAGACGGGTCGAACATGAAACGTTTGGGCGAGGGCGAAAATGCCTCATGGACTCCTGACGGAAAATATGTTATAGCTTCGGTTGTGAAGGATGATGGAAGAGTGGTGACAAAAGGCGAGTTGTTTGCTATTGATGTGAATACAGGTGCCAGATCGGCTATTTTGGCATCCGATGCTTATGTAGCACTTCGTCCGGCTATATCTCCCGATGGAAAAAAACTTGCGTTTGAAGAATATGCAAGTGGAGCAATTTATGTTATAGACCTTAAATGATAACTTAAACACACTTGTCTTATGAAAAATAGAATAAAATATACAATAGCAGGATTATTTTTATGTGCCTTTTTGATTCCATGTTCATCAATAAAGGCTCAGAAAGTAACGGGCATGAGCGATTTTAAGCTTTATGTCGATCCCGGACACTCTCAGAAAGAAAACGGAGGACTTTATAACTATTCCGAAGCCGAAAAAACCGTGAGGGTGGCTTTAGCGCTTAAAGAGTATCTGTTGACGCACACCGATATGAAACCTGAAAATCTGAAATTGTGTAGGGAAGATGATACGAAGACAATGTCGTTGACACAACGTACGGATGAGGCCAATGCGTTTGGTGCAGATTTTTATTACTCAATTCACAGTGATGCGGCAGATGCTACGGCTCCCAACAGAACCCTTACTCTGTACGGAGGTCGCAGACTGGTGCTTGGAGGTGATATATTAGAGAAACTGCCTGAGGGTGGAAAAGCATTTGGCGATATACTATGCCCCGATCTCACGGGGGCTATGCGTACCGCAGATGGAACAAGAGGAAACCAGAACGACCATGTTTTCTACAATTATACTACATCTTTAAGGCCGTATCTGCATGTAAACAGAGAATCGAATATGGCATCGTTGCTGAGTGAAGCAGCTTTCCATACACATCCTGTGCAACAGCAACGTAATATCAATGCAGACTGGAAACGTTTGGAGGCATTGGCGGCTTTCCGTTCGATAGTGAAATATAAAGGATTGACTCCGCCTGCATTAGGTTTTGCTTCCGGATTTTTGAAAGACGGCGAAACCGGTGTTTATGCAAATGGGGTGACTGTAACTCTTGTTGACCCGTCGGCAGGAACAAAGACCTACAAAACGGACGACTACGAGACAGTATTTAAAAACTATTCGAACGATCCGGATTTGTTGCACAACGGGTTCTATTTTATAGAAGGATTAACCCCCGGTGCTACGGTGGATGTAACAATTACGTCTCCCAACTTTCAGACAGTAAATAAAACTCTCAAGATACCGACAGACCCAAGCGGATCGACAATAGATAATATTGGAATATTGGATGTGGACTTGGTGAGTACCGTTCCGGCTAAAGTTGTATCGGTTTTGCCGGAAGATTTGACTTCTGTGGTGAGAGATTTTCCTATGACAATAAAATTTAGCCGTGAAATGGACAGGGCATCAGTCGAATCGGCCATTAGCGTTGTACCGGCTAAGACAGTATCTTATTCATGGGATGATAATTTTACATTGAATATAGACGTGTCGGCACTGGATTATGAAACAGCCTATACTTTAATAATTGATGGCAGTGTGGCTAAAAATAGTGAGACAAATCAGTTTATCGATGGCAATAGAGATGGCATAGCAGGGGGTGATTGTGCATTGGCATTTACAATATCGCCGATGGATACTCAAGCACCGCAAATTGTAGCTTATGATCCTAAGGCGAATGACGCCACAAAATTGGCACGTCCGGTAATCAGGTTAGAATACGACGAGGAAATAACAGCTGCTTCTGTAACTGCCGACCATATAAAATTGACGCCGGCTGTTGCAGGTACTGTACAGTTAGGGACAGCAAACGGACGTAGTGCGTTGCATTTTATTCCTTCGGAAGATTTGGCTGACTTTACTTCATATACGGTAAATATAGCAGCAGGATTGAAAGACCAATTGGGAAATGCAACCACCGCAGAATCATTTACATTTAGTACGGATATAGAGAGTGTAGATGTTCAGATCGATCTTGACGCGTTCGAGAGCCTTGGTGCAGGATGGTGGGCTCTTACGGGTTCGGGGTCAACAGCAAACGTTAAACCGGCTCCGGCAACAGTGGTAGAAATTAGCAGTACATACACGTCTGGTTCTACAAGCACAAAGAGTGCAAGGTTAACTTATGCATGGGATTTGGAAGCAACATCGGGTTCGCCATTTATCAGATGGTACTTGCCTGCATCCAACTCTAAAAATAACCTGGGAACATTCAACGAAGATTATATTTTAAGGACCTATGTGTTTGGAGATGGTTCGAAAAATAAAATAAGGTATAATATGGTTGATGGTCTGGGTAAATATGAGACAAATGCGTGGCTGGTTCTGGACTTTGTTGGATGGAAATTGATGGAATGGGATTTGACAAAAGGCGAAGCTTATGCATGGGTGAATGGTAATGGCGTAATAGATCCGGGAAATCCGTTCTATTTAGATTCTTATCAAATGTCTCCGGGAACAGGTGCTGATGCAAACGGAATGATTTATCTCGACAACTTTTATGCTGTTAAACTGAAAGCAAAAGTAGGAATAGATAATGCAGATGCAGATAAAAAGATCACAGTAAGAACGATTGACGGATATGTAAAAGTTGCGGCCGACTCAAGTATCAAGGAAATAAAAATATATTCCTTGTCGGGCGGGCAAGTGAAAGCGATGCAGCCAAACGAGCTTAGTTGTGATATTGCGACAGCATCAATACCAGCAGGCGTATACATTATAAAGGTGATGACAGATACATCGCAACGGGCTGAGAAAATTATTGTGAAATAATTATTTATAAGAAGTAGAACTTTATTCGGAAGGGGGCTTGCAACAATCGGTTTGCAGGCCCCCTGATTTTTATCGAACTATATTATCAAGATACCCGTGGTGCATTTAGGGTTTTGATATAAACACATTTCTGTTTTTAGAAAATATAGATTCTTCGTTGCACTCAGAATGACAACGTTCGAGGAGCGAAGGCGACTCAATGACAATATTAAATATGTGTTATATTTCAATTAGTTATCTTTTATCATCTAAATGCACCACAGGTTTTGTATAATACACTGCGCGCAATCAGATAGATTGCTTGCATTCCTTTTGACCAAAGCCTCAAAAGGAATCAAAAAGGCTTTCTGTGACT
>NZ_QVMP01000045.1:0-2580 GCF_010501095.1 Dysgonomonas sp. 520 | reverse complement strand
GTCGCTTATCTGCGCTGTGTGGGTACCCCGTCAATTAGCCAAATGTCACGTTTACACCCGTCAGGCAGAACGGCATCTGCTTCGTAGGCGGGGACACGTTAAGCGAAACAAGGCGTAAAATTGAAAGTTGTTTGAGCGAAGCGAGTTTTTTCAATTTAGCCTGTAAGCTTGTAACGGGTCGCCGAGAAGCTAAGCCTTGACTTTTTGGTTCGTTTTGTGTCAAGACAAAATGAACATTTCAAGTAGCGAGAGCAGAGCCAAGTTTACTTAGGCTATGCCGAGTCACGAGAAATGACTAATGCAATTGAACGTTTTTGTTATAATAAACTCAACTACCGATTCTCATTTCTATTTATAAGAAGTAGAACTTTATTCGGAAGGGGGCTTGCAACAATCGGTTTGCAGGCCCCTTGATTTTTATCGAACCATAATATCAAGTAGTTATCTTTTATTTTCCAAATACATCACAGGTTATCATATTTTTATATCTTTGCGGGGGGCGAAGTAATACAAATGGGGATGATATCATCAAACATAGATTTTGCAAAAAAGAAAGAATGGTATTTTTTTCTTTCGGTTTTATTGTTTTTCTCGGTATTCATAGTGTTTATTTACCAGCCGGAAAATAAGCTGTATCACGGATATGATGCGTTTTTCCATTACAACAGGATTCAATCTTTGATGGATGCCATCGAAGACGGAACCTTTCCGGTTTATATAGATTCTACCGCAGCTAATGGTTATGGCTATGGCACAAAGTGGTTTTATTCCGATTTTTTACTGATTCCAATAGCATTGGTGGCAATGGCTACCAATATTGTATTGGCATATAAGCTATTCGTGTTTTTTGCCGTCTTCTTGTGTGGATACTTTACCTACATTGCAACGAATAAGATTTTTAAGTCGAGGCATATCGGCTATCTGGCAGCCTACTGGTCACCACAGCCTACTTCCGCTTGATAGCCCTTCAGTTGCGAATGGCCTTTGGCGAAACGTTGTCGTATATTTTTATACCGATTATAGCTTGGGGAGCTTATGAAATAATACGGGGCAATTATAAAAAATGGTATATATTGTCAATTGGTCTTGGATTGTTAGTTTTGAGCCATCTTATTACGTCGGTTTTTACTATTCTCACATTATTCGTATTTGTAATATTCAACTACAAGTGTTTATTTAAAGAAAAAGAAAGAATTTATGCTTTCGTCAAAGCGGGAATAGTAGTTGTTTTATTGTCGGTATATGAGATATTGCCATTGCTGGAGCAATTGAGCTATATGGACTTTTTCTTAAAATATCAAAATGAAATAAATCCGCCGGGACAACATAAGCTGGGGTTGTTGGAAACATTGCAAGCCTTTTTTGTAGGGCTTAAAGTTGAAGATAAGAATACGACATATTATATGTGGGATCAAGGATGCGGATTTATACTGACCATTCTGATAGCGTTGAGGTTGTTTGTTAAAGAAAAGAACGAGAAAATACGAATGGCAGATTACTCCTTGCTGATAGGTTTTGTGTTTGTTCTATTTACAACCAAGCTGGCGCCGTGGGGGCGATTTCCGCTGAACTTATTAAAAGATATTCAATTTCCCTGGCGTTTGTTTGAGTATGTGACATTCTTTTTTGCTGTGGCAGGAGCTACGTATGTTGTAAGTCTGGCAACCACAAAAAAACGGAAAGTGTTGGCCGGAAGTGTTATTTTTATAGCAACTATAACAATAATATCTATCAATGCATATAACTTTCGTAATTCACATTTTCTGAAAGGAGCAACACCGGTAGCCAAAATGTCGAATAATTTTAACTTGGGTAGCTTCGAGTATGTGCCGGCCAAGTACGTTTATTATACATTTAGTTTTTGGGAAAGGATAGACCGGAGAAAAGACGAGGTTATATGCCAGCATGAAGAAACAGAAATATCGAACTACGTTCATGAAAAAAGTAATATACGGTTCCATATTGATACAAAATCTCAGGTCGATAGCATAATGGTTCCATTGTTTCTATATAAAGGATACGAAGCCACCTTCAATGGCAAAGAAGTGCCGATTGCTGAAAGCAAAATGGGATTGGTAGAATTATCCATAAATGGCAAAGGAGAAGTGAATGTAGATTTTGAAGGGACATTTATTCAGAAATATAGTTTTTATGTCACATTGTTTACATTTATTCTGCTAACTGTTTACATATATTATGTGTCGAGGAGTAGGAGTCATCGCACCATATCAGATTCTGATTTGTAACTTTTCGGGTCGGAAAAACGATGTGGTATAAAAGTAAAATAAGTTTTTTGCTATTTTTTTTTAAAAAAAATAATGCCCTTAAACAATTAATATATAGAAAGAAAGATTGGCGAAAGAAGATAATCATGCAAAAGGGAGTGTAAAAAAGTAACGCAAAAATTTGGAGCGAAAATAAAAATACCTATCTTTGCATCCGCTTACCGAGAGAGGGGGCGCGAAAAAATAAGTACTGAAAGGGAATTGAAAGCTATACAATTATTGTGATAGTGGTTCAAGTAAAACGGTTCGAATCCGTTATTCTCCACATTTTCGAGGAAGGAGTTTCGAGGAAGAA
>NZ_QVMP01000044.1 GCF_010501095.1 Dysgonomonas sp. 520 | reverse complement strand
TGGTTTTGACGATTTAGTCATGATTATTGCTTGCGGTCTGCATAATTTTAGAATTGCAAATTCATTGATTTTTAATCATATATAGTTTTATTGAATATAATGTCTAATATATTTCCACAAAAATACCCATAAAAAAACACCTGACAAAATCACTTGACAGGTGTTTTTCAATAAGTTGAATAAAGTAGTTTACTTAATCTGCTCATTTATCGCCTGCTTAAACAGAAACGGATTACTCACATAATAGTAGCAGTTGGTAGCCCCTCCGGTAGTAATCACGATAGAACCATAGCCAAAGATACGTCCAGCGATGCCCTGTACCACCTGAATACCTTCGCATTTAGCCAGCACCAGTTCAACCGTTCGGCGGCTGATTACTCCTGTTTTGATAATTACCCGCTTATTTGTTACGGCATAGATAGAGCCGACTTTTACAAACATACGTTGTATAAGGGAAACCAGCCCCAGAAACAAAAGTGTAAGTCCTAAATAGTGTGTTATAAGTACTTCATCGAAGTAACACATAAACCCGATAACCAGTAATACAGTAGGTTGCAGGAACAGAAATACATGTATCCGTGCCCTGTACCTGATTTCTTCTCCGGGTTGCAAATATGTAGCGAGAAATTTCATACTGCTTTTTCGTTTAAATTTTGTTTATTCCATATTTCAAACAGGCAACCGCACCATTCTATCGGATTTAGAAAACGTTTCCCTTTCCTAATTTCATAATGCAAATGACTACCTGTTACAAGTCCTGTATTACCCACACAAGCAATCTGCTGGGTTATATTTATTGAATCGCCTACATTTACCATCGTCTTGCTTAAGTGCGCATAAAACGAATGGAAACCGCCTGTATGCTCAATCTCTATAAAATTTCCGTATCCCGAATTATAACCTTTCCGGACTACTATCCCATTGCCTGTGGCATAAACGGGTGTACCTTTCGTTCCTGAAATATCAATCCCTCTGTGGAATTTTCGCACCTTGTAAACAGGGTGAAAACGCATTCCGAAACCCGATGAAATGCGTAAGGGTTTCTTAACCGGGAAAATGATAGGATAGTCGCATAACTCATCAATGGATAATTGCATAGAATCGACTATACGCCAGAACTCTTTCATAGAAAGAATCTTTTCCGTAAACTTTTCTATTTCTGGTTTTCTATTTGGCAAATCGTTTGCCTGACTACATACCAACAGTGGTAAGTATAGCCAGACTGTAAAAAATAATATATTGTATTTCATGATTTTTTCGAGTTTAATGAAAACGCCCGAATAATTCCGGGCGTTTATACAATGGTTAGCTACTCCACTCCCTCTCCCCACAGCTCTATGTCTGTTGGGGCACTACTTAACGACCGGGCTATACATAGCCAACATAGAATATTGAGTGCGATACAACTGCAAATAATCATGGAATGATGTTTTTTCTGATTCCTCTTCCTTATCATTTTCATTATTGAACGAAAAGGAAAGTGTGAACATATTCCCGAAATTATCTAAGAAATACAAATCTATGACCTGCTGATCCTCCGAGCTGGAAGTGTAATACAACCGGAACGTTTCTTTAGGAACTCCGTACAAATCGTTCGGCAGAAAGACCATTCCTTCTTCGGTTTCAAGCGTACCTTTACCTTGCGGTTGGAAATACCTCATGTAATATTTAGCATCTTCCCAACGACCTTTTCTTATCAGTTGCAGCCGAATCTCTGCGGTTTCTCCCTTTTTGATTTTGCCTTGAACAGGGAGGTGATGAACCTCGAATTCATAATCGCGCTTAATGTCCAGATCGTCGCTACAGGCACATGCTATCACCAGAAGTGATAGCGTGCATAACATATATCCTAAAAATTTTCTCATTTCAGTTTAATGTTTAATTGATTATTATTTTAATACCGGCGCCCATTGTAAAATGGAAGCGATTAATCGCAGTACCGAACATGATTCTTTCACGCGCACGGACCAACAGTACAAATCTGTCGGACAGATAGGTTTCAATCTCGAAGGAAACAGCACCGCCATATATAAAACCGTCTTTGTCTTCCAGCATGGCGCCATCATACAGCAGACGTTCGCCCCAGTTCAGCGTTTCATATCCGGCAATGGCACTGCCACCAATAGAGAAAAATACCGTTTTACTGCCATCGGAGAGGAATTTGAAATAATGTCCGCCTTCGGCTGTTATCTGCGCCACCGGAAGAAATACTTCCCTGTATTCAAACTGCTTTTGTAAATATTCGGCACCGAATACCCAACGGTTTCCTTTCTTTGTATAGGTACTCATGCTGATATTGCCATAGAATGCCTGACCGTCCTTTTTCGATAATTCGAATCCGTTTACAAAACCTCCGGTGAGTTCTAATCCCCGTTGTCCGGGAAGATATCGCTGTGCACTTGCCGTTCCGATAAATGTAACCAGAACAGTCATGATTAATAGATACCTCTTCATATCCTATTTTACTTTTAATTCGTCAATCACCCGTGCGCGTATCAAATCAGAATTCTCGATGATAAACTGTTGATGTCTCCCACCATTCTTTTCAAAGAGTTCGATAACCATCTGCTTGTCGTCGGGAATCGTAATCTTATCAATCACAAAGACGGTTCGTTCTGTCTTATTACCCCTAACTGTTGTCAGATAATTATAGGCTCGGATGGGGTAAACCACCGTCTCCTGAATAGCAGTCCGCTTAGCAACCTTCTTATCCACAATCTTCATGCGGATAAAGTCAATCTCGAAAGGAACATTCGATTCGTTCTTGACTTGGGTATGCAGGTACAACAGATTATTATGCGAATAAATACCTTTTAAAAGATACTGAATGCCGAACCGTTTGGAACCGATATGTTTCACATGCCTTTTGTTATTCTTATAAATGGAACGGTTAATCAGGTTGACCAACTTCGGCGATTCGTTGCCGAGTTCCTTCAGGTAAATTTCAAGGGCATTATTCGGGCGGTTGACCGCCTCACCATCATGCATAAAATCCCGCATCTCCACATTTAGTTTCTGCGGTTCATCTACATACTTTACATTGAAAGTATAAAAGCTACCGTCAGCAGTAATTACCGCCATATTCGTTTCAGTCTCAAAACCGCGAACCGCCGCCTTTACACGGATCACATTCTCCGAACCGGTTGCTTTGCCTGCCAGAATATTAGCTGAACCCAAGTCTACATAGGAGATTTCAGCCGGAAAAATAATATGCACTGTCTTGTCAAAAGTTACCTCCAACCCGTAGGGCGGAATCATCCTGTCGTAGGTTATCTTTTTTGTGTACCCCTCAAAATAATCCCCGAAAGAGGGTTTGGGCTGGTAAGATTCCTGAATTTCCTCTGCTGTTACTTCCATAGCTGAATTTTGGGCATATACCGTCAGTCCGGTAACTGCCATAATAAAAAGAATAATCGACTTTTTCATATTCTAAAATGTTTTAAATGATTTGATAGTTGGATTAGTTATTGGTATCCGGAAGAAGAAATATCCAGTAGCCCGCTTTAAGCGTAACTTTTACTTCCCGCGCTTTTTTTGCAATGTACTGGGATGTTCCCTGAATAGCACCGCGACCCAAATCGGTGAGTAATTGTTGCCCTGCACTTTGACCTTGCTGGGTAATGGTAATGGAACTACCCATGTTCTGCCCCATATTGCCTGCGATTTCTTTTACGGCATTCATTTCCATCGAGCCGGGAATATAAATGCCATGCTGTCCGTCAGAATCATAAGCCTGTAGGCTGACCGGAATGATATTCCCCTCGTATTCAATGGAGGAAATCTCTATCCCTAACCGTTCTCCCGAAATCTTACCCACGCCTGTAAGGATGGTGTTCTTCGGAATAACATGCCTGCCCGCCCGCATTTCTTCAGTCATCCGTAGCTTTACGCTCTGACCGTTTACCAGCGTCTGATCGCCATGTACTACCGCACTAATGGTGTTTTTATCGCTGGAGGCTTCCTCTGCACCTACCGTATGGAAATCCCTGTTCCTTGGCTGGCTGTATTGTTTGATAAACTCCAGATCGCTCATCGGTTGCCGGAGGGAAGAAACAACCTGTTGCTTTACCTGTGTAACCGGAACCACTTCCGTTTTCTTGCCGGAACTGCTATTTTCCGTATTCGTTTTTCCGGTAGATGCTGCTCCTTCCTGACTACCGGGCATATACTTAGCTGCCAGCTCATAGGATTTTTCCAAGAGTGCCAGTTGGTCATCGACCGAAGTGGAGACCTGTTGCTGTTGTGCCATAGCCGCTTTTAACTGTTCCAGTTCCTCTTTCAACTGTTCCTTTTCAGGGTCTTCTTTCGGTTCTTCGTAGAAACTTCCGAGAGTACGGTTGATATCCCTGTAGGCAGCGTTGGAAGATTCAAATGAATTTCCCCGGCGGGAATAACTACTATTACCGACTGAACCGTAAGACTGAACCGTCGGGGTTTTCTCCGGTTCCTTATTTACAGCGTCGATAGATACGTGTTCCTGATAGTTTTCCTGATTGCTATCCGGAGAATCAAGCATAAACGAATAATCCTGTAGCGAACGCATCTTTTCTTCCTGTTTCTGCCGCACCTGTTCCTGTTCGTATGCGGTTTTCTTGTCATCAATTATCCCGGCATCCTTGGGGTCGGGAATGTCGGCATTAAAGCCGACACCCTGTTGCTGTGCTTCTTTATCGCTCTCTGACGGAGCGAAAATCAGCCACATACATCCGCCAAAGGCAAGAAACATCACCGCAAATACCAGATACTTTTTCAGTTTCTGTTTCCCGATCGCATTATCCTTCTTCTGTGTCATTTTCTTCCTGTTTAAAATGTTCATTAAAAAATTCCTGCATTTCCCTTGTCACTTCTTCCGGCTCTTTACCGGATTCTTCGGGCCCGGGTGCCATTTCCGGTATTTTGATTTCAGAATCTATCTGTTCCCATCTCTTATCTTCCCGACCTATATTATAGATAGCCCGGAACATGATATAGAAATTGCAGACGGCAAAGACTGCTACCAATATCACAATCACCAGAATTCGAGTACCGGGACCCATCGGCGCACAAATGCGCCGGAGTCCGTCTTCTACCCTGTCTTTGATTTTACTTATAAATTGTCTCATGATTTTTGTTATTTGCTTTGTTATCGGTCAAGTACCCTGACATCCCTATTCTCCAATACCGTAAAACCTTCCAGAATAAACCCATGCGGATTATTATCACTACGCACGGAATTTTGTAGTTTGGATGCTGTGATAAGGCTCCGTTCGGTAATGTTCCGTTCCCGGATGATGTATTGCCTGGCGTAGGTTATCACGTCATAAGGATAAACCTCAAAGTTGCATTTTACACTGTCTATCTCTATCCGTTGGTTGATATTGCCGGAAATTATCCGGTTATAATATCCCTTTTCCGACAAGTCGCGGTAATGATTGAAAGCGGTACGGTCCGAAAGGAATAAAGCACGTTTAATATTACCTTCGATAGCGCTCTTATCCGGTGATAACGTGTAAAAGAGTTCGTGGAACCGTTTTATATGCTCCCTTGCCTCTACCGGACGGTTCTGACTTAAATCCTGCGATAAAGCCAGCTTCAGCGATTTGCCGTCGTCCAGTACATAAATCTTCTGCCGTTGCGCTTCGGCGAAATTGTAGGCTTTCCAAACGGAATATCCCATCATCACCGCGCACAGGCAAAGGAAAATGATGCTGAACAGGCGGAGCTGCTTAAAACTGGATTCGATATTGTTTAATGATTTAAATTCCATTGTTATACTTTTAATTTATCGTTTCAAAAGACGACCTGCGATGTTACCGACGGCTGCACCAGTAGCACCTGCTGCCAGAGAACCGGCTTTGGTTGCCGACTGATTGACATTCTTTCCGTAATTGCCCATGCCGCCCGCAGCTATAATCCAGTTTGCTACTGTAGGAATGGTAAAGTAGCCCACGATACCGATAATCATAAAGATGATATAGACCGGGCTAGAACCATCGGGAATATAGCTTTGATCAGACAGCATTTCTATATCCTGTTTAAGCATCAATACCTGTATTTTGGCAAGGACACTGCTGAACAGGTCCGAAACGGGAAGCCACAGATATACACTCAGATATCTTGTTATCCACTGCGTCAGACTGGATTGAAACCCATCCCATACCGAAATAGCAAAAGCAATAGGTCCGAGAATAGAGAGTACGATTAAAAAGAAAGTACGAATGGTGTCAATAACCAATGCGGCTGCCTGAAAAAGAAGCTCCAGCAACTCCTGAAACCATCCCTGAATCGCTTTCTTGGCATTGAACGCCGCACGGTCCAGATACAGTCCACATTTATCAATGGCATCGAACGTCCCCATCTTTTCCAGTTTCTTATCGAACTCTTCCTTATCAACCAGATAGGCTTTTTCCGGATTTCGTTTGTAAGCCTCAACCTCCAACTTATCCCGCAACTGTCGATGTTCTTCCATATCCAGCGTTTGAGACTGTACCATATTATTGGCTCCCTTGACTATGGGCGACATAACGCTGTTAATCGTTCCCAATACGACAGTCGGGAAAAACATAATACAAAATCCGATTGCGAAAGGCCTCAATAGCGGAAAAACATCGATGGGTTCCGCTCGTGAGAGTTGTTGCCATACACGGTAAGCCACATAGAATAAAGCGCCAAGCCCTGCAATACCTTTTGCCACACCTGTCATGTTACTGCATAGCGGCATCATGTCCACGTATAGTTTTTGCAGGATTTGATGCAGGTTTTGAAAATCTATTGCCAGTAATGTCATATATTATCTGCTTTTAATGAAATTACCAGTAACGTTCATTCGGATTTCCGTACAATGCCAGTACCCGGTCCTGATCCTGTTTCTTTTTGGCACGCAGGTAGGACACCCCAATGTTTTTATTGGTATAATACTGTATCAGTCCGCGATATTCATAAACATGGTCATAACACAGGTTAATGATATCCATCCGTTCTTTATCGGTCATCGAAAGACCGGAGTCGTTGACAATGGATTTCAGGTCGTTTATCACAAAAGAGGATTCTTCCAGCAGAATGGTATATCCCTGCGCAATGGCACTCAGTTCATCCGCTGTAAAGTAAGGGTCGGACAGCATTTTCTGGAAACTGTTTACATAAATGTCCGTAATATCGCCCATCATCAGGATGGTCTGCTGTACCTTGCGGGCATCGCGAACCAATCCTTTGACTTTCTTTAGCGCATCGTAATATTCCTTTCCCTGCTGATAGATCTTGACGGTTTCCTGAAAATTCTTGATCATATTCTGCGCCGTCGTAGAGGTTTGTACAATGTTCTTGGTGGCATTAATAATGCCCTGGGCAAGATTGCCCGGGTCTGTTACGACCCATTGAGCATGGGATTTCTGATTGATGCAGAAAATAGCTCCCAGGCACAATATGAAAAATTTAAGTCTCATACTGATTGATTTTTAAAGATTAATACATTTGTTTGATTACTCCGACCGCTTACTTTCGGCCAGTTGCTTGATAGCCAGTTCTATGTTCCCGCCGAGTTTTTCGGTCAGCCGGAACAGTTCCAGTTTCTCGGTTTCTTCCGTGGTGTAACAATAATACTCTTCCAAACTAACTTCCGTAGCATAGACCGCTGACTGTGTACCGCCAAGCCCAATCCACACCTCTTTGTACCGTCTTGACGGATTGTTTGCCATGTTGATAGACAGTATCTGTGCGCGTTCTTTTTCGGTGAGTCCCAGAAGTGTTTGTATGGAATCGAATTTGTTGACGTACTTCCGCTGATCGAGCAGGATTTTACAGTCGGAGTTATTGATAATCGCCTCTTTGACAATAGGCGAAGCGATAATATCGTCCACCTCCTGCGTTACGACAATGGCTTCCCCGAAATATTTTCTGACAGTTTTGTGTAGGCTAAGCACCCAGCGCCTTATCGCATTACTGCGGTAGGTTTCCGAGCACTC
>NZ_QVMP01000043.1 GCF_010501095.1 Dysgonomonas sp. 520 | reverse complement strand
TTATATATAATCAACCTATTACGGTTGAAATTGAAAAATTAACGCATCAGTAGTAATTTTGAAGAATAAGATTTAATATCCATAAGTGAAGAAAGAAGTTATATACTTAGAAGATAAAAACAAATATCTGGATTCAGTTATATCAGAAATCCCCGAAAATGCTATAATCTATAAGAAGATTACAGGAATAGGAGCTACGACACTAGAAATAAAGACAAAACGAAACTCTATTATCATAGAACCGAATACTCCTGTTATTCTAGGAAAGACCGCAAAGCATACGAACTTGTTTGGTGTTTACGAAGGGGTCAGGACTTCTGATATTATAACTTATCTGTTAGACGAAAAGATAACATATAAGAAATTGATGAGTACACCCGAATCTTTTGAGAAGATAAAACGGGCGTTCTATATGACTGATATAAATATGTATGATAATTATTTTTTGCTCTTTGATGAATCTCATAAATTAACAAGTGAAATTGATTATAGAAATACCATAACACAACCAATGCAAGATTTCTGGAAATTTAAGAAGCGTTCTGTAATTTCCGCTACAATTACCAATTTTGCAAATTATCCAATTTTTCGAAAGTCTGGATTCAGGGATATAATGATAGAACCTCGATGGCATCATGCTTTAAATGTTAACTTATATAGTAGTAATAACTTATTGCAAGACATAAAACATTTTTTACAGCATATTCCAAAAGAAAAAGATAATCGGATTTGTTTTTTCATTAACTCGATAGATATTATAGTTTCTATCATTCAAACTTTAAATATAAAAGATATTTCTAACATATATTGTGCGGAAAAGAGTATAGAAAAACTATATAGAAAAGGATTGAACAGTGTTTCGAGTGAATTAACCGAATTGAATCAATACAATTTTTTTACAAGCCGATTCTTTTCAGCCGTTGATATTATTACTGAACACAAACCTCATATTGTTATTGTTTCAGATGCAATCAAAGCACCTCAAACATTGATAGAACCGTTGTTAGAGTCAAGGCAAATTGCAGGAAGGTTTAGAAATGGAATATCTACATTTACTCATATTGCAGGACTTGATAAAAATATTGAAGCCAAGAAATATTCAGAGTTGAAAGAGTATCTGAAAGAGCAACGTAATGCTTATATTCAACTGAAAACAATTTATAATTCAGCAGTTGAACAAGGTGTTAGACAAGTGATGAAAGAAGCACTTGAAAGAGTTGATATAAGTAAGTATATGGAAGAGGATAATTCTTTCAATTACTTCATGACTGAAAATCTATTAGATTCCGAAGCAGCAAAAGCGAAATATAAAACATGGCAAGATTTTATATTATCATATTCGCTAGATGAAGAACTATTTGAAATTGAAAATCAATACAATAATATATACGATTGGGAATCTGAGAAACTTAAAATATCATCTTCGAATAGTAAATTGCTTAGAAAAGAAATCGTTGATACATTTTTTAATCTAGAATTGAACAAAGGTAGTGAAACCGAGGAACAAAAAGTAATTCTTGAAGAGTTAAAACGAAAAGATGAATTTATAGTTGAAATTTGTCAGAATTTTGATAAAGAATTTATTGTTAGAAAGAGGTATAGTAAACAGCAACTAACCTTAGCCTTAATTAAGAAGAAATCGGATGAAAAAAGTTTAAGCTTTCCTGTTATAGAGGCTGTTTTGAAGTCCTTTAAAATAGAAACTGCATATACGGAACAAGAAATAATTAAAAAGTTTGCTCTTATATATAGAGAGTTAGGTCTAAGGAAAGTCATAAAAGCAACAGATATACATAATTATTTTGATGTTTCGGCAAGAAGAAGTATTAAACGAAAAGATAAGTTTCAGAAAGGATATAAATTACTTAAATCCAAGTTTAACGAATTTAGGACATAATATCTTTACACATTAAATTGGGAAATAAAAATTGACTGAAAAATCTAATTATGAATGATAAAGAATTATATAAAACAGAACTAATAACCGACTTCTCGAAGTTTAATGAAATATTAAAGGCTATTATTTATAACTTTGATGATGCTGAAATTCGATATATTGGCGCAACAAAAAATGAAATTCGACTTGTTAATATATCGGAAGTTAGTGCAAAAGGTTCTTTCATATTTACTCAAATGGATGATAAAGCATATTCTCCTATTTATGAGATATATTCATCATATAGAATTTCAGTATCTTCAATTTTATCTATTCAGGTATTGAATAACGACAACAGAAACAAAAGGATAGAGAAACTCAAAGAACTCGTAGAAAAAAGAAAAGTAGATAAAAATTCAATCTATACTCCCACTATGGAAAGAACTTTGTTTAATTCTTACGATACAAATTATTTTGATAATCTATATAAAGAGAATGCTCCTAGAATAGCGCCACTTTATAGCATGGAACAATTTCATATTTTATTTAAAAATGAATTTGAAGGATTGCATACCCGAGAACTTAAAGGCGGTTTTCCACCAATATATAGAAGATTATTTTTTTATTTGCATGAATTTAAAAAATATACTTTCCCAAAGAAACAGGTTAAACTGAAAAATGCTATTATATTGTCATTTATTGATGCTATTTACACACTTTCTGCAATCAAGTATTTCGATAACTATTTTAAACAAATTGCACAGAATAGATATAGTTTTATGACAAAATGTTACGAGAATTTAGGGAAAGAATATATTTTAGAAGTAGATTACTCTGAAACGAAGATGAAACGTACACTAAAAAGAAATATAATGACGAAAGGTGAGTATAAACGTTTCAGCCCACCTGTGCTTAAAGAAATATATTCTAACTTTGCTTCAATGAAGACTGTACCTAATGCAACTATTGTTTGTATACTCAAGATGATTTATAACAGACATTCTATAGAAAAGAAAGTTTTTTTGAAAACTATCGAAGATTATTATATTGTTGATTATAAGATAAAAGACAAAGAGGTAATTTTAAAAAAGCAAATATATTAATCGTTTATTACATAAATAGAATGAAGAACTTATAGAGTTTTCTATAAATATTTCGACTTATTTGTAGTCAAATAATATGAACATTCAAGGCGTTTATACATCTAATCGATTTTTCAAGTTTGTTTTACATTTACTTTTTTGTCAAATCTAAAATGGCTATCTTTGTATAATGATTTTCAGCAACATACAATCTTTTCAAAATACCGTAAATCACTACTCCCGCTTCAAATATTACCTCAAAAACAATCTTCAAAGATAGAATTTAGAGCAAAAACAAATATTTACCACAATATTCTAAAAGCAATATAAATAAGTTGAGCTTATCCGAGCTCTATTTTTTTGCCTAATCTGTAACTTTTTTGTCAGATTATGCCTATATATAGATACTTCTAAATTACAGATACACAAAAAATATAAATAGATAAACCTCAGAAGATTAGATATGATTACATTGTAACAAAAATTAAATTAAGAAAACAAATGATACCATTAAAAATAGAATCAAAAGATGGGTATTTAAACATGAAGGACTTGCCACACAACTGTATCTTTAATAAAGTCACTTGCGGATGTGGAGGGACAACAATAGTATTAGATAATGACCAGAACTATGTCATTGCAGTACCAACAACCGAATTAATATTGAATAAATTGTACCCTGTATATGATTATAACAATAATCCTTATATTTATCAGTCAGATAATAAAGACGCAGGATTAAGTCCTGTTAGAAATCTTTTTGGATTATATGGCACTTTTTCTTTAACTTTAAAAGGAGAACTAAAAAGATATTTACAACAAGATGGAGTTAAAAAGATTATGTGTACTTATGATAAATTACCTTATTTATCTAAATATATAAATACAAAAGGTTATAGGCTGCTAATTGATGAATACCATTCTTTATTAAAGTCTTATGCATTTCGTGACAAAGCTATTAATGGAGTATTTGATTCATTTCAAGATTATAAGTCTTATTGTTTTATGTCAGCAACACCTATACTTCCAGATTATAAACCTAATATTCTCAAAAACACTCCCGTGTATTATGCAGATTGGAAACATGTCGAAAAGTTAAAGATTGTACCTTATAAGACGAATAAACCATATAATGCGATGGCTAATATTATAGAAAAATACAAGAAAGATGGTTATATTATCCGAAATGGAATAAAATCAACGCAAGCTTTTATATTCTTAAATTCTGTTACTGATATAAAATCAATATTAGACCATACGCAGTTAAAAAATAATGAATGCAGAATAATATGCGCAGATAATGACCGAAATAAAGGAGTATTAGAATCATATACTATTTCACGTTCTGTGGATGAACCAAGAATGTTCAATTTTATTACAAGCAAATCATTTGAAGGTGCTGATTACTATTCTAAAGATGGAATATGCTATATTGTAAGCAACGGACATAATAAACATACCTTGCTTGATATTTCAACCGATGTTCCTCAAATTGCGGGACGCATAAGGACACTAGACAATCCATTCAGAAATTTCATAGTTCATATATTCAGCAACTCTTATTCCAAACAGAATATTGATTTTGAAAAAGTAAAAAAATCATTTGAAGAAGAATTAAATATTGCACAGAAAAGAGTTGATTTATATAACGAGAAATTTGATTTTTCGATGAAAAAACAGCAGATTATAGAATTAAAAAAACAAAGTAATTCATGTTATATTACTTATGATAAAGACGCCGATAAATTTATTGTCAATGACATGCTTGTTAAGCATGAACTATACTATTATCGTATACATAATATTATATATAAAGATGGAATATCGTTAAATGCTGCTTATAAGGATAATAACATACAAGCTTCAAAAATAGAGTGGGAGAAAATTGACGAGGATGTTATTTGCAGTTTGATGAAGAAACCCACATTTCAAGAGGTATTTAATAGATATATTGAATTAAAAGATAATGTTTTCTTAATAAATAACACCGAAATAGTAGAAATTGAAAAGAAATACCCATTTATTAAAGATGCATTGAATAAACTAGGAGTAGATACCATCAAATCAATGAAATATATTCAAAAGGATATTAAAGCAAAATTGCTGTCAATGAATCAAGAGAAAAAGTGTGATGATAAGATATTTTTATATTTAAAAGATGAATTTTCATACGGCGTTTTTGTTAAAAGAGATAAGATACTAAAACATCTCAATCAAGCTTCTACGGCTTTGAGTGTTGAGGCGGACATAAAAATAAAAGACTTAAAAAAATGGTTTGATTTTGATGCAGTTAGACAGCGGAACGGAAAAGATGTTATTTATGGCTATATTTTTAAAGCTCCGAAGATAATTTATTCTAAATAAGGGATTTTTAATAAGGGTATGTATATAAATCAAAACCCATACCCTTATTTATATCTAATGGCTTAAAAATCTTCACAATAGATCAATTGCTTTAGATGCATTCTTTTCTTTTTCTATATTTTTCTTCTCGCTTTCTAGTTTCTCAGCAAGTTCTTTTACCTTTGGAATATATGAATATAAATGAATAGAATATCTTTCTCCATCATGTGAAAATAATACAATATCTATTATTTTTTTACCGATATTCCATTTGGCAAGGGTATATTCTGTTCTCCCTGTAGATGGCAGATTGTCAGGAAAATCATTCTTAATTTGTGGCTTGTTATATTTAGTCTCAAGTAATTCATATAGTACTTTGTATTGATTTCGAGCATTATAAGGAGAACCATATAAATCTATAAAGTATAAACCTCCATCGTAGAATTTGGAATTCAAAAGAAAGAATTCGTACTCACCTAATTGATAATTGTGAGAATCTACTATTGTAACATCTTTTAAGAATTTCTTTTCTTCTTGTTTGTACTGCGCTTTATTTATTCCAAACATTATATTGGCAATGGCTTTTTTTTCCTCTATTTTAATAATGCTATCAGGCAATGCCGGAGTTATTTTGCTCACATCTTCGTCTTTAGATCTATTCGTTGTTTTTCTACCGGACATATCTTTAGTTTCAATTTGAATACAAGAAATGAGGCAAAAAGATAGAATAATGAAAAAGATTTTTTTTTCCATAAAAGCGATATTTTTTTCGTTCCAACAAAAGTATATATTTTATAGGGAGTTCTAAAATCTCTTTCTCAAACACTTTGAAATTTCTCTTTTTTTTCTTATATTAGAAAGAGGCAAAACTACATTATTCTTAACATAAAACTTTAAAATCATGATTTTAGAAAAGCTAAGGCAAAAATTTCAATCAAAACAAAAAGTAATTTTTGAGTTCTCTTTTAATTATGCAAAGTCGGCAAATTGCATTGTAAATTTCCAAAACAAGGTAGATAAACTAAACGCTTTATCCAAAGAATTAGATTCTGCTTATAATTCAAACAAAATTAGCAGAAAATTATACAGAGAAGGTATAAAAAAAATGAAAGAAGAAGTTCAATCTATTCAGAAATTATTAGGATACTATGAGGAAGCATTGCTTAAGGCAATAGAAAAAAAAGCTAATACAGAAAATAAACTACATTATTAACCCCCAGACTAACAAATAATAGCTGCAATATGAGTACAACTGATATAGATAAAAGTCTTTTAGATTATATTAAAGGATTAAATACAGAGTTAGATAAACTTGCACAAAAACAATTAACCGCAATTACTGTAACGGGATTATTTGAAAAAGCTCAAGACTCGTTGATGAAAAAAATGAATATGAGTAAAATTGCTGCAAGTGGTTTGGTATATGGTGGTTTGTATCTTCTAACACAAGCAATATCTGGAATAATTAAGAAGTATGAAGAATGGAAACACTTAGAGGACGAACTAAGGCAAACCTCACAATATTTACAAGAGCAAATTGCAACAGAGAAAGTTGAATATGAGCGATTATTCTCTATTCTTAGAAATGCAGAAAAAGGCTCAATTCAATACCAAAAAGCAAAAGATAGTATCATAAGCAAATATGGAGTATACTTAAAGGGACTTAGTCAAGAAATAATTTCTTTACAAGATGTTGAAGGTGCATATAAAGCTATATCGAAAGCTGCTTTACAGTCTGCTAGAGATCGGACAATTGCAGTATCACAAGAAAAAATAAATAATAAATATATTGAGGTTTGGAGCAAGAACGCACCTGAGTTAAAAGAAACTTTACGAAAAAAAGGGTTTAGTGAAGACAATATTAATAAGTATATGAATGACTTATTCAATGGTATAGAGAGCCAAAATGCCGACCCATTATGGACTAAAATGCGTTCCGCTTTATGGAAACAAGATATTGATAATTTATGGGATACTCCATTTAAAGATATACAAAACGCCAGAGTCGATCTGGATAAATCTATGACTCAATTATATGATTTATTTAAAACTCCAGAAGGTGGTGAGTTTTATCAAGAACCTTTGGCTGTAGAGAACATAAGAAAAAACATTGAAGAAGCAGAAAGGATGTCAGATAAGACCTATGAGGAAAGGGTAATAAAAAATCAAAAATTAGCACGACTTAGGACACAATTAAATGAATATCTGACAGATGGTCTGAGTAATACATCTAGTAGCTTATCAGAATATAAGGTTTCATTGGAGGATGCGTTAAAAATAGAAGACAAAGCTATTGTAGAGATGCTACATTTTGAAGCTGAAGTGGAAAAGAAGAAAATAGATAATCAAGAATATTCTTATGAAGAAAGATTGACTTCTCTGACAAAATTTCATGCGTTACAAGCACAGTATATAGGAGAGGATCGTAAATTGCAATTAGCAGAACATGAGCGAAATAACAGACAAAAAGGGGAAAGTGAAAAAGACTATCGTACAAGGCTTGCTATCCAAATTATGTTAATAGAAGAAAAATCTAATCAACAGTTATTGGATTTGGATAAAGAATGCGATGAAAAAGCAAATCAAGTATGGGAAGAATTTGAACGCAAACGTATAGAAAAATATAAAACCAATATTGAGAATGAACTTGCTATTATAAAGAAAGGCTCTGATGAAGAACTTGCTTTAAAAATAAAGCAATTAAAAGAGCAAGAGCGGTTAGAAATAGAGTCTGCGGAGAAGATTGGTACAGATATCTCTATTATTAAAGAGAAATACAGACAACAAGAAGCAAAATTGAAAGAAGACCAACAGACATACCTTGATTCCCAAAGAAAAATAGAATGGGAGAATCAGGTAATGCAAACTCAACTTGATGGTGAAAATACTTTGGCATTAAAAATAGCACAAAAAGCCACTGAAATTGAATGTCTTAGGCAATTGGAAGAAGAGACTGATACTGAATACTTAAATCGAAAACTTAATCTGCAAATGCAATTAGATGAATTAGAAGAGCAATCCAAAACAAAACGTTTAGAGAATCAACAAAAAGTTTTTGACGGATTAAAAGCTGTAGGGGCAGGATTTGAAGATTTCTTCAATGCATGGGCAGAACAAAGTTCTACAATGGCTGGATTTGGCAAAGCAATGGCTTTATTTAATATAGCGATTGCTTCCGCAGAAGCGATTGCAAATGCTACCAAATCAGCAAAAGGTATGACTGCTTTTGACTATATAGCACAAGTTGGAGCAGCTGTGGGGGTTGTATTGTCAAACATAGCTAAAGCAAAAAAGATTATTTCATCAGAAAAAGAACCAAAAGCACCTAAGAGTAGCTCTTCTAACAGCAAGAATAGTTATGCATTAGGAGGTTTAGTACTTGGGGAAGGTTCTGGAACATCTGATAGTATATCAGCATGGTTAAGTAATGGAGAGAGTGTGCTTACTGCAAGAGCTACTTCAATGTTTTCTCCCGTATTGTCTGCTTTTAATCAATTAGGAGGAGGTATGCCTATTCCCTCTGGAAATATATCTGCACAAATAATGGGAGAAGATATGCTTGCTCAAGCATTTAAGAAAGCGATTACAGAAATGCCTAACCCTGTGGTTTCGGTAGAAGAAATCAATAATACCAATAAGCGGATACAGGTACTAGAACGATATAGGTCATTATAATATAGAAGCTATGCGCTTACGGGGCTTGTTTTCCTGTTCCTTCTGTGAAGCAAGTTCCGTAAGAG
>NZ_QVMP01000042.1:474-11671 GCF_010501095.1 Dysgonomonas sp. 520 | reverse complement strand
TGGTTTTGACGATTTAGTCATGATTATTGCTTGCGGTCTGCATAATTTTAGAATTGCAAATTCATTGATTTTTAATCATATATAGTTTTATTGAATATAATGTCTATTATATATTATAGCTATAATTATTATCACTACTATTATTCCAACAATAGCGGCTGCCGCTTGTGGCACTTCCTGTGCTAAAGCAATAAAACCAATGAGTAGTCCAATACCTAAACAGCCGAAAGTGGAACATCCGTCATCTTTTTTTCTCATTACTTATTCCACCATTGTATTATATCTTCATTTCCAAAAATATTCTCGCTTGGTTTCTTTTCATCTTTTGTTATCTGCAATACATGCATATTTTCAGATAAAAATTTAGCTATTTGTCCATGAACTTTCATAAAAGCATTCCCAGAATCTCTATAATCAACAAGCATATCAATATAATGGGATTCATACTTTTGAGAGAATTTCTCTATAAAATGATGCGAACTAAAATTTGCACCTAAATCTCTAATTATATCATTGATTCCAGAGATTTGACTTTGCATAAAATTGTTAATGTTCATGATAAGAATTTTTACAGGTTTATTGAATTGTTAAAAGTAAGAAAAACGAAATTAACATAATAATTTTAGAGTAAATAAAAATAGGGCAGAATAATTCCACCCTATTAAATATTTCATAATAAATTCTTCATTGCTTCATCAATTTGGCTATTTTCAAAGCTATCAAGGTATATTTGAGTTACCTTTTCCGAACTATGCCCTAAAGATTCACTTATTATTGAAGTATTTACGCCCGAACGTTTTAAAACAGTTGCAAAGCTATGACGAGCAACATAGGTTGTTAAATCAATAGGTATATCTAATTCTTGACCTATTTGTTTAAGGCGTTTGTTGACTTTAGTAATTACCTTATGAACTCGATTAGCTTTTTGTTGCTCCGTTTTATGAAAACTATTTAGAATCGGGAATAGATAAGGATTGCGATTGTCTTGATATTTAGAAATAATATCTATTGCTTTATCCTGTAATGGCGTTTTTATCAGCTTATTTGTTTTCTTACGAAAATAGATTAACCGACCGTCAATAATATTATCCTTAGTCAGATAAGCCATATCAACAAAGTTAATGCCTGCCATTACATACGAGAATGTAAACAAGTCTATTGCTAAATCTGTATATGAGTTACCATTATTACATGAATAGTTGATAACGGAAAGTATATCATCTTTCGATATTGACCGTTTAACAGTTTCTTGCTTCAATTTAGAAACATTGTAGTCATTAAACGGATAATATTCTGCTTTAACAATTTTCTCCTTAATAGCAATATTAAAAACGGCTCGTAATGTTCTAAATCGGATGCCTATTGTATTTGTTGATATATTGTTGCTTCTTAACCACGTTTCATATTTGCGTAGCCAAGTAACATCAATATCAGAAAAATAGATGTCAAGATGTTTATTATACTCTATAAGCGAGTTTAATACTTGCTTGTGAGATAGTGCATAACCTCGCCGTTTTTCGGCAAATAAACGTTCAATTTGTTCGTCAAATACTTTCTTTACGGTTTTAGCTTTGGTAGGCTTATGAACTTTCTCTATTAATGATTTGGCTGTAAAGTCTTTATCAGTGGCTTTTAATTCAATAATTTGTTCTCGATAGGCTTTTGTTTTTTCTGCGATTAACTTTAATATTTGCTCCTTATTCGGACAGTTCCGTTTTGGCTTATTTTTGGTAAAATCCCAATATTGAGGGTTTATAGAAATTCCAAGACTTAAATATCGCCTTTTTCGGTCTTTTGTTACTCTTAACATTAATGGATTTTCATTGTTTTTCAACATTTTAGACTTGTAACAAATTACATCAATTGTCGTACTCATGGTTTACACATCGGTTTACACAACCCATGTAAAACAGTGTAATTTTGATCCAATTTTGATAATAAATATGGTGGGAATACCTAAAAAGAAAAACACCATAACTATGTGTGTTACAGTGCTTTAAAAGTGGTGCCACCAGGAATCGTCATTTTTACCTAAGTGGCTGTATTTCTTATAGATATGTTTTCAAAAAAGAAGTAATCTCCCGCTATTGCTCCACCAAATTTTTGCACTACTTTGCGGCGAAATTCTTCACAACACATTTCCTACTACAAATATACGAGGAATCGTCATAATTTGGAAATATAGATAGTTTTATTAACTATTGCATTAAAATATTCCTATCGAAATAGAAATTTGCTTCATATTATTACAGACAAAATAAAAATGTCCTTTTTGTACACCGCAATCTTGAATAATATACCCTATTTTTGCCTAAATTGCTTATATGGAGAGATTTTTGTCTATATCGCCATCGCCACTACTTGCGCCCTATGTCAAGGAATATTGGTTCTTATCCGCAGATAGCACATGCCAAGGCAAACAACGTGCTATTCCTTCCGGATATGCAGGACTGATATTTAATCAAGGAGGTAATATCTATTCAGAAGAGTATGGTTTGTTTCCGAAATCATATCTTTTTGGACAATCCGTTAGCCCCATAAATATGTGCTTTGACAATCTGAATATCGTAATAGTGGTTTTTCAACCTATTGGAATCAAAATGTTATTGGATATATCAGGCAATGAACTTAAAGGGCAGAATGTCGGGTTAGATTTATTAAGCCCACAACTTAAAGAATTAGAGACTCGATTACTTGACACTTTTGATGAGCAGAAGGCTGTCGATTTAATAGAAAACTTTCTGTTAGGCTATCTCAATAGTAACGAAGATTATAACTATAAGCGATTTATTTCAGTTATTCAATCAATAGAAATAGGAGAAAACAATATTTCTAAACTGGCTGACAGAGCCTGTCTTGGATATAAACAATTCAAACGCCTTTTTTTAGAATATGTAGGACTAAACCCCAAGGAGTTTATTCAGATAAACAGATTTTCAAAAACACTGCATTTATTACAAACAGATTCTTCTGCAAATCTAAATGAAATTGCTTGCAAATGCGGATATTACGACAAATCACATTTAATAAGAGAAGTGAAATTCTTGTCAGGCTACACTCCAAATGAGTTTCTGTCGAATGCTGACCCTTATTCTGATAACAGGTCATTATTTCAATCCTTTTTTGTAGATATAAAGAACATAAGCAACCCAATATGAAAATACTAATTTATGGAGCAGGAATTGTAGGGGCTACCTACGGTTGGCAGTTATCAAAAGTGGGTCACGAAATAACCGTTTTGGTTAGACCTGAAAAGAAACAAGAGATAAAGGAAAAAGGCATTCACATTCATTGTGCAGATTTTAGAGGAGGGCAAAAGGAAATGGAGGAGGTTGTTTTTAGGCCTGATGTTATAGATTCTTTATCAGCAGATAACAATTTTGAATACATTATTGTAACAACAAACAATCTTCATTTGAAGGAAATACTGCCGGTTCTCTCTAAGTCAGCAGGGAACGCTCATATCCTTTTCTTCCAAAATATGTGGATTGATGACTTAGATAGCATTAATAAATATCTTTCCGAAAAACAATATTTTTTCGGATTTCCCTTTATGGTAGGTGGTGGCAGAGATGCAAGTTGTATAAATAGTGCTATTTCTGGATTGAAACAATCGCATACTCCATTAGGAGAACTGAATGGAGAAATATCTGACCGAGTACAAAAAATAGCTAAAGCATTTGAAGACGCCAATCTTAAACCGATTATCTACAATCAGATTAAAGTTTGGCTTATAACCCACTATGCTGTTGCAGCAGGATTGTCTGCAGGGATCATGAAAGCTAAAAGCGGACGAAATTTTGCGAGCAACTCCGATATTCTAAAGGAAGCAATAAGGGCTATCAGGGAAGGATTAGAAGTGTGTCAGAAGTCAGGTTACAATCCGAAAGCAGAAAAAGCGAATAGACTTTACTCTTTACCTTTCTTTATCGCAATCCCAATAGCCAAGAAGGTTTATAGTAATGAAGCATTATGCCTTATGTTTGACGGACACACTCAGCATTCACCTGATGAAATGAAGAAAATGCTTGAAGATATTATAATGGACGGGGAAAAATACGGTGTTAAAGTTCCCATTCTTAAACAGATGAAAGAGAGAATATTTAATTAATGCATTAATCATTCAGCATACGAGGTTTTGCCTTGATATAATTTAATTAGTCACTATTTATTTATGCTTATGAATGATTTATTACAAACGAGCTTATTCTGCCTATTGGTGGAATCCTCACAAGAAGTCACAAACGAAGAAATGCAAAGTGCCTATGAATGCTTTATGAAGAGAGTAAAAGCGATTAGTCAGTCCGAAAAAGACTATTCTAAAATTTATCGGACATTAAACATTACTCGTATTGAGTTAGTATATATAGAATCGCTTTATCAGTACGGGCAGGGGGAAAAATGTCCTGAAATTTGCTTATCTTAGGAAAGCTGTTCTATTTCTTGAATCTGAAATTGATTTGCTGAAACTTCAAATTTCACATCCCGTACAGTTTCATTCTGCCAATAAGCAACTTTTCAAATCTACATTATTTCTCATACCTAAGTCTGAAAATCTGGGCGTTATGGGTATGGCAGAGATTCTCACATCGCTAAGTTTATTAGAGGGAATAAACGATAATACCGGGAAAAATCCCGATGCAATAGCTTTTGCCGAAACCTTTGAACAGGCTTTCGGCTTTGGCTTTAACGATATATACGACCGCCAGTATGATTTATTCCGGAGAAAGCCCTGTAACCTTACAAAAACGCTCGATGCCATGAGAACCGCCCTGATGAAAGAATACAAAAGACGTAAATCCCAAAGGGACAAAAAAGAAAATGAGAAAAGATGATTTTGTAATCAGTTGATATTTAATTATTTATTTCTCAAAATACAGGGGTCTATACCAGATTCCTGTATTTTTTTTGCTTCATTCTGCTGTTCTTTGCTTCATCAATGCATTGAGATAATGAATTAATAATCTCAAAATGAAGTAAAATGTATATCAATAACGAAGATTTTGAAATGTGGATGCAGAAGTTATCCAAAAAATTGAGTGAAATCGGTCAGGACTTAAAATCACTCATCAACACCAAAGAAGTATTTGACCCTGATGAGAAGCTACTTGATAACCAAGATTTGGCTTTTCTTCTCAAAGTGAGTTATAGAACCCTTCAACGATACAGAAGCAGTAAAAAACTACCCTTCTTTATGGTAGCTCATAAGACCTACTACCGGACTGCTGATGTAAGGGAATTTGTCCGTAGCCACATGGATTTTCAAACCTATCAGGATTTTGAAAAGAAACATCCGAAACCCAAAGACGAGGATAAGAAAGACGAAAATGATGAATGATTCTGCTTTTTACACTCTAAGCAGAATGGCGCAAGCGGATGAAGGCTTGTTTTAAGTTTACGCCTTCAAAAGTAGCTCCGCATTTCGCTGAAACAACCTCGCCTACCGGCTCTGTTTGTTTTGCGAAATTGAGCAAGAGGGAACTGGACTTCGTCCTGTTCTTCCTCTTGCCCTGCGGGGTAAAGCCTTCGGCTTTAGTGCTTTAGAATAAAGCAAAGTTATAACACTTGCTATAACTCGAATTGATATGCAATTCTATTTCAGTAAGTTATATATATGAATAGCTATAAAATAGTTATAACTATGGCTAAACAGAATAGAAATATCATATTTACGACAATAGCGATAGAAGCGGAAACGGACAAGTTGATAGAAAAACTTTGTAAACGCTATTCGCTGAAAAAAGGAGAAATTACAAAACTGGCTTTCCTATATCTGGATAAAGCCCATATCAACCCTGCGGATGCGCCTGAATCGGTAAAGACGGAACTTGCCAAAATCAACAAACGGCAGGATGATATTATCCGTTTCATTCGCAGCTATGAGGAAGATAAGCTAAACCCGATGATAAGAACAAGCCATTCAATCGCTACCCGCTTTGATACAGCCTTGAAAGAACAGAAAGGATTAATAACTTCTGAAATAGAGCAAAGCCGGGAATTACAGGATAATGTTCTGAAAAAGGTAAGCGAAACTTTCAACCAACATGCCGGAGTGATTAACAACCAAGCTAAACAGATAAACGAGCTTGCCCAATCCATAAACGCATCATCAAAAAAGCAGGAGCGGAATAATAATAAACTCCTGAAACTGATTTCCCTGTATTCGGAACTGGCAACATGCGGAGTAATGGACGGTAAGCGGAAAGAGAACCTAAGAGCAGAAATAAACGACCTGATAAACGAATAACCCATGAATATAGATTTCTCGCCACCGTCCAAAGGCACATATAACAATGCAGGCAGTAGCCGAAAGCTATGCAACTATTGTGAACATGAGGACATGGAACGCATGGAGCAAGGAATCTATACAGAGGGCTTTTTCAATCTGACAGACGATAATATCTACAAATCACAGGTTGTAAAAGATATAGATAGTAATATCGGTCAGTTATTAAAGACGGATGCCAAGTTTTACGCTATCCATGTAAGCCCATCGGAAAAAGAACTTCGGGCAATGGGCAATACCGAACAGGAACAAGCCGAAGCCATGAAACGGTATATCCGTGAAGTGGTTATTCCCGAATATGCCAGGAACTTCAATAAAGGACTATCAGCAGAAGACATAAAATTCTATGGTAAAATACATTTCAGCCGGGACAGGTCAAACAATGAACAGAATATGCACTGCCATTTGATTGTGAGCCGGAAAGACCAGTCCAATAAGAAAAAGCTATCCCCGCTTACTAACCACAAGAACACACAGAAAGGAACGGTTAAGGGCGGTTTTGACAGGAAGAACCTGTTCCAACAAGCAGAGCAGGGATTTGACAAGTTATTCGGCTACAAGCGGGAACTTACCGAATCTTTTGAATACTACAATACGATGAAGAACGGCAGCATCTCCGACCAACTCGAAATGCAGGAACAGCAAATTAAACAAGAAACCACCCAGATACAATCCACACCTCAAAATACAGTTTCCGGTGAAAAAGAAAAGAAACAGGCGGTAAGCACACCAGATTTAGGATTAAGTTCCGTTTTCGGTATCCTGACCCCCGAACCGGGCAATGAGGAACAACCCCTAAAACCGCCAAAGAAAAAGAAGAAACCAAATAAAGGAATAAGAAGAGGATAAAAAACTATAAATGAATACTATGTGCGAATATGAAGAAATACGGGAAGCAATAGATAGCTACCTGATGAAACGGTTCAGGTACCGCCGTTCACTTGTATATCTTACTCCCGATAATATTGTAACCATCCGGAGAAACAGCCGGATAGACCTCTATTTGCGTATCCGCAGAGTTGAAAGCCTGTTCCCGCCCGATTGCCTTATTATCGCCCGAATCAGCTTTCAAAAAGAACGGATAGGGCATGGCTCTCACTTTGTCAGGTTTTTAGCAGAAATAGGCGTAAAATATGGTTTTAAGTATGTCGGAATTGAATCAACCAATGAGAAAAGTAGTTCATTTGCCAAGAAATTGGGTTTCTACTCAATAGACGGTTTTAACTATGCAATATCCGTAAAGAACCTCCTATCATATTTTCAAGATAGGAGATAGTATAATTCTTTATTTATTTGATTTACAAAAGTACATTCCGGTAATAGAACGCCAACACCAAGCCGCAAGCGGTTTTTAGAAATTTCTTCCTTTTCATGCTGAAAAGAGTAAATTTCTAAAAAGTGTTGTCTTATCTATTCCCTGCATGAATGAGATGTATATCAATTAAAAAAAGAAAAAAATATTGTTGGGGATTGAGTATTTGCGCCAGACACAGCCACTTTCCGCCATTGCACCTCATTTCTTAAAACCTGCCTGAAATCTGCTTTCCTTTGCCTGAAAATCATTGCAATGAGAATAATTTCAGTAATCAGTAAAAACAGATTTTAATATGGATATAGTAGCAATCGAAAGTAAAACGTTTGAGCAGATGAAAGGGCGTTTTGAGGATTTTACCCGACAGATAAAGAATCTATGCGGGGATAATCAGGGTAAAGAAAATTGGTTAGGCAACGATGATGTTTGTAGTCTTCTGCAAATATCGCCGAGAACATTACAATCTTACAGGGATAACGGAATACTGCCTTATTCACAAATCGGGCGCAAGTGTTATTACCGAGTATCGGATATTGAGAATTTAATCAGCCAGTCACAAATTAAGAAAGAACAACAATGAAAACAACAAATATCATTTTAGATAGGTTGGTTGGTAATTGGGAGAGTATAAACCTGAATCCGACAGTTATTATATACCGAAATGGGAACAGCTATTTACTAAGTGTAATCCACATGAACGAAACGAGCAAACAAGCAAGCCCTGCTACCCACGAGATACAGGAAGATGAAGAAGGATTCTTTATCAACCACAACCTGAAACGGACGGCTATTAGCCATGAAACAAAACTGGATATATTAACTATCTCCGCTTTGGGCGACTATGTGCGGAACTAAAAAAGATACAACAATGGAAATACTGGATAAAAAATCAACGGAAATAAATTCTTTCTTCACGGGATTGGAAGAGTTACTGGATACTATCGGGCAAGCCCTTAAAAACCGTACTCCGCACCTGAACGGAGAAAAGTTTTTCTCAAACCGTGATATTTGCCGGATGCTTCACGTTTCGTCCCGAACGTTACAGGATTGGCGGAATACTGGGAAAATTCTGTTTATTCAGATTAAGGGGAAGATACTGTATAAGGAATCAGAGATAGTCAGGTGGATAGAGAAAAATATCTGTTTATAGGCTACTTCTGATGAGTATTTAAGAAAGACTTAGGAATTATTTCCTAAGTCTTTCTTATTTGAGTATATTTGCGAATACAATCTATATACCTCAAAATATGAGTGAATTGCTGAATGTAACTGACATAAAAGAAGGGCTACCTGGTATTAGTAAAAGTTCATGTGCTCATTATTATGAAGCATTTATGGTTTGTATGCATAGGTGTCAGCATAAAATAGGGACTGAACTTGGTTTAAGTGGAGATGCAGAGAATGCCTTTTCTTTGCATTGGGTAGATTATTTTGATGATCAGATTGACCGAACTTGGCAAGACCAAATATATTGTACCGATCATGCTGCGGTCTGTTTATCCGCTTTATTAGTAAAAAGATGTACGGAATACACTATTATTCAACGTGCTCGAATAGGGACTGGAGTTGACTATTGGCTCGGAAAAGAAGATGATGTCCCATTCCAAAACTCCGCAAGATTAGAGATTTCAGGCATATTTAAAGAGTCCGCAACAAATACAGCTGATAAGCGTTTAAAAATGAAAAAGAAGCAGACCCAGGCATCTGACAGCACGTCTTTACCTATATATGTTTCAATTGTAGAATTTAGTAATCCAAAGGCAATTCTTGCTAAAAAATGAAAATTATGATGACTATCACCGATTTACATAATAAGGCAATGGATATTGCTGATGTTGCTGATATTAAGAGGAATGAAGGTTGTAAAGATGAAGCAGTTTCTTTATACAAAGAAGCCTTTGATTTAGAAGCACAAGCTGCAAATTTAGCTCATCAAAATAATATTGGAGAGCCCTCAGTATCTATTTTATTACGGAGTGCCGCAAGCTTGGCATTAAGTTGTAACTTGTATAGAGAATCCGAAAAATTAATTTCATTAGCTTTAAGCGGAGAACCTCCTTTCGAGATTGCAGAAGAACTTCGCGATCTTATGGAAAATGTTAATTTTTTCAGACATTTGGAATTAAAAGGAATTGAATTAGCTGAAAATGAAGTTCAATTAGTAATTGCCGGAAAAGGTATTGGTTTTGGTTATGCGAAAGCAGAGGAGGTTATAGATCGAATAGAAACATTCCAAAATTTAGCCATAAGAACTGTTGAACGAAAAGCTGGAAGGAGTTTTCGCAAGAATGGTCCAGTCGCGACAGAACACAAAAAATTTTGCAACTATTATATATCTTCTGTTAGGGCTGCAAGTATGGCTTTTTCTATTCGGTTTGGAGCTCCTGGGCAAATGACTTTACCAGGGTTTAATAATTATGAATCAATTATTGACGATATTACAGATAATATCGCATTAATAAATGAAAACAATATTGATAAGCTAAAGGAACGAATAGAAGATCCTGCATATCTTAATAATTTTATGGCTCTTACTAAAGAGTTAGCACCGGATGGAGATACTGTTAATCTTTTTGGTATAACGTCAATTAAAAATGGCAAACCTATAAAAACCACTTTAACATCCAATCGAGGAGAAATAGCTAATACTATTCGTAATGTTTCATCAAATGAGAATGTTGATTCAATAACAGATATATCACATAGTGAGGATATGAATTTTAGAATTGAGGGTATTCTCAAGGCTGCAAGTGCTAAGACTAATAGTGTAGATATTATACAAGAAAGTGGAGATAGTATCCGCTTAAAAGTTCCTGATGGCTTGTCTGATATCGTAAAGAAATATTGGGACGACAACGTGGTAATTGAGTATATGAAGAAAACCCCAAAAAGTAAAACTCTCCATTTAATTAACATAGAAGGTAAGGAGTAATGTCTAAAATAAATCAAAAAAGGTGCTCTCCCACAATGGGAGAACCCTTATGACATAGAACTAACTGTATATCAGTAGTCATTTGAAGTAAAGAACGACGAAACCTACATAAAACCTTACAAGGGCTTGGTTTATAATAAGTTTGTTTCAAGTACAAAGATATACAGTTTGTTAATATAATAACTACTAACAGTCAGATTTTTTAACGTATATCTTATATATTTATAAAAACCTCCTATGTAGTGCTAACATAACACTTTACATCGGAGGTTTTTGTATATACCAATATGATGTTTACTTATATTTTGGTTTCATATGTATTTCTACTCTTCTATATTTAATTATTGACCTACCCCTTGATAAATCGGCATATTTTCAACACCTGTTACCTTAAGAGCTTTTAGAGTCAAATGTTCTTTGGTTGGCTGCCGGAATATCACTTTGGTTGCTCCCCATTGCGTTTATATTATTAATGATAACATGGATTGGAGTTAACTACCTGCCTTCGGCACAGGGAAGTATTCATGTGTATTGATAGCTTTATCTGTTATCCCAATAACTCTTTCAGGTCGTTGTACCTTAATATCTTTCCTTTCCCCGCTTCAAACTCGATAATGCCATCGCGTGCCATCTCCGAGATAGCCCTTGAAAGCGAAGGGCGTTCCAC
>NZ_QVMP01000042.1:0-329 GCF_010501095.1 Dysgonomonas sp. 520 | reverse complement strand
TCTCTTCTACTGAAACAGTAAGCCCCGATTGGGAAATAATTTCTGTCTTCACTTTCCCTTTTGTCAACATATACAAATGGGATATGCGATCGCCCTGCGCAGCGATCAATTCTCCTCGCTTGTAGGTCTTTATCACATGATCTATTGTACATCTTATTTGTTCAATCTCTTCGGGTGATTTTTCCCGGCATATTGTACAAAAAAACAGTAAATCCTGATTCATAAATTCTATTTTCTTCAAAGATACACATAATAAACTTGATAAGTGTAACGGATGTTACGAATTATATCTCCACATCACTGTATGTTTGCAAAAAGATAATTGAAGA
>NZ_QVMP01000041.1 GCF_010501095.1 Dysgonomonas sp. 520 | reverse complement strand
TACTTAATCCCTTGCTAATGGGACGTTTACTAAGCAGCTTTTACGGGCGCACACATATATTTCAGATATTCAGCCATATTTGGCGAAGAAAGAGCCTTCCACGCTTCTTCTACAATCAGTTGTTTGCGAATACCTTTTAGCCGGCGCATTTTATTGATAAAAACTTCCATGATAATGATCGTAACCACAGGAAAGAGGATTTTATGGTCTTTTATCGCGTCAATCTCAAAGACAATGAAGCGTTTAGATAATAAATCCAGTTGCTTATCCGAGTTCAATAGGAAATCGTATTCGCCCCCACGATAGTACGGTTCAAGTACATTCAGGAAATTGGCAATGTCAAAATCCTTTTCACGCACTTTCTTTTCTTCCAGTACCTTCTTATAGTCATCACGGACAAATTCATAGAAGGTGTTGAAAGACGGTTCTAACTGTTTGTTCGTCTTCAGCTTTTCTATGTATTGGCTGACCGCATTGGAAAGGGCAACTTCCTCCGCCCGTGAAGGCGGTTCGTTATCCCGTTTCCACAGGGTAAGAATAAGCGTTTTTATACTTTCACGCTTCTCAATATCGAAGACATTATCATCCGTGAAAAAAGGATTAAATGAAATGGGATTTTCTTCGGTGTATGTAAAATATACCCCATCCAGACCGTTTGTTTTCCGGTTAATCAGGTTACATAAGCCCTGATAGCTATTCCCCGTATCCACTAAAACGATGTGCGTACCCTGTTCGTAATACTGGCGGCACATATGGTTGGTAAAAAAGGATTTTCCCGAACCCGAAGGCCCCAAGATAAACTTGTTGCGGTTCGTGATTATTCCTTTTTTCATGGGCAGGTCGGAAATATCCACATGGAGAGGTTTTCCTGAAACCCTGTCAGCCATTTTAATACCGAACGGACTGGGCGAACTACGATAGTTTGTTTCTTCAGTAAAGAAACAAAGAGCAGGTTCAATAAATGTATAGAACGATTCTTCCGCAGGAAAATCCCCACCGTTGCCGGGCATTCCCGCCCAATACAAAGTGGCTGCATCTACCGTGTTGTGGCGTGGTTTACATTCCATAAGAGCCAACTGGCTGCCCACATCATTGCGGATATGTTTCAGTTCCTCCACGTCATCGCTCCATGCCATTACGTTGAAGTGCGACCTGATTGAAGTCAGCCCGAAGCTGTGTGCTTCATTCAGATATTGGTCGATCCATTCTTTGTTGATTTGATTGCCCCTTGAATAGCGGGAAAGCGACTGCATATTCCTTGCACTCTTTTCAAACTTTCGCAGGTTTTCCGCACTGTCTTCGATAAACAGATATTGATTGTAGATATGGTCGCATGAAAGAAGCAACCCAACGGGAGAAGCGAAAGACAAACGGCAATCGCTTCTATCAGTCGATAGTTTTTCGTAACGCATATCCGTTCCGATACGTCCCGGCAGATCTTCCGCATCCGAAAGCGTATGCAGGCACAGGTATTTATCACCTACTTTCATTTCACCGGGAGAGAGTTCCATATCCTGCAAGCAGGTGGTTTCTTCCTGGCTGAGGGAAAAGTATTTTTCGATAATGCCCGCCTGGCTTTGTGTTCCTACGATTTCATCATTACCCATGCGGGTAATACTCACAAAACCGCTGTCATTAATAATCCGCTCGAACTGTTCACAGCTTTCCAGAAACTTCACCGCCGTATCCTTATCCTGTATTTCTTTAGGGATAATAAAACCTCTGGTGAGTGCATTGAAATTGCTTTGGCTCCGGCTGCGTTCCTTAGTGGTTTTCGTCAGAAATAAATAACAGGTGTGATTCAGGAAAGGACGCTCGTTGAAATGTCGTTCGAAAGAGCGGCTAAGAAAACTCATTTCGTCTTTCTGAATATCCGGTGTATACCTTTCTTCCATAAACCAATCCTGCTTATGCACAATACAGTAATTGGGCAGCACCTTGATCGCTTTGAGCCATGCACTGTGAATTGCTTCGTATTCCGCCGAGGTAACCGTAAATAATTCGGGCAGTTCCACTTTGTAGGCTACGGTGATATCCGCATCTTTCGAAAGGATGCAGTCATGTTCCACAGCGAGCAGGGGGAACTTACTTTCCAGTGTAGCGGCTTTTAATACATTCCTCATTGTTCTCTTCTTTTGATGTTACGAGTGAATAATGAAGGGATTCGCTTGCGGTTGATGATAAACCGGGGGTGACTGTGGGAAGCCTGCAATTTCAGCAGGCCATGTTCCCCATACTTTTCATTCAGGTGAAAGGTTCCCCATACCAATACCGAAGCAGAGGCGACACCGAATAGAAGGCATACTGTCTGGTCGATACCTATCATGTACATGATTACAAAGAGGACAAACAATCCCAGCAGTCCTCCGGCAAAAATGAACAGGTACTGGCTTTTCAGCCCCTTAAATTCGGCGCTATGCCCAATCCCTTTGTAGATTGAATACTCTGCCATACCGATTACAGGAAGAATGAACGAAGGATGGTTGCCGCTACAATCAGAAAAATACACGCACCGAACCAACTGGCCGCCGTTTTTGAGGTATCCGGGTCACCACTCGAAAACTTGGAATACACTTTTACGCCTCCGATAAGCCCTACAACGGCTCCAATGGCGTAAATTAATTTGGTGCCGGGATCAAAATACGAGGTCACCATATTGGTGGCCTCGGTTATCCCACCGACACCATTTCCCTGGGCGAAAACGCCCAGCGCACAAAGCAGCAATGCTGCCGAAAACAATACTCTTTTTTTCATTGTCGAAACATTTAAAAGTGATACATAAAAATGAATTCGACAGCGAATATATAGTAGGTAAAAAGCTGATTAACAAGGCTGACGATACGTTACACCAGATGTCATCACTTGTCATCGGAAAGATCAAATATGAAGTTTTATAGATGCTTTTTTGATTGAAAGACTTGTTCAAAATGCCTTTCCGCATAAATAAATGTATTTCGCCTTTCAAAGATTTACATATTCCTAAAATTAAAACTATTAGAATGTGTGAAGAAAAAAACAATTTTATTCCTGTTCAATGGGTGGTCTCTCCAATTCCACTTATACCGCAATTCAAGCGATGAAGCAAAAAGGAGATTATATCATCTTTAATTAACGGTAAATTATTACCTTTGTTAACGATATATAAAACAGGATATTAGGACAACTAATAGTTTTATATGTATAATTATTGTTAATTTTTACATAAAATATAAGAAAACCAGAAAATAAAAATGAATCAAGAAGACCAAAAGTATCTAAATGATTTAGATAAAAAATTATGGACTGCTGCTGATAAATTGCGTTCAACTCTTTCTGCTGCAGAATACAAGCATGCAGTATTAGGTTTGATTTTCCTGAAATATATTAGCGATGCCTTTGATACAAGGAGAAAGCAATTAGAAATAGATTTACGCAATTCCAAACATGATTATTATCTTGATCCACAAGATTTTGACACTTATGAAGAATATGAGCTGGAAATACAATCTGAACTGGAAGTACGCGATTATTATACCGAAAAGAATGTTTTTTGGGTACCCGAACGTGCGCGTTGGAAAGTTCTTAAGGAACTCCATAAAATACCAGTAGGTTCTCCATTGCCCTGGTCAAAGAAAAACAATAAGGGTGAAACAGAATCTGAGAAGATGAAGGGTGTTGCTTTTATGATTGATGGAGCCTTAGAAGCTATAGAAAAAGATAACCCTAAATTGAAAGGTGTATTAAATAAAACATATACACGCCTTAATTTAGATGATTCTAAGATGGGTGAACTAATAGACTTGATTAGTACAATTCCATTTGAGCGAGAATCTCTCAAATCAAAAGATATTTTGGGACATGTGTACGAATACTTTCTGGGACAGTTTGCTAGTGCTGAAGGTAGAAAAGGCGGACAGTTTTACACGCCAAAAGCTATTGTAACATTGATAGTTGAAATGTTGCAACCATATAAGGGACGTGTTTATGACCCAGCTATGGGATCAGGTGGTTTTTTTGTTCAAAGTGAAAAATTCATTGAAACGCATTCCGGTAGAATTGATGATATTTCAGTATATGGACAAGAATATAATCATACTACATGGCAATTAGCGGCCATGAACATGGCTATTCGCGGTATTGATTTTAATTTTGGGAAGTATCCAGCTGATACCTTAAACAACGATTTGCATCCGGATTTACGTGCTGATTATATTATGGCTAACCCTCCTTTTAATATGAAGGAATGGTGCTCTGGAAAAATATCAAATGATGTGCGGTGGAAATATGGTACCCCTCCAGAAAGCAATGCGAATTTTGCTTGGCTTCAACATATGATTTATCATCTTAGCCCGTTGGGCTCTATGGCACTATTGCTCGCTAATGGCTCTATGAGTACTAACACCAATAGTGAAGGTGAAATTCGACGTGCAATAATTAAAGCAGATCTTGTGGAATGTATGGTTGCATTACCGGGGCAGCTTTTTACAAATACACAGATACCTGCTTGTATCTGGTTTCTAACAAAAAATAAAGATGCTCGTGATGGAAAAAGAAAACGGCATGGTGAAATATTATTTATTGATGCCAGAGAAAAGGGATATATGAAAGATCGCGTATTACGTGATTTTGAAGATAAAGAAATTAAAGATATTGCCGAGACATTCCATAAATGGCAACGACTTGCCGAAGGATATCAAGATAAACCAGGTTTTTGTAAATCAGCTAAATTAGATGAGGTAGTTCAAAAAGATTTTGTTTTGACTCCAGGACGCTATGTCGGTACTGCAGAAACAGAGGAAGATGTTGAACCCTTTTCAGATAAAATGAATCGTTTGACTAAGGATCTAAATAGTTATATGAAAGAAAGTACAACTTTAGAAATTAATATAAAAAATATACTTGGAGGTTTGGGGTATGAAATTAAGTGAAATTATTAATTTTAATCCTATCCGTAAAATAGCAAAAGGAAAAGAAGCTCCTTTTGTAGAAATGGCTGCTCTACCTCAGCATTCAAGGGATATTGCCTATGTGTTTCAAAAAGAATTTAATGGCTCTGGTACTAAATTTAAAAATGGTGATACATTATTAGCTAGAATAACACCCTGCCTGGAAAATGGAAAAACGACAAAAGTCAATTGCTTAAAAACTTCACAAATTGGGCACGGATCTACTGAATTTATAGTTATGGAGGCTAAAAATCCGGAATATGATGAAGATTTCATATATTATTTATCTCGCTGGAACGTTTTTAGAGATTATGCTATAGCTAGAATGGAAGGAAGTTCTGGTAGACAAAGGGTTGATTGGAAAGCATTAGCTGATTTTGAATGTAAATTACCGAAGAAGGAAATTAGAAAAAAAAATGGATATATTCTAAAACAATTGGATGATAAAATATCCATTAATAATAAGATAAACATTCAATTAGAAATTTTAGCTCAAACTTTATTTAAATCTTGGTTTATTGATTTTGAACCAGTCAAAGCAAAAATAGAAGCTATTCAAAAAGGAAAAGATCCACAGTTAACAGTAATGAAATTGATCAGTGGAAAAACTAGTCAAGAAATATCTCAAATGCCATTAGAGCAGCGAAAAGAATTAGCTGATACCGCTGATTTATTTCCAGATGAAATGAAAGATGATATTCCGAAAGGATGGAAATTATTACCATTATACGAAACGGCTGAATATATTAATGGTGGGGCATTTAAAGCTAGTGATTTTTCTAAAGGAAAGGAAGGCTTACCAATAATAAAAATAGCAGAATTAAAATCAGGAATCTCAGATCAAACAGAATTTACCATCAAAGAATTTCCCGATAAATATCATATTCATAATGACGATATGCTGTATTCATGGTCAGGTAGTCCTGAAACCTCATTAGAAGTTTTCAAATGGTTTGGAGGCGATGGCTTATTAAATCAACATATATTTAAAATTAACACACAAAGTATAGAACAGAAAGTTTTTGTTTACTATTTGCTCAAACATTTAAAACCTGTTCTGATTGAAACTGCCAAAAATAAACAGACAACAGGCTTAGGTCATGTAACAGTTGCTGACATGAAAAGGATTAAAGTTGTTTATCCAGATAAAAAGGCAATAAAATTAATTAAATTGAAATTGCTATCTATATTCGATATGTCCTCAAATTGCAAAAAAGAAAATGTAACTTTAGCAGAAATAAGGGATACAATTCTTCCAAAGTTAATTTCAGGAGAAATTATTGAAAAATTAATTTAATAGATTTTGTATGGATGTTAAAACCATAAGAGAAAACCCATTGGCTATAAAAAGGATTGAAGATATTCTTCATGAAGCTTACAGTGACAATGAAACATTTAATACTGTTTTTGACTCTGAAAATATTATTGAAATTAACAGTTTAATAAAAGACAGAGAAGCATATAATTTTTTGCCAAGTGATGTTCTTTTCTCAATGGATCGAGACGCTTATTTTGATGAACTCGAAAACTGGTCTAATGGAAAAGTTGAAGAAGAAAATAGAGAGATAATTGATTATCTGAAAGAAATTGATAAAATTAATATTTTCACAGATTTAGTTCAATCAATTGAAAGAAAAAGAATAGCCCCTTTTGTAGGAGCAGGCTTATGTTCATCATTGGGCTTTCCCACATGGGGTACAGCATTAAAAGAAATAGTAAATAGATTGGAAGATATTGATTTATCGAATGCTCTTGAATTAATAGATTCATTTAAATATCTTGATGCTGCGGAAATTCTTTTAGAACAAGATGAGACACAGTTTCTTAATTACATTACAGAAAAATTTTCCTTAAGGCGAGATTGGGATAAAGAAAATATTGTGGTTTCAGCGTTAAAACTGTTGCCAGCTATAAGTTCTGGATGTGTTATTACAACAAATTACGATAGAGTTCTAGAGAAGGTTTTTGAATTCTCATCAAAACCATTTGAGGGATTTATGTATGGCACCCAACAACAAAATAAATTTGTTACAGATCTAATAAAAGGAGATAGGTGTATTTTGAAATTACATGGTAATGTAGGTGAAAAGGAATCATATATTTTTTCAAACTCACAATATGAAAAAGCATATGGGAAAGAACTGGATTTTAAAAAGCCTTTACCTAAGGCTTTACGGCAGATATTTATTAGTCATTCATTACTGTTTCTAGGTTGTAGTTTGGAACAAGATAGGACTTTGGAGTTATTCAAACAAATAAAAGATGAAGAAGAATTTGAAATTCCTGATCATTTTGCATTTTTACCTAAACCTAAGACGGCAAAAGAAAAACGTGAAAAAGAAAATCGATTACTAAAAATAAATATCAAAGTTATTTGGTACCCAACTGATGAACATGATTATGTTGAAAAACTATTAAAATTAGCGATCGAAGTCTCTAATAAAAAAATCAGAATATAATAACAGAATCATGATAAAAGAGCAGCAACTTGAACGTTTAGCTTTATCCTGGTTTCAGGATGTTGGTTATTATTTTCTGAATGGAGCAGATATAGCTCCAGAAAGTAATGATCCTTACCGTAATGACTACCGGGAAGTACTATTAATGCGAGAATGCTTAGATGCTTGGCGTATTATAAACCCTCAAATACCTGTAGAAAAATTAGAAGAGGTATTTCATCTTCTAAAAAATATTCAAGGGGGAAATAATATAACTCGCAATAAGACATTTCACCAATTATTAACTGATGGGATCCGTGTTGAAATTGATAAAAATGGAAAAAAAGAGATAGATCTGGTTTTACCTATTGACTTTAAAACAGTTTCTAATAATCGTTTTTTAGTAGTTAGTCAATTCTGCGTTACTGGACAAAAACAAACCCGATGTCTCGATACTGTTATATTCATTAATGGGTTTCCATTAGCGGTAATTGAACTTAAAAATCCTGTTAATACTGATACTGATGTTTGGGATGCATTTAATCAGTTACAGACATACAAACATGATATAGAAGATTTATTTGTTTATAATGAAGCATTAGTTGTTTCTGATGGAATAACAGCCCGTATTGGATCACTCACTGCGAATAAAGAGCGTTTTTTGCCATGGCGGACTATTAGTAATGAGAACGATCGTCCATTGGTAGAATTTGAATTAGAAAAAGTTATTAAGGGTTTCTTTCAACCTGATTTATTCTTGGATTATATTCGGCATTTTATTCTATTTGAGCAAGAGGGAGAGAATTTGATTAAAAAGATAGCTGCTTACCATCAGTTTCATGCAGTTCGTGAAGCTGTTAATGCAACTGTTACTGCCGCAAAGTTAACAGATGGGGTCACAACAAAAAATATCAGAAATTTTTCTGGAAAAGAAATAATGCCAGGAAATAAGAAAGCAGGCGTTATTTGGCATACCCAAGGCTCAGGTAAGAGCATTTCAATGGTTTGCTATGCTGGCAAATTACTACAGCAGGTTGAAATGCAGAATCCGACAATTGTGGTGGTGACAGATCGGTCTGATTTGGATGGACAACTATTTAATGTCTTCAGTCAAGCTGCTGATTTGTTGAAGCAAACACCGATTCAAGCAGAAAGTCGGGAGGATTTACGTGCTATTCTGGAATCGCAGCAATCTGGAGGTATTATATTCACTACGATACAAAAGTTTTCACTTTATATTGGCGAAACTAAACATCCATTATTAAGTGAACGGCATAATATTGTGGTGATTAGTGATGAAGCTCACCGCAGTCAATATGGACATAGAGCCATCCTCAATACAAAAACGGGCGTATATAAATATGGCTTTTCTCAGCATTTGCGTGAAGCATTACAGAACGCTACTTTTATTGGCTTTACAGGAACACCTATTGCTAATGGGGATAAAGATACGCGTAAAGTATTCGGAGAATATATAAGTATTTATGACATTCAGGATGCGGTTGATGATGGTGCGACAGTACCAATCTTTTATGAAAGTCGTTTGGCTAAATTAGATGTCGACAAACATGCTATTGAAGATTTGAGTCGTGAAGTAGAAGTAATAATGGAAGATGAAGAAGACCTGTATACTCGTGAAAATACTAAAAGTAAATGGACCGCACTTGGAAAGCTTGTAGGAGCAACTCCACGATTAAGACAAGTAGCTGCAGATCTAATAAATCATTATGAACAACGAACTTCAACAATCGATGGTAAAGCTATGATTGTATGTATGAGTCGTGAGATATGCGTGCATCTTTACAACGAAATTGTTGCATTGCGTCCGACATGGCATAATGTGAATCCTGAAAAAGGTGCTATAAAAATAATTATGACTGGGTCGGCTGCTGAAAAAGAATTGTTACGGCCACATATCTACAGCCAAGCAGAGAAAAAACGCTTAGAAAAGAGATTTAAAGATCCTGATGATGAATTAAGAATAGTTATAGTACGAGATATGTGGCTTACTGGATTTGATGTGCCTGTTTGCCATACTATGTATATTGATAAGCCTATGCGAGGCCATAATCTTATGCAAGCAATAGCACGTGTAAACCGTGTTTTTAAAAACAAACCTGGTGGATTGGTAGTTGATTATATTGGTATCGCTAATGAACTGAAGGAAGCTCTTAAAACATATGCTGATTCAGATGGGAAAGGCTCTCCAACTAATCGTATGCAGGAGGCTTATTCAATGTTGATTAAAAATATGGATGCTGTCCGAGGAATGTTCCATAATTTTGATTATTCAGAATATGAAACAAATGCTCTGGAATTATTGATTCCTGCTACTAACTTTATATTGAGTGAACAGAAGGATGGTAAGAAACGATTTTTGGATTTAATGTTAGCCGTTAATAGTTTATTTTCCATATGTAGTACTATAGACGGAATAAAAGAACTTCGTTTGGAAATAGCCTTTTTTAATGCCATTAGAGCAACTATTATTAAATATACAAGTGTCGACTCTAAACGACTGGCAGAAGAAAAAAATAGTGTTATGAAACAAATAATAGATAACGCTATAATTGCAGATGGAGTTGCTGACATTTTTGAATTGGCTGGATTACAGAAACCAAATATCGGACTTTTATCACCTGAATTTATGGAAGATGTAAGAAATATGAAGGCGAAAAATCTGGCAGTTGAATTACTTGAAAAATTATTGAAGGATGAAATAAAATCTTATTCGCGTGGAAATATTATTCAGGAAAGAAAGTTTGGTGATCGATTACTAGAGACTCTTCGTAAATATCATAATCGCGCTATTGAAACAGCTCAGGTAGTGGAAGAATTGATTCAAATGGCAAAAGATTTTCAGCAAGCGCATCAACGAGATCTAGATTTGGGATTAAACTCAGATGAAATTCGATTTTATGATGCTTTATTAGAAAATAATACAGGCGAAGGCGCATTAAATAATGAAGATATAAAATTTCTAGCTCAAGAACTTACTAAGAAGTTAAGAGAAAGTACAACTGTTGACTGGGAAGTCCGAGATAGTGTTCGTGCTAAAATTCGAAATATTATTCGGCGTATGCTTAGAAAATATGGTTATCCACCAATACGATCTCAAGAAGCTATTGATCTAGTAATAGCACAAGCAGAAGTATTAGCTAAAGATTGGGAAAGATAAAAGGGTATGCTAAGAGCGATTGGGTAGTTCGACTTATTCGAAATACGTTCTATTCTTCAGCGCTTTTATAAGGAATCAATATATACTATTTTTTCTTTACTAAATATGGGTTATACAATACTTTTAAAATTCATATATGGAATGACAAAAAATGAGCATAAAAAATAAATATTTACAAACACGGGATAATATACGCGATGCAGGTGGAATAAAACAATATTATATTGAAAACCGAGATAATATTTTGTCTTATCTGTGGATTGTAGTTAGACTCTTATGTCTACTCAGTTTTGGTTGTATCTTATTAGCTTTCTTTGAGAATAAGAAAGTGGAACATGAATCTTCAGTCGGAATATTAGAAACAATTATATCCTGTTTGGGGATTTTTATTGCTATAATCATAACCTATTTTTTTTCTAAACTATATTCAGAGCGATCAGAAAGAATAATGAGAAAGCAACGTATAGATGGGTTCTCAATTAAAATAACCGCTGTTAGAAGAATTGCTACACTTTTAAAAAGCCAACACGAATTTTGGGATAATTTCAAACATTTAAGATATAGAATAGATACTCAAAACAGGTATATGACACTACCTTCTTTTTTGGAACTTAATTTTGATGATTTGATGGAATTCACTAAAGATATAGGAGAGCAACCCGTCCAAACATATTTAAGTGTTAAATATTTGGAACATCCTTCACCTTCCGGTTTTAACCCATTTTCATTGCATAATCACCGGAACTACTCATTAGATGAATTAGATATTATGAAATATGCATGTTCTGTCATATGGAGTTTTTTTGATAAGAATCACACAGACAGGGATTGGAACCTGATAAAATCTTTCTATAAAGATCCAATTATCGAAAATTTAAAAATACCCACTTATATACTTTAATGTACCAAAATTAAAATTCTAAATTTAATCTTTTTCATAATAGGATATAACTATATCCTGTACCTCTTTAGGCCAATCATTAAATCTAGTTTCAATTAAAGTAGATATAGCTTTTATATCTGCAATTTCATTATATCTTTTAATATCAGAACTTCGCATCTCGGTAAAGAAATCCTCTTTATCAGAGGTGCTATTTTTATCCCAGAATTCTTTGAATTCTTTTTTGTCTTCTGAATGGGATTCATTTAAGTATTTGAATAAAGTTTTCATATTAGTTCGCTTTAAATCAATAAGATATTAGATATGTATCTAACCTTATAAAAGTTTTTTCTTAAAGGATGTTAATAAAACGCACACATTAATATCAATCTGAGTATAACTGTCAATATAATTCAAATATTAATTACTAATAAAATTTAGATTATGGACAGTAAACTTACAGTAAAAATTGAAATTTCCGACACATGGCATAATGCTCGTAATAAAGATGGAATTTTTGAAAAGATTGACATCGAAACTATTAATAATACAAATGTTGAGATTATTATAGATGAACAAATTGAGGTTATTATAGATGATAAAGATATATATCCACCAATATTTATTAATAAACGTTTATTAGGTTTAAATACGATTCCTGTTGGTTCAACAACAATCCCTGAAGATAAAAATATCTTTCGGATATTGAAACATAGAAATTGTCATTTAGAAAAATTTCATTTGGTTTTTAGATTTGGAGATAATATAGAAAATAGTAATACCATTAACATAACCAACAAGCAAGTTTAGACTTGTTATAATTAAATTGAGGGTCTAAGCAAAGTCTTTGATATTGTTGATTTTGATTATTAGTATCTATATACCAAATAGCAACAATATTTTTTTGTTCCATTTTAAGAAAATAAGATACATTTTCTCCATGTTCTATTTTTAACTTAGAGTTTGTTTAAATTTTATTCAACAATAATTTTATAGAAGCAATTTTGACCATC
>NZ_QVMP01000040.1 GCF_010501095.1 Dysgonomonas sp. 520 | reverse complement strand
ATGAAGATATTCGTTCATTATGCGAATTATTAATCTACGGATTAAAAGGGATGGCAGCATACGCCGAACACGCCGTAAATCTGGGCTTTGACGATGATGATATCCAAGCTTTTATGCAAGAAGCCTTAGTGGCTACCACCCGAGAACTTTCTGCCGATGAATTAACAGCATTGGTGCTTAAATGCGGAGAATTCGGTGTAAAGACAATGGCTCTGCTCGATAAAGCCAATACATCAACTTATGGCAATCCGGAAATAACAAAGGTCAATATCGGCGTGCGCAATAATCCCGGCATATTGATTTCCGGCCACGATTTGCGCGATATGCAAGATTTATTAGAACAAACCGAAGGTACCGGCGTGGATGTTTACACGCACAGCGAAATGCTTCCGGCACACTACTATCCGGCATTTAAGAAATACAAGCACTTCGCAGGGAACTATGGTAGTGCGTGGTGGCGTCAGAATGAAGATTTCGAATCGTTCAATGGTGTTATCCTGTTTACTACCAACTGTATCGTGCCGCCCCGCTCCACTTCTACTTATGCCGACCGGGTTTATACCACAGGTGCTTCCGGATTCAGCGGATTTACTCATATTGAAGACCGCAAAGAAGGTAAAGCAAAAGACTTCTCTAAACTGATTGAACATGCTAAACAATGTAAAACTCCTACCGAAATCGAAACAGGAGAAATCATTGGAGGATTTGCCCACGAACAGGTATTCGCACTGGCTGATAAGGTGGTAGATGCTGTAAAATCGGGCGCTATCCGCAAGTTCTTCGTGATGGCAGGTTGCGACGGACGTATGAAAAGCCGCAGTTACTATACCGAATTTGCCGAGAAACTTCCGAAAGACACGGTTATCCTTACCGCAGGTTGTGCTAAATACCGTTATAACAAATTGCCGTTGGGCGATATAGGTGGTATCCCCCGCGTACTGGATGCCGGACAATGTAACGATAGCTATTCATTAGCATTGATAGCTTTGAAACTGAAAGAAGTATTCGAACTGAATGATGTGAATGAATTACCGATCGCCTATAACATTGCCTGGTATGAGCAGAAAGCAGTAATCGTACTTCTGGCCTTGCTGTCTTTAGGAGTGAAGAATATCCACTTAGGACCTACGCTGCCAGCATTTCTTTCACCGAATGTGGCGAAGGTACTAATCGACAATTTCGGCATTGGAGGAATTACCACGCCGGATGAAGACATGAAGATGTTTTTAGCATAATCTACTAAATACCTATAGTTGAAGAATCCTACTGAAGGCTTTCCTTCATTGTGATAAACTAATATTTGGTGGACTGTGTTATTTAAGAAAAGAATAATAAAGTCTAACAATAAATAAGTTTTAATTATGAGCGAATTATTTGAAAAAGGAGCCATTCTGAATATGGCAGAAATGGTTGAATACTCCGCAGGTGGAATTATCAGCAAGCAAGTCTTGAAGAACGATGCCGGAAACATTACCCTTTTCTCTTTCGATAAGGGACAGGGACTGAGCGAACATACGGCTCCATTTGACGCCGTAGTAGAAATATTGGATGGAGAGGCTGAAATTACAATAGATGGCAAGTCCTTATTGCTAACTACAGGCCAAACCATTATTATGCCGGCTAATATTCCGCATGCACTTTTTGCTAAGCAGTAATTTAAGATGTTGCTCACAATGATTAAAGGATAGAGTACAACCTAGGCAAGAGTAAACATAAAATAGGAATGTATATTTATAAAAATCTCCCATGTAGTGCTAACATAGCATTTTACATAGGAGGTTTTTGTGTATATCAACTAAGGAGATTTATCGATATTTTGATTTTATTGGTTTTATATGAATTTCAATTCTCCCATCCTTAATAATTGAATCTATTCCTCGAAATATGGGCATATTTTCAATACCTGCAATTTTAAGAGCACGTAACGTTAGATGATCTTCAAGCAAGGTCAAATAATCCTTTTCAAGTAAACTTATGTATTGATTAAGTTCTGATTTCTTTTTTGCCATTGTGTTTTTGAAATAATATGAAAAATCTATTACATTCATTTTATAATCTTATGATCAATCATCATTGAAAGAGCTTTTGCCGGATAATCGTTTTGACCATTCATTATCCAAATCTCTTTTTGTGTGATATGTTCTTGTTATTCCGCAAGCCTTATCATAATCCTCCAATTTGAGTCTGTTTAAATCGTCAACCTTAATTTCAACATCTGAATGTTTATGACGAAAATAATAACCTCCAGATTTTACATATTTCCCTGTACAGCAAAACGAGATTGCTTGTTGATTTCCTTGGGTAAATAATGCAGCACTGCGAAGCGAACGAATGATGGCAATAAGTACACGTGTATTATCAAATACAAGTACATTCTTAGGTTCTTTTATTACACTCTTTTTATCAGCCATTGAAATTAATATAATATTTGAGGTGAAATCTGTAAATAAACAACAATAAAATCCCCCAGATTAATGTTAATCATAACCTGGGGGAAAACCTAAAAGCAACCTACCTATTCTATTTTTTCTATCTGAGCTGTTGCTCTAAACTTAATAACTTTTCTCGGTCCAACAATAACTTTTTCTCCCGTTTGAGGGTTTCGCCCTATCCGTTCTTTCATCTCTTTTACATAAAATGTACCGAAACTCCGAATTGTTACTTTTTTCTCCTCTGACAAGGCATCCAAAATACTTTCAAAAACAGGACCTATGCATTGTTGAATAACTACTTGCGGAATGCCACTCTTCTCTGAAGCAGCCATTATTATTTCTTTTTTGGTCATTACAAATAAATATATTTGAATCAAAGCTGAAGTAATGGCTTGTTGTCACCAAAATAATTCTCACTAAAAATCATATCTATCAAGCCTAAAATCACCAATTATCAGTCTTAAATGGTGCCAAGGGAATACCGAATACATTAAAAATACTAGCCTCAACATAATCTTTATAAGCATATCTTACAGCGATTGGCTTAAGTACATTTTCATTCTGAACTACTACTTTCTTTATCTTACCATCAATTGTAGCTTTTGCAGGATAAAAGATTTGATCTGTTCCTGCAATTTCAAAACCATCCAATTGTTTATTCAATGGAGCTAAGCCATATTCTGCATTGTTAAAATCAACAAAGATTTTATTGTCTATTATTTCTAACGATTTATATGTTGGGGGAATGTACCCAAATCCTGTTTTTTTGTATGTGTGTGCTAATGCCCAATAAGCAAGTCTATTTCCAACAATTTCCTTATTTGCAGGATGAATACAAATAGAATCTCCAATATCCAGTGTTGTGACCATTCCTGAATTCGGAATATCTTGCATGTTTTGCTGTTGTACTTCTCTTAAACGAACCGCAGACATATTGTTATCTCCTGAATACTTATAAGGTGCAATTTGAACAAAATAAAATGGGAACTCCCCAATATCCCATTTAAAACGCAAATCTGAGACAAAAGCAGGCATTAGCTTTTCATATAAATCAGCATTATACCTATTGCTTTCACCCTGATACCACAAAAAACCTTTTATGGTATAGTTGGTTAATGGAGCTATTTTTGCATTATACAATGCCGAAGGAGTATAATTGGGTTTTTCAATAATTTTATCGTTATCTAATATGGATATATCTACTTGAGGAAATTTGCTTAAAATATCTCTACTCATCCATGCTTCCACAGCAGAACCACCCCATGAAGAGATTATTATCCCTACTGGAACATCTAATACATCTTGTATATACCGGGCAAAATAATAAGCGGTAGCACTAATATTGGCTACATTTTCAGAAGTGTTTTCCAGCCACTCCCCTTTGCAATCCTCTTGAGGAATTTTACTATATTGCCGTACCCATTCACCGTCTTTAGAATCCGTAGTATACATTCTAATCGGAGTCTGAGATTTCGCTTTAGCTATTACATCATTTGCTCCGGATACAGGCTGGTTCTCAAAACCTCTCATAGGCATTTCCATATTTGATTGCCCCGAGCAAAACCAGACTTCTCCTATAAGTATATTTCTCAGCACAAGTTCCTCTCCGTCGTTTACTGATATTTCATAAGGTCCTCCTGCTGTTGGGGTATCAACAGATAACAACCAATTACCTTTATTATCAGCATTAGTCGTATATGTTTTATTATTCCAACCCGTCGTTATTGATATTTTTACATTTTCCTCAGATTTTCCCCATAGTTTTACATTGGTATTTTGTTGTAAAACCATATTATCACTTATTACACTTGGCAGTTTAACTTTAGCTGTAATATTAGCAACAAAAAACAGCAATAACATACTTCCAACGATTTTTTTCATCATAATTTTTTTTAATGTTTTCAATGAATATATTTCAAAATACAGGCTCTATACGGAAAGAAAAATTTAATGGCTTATTTTCCGGAATCATATATTGTGGTAAAGGAATAGGCCCACAAGAAGCGTTACCTAACCCTTGCTGAATACAATCTAAGCTAAGATATATTTCTGAGCGACGCATTTCACTCAATTTAAAATCATGTTTAGCATTCCACAACATTTGATCAGAAAAATGAAGAGCTGTAAAACTTAAATTATCTTTGGCGATTATTTTTATACCTTTATTATTACTGTTTGTAACAATAAGATACCTGATATCTTCGCGGTTCCCCATACTTTGAGGACGGATATAATGTTCTTCTTCCATTTCTGTAACAGTCTTATGGTAAAGCCCCATATGCGCTGAAGTTTTACGGTCAATATAATTTTCATGAGGACCACGTCCATACCATGTGAGATTTTCAAAGCCACCCGGTAGTAATATCTGCAAACCCAAACGGCGAACAATAGATGCATTTGATGGTTTGACAAAGTTTGCATTTACGTCTATTATACCATTGCCATAGATAGTATAGTATATGGTATATGGTATTATAAGCGGCTTTTCTGAATTAATAAACACAGAAGCATTTACAACAACACTTACCGATTTATTATCTGGTGAAAGCGCATAACTTAATAGCGATTTCTCTTCGTGTGCCTGATAATATTTTTGATCTGTATATTTATCATTATTTACGCTGCGATACCAGTTCAGGGTAAAACCTTGTTGATTATAAATCATCTCTTGTCCCTCATATTTCAGGGATATCATTTTTCCTGTTTCAATATCAAAAGTGGTGTTAAAGATTGGCGAACTAATAATTAAATAATTGTCATTTTCTTTCATTGTAATACCAGATAAGGAATCTTTATTTATAGTTCCTATAGGCATCCGTCCTGTCAGCGGAAACTGTTCTTCTGCTATAACATGACCTTTAACGGCCCAATGGGTATTGTTCTTCAAAACATAACGCAGGTTAAGGAAATATTCTTTACCAATATCAGAATTCCGCTTAAAAGGAACTGACACCCTTTGTTTTTCATTTGGAGCTAGTTTTATTAAAGGTAAAACTCCGGACTCGACTTGTTCCCCGTCGCATATCACTTCCCAGAGAAATTCAAATTCATCAAGATTTGTAAAATCATAGCTATTTTCAATTTCTATTATACCAGCAGCCAAAGCTACTGGACGGAATTTGATATATTGATATACCCGTTTTAACTCCTTTAATTTTGCAGTTATACGCCGATCGGGTGTTGTAAGTCCATTGCAGGAAAAATCGCCGTTGTTAGGAACATCTCCAAAATCGCCACCATAGTAATAGTGATCATCGGGTTCTCCTTGTTTATTATGTGCCTGATCGGCCCAATCCCAGATACAACCTCCGATCATACGTTGTGAGTTATTTTCTATATAATCCCAATATTCGGCAAGATTACCCATTGCATTTCCCATAGTGTGGGCATATTCGCACAGAAAATAAGGTTTATCGCTGTTTTCCTGATCAAAACGAACCATATTATCAAACGAAGGATACATATGTGAGTCTATATCGGCTACATCATTCTTTCCCTCATAATGTATAGGTCTGGATGAGTCTAAACACTTGGCAAATTTAGCCACTTCAACAAAATTCTCGCCGCTCCCTGATTCATTGCCTAGTGACCAAAAAATAACAGAAGGATGATTTTTGTCTCTTTCTATCATTCGTTCAATGCGATCCAGATAAGCCGGTAACCACTGAGGGTTATCACTGATTGAAATATCGCCGTGATTCTCTAAATCGGCTTCATCCATCACATATAAGCCATAATAATTATACATGGCATACATCCGGGAACTGTTTGGGTAATGACTGGTACGGACTGTATTGATATTATGTTGCTTCATCATTATAATATCTTCCTTCATACTTTCTATAGGTATGTATTTCCCAAACTTCGGATGTGAATCATGACGGTTAACACCCTTAAAAAAGACTTGTTCCCCATTGATATAAATCCGTTTATCCCGGATTTCAATCTGACGGAATCCAAATTGTGACGACATGGCTTCCAACTCATTCCCAGCCTCATCTTTCAATGAGAGTATGACCTGATAAAGATTTGGTTGTTCGGCAGACCAAAGGCTAGGATTATTAACTTGTGTTTGCAATGTATAATATTCTTCTTTTTCTGCTCCCAAAGGTGCAATAGCCTGTGACAAAACAGCAAATGTTTTTCCGGAAGTATCGGTAACTGTAACCTGTAATGTTGCGGGTTGAGAGGGTTTTTTATTGTAATTACGGACAGTAGCAGCTACCTGAAAGTTTGCTCTACTATAATCATTGTTGTCAAATACTGCTGATATTTTAAAGTCTCGGACGTGCGTTTTAGGTGTTGCAAACATATAGACATCCCTATGGATTCCACTTACACGAAACATATCCTGGTCTTCGATATAGCTGGCATCCGTCCAACGGTAAACTTCCACTGCAACTGTATTTTTTCCCGGTTTAACATAGGAAGTAATATCAAATTCAGCATCGTTATTTGCGCCTTCGCTATAACCTACTTTCTTTCCATTTATCCAAATGTAAAAGCCGCTATAGACTCCATCAAAATGGATGAAGACCTGTTGGTTATACCAATTTTCCGGCAGGTTGAAATCCCGTCGGTAAGAGCCCACAGGGTTGGGTTCCTTTTCGCTGGTATAACCTTTCTGAGGACGTATCACTACCGGTTCTTTTTTAAATGGATAAATAATATTTGTATATATTGGAGTACCATATCCCATCATTTCCTGTGTCGAAGGGACTGGAATTTCTTCCCATTTTGATATATCATAGTCTGGTTTGTAAAAATCGACAGGACGTTCGGAGGGCTGTTTCACCCACTTGAACTTCCAGTTACCATTAAGAGACATATAAAGATTAGAAGTAGGTAATCGCCATGGCTCTTTAAAATATGGATCGGCTTTGAGGCTTTCCGTGTCAGGAAACACAACATATGTACTTCTTCCTTTTTCTTTGTTTTGGGCAAAGATGCGTTCATCCTGCCATTCCTCTTTTCCTCTTACGATTTTTCCTACTGGAGTTTTTAAGGACGTGGCCACAATATTCCAGGCTTGTTGGACATTCGGCAGTTGGTAAATGGCTGAACCTATCGTTTCAGTTCCGTTAGCCGCAAGAACCATCCCACTGTTTCGTTGGGTGATGACATAACTACCCATACCGGTTTGTTCTATTTTCCAATGTTGATTTTGATTGGAGTTATAACTATCCCATTGTTCCAGTTCATTACCGAAAGTATTGTTTTTATTATTGGCATTAAAACTTTTGTTGATGTAAGGATTATCTATAATATAAAATCCATTTGATTGTTTCCTTATGCGCCAAAGCTGACTTTCTTTTCCTTTTTGCTTTGTGGCAAATACAAGGTGTGTCCCGTTTTGGGCACTTTCATTGTTGTCGATGACAAATCCGGACGGACTTATTATTTGATAAAGTAAAGTGGGGTCAAAATCCTGAGAAAAAACACTCATGGAAAATACTATAAATAAGGAAAGAATCCAGTATGTTTTATTCATATTTTGTTGTTTTAGGTTGCTATACATATTATTATTGGTGTATAAGTATTATTTGTCGGTTATAAATACATATATAACTTTTAATTCCTCATTCAGAAAAATGGATAGTATCAGCGAATTCTTCTTTCTTAGTCTCAAAATCTGATCAACTTCATCCTTTGTTGATAGATTCTTGTCATTATAGACATATAATATTTTATAGTGGCATAGGTCAAAATTCTTTTTTTTAATTTCATCCATGATAGCCTTATTCACAAAGCAATATCCATCCTTAGCTTTTTTGGAGTATAAATAGATATATCTTTTCTGATGGATCGTATCAATTATCTGTGAATCCACTTTAAAATCTGATTCCTGAAATTTAGAATAATATGTATCATTAATTATAGTCAGTTTTTACTAATTTAACTGATTGAATACTTTGGATATATATCTTGGTAATTATTCTATTTTTAGTTTATCAAGCTCTTTCCCAAATATTTCTATTTCATCAATATCATTAAAAAATCTAGGCTCTAAAGCTAAATATGCACTTTTTACGTTCTCACAGGTTACCTTTTCTTTTTTATCATTATACCATTCTTCAATGGCTATGACCATTGTTTTGGTAGTTCGGGCAATATGACAATCATAAATTGTATTTATCCCCGATATAAAACCTACCATAAATAAGAACTTCCAATTATCATTATCTAAAACTCTTATATATTCTGTTGTATCTGTGAAACTTTCTTTTAACATAGATATATTAGTTTGAAATAAAGAATCAACATTAATATCACAATTTGTAGGACCTACATCCATTATCAATGTCTTATATCCTTCAGCGTATCTTTTTCCAAGTTCCTTTGCCGCTCGAGTATCAAAATGAACTCCATCTCCTTTGTGATTTAACCCTTCGGAGCTTACACAATATATGTTTGGATACTTTTTTGCAAGTATATTTAATACCTCATTTATTTTTATGCTTTCGTTTGTAGGACTTTCTGTTTCCAGAAACCTGCCAATCTCACCTATAATAATGGGCACATCATTCATATTTATGTCAATATCTCGTGAAATATTATACAATAAGGTGTCAAATCTTGCTTCATACTGTTTGTAATTACCACCCATATAATCTCCTTCGCCTTGATGCCAAAGAATGCCTCTTAATTTTCCGCTTTTCAATGCTGTCTTTAAGCGTTTAACCATATCATCGTAAGGATAAGTTCGTGTTGATTCATCATATGCCCCAGGCATCCATTTCGATATGGATGTTCCTCCCACGGCACAAGGAACCAAGCCTATACAATATTCAGGGAATTCTTTTTTTAATTCTTTTGCAAATGTTATTCCCGGCCCAACACCCGTATAGCTTTTGTCGAAATGCAAAGGATCTTTTGCTATCTGCCATTTATTTTCTTTTGTCAATGCATAAATACCGGGGAAAGATTCCACACAAACAATATCTCCGCGTCCAGACATATTAGATTGGCCTATAAGTAAAAAGATGTCCAACGAATCACATTCTAAGATATCAGAAGTATCCTCCAATGCATTAGTGAGTATAAAATCTACAATCGGTTTTGGGTCATCAAGTCCATGAGGATGATGACCTATATTGGGTTTATGAATAACAGTAATACATCCTCCCAGCTCATTTATCTTCTGCTCAAATGAATCTGTATTTTCTTTAACAGGAACGACCTTGTCAATATCTCCAACAACATGAATTATCGGATATCCACCGGTAACTATTTTATCGACCATATCCAACGGATTTTCAGCAAAGGAGATTGCCTCTTCATCAGTAGTAAAGCCATAATCTTGTTTGAATATCTCCCAGTTCTCTGGACTGCCGATCCCTATGCCTTTCCCTCCCGGCCAGCTTTTCATATCCAACACGGGGGCATCCGCATATATACATGCTATGCGTTCGGGATATTGAATAGCCCATCTGTAAGCATAAAATCCGCCTCGGCTTAAACCTATCATGGTTGACTTAGGCGAAAATCCTGCGTCCTGTAAAAAGAAATAGAACCTATCCCATATTCTGATTGCTTCTGCGTTTCCGAATAACTCTGCCACATCACAATAAACCACATAAAAGCCTTGCTCAAGAAGAGCCACTTCGGTTTGCGGGGCATGCTTTTCTCCCCAAAAACGGGCTTTCCATACCCAAGGATTTCCCTGCCTTATCTTTTTAGGCTTAACTATTTTAGCCTGACGGCCTTCAAATATAAAATTTGCACATTCATATCCGTAAAAATCGGATACTTCGTATGGCGTTTTTATATAAGTGAAAATATCAAAGCTGCCGGTTTTATTGCCCATCGTTTTTTCAATAGATTTACAAGAAAAAAGAGAGATAAGATATAGGAGTGATATTATCGAATATTTAATCACATGGTTCATTGTATTTCTCTATTTTTGTTATTCACTTCGTAATCATTGATATTTCCGGATTATAGTTTTTGATGTTTGAACTTTTTTCAGTTCTGATAACCGGATTGTTTCCTGCCGGAGTATCAGCAGTCAAAGATTTTATATCGATATTATGTACATCATCCAGAATAATGGCAGGCCGGTAATCTTTATTACGTACATGTAAATCGAGATTATTGAGTGTCACATCCTTAACTCTTCTTAGATACAGTCCGCTTGCAGGATAAACATAACCGAACATCCTGTTCTCGGGGTATGCGTGAGGGTTCTCCATTAATGGAGTATTGGCTTCTTCCAAAGTCCCATACCCCATTGTGCTAAATGTGATGTTATCGAAGGTTATGTTTTCAATATAATTCCCGGGAAATGCTGTTACCGAACTGGTCATTTTACTATGGCTTCGAGCCATTATGTTTTTGAAATGAATTCCTGACACTTTTCCCGGCAACAAAGATTCGTCAAATTTATTCTTTTCAGAAGCGTAAAAATCATCATTTCCGGCTTGACCAACATTCCGCCTGCCTTGTATTATGAAAATAGGAGTTTGTACATCAAACATCAAAATGTCAGAAATATTTACGTTTTCTATAAACCCACCGTCAACTGACTCCAAGGCAAAGCCTGATATTACTGTAGTGGGAAGCTCAATAAATTCCAGGTTTTTCTGCCATTGGCGAACATTATCTTCCGAAGCTTTTTTGATGACACAGTTCGATATGTTTATATTTTTAAATCCGCCATCGGATTTTGTCCCAAATTTAACTGCATTACAATTTGTTGAGATAATACAATTACGTACTGTTACATTCTCGACAGGGCGGTTTACATCATGGCTTTTCAGGCATACTCCATCATCGTCCGCATCAATGACACAATTTTCTATCAGCACGTTTTTGGCATCTATATCCATGGCATCCTGATTGAAATTAGTATGATTGTATATATTCAGTCCCGATAGGTTAAGCCCATCACAACCCAAGTAGTTTTGCATCCAATAAGCCGAATTACGTAAGTGTAGCCCTGAAACTGTAATGTTTTTACAATCGATAAACAAGATTACAGAAGGACGCCGGCGGCTTTCGGGGCTGGAATCGTTCCCTAATTGAAAAGTAGGGCTATCCCCATTGCCATCGATTGTTCCGCTGCCCGTAATGCTTATATTCGTTAACCCTTCACCGAATATCAAGGCTTTGTTTTCGAAAAGTTTACCGCTCGGATAAGAAAATGAGTTAACATAGTTGACTTTATTGTCGGGATAATCGTCGAATGAAGCACTTCCTTTCAGTAATGCACCTTCTTCCAGATGAAGCATTACATTATTTTTCATATAAATAGTTCCGGACAGGAACTCTCCTGAGGGGATTATAACCGTTCCACCTCCATTTCCGGTACATTTGTCTATGGCTTTTTGTATAGCTTCAGTATTTAATGTCTTGCCATCGCCTATTGCACCAAAGTCTGTAATACTATAAGAGTTATTTTTATTATTACAAGAGTTTAACAAAACAAGGAATAGCAAAAAGAAATATAATTTAACATTTTTCATATTCTTATAATTTAATAATCTTCGTGATTGTGCTTCCTAAATATTCGCCTTGAGGTAATTCGAAACAGATGATAGTATTAAGGCTTTTATTCCCATTTTTCCTCTTTCCTGACAATTTTCTATTAATAGTCATTTTTATTTCTTTCTCGCAATAAAACGGATCAGCAACAGATATCTGATAGTCTGCACCAGCCATTTCAACAAGAATAATGGCCGCTTTATCAACAGTAATTTCTAAATCTTCATTGAAGTAGATCGTTTCTGGTTTGTAAAAAATGCAGGCATACGTATTAGTTTGTTCATTTTTCACAGCCTGAATATTACTATCGTTTTTTATTATTTTGTAACCATTACTTTTTGTTATCTTTTCTATTTCATCGAGAGATTTATCAGGTATGACAATATAGGAATACGTATCATTCTGAGGCCTGTAGCTATGGTCAATCCACAGGCTGAATATATCATGAGATAAACTCTCATTACTTCCGTTTTCCCTTATTAAACTCCAAGAACCTGATTGCTCTTTCTTTTCAAGAACGATTCTCCCTCCATCAGGAAAAATATAGCCTACATTATTATGGTATACCCAGGAAATATTATCAAAGTCCTGTTTTTCGGATAAAAGTTTTTGAACAAACCCATCTTTACTAAAATAAATATCACCAGTCGCAAAACATTGGTTTACACTTGTAACTACATTATTTGTTTTATATGCTGAGATGTCACTCCCCAAACATAACATCGCATTATTTATAAAAAAGTATGCTTTCTTCGCTTGCACTCCATTATAAATATGTTCAAATGCTATACAACCATGTTTGCCATTGCTTGCTCCTCCGGCAAATTTATTTGAGCCAAAATGATACCAACTCAATGAAGCGGCGGACGGAGTAGTTACTGAGGTTGTCCCAGGAATCCGAGTCCAATCCCATACTGGGAATATATTATCATATTCATTTCCGGTTGTCATTATATTTGTAGCGCCTAAAGGCAAATAATATCCTTTCAGATTTTCTCCATTAAGCATTTCTGTCCCATTTGTTCTGGTTGAAATTACTTTTGCCGATAGATAGTAATTTTCCCCATGATGCGTCATAATATCAGATTTCCAGAAATATTTATTCCCCGGCTTTGCATATGGAGCTCCATCAATGTGCTTTTGCCAATTTTTGTAATCAGGCGCACTTAACGGGTCAATGGCCATCATTAAATCCAGTATTTCCGGGGCAATATTCTTAATGCCATTTTCTCTGCTGATATTTCGTCCCACCGTACCAAAATCAAAAGACTTACGGTAACCGAATAATTGTTGTCCTTCAAGCATAGTGCTTCTTATTATTCGCATTTTGTCTTCTGTAAACAACTGGGCAAATACAGTAGAGTGAGCTAAATAAATATATTCTGCTAAATCATTCATGAATGACATGCCATATCCACCAGAGTATAATTGAGGACGATGCTGATGTATACTGTTATCTATTTTTATTCCTTCAATTTCATTATAATCAACAATCTTAATTGTAGAAGCTATTGACTTAAAACCCGTTTCTATCAAATCAAAATTATCTTCAATGCAACCTTTATAAATTGTTATTTCAGAAACCCACGTCCGATTTTTCCCTTTGTGCCCCGCATTCCCTGTTTTGTCTTCAAGATAAGAGGCATAGTGATGTAATTTATCCTTGTCTACTTTGTCTTTTAATAGGATCAGAATAACCATGTATTTTTGAGGAGCACCTATATCCATATACCACCAATTGGTAGAAACAGGCTTTTTATTGAAGAAGAAGTCCACCCCTGAAAGTATTTTCTTTAATAATTCTTTAGATCGTGTATACTTACTACCAGGCTGTTTATATGCAATTGTCATATCTATTAACCGATTAAGGTGACTACCTGCCTGATAACCTCCTGTAACAGCATCATAATCTATATCTGCCCAACTTCCATCAATACTCATTTCTGTATAGTATTTATCCAAAGATATAGGGTCGTATGACCTAGTAGTATATTTGTTAATCAGGCGGTTTGTTATGGTGTCTATCTCTTGCTGTCGGGGAAAAACCGATATTGAAATAAACAAAAAAATGAATAACTGGATAATTGTTTTTCTCATCTTGTTTTAATCTCCTTATATCTCTTCAATGCTTCTACATAGTAGTAATCTGCATACGTTAAAGGGACATCAATTTCTGTCATAGCCGGGATATTTCCAACCGAATGCTTAAGTATAAATCCTCCGTTTGTATTGGCTGGAGCTGTATATTGAGAAGAAGAAAGAGTTAGAAGCATTTTTTCAGCACTTTCAAAATATTTTCTGGATTGTTCTCCTTGGGTATATTGTGATAATTCCAATAACCCCGAACAGTTGATAGCTCCGGTTGAAGCGTCTCGTAAGGCATTGGGTATATCCGGTGCATTATAATCCCAATACGGAATTAAATCTTCAGGCATATTCGGGTGGTTTAATTGAAATTCTGCAATTTTAATAGCCTGATCCAAATACTTCCTGTCTTTTGTAAAACGGTACATCATAGTGTATCCATATAAGCCCCAGGCTTGTCCGCGAGACCATGCCGATTCTTCAGAGAATCCTTGTCCTCCAATATAATAATTTACTTTTCCTGTTTCAGCGTTATAGTTAATTCCATGGTATAAACTATTGTCTGCCCGAAAATGATTTTTCATGGTTGTATTGGCATGGGATACAGCTATATTATAATATATACTGTCTTTTGTAAACTCTGTAGCCCAAAATAGCAGTTCAAGATTCATCATATTATCCACAATAACAACGAAATCATTGTCTCCCCGGTTATGCGATTTTATGCAACCGACATTCGGATTGAATCTCGTAATTAAAGATTTGGCACTATTTACCAATATTGTATCATATTTTGGATTTGGAGAAATCCTGTTCGCATTGCCGTAACTGCAATACATCATAAATCCGATATCATGGGTTTCGATATTATATTGTTCTTTTTCTAATAAAGTCAACATATGTAACCCTTCATCAAATAACTCCTGATTTTCAGTTTCTTCATATAGATAAAAAAGTGTTCCGGGATAAAAACCACTACACCACCAGTCAGAAGGACTAGTTTGCAATTTATCCATGAACTTGTTATATGTTTTAGGAAAGCGTCCTTGCTCCAATTTATCTTTCATAAAGAGATATTGGGATGAGGATGCTTTCAACATTTCAGACACTGTTAATTCATTATTAGGTTGCTCATAAGATGTACAACCAAAACAACTGATAATTAATAAACAAACAATAGATATTTTATTTCGTATTTTCATGGATTTTACTTTTTAAGTATCCCGAATTTTATTCGGGATACTTATTAATAGGATAAAAGATACTATTTATTTAACAATCTTTTCTGTTTTGGTTCCTTTTTGGGTTTCAATTCTAACAAAATAAGTTCCTTTAGTCCAATTGGCTGTATTCAAATTGTAGTTGTCAGCATTTACAGTATGTTTTTCTATTTCTTTACCGTTTATATCGAATACTAATATAGTATTAATCTCCGAATCCGAATTTACATTTAAGATATCAATAACAGGGTTAGGGTATGTTTTCAAATTTGCAATGTTTATTTTTTCAATGCTGCTTCCACCATCGGCAAATCCCCATAGTTCAATCTCCCCAACTTTATAATGTGGTTGACCTGCCCGGCCTCTAAAATATAATTTTACAAATTGTGCTTTATAAGGAAAGTTGATCTTAGTGTAGTTAGGATATCCTGATGTGGGATAATCTTTATCAACAACGGTTTCTATTTTATTATAGTAGCTGTAACTACTATGATTGATAGATCTAATACAATTAGGATTGTCTACAATATTAGGATTTGGAAACCCTTCATACATGCCATCTATGTCGAAAACTATATCCCATGGAGAAGCACAACATTCATTAACCCATTTTACCACTACCTTGTGAATTTCGTAAACTTTGTCAAGTTCGATTTCTATATCCTGATAAGCATGATTACTTCCTTCTGGGGTTTGCCAATAAGTACTCACGTCTCCGTCAAGTGCATTACTTGCTGGATATCCTTCTTCTACATTGCTCGGATACAGTTCTACAAAATTCAAAGATGCATTTACCTGTTGCGCTATGGAATAAACCGAGAAACATACACATAGCATACTCGCAATAAAAAGTCGTTTTGTTTTCATAATAAATAATTTATAAATTAATAATGATTAAAATGATTTATTTAAGGAGAGTATAAGATTATATTTTACTCTCCTTTTTAAGTTATTTTATTACTTTTTGCACCTGAATACCATCCAGTGTTTCGATTTTAACCAAATATGTTCCTGGCATCCAATGTGAAGTAGATATGTCATATGCCTCAGTATTTGTTTGATAGCTTTCAATGATAGCCCCGCTTAAATTCAGTATATTGATACTTTTTATTGTTGAACCAGCTGTTATACTCAATAAATCGGATACAGGATTAGGATATATTTTGATATCCGTTATTTTTTGACTCTCATGGATATCGGTGGTAGTACCCTTTTCTGTCCCATAAATCTCAAGTTCTTTTATTCTTAGAGCCTGTTTAAAAATGAATGAAAAAAAATAATAAAGGGCTTCTGTAAATAATC
>NZ_QVMP01000003.1 GCF_010501095.1 Dysgonomonas sp. 520 | reverse complement strand
CTCTTACGGAACTTGCTTCACAGAAGGAACAGGAAAACAAGCCCCGTAAGCGCATTGGTTTTAATGTTCAACAAGATGAAGAATAATATAATTATGGAACGGGGATATATCAAAATTAAAGAAAATGATGAAAATCAGCTAATTGTTGAAGCAAAACTCGTAAATTGCACCCTGTGGATGACAAAGCATGAGATAGCTGATTTATTCAACGTATTTGTTAGCTCGGTTGGTAATAACCTTCGGTCAATATTCAAATCAGGCTTATTGCGGGAAGAAAACGTTACGCAAATACACAAATACGAGAACAGCGGTCGTCAATGTGAAATGACTTTATACAATCTGGAAGCATTGATTTTTGTCAGTTATCGAATCGCTTCGTTTGAAGCGCAAGCGTTCAGGGAATGGGTAATGAAAGCATTAACCGAATATACCCGGACGAAACCGAAAAAAGAAGCGGAAGTTCTGATTGTATATAACTTGTCATCAAAACTCCCTGCAATAACATTGAATTAATTCAAACTCTTATAAACAGAAATATAGTCATGAAAAATGTAATCTATCTATTAATTGCGGTTTTCTTGGTTTCCTGCGGCTCAAACTCGTCAAAGAGTAATTACGAAAAAACCATTACTGGCTATCTGCTAAAAGGTAGCGACACAAAAGAAAATCTCAACTTCAAAATTGTTGAGATGAACGAACATGGCACTGTTACAGTTGCCGACAGTATCGCTTATCTTACTGACGAGTTCAGGAAAGATAAAGAGCTTATAATAAAACGTGTCGAGTTGGCAAAGAAAATGAGTGAGACGCTATTGGCTAAAGCAAAAAAGCAAAGCGATATTGATAAGTACAATACTGATATTGCTGAAATTAGCAACACTATTGATTCGCTTAAAAACCTTACGCCCGATAATCTGCGGGGATATGACAGCCGAAATACCAATGACGTACTTGCTGTAATCGTTCGTTGCAAATACTCGCTTGTTCCCCCGGGCAGAACAGCCGTTGAAGAAACATTTGATTTCTATTTATCGCCCGACGGAAGTAAATGCTATGGTAAGAAAAGAGCCAAATAATAATACATGCTACTCCAATATAACGAAGCCTGTTTCTGATATGGAAGCAGGCTTTTTCTGTTATTATGCGTATTGCAACGTCTTTTGATACGCTTTTCTAACAGCATTATTTTCGTATATTTTATCCTCGCTTAAAACCCAACCCATTTCTTCAGGTTTTTGAGAGAATAGTGATATTCCCTTTTCAAGTGTTTCGGGAATATACGTAATTATCATTTCGTCAATCAAATCATTGTCGAGCAGCATTGTCGTTAGTTCTGCACCGCCAACGAGCCAAATGTCTTTTCCGTTTTCTTTTTTAAGTCCGGAAACAGTTTCAAAGACGTTTTCCGTAATGAAATTTATGCTATCCCTTTCCATCATTGGATTACGAGTAACAATATGGACATTTTTATCCTCATATGGCCAGAGAATATCCATTATTCGCATATTGCGATAGGTGTTAGCGCCCATTATAACGGTATCGACCGAATCTACAAAGTTTTTGTGATCTTCTTTCGAAGGAACGGGATAGCCGATTAACCAATCCAAATCGCCGTCTGGTGGAGCGATATAACCATCATTCGATGCCGTAATGTACAATTTCAACTTTTTCATGCCCTTATCCTTTTATAAATCCATCCTTCAAGAACATTCGCCAGACCAAAAAAGAAGCGTGGAGCTCACGCCATTTCAAAGTAGAGGTACTGGCATACCCGAAGAATGAAAATGGGCAAGTCCACGCTATACAGTGTATAGCATGAACATTGCGCATCAGTCTCATTCTTCATGAAAAGTGTGAAAAGTGCCAGTTTTCTACTTCGAGACGTTCAGCGAACGTTATGTTATATATATGAATTGTAGAATATTGATTTCTACAATTATACTATCATGTTTTACTCCACAAAGATACTGATTTTATAAGATATATCATCATTTTCAATGTTTAAGTATTGGTGGCTTCTGTAAGCCCCTGTTTATGTTCTTTGTGAATCAAAGAACTTCTGCGTTTATAATAACAAACGCAATGTATTTGCCCAAATTCCTTTTTACTACACTTCTCTCCGGTATAATTTCTTCCTCATTAGCGAGTATCAAACCGGGTACTTATTGACCCCATGTTCAGGATACAAAGGTATTTCGGCTAATCCTGTCGCCAAATTGTTGCCTGAAAAATCTTCCTCTTTCCCTACAGGCGAGCGTATTTATTCCCTCAAAATTTGTCTTCGGCGGATTCAGCCGACCTTTTCACGTATCCGAAACATAAGGTCAGTACACCGGCTCCGATACGGCATAAAAAAAAAGTCAGAAATTATGAGAAGTATAGTAAAAAACAGGAAACAAGGTAGTAACCTTCCAATTAGCATAAAATTGGTTGTGAAAATCGTTCTCGTGGCTTTGGGTTGCTCCGTGTGGGGAACAGGGTTTATTTGGGCTTTAGTGGGCTTGTATCTCTTTCTTCCTGTTATTCGGGGTATCCTCTCCTTCTTCGTGGGTTTAGGTGCTATAATCCTGTTTATTCTCATTCTTTTCTCCTTTTTATAATCCCTTAAAATTTAGAGTTATGAGCAAAGTATTTTTATTAGGAGCAAATAAGGAAATTAACAGAGCCAAACAAGTGGTAGAGGTTAATCAAATAATCCAAATGGAGGGTTATGAGCGGCGACGAATTTACGCTTGACATAAACAATCCTGATGATCCGAAAGTGTTGGTTGTCGGTAACAATCCCGACAGACAGAATATTTACGGTGCGGCATTGGGACTTTACAACTCCCGTATCGTGAAATTAATAAACAAAAAGGGGCAACTGAAAAGTTCGGTAGTCATTGACGAGCTGCCAACAATTTACTTTAAAGGATTGGATAATCTGATAGCAACCGCCCGAAGTAATAAAGTTGCAGTACTTTTAGGGTTTCAAGATTTCAGCCAATTAACAAGGGATTACGGCGACAAAGAAGCAAAAGTCGTGATGAACACCGTCGGTAATATTTTCTCCGGTCAGGTTGTGGGAGATACGGCAAAAACGCTTTCCGACCGTTTCGGGAAAGTATTGCAGAAACGCCAATCCATGACCATTAACCGCAACGATAAATCGACCTCTATCAGTACCCAAATGGATAGTTTGATACCGCCTTCAAAAATTTCCAACCTTACACAAGGAATGTTCGTCGGTGCGATTGCCGACAATTTCGATGAATGTATCGAGCAGAAGATATTCCATTGCGAAATTCTGGTTGATATTGCAAAAGTAGCTGCAGAAACAAAGGCTTATCAATCCATTCCTGTTATTACCGATTTTACGGACGAAAATGGAGTTAATAAGATGAAAGAGCAAATTCAACTCAACTATAATCGTATCAAAGAGGAAACGAAACAGATTGTCGCTGAAGAACTGGAACGGATAAAGAATGATCCGGCTTTGGCTCATTTGTTGCAGCAACAAGAATAATATATAACAAGGAATGTTGTTATGCTAAAAATCCTGCAATCTTAATCAAAACAGATTAGAATTGCAAGATTTTTTAGTTTTAGACAGTTTCAAATGCCCTGTTATTATTGAACTGCAATTACCTTTTCAGCCCATTCCTTGACACAGGCAGTACCGTCATTGAATAGTTTTCCAGTGTGCCAATTGATTTTATTATACTGCTGCTTCAATTCTTTTACACTGTTCTCTATAGTACTGCTGCCCGATGTGGCAAACGGTATGACCGTCTTGCCATCCAGCTTATAGCATTCGATAAACGTGTTGATGATATGCGGACACACGTTCCACCATATCGGATAACCAAGGAATATCACATCGTAGGTTTCCGCCTTCGCATTTTTATCTGCCAGTGCGGGGCGTGAACCGATGTCGCTCATCTCTTTACTGCTGCGGCTCTCTTTATCACGCCAGTCAAGGTCAGCAGATGAATAAGCTGTTTGAGGTTGAATACGGTATAGCGTTGCGTCTGTAGCCTGAGCAATGGCTTTAGCCACTATCTCGGTATTACCTGTACAGGAGAAATAGGCTACCATTACTTTCTTCTCCTGGGCGTATGTCAGTGTCGCCGACAACACACACATAATAGTTATAATCAGATGTTTTAAATTATTCATTTCTTGTTAATTTATCATATTCTTCATCACTTACAACTTCCAGCCATTCGTTGCTTCCCTTCTCGCCCGGCACTTCAATAGCCAGGTGCGCAAACCAACTGTCGGCTGTTGCTCCATGCCAGTGCTTTACGCCTTGCGGTATGTTGACCACATCGCCGGGTTTGAGCAACTGTGCAGGTTTGCCCCATTCTTGATACCAGCCTTCTCCGGCTATGCAGACAAGAATCTGTCCTCCGTGTTTGGCAGCGTGGTGTATGTGCCAGTTGTTGCGGCAGCGGGGTTCAAAGGTTACGTTATAAATACCGACCTGCTCCTGCGATAACGGAGCAAGATAACTTTGACCAATGAAATATTGCGCAAAAGCATCGTTGGGCTTACCGATAGGGAATAGCATCTCCTGCTCAAATGCGGCCTTTGCATCGGCGGCATCTGTATCCTCTGTCCAAACTTCTTTCGCCAAACGAAATGCCGCCCATGCTTTCGGCCATCCGGCATAAAAGCCGATATGAGTAAGCATTTCGGCGATTTCCGTGCGTGTAATCCCATTGTTCTTAGCCGACTGGAGGTGATATTTCAAAGAAGAATCGGTAATACCCATGCTGACAAGAGCAGTTACGGTAATCATACTTCGGTCGCGTAAACCGAGTTTATCTGTGCGACTCCATACTTCGCCGAAAAGAACATCATCGTTCAGTTCTGCGAATTTGGGTGCGAAATCGCTCAACTGCTCCTTCCCGGCTGTCTGTTTTACTTTGGTCTGTGCCATAATCGTTGTTGTAGAAATGGTTACGATTAATAATGTGCAAAATAAATATTTCATTTCAAATACTCTTTAAAGAATGACTCCAACTTATCAAACGGTATAATGTCAGTGCGGTCATATAAGTCCACATGACTGGCGCCCGGGATTATCATCAGTTCTTTGTTATCCCCTTTGAGCATTTTGAAAGCATCTTCTCCCATATAGCGAGAATGGGCTTTCTCCCCATGTATAATCAATACTGCATTGCGGATTTCTCCGGCATAGGATAGCTGCTGCATATTAATGAACGAAAGCGAAGATGTTATATTCCAACCCTTGTTCGAGTTAAGCGAACGTTCGTGATAGCCGCGTTCTGTTTTATAATAGCTGTAATAATCTTTCACAAACTGCGGCGCATCCTCCGGTAGTGGGTCAATCACACCACCGGCCAACTCATACGTACCGTTTTTGGCATCAGCAGTACGCTGAGCATTGAGTTGCTCGCGAAGCTCGTAACGAGCATCCTCGTTCATTGAATAGTTGTAGCTGTTAGCACTTACACGGCTTATATCGTACATGGTAGATGCTACGGAAGCCTTGATGCGGGTATCCATAGCTGCGGCATTAATCGCCAGACCTCCCCAACCACAAATACCCATGATGCCGATACGCTCTGGGTCTACATTATCCAATGTGGTAAGAAAGTCTACGGCTGCACTGAAATCTTCGGTATTAATATCGGGCGAAGCCACATAGCGAGGCTCACCTCCGCTTTCACCAGTATAAGACGGATCAAAAGCAATAGTCAGAAAACCACGTTCCGCCATCGTTTGTGCGTATAAGCCGGAAACCTGTTCTTTAATTGCACCGAAAGGCCCGCTTACGGCAATAGCCGCCATTTTTCCGTTCGCATTTTTGGGTACATACATATCGGCAGCAAGCGTAATGCCGTAACGGTTGCGGAAGGCTACCTTACTGTGATTGACTTTATCGCTTTGGGGGAATACTTTATCCCATGCTGTTGTTAATTCTAACTTTTCCATATTCTTATCGTTTGTTTGACTATTGTCGGTCGTTTTATTGTTTACGCATGCCGTAAGCATTCCGCCCACGAGCAAAGCTATTGTTGCTATTTTCTTCATATACTATATTTTATTTGTTTATACTTTAAGACCGGATTCGTAGGCCTCCTGCATTGCCGGATTATCTTTCACTTCCCCAAGTACGTGTACCCCCTGACCTAAAATTAATCCCACTTCCCGTACATTTTCAAGACAGTCGAGAAAGCCCCGGAAAGAGGTAATTGTCCCTTCCATAGCTTGCATTCCGTCTTCTCCCGCTGTTGCGATCAGATAGGCATCTTTGTCTTTTATTTCCGTGTAACGGGCTACTGTGCGGTCAATTACTGTTTTCAACTGTGCGTTCATGCAATAGAAATAGACTGGAGTGGATAATACCAATACATCTGCATCAATCATTTTTTGCAGAAGTTCGGGCATATCATCTTTATAGGCACACACGCCGTTTGTCTTTTCACAAGTATAGCAGCCGGAGCAATACTTGATATGCTTATCTCTTAGAAATACTTTCTCTACACTATGTCCAGCTTCGCCTGCACCCAAAGCAAATTGGTCGCATAGAATATCCGAATTTCCATTACGTCGTGGAGATGCGGATAGAATTAAAACTCTTTTACTCATATAAATTGTTTTTTAGATTGTTATTCAGCTTCAAAAGTAACGGTTACACTTCCGGAACCTAATGCGGATGCTAATCCTGTCGCATCATCTACTTTGCCCAATCGGGTGTAGCTGTACGATGTAGAGAAACTTTTGTAGAACAAAACTAATGTTTGTGAGCCATAAAGCATTAAATCTCCGTTTTGTATAGTTCCCGGATTGAACGAATTAGTCGGTAAACTGTTTGGTAGGCTGTAATATTTTTCATTTCCGGCATGTTCGGTCATACTTATTGTCATCGGCAACAGTTTTTTGAACGCAGTTGTTGTCGCATTATCTTGCAGAGTTGCTGTAAATACTGCTGAATCTACTGTTATTTTCAATTTCATACTTTCTTCTGAATCATCCTCTTCATTATCATCTTCGGTATTCTCCGGTTGTTGTGGTACTTCCGGATTGTTTATGTCAACGGTATCACAGGCAGAAAGACCTGTTATCATCATAAAAGAGAGTATTATTATTACGAACTTTCTCATTCCTATTCTATTATTAGATTGTTTTAATGACTTTCGCAGGAATACCACCGACTATGGTATTGTCGGGAACGTCTTTCGATACAACTGCCCCAGCGGCTATAACGGCATTCTCGCCAATCGTTACTCCTTGCAGAATAGTTGCTCCCGCACCAATCCAAGCGTTCCTTTTGATATGAATAGGTTTAGGAATAAGTGAGTGCCTGTTTTCAGGCGAAAGAAGATGTCCTTCGGATAATAGACTGACATTAGGGGCTATCAACACATTGTCATCAATGGTGATACCGCCTAAATCCAAAAAGGTACAATTGAAATTGATAAATACGTTTTTGCCTATCTTGGTATGCTTCCCGTAATTGATATACAGGGGAGTAAATACCCCTACGCTCTCGTCGATAACACGATCCGTTATCTGACTTAATAAACTCCTTATTTCTGCCGGGTCGGCTGAGTTATTCATCTTCATTAACAGTGCTTTCGTACTGTATGAAGCCTCTCGCATTCTATACCCTTGAGGGTCATTAGGAGGAATGGTTTCTCCGTTTCTTAGCCGCTCGAAAATATCCGTCTTATCCATCTTTGCATTACTTTAATGCAAAGATCGGGGCTAATCAGGCTTATCGGTTAACGATATTCAAACCGATAATTAAGAAATTCAAACCATCGCTTCCCGAAGTGCCTTAGGGTTTGTCCCTGTTTGTTTTTTGAAGAAGTTGTTGAAATAGGTTGGATATTCAAAACCGAGAGCATAAGCAACTTCCGAGATATTCCAGTCGGTATGTTGCAACAAGGCTTTTGCTTCCGCAATAATACGTTCAGTAATATGTGTAGTGGTTGACTTTCCTGTAATCTCTTTTACCGCGCGGTTCAGATAGTTAGTGTGTACATTCAGGTAGTTGGCATAATCCTGAGCTGTCCGCAGTTGTAATGGACTGTCGAATGTCTCAATCGGAAATTGCCTTTCCAACAGTTCAAGGAAAACGGAGGTAATCCGGGCGGTAGCTTTCTTCGCTTGATGATAATGCTCTGAGGGTTGTAGTTTTAATGCTTCATGGATAATCAGGCTGATATAATTGCGAATCAATTCATCCTTAAACGTATAGTCATTCTCCTGTTCTTCAATCATCTTTTTGAAAAGAGAGTTTAGAAACAGTCTTTGTTCCTCTGATATTTCCAAGACAGGTGTTCCGTCTATTTTGAAGAATGGCGATTGAAGCAGGCTCTCTGAACGGTCGGATTGTTTCAGGAAATCTTCTGAGAAAAGACAGGTATAACCTTTGTAAGTAGTCGATATGGTCTCCCATGAATAAGGGATATGCGGGTTGCCGAAAAACAGAATGGTTCCTTCCTGCTCAAAACTTCTGTCGGCATAGTTGATAATACTTTTACCGGTAGTAAGACAAATCTTATAAAAATCCTTGCGGCTGTAGGTACGCGTTTCCTTACAGTCGTCGTCGATCTGAAATGCTTTGAAGCCTTTTAGTTTAAGCTCGTTGTTAAACTTTGATAGTATGCGTTCTGTTTTCATGTTGCAAAGATAAGAATTTCAAACTAACTATACCAAAGTTTCCCTTTTTTACTTCGTTTAACGCCACACCTACCCAAATCGAAGTCACAAGCGTCCACCTGCCGACAAATCCACTGCTAACCATCTGATTAAGCCTACTTTTATTCTGCATTAATAGTGATGCAAAACAAAATTAGTAATCAGTATGAAATACAATTCAAATTTAGAGCCAGCGGAAATGTCTTATTTCCGGCTCAATCTACTATCTTATTTACGAGATTCACACCCTGACAAAGCCAATGACCTTTCCTTTATCGCTGGGCGTGGTGATATGGCAGCTGAAGCGTATAGTGAAGCTATTAAAAGCGGTTTAGACCATATTCAGGCTGCCGAAATCGCAAACGAAGCCTTATTCAAAGGCTTGCACTTCTCTCCATATAATACTGTTATCGAAATCCTTTGGAATGAGTTTTTCGATGAAGTTTCGCCAAGTGAAGCCCATGCGAAAGCAAAAGAATTACTGCCCGAATGTCAGGCGGTATTTGCTAAATACAACCTGAATGATGATTATGCCGAAACGACCGAGTACCGGTCGCTCTATACGGAGCTTGTCGGCACAATCCTGATATTGCTCGAAAATGAGTTACAATAAGCGAACTCATTTGCGTCAGAACATTGATGCAATTAAGTTAGCGTTAAGGCTCGATAAGGAACAACGACAGGCAATACCCGAAGAACGGGAAATACTCGCTAAATATTCAGGGTTCGGAGGAATAAAGGCAATTCTTAACCCTGCCGACAAACCCGAAGATATTCAGCGGTGGTCTAAATCCGAAGTCGAGCTTTTTCCGTTGGTGCAGGAACTTCACGAGGTACTCCGTGAAAGTTCTCCCACTCCGGAAGTTTACAAACGCTATGTCAGTTCCCTGAAAAGTTCTATCCATAAAAACTTCAACTATGAACATAAAAGATTGAAAATAAGTATCGCCCTCACGGGTTTTTATTTTTATTGTTGTTACCCCTTTTCTTATTAAAGTTTGTTCTAATAAAAGCATGAACATCACTTTCCTTATAGTAAGTTTTGTGATATAGCGTTTGAAAAGGCAATTCGCCCGTAGCACGATATCGTTGTAAAGTCCGTTTGCTGACATTAAGCAGCATACATAAATCCTGATTATCAAGCAGGAGTTCTCCGTCTAACATATTGCGATGTTTACTCATTTTATCAAGTGTTTTATCTTGTTTGTCGAAGCGATCTATGATTCGTTCCATCCACGCTTCAAAATTATTTTTGTCTATATACATGGCTGTTGGGTTTTAGATGATGTGCCCTATCATGAAATAATTCTGATTGGACGGGTCTTTTATGATTATTTCTTTCTCTCGCATAAATTTGATATAGCTTTTGGCTGTACGCTCCTTTACATCCATTATCTGCTGAATGCGGTCGCACAGGTCGATATAAGTCAAGTGTTTTTGTACATTGAATATCTCACAGGCAACATTCGCCAGTTCTTTTTCTTTGCGTTTTTCCTTTTCCTCTCGTGGCTTTTCGCCTATATAGATGTGCATTCCCAATTCTTTGTCCCATGAGAACTGCATTAGAGGAACATCAAGAGGGCTGCCGTCCCTTACTTTGAGAGCCTTTACCACCGATACCGACGGTTCGCTGTCAAGTTCTATACTCATAATTGCAGCAGCTTTACGTTGCAGTTCTGAGCCAAGATGTCCCCGTAATTTCAAACCATTCGGCACATAATGAAGTACACAAACTATGCAGGTGCGGTATATTCCCGCTAAACGATATAGTTCATCTACAATCCTGATACTTTCCGCTTCGTCATTGGCAGACAGCACCAAATCCGCAATGCCGTCAATCACGACCAAACGAATACCTTCATACTCATAATGATATTTGTCCATACTCTGAACTATGGCTTGCAGTCGTTCTTTTCGGGACATCCCTGTAAGTGAGAACGCCCGCAGTTCTTCCGGCTTTTCGTTTAGTTTGGCACGTTTCAGTAGGTTGGAAACATTTTTAAATAACTGTACTTCGGATTGTTCCGTATCATAAAGCAAGACAGCTTTACTGTCTGAGTTATCACGGACGCTCACGCCCAGTGTATCTATGGTACGATTATCTTTAATTATCGAACCTGCAATCAGCGCAGCAACATAGTTGCTTTTCCCTGTACCCTCTCCGCCAGTAATACAAAGGATGTTACCTTGCGTACCGAGTGGTACATCTCCGGCTGAAATAACTTCCTCGGCTTTCGCCGGAGGATTATTGAAATCAATTTCACAGGATTTTAGCATGGTCATTGTTTCGTTATATAGATTATCAAGAAAATCAATGAATAGTTGGCGGAACTCTTTCCGGCTATTTCCTTTGCTGAAATAGTCCGTTATATCTTTGTCTTTTTTCTCTCCTGAAAGCGGCAGCATGAGCCGTTTAACGCCGTATTCAGCTAATGCTTTTTCGTGCCTGATTGCAGCTTCTATTCCTGTTTTATCTGCATCGTAGAGCAATACAATATGTTTGAATCGGAAAGTGAGTTTATAAATTATTCCTGCCGGAATAGTCGAGGTTTCGCTGTTGAAGCTGATTGCATGGAAACCGTGAGCAGCCAATGTCATTACATCTTTTTCTCCGCCTGTGATGAACAAAGTATCTCCTTTGGCGGGTAACTGTTCCAATCCGAAGCAGTAGCTATCTCCGATATTTCCACCATACAGAAAACGAACTTCAGAGAATGGTCGGTAGATTTTTACATACCGTTTACCCATATATCCGAAAATCGGTTCGCTTTCCGATGAAGCATAAAAGAATGGCTTACCGTCTTTATTCTCACTTCTAAACTCTTTCAGGGATACGGCTTTATATTGTTTCAATACTTCGGGAGTAATGCCCGACTGCATCCAAAAACCCAGTTCTTTTAGAGAGAATCTCTGTTGTATGATGTTATAGGGTTTTGGTTTCTCTTGTTGCAGTTCTGGTACAGCTTGTTTATTGGTAGGTTGTTCCTGTTGTGGAGAAGTGTTATATTCTGAATCACCCAACCCTAAACATAAATCCCTATTTATTATTTTCAGTATTTCTACGAAATCCGTTCCGTTACCACAATCCAGACCTTTCAACTTACCGACATAGAAAAAACAGTCGCCACTATAAGCATCATTCCCGAAATCTTTTATTTTATATATACGGCTGTTCCGGTCGAAATAGATATTGCATGATGCTTTTTTATCTTCATATAATGGGTTAAGAAAGTTTTTCCCTAATTGCCATTTTGTGGAAATATAAAAACGGAATATCTCAAAGCCGTTATTTGTTCTATCTAATAGAGCCTGCTTACTTATCATTCTTGTAATAATTATCTAATAATTCTTGAAAACCATTAGGATTGCTCTTGATGAGATTTTCATTAAGCATCCGTTCAATCTCACTTAACTGATAATAGGTTTTCCCTCGTATTATTGAGAAAGAGATAAGTTTTTGTGAGCGTAAGCGTTGTAATGTACGGGTGCTTACATTTAAGTATTTACAAACATCGTGATTGTCTATCCAACCCTCGTGTTGGCTTTCAGAATGTTTTTTTACATAGCGTGCTATTTCATCTAACTTACCTACGATTTCTTTGTAAGCCTTTGCTTCTATTGTTATGACCTCCATATCTATAACTATTTGATTCGCTGCAAAGGTCAACCGATAAATTCATTAAAATTGCCAAGTTGGTTGATATTTATTTTAAGGTTTTTTCTCTAAAAAGAACGGTTTTAGGGGGTTTTGCATGGGGCGTATATGGGCAAAAAAAAACTACCAAGTTGGTAGTTTTTTTTAGTAGATTATGTATTTGGGATTTTATATTCCTCCCCCCAAAGCATGATATAAGTTGATAATTCCCTGTATCTTATCGAAATTATTTTGGGCTTGCGATAATTCTGCCAATAGTAAATTTTGTTGGGCAGTTAGTACTTCCAAATAATTTACAGAAGAATATCGCATTAATAGTTCTGTTTGGCGAATAGTTTCCTGTAAGGTTGTTATCTGACGTTCGCCTAAGTCTAATTTCACATTGGCAGATTGCCAAAGTATGAGAGCATCATTTACTTCTTTACCTGCATTCAATATGGTCTGCTGGAACATGAGTTGTGCTTCCTCTTGTTGTGCTTTAGCGATTTTGAGGTTGGCTGTATTGGTTCCTTTATTGAATATCGGTTGAGTTAATGAACCTATTACCGACCATATCAAGCCGCCGGGATTGCTTATAATTCCATTTCCATTGTTTGTCCAACCTGCCGATCCACTTAATGTAATGCTTGGATAAAAGGCTGCACGTGCAGCATTCGTTGCGTAAAATGCTTGCGCAAGACTAAATTCTGCCTGTCGAACATCCGGACGATTACGTAACAGTTGCACTGGGATACCTATTGCCAACGAATCGGGGAATGATTGAGTAAATAGTACGCTACGCTCAATACTATGAGGCACTTCGCCCAAAAGAACAGATAATTGATTTTCGAGTTCTCTGATAGTTTGCTTATTTGAAACAATAGAAGATTCCAACGCAAGTCTGTTGGCTTGCGCCTGCAATACCGCCGTTGTGTTCGTTTCTCCTGCTTTTTTCAGGGCTTCAAAAGTTTTAATTGTCGATTCCCAAGTGACTAACGTTTCTTGATTAATAGCCAACTGCCTGTCGAGCATAAGCAACGTGTAATAGCTGTCTGCTATGGAAGCTATCAGTTGTGTCTGGACTACTTGCCTATACGCATGGCTACCTTCAAGAGCAGCCTTTGCTCCACGCTTTGCGTTGGTTGTTTTGCCAAAAACATCCAGCTCCCAACTGGCTGAAGCCGATAAATTGTAAGCCTTTGCCGCTTTCGAACCATCAAATCCGCTTAGCGACCCTTCGGGAGTAAGAGACACCGAAGGAAGATAAGAAAGTTTGGCATTAAGCAAAAGCGCTTCGGCTTGCTCTACCCGCAAACGGGCAATATTGAGGTCGGCATTCTGTTCTAATCCTTTTTTGATAAGGTTCTGCAACAAAGGATCAGTAAACAGTACTTCCCATGAAATACTTGCTAATGATAGGGTATCCGTTGTTTCCATATCCCGATACAAACTGTCCGTCTTAACATCGGGACGTGAATATTTGCTATATACGCCACAACCGCTAAATAGCAAACATACGATTGATATTAATAGTATTTTTTTCATTTGTCTTTATTCTTTTTTTTCTCCTTTACTTCCTCAATTTCCGCTTGAATAGCCCAATCTTCTGTATTTCCAAAAGGAATTTGCGGATTGAATTTCTCTTGTAATGTTTGGAACACAATAAATAATGCCGGAACAAGGAATAATAGCACCAAAGTTCCTACAAACATACCACCCACTGCTCCTGAAGCCAAAGAACGACTTCCATTTGCTCCAACGCCTGAAGCAAACATCAAGGGCAATAATCCGAAAATCATCGTTAAAGCCGTCATTAAGATTGGACGCAAACGGATTTTAGCTGCACCGTAAGCCGCTTGTGTAAGCGACATTCCTGCTTGACGGCGCTTTGTTGCGTACTCTGTTATAAGAATAGCCGTTTTAGCAAGCAATCCGATTAGCATAATCAATCCTGTTTGCATATAGATATTGTTTTCCAGTCCTAACAAAGTGGCAAATAAGAAACTGCCCATCAACCCAACGGGAACTGCAAGCAAAATAGCAAACGGAAGAAGAAAGCTCTCATATAATGCACTCAAAATAAGATATACAAGTACAATACAAATAATAAAGATAATGATTGTATTGTTGGAACTGTTGCTTTCTTCCCGTGTAATACCTCCAAATTCGTAGCCATAACCATGCGGTAATGCTGTCTCCGCTGTTTCACGAATGGCATTGATTACATCTCCCGAACTATACCCGTCGGCAGGAGAACCGTTTATGGTAATAGAACTGTACAGATTGAAACGGTCTAACGTTTGTGTTCCGTAAGTTCTTGTTAGTGTTACAAACTGGCTGATTGGAGCCATTTCATCACCTATCCTTACATAGATATGGTTGGCAGATTCAGCAGTTACACGATATTCAGGCGCAGCTTGTTGTATAACACGATACAATTTAGAAAACCTGTTGAAGTTCGAGATATATTGTCCGCCATAATAACCCGAAATAGTTTCGAGTATTTCCGCAGGAGATATACCTGCCTGCTCACATTTTGCAGCATCGACTTCCACTTTGTATTGCGGATAATTGATTTCAAATGGAGAATAAACCATCATAATTTCCGGTCTAAGACTTAGTTGCTCCACATAAGCATCAACAACATTCTTGAATACTTCAATATCTCCGTCATTTTTATCTTGAACATATAGCTCAAAACCGGAACCTGAGCCATAACCCGATATAATTGGCGGTGTCATAGCAAATATGGAAGCATCGGGAATTGTAGCTGCTATTTCATAAATCCTACCGATAATTTCATCGGTTGAACCTCCTTCGCCTTTACGCTCATCCCAGTGTTTTAACTCGATGATAAACATACCGTAAGAAGAACCTGAACCGCCGAATGAATAGCCCGGTACTGCCGCATAATGCCTGATTGCTTCGATTTGTTTCAGTTCTTCTTCGAATTGGCTCATCACTTCACGTGTGCGGTGTAATGACGTTCCGGGTTGCGTATTAAGGCTTATCATAATGTTGCCTAAATCTTCGTCAGGCACAAGCGACGTTTTTGTTGTATTCATAAAAAACACTAATAAAATCAGCCCTATAACAAGCGTTCCCCACATCAACCAACGTTTTCTGATAAATGCCAAAACACCACGCATATAACGACTTGTCATTGCATCGAATGTTGCATTGAAAGCATTACGGAAACGTCCTGCGAAGTTCTGTTTCGTTTGCCCACTTTCGTCTTTGTATGGTTTTAGTAACATTGCACAAAGGGCAGGCGATAATGTAAAGGCATTGATTGCGGATATACCTACCGCTACTGCCATCGTTATACCGAATTGCTTATAAAATTCGCCCGACGTACCACCCATCATGGAAACAGGAATAAAAACCGCCATGAGAATTAGAGTAGAACTCGTAATCGCCCCCGATATACCTTTCATTGCATCATTTGTAGCCATGTAAGAAGATTGATAACCTGCATCGAAACGGGATTGTACAGCTTCGACTACAACAATGGCATTATCAACCACAACGCCAATTGCTAATACAAGAGCAAACAGCGTCAAGAGATTAATACTGAATCCGGCAATAAGCATAAAAGCAAACGTACCCACTATGGATACAATAATGGAAATGGCAGGTATCAATGTCGAGCGTATGTCTTGCAAGAAAACATAAACGACCAGAATAACCAATAAAACGGCTAACAGCAACGAAATAACAACTTGCTCAATAGAAGCAAAAAGAAAGTCGTTGGTATTCATCAACGTAATTAATTCCACGCCTCTCGGCAATCCACTTTCTATTTCTTCCAACACTTCATTAATACCATTGATAACTGCTGTTGCATTTGAGCCTGCCGTCTGATAAAATTCGGCAACTGCGGCATGGTGTCCATCTGTTGTTGTCAGATAGTTGTACGCTTCATCACCCAATTCTATATCAGCAACTTCACGCAGACGCAATATTTCTCCACCGGGTAATGCCCGAACTACGATATTCCCAAATTCTTCAGGAGTAGAAAAACGTCCGGTGTATTTCATTGCATATTGAAATGCGGTTTCTTGATTTTCACCAAATGAACCTGTTGCCGATTCTAAGTTTTGACGTGCAAGGGCGGCTGAAATATCAGATGGGACAAGTTTATAATGCGCCATTGCATCGGGTTTAAGCCAAACACGCATACTGTAATTGGAGCCTAATACCATTACTTGTCCAACTCCTGCAACTCGTTTTACCCGTGGTTCAACATTAATTTTCATGTAATTATTGAGGAACTGCATATCATAAGAATCATCCGGGCTATAAAGTGCAATCTGCATCAGACGGGAATTTTGCTGTTTAAGGGTTGTTACTCCAATTTGAGTAACTTCAGCAGGCAGCAATCCCAAAGCAGTGGAAACACGATTCTGAACGTTAACGGCAGCCATGTCGGGATCTGTTCCTTGTTTGAAATAAACTATCATAAAAACTTCTCCTGTATTTGATGCTGAAGAAGTAATATAATTCATGTTTTCAACCCCGTTGATTGCTTCTTCCAAAGGAACAATAACTGCCTTTTGAACTGTTTCGGCACTTGCTCCGGGGTATGAAGTTACCACCTGAATTGTTGGGGGGCTATGTCTGGGTACTGCTCAACCGGTAATGAGAATACTGATATGATTCCCAATAACACAATTGTAATTGAAATGACCAATGAAAAAACTGGTCGGTCAATAAAGTATTTTAAGTTCATATATCTTACTGATTTTGTTTGATTGAAATTTCTACTCCATCCTGCAATAAGCCTACGCCTTCTGCAACAATGGTGTCGCCTGTTTGTACTCCTGTTTTAATAATGTAGCTTTTCCCGTCCGACAGGCTTTCAACGGTAATTTGCGTTGCGACGGCTTTCCCATCCACAACTTTATATACATAGATTTTATCTTGTATTTCAAAAGTTGCTGATTGTGGAACGGATAACACATTTTGCAGCCTGTGCGGAATGATTACATTGCCCATACCGCCACTGAAAAGAAGTCTTCCTTCATTCGGGAAAACACTGCGTATTGAAACCGTTCCCGTTCTTGGATTAATAACCCCGCTAATACTCTCTATATGTCCTTGTTGGTCATATATCGAACCATCGTTTAGCATTAGATTAATTGCAGGCATTTTTTCAATGGCTTCATCCAGTGAGCCGGATTGCTTAATGTTTGACCGCAACTGATTCTCCGTCATAGAGAAATAGACAAACATTTGTGAGTTGTCCGAAACGGTTGTGAGTGGTTGTGAAATTTGAGGATTTACCAATGTTCCCACTCTGAATGGTATTGTTCCGACAACTCCGTCGGCAGGACTTCTGACTTCTGTAAACGTAAAGTTGTTGCGAGCATTCGCCAATAATGCTTCTGCCTGTTCTTGTTGTGCTTTTGCCGTAAGCAGAGCATTCTTCGCATTTTGTAGTTCATAATCTGAAATTACATTCTCGTCATATAATTCTTTCTTGCTGTTATAAGCTAATTCCGCAGTAGCGGTATTTGCTTTTGCAGCATTGAGATTGGCAACAGCGGTATGCAGTTCGGATTGATAAGGAATTTGGTCAATCGTAAAAAGAGATTGTCCTCTTTTTACCCGTTGTCCTTCTTTAACGCTTACTTGCGTGATTGTACCTGATACTTGGGGATAAATATCTATATCCTGCCTACCTTGTATTGAAGCAGAATAAGATTCTGTTATCTCCATTTCAGACGGAGCTAATGTAATTACAGCATATTGCTGTGCTGACTCTTCGTTAGAATTATTCCGGCAAGAGCCGAAAAAGAAAATGGCAGTAATACTAACTGCCAAGATTAATTTTTTTATCACTTTTAATTATTTATATTTATCTGTCTTTATTGCAGTATTTTTTTTGCGGGTGCAAAGGTATGTCGATTGCACAGCTTGTTAGCAAGAGTTTTCTTGCCAGAATCGGTACTTTTCAAAACAGTTTATCGAATTACCTATTTTGAATCATCATCATCCATTCGTTTGGTCATGGAATCGATTAGTGATTGCAAGAATGGCGTTCTGTCTTTCTTGCGTTGTTTTATGGAAATGTAAGTTCTATAATACTCGCCTAAGTCTATGTTAAAGCAGGTCTCTATTAGGAGCATGATTTCTTTAATATCTGCATTTCCTCTGTTTATAAAACGACTTGATTCGAGAGCGTATCCTAATTCAACGGCAGCAACTTTTGAACCTGTCCATTTGAGGTTGTTAAATGGAAGTACTGCTCTGTTCTTATTTATTGTCATCTGCTTTTCTATACCATTCATTTTCTTTATTAAGTAAATGCGTAGCATTTCATTACAGTTAATTTTCGCAACTTTATAGTCATATCCGGGAGAAAAGTCGGTGTCAATAACATAATATATGCTATCCATACACAGTTTATGCGGTTTCTTTATTCGTTGGAAATAATACTCGTCCATGTAGGTTGCACCTGATCTATAATATTGATAGAAATCAAGATTGCGATCAAAGAAATAAGTTAAATTCTTTAGTTCTGTTTCGTAATACTCGCGGAGGGTTTCGTTGCTTCCTGTGGGGCGTTTAAGTTCAATTGCATGTGTCTTATTGAAAAATAATAGAAGCCCAAGAATTTTAGGTTTGTATTCTTTAAAAAACCGTATCTCATTTTCAACAGGTATTGACTTTTGTGATATGAAACATGATTTTATTTCACTCAAACAGTCATCAATATAATCTATCATTGCTGTTGATTCCTCAATAGAGATATTGCTGTTTTCTATATCAATCGTTTCCAATTCCGAGTGAATAGACTCTATTTTTCGTGTAAGATATTCGTTCATATATAAAAATATTATGTGTCGAAATATTGAATGTCACTTAAATGTCCTCTCGAAATATCGCTAAATTCCACATGGTCGCTTTTAAGCATTATTTTTAGGTAGTCAAATGCAGTCCATGCATCAACGTCCTCCCCACAAGTAAATAAATCGACGGAAGCGTAGGAATACTCCGGCCATGTATGAATTGTTAAATGCGATTCTTGGATCACGATAACTCCACTAACGCCCCAAGGACTGAACTTGTGGAAATCTTCCTGCACAATAGTTGCTTTTGCTTTGATTGCAGCATTACGCATGGCATTCTGTATATAATCCGTATCATCTAAGTTTTTCACTTGACAACTATAAAAATCAGCCAGAATGTGTCTTCCTAAAGGCTTTGACAACAAGTGTATTTCTTGTTTAGTATGGTTGTTTAACTGCTCGAATTTATTATACCCGCAAAACGGACAACCATTGGACTTCAATTCTTCTATCGTAAGAAACTCTTCAGTACCACTCATTAGGAATGTTTTTTTACAGTTCTTACAACTGTATTTCTTGTTCTTCGGCTTATTATCTCTTGTATAAATTGAACGATTGCTGTTTTTATCGACCGGAATTACAGCTCTTGTTTGTTCCGTTGTTTCAAGTATTATCATCTGCCCTCTATTGCCTAAAAGAGAAGCACCTTCGTATTCGTTAAATGTGTGGTATATCTGTTTTACGACCAATCCATGTAATTGAAAACATTTCTGCAAAGCATAGGTCTCGTTGATCGGCTTATTGGCAAAAGAGAAAAAGATATTTAATCCGAATTCTTTTTTCAATGCACTAATCCCACGGGATAAAAACAAAGACGCACCTTGAACTGTGTAAGGAGGGTCTGCGAAAAAACTATCGAAATAGTTTAGGAATGGCAATGGCAACGGGTCTTTCAAATCAACCCTTTCGCATTGCACCGGTAAAGAAAAACTATCCGACAGTTCGTCGATATATTTAACATATCTCTCGTCCATTTCAAAAATGCATATTTCCGTTTTTGATTTATGGTTTTCATGAAAGATATGCTTTAACAGAAGCCCCATAGCAATACTCACTAAGTCGTCATCCCCAACGCACAATACTTTCTTTCCGATTAACGAGCCATTGCAAAGGCACAACATCGCCCTTCTGAAAGATGTTTCTACGGTGCATTTTACCTGATCTATCGTAACATCTACTATTGGTCTTGAATCAAATACATTTCGGTATTTATCACTCAACTCATGTATCAGTAGTTCTCGCTCCCGTTCGTCTTTCATCAAATGCAAATAAGTGTCCTTGCAGATTTCTCCAAAACCTAAATCTTCTTCAAAGTATTGTTTTCCTTTCCCAGTAGTCTTCAGCCCACCACCTTGCTCCCAAAGTCCAAGTTTTTTACATTCGTTTTTCAATGCTGTTAAGACAGGTACTGGAATAAGTAGTTCGCGAGCTAATGTTTTACTTGAATATGAGCCATAGAAATACACGTTGTGAAGTGCTTTTTCTATAACCTTCTTCCCATCTTTACAAGCTATGCGTTTATTTATTTCGTCTATATAATTCATACTACAATGCCATATGCTACATAGTATTTCAGTTTCTTTTGTTGCTAAAAATCGAAACCTGAACTACTTTTCTTTTTTATAAAATTCACGATTATGCAGCCTGCAAAACTACCTATATGTTTAGGTATCTAAAGAATAAGAATATTGCCAAAGTCGGTACTTTTCAAAACAATTTGCACGTAAAATAATAATGGACTTCGTATCTTTGCACAAAATTATGCTGCATGAATTTTAACAAGGTCGAATTTTTAAGAAATGGCGAAGATTGTAGAATCGGAAATACCGATATGAAAGACTGGGTTGGCAAGTTGCTGAACCCAACGGGATTCATTATACTTATCTGTACGCAAGGAAAAGCTATAATATCCATCAATCTACACAAACAGGTTCTAAAAAAAGGAGATGTTGTTTTCTCTTTTTGGGATTCAGGTATTATTTTCAATCAAGTATCCAACGACTTGTCGGTGTTCTATTGTGCCTTATCTACCGATTTGGTTGATGATGCTTCGTTCAAAGTTCCAAAAGATTTCTATAACTATATTTTTGATTATCCTTTATGTCGCACTACTGATAGGCAGTATCAGTTACTGATTGCATGGAAGGAGCAGTTAAGATACATAATGGAAGATTGCCATATTGATTTACAGAGAAATTTACTCCAGAACATGATTCAAAACATTCTGCTTATGGCGTACAACGAATATAAAAGTTCTCCGATTCCAATGCAACAAATTTATAAAAGGAGCAGAAGCTGGGTAATCGCAAATAAATTCTCTACTCTATTGTTGGATTATTGCCACAAGCAACGAAGTGTGAATTTTTACGCCAATGAGTTGTGCATATCTCCTTACTATTTGTATAAGACAATTTTTGATGCAAGCCAATTAACCCCGAAAGAAATAATTGACCAACAAGTAGTAATGGAGCTGAAACACTATTTAGCTAATACAAATATGTCAGTCAATGAAATTGCTGATGAATTTAGTTTTGAAGACCCCTCATATATGAATAGATACTTCCAGAAGAAAACTGGTGTATCACTGACGGAATATCGTCGGAAAATGCAGGAGTAAAAAATAAGGTGTGAATTTTTTCATTTCATAGGTTAGGAGCAAACTAACGTTAGTGCAAGGTGCAAGTATCTATATAGATAGACTTGCACCTTGCACTAAGGCTAAATAATTAGCATTCAGAATAGTTGTTTATTTAAAAAGAAGTCGTAATTTTGAACCCGAGTCATGTGCGGACATATCTGCCCATTTTGACGACAAAAATCGTTCTTTTACAAGCGTTACCAAACCATTACCTATGGGTAAGTTTGGAGAGTCAAAATACTGGTAGATAACGGGTTATGCGATTAGGTTCACATTCCGTCCATACCGCAAAAAAGGGTTTGAAACCTTAGAAGAGAGTTAAACTTTATAAAGTTTGGCTCTTTTTTTATTTGCCAATATATAGTAATTGAATTGAATCAAGAAAAAACGGGGATCAACGGAAAAATTTGAAGGACCTAGAGACAGTGCACCCTTCCGTGTGAGTTTATCATCTCCGAGATAAATTGATTTAGCAAAAACAGTTATTAAAACAGATTAATTAAATAAATTAGATTCTAAAAAAACTATGTTTTAGGCATTTATAAACACTTCTGTTTCTGGTTATATTTTCCATTAGTAATATAACCGAATCAGAATTGGGTGTAGTATTTCTCTTGCTCAACACTTTCTTCACTACATTTGTATTAAATAAAATTTAAACACAATGAAATATTTAACTTTAGCCCTTGCTCTAACATTAACTTGCGCAGTATGGGGGCAAACCGAAACGGAAGAGCCAAAACAAGTTGGCTACGAATTTACTGTTGTTAAAGAAAATCCGATCACATCAATTAAAAATCAGGGAAGCAGTGGCACTTGCTGGAGTTTTTCCGGAGTCGGGTTTCTCGAATCGGAACTTATACGGACGGGAAAAGGTGAACACGATCTTTCGGAAATGTATATAGTTCGCCGAAATTATGAAGATAAAGCTCAAAAATACGTACGCTTGTCCGGCAGCCTCAATTTTGCACAAGGAGGTTCTTTCGCCGACGTAATAGAAACCCTCGATGAATATGGAGTGTTGCCCGATAGTGAAATGACAGGCTTTACGTACGGAGAAACCCGCCACATACACAGTGAAATGGAGGCTGTATTGAACGGTTATGTGAAAGCTGTAATCGAAAACAGAAACAAGAGGTTGTCATCAGCCTGGTTCAATGGCTTCAAAGGGATACTTGATGCTTATCTTGGCACTATCCCTCAGAACTTTACCTATAACGGAAAGAATCTCACACCACAAGGATTGGTTAAAGACCTTGGATTGACATCCGACAATTATATATCTGTAACATCGTTCACGCATCATCCGTTCTACACACAGTTTCCGATAGAAGTTCCCGACAATTGGCGCTGGGCAAATTCTTACAACGTGCCTATGGACGACATGATAAAAATTATAGATAATGCAATTGAAAAAGGTTATACGATAGCTTGGGCAACCGATGTTAGCGAAAACGGCTTCACACGGAATGGCATAGCTGTTGTTCCTGACGAAAAATCGGAAGACGTGATTGGCTCGGATCAAGCTCATTGGCTAGGACTTTCTGCAATGGAGAGGAACAGTACGATCAAAAGAAAAGCAGATAGAGGGCCATTGAAAGAACTCGACATTACGCAAGAGATGCGCCAAAGGTCGTACGACAACTACGAAACCACCGACGATCATGGCATGCAAATCTATGGCATAGCTAAAGATCAGAACGGAAAGAAATATTACATGGTAAAAAATTCGTGGGGAGAGACAGGCAAATATAAAGGAATTTGGTATGCCTCGGAAGCCTTTGTGAAATATAAGACAATCAGCTTCGTTATCAACAAAAATTCTTTACCAAAAGATATTGCAAACAAACTGAATTTATAAAGGATATTAAGCGATACCCGATACCTCCAGAATTGTTAATCCCTAACAATTTGGAGGTATTGTTATGAAAATTTAGCCTTTTTTATTTACTTTTGTATCTTCTTTTCAACACCAAATATTATTTATGGAACAAAAAGTAAGAGTCCGCTTTGCTCCCAGTCCTACGGGTCCATTGCACATTGGAGGAGTGAGAACAGCATTATACAATTATTTGTTTGCAAAACAACACAAAGGAGATTTCGTTCTCCGGATAGAAGACACCGATTCGCAACGTTTCGTACCCGGAGCTGAAGCATATATAATTGAGGCGCTGACATGGTTGGGGCTCAAGTTTGACGAAGGAGTACATTTAGGTGGCGATTTTGGCCCTTACAGACAATCGGAAAGAAAAGGTATCTACAAACAATATGTCGATCAGTTGATAAATGACGGACTGGCATATTATGCGTTCGACACGCCTGCCGAATTGGAACAAAAAAGAAATGAAATAAAGAACTTTCAATACGATGCTTCAACCAGAAGCATGATGCGTAATTCGCTGACCTTATCGGAAGAAGAAACAAAAACCTTGATAGAGAACGGAGAACAATATGTTGTAAGGTTCAAGATAGAACCTCACGAAGATGTTGTTGTAGACGATTTGATAAGAGGCGAAGTGGTGATTAACTCATCCATATTGGACGATAAAGTCTTGTATAAATCGGCAGACAGCCTGCCAACTTATCACTTGGCTAATATTGTTGACGACCATCTGATGAAGATAACGCATGTTATCAGAGGAGAAGAATGGTTGCCGTCCGCACCTTTGCATGTACTTCTGTACAGGGCATTCGGATGGACGGACACAATGCCAAGGTTTGCGCATCTGCCATTGTTGTTGAAACCCGAAGGCAACGGAAAACTCAGCAAACGGGATGGCGACCGACTAGGGTTTCCTGTATTCCCATTGGAATGGAAAGACCCTAAAACGAGCGAAATTTCGTCAGGCTACCGCGAAAGCGGCTATTTGCCCGAAGCGGTTGTCAATTTCCTGGCTCTTCTTGGATGGAATCCCGGAAATGATGAAGAAATATTGTCAATGGAAAGATTGATTGAATTATTTTCTCTTGAAAAATGCAGCAAAAGCGGTGCGAAATTTGACTACGAAAAAGGAAAATGGTTCAATCACCAATATATTCAATTGAAGCCAAATGCCGAAATAGCAGAACTTTATACTCCTTATCTGAAAGAACATCAAGTATCTGTTGATATAGAATACGTTGAGAAGGTTGTCGGACTGGTAAAGGAAAGGGTAAACTTTGTGAAAGAATTGTGGGATCAGTCTTTCTTTTTCTTTGTAGCTCCAACATCTTTCGACGAAAAAACGGTAAAAAAACGCTGGAAAGAAGATTCTCCCGCACAATTGGCAGAATTATCAGAAGTATTGAAGAATATTGACGATTTTTCGGCTCATAATCAGGAAGAAATTGTAAAAGCGTGGATAGAGTCGAAAGCATATCACTTGGGAAATATCATGAACGCTTTTCGTTTGGCTATTGTTGGCGAATCGAAAGGACCCCACATGTTTGATATCACGGAGGCAATAGGCAAGGAAGAAACTTTGAAGCGTCTCGATTATGCAATAAAAAATATTTCGGCAAATGTATAATCTCGCGATATTTCTGTATGCTTTTGTAGTCCGGCTAATAGCTCCTTATCATAAAAAAGCCGGATTAATGGTAAGCGGACACAAAAGGATATTCGATACACTTCAAGCAAAAATTGATCCTTCGTCCAAATATATCTGGATTCATGCTGCGTCTTTAGGCGAATTTGAACAGGGAAGACCTATTATCGAAAATATCAAAAAAAATCATCCTCAATATAAAATATTGCTTACATTCTTTTCCCCGTCGGGATATGAAATAAGGAAAGATTATGATTTGGCTGATGTTGTCACATATCTGCCTTTTGACAAGCCGAGAAATGTGCGACGCTTCCTCGATCTGGTTAATCCGCACTCAGCTATCTTTATTAAGTATGAGTTTTGGATGAATTTCATAAGCCAGCTTTATGCCCGCAAGATACCTGTTTATATGGTTTCCGCCATATTTCGCCCATCGCAACTGTTTTTCAGATGGTATGGAAAGCCGATGAGAACGATTCTTCACAAGTATAAGACAATCTGTGTGCAAGATGAAAACTCCAAAGAATTGTTGGCTGAAATAGGAGTCAAAGACAATGTTGCCGTATGCGGGGATACTCGCTTCGATAGGGTGCTAGACATAAACAAGGCAGCCAAAGTGTTGCCTATTGTGGATGTTTTCACGAAAACAAATACAGGAGAAAAAGTAAAAACCCTTGTTGCTGGAAGTTCATGGCCTAAGGATGAAGCTATTTTCATACCCTATTTCAATGCAAACAAGGACATTAAACTAATCATAGCCCCTCACGAAATACACGAATCACACCTGCAAAAAATAGAGGCATTACTCGAACGCCCTTCCATTCGCATATCGCAATCGAGGGTTGACGATATTGAGAAATACGACTGCCTCATTGTCGATGCTTACGGTATGCTTTCATCCATATACCGTTATGGAGAGGTTGCTTATGTTGGTGGTGGTTTTGGCGTAGGTATTCATAATGTATTGGAAGCTGCGGTGTACGGAATGCCTGTGGTATTTGGACCCAACTTCAAAAAATTCAGGGAAGCCCGTGAACTGATTGAATGTGGAGGTGGTTATTGTATTTCCGATTATTCTTCGTTCCACAGCCTGATGGACGAGTTTATCAACTATCCCGAAACACTAAGTGCTGCGGGAAAAGCATCCGATAATTATGTGAAAAATAATACCGGAGTGGTGGACAGGATAATGGAAATCATAAAGTTATAGACCAATATATAGCTAAAACGTTGGTTTAAATTCAACAACATGCTGCGCGGAATTAAAATTCCTTGCATTCCTTTTGCCCTAAGCCGCAAAAGGAATCAAAAAGGCTTTTTGTGACTCAGGCTTCTTGCCGACCCACTTTACAGCTTAATAAGCTGAACAAAAAATAACTCGCACCAGAAGACTGCTAAAATCAGAATGGTTCGGCTATGCTCAAACAGCTTTTTGTTCTGGTCGCTTATCTGCGCTGTGTGGGTACCCCGTCAATCAGCCAAATGTCACGTTTGCACCCGTTAGGCGAAACGGCATCTGTAAGAGGCGCGGCAGCAAAAAAACGTCGAATAAAAAAGAACACTTTTCAACTACTGATTCACATGAATAATAAAAGATATTGAGAGATTGCCTTAAACAGGTAATCTCTTTTTGTTTGAATGAAAGATAATTTCCGTATTTTTGCAATGAAGTCATTTTGACTTTCTATTTTGTCTTGCCGAGGGAGTATCGAAGCATTTGTTTTCCTTAGATGTTTCATTTCATTCGACATAACAAAACCTTTAAATATCAACATCTTAAAATGAGTAGAAAAAAGAAACCATTCCCACTGATAGAAAATGTAGAGATAGTAGACATTGCCGCAGAAGGTAAAGCAATAGCAAAGGTCGACAACATGGTAGTCTTCGTGCCTTATGTTGTTCCCGGCGATGTGATTGATCTGCAAATAACCAGAAAAAAGAATAAATATGCAGAAGGCAAACCTGTGAGGTTCGAGAAATATTCGGACAATCGAAGCAATGCCTTTTGTGAGCATTTCGGCATTTGTGGTGGTTGCAAATGGCAGATTCTACCCTATCAGGAACAATTGAAATATAAGCAGAAACAGGTAGAAGACAACCTTACAAGGATAGGAAAAACGGATTTGCCGGAAATACAACCCATTCTGGGATCTGAAAAAACAGAATTTTACCGCAACAAGTTGGAGTTTACATTTTCCAACAAAAAATGGCTGACTCTGGAGCAGATAAATTCCGGAGAATCTTTTGACAATATGAATGCTCTTGGATTTCATATTCCGGGAATGTTTGACAAGGTTCTCGATATAAATAAATGCTGGCTGCAAGACGATATTTCGAACAGGATAAGGAATTTCGTTCGCGAATATTGCTACGAAAAAGGTTATACCTTCTTCGACCTTCGCAATCGTGGAGGGTTGATGCGTAACTTGATTGTCCGCACTTCAACCACAGGAGAAGTTATGGTTATAGTTGTCTTTTATGATAACGAAAGAAGTGAGCGGGAAGACTTATTAACTGCAATTGCTGACAAATTTGAAGAAATTACATCCCTGCTCTACATCGTCAACCAAAAAGCAAACGATACCATTACAGATCAAGCAGTTGCGACATGGAAGGGTAATGATTGCATCTTCGAGCAAATGGAAAACCTGAAATTCAAGATTGGTCCTAAATCTTTTTATCAGACAAACAGCGAACAAGCATATAACCTATACAAAATCGCCAGAGACTTTGCTCAACTAACAGGCAGTGAGTTGGTTTACGATTTATACACAGGAACAGGAACAATTGCCAACTTTGTGGCGAAAGACGCGAAGAAAGTAATCGGGATAGAATATGTTGAAGACGCTATTGAAGATGCAAAATTCAATTCTAAGAACAATAAGATTGAAAATACGCTCTTCTATGCAGGCGATATGAAAGACATTCTGACTCAGGATTTCATTAACGAACATGGTCGTCCTAATGTCATCATTACCGATCCTCCCCGTGCCGGGATGCACGACGATGTTATAGAATCTATCCTGTTTGCCGAACCTGACCGGATTGTTTACGTCAGCTGTAACCCTGCAACTCAAGCCCGTGACTTGAATCTGTTGGATAGTAAATACAGGGTTGAAAAAGTACAACCTGTGGATATGTTTCCCCATACCCATCACGTTGAGAATGTGGTACTACTGATAAAAAAATAAGGATTTCAACCGAAATCCTTATTTTTCACTAATCTTTTTGGGTAAACAAGACAATCTTAACCTGAAGCTTGTTTCCTATGTCTATCACATTCACCACATCTTGAAGGTTCAAAGACCTGTCTGCCTGAAGCAGTACGGTATATTCAACCTCTTCCGGTTTTGATGCCAGAATAGAGGCCAACGTAGGTTCTATTTCATCGAATGTGACCTGCTTGTCGTTTACAAAATATTGGTGATTATGATTGATTACCAAACTTATATTCTTCTTGGTCACCACATTTTCGGCAGTGGAAGAGTTTGGCAACAACACCTTTATCGCCGCAGGCGTCACCATTGTTGATATAATGAGGAAGAACAACAAAAGAAAGAACATAATGTCATTCAAAGATGCGGTATACACCTCTGCTGTCCTTGCCTTTCGTCTTTCAATCTTCATTTTTCACTGTTTTAGCCAAGTTACGCCCCGATTTTATAGCCCTAAGAGCATCATTCGCATCTTTGTCCATGCGAAGCACCACTTTGTCTATCATGCCGTTTAGGATATAAAATCCGGCATAAGCAATGATACCAACAAAAAGACCGGCTCCCGAACAGATCATCTTTTCGTAAAGACCTTCTGATATGGTTGAAATCTGAATATCTCCTTGTACCGATATATTATAGAATATCTTGATAACCCCGAAAATCGTTCCTAAGAACCCAAGCATGGGCGCAATAGATGCTGTAATTCCCAGATAGTTCATCAATTTTTCCATCACCGAAATCTGCTGCCTCGATTCTATTTGCATCGCATTTTCTATATCCTCCAGCGAAGCATCATCACCCTCTTTCAATCCTGCCGCAACAACCTTGCCTGAGGCATAGGGTTTTTCTAGTGCAAACTTAAGGGCTTTTTCGGTCTTGTTTTCATATATCAACTCCATCACCCGCGACAACCAGGATGAATCTTTCTTTCCCATCTTACGGATAACAAACCAACGGTCTATAATAATATATATTGCCAAAAGTGAAAGCAAAAACAGAGGGATCATTATCAGTCCACCTTTCATCAACAGGCTTAGGTAGCTTTCTCCCCCACCCTGCCCATCTGCAACCGGTGGCACATTTGTCGCTACATCTTGTAGCAAAACGAACAATAAATTCATAAATTTTGATTGTATTGATTTTTACTTTTATCTATATTTTCGTTATTTTCATAAAACAACAATCGACAAGAATCCATGATATTTGTGCAGGAAACTTGTCGATCGCTAAATTATAACTTTATAGTTTATATTCCAAAACTCACGCTTGCAAAATATTCATAAATACAACTAACAAGTCCTACCAGTCCAATACCTATCATCGACAAAACCAAAGACGCCTTCAGGTAACCGTCTGTTTTAACACATTCGATAGGCGAATTGTTCTTCTTTATGAACATTGCTTTCACCACCAACAGATAGTAGAACAAGGATATGACTGTATTGATAAGGGCAAAGAATACCAAGAACGTATGCCCCTGATCCATTGCTGCAATGAAGACGAAAAATTTGCTGAAAAATCCGGCTGTCGGAGGAATACCTCCCAACGAGAACATCGCAATCATCATCGCCAGAGCTAGTTTCGGATTTGTATAGTATAGTCCGTTGTAATCGTCCATATTCACTTTTCCGGTTTTATTCTCAATAGCTGTGATAACTCCAAACGCCGCCAAGTTTGAGAATACATAAACGAATATGAAATAAATTGTTGCCGACATCCCCAACGATGTGCCCGAAAACACACTCAACATGATATATCCGGCCTGAGATATAGATGAGAAAGCAAGGAATCGCTTCATATTCTTCTGACGTAGGGCAAACAAGTTACCCACCAAAATCGTCAACATTATGATGATAGAGATCACATCTACCCAAACATTGGATAGCACAGGGAACACTTTATATAAGATTGCCATCAAAGCAAATGCTGCTGCTCCTTTCGATATGGTTGAAAGATAAAGCGTAACATTTGTTGGCGATCCTTCGTATACATCGGCTGCCCACAGATGGAAAGGTACAAGTGCAATTTTGAAGAACAAACCACACATAAAGAATATCATTCCCATTATCAACAGAGGATCGTATAGCATATTCGCTCCCAATTCGGCAAAATACAATGTTCCGCAAGCACCATAAATAAAGGAAATTCCGAAAATCATCACTGCCGAAGAAAACACGGCGTTGAATATATATTTGGCTCCTGCTTCTGCCGAATGATGCCTGTATTTATCGAATGCCACCAATGCTGCAACAGGCAACGATGCCATTTCCAGACCGATGAAGAACAGAAGGAAATTTCCCGACGAAACCATCAGATACATACCCAACAGGGTTAATATTGTCAACATAAAAAATTCACCCCTTTTGAATATTGTATCAGGTCTTGACAACCATGTGTTCGCTTGCAGAAATATCAGAAACAGACCAATATTCAAGACATGCTTTATCGTTATTTGTGCCGGACCTGTAATATACATTCCGCCAAATGCTGTTGCCGAATCGGGCACACAGAAAAAGAAACAAACGATTGTGTGTACCAGAAACAATCCGCAAGCCACCGGGAAATAATGTTTTTTTGCCTTTTCAGAAGCAAACAAATCGTAGAAAATAAGTAACAGAAAAACCACAATGAGTGATAGTTCAGGCTTCATCAACAAATATTCACTTAATTTCATCTTGATATATTGGTTATTTTATAATTTCTAATAGTTTGTTAATAGTGTTCTCTGCAATTACAAATACGGAATACTTTCCCTGATAAGGTTCGAAATCCATCCGGGAAACATACCCATACCGGCAACGCAGACAATCAATCCGGCCGTAGCTATTTTTTCGTACCAAACAGCATCCGTCAATTCCAAATGATGATCATCAATAACCGGACCGTATAATATTTTTCCAACTACTTTCAGTATATAAACAGCAGTGATAACGATTGACGATACTGCCATGATTGTCAACACTCTGTGGAACATGTCGGCATGTTCGAACGACCCTACGAAGATTGTCATTTCGGCCACAAATCCACTTAATCCCGGAAGACCCAGTGAAGCTAACCCCGCCAACACATAACAGACAGAAAGGAAAGGCATAATCTTCATCAATCCTCCCAACTGGCGAATATCTCGCGTATGAGTACGTCCGTAAATCATACCGATCAGGGCGAAGAAAAGAGCTGTCATCAAACCGTGCGAAAGCATTTGCATCACCGCTCCGGTCAAGGCTGTTTTATTTACCATCAATATAGCGAACAACACCAATCCACAGTGACTTACCGAAGAGTAGGCATTAATATATTTCAAGTCTGTTTGGGCAATTGCACCGAATGCCCCGTAAACCACACTTATACCTGTCAACACTAAGAATATCCATCCCAGTTCGTCAGCAGCTTCGGGCATCAAACGCATAGCGATACGGAAACATCCGTAACCTCCCAATTTCATTAGTACTCCTGCGTGAAGCATAGATACTGCCGTTGGCGCAGATGCGTGACCATCGGGCGACCATGTGTGGAATGGAAATAATGCTCCGAGTACACCAAAACCAAGGAAAGTCATCGGGAAAATCCAGCGTTGTGCTTCGATTGGTATTCCTCCGTTTTTAGCAATCTCTACGAAGTTAAACGACTCTATTCCTGAGTTGTAGAATATTCCGATAATCCCCACGATTAAAAGAGCAGAACCACCCATCAACATCAGGGTCAGTTTCATTGCCGAATATTCTTTTCGTCCTGTTCCCCAAAGTCCGATAAGCAGATACATCGGTATCAAAGCTATCTCGTAGAAGAAGAACATGGTGAACATATCCAACGAAATGAAGAACCCATATACCCCAACTGAGAGGAGTGTGAGCCACATAAAGAAATCTTTGGGTAGCGGGTTCATATTCCACGAAGCAAATGTACCTGTCAGTATGATGATTGATGTCAGCAATATCATCAACACCGAGATACCATCTACTCCTATAGCATATTTGATATTCAATGTTTTGAACCATGTGATGGAATCGTCATAGAATAACATTTCGCTAGTCGGATCAATCGCTCTTTCTTTATAAAACAGGAACAGAAGAGCAACAGCCATTATCAGTTCAACAACTGCCCCTATCACTGCAACTGTCCTTACTTGTTTGATATTCTTACATGGAATAAATCCAAGAAGCATCAACACGGGAACCAGAATAAATAATGAAAGAATATTCATTTCAATATATTTTTATACTTTGAATTAACTCAACAAAAATGCAATAAAGAATATAAATATGAACACAAGAGATAAAGCTCCTATCAGGTATACGAATATATATTGCTGTATATGCCCCGATTGCAAACCTTTAATCTTATCTGATGCTGCTTGTGTTACATAAGCCAACCCATCCATAAATCCGTCTACAATATGACGGTCGAACCAAGCTATTGGTTTAGAGATGCGGTCGAATATAATCTTACGTGTCACGAACAACCATATTTCGTCAAAATAGAATCTGTCAGATGCCCATTTATACAACCTTGGGAAGGTTTGTGTAAACTTGTTCGGTGCATCTTTCTTCTTGGCATACATAAGCGTAGCTACCACAATACCACCAACCGCAGCCAATGTGCTCAAGCCTGCAACAAGCATATCGATGTGTGCTTCGAACGCTTTTCCGTCCGATGTTATATATTTTGAGAACGGCACAAATCCGGAGAAAGCCGCAAGTATTGCTAATATAATCAACGGAATGGTCATCGTCGGACCGGCTTCGTGCGGTTTGTGATGATAGTCTTTATTGTTGTCGTACCAGAATATCCTGTAATATAGACGTGACATATAGAATGCAGTCAGACATGCAGCAAAGAACAACAATGCAAAAATAGCTTTGTTATGATGGAAAGCCGCCGCCATTATCTCGTCCTTACTCCAGAACCCGGAGAAAGGAAATATTCCGGCTATCGCCAAAACGGCTACGGCAAAAGTTATGTGTGTTATCGGCAGATACTTACGCAAACCTCCCATATCTTTCATTTCGTTGCTATGAACAGCATGTATAACTGCTCCTGCTCCCATAAACAACAAGGCTTTGAAGAATGCGTGAGTAAACAGATGGAACATAGAAGCCATATAACCCAAGCCATCGTGACCTCCATAGCCCGAAACGCCAAGCGATGTTATCATAAATGCAATTTGCGATATGGTAGAGAATGCCAGAACCCGCTTAATATCGGTCTGCGCACAGGCTACAATAGCCGCATAAGCTGCTGTTATCGCTCCCACCCATCCAATTATTTCGAGAACCGTTGTCCCTACATAGATCGGGAAAAGTCGCGCCACAAGAAACACTCCGGCAACAACCATTGTTGCGGCATGGATCAGCGCAGACGCTGGGGTCGGCCCTTCCATCGCATCAGGCAACCAAATGTGGAACGGCATCATTGCCGATTTTCCCGCACCTCCGATAAAGATAAATGCCAATGCCCACGATAATGCTGTACCACCCAAGAATGTAGCACCTACAGCCGAACCGATAAACGGAGCGTCAGGGTCGGTCAATGTTGCAAAATCGAATGTTCCGGCAAAATATGATATGATTAAAATACCTATCAAGAAAAATAAGTCGGCAAAACGGGTAACGATAAACGCCTTTTTGGAAGCGGCAACCGCACTCGGTTTTGTGTAGTAGAAACTGATAAGGGCAAAAGATGATACCCCCACAAGTTCCCAGAATATATACATCTGGAAAATGTTGGTTGCCACAACCAATCCCAGCATAGCAAAGGTAAACAGCGATAGCAAAGCATAGTAGCGTTGAAAGCCTCGTTCACCTTTCATGTATCCTAAACTGTAGATATGTACCATCAACGATACGGTTGTGATAACAACAAGCATCAACGCCGATATAGGGTCGAGCATGATACCCAGATTTATTTTCAGCTCACCATAAAATTGCAACCATTCATAGTTGAAGACAGGCAGAGACTGATATACTTCCCCAACTTTGCCCACAACAAAGAAATACTGATAAGCCGTATAATAGGCAACTGCTGCCATTACGCCCAGCGACAACGTGCCCAGCACTCCTGCCACAAGAGGCTTCATTTTATTGCCCAACAACCCCAAAACCAGAAACATTAAGAAAGGCAGGGCAAGCAATATTAACGTATAAGACATATTTATATCGTTCATTTTATTTTTCTCTTAGTGTTTCAACTCTGTTATATTTTCGTCAATATATATACGCTTCACATTACGATATATATTTATTATGATTGCTATCGCTATGGCTGTTTCTGCAGCAGCAATGGCAATACCGAACAAGGCAAAGAACATTCCTTCCATTTGTCCGGGATACAAGTAGCGGTTGAACACCACAAAGTTCAGGTCAACTGCATTGAGCATCAATTCTAATGAAACAAGAACCATTATCATGTTCTTGCGAGACAAGAATCCGTAAACTCCTGCAAAAAACATTAGTGTACTGATAGCCAAACAAGCCTCCATTGGAATATTATTCATATCTCTTTATATTTTTTAGCGTTTACGCGCAATCATTATACCTCCTATTATACATGCCAGAAGCAACAAACTGATAGCTTCGAACGGAAGCAGATATTGGTGCTGATCTGTGCCCATCATGGCTGTCCCTATTGTTTGCATGCTTATATAGTCTATCTCTGCATATTTAAATATTTTTGTCACATTATAAAATATAATATGCCCGCAAATAACTAAACCTGACAAAGCAGCCAAAGCAGCCAGAAACATCCGCCAGGGCTTTTCAAACTTCACATTAACTCCGGGTTGATTGGTCAACAATATGGCAAAGATAAACAAGACCATGATGCCACCGGCATAAACTGCTATTTGCACCATTGCCAGAAAGTGATAATCGAGCAGAAGGTATATCCCTGCAGTAGCCAATAGCACAAACAAAAGAAATGTTGCCGCCCTGATAATTTTCTGTGTAGTAACAGCCAAAATTGAACATCCGGCTATTATTGCTCCCAGAATTAAAAATACAATTTGTTCTCCCATAATCAATATATAAGTAATTGATCGAATTTAATGATATATTTTATATAGTTACAAGTTACTTCGTCCTTTGGACAGTTGCGAGTAAACGAGGTCAGCACTTTGCAGACTTGTTATTCGTCTACTTGTAACTCGAACTGATTAAAGATTACTCTTTTGTTTCGTTGTCCTTATCTGCGCTCGCTTCTGCCGGTGGCTCTGCCGCTTTTTCAGGAGCTGGTTTTGCAACAGGAGCAGGCTTTTTCTTCTCCCGCAACTTCGATCCTTCCTTATTCAGCCTCATTCTTAAACGGCTATGTGTAAATACAGAATTTTCGAAATCCTGATCAAATATTATCGCATCTTGAGGACAAGTAATAACACACAAATTGCAGAATGTACACATTCCCAAATCGTACTGATGCTGGTCAAGTATTTTTTTCTTTTTACCATCTTCCGTCTCAATCATCTTCGACAGAACTTTTATAGTTCCATTAGGACAATTCATCTGACAAATACCGCAAGCCGTACAAGCATGTTCGTTGTTTTCGTCATGAGGCATTATCAATACCCCTTTGAAACGTGGCGACATCTCCAACGTCTTCCTGTTTTCGGGATATTGCTGTGTTACTTTCTTTGCAAAAAGTTCTTTCAGGGTGACGGACATACCGGTCAACAAAGACCAGATGCCTTTAAACATTCCTGAAAAATATTGTGATACTGAACTCATTTCTATATTCTAAGTTTAGTGTATATATAATCCGTAAATTACGATGATTACCATCAAAATAAGGTTCACCATATTGATTGGCAACAGATATTTCCACTCCAGATTCAACAACTGGTCGATACGCAAACGAGGGAATGTCCATCTAACCCACAAGCTAAGCATAACGAGGAATCCTGTTTTTCCGAAGAACCAAACAAAAGACGGTATAAAGTTCATTGCAGTATTAAATCCGTCCCAACCTTCAACCTGAATCGGTTGCCATCCTCCTAAGAATACGGTTGTTGCAATACCTGCAATGATAAACATATTCAAATATTCGGCCAGATAATAGAACCCGAATTGTAATCCTGAATACTCAGTATGGTAACCGGCAGTCAACTCCGACTCTGCTTCGGGCAAGTCAAAAGGTCCACGGTTTGTTTCGGCATGACCTGCAATCAGATAGATAACAAATGCTATTACTGCAGGAATGTGTCCTCTAAAAATATTCCAATGATAAACATATTCTTGTTGATCTACAATTGTAGATAGCTTCATCGTTCCTGTCAAGACAACGATTGTCATCAACGCCATTGCTGCAGAAAGCTCGTAGCTGATAAACTGAGCACCGCTTCGCATTGCTCCGATCATCGAATATTTATTGTTACTTGCCCATCCTGCTAGTAGTACACCAATAATGCTTAATGATGAAACTGCTATAAGATAGAAAATTCCGTTGTCAAAGTCCACTACGTGAAGGCCCCGTCCAAAAGGCAATGCCCCGAATGTAAGGAACGAAGACACGATCATGAAGAAAGGCGCAAGATAGAACAGGAACTTATCAACGTTGTCGATGCGAATAATTTCTTTTAGCAATATCTTGATCATATCGGCAACACTCTGAATGATACCGAAAGGCCCTACACGGTTCGGGCCCAAACGTGCCTGAAAAAATCCGGTGACCTTACGTTCAACATAAATCAATGCCAAAGCTATTACTGCATAGGCCGTTAACAAAACAAGACCTATTAATACATACTCAATAGCCAAAGCCGCCCATTCCGGCAGATTTGTTTTCAAGAAATTATCGAGTAAGTCAAGATAATAGGGTGCTTCAATATACTTTATCATATTGTTTAAATATAAATAATCAAAATTAACGGTCAATATCTGGTATCACATAGTCCATAGACCCTCCGATACCAATAAGGTCTGATAGTTTTTCTTCCCGGCAGATCAATGGCATAGCCGAAACAAGTGCCATAGATGGCGAACGGAATTTCAGGCGATAAGGAGTTTTATCTCCACGGCTTTCGATGTATACTCCAAATTCACCACGGGCAGCCTCAACACGCTGATAATATCGACCTTCGGGCAATTTGATAATAGCCTTTGTTTTCGCTTGAAAATCTCCATCCGGAATATTGTCTACCAATTGTTCCAATATTTCCAACGATGTTTCTATCTCGTCCAAACGATTCAGGTAACGGGCATAAGCATCGCCTTCGGTGCGAATGATTTCCTTGAACTGAACCTTATCGTAAATTGAATAAGGCTGATGTATACGAAGGTCGCAAGACCAACCCGAACCTCGTCCGGCAGGACCTGTAACTGCATACGAGATAGCATCTTCTTTGGTCATGATTCCGAGGTCTTTCATACGTCCAAGAGCGATAACGTTTCCTGAGAATAGTTTGTGATATTCTTTCACACGTTTTCTCATCTCGATGATGAAAGCATGGATGTCTTTTTGGAAACCATCATATATATCGAACATCACACCGCCAATCACATTGTAATTGATGATGAGACGCCCTCCACTAAGTTTTTCGAATATTTCGAGAATCAATTCCCGCTCACGCATTCCGTAGATGAAGGCGGTTGTTGCACCCAAGTCCATACACATGGTTCCCCATGCGATAAGGTGCGACTGTATGCGGTTCAATTCGTCCGTAAGCACACGGATATATTGCGCCCGTTCGGGCACTTCTATTTCGGCTGCTTTTTCAACGCACATACACAACGCATGGCGGTTGATGTTTGCCGAAAGATAGTCAAGTCGATCTGTGAAATGCAATATCTGAGGATATGTAAGGCTTTCGCTCAGTTTTTCTATTCCACGGTGGATATATCCGCTATGCACATCAATTTTTTTCACTATTTCGCCGTCCAGCGATGTGCGAAAGTGCATAACCCCGTGCATGGAAGGGTGCTGCGGACCAATATTGATGATATAATCATCTTCTTCAAAAATCCTCACCGTTTCCTCTTTCAGTCCCTGTTCGGTTTCCACTATGCGGGGAGCGATATCAATAATATCACGGCTCTCAAGATTTACCGGATTGATTGCCGGATCTGCATCGTAATCTTTTCTCAACGGAAAACCAACCCAGTCTTGGTTAAGGAAAAATTTACGCATATCGGGGTTGTTTATGAAACGTATACCCAACATGGCATAAATTTCACGCTCATTAAAATGAGCAGTCTCCCACAGATCGGTAACAGAATACAGAAGCGGTTTTTCCCTATCCGTTGTCGAGGTTCGAAGAACAAGTTCTTTTGACACATCTTGCGAAGCTGACAACATATACAATACGCCCAAAGCCTCGCCCTGATCTTCCCCGATCATCATAACGAGGAAATCGAAAGGCATGGCTTCATTGTAACGCAATGTTTTTGCCAGAAGATGTAGTTTGTCAGATGTTACTGTAACCGTCAACTTTTGCGTTTCATCAACCACCGCATCCGGTACAGTTTTTAAGATTAGCTCCTTTATCTTTTCCATTGATACTTTGTTAAGGTCTCAGACCTTTTTATTGCTTTGGCAAGTATAACAGCTTAAACCGGTTATAACTTAAATGCATTCATTAATATTATTATTAAGCTATAAGCTACTTATTTTTTCACTTTAAAAAGAAAGCGTTCCATTTTTATTTTTCGTTGCAATTGCATCAACCCATAAAGCAACGACTCAGGGCGTGGAGGGCATCCGGGCACGTACACATCAACAGGCATAAACTCGTCAATTCCCTTCACCACATGGTAAGAGTTGACGAACGGACCTCCCGATATGGCGCAACTTCCCATCGCAACCACATATTTAGGCTCGGCCATCTGGTCGTATACACGTTTCAACAGTGGCGCCATTTTGTGCACGATAGTTCCTGCCACCACAATACAGTCGGCCTGACGAGGACTGTTACGAGTAACCTCCATACCAAAACGTGCTATATCGTGCTTTGCCGCCGCAGTTGCCATAAATTCAATACCACAGCAACTTGTGGCGAATGCCAAAGGCCAAACAGAATTTGAACGTCCCCAATTGATCAGGTCGTCCAACACACCTACAACAACAGGAACCCCGTTTTTGCGAAGCTCTGCCACCATTTCTTCCAAAGACTGGTTGTCTTTGAATTCATCGTTGGGTATACCCTTTATATAAATGTTTTTTACTTCCATTTCAATGCTCCTTTTCTCCAGGCGTAAGCTAAACCCAGTCCCAGAATTAACAAGAAAAATAAAATACTGATTAGCCCCGGTGTGCCTAGTTGTCTGACAACGGTTGACCAAGGGAATAGAAATACTGCTTCTACGTCGAACAAAAGGTAGAGGATAGCATATAGATAATATCCCACCTTGAATTGCATCCAAGATGTTCCGTGAGTGGGTATACCACACTCATAGGCCTGACCTTTTTGTGCGTTGAAAGAACTGGGCGATAAAAGTATTGCTATGCCTAATCCGGCACAAACCAAAAACATCCCAGTGATGAGGACCGTTAAAAAAAGAGATTCTTCCATGTTTAATCCTATGAATTAATCCACACTTCTCCAAAAGTGTTATTTCATGTTCTATTTTTAGCCATTATTGATAGTTCCAGTTTGCAAATCGGAACAATGTCGCAAAAGTAAAATATTATTTTCGGACGCCCAAGAAAATACCTATTAAAAAAGTGCCAGATATTTTTTAGTTTCTTAAAAGTTGTAAACGAAAGCCGTTTTTGCTTTCATTTTGTCAAAATGTGGCAGATCATGAAAATTCACCCCTACTTTCGGGCAGACCACCCCCTCTCTATTGGAGAGGGTTAGGGAGAGGTGTATTCAACCACTGATTCGCACAAATAACCGAAAAACAACATTTTGTTCGAGACTTCCAGCTTATTGTTAAAATAACAAAACCGATAAAATATCCCATTCACTCGCTCGTCTTCAATAACAGAACGGCACGCCTGATAATTTTTTATTATTCAATGTGAATCAGTAGTTGAAAAGTGTTCAATTATATTAGTCGTTTCGCCTAACGGGTTTAAACGTGACATTTGGCTAATTGACGGGGTACCCACACAGCGCAATAAGCGATAAGAACAAAAAGCTGTTTGAGCATAGCCGAACCATTCTGGTTTTAACAGGCTTTTGGTGCGAGTTATTTTTTGTTCAGCTTATAAGCTGTATAGTGGGTCGGCAAGAAGCCTAAGTCACAGAAAGCCTTTTTGATTCCTTTTGAGGCTTGGGTCAAAAGGAATGCAAGGAATTTTAATTCCGCGCAGTGTATTATATAATAAAAAGGAACACTTTTCAACTACTGATTGACATTACTATAAAATGTAGAGGATTAATACAATTTGAAAATTATGTTAGACGAAAATTATGAAAAAAGGAAGGATGATACTTTAGAATTACCGATATTAGTATCCTTGATAACAATTCTGGGACTTGTTATTCATTTAATCTTAGTAGGAGTATTTATTTAGAAAAAGAAAAATTATGAAAAAAATAAAAAGAATTTGGCACGGATTTGCATTTATAGCAGTTTTTGCCGCAGCCATAGCAATCGTAATGTTATTATGGAATGCCTTGATTCCGTCAATCATAGGGTGGTCTGCTATCAATTATTGGCAAGCAGCAGGACTTATGATACTTTGTCGCCTCTTGTTTAGCGGATTTGGTAGAGGACGCATGCACAGACACAGACACGGAAAATTTGGCAAACACTATTTCAGCCAAAGAGAGAAATCGGAATTGCGAGACAAATTGAAGGGCATGTCTCCTGACGAAAGGCGTGAATATATACGCAACCACATGCGTGGAGGGTTTGGCAGATTTTGTGGCGAAGAAGGATGCTCTACGCCCGGCGAAACCGACAATAAATGAGGACTGTCATAAACGTAAAAGAGGATTTTCCTATGGAGAACAATGTTTCGGATATATTTATGAAATATCAATCGCAATTGAAGGGATTTATAAACAAGAGAGTCCCCTCGAAAGAGGATGCTGAAGATATTTTGCAAAATGTATTCTATCAACTGATGAAGGTTGACCTGAAGGAAAATCCCATCAATCAGATGTCTGCTTGGCTCTATTCTGTTACGCGCAACCAAATAATAGACTTTAGCCGCAAACACAAGGAGGAAGAAATGCCTTACCTCAGAGACAACAACGGAGATGTATCTTTCATTAAGGAACTTACCGACATGATATTGGATGAAGATTCTTCTCCCGAAATGGAATACCTGAAATCTTTAATCTGGGTGGAGTTGGATAGCGCACTGGGCGAACTACCCGTCGAACAGCGCGAAATTTTTGAACTGACGGAGCTACAAGGATTCTCTTTCAAGGAAATTTCCGAATCGACAGGAATAACCGTCAACACACTCATCTCAAGAAAAAGATACGCTGTGCTGCACTTGCGTGAAAGGCTGTATGATTTATACAATGAGTTATTGAAAGATTAACTAACCTTATTACCATTTTTCGGCAAATGATAAAATCGGCAAACGAACCCTTTGTATATCTCCGGGTTCGTTTTTTTTGTTACTCTCGAAATAGTCTCATTTCTAAGTTGAGTATGCTTTAAGTTCTTCGGACACCCAATTCTAAAAGCTCTGAATTCTCAAGGCATAAAAATAGCCATCTGTTACCGCTACTCTTGTATCATGAATGGTTCTACTGGAGTTACTGGATGCCCATACGGATACATCCATAGTAGAGGTTACGTCTAGCAAGAAATTGACCGACACAAAGGCCTGATAACCTGGGGCGGGTTCTGGCAAAGCAGCAGCATGATAAAGATATGCATTTGTATCATCGCGTCTTAAATGCAACCACGAATGGAGACCGGTATGTGGGACTGCACCCGCCGTTAAGGGTATATTCCTAGTTGTTATCCCGGCAAAAATAAGCCATTTACCCGGAGTTAGCCTCAGTGGCGTTGCTGTTATATTGTCGGGAAAGCTCCAATTTCCTGATATTGAATCCGAAACGATCAAACGTCCCTCCGTTAAATCCAATGGACTTCCCCAGCTTCCATTTCCATTTGCATCCGATATCAGAACCTTACCTACCGATTGTGTTCCGTCTCGCAGACGAAAACCACCTCCGGCTGTTGAAGATCGGATATCAACTTTTGTCTGAGGCTTATTCGTCCCTACCCCAATTCTGCCTAGAGTATCTACCACCACATCGTCTGCCACATTCACATTTCCATTTGTGTTTCTTCTTCCATCAATGTGAAATACTCCCTGTGGTGATTCCGTGTTCACTCCTACCTGCCCATAAGCGACGGAACAGGCAATAAATAATAATAAAAACAATAATTTTTTTTTCATGATTTTTAACGTTGTTTGTCGTGTTTGTTTTTCCGATTCCAGTTTGCTCCCACAAATTGAAAATTGTGTTTAATAATTGAATACTTGATAGATATTAATCTGTCACTATGTAAGTGACGGAGGGGTGATAGTTGGTATGATATTCTTTTTATTATCAAACAATTAAGAAAGCAGACATTCCGACATGTGAAACATTAGTAAAACATTGGGAAAGATTTCCTATTTACATAGAAATTTATCTCACCTTAAATACATAAACAACAACAAGTTACAGTCAGAAACAGAAATACACCTCTGAAAAATATTTGTTACACATTGGTTAAACATGCACAAATACAAACACTTAAACAAACATAGAAAAATGAGTCATAATTATAGAAAGGAAGAGCCTTTGATCAGATTTCGAACTTTTGAACAAGGCTCTGTGTGGGAAGAAATGGATAAGGAAAGTAAAATCATTCTGATCACAAAAGGGCAATTAGATATTTCCCTCAGCATGCAAAATTCGTTAATGATATCAGAATCAGGATTGTTTTTTCTGCCTGTGGGAACTAGCTTGTCTGCAAAAATTTTAGATAAAAGTTCGGTTGTTGTAATAACAATAGGGGAAAACAACTATCCTGCAAATCTGAATATCAGCGGTATGCACGAACAGAAACCGGATATTTACAGTTTGCGAATGAACCGTGTATTGAATGCTTATGTACGTTCTCTTCAAATATACGAGGAAAACAAAGTTTATAGCAATGCTCTGTATACCCTAAAAGTCAGAGAGTTAATATATATACTCAGAGCCTCATATTCGGATGAGGAACTAAGCGATTTCTTCCGGTCGCATTTGGCGAATGACTTTCATTTTTCGGAACAAGTGTATAAGTTATCACAAAACACGCTAAATGTGAAGCTGTTGGCTAAGAGCATGAATTACAGCTATTCGGGATTTAACAAAAAGTTCAGGAAAGTTTTCGGCACAACTGCCTATTTGTGGCTTCGACAGAGAAGAACGAATATGGTATACTATGAAATTTATTATACTAATAAAAGCCTGAAACAAATATCGGCGGATAATAAATTCTGCACCTTGTCTCACTTCAACGAATTTTGCCACAAAAATCTGGGGAAATCGCCCTCCGAAATTCGTAGGAAAGGAGATATGGATAGCATGCATAAAAAAAGAACCTCCGTCACTTACATAGTGACAGAGGCTCTTTTACGCTGATTATTAAAAAACAAAGGTATGTATTTTTTTCAATTTAGCTGCATGGGCAATCGTTAAAATTTGTTTCGACACAAAACAAAGACAACACCCTATCTTCTTTTTTCCTTGAAGAAATTGATGATAAGCTCCGCACAATCGTGCTCCAAAATTCCTCCGATAACTTCAGTTTTTGGATGCAAGGCTTTGGGTGAAATCAAGGAATAGCCACGTTTGAGGTCTTTTGTTCCGTAAACAATTTTAGGTATTTGCGACCAACCCAGTCCTCCGGCACACATCGGACATGGCTCCACCGTGACGTAAAGAGTGCAGTTGGCAAGATATTTACCGCCCAACACGTTTGCCGCAGCCGTTATAGCTTGCATTTCGGCATGAGCCGTAACATCGTTAAGAGTTTCTGTCAGGTTGTGAGCACGGGCAATAATCTTGTTGTTACAGACAACCACAGCTCCTATGGGAACTTCGTCTTGCTCATAGGCACGTTTAGCTTCAACAAGTGCCTGTCGCATAAAAAAATCGTGATTGAGAATTTGATTTTCCATCATCTTCTCATTTCATTTTCACCGAAAAGGGTGGGATAATCCTGATCCAGATTCTTGAGTATGTGCGAAATAATGGTTTCCCTATACCAGCGCGATTTGTTCGATATTTTATATTTTTTCACGTACGAACATATCAGATTATACTCTTCTTCGTTCAGAGAAAAGTTAACATGTTTTGTGCGTGGCAATTGTGCTCCTTTTTTTTGTTTCATCACTGCAAAAATAGGATGCTTTATCGAATAAATGAAGAAAAAGTTACTCTTTTTGACTGATAAGGCAGATATTGCGGCTTTATTGCGAAGAAAAACAAAACAGGTTGTCCGAAAAAATCCGAACAACCTGTTTTTGTGACTATTTGATAGAAAAATTAGCCTAAAAGTTTATCTATTTTTTCAACTAATGCTGTTTTTTGTACTTCTCCTACCTGTTTATCCACAATTTCTCCATTTTTAAAGAACAGTATCGTAGGAATATTACGGATACCAAATTTGGTTGTAATCTCGTCATTATTATCTACATCAACCTTTCCGATAACTACTTTGCCATCGTATTGTGTTGCTAGTTCGTCTACAATCGTGCCAACCACACGACAAGGACCACACCATTCGGCCCAAAAGTCGATTACTACCGGTAGGTCTGAATTTAGTACATCGTTAAAAGTTGCGTCTGTAATTTCTAATGCCATAATTGTTAATTATATCTTTAAGTTTTTATATATTTTCTTAATAAAACAGAAGCACAAAAGTAATCAATCTTTCATACTAATGAAAACAGAATGTTGGTCAGTTAATGTTAAAAATAATATTCTCGTTTTCCGTCAAATAGTTAATTATCTCTTTGTCAACATTAATTTTATAGTTTCGTGCAAACAGTTCTACTTTCATATTTCTTTCGCCGTCTACTATCTTAAAATATAACAAAGTACTTCCCGTATTGTTTTTGGTCAACGTCGATAGTTCGTCTACAATCTGGTTGTTCAGTTCGTGCAAAGGCAGGGTAATAACTATCTTTTCTATCAGTTTATCTTTCACATCGGGGAGCAATTGGATAGAAAGGATTTTCAGCTCGTATTGGCTCGCGTCAAACCTCCTGCCCTGAACCCGGCCTTTTATATACACATAAAGACCTTCTTTTCCGTATTTACTGAAATTGATGTAATCGTCTCCGAACAAGGGTATTTCGCCACTGCCTGAATAGTCCTCTATCTTGATGATCATATACGGTTTCCCGTTTTTGGTCATGCCCTCGCGCACTGCGGAAACCAAACCACCCAAAGAGACTTCCTTATCTTTCAGTGCCTCCTTGTCTTCTATCTCTGCCATTCTTACATTGCAGGCATATTCCAACGCTATTTTATATTCGTCAAGGGGGTGTGCCGACAGATAGATACCAATCAGGTCACGTTCTTTATTCAAACGTATAAGGTCTGACCACTTTTCTGCTTTCGGAATTTCGGGACGTGCTATATCGAATGATGTATCGTCACCGAACAGAGAGTTTGCGGCTTGCTGCTTGTCTATCTGATATTTGTTTCCGTAGCGTATCAGCATATCTATAAATATTTCTCCTTTTGCATTTGGTTCGAAGAATTGCTCCCGGTGCATATTCGGAAAGTTGTCGAAAGCCCCGGCTAAAGCCAACGACTCTATGTTCTTCTTGTTGCATGCACTGAGGTTGACACGCTCCACAAAATCGAAAATGTCTTTGAACTTCCCATTCTTTTCTCTTTCTTCGATAATGTTGTTCACGGCTCCTTCGCCCACACCCTTCACGGCTGCAAGTCCGAAACGAATATCCCCCTGCGGGTTTACCGAAAATTTCAGGAACGACTCGTTCACATCAGGCCCGAACACGTTTATATCCATGGCTTTACATTCGTCCATGAATTTCGTGATTTCGGTGATGTTCGACAAGTTTCGTGAAAGCACGGCAGCCATATATTCCGACGGATAGTTTGCTTTCAGCCATGCAGTCTGGTATGCTACCCAAGAATAGCAAGTTGCATGAGATTTATTGAAGGCGTATGACGCAAATTTTTCCCAATCGGCCCAAATTTTATTCAGTGTTTTCACCTCATGCCCATTTGCCTTACCTCCTTCAAGGAACTTTTCCTTCAATGCGTTCATCTTGTCGATGAGCTTTTTACCCATCGCCTTACGAAGTTCGTCCGACTGACCTCTGGTGAAGTTTGCCAGAAGACGTGAAAGAAGCATGACCTGTTCCTGATACACGGTGATTCCGTATGTGTCGCTCAGGTAACGTTCCATAATGGGGATGTCGTATTTTATCTCTTCACGCCCCTGTTTACGGGCAACGAACGACGGAATATAGTCCATTGGTCCCGGACGATAAAGGGCATTCATCGCAATGAGGTCTTCAAACTTACTCGGTTGAAGTTCTTTCAGGTATTTTTGCATCCCGGCCGACTCGAACTGGAATGTTCCGGTTGTTTTTCCGGCACTGTACAGTTCATAAGTCTTTTCGTCGGTCAGTGATATTTTGCTTATATCAATGTCTTTGCCTGTTGTATGTTTGATGTTTTCTACCGCTTCTTTTATGATAGACAGGGTTTTCAACCCCAGAAAGTCCATTTTTATCAAACCTGTTTCTTCAATCACAGAGCCTTCGTACTGAGTAACGAGCATGTTTTCGCCCGTTTCCTTGTCTTCGGCTGTGCTAACGGGCACAATGTCGGAAATATCCTGCCGCCCGATTATGATTCCACAAGCATGCACACCCGTGTTGCGCACATTGCCTTCGAGCATCTGTGCATATTTCAGCGTATCTCTGGCTATGGGATCGGAGCCTATTGCTGCGCTTTTTAGTTCGGGCACATATTCTATGGCATCCCTCAACGTAATCTTTTTCTTGTCGGGAATTCTGTCAGGCACAAGTTTAGCCAGCCTGTTCGACTCTGACAAAGGAAGTTTTTGCACGCGGGCAACATCCTTTATAGCCGATTTTGTAGCCATCGTACCATAAGTAATGATGTGGGCAACACGGTCGTAGCCATATTTCTCGGTCACCCAGCGCAATACCTCTCCACGACCGTCGTCGTCGAAGTCGATATCAATATCGGGCATGGATATACGGTCGGGATTCAGGAACCGTTCAAACAGCAAGTCGTACTTTATCGGGTCGATATCCGTAATTCCGAGGCAATACGCAACAGCCGACCCGGCAGCCGATCCACGTCCGGGACCGACAGCCACACCCATTTTACGGGCGGCGGCAATAAAGTCTTGCACAATGAGGAAGTATCCGGGAAAACCCATCGTCTTCATTGTGTCCAGCTCGAAGACAAGCCGCTCTTTTGTGTCATTATCCATTTCCGGATAACGCTCGGCAGCCCCTATCATGGTAAGGTGGGCAAGATAATCGGCTTCAAGTTTCACCCTGATCACCTTGTCATATCCTCCCAAGCGGTTGTAAGCATCCTCGCCAAATTCGGTGATCAAATCTTGCTCCGAATATTTTTCTTTGTAACCCTCTTCCGTGCCAAATGATTCTTCGATCATGAAATATGGCATCAAGGCATCGGAGTCGATAGAATAGAACTCAACTTTATCTGCTATTTCGAGTGTGTTGGACAATGCCTGCGGAACATCAGCAAATAGTTGATTCATTTCGGCAGTTGTCTTCATCCACTCTTGTTTGGTGTAGCGCATACGGTTTGGGTCGTCCAGATCTTTTCCCGTACTCAGGCAGATAAGACGGTCGTGAGCGTCGGCATCTTCTTCATTCACAAAGTGAACATCGTTTGTAGCAATAATTTTGACTCCAAATTTCTCACCCAGCTTTAAAAGTTCTTTGTTCACCTTTTCTTGCAGAGGATAGGCCTCGGTGTTTGCATCGGGACGTGATGTTTTATGCCTTTGCAATTCGAGGTAGAAGTCATCTCCAAACAAGTTTTTAAACCACATAACAGCCTCTTCGGCTTCCTTCATGTCTCCGGCGGTGATCTTCTTCGGTATTTCTCCTCCAAGACAAGCGGAAGAAACGATTAATCCTTCGTGATATTCTTCCAGAAGCTCTTTGTCTATACGAGGACGCATATAGAAACCTTCCGTCCAGCTTTTCGACACCATTTTTATGAGGTTCTTGTATCCGGTAAGGTTTTTCGCCAACACCACCAAATGCCAGCCGCTCATGTCAGGCTTACCCTCTTTTAGTTTGCGGTTGCGCCGAGCCACATAACACTCACAGCCAAGGATGGGTTTGAACAGATGAGATTCTTCTTCGGCAAGTTTGGCTCGAAGTGTCTCGATCTTCTCTGTCTCCCCGTTTTTTTCAGCCTCTTTGATCTGTTTTTTTATATCCTTAATGTTGCCATTTACCGGACCATTCTTTTTATTCGCATAATTGAAGAACTCCTTAATCCCGAACATCGAGCCGTGATCTGTGAGCGCAATGGCTTTCATGCCATCTGCTTTTGCCTTATCCACAAGGCGGGGTATGCTTGCCTGTCCGTCCAACAACGAGTATTGAGAGTGGACATGAAGATGTATATATGGTTGCATATCGATTAAATTTTTTAGAGCATAAAGATACTAAATAGGCGATGAGATATGAAGTTAAATAAGACAAATAGTTTTTAACACCTGTCTCACTAAGTATCAGAGCCTATTTCAAGCTAGATTGTATCCGACCGATTTTTTTAGCTGATTATGTTTGTTGTTCAATTACATTAGTCGTTTATACCGGCGGGAGCGTTACTTGTTTGCCCAGTTTTCTCTGTCCAGATTCCTGTAATTAATAGCTTCGGCAAGATGCTGTGGTTGTATGGACGGAGAATTGTCCAGATCGGCAATTGTGCGCGACACCTTCAAAATCCGGTCGTACGCCCTTGCCGACAGGTTAAACCTATCCATTGCAGTTTTCAATAGTTGCAGACCGTTGTTGTCGGGCGAAGCGTACTTTTGCAACAGTTTGCTATTCATCTGAGCATTGCAGTAAACCCCGTCTTCGTCCTTGAAGCGTTCTGCCTGAATTTCACGTGCCCTTATCACCCTATGCCGTATTTCCTCACTCTTTTCGGCTTCTGTTTTAGACGAAATTTTCTCGAAGGGAACAGGCGTTATTTCAACCTGAATGTCAATCCTGTCCAATAGTGGCCCTGAAATCTTATTCATATATTTATGCACAGCACCCTGAGGGCAGATACATTCTTTTTCCGGATGATTGTAATATCCACAAGGGCACGGATTCATTGACGAAACCAACATAAAACTAGCAGGATATTCGACCGAAAATTTTGAACGGGATATGTTTATTTTCCTGTCTTCGAGAGGTTGGCGCATAACCTCCAGCACGCTGCGGTTGAATTCGGGCAGTTCGTCAAGAAACAAAACTCCATTGTGAGCGAGGCTTATCTCTCCGGGTTGAGGATAGGCTCCGCCTCCAACCATAGCAACATCTGAGATGGTGTGGTGAGGCGACCTGAACGGACGCAAGTTCATAAGGGAAGTCTCGACACCGATTTTCCCTGCCACACTATGTATTTTGGTGGTTTCCAGAGCTTCGTGCAGTGTAAATGGCGGTAAAATGGACGGGATTCGTTTAGCCATCATAGACTTACCTGCCCCCGGTGGACCTATCATTATCACATTGTGTCCTCCGGCAGCAGCAACCTCTAATGCTCTCTTCACATTTTCCTGCCCTTTTACGTCTGAAAAATCGAACTCAAAGTTGTTTTGCTTTTGATTAAACTCGGCACGCGTGTCTACTTTGGTCGGGGTCAATGTTGCTTCGTCATTGAAGAAGTCTATAACTTCGTTTATATTTGTGACTCCATAAACATCCAGATTGTTGACAACTGCGGCTTCTCTGGCATTTTTTTCGGGAAGGATAAATCCTTTAAATCCCGCCTCCCTAGCCATAATGGCTATGGGCAGAACACCTTTTATGGGTAAAATAGAACCGTCTAAAGACAATTCGCCCATGATAAGGTAATCTTCTATTTTATCTGTTTTCAACGAATCGGATGCCGCCAATATGCCGATAGCAAGAGGCAGGTCGTAGGCGGTTCCTTCTTTTCGGATGTCGGCGGGCGACATGTTTATAACCACCTGTTGACGTGGAAATTTATGTCCGTTGACTTGCAATGCAGAGATTATACGCTCGTGACTTTCTTTGACCGAAGCATCGGGCAACCCCACAAGCATAAATTTTATACCTTTCGAACAGTTTACTTCAATAGTTATCAGTGTAGCATTGATGCCTTGCACGGCTGCTCCATATATTTTCGCAAGCATTTTTGTAAAACTCTATTGGTGTAGTTGGCAAAGAAAATAAGAAAATGTCAAATAACCAGAATTGTTATTTGTCTTTTTCTTTCTCTTCCTTCAATTTGTCCATAATATCGGGGAGGGAGGTAATTGAGAAGTCTCTGTCTACAATTAATCCTTCGGGTGATATCAGTATATAGCTGGGAATGCCGGTTATGTTGTACAATTTGATAGATTCGGCAGTCCAACCTCCTGTATCTGAAAGCACAACCCACTCTTTAGGAAAAGAAGCCACGTCCTTTTTTATGGAGTCGTTTTTAGAGTCGATATAGATGAACGAAAAGACAATGTCGTACTTGCTTTTCTTTAGTTTAGAGAACACTTCTTTTGTGTAAGGCACATCCGCTTCACAAAACTCGCAAGTGGACGAAACAAATGCCAGCAAAAGATATTTTCCTTTATACTTCGACAAATTGACTTCCGTCCCGTTCAGATTTGAAAGGCTGAAATAAGGAGCGGAAGATCCTATCTGCGATCTTTTCACATACTCACTGTATGCCTTCAATTCTTCGGTCAGATAGTAAGAGGCGGCGTCACCTTTCAGCTTGTCCAACTCTTCGGTCAGCACTTCTACCGACGCTTTCTTTTTGAAAAAAGCCTCTATCAGTAACACACTTGCTATTTTGTCCGGATTGTTTTGTATGTATTGTTTAGCCTTGCCCGATAATTCGAACTCAACGTTTTTCAGTTCGGCCTGCTTGGCTATTCCGTTAGTCTCGGACGTATCGTTCAAAGCCTTATTCAGTTCGAGCAAAGAACCGATCAACGCTTTATTTTCTTCTTTAAATTTTGTCAGGTCGTCGTTCACATCACCACCCTTAACCGTCATTAGTTCAGGTGTGTTTACATCCCCGTTTATTTTTATATTCCACCTTTTGTTCAAAAACACAGGAATCATTTTCTTGTCATCATCCAGATATAAATAGCTCTGATACAATGTGTCTACATTTCCTTTGTACGAGAAGTGACCCTTTTCGTCTACTTTTATGGTATCAACCACAATAGAATCCTGATTGAACTGTGTTGCCAGAATAACATAAGGTTTTTCTATGTTCGACAAACGGCCTTCAATCGTATACGACTCATCAATTTTCTTTTCTTTACAAGATAATATGGCGAAAGAAAGAATGAAGCAAACCAATACCGGTTTATATATATTTTTCACGAAGTATGTCATTGTTTTTTTATGAGAGTATAATAATTTTATCAAAATCACATCTTAAGAAATTCAATTAAAGATGCTTAGCATAGTTATAAAAAGACTTGTAACCGAACAATCCCCTTTCAGACTACAAAGATGTTTAAAAATTCTTAATTAATAACAAAAAGTATTACATTTTTGTTCACTTTTATTGAAAATTTAACTTAATAGTTTAGCTGATATTTTCTATGCTCAAAATCCAAAGAAATGACTAACTTTGCACATTCAAAAAAAAATAGCATAAAACGTTATGGAATACAATTTTAAGGAAATAGAAAAACGCTGGCAGAAATATTGGGAAGAAAACAATATTTATAAAGTAACCGAAGACAAAAACAAGAAAAAATATTATGTGCTCGATATGTTCCCTTATCCGTCGGGAGCAGGGTTGCACGTTGGTCATCCTCTCGGTTACATTGCGTCCGACATCTTTTCTCGCCATAAACGTTTGCAAGGCTTTAACGTTTTACACCCAATGGGTTACGATGCCTACGGGCTTCCGGCCGAACAATATGCCATACAAACAGGACAGCATCCTGCCATAACCACCAATCAGAACATAGACCGGTACAGGGAGCAACTGGACAAAATCGGTTTTTCTTTCGATTGGAGTCGTGAGATACGGACTTCCGAACCAATATATTATAAATGGACACAATGGGCATTCATCAAAATGTTCAATTCATATTATTGCTACGACGAGCAGCAAGCTCGCCCGATAGAAGAATTGATCAGCGTTTTTGAAATGCAAGGTGCGAAAGATATGAACATTGCCTGTGGCGAGGAATTATCTTTCACTGCCGAAGAATGGAAATCTAAATCAGAACAAGAGCAACAAGAAATATTGCTGAACTACCGTATTGCTTATCTGGGCGAAACTATGGTGAACTGGTGTGCTGCATTGGGCACTGTTTTGGCTAATGACGAGGTCATCAACGGTCTTTCGGAGCGTGGAGGATACCCTGTTGAACAGAAAAAAATGCGTCAGTGGTGCTTGCGTGTTTCGGCTTATGCTCAACGCCTGCTCGACGGTTTGGACAAAATAGACTGGACCGAATCAATCAAAGAAACTCAACGCAACTGGATCGGACGATCGGAAGGTGCGGAAATGCAATTTAAAGTGAAAGACTCTGATGTTTGTTTGGAAATCTTCACGACCCGAGCCGACACTGTTTTTGGAGTAACATTTATGGTTCTTGCTCCTGAAAGCGAATATGTAGAAAAACTGACCACACCGGATCAAAAAGCTGAGGTGGACGCATACATTGCCGCGACCAAAAAACGCACCGAGCGTGAACGCATGGCTGATAAGAAAATAACCGGCGTTTTCTCCGGTTCCTATGCCATTAATCCGTTGAACGGAAAAGAAATCCCAATCTGGATTGCCGACTATGTATTGGCAGGATACGGAACAGGTGCTATTATGGCTGTCCCTGCTCACGACAGCCGTGACTATGCGTTTGCAAAGCACTTCAATCTGCCGATCATTCCGTTGATTGAAGGTTGTGATGTGTCGGAAGAAAGTTTCGATGCTAAAGAAGGAATTGTGATGAACTCTGACTTCTTGAACGGACTGACTGTAAAAGAAGCTATTGAGAAAGCTAAAGAATATATCAAGGACGCAGGTATCGGACGAGTAAAAACAAATTACCGTTTGCGTGATGCCATTTTCTCTCGTCAACGCTATTGGGGAGAGCCTTTTCCTGTATACTACAAAGGCGATATTCCTTATATGTTACCTGAAAATTGTTTGCCTTTGGAATTGCCGGAAGTGGACAAGTTTTTACCCACCGAAACAGGTGAACCGCCATTGGGCAACGCTACAAAATGGGCATGGGACGCAGTGAACAATAAAGTTGTTGACAAATCGGAAATAAACGACGAAACCATCTTCCCGTTAGAACTGAACACGATGCCCGGATTTGCCGGATCTTCTGCATATTACTTGCGCTATATGGACCCGCACAACGAGGAGGCATTAGTAGCGAAAGACAAGGACGAATATTGGAGAAATGTAGACCTTTACATCGGTGGAACCGAACACGCCACAGGACACTTAATTTACAGTCGCTTCTGGGATAAGTTCTTGTACGATGTAGGCATTTCGTGCGAAGACGAGCCTTTCAAGAAATTGATAAATCAGGGAATGATTCAGGGACGGAGCAATTTTGTTTACCGTATCAATGGAACAAACAAATTTGTGTCTTTGAATCTTAAAGATCAATATGAAACTACAGAAATTCATGTGGATGTGAATATCGTAGACAATGACGTTCTCGATTTGGATAAATTCAAGGCTTGGCGACCTGAATTTGCCACCGCCGAGTTCATTCTTGAAGATGGAAAATACATCTGCGGATACACTGTTGAAAAGATGTCAAAATCTTATCACAATGTAGTGAATCCCGATGATATAGTTGAAAAGTATGGAGCAGACACATTGCGCCTCTACGAAATGTTCCTTGGACCATTAGAGCAGTCAAAACCTTGGGACATGAACGGTATTGACGGGGTTCACCGTTTCTTGCGCAAATTCTGGAATTTATTTTATAAAGGAGAAGAATTCTCTGTTTCGGACGATGCTCCAACAAAAGAGGAACTGAAAGCATTGCATAAACTGATAAAGAAAATTTCTCATGATATTGAGAATTTCTCTTTCAACACATCTGTTTCTGCCTCAATGATATGCGTAAACGAATTGACAGCATTGAAATGCAATAAAAGAGCAATCTTGCAAGAATTAGTCATTGTCATTTCTCCGTTTGCGCCACACATTGCCGAAGATTTGTGGCATAGTTTAGGCAACAACTCTACCGTTTGCGATGCACAATGGCCTGCCTATAACGAGGAGCATTTGGTGGAAGATGTGATCAACTATACAATTTCTTTCAACGGAAAGGCGCGTTTCAACATCGAATTTGCCGCCGACGCCAGCAATGACGAAATTGAAAAAACAGTATTGGCTCACGAAAGTTCAGCCAGATGGATGGACGGAAAAACTCCGAAAAAGGTGATTATAGTTCCTAAGAAAATTGTGAATATAGTATTATAAAAACAGCTACCGGAATGCCTACGAAATATCTGAAAGATTTTTATTGGCGAGACTATGTGACTATGACACTTGGTCTTGCTTTGTATGCGATTGGCCTTATTGGCTTCATCAAGCCGGGAGGAATCGTAACCGGAGGACTGACCGGTATTGCCTTACTTGTAGAATACAGCACAAAAGGAGTCATTCAACTGCAAAATGTTTTTTTTGTGGTGAATTGCGTACTTCTGCTTCTGGCTTTCAAGGTTTTGGGATTTAAGTTTATCGTCAAAACATTGTACAGTGTTGTTGTCTTAACTTTGTTTCTCACTATTGCCCGACACATTATAACCGAGCCTCTGATTGAGGAAGAACCTCTTCTTTCGGGTGTTATCGGAGGGATGATGTGCGGAGCCGGCATAGGTTTGGTGTTCAGTGTAAATGGCAGCACAGGCGGAACGGACATTATTGTTGCGATAATAAATAAATATAAGAGCCTAACTTTTGGGCGGGGAATGATGCTGTGTGATTTAACTATTATTTGTTCATCCTATTTCGTTTCCCAAGATTATAACAAAATTGTAGCCGGACTTATCGTAATGGCCGTGATGACCTATGTTATTGATATGGTTATCAATGGATTCCGTCAATCGGTGCAATTTCTTATTTTCTCCGAAAAATACGAAATCATAGCTGATGCTATCAACAAGGAACTTAAAAGAGGCTGCACAGTGCTTGATGGAACGGGGTGGTATACGAAAAAATCGACGAAGGTGATCATACTTCTGGCGAAACGCTCCGAGTCGGTCGATATATTCCGAATGATACGCAGCATAGACGAAAAGGCATTTATTTCTCAAACCAATACCAGAGGTGTTTATGGCGAAGGTTTCGATCAAATGAAATAATCTGAAAATACACTTATGACAAATAATCAATAGATAAAAAAGAAATAACGATGAAGCAGTCCCTGGCTACGAATCGTGGTATTTAGCAAAACAACTATCAATTAGCTATTTATTTATCGAGCAAAAGCGTTATTTGATTCATTTGTAGCGATGTATTGAATTGTTGATTTATTATAAGGAACACTAATACTGACAGCATTAGCCGTAAACAAAAAAAAGAGATGTGTCAAAAAAAATTACATCTGACACACCCCTCCTAACTATTCGTCAAAATTAATCGTGTTTGTAAATATCCCAGCCCAAATATGTTTCAACGGCCTCGAAAACAATATCCTGAACATTGCCTCGACACATTGCCACATGATGTTCAAATCCGTTCTTACACATATATTTCATCAAATTCTGGAGATTAGGAACTTCCGTCACGGCGATGCAACCATCCATTGCGTAAGGATCGTCAGTGATGTTGCCTTCTCCCAAATATGATTTGATAATGCCTTTGGTATCATCGGTTGAAATTCTGAAATAAGTGAACGGCCCACTTGTAACCTTAGCCAATACGGCTCCGAATGTATTTTCGGTTCCCATCGTACGGCTCAACACTCCCAGATTACCCAATTTCAGGTCGTTCTTAACGAAACTTTTCGGGAAGTTTCCGCAGTGCGTACATACACATTTGTTGCGATCTTCTGCAAAATTATTGTTCCAATCTACAATAGCGGAAGCGTTTCCTGAGGCAAGAGTCAGCACATACATAGAAATTGCTCCGGCAATATCCACTTCGCAAGCACTCGGAATCAGTTTGTCGCCCAACATACTCATCGTTACACAAGCTGCACAACCATAATTTGCCTGCAACGAATCCCAACATTGAATAGCCACAGCATCAATATCGTTTGCCGCTATCCATTTTTCCACAGCCAAACCGAATTTTGCCTGTTTCAACAATTTTTTCTCATATCCACCCGGAACAAGCGCATAGCCGTGTATCTCCTTAACCCGGTTGAGAAGCATATTATCATCGTCGGCAATAGCATCGGCCATGCCCAGAATTTCAGATAAATCGACCGGAACAACAGTTATTCCTGTACGTTGAAGAATTTTCTCAGACGCACGAACTGTCTGGAATCCCGCAGGACGAGCGCCGATAGCACCGATACGTGCTCCTCTAACGTTATTCACTACTCTACAAATAGCTGCAAAACGGTTGATATCTTCCAAAAGCAACGGGCTGTTTATAGAATAGGTATGCAATGTTGTATCTGTGAACGGAATACCATACTGATACAAATTGTTGCAAACAGACAACTTGCCGCAGAAAGCATCACGACGATTGTCTAAGTCTACCTTATCATTATCATCGTCACATGCCTGAACAAGAATAGGAACATTCAGGTTGGCTAGTTGAATGGCATTGATAATACCTATTTCAAAACCAAAGTTAGGAAGGGTAACAATAATACCATCAATCCTTTCACGGTTCTTTTTGAAAAGTTCGGCACATTTGATTCCGTCCTCACGGGTTTCGATACTACCCGAACCTGTCGGAGTATCTTCTTCGTCTAGTATAACATAGTCGTAGTTATTCTCGGTTAAGACTTTTGTCAATGTCGCGCGAACGTCTTTAGCCAAAGCCGAATTGAAATAGCTGCGTGTAGCCAGTATTATTCCAAATGTTATTTTCTTGTTCTTCATGATAGTTAATTTTTAATGATATGTTTTTTTAAGTCGGATTTCTAATTGATATTTAGTTTGTGCTTTTCTGAATCATGCCTATCGCTCTTATCCAGCCTGAATATAGCATCTCTCTGGTTTCTTCATCCATTTTCGGAGTGATGATGCGGTCGTCGCATCTAAGGGCAGCAACTTCCTCCAACGATTTCCATACACCTTGTGCCAAACCATTCATCACCGCTGCACCTAGTGCCGAAGCCTCCTCTATGTTGGAGCAATTGATGGTTGCATCAAGCATATCGCTTTGAAACTGCATCAGAAAATGATTTTTAGTAGGACCTCCGTCAACACGCAGTTCTTTCAGGGATATTCCTGCCTGTATGGTCATCAAATCAACAAGGTCTTTCACCTGATAAGCAATCGCCTCAAGTGCAGCCCTCACAACATGAGCCTTTCCTGTGCCGAGAGTCATTCCATGAATCATAGCCTTTGCCTGCGAATTCCACCAGGGAGCACTCAACCCCGCAAAAGCAGGCACGAAATAGACACCTCCATTATCAGGAATACTTGTGGCGAAGGCTTCCACCTCGGAAGCACTATTGATAAGATTCAGTTTTTCTTCCAGCCATTTAATTGTTGCACCCGTGCAATGAATATTTCCTTCGTATGCATAATACACTTTACCATGAGCGGCAAAACCAACAGACGTTACCAGTCCGCCGGGAGCCACAATAGGTTTTTCTCCGATATTGACCATTACCGAAGAGCCTGTTCCGTAAGTACTTTTGCCCATGCCGGGGTCAAAGCACATTTGTCCGGCAAGCGCACCATGCGAATCGCCCAATATTCCGGCAATCACTACCGGTTGAGTAAAAATCCCGTCGACAGTACTTTCCCCGAAAACCGAGTCACAAGGTTTTGCATCAGGCATCATAGAACGTGGTATAGTGAAAAGATCGAGCAATTCATCATCCCAGTCTAAGGTATGAATATTGAACAGTAATGTGCGGGAAGCATTGGTATAATCCGTTGCATGCACTTTCCCGTCGGTCAGTTTCCACAACAACCACGAATCTATGGTTCCTGCCAATAGTTTTCCTTGTTCAGCCAGCGAACGTGCGCCTTCCACATTGTCTAATATCCACTGAATACCGCTAGCTGAAAAGTAAGGATCGATAATTAAGCCACTCTTCTTTTTTATTTTTTCGGAATAACCTTGCTCCACGAGTTTGGCACAAATGTCGGCTCCACGCTGACACTGCCATACAACGGCACGATAGACAGGCTTACCGGTTTCTTTATTCCAAACTACCGCAGTCTCCCGTTGATTGGTTATAGCAACAGAGCATATACCATCTGCATCTATCTTTCCACTTTCTACTACCTTTTTCACCGTCTCAACAGTGTTGGCGTAGATTTCTTCCGCATCATGCTCCACCCACCCCGGTTTGGGATAGTATTGCTCGTGATGTATAGTAGCCCGATAAAGTGATTCACATTTATCGTTGAACAATACCGCCTTAGTAGCCGACGTACTCTGGTCGATAGATATGATATAATGCTTTTTCATAAATTATTTTTTCAAAAATTCAATCGCTGAGTTATATATACCTTCCGCATCAATTCCATAATGATGGAAGATTTCCAAAGGTTTGGCATGTATTGCATTTTCGTCAGGTATACCCAATATTTTTACAGGAACAGGGTTATTTTGCACTACGGTTTCGGATACAATCGCACCCAGTCCTCCGAAAATGCTGTGCTCTTCCACTGTTATAATTTTTCCTGTTTCACGAGCAGCTTTCAAAATCGCTTCGGTATCGGCAGGTTTTAGCGTGTGCATATCTATCACACGGGCATTCACTCCCTGAGTTTTAAGCCTTTTGCCTGCTTCGTAGCAATGATAAACTGTTTCGCCCGTACCGATAATGGTTATGTCGTTTCCATCCATCAACGTATTTGCTTTTCCGATTTGAAAGTCGAATGAATCATCTTCATAAACATCCGGCACGGCATTACGCCCTACACGAACATATACAGGATGGTCGTAATCGACCAATTGCTCTACCAACTTTTTTGTCTGACGAACATCGCTAGGCAAAACAATTTGCATGCCCGGAAAGGTACGAAGAACTGCAATATCGTGCAAACTGTGGTGTGTGGCTCCTAAAGCGCCATAACTTACGCCACCGCTTACACCCAATATTTTTACGTTATTTTTAGAGTACGCTAAGTCTACTTTCACTTGCTCTAAACTGCGAGCCACATAAAAACAGGCAGGACCACAAACAAAAACTTTTTTGCCTGCCATCGACAAACCTGCGCTTACACCAACTGCATTTTGCTCGGCAATTCCAACCTCTACAAATTGTTCCGGAAGTTCTTTTGCAAAGTCGCCCAAAGTAACCGAGCCTCTGGCGTCGGAAGTTACGGCAACAATATTTTTATCTTTTTTTCCAAGTTCCAACAAAGTTTGAGTAAAACTCTGACGACATGGTATAGTTTGATTTGTGCTCATTATTTTTATATAGTCTGGTAATTGTTAATACATGCTTCAAGCTCCGCAATGCTTTGTGTATATTCACTCTCATTAGGCACGCCGTGATGCCATTTCAAAATATTTTCCATACAGGAAATACCTTTTCCCTTTGTTGTTTTGGAAATAATAAGATGCGGTTTTTTATTTTCGAAATCAATATTATCCAATACCTGCACAATACTTCCCATATCATCTCCATCAACCTCGACAACATCCCAACCGAATGCAGTCCACCGCTCGTCTATTGGTTCCAGCGACATCACATTTTCCGTCGTATCGCTTATTTGTAATCCGTTGCGGTCGATAATTGCCACAAGATTGTCTAATTTGTAATGACTGGCTGACATTGCCGCTTCGTAGATCGAACCTTCGCCTTGCTCTCCGTCTCCCATCAAGACATAAGTTTTATAGTCCTTTTTATCCATTTTAGCAGCAATACTCAATCCCACGCCAATGGACAGGCCATGTCCCAAAGCACCTGTATTCACCTCTACACCAGTAGTTTTCACGGTAGGATGACCGGCTAAGGATGTTCCATATTTCCCATAAGTATCGAGCAATTCAGGCGCGATGAAGCCTCGCCCTTCCAAGGTACAATACAATGCTTCCACACAATGACCTTTACTCATGATGAAGCGGTCACGATTTTCTTTTTGGGGTTGTTGGGGATCAATATTTAATGTGTGAAAATATAGTGCGGTAAGCATATTGAGTGAAGAAAGACCTCCTCCGATATGACCGGCTTTTGCATTATAGACTACTTCAAGCAACCTTTTTCTCAGTTTGATTGCCGTATGCTCTAATCTGTCGATTTCTTTTTTTTCTATCATTTTTATTTCATATTTGTTTCAATCTATCCCTAAAGAAAGAAATAGCAAACACAAATATAAAAATAGAAAAGATAAAACAAAAGAAAAAGTAAATATATTTTTTCGTTTATTTTCGTTTTGGTAAAAAAGAGAAAAAATAGAATTGGAATACTACCTTAATTCTGCAACGGTGTAGGCAATGTCATTATTTTTCAATATCTCTTCGTTCTCTTTCGAAATATTAGAGTCTGTGATAAGTAAATTGATAAGAGACAAGGCTCCAAGGCTTGCGAATGAATTAAGGCCAATCTTACTTGAATCGGCAACCAGATACACCTCGTTCGCCGATTCTATCATTGCCCTTTTCACGCATATATCACTGATACTGGGATATGTGAGTCCCGATTTGAGAGATATCCCCGCTGTGGCCAGAAACAATTTATCTACGTTCAGATTATAAAAGAAATCTGCAGCCTTTTGCCCGGTAAGCGAGAGAGTGGGTGCTTTAAATTCACCACCGGTTACTATCAAGTTTATATGAGGATGTGCGCCTAGTATCAAGGCTATATTTAATGCGTTTGTAATAACGGTTATATTCTGAAAATCAACAAGTAGCTTTGCAATTTCGGTAGTCGTCGAACCGGAATCAAGAATAATGGTATCTCCATTTTCTATGTAAGATATGGCTTTGGTAGCTATTGCTATTTTTTCGGACATATTCTTCTGATTCTGGAGAGTTATGTTTTTTACCCCCGCATCAATATCAACCAATATTGCACCTCCATGTTCCCGTTTGATAAGTCCTTCTTTCTCCAAACGCTCAAGATCTTGCCTGATGGTCACTTCCGTAACTTTAAATATACGACTAAGATCCAATACTTTGGCATGTCCGTCTTCTCTAATAAGTTCTAATATTTTTTCTCTGCGCTGATTAGGTAACATATCCGTTTTGTTGAATATAAAAAGAGTATTTTGTTATTAAATATTTGCCCGATTGGCATTATTTATACACTTTCGTTTATTTTCGTTTCTATATATCAGTGCGCTGTAAAGATGAAGAAAGTATACGAAACAAAAGACACCAAAGTGAGATAGAACAAATACATCTGCCAACGCATACTTATCAGGGCAAAATAGTGGGAAACCACTAAAGAAGCCGTCACTAAGGCTACAAACAGAAATACGAGTGGCTGTGTCGGTATAAATAAATATGCCAGAATAGACATTATCAGAATCATATTGAGGAAGGATACAATACCCCGAACCCTGATTTTATCTTTGTAGCTTTCCGAGTAGTTGTTTATTATGATTATGACCAGAATCACCAGGCTAAAAAGGATCAACCCGAAATCGAGGTAATTGAACCCTACAAAAGGTAAAACCAGCCAATCGATCTGAGTCCAAGTCAGAAAAGGCGTATACATGCCCTCTATATTGTCTTTCGACAGGAAGAAGAAAAGGGCAATCCAATAAATGGAAACAACACCAAGCAACGAGGTCAGAATTGCCTTGAAAGAAAAGGCTCGCATAAATGAAAGTCCGATCCAATAGAGTGGCAAAAACAACAGGATATTGGGCGCAAAAAGACTTCCACATGCAAAATAAAACCCAAAATCGAAAGCCATACGTGCCGAGTTTGGCGACTGATAGCTACTAAACAGCTTGTCGGTTGTCAACAGGAAGAAGAAAGCTGCAAAGTGATAGGGGGTAATCTCCGCCAACAAATGATGAGAACTCAACAACAATAGCGTAATGGAAAACGGCAGATGAGTCCTTTTTCTGATAATTGAATATTTTGAATTCAAATGACTAACCATCAAAGCAATACCAATTGCACAGGCAAAACTTAAACCATACGACAAAGCCAAATGGTTATCAGTAATATATGGTTGCAGAAGGTTCCACAAGTATCCTCCCTCTATCTTCGATACGGGTTCGTCCACTGACGTCAGATAGAACCGCACCCGCAATATTATGGAATATATTACGGCAACATATATGGGAAATGTGCCCTCGGCAACGTATTGTTTGTATGAGTTTTTCACATCATCCTTATTTTAAATCGAAGCCAATGTCGCGACGAAAATATTTCTTATCAAACCCGATCTTTTCCGCATTATCAAAAGATAAAGCCAAGGCCTCATCTTTAGTCTTTCCGTAGGATGTAACAGCGATGACACGTCCGCCATTGGTCAGAGTTTTTCCGTCCGAATCTTTTGTTCCCGCATGAAAAACTATACTGTCCGAAACGTCATTCAATCCGGTTATTTCTTTATTTTTCTCATAATCACCGGGATATCCGCCCGACACCAACATTACTGTTACGGCATACCTATCGTCTATTTTCAAAGACTTATTGTTTAATGTTCCGGTTGCCACACCTTCCAACAGATCAACCAAGTCCGATTCTATACGAGGCATAACAACTTCTGTTTCAGGGTCACCCATACGAACATTATACTCTATCACAAGAGGCTCATCGCCCACCTTTATCAGACCGATGAAAATAAAACCTTTATAGTCGATCCCATCTTTCTTCAGCCCGTCAACCGTTGGAACAACAATCCTTTCCTCAACTTTTCGCATAAATTCGCCATCGGCAAAAGAAACCGGCGAAACAGCACCCATTCCACCCGTATTCAGGCCTGTATCTCCTTCTCCGATACGTTTATAGTCTTTCGCCACAGGCAATATTTTGTAAGAATTGCCATCTGTCAGAACAAATACGGAACATTCTATCCCCGACAAAAATTCTTCTATAACCACCGTCTTGCTCGATTTCCCGAACATGCCACTAAGCATAGCTTTCAATTCTCTTTTTGCTTCTTCCAGATCCTCAATAATCAAAACACCCTTTCCGGCTGCCAAGCCATCGGCCTTCAGCACATAAGGCGATTTAAGAGACTCGAGAAAAGCATATCCTTCGTCCACATTATCTAAGGTAAAACTAGCGTACCGTGCAGTGGGGATATTGTGTTTTTGCATAAACCGCTTTGCAAAGTCCTTGCTACCCTCCAATTGAGCGCCCAATTTGGACGGACCGATAACGGGAATATGGCTCGTATCGGCATCTTGTTTGAAGAAATCATACACACCTTCAACAAGCGGATCTTCGGGGCCTACAACAATCATATTGATCTCATTATCCAAAACAAAGTTTTTTATGGCCTGAAAATCAGTCACCTTTATATCCACATTTTTTGCTATAAGGTTTGTGCCCGCATTTCCCGGAGCAACATAAAGGTTTCCTAATTTTTCGCTTTGTTTCATTTTCCACGCAAGGGCATGCTCACGCCCTCCGCTACCGAGTAATAAGATATTCATATATTTATGTAACTGTTTATTCTATTATTTGCAAAGATAAGAAAGAATCTTAATCTGTTCGAATAAACTGTAGTTTAGTGTTAATTCTTTTGTAAAATAGCCCGTATTTATTCTAAATTTGTAGTTAAAAACAGATAAAAATGAAAAATTTGGCTGCTTTTTGCATCTGTATAATGTTATGTATATTACATTCATGTCAAATAAATAAGGGTATGACACAAAAAGAAATAAAACTGGTGAAGGAGGGTGATATCAACCAGCCAATGAGGGTGCTTCTGGTTACCGACGAGCAAGACTTGAAAACTCTCAGAAAGAAAAGCAAAAATATTCGGAACGAAGAGATCAAGGACAATCCAGACCTTCAATATTTCATCCAACGGCTAACCCGCACTCTGGATGAAGAAATGGGTGTTGGAATTGCCGCCCCGCAAGTTGGGGTGAACGTAAACCTGTTTCTTTTCGTCAGGCTGGATAAGCCGGACTATCCGGTTCAAGTCGCTATCAATCCTAAAATAACAGGACATTCGAAAGAAATGATATGCTTTGAGGATGACGGCTGCCTGTCGATACCCGATTTTAGCGGAAACAGTAAACGCTGGACTTGGGTAGATGTTGAATACAGGAATGAAAAAGGCGAGTTGATAAAGGAACGGCTCGAAGGATACAGTCGAAAAGATAATTTTACAGGAATCATTTTCCAGCACGAATTTGATCATCTGCAAGGTGTGCTTTTCACCGATAAACTGTGCGACTAAGAAAAAGGAATATTGTAATTCTTTTTTGATGTATTGTTTTGTAATAATACAAAGTTTACTAATTTTGCAAACGTTTTGGTGATGATGTTTTATTTCTTAAAGCATTATTGAAAAGGGAATCAGGTGAAAATCCTGAACAGACCCGCTGCTGTAAGTTCTTAACAGTCTTATACAATACTTATACCACTGGTTTTTTATATCCGGGAAGGTCGTGTAAGATGGAACAAGTCAGAAGACCTGCCAAAATAGTAAGTTATAGAGCTTTCGTGGAATAGAGCTTGAGACAAACATGGCAGGTTTAATCATTTTTCGGTAGTTGTTCCTGCAAAGTTTATCCCAACATTATTTTAGAATAGCTTTCATCTTTACGCAAATTGTTGTGCGTGAGGTGTAAGTTACATTCTATGATTCGTGACGAAAGCTGTTTGATTGTAAAAAATTTAAACAGCTTATTATGTTTTTAAGCAGAGCATTTTGTACTATTTTGTTTCTTCCTTTCTGTCTGATTTCTCTGTCGCAGAACAAACTGGATAGCTTGCAACATCTTAATGAGGTTGTTGTTGTAGGTAATAAATACAAGGAAGTTATTCCTTCTCAAAAATTATCGGGCAAAGAGCTTGAAAACCTGAATACCTTTTCGGTAGCCGATGCCATCCGTTATTTTTCGGGTATCCAGCTGAAAGATTATGGTGGAATCGGTGGTCTTAAAACTGTTGACATTCGCAGCATGGGGACCAATCATACGGCTGTCTTTTACGACGGCATTCAGGTTGTCAATGCCCAGAATGGACAGGTTGACCTCGGAAAATTTTCCATGGAAAACGTAGAAGAGATATCTCTTTATAACGGACAGAAGAGCGACATTTTCCAATCGGCAAAAGATTATGCCTCTGCCGGAAGTATCTATATCCGTAGTCGCCGTCCCCGCTTTGAGGGACGTAAAAAGACAAACCTGAAAGCCTCATTCAAAACGGGCTCTTTCGATCTGGCAAACCCTTCTATCCTTTGGGAACAAAAAATAACCGATAAAATCAGCACCTCTTTTCATGCCGAATACCTGAATTCTTCGGGAAAATACAAATTCCGTTACAGGAAAGTGTTGGACGGACTTGTTGCTTGGGATACCACAGCTGTTCGTCAAAACGGAGATATTGAAGCATTCCGATTAGAGGCCGGACTAAATGGTTTTACTGACAGAAACGGCAAATGGAATGTCAAAGCCTACTATTACGATTCGGAACGTGGTATTCCGGGTGCAATAGTGAATAACATCTGGAAGTTTTCGCAACGTCAATGGGACAGAAATTTCTTTGTTCAAGGAAGTTTTCAGGAGCAGATTACCGACCGCTATGAATTTCAGGTAAATGCCAAATACGGACACGACTACCTGCGCTATCTGAACCCCGATACCACCCTGATGCTTATCAACAACGAATACAAACAGCAAGATGTTTACCTCTCAGCCGTCAATAAATACAGGATTACTTCTTGGTGGGATGCTTCTCTTGCCATAGATTATCAATGGAACATGTTGGATGCCGATTTGCGGGATTTTGTTCATCCAAAACGCCATACCGTGTTAGCCGCTTTGGCAACTGCCTTCGATTGGAATCGCCTGAAAGGGCAAGCCAGCCTGTTAGGAACTTTTGTCTTCGATAAAGTTACACGTATACAACACAACTTCGAGGAAGGGCAATCGCTTCCTAATGTAGAGACAGGAACTCCCGACAACAAACAAGAACTGACTCCTGCCATTTTCCTTTCCTATCAGCCTTTCGAGAGCCACGATTTCAATATCCGGGCTTTCTATAAACGCATCTTCCGAATGCCTACTTTCAACGATCTGTATTATACCGAAGTAGGCAATATAGCCTTGAAACCGGAGTATACGACCCAATATAATGCTGGATTCCAATACATAAAAACTTTTCCCCGTAAGATACTGAAAAGCATCGGTTTGCAAACGGACAGCTATTTTATCAAGGTGAAGAACAAGATTGTCTGTAACCCGAAAGGAAGTGCCTTGTTCCGGGCACAGACCTATAATATAGGCTTTGTAGAAATATTGGGTATTGATGTCTCCGCCAAAGCGGAATGGCTGTTCCCCTTTGGGATTCAGGTTAATACAAACGTAGCTTATACTTATCAGAAAGCACGCGATTTTTCCGAACCGGGAGAAGTAACCTACGGCGGACAGATACCCTACATCCCTTGGCATAGTGCTTCGGCTTTTATGAATGCAACTTATAAAACATGGAGCTTCAACTATAGCTTCATTTATGTTGGGGAAAGGTATGACAATTCGGACAATAAACGGGCAAACTACCACCAACCGTGGTACACACATGATTTGGGTTTGGGAAAAGAATTCCGGATAAAAAGCACACGACTGAAACTTTCAGCAGAAGTCAACAATCTCTTCGACCAACAATATGACGTAGTAATCAATTATCCCATGCCGGGACGCAATTATAAACTTTCATTGAAATTAGAAATATGAGAAAGATAATACCTTTTTTGCTTACACTCACTTTTATCTGCTTTTCTTGCCGCAAAGATGACGATATTTTTGAACCGGAAATAATCAGACCTTCCTTACCGGAATATACTTCCATTCAGGGTTTCTATCTGCTCAACGAAGGCAATATGGGCAGTAATAAATCCACGCTCGATTATTACGATTACGAAACCGGGACTTACAGCCGTAATATTTTTGCCTCAGCTAACCCTACGGTAGTAAAAGAGATGGGCGATGTGGGCAACGATTTACAAATCTATGGAGACAGGCTCTATGCAGTTATCAATTGCTCAAACAAAATAGAAGTAATGGACGCTTCAAATGCTAAACGCATCGGGCAGATTGAGATAGCCAACTGCCGTTATATTCGTTTCCATGAGGGATATGCGTATGCAACTTCCTATGCCGGACCTGTAGAACTAGACCCCTATTACACGCAACGGGGTTATGTAGCAAAAATTGATACGGCTACGTTGGAAGTCATAGACCGTTGTTTGGTCGGATTTCAACCCGACGAACTGGAAATTGTTGGTAATAAGATTTATGTAGCCAATTCGGGCGGATATATGTTCCCCAATTACGAAAATACAGTTTCCGTTATCGATATCAAAACCTTTAGCGAAACCAAACAAATTGAAGTGGGCATAAACTTGCATCGCTTGCGGGCAGACAGTCACGGCAACCTTTGGGTAAGTTCACGAGGCGATTATTACAACAACCCTTCCAACCTGTTTTGTATCAACACAAAGACTGATGCTGTTGCCGATACGTTAGGTATTTCTGTTTCCAATTTTCATCTGGATGGAGACTCGCTCTATGCTTACAGTTCCGAATGGAGCTATATTTCCATGACCAATGAAATTTCTTACTGCATCGTGAATGTTGCAAAAAAGGAAATGGTTACCAACAATTTCATTACCGACGGAACAGAACAAAACATTAAGCAGCCTTACGGGATTACCGTTAATCCTATTACCAAGGATATTTACGTAACCGATGCAAAGAACTATGTATCGTCCGGAACTTTATACTGCTTTGATAAAGACGGGAACCAAAAATGGAATGTCAGAACGGGTGATATTCCGGCACATATTGTTTTTCTCGGCAAATTGAAAGAAACCACTAAAAATTTGAATATATGGAAATAAAAAATTTAATCGTTATTCTATCTTGTTTTGCTTCTTCTGCAAGCATCATGGCTCAAAAAAACCCTTATATCGAAAAAGTGTATGACTTTGCGCCTGCACCGGGACAATTTGTAAATAAACTGCCCGAATATGAAGAAGGTGATACAAAAACAGACATGATTCGCAAAGCGGAAGAGTGCATCAAAAATGAAAACAAAGTTCCTATCTCTCTTGGGGCCTATGGCGGCTATGTTATCTTCGGATTCGATCATCCGGTTGCAAATGTAAAGGGAGAGTATGATTTCAAAATCTGGGGAAATGCCTTTGCCTCTGCTACAAATCCGAACGAGGAAAAGACACGCTTCGGAGGCAATTGCGAACCGGGCATCGTAATGGTGTCTTATGATGCCAACGGCAATGGACTGCCGGACGATGAATGGTACGAATTGGCAGGAAGTGAATACAACAAACCGGAAACCATTAAAAACTACCGGCTTACATATCACAAACCCGACGAAAACAAAGTGAAAGAACCCATGCCCGGCAGCCCTTACATAAACGATATAACCTATATAAAATGGGAAAGCAATCAAGGAGATAATGGTTATGTATACCGCAATACGTTTCACCAACAGTCTTATTACCCTCAATGGACAGAAGGCGAATCGCTCACATTTGAAGGGACTAAACTTGCCGACAATTATGTGGACGAAAGCGGAAATGGCTCATACTATGTGCAGTATGCTTACGATTGGGGATATGCAGACAATTTTCCCAATGCAGACGAGCGCTCGGGTTTCAATATCGAATGGGCGGTAGACGCTTCCGGAAATCCGGTAAATCTTCCCTCCATCCATTTTGTGAAAGTTTATACAGGCGTAAATCAATATTGCGGTTGGTTAGGTGAAACTTCCACCGAAATATCGGGAGCCGAAGATCTGCACGTTAATATTGTTACTTCCATAGATAACGACAGTCAACAAAGTTTCCAATTGCTCAAAAACCCTGTCACAGACAATCTGGCTATCATCTCCGATATGCAGCAAACTATAAATATATATAGCCTGCATGGCAACAAGGAAATGTCTTTTATGCTAGAAAGCGGAACAAACAATATAAGCTGCTCACATCTATCTCAGGGAATTCACATTATGAAATCGCAAAACAAAACAATAAAATTTCTAAAACAATAAACTCATGAAAAAAAGATTTTACTCTTTATTTGTTTGCATTGCACTTGTTATAAGCAATATATCATTTGCAGCCGATCCGGGTGATATTATCACACTGGACTTGTCAAAAACTTTGAATCCAACAGAATTTGCCATCGACCCTCAAAAAGGGCAATGGACAGGAACTTACGACGACGAAAACTATCCTTTTATCGAGTTCAATTCGTTTGCCTTTTCTCACATCATCAACGGAATGGGAATGGGTTCTTATTGGGATGGATTTACTTATTGCACAAGTGGAGACATTACCAACTATGGAGCGGTCGGAAATTCCGATGGCTGGATAGCCAATCAATGGGGATGTATGGCCGGAGGCGGAATTAAAACCGATGAAGAAGGCAACATCTTAAAAAACGGCGACGGAGAAGTTGTAGTTGAAAAAGGAATCCCATATTTGGTTGCATATTGGGGGCACTTCATGGAAACGTATGGAGAACATAGCCTGCAAACAATTCTTACTGACGGAGAAATGTATGAAGCTGTTGGGGTGTATGTAAACAATCACCCTTGGCCTTATTTCGGAATTTTGTCCGGAGACGGATATGCAACTCCTTTTAGTAAAGAGGGAGATAACTTTAAACTTATAATTCATGGCTTGGACGAGAACTACGAAGATAATGGACTATCTGTTACACATACGCTAGCCGAATTTAAAGATGGAAAACTCATACAAAACGATAAGTGGGAATGGGTCGACTTGTCTCCCCTAGGCAGAATAAGCGGACTGTATTACACAATGGAAACTTCTGATGCAAATCCGATGTGGGGACCAAACACGGCAACCTATTTTTGCCTCGACAAGTTACAGGTTCGTGTACCAATCACAAGTGGCATTAAAGACAACACGCCAAATGTTCAGCTAATCATCCACACAAATTATGTCGAGATAGAGTCGGATCAGAATACTGCTATTGAAATATACGATATGCAGGGAAGAAAAGTATTATCCGATACCGTATTACCGGGTATTAATACAATCGACACTACTACACTGCAAAAAGGTATTTACATAGTAAAATGCGGATCAGAAGCTCAAAGATTTGTTAAATAAGAAAGAGAAGGGTCAAGTTCTCTTAATAAAAGAAAGTTCGTGTCCCTAAAGTAAATTTTAGTATCTTTTTGTCATCCTGAACAGAGTGAAGGATCTATTTTTTGAGAATCCAGATTCTTCGTTACACTCAGAAACAACGTTCGAGGAGCGAAGGCGACTCAATGACAAAGATGTGTAACACTTTGATAGTGTAATCTTACTTTTGGGACACCTCCTTTTTTTCATTCAAACCGATATCAGCCACTGCTGAATCCTTATTCAAAATCAGTATCACCTAAGCATTTAGAAAAAACAAATCCGCTATTCCATTGTTTTACATTGAAAGCAAATTAAAAAAAACGGCGAGTTTTATTTATCGAAAACAAACAAAAATGAGTAAATTTATAGTCAATATCAGTGTGTGAACAGGGCAAAACCCGGTTGTCACAAACTTGTAACTTGTTTTCTCGTAACTTGTAACTAAATTATACAACATTATGGATAATAACCTACTTACATTGGCTATACACACACAAGCTAAAGCCAACATTCTGAAATCTATCCTCGAAGGCGAGGGAATAAAGGTTTATATGGAAAGAGTAGAAAGCCTGCCTCCGGACGAGCCGGGCACAACCAACAATTTCTATATAAAAGTAAGCAGCACAGACCTGACAAAGGCCCTGTCTATAATAGAAGTAAACAAACTTTTCAGTTACAGCGATCAGGATACTTATAAGATTGACGACGGAAACCAACGCATCCTTGTTGCGGTAGACTTTTCCGATTACTCTATAAAGGCTTGCCAGATTGCTTTCGATATTGCAAAAATAATTAACGCGAAAATCAAAATACTTCATATATACAATAATATTTACTTCCCATCGCATATACCTTTTGCCGACACCATAAAAACGCCTACTGAAAACGAAGGCATGTTAGGCAAAATACGGAAGCACATGCTTGAGCTTTGCCTTGATATTGACAAGAAAATTTCTGCCGGAGAATGGCCTTCCGTCAACTACTCCTATTCGATAAGGGAGGGCATTGTGGAAGAAGAAATAGAAAACTTTGTTCTCGAATATAAACCGTCATTGCTGGTATTAGGCAAAAAAGGAATAAACAACAACAAAAACAGCGTATTGGGGAATGTTACGGCTGATGTTATAGAAATGACAGATGTTCCGGTATTGGCAGTACCCGAACATGCCAAAGTAAAGAATATTTTCAATATAAAGCATATTGCTTTCCTTACAAACTTCCAGAAACGAGATTTATTATCTTTCGATAAAATTGTAAATCTTTTAGGTTCATATCCTAATATAAGAGTAACATTAATCCACATAAACAGGATAAACAGAAAAGGTGATAAGTGGAGGGAATATGACCTGATAGGGATGAAAGAGTTGTTCTTGAAACAATATCCTCAATTGAACATTGACTACAAATTAATTGATTCGCCCGACATCCCGGAGGCCGTAATAAATTTTATAGAAGAAGAGGATGTATCGGCAGTATGTATCAATACCCGCAGACGAAATATATTCGGAAGAATATTTGCCCCGAGTTTCTCCCGCAAGTTTCTTGAAAATTCTAATTCAGTGCCTTTGTTTGTACTGAGAGGATAACTGTTTTCGCCACAACTTAAATATTGATTAAGAGATAGCTTTTCACAAGGTTATCTCTTTTCTGTATCAAGAGGTGGGAAGATATGTTGTAACACAAAATATAAGACCGAAAAAAATAAATATAGGAGAAACAAAACCTCAATAATACTCTTATTTTTGCAATGACTATTATTACAAAAATATTTTAAACAACCTTAAACAAAAAAATGAAACCCCTAAATTTAGCCGAATCTAAACCTCATTACGAAATACTTGATGGACTACGAGGTGTTGCAGCCTTAGTCGTAGTCTTGTTTCATGTATTTGAAGTCCATTCACAGGGCAACCATTTCAAACAAATCATCAATCATGGCTATCTGGCTGTAGATTTTTTCTTTCTCTTGTCCGGCTATGTGATTAGTTATGCCTATGACGACCGTTGGAACAAAATGTCTCTCAAAGATTTCTTCAAACGTCGCCTGATACGTCTCCAACCGATGATAATAGTAGGTTCCTTGATTGGAGCGGCATTGTTCTATTTTCAAGACTCGCCGGGCTTAGGCTGGGGAGGCATACACGAGGTTCCCGTATGGAAAATGCTTTTGGTGATGCTGATAGGCTGCACCCTGATACCCGTAGGGAAAGGCTTGGACATAAGAGGTTGGAGCGAAATGCACCCCTTGAATGGACCGGCTTGGTCTCTCTTTTTTGAGTATATAGCAAACACTGTTTATGCGTTGTTTCTAAAGCGTGTATCGAAAATCGTGTTATGGATTCTCGTGATAACGGCAGCAGGTGTGACCATTCATTATGCCCTCACAAATGCCAATGGAGATATTATCGGAGGATGGTCTATCGACAACCCTACCCAGCTACGCATCGGATTCACCCGTTTGGCATTTCCTTTTCTGGCGGGTCTGTTATTAGCACGTATCGGAAAACTACGGTATACAAAAAATGCTTTTCTTTTTGCCAGCATCCTGCTGGTTGTTTTGCTGTCAATTCCTCGTTTTGGTAGTCCCGAATGTCTTTGGGTAAACGGCCTCTACGAATGTTTCTGTCTGATTGTAATGTTCCCATTTATTGTTTGGCTGGGAGCTGGAGGTAAGGTCAATGGCAAAAAGGCTTCAAAGTTCTGTAAATTCCTCGGCGACATATCTTACCCTATCTACATCACACATTTTCCCATAGCGTATGTTTACATGGCATGGGTATCAAACAACAACTATACACTAGAAGATTCGTGGGCACAAGGACTTTTGGTTGTATTCTTTTCTATTACGGTTGCATACTTGGCCATGAAGTTCTACGATCTCCCAATCAGAGAGTGGCTAAGGAAACGCTTTTTATAAAAAATGACACATAAAAATTCTGCATCATCAACATTCATTTTTTGAAGTTGATGATGCAGATATTACTATACAATACCCGTAGTGCATTTAAGAGTTTGATGTTAACTCATTTGTTACAAGATTTATATCGATTTTGTCATTTTGAACGAAGTGAAAAATCTGTGTATTTTCAATCCAGATCCTTCGTTTTACTCAGGATGACAATATAAATATGTATTATATTTCAGCCTGTTATCTTTCATTATCTAAATGCACCACGGGTTATACAATACAGGAGATTTTTATCTCCAATCGTCTGTCCTGAACGGAGAGGCCGGCAAATTACTGCCATTATATAAATTACAATCAGGATTGTCTGCCCAAGCATAGCGCACCGATACAGGAAATGGAACTTTAGGAGAATAAACCACAACCTCATCTTTGTCGATAACCGCATCCGCCCAATAGAACTTGTGATCTGAACCCGCAATAGCAAATCCTTTCAGCTTTGCACCATTTTTCGCTTTCAGTCCATTGTCGGTATGTTTGAAACGTATACGGATTTTATTCCCTTCCAACTGATAGGAATCGTATATAGGACCCGAATACGAAACTTTCTCGCCATAAGTTTTTGCTCTGGCATTCAACGCCAAACGAAGACCTACGTCCTGCTTGTTCTTCGGATGTATGTCATTCCCTTCACCTATATCAATAGTCACAGCCATTCCTGTATTTTCCAGACAAAGAGTCTGCAATTGCGCTTCACGAAGTTCGGCCCAATCGGATTCCTGAGGTTCAGATGTTGCCGGTTTATAATTCGCCAATTGCACAAAATAGAAAGGGAAGTCCCTACCCCATTGTTTCCGCCAATCACGAATCAGCAACGGAAGCAACTCACGATACTGATACCCTCTTTCTTCGTTCGCCTCGCCTTGATACCAGATCGCCCCTTGTATGGCATAGGAAACCAATGGGTTGATCATGGCATTATACAACACCGTAGGACGGTTAGGGTTTCCGGCAACCGATTGTGGAGCCTTATCAAAATCTTTCAGATTGATGGACGGGTAATACTTCCACATTCCCGACAATGAAATAGCGTTGTCTTTCTTTCCCGACAATGAGAGAAACATATTGGCAGATTCGCCATACAACCCACCGCCGCCACCGGTATCGGTCACGCGCACAGTTATCACAGCCTTGCCTGCCTTTACCAGTTTTTTAGGTATCTTGTACTTTCTCGGAACGTTATAACCGTTCGTTTCTCCTATTTTTTCACCATTAAAATAGGTGATATCATTATCGTCAATCATAGCCAGATTCAACTCCAACTCTTTACCCGACCAGCTGGCAGGAATGTCTATTACTTTTCTCATCCAAACAATCCCGTCAAAATCTTTCAGGCTTTTTTCTTCCCAAAATCCGGGCAAAGACATTTCCTGCCACGAATCGTCGTTTGCATCGAGGTTTGCCCACACAGGAAAACCGTTCTTGTAACCTTTATCATTATCTAAAATATTCCGGCTCCATTTTTCAAAATTCTGCTCATACAGCCTTTGAGCTTCTTCTTCCGAAACACTGCTTATGACTTTCACCTCATCCCTGAAATCGGGCATGTATTCCAACGATTCGCCGCTTGTCCAAGCCTCAGCCAATGTTCCTCCCCAAGATGTATTTATCAGACCTATCGGGACATTGAGCTTTTCGTTAAGATTTCGTCCAAAAAAATAGGCTACGGAAGAAAAATCTGCAACAGTTTCAGGCGAACACTCACGCCAACCGCCTCTGGTAGCTTTCAGGTCATCTAACGGAGTTGTGCTTGTGGATTGCTCGACATGCAACAAACGGATTTGTGGATAATTTGCCTTGGCTATTTCATTCTCATAGTCGTTCACTTTGCCCCAGCCCGCCAAAGGCATTTCCATGTTAGACTGACCTGAACAAACCCAAACCTCACCAATAAGTATATTATTAAGTTTCAGAGATTTGCCGTCCGATACAGATATAGTATACGGCCCTCCGGCTTTGGGAGTTTTCACTTTTACTTTCCAGTTTCCATTGCTGTCAGCTTTAACCGAGTAAGACTGATTATCCCACGATGTAATAATTTTGACTGCTGCTTCGGGAGTGGCTTTTCCCCAGATAGGAGCATCTGTTTGCTGCTGCAAAACCATATTATCGGTGAAGATTTTAGGCAGCACGATCTTCGCAGATAGCGAAACCGAACAAAAAACTAAACTTAATAATAGAACAATTTTTTTCATAACATTATTTGTTAACAACTTATGTAAATATAACAATTATATAGAAGTCATCTAGACTTTTTAAATTATACTTAATTTTTGAGTTTTTGTCATGTTGAACGTAGTGAAACATCTAAAAAAACAGATCCTTCGATACTCTCAGGATGACAAAATTGAACAAAACGAAAAAGTCTAGACGGTTTCATAGTAACGTGATTCAGTAGTTGAAAAACGTGGATTTTATTCGACGTTTTCCAGGCAAACCAGAACCCTACCCGAAAGTAGGGGCGTAAAATCTTACGCCCGAATATCAGGGCAAAATATTTTTCTCTATAACAAATCCCTATGAGCAATAGCTCTACAACCCGCATCTATCACTATTATCTGAACAGTTTCGGTGTCCGGCTTCAACATACATGTCTCAAAATGCGGATGATTGGGACCATCAGGATAAAACTGCGCTTCGAGGCAAACTCCGGTAAACGGTTCGGGCAAATAGTCTCCCGTATAAACCTGAACTCCCGGCATGGTTGAATAAACATCGACATACCGTCCCGACTCCTCTTCCGATAGCGAAGCCAGATGTTTAAGAACTTGCTTGTCGGAATTTCCGATGAAATAGGTATTATATCCCTGCAATATTTCGGTTTTCAAGGGCATCATTTCAGATATCCTCCTGCCTCTCCTGAAATCGAAAGCCGATCCACCAATCGGAAGAACTTTTCCTGTCGGGATAAATTCGTCATCCGTTTCAAGATAACTTTCCGAAAATACTTTCAATTCATGGTTCAATATATTCTCCCTTCCCGCCGAAAGGTTGAAGTAGGCATGATTAGTCGGATTAAATACTGTTTCGGTGTCAGACACAGCTTTATATTCAATATATAAACTATTCTCAGCCGAAAAGGAGTAGATAACCGAAAATTTCAAATTTCCGGGAAAACCGCCTTCGCCATCCAGACTTTCGCATGACAAAATTAGCTTTTCATTTTCAACCTTCCAATCAAACACCTTTGAATTAAAACCCGAATAGCCTCCATGATTGCAATTATTGCCGTCATTTCTATCCAAAGAATATTTTATTCCGTTAAGTTCAAATTGCGCACCTCCAATACGGTTCGCAAATCGCCCGACAGTACTCCCTATATACGAGTTGTCGGTAAAATAATCTTCTATATTATTATAATTCAGGATTATATTTTCCAAATTCCCCGATTTATCCGGTACAACAAATGAAACCAATGTTGCCCCATAATTGAGAACCTCAACATAAGCCCCCGACTCATTTTGAATACGGAAAAGAAATATATCCTTCCCGTTTATACTTGAATTTGTTTTTGTTACTGTTAAAGACATTTTAATTACTTATTAACCGGTTTCTTTCCCATATTCAGAACTAACTTTCCGCCCGAAATAATATCATCATAATTAAGATAGTAACGAGTATAACGTTTTCCGTTCAACTCCATATTTTGAATATAAATATTTTCGGTAGAATTTTCATTTGCGATAATGGTAAATGTTTTTCCCGAATCGAGATTGAACGATATTTCATCGAAAACAGGACTTGTTATCTCGTAACGCACATCTCCGGGGCAAAGCGGATGTATGCCCGACGCAGCCAAAACATACCAAGCCGACATTTGCCCTACATCTTCATTGCCAACCAAACCCTCAACTTCATTCCGATAGGCTTTATCACAAATATGGCGTGTCCAACGCTGCGTGAACGATGGAGCATTTAGTCTGTTGAACAAGAAAGGAACGTGATGAACAGGCTCGTTCGCATGGTTATAATACTGATTCCAAAGCAAATCTTCGGGAGCTTTTTCAAAGAAATCGGTCAAATCGGCCAATGTCTTTTTCTGTCCTCCCATTAGTTTTACCATTCCCTCCACATCGTGAGGCACAAACCACCCCTGCTGATACGGGTTAGATTCTATGCTGCCATACCATTCTTGCGTACGGGCATTTTCAGTCCATTCTTCCCAAGTTCCATCATCCTTTTTAGGTCTGAACCAACCTTTTCTTTTATCAAAAATACTGTGATAGGCTTGTGCTCCTTTTTTGAAATATCGCTCATCGTCTTTTTTATCAAGAGAATGAGCCAATACTGACATACACCAGTCTGAATAAGCATATTCAAGTGTATTGGAAATACTATAAGGAGCACCGGAAAAGCCTTTTTCTCCATTGCCATATTTCTTTGATGTATTGAACGCATACCGATAGGCTTTGTCTGCATCATAGCTCCGAATACCTTTCACGTAAGCATCGGCGATCACAGAAATGGCAGGATTACCAATCATGCAACCCGAATATGCGTTCAGAAATTCCCAACGCTCATAATAAAAAGTCTTGTTTTCTTCTGCCAGATTTATGAATGAATTGATTTGATCATTCACCAACGTAGGATTAATAATTGTCTGCAAGGGAAACTGGCTTCGGAAGACATCCCAACCACTGAATATAGTTCGCCTGTTATACTTTGCGGCAGTATGAGCCAGCCCGTCAGCACCTGTATACCTCCCGTCTACATCCGAAAACAAGCGGGGATCAATCATTGTATGATACAGAGCTGTGTAGAATATCGTTTTTTCATCTTCACTGCCTCCTTTTACCAATATCTTATTCAATGCCTTATCCCAAGCATTGCGGGCATTTGTATGAATATCGTCGAACGAGTACCCCTCCAGTTCTGCCCTGAAATTTCGTTCTGCACCATCCATATCCACAAAAGAGATACCTGCTTTCAATGTAACAATTTCCCCTTCTACCGTTTCAAATTCGGAGAAAAAGCCAATGTGCTTTCCTGTCAGTTCATCTATATTTTTTAAAACTTTTGACTCCGCAATACGTTGTTGATACCGGTCGCTTGTTACATCTTGCAGTTTGCGTCCCCAATCGTCCGGAATATCGGCACTCCAGAAACCATAATTTTTAATCGGTTTACTGAATTGGGCATAGAAATAAACTGTATAATCGGCTTTACCGTCACCGTTGCCCCATCCTCCACCTTCGGGAGTACACTTCATCCAACCTCGTATCGTATTCTCATTTTCAACTTTCACAGATTGAAGAACCGACGTCCCCCCTACCCTACGGGCCAAATCTATTTGAATTCGGGATTGTTTGTTTTCGGGGAAAGTAAACCGTAAAAACCCACCATGAGGTGAAGCGGTTGCCTCTGCTTTTATATCGTAATCAGTCAGAAATGCACTGTAATAACCTGCCTTTGCAACCTCTCTACCTTTTGAATACAGAGAGCGATAGCCGCTTTGCGTATCATCCATCCTTCCTGCTACGGTTTTCAATGCACCTGTCGACGGCATCACCAGAAAATTTCCGAGATCGCCATACCACCCCACTCCACTCATTTGTGTGAATGCAAAACCTTCGATAGAGGTATGCTCGTAGCTATATCCACTTCCGTTGTCGCCTCCCGTGATGGTATTCGGGCTCACCTGCGTCATACCGAAAGGTGTGGCGGCTCCGGGAAAAGTCTTTCCCAGTCCATGATACGAATGATCGGTATTTGTACTTGCCCCGATAAAGGGATTCACATAGCTCGATAAACGCCTCTGTGCCACTGATACACTACAAGATATCAATAGCACAGAAGCAAGTATAAATTTGATTGTTTTGAAAAATGGAGTTCTCTTCATTTCAGTTTGGTCTGTTCTCGGCTTTCACTCCCCATTTGGATGGAGAGGCTCCCATTTTAAATTCCAATATGCCACCATTGATAATATCGGAATGAGTGATATATGTTTTATCATATTTTTTTCCGTTCAAACTTACCGATTGAATGTAAATATCTTTCCCCGATTTTTTAGGTGCAATTATTGTAAATGATTTTCCATTCTCAAGTTCTATTTCAGCTTTTTGCAACAATGGTGATCCTATAACATACACCCCGTTTGCAGGATTCACCGGATAAAAACCCATTGCACTGAAAACATACCATGCCGACATTTCGCCACAGTCGTCATTGCCTGCATAACCTGCCGAGTTGGTATTGTACAACTCTGTCATTATCTGAGAAACATACTTCTGCGTCTTCCAAGGTTCGCCTGCATAGTTGTAGAGGTAAGCGACATGATGGCTAGGCTCGTTGCCATGAGCATACTGACCAATGAATCCGGACGCATTATCGTTCAACTCTTCGTGATGGTCATTCGTGAAAAATTCGTCCAGTTTTTCAACAAAAGCCTTATCCCCTCCTGTCAATGCAATCAGGCCGGGTACATCTTGAGGCACATACCAATAATATTGCCATGCGTTTCCTTCGGTGAAGGGATAGCCGCCATTAGCCCCGTAACGAAACGGATCGAAAGGCTCTATCCAGTTTCCTTTATCGTCTTTCGACTGAAAGAAATGTGTTTCTTTGTTATATAGATTCCTGTAATATTGCGATCGTTTCATGAAACGATCATAATCGTCTTTTTTCCCTAATTTATTTGCCAATTGAGCCACACACCAATCATTAAAAGCCATTTCCAACGTAATGGAAACCGATTGTGTCTGGATATTTTCGGGCATATATCCATATTTTTCCCAAACATCGAAAGGTGAATTTAAGTGGTTTGTTGTTGATGAGTTTTTTACGGCTTCATACGCTTTTTCTATATCTATTCCCCGACAACCTTTCATCACAGCATCCACTATCACAGGGATGGAATGATTACCGATCATGCAATAATTTTCTTGTCCCCACAAATGCCATATAGGCAAGTAACCGTAGGTTTCGTAATGAGCCATCAGGCTCTTTACGAAGTCAACCGTCCTATCTTTCTGAATCAATGTGTACAGAGGATGTGCTGCACGGTAAGTATCCCAAAGAGAGAACGTTGAATATTGTATGCTTCCGTCGGTTTTTCCTAAAGAGAAATCCGTAGTCATATATTCGCCATTCACGTCAGAAATAGTATTTGGCTGAATCAGAGCGTGGTACAATGCCGTATAGAATATCTGTTTTTGTTCCTGAGTTCCTTCAACTTTCAGTTTTCCCAGTTCTTTTTCCCACTCCCGGTCGGCTTCTGCTACAACTTTCTCGAAATTCCAGTCACGAATTTCCTTTTCAAGATTTAGTTTGGCATTTTCTGCACTAACGGGTGATAATCCCAATTTGATCAGCAGAGGCGCATTATCTTTATTGTCAAACTCCAGAATCGCGCTCAATTTGTTCCCATTTACTACGGGAGTATCGAAATACTTTGTGTCGCCATTTCTCAAAACAGATTGCCTGATAGGTTTCGACAGTTTTGCGTAGAAACATACTTTCCTCAGATTTGGCCAACCCGTAATGATACGGAAACCTTCAATCGTATATTCATCTACAATACGTATCTGAGAAAGGATGATACGTGTTCCCCAACTGCCTTTGTCGCGCGAATGATCTAAATCGAACACCACATTCGCCTTTGCTCCCGATGGATAGGTATATTTATGAAATCCGGCACGGGTTGTCGTGGTCAATTCCGCATTAATTCCGCTATCTTGCAGTTTCACCTGATAATATCCGGGGCGTGCCGATTCTTCTTTATGAGAGAATGACGAATGGTAGTCATTTGTTGAAACAAGTTCCCGAATGTCTCCCGTAACAGGCATAAGCATCACATCGAACAATTCGGCAACACCTGTCCCGCTCAAATGAGTATGGCTGAACCCATATATATTTGTATCGTTGTAGTTGTATCCGCATGCCACATCCCAATCAGGCGACTGGCGTGTATCGGGGCTCAACTGCACCATGCCGAAGGGCGATGTTGCTCCGGGATAGTTATTACCCGAAAGGCTGTTTTCGATAGCACCTGTGCCAATAAACGGATTCACATAATCCGTTACTTTTTCAGCATAAACATGCAAAACGAAAAAAGACAATAAGAAAAGTAGGGTTATTTTTTTCATTTTCTCTGTTTTTTTTAAGAAGGTATCTCAATGATCAGTTTTTTGTCATCCTGAGTGAAACGAAGTATCTGTAACAGCTTATTCCCAGATTCTTCACATTGTTCGGAATGACAATCGTTTTACAGTTGAGATACCCTCATACAATCATGATAAACTTCTTTTATTATTTAGATGTAAATTCCAAATAATCACCCTTATTCAGTTGAACTGTTATTACATTAGCAGATTGACTATCGGCACTGAAAGATTTTCCGTTTTTCAGTACTTTCAGGCTTGCATTGTTTGATGGAAGTTTCACGGAGAAGCTATTATCAGTAGTTGCCGTTATTTTGGCGTTCTGAACTATTCCGTCTTTCCATTCCAGATCAACGTCGGCACCACCTCTCACACAAAGTCCTTTAAAGTAGCCGGTATTCCATTCTTTAGGCAAAGTAGGAAGAAACTCGATATACCCTTCGTGACTTTGTATCAACATTTCGGCCATTCCCGTGGGTGCAGCTTCGTTGGCATCGAACGAAAATATGTCTGACTCTGCACTGGCAATACCCGCAGGAGACATCGTAAAAAGGTTTTCCCTTGAAAATTCTACCAGCAAGCCTTTCATATTCTTATAGGCTTCTTCTGCATTTTTCAATCGGGCATAGAAACAAACCATATTGGCACGGCTCCATTCCACATCTTCCCAATTTTCAGAATTCAACTGGCGATAAACAGATTTAGCTGCTGCTTCTGCCAATTCAGGCGTTTTGTCCAATGTTATTTGATGATATGGATATAAAGACAACAGATGTGACGAGTGGCGGTGATTTGGATGTGCCAAGTCATAGTCTTCGTACCACTCCTGAACTGTTCCGTCTTTACCAATTTTGATCGGAGGCAATTTTTCCATCGCTTTTTCTAAAGAAGCACGGAATTCTGCATCAAGACCCAATATTTTAGACGCTTCTATACACGATTCAAATGCTTCGTAAACCAAAACACGATCGCAGGTAGGCATCATTGAAAGGGCATACTCACGTCCGTCAACTTTAAACGAATTCTCAGGAGAGATGCTTGGACCTGTTATCAAATATCCGTCATTAGGATTTTCAACCAAGAAATCCAATAAGAATACCGCACTCTTTTTCAAAATAGGATAAGCCTTATTCCGAAGGAAATCTTTATCCTGAGTATAGCAATAGTGGCTCCACAAATGAGAAGCAAGCCAGGCTCCGGCTGTTGGGAACATGCCCCATGTAACACCTTGACCGGGAGCAGTATATCCCCATACATTAGCCACAGTGTGAGCTGTCCAACCCGGACTTCCGTACACTTTCATTGCAGTTTTTTCGCCGTGTTCCGACAGGTCTTTCAGATAGCTGAAAAGAGGTGCGTTACATTCGTGCAAGTTACCCACATTGGCAAGCCAGTAATTTTGCTCTGTATTTATATCCAAGTGATAATCGCAAGTCCAAGGCATATTACATGCCAGGTTGTCATTCCAAATTCCCTGTAAATGAGCAGGTAGCGGAGAATTTTCCCTCGACGAAGATATCAACAGATAACGTCCGTATTGGAAGAAAAGGGCAAATAATCCCGGATCGTCTTTTCCTGTTTCTTTTAACTGTTTCCAACGAACATCGGTAGGCTGATTGTCTAGTTCCGACGATCCTAAGAACAACTCTGTACGTTTAAACAAATTTGTATAATCAGCAACGTGTGCATTTTTCAGATCATCGTACGATTTTTTAGTAGCATTCTGAATTGTTTGATCACAAAGTGTTTTATATGAAGGATTTTTAAAGTCGGTTCTCAGATCAATTGTTATGACAACTTCGTTTCCGTTTTCAACCTGTATTGTTTTATCTTTTGCCGTTACTTTTCCGTCAACCGCCGCAACGTGTATATTTCCTACGTAATATACTCCTCCGGGACCTAATTTTGGAAATAATGCCTGTCCCGAAAAAGTTAAAGTATTATCTGAGGTTGAGATATCCGATTCTCTCAGAAGATCTAAACCTACTTCCATATTCAGTGCATCTTTTTTGCTCGATGTTAGTTTGATTAGTAATACATCATCAGGGTTCGAACAGATATACTCGCGTGTATAAGTCGTTCCTGCAATGTCGTATGTCACCGTAGTGACAGATTTTTCAATATCTAATTCCCTTTTATAATTGCTTACTTCTTGACTTTCATGTTTAAGGTCGATCTTTAGATCGCCGAAAGGTAAATTTGTGCCGAACGAATTTGGTCTTCCCGACAAATATTCGGCTCCCATTCGGTTTCCTTCTTCCAGATTCCCTTCAAAAAACAGCTTGCGCATTTCCGTTAACTTTGCTTTGCCACAAGGTATTTCCTGATTTTCGTCGTACTGACCCGACCACAATGTTACTTCATTCAAGGCAATAGTTTCAGTGTCAACACCTCCATAAATCATGGCTCCTATGCGCCCGTTGCCAACCGGTGTGGCTTGCATCCACTCTTGTGCAGGTTGCTGATACCATAATTTTAACTGATTATCATTGGTTGTTGTTTTATTACACGCCGTAGAAAGCAATAACAAAACAGAAAACAGAAAACAGAATGTTAGTTTATTTGTACTTTTCATATTTGATGGTATTATAAAAAATAAAGGGGATATCCCAAAAGTAAGATTGCACTATCAAAGTGTTACTGATTTTTGTCATTGAGTCGCTTTCGCTCCTCGAACGTTGTTTCTGAGTGCAACGAAGAATCTGTACTTTCTAAAACCAGATCCTTCACTTTGTTCAGGATGACAAAAAGACATTGAAATTTACTTTTGGGACACCCCCTTATCTAATTGTAGGAGAAAGATTTCTCCTTTTTTCTCAATCAGCCTGCCTGTAAAAAATCAGACAAGCTGATATGAGATATTTATAGTGATAGAAATAGAGTATCCTATGATATTATTTTGCAATAAATTTCACTACAACTTTATCGCCACCTCTTGTTGCGTTCAACAAATAGATGCCGGAAGGCAAGTTTACAGACGCTTCACATGTTGCACCAACAACTTGGAAACTAGCAACAACACGTCCATCCAAAGATACAACATTTACATCATATCCATCCAGATTTGTCAGGCTAAGGCTTCCGTTTGCGTAGCTTGCATTCGCTTTGCTCGCTTCGTTATCTTTGATTCCTGTGGTAGCGTACGATTGCACCGGAAAATCTTTAAGTGTACTTTCATAAGCACTTATCAAATTGTCAGGAACCATCCATACAAAGTCAATTTTACCGGCATCTTGCCCAAAAGCACTGCCTTCAAATGCTACAGTTGTTGGATCGGCCCAAGAAGCATAAATTTTTGTTATACCTGTTTTTTCCAAAGACCAATCTTTAATAGAAGTAACAGTATTGGGGATAGTAAGTGTTGTTAGGGCAGCACAACCTGAAAAAGTTCCACCATCAATTTCTTTAAGTTTTGTTCCAAGATCAACGGATGCCAGTTGTGTACAATTTTGAAAAGCCCAACCTTTAATAGTCTCAACATCACCGAATGCTACTGTTTCTAATTTAGAACAGGCATTGAATGCACCAACTCCAATTGACTCAGCATCTCCTATAACCGCTGATTCCAAATTATTACAACCATTGAACACCCAGTCTCCAATAGTCTGAGCTTTTTCTAAAGTTATTGACTGCAAATTGGCACAATTCCTGAATGCTTCATTACCAACAGTTGTTACTTTAGACACATCTACAGTTGTTATAGCAGTCTCATACAATGCCCAGTTACCAATTTCAGTTATATTCTCAAGATTGATTGTAGACAGTTTTTTTGCATCTTGGAAAGCACAATCATCTATTTTTGTAACAGATGCAGGTAAAACAATATTCGTTACCCCTGACCACGCAAAGGTTTGCTTATTTATAATAGTTATCCCATCAGGTATGTTTATGCTTTCCAATCCTCCACAACCATAAAACGCCCAATCCTCAATAGATTTAACTGTTGTTGGCAGTTGAATATTAGTTATCGCACTACAACTTGCAAAAGAACTATTACCAATAGTTTCTACACCTTCCGCTATGGTAAGAGAGGTTAAATTAGCGTTATCACGCATCGAGCCATCTCCAATTTTTTTTACCGCATAGCTTGTTCCTTCAATTGTTACAGTTGCAGGAATATTAATCGTAGCCAATGTATATTTAACATCCCCGGGCAACTGAGATGTTTCTGCAACTCCGTCAACAATTTTGTAGGCAATACCATCTACAACAGTTTGAGCCTTCATCCCAAAAGAAAGCAAGCTAATAGCAGAAACCAGACACATTTTTCCAAAAAAGTAGTTTTTTCTCATGACATTTTTTTTTTTAATGTTTTGTACTCTATTACATACCTGAAGTTTTGGCATAATATGCCCCTGATCATAAATAAATTATGATTAAAAAAACAGGCAGTAAAAATGTTTATGTTGAAACCGTCTAGACTTTTTCGTTTTGTTCAATTTTGTCATCCTGAGAGTATCGAAGGATCTGTTTTTTTAGATGTTTCACTACGTTCAACATGACAAAAACTCAAAAATTAAGTATAATTTAAAAAGTCTAGATGACTTCGTTTATAAAGAAAGGGTGTATTAAAATATTTTGTTATTAAATCTATGTATAATGAAAAATCAATTCATATTTATATTTAATACACCCTCTCCAAGAAGTATATAGTAGTAGTTTATTTTACAATAAATTTCGCTGCAACTTTATCGCTTCCTTTTGTTGCGCTCAACAAGTAGATACCGGAAGCCAAATCGACAGCTACTTCACTGTTGTCACCAACAACTTGTATGCTGGAAACAACACGTCCATCCAAAGAAATAACATTTGCGCTGTATCCGTCCAAATTGATCAGGTTAAGACTGCCATTTGCGTAGTAAGCATTAGCATTAGCAACCTGATTGTTTCCAATTCCGGATACACCTACTTCAACAGGTAATCCTTCCCACTCATCGCCATAAAGATCAAACAATTCTTCCGGAACTTTCCATACAAAATCAGATGCACCATCTTCAGTTCCATAAAAATTGTCGCCAAGATACAATTCACTTAAACCGTCTTCATCCCAAGAAATGTAAACTTCTTCCAAACCTGTTTTTTCAAGAGCCCATGCTCCTACAAGTACCACTGTGTTAGGTATAGTTAGTTTAGTCAGAGAAGTACAGTTTGCAAAAGCCCAGTCTCCGATATTTTTCAAACTGTTCATTGTAACGCTTTCCAAAGAAGAACATCCGTTGAAACATTCTGCACCTGTATTGGTCGATTTAGGCATATTAACCGATACTAAATTATTACAGTTTTTAAAGATACCTCCTTCAACTACTGTTACATTAGGAAGATCGGCTGTTACCAAATCAAAACATTCGTAAAACGCAGTACCTCCAACATTTGTTACCTTAGGAGCTGATACTGATGTAATTTTTGTTTGAGCTAATGCCCATCCACGGATTATTGTTACATTTTCCAGATTTATACTGGTCAAAGGTGTAGTTTGAAAAGAACAAACATCCAAAGTTGTTACACTTGCCGGCAAAACAACCTCAGTTAAAGCTGTTTCTTGGAATGTATGCTCGGTTATGATCTCAACCCCATCAGGAATATTGATTGATGCCAATTTCTTACAACCATAAAATGCCCACACATCAATTGTTTTTATTGAAGATGGCAGAACCACTGCAGGCAGATTTTCACACTGCGCAAAAGCACTATTACCAATAACTTCCACACCATCTGCAATTGTAAGAGATGTCAAATTATTATTTTCACGCATCGAGTTATCCCCAATTTTTACAGGGTAGCTAGTTCCATCAATTGTTACGTTTGCAGGGATATTAATTGTTGCCAATGTGTATTTAACATCTCCGGGCAACTGAGATGTTTCTGCAACTCCGTCAACAACTTTGTAGGCAATACCATCTACAACTGTCTGTGCTTTCATTTGGAATGAAAGAAGGCATAACGCCGACACAACTGCACTCTTAATAAAGTAACTTGTTTTCATACTTAATTAGGTTAATTTGTTAATAAATAAACTTTTCTGTAAAAGTCTTGTTTTTTGTATCTGCTTTTAAAATATAGAATCCTTTACCAACTCCGGACAGGTCTATATCTTGAGAAGTGAATCCGGTCTCCGCTACATTTCTGCTTATCAGGCATTGTCCTGCATTGTTGTAAACCTGAATAGATTGAATAGGATCTTTCGATTTTACGGAAAGAGTTGAAGTTGCTTTGTCTACCGAAATAGACAAAGCAGTTTTTTCATTATCATTATCAGCTATACCGCTTCCGGAAGGGTCTTTCAATCGGATCGCAAAACCACCGCCTTTTGCCATACGGATAGTTAGTTTTGTGTCTTTCGTAATCGTAACCTCTTCGCACTTGTATTCGGTAGGTTTTGTGCTCGAACTTGGAGCATCTTTCAGTATTGTGGCATTATAAGTAACGCCATCGGCCAAGAAGCTGAAATCTACATCTACCCATCTCTCGTCCCAGTTGCTCATTCCACCTATATACCAGTCTAGGCCTTTTTGTTTTGCCATCAATATATATTCACCCAACTTGGAATCTAACGGAACTGTCTTGTCCCAAACGGTTGGCACTGTTCTAAGGAAATCCAGTATGTCCGGATATTTGTTGTATTCGGTAGGAGAATCGCACAGATATCCTAACCATTGGTCAAATATCACATACATAGACAGTTCGTGAGCGCGTGTTCCCATACTCATAGGTACGGTGTTGTCTTTATCAACGGGATAAAACTCTGCTGCTGTTTTGTTTCGCAACGAACCCGGAGTATAGTCATACGGACCGGCAAGGGCTCGTATAAATGGGAACTGAGTATGATAGTTGGGAGTAACGATACTTCTCCAGAAATTATCTTCCGCACCACGTACAGCCTCATAGTTCAATATATTAGGATAGGTACGGCTCAATCCTGTTGGTACAGGGCATCCATGATATAGTGCCACCATTTTACTCTTTGCCAATCTTTCTGCAAACTCATGCCCCCAACGCATAGCTATCTGATCGTTGCGCTCGAAGAAGTCGATCTTAACCCCTGCAACACCATAGGCTTTCATTTTCTTAATCCAATCGCCACCAGAATATTCGTTGACACAACTAGCCCACGTCCAAACTATAATTTTTACATTTTTTGTCTTAGCATAATCGCACAATTCAAACAGCCAATCTTCATGATATCCTGCATCAAAAGTCATATACTCAAGTCCATTCTCTGATGCCCAGTCGATATAATATTTATATAACTGCACACTCAGGTTGTTATTCCCAACCGGAAAGTCCACACCTTCGAGCATAGCTTTGTGCCACCATTCCCAAGCTGTTTTGCCCGGTTTGATCCATGACGTATCAGCTATTTTACAAGGCTCGGACAGCATGTAAACTAATTCATTGTTTAACAAATCTTTATCTTCATCAACAGGGATTATAACACGCCAAGGAAAAGTACGTGCACCTGTTGTTTTAACGATAAAGTTTTCACGCTCATACACAAGGTGGTTGGAGTAATAGTTGTTAGGGTCCATTACTTTTTTAGGGTATTTGGCCCACATTCCACGCATCGACCTATTGCCTCCGGCATCATTGTGCTCCATATACATTCCCGGATAATCATAAGTATCGGCTTCCGTTACAACCAATTTGTAAGGAGTAGAAGTGAACTCGAACAAAACCGGAGTAACCGAAAATTTATTCGCCCCAATAGCTCCGGGGATATTGTATGTGTTGTATATCCGTTCGAAATTGCGAAAACCCTGATGGATATTATACTTAACACCATTGTCTCCGGTTTCTTGAGAAGTATTTGTATCACATTCGGGGAAGTAGACCTTCGTATTGCCCACGAAGTTGAAAATTGCAGTTTCACTGTTTATAACTATGTCTTTATCAAGATTTGTCACGAAACGATATGCAACACCTTCGTCATAAGCTCTTACAATGAGGCTGTAGTTTTCTTTGAACTCTATTGTCAGTTCATTGTATGCTTCAGTCAGGGTTTTGTTTTTCCCCACAACTACATCTATCTGACTGTTAACAGTATTTTTGCTGGTCTTTTTTATTGAGCCAGCACCAATAACCATCCCGTCAGACAGGTTTAAGCTAATGGCTGATTCTTTGATCAACTGTGTTTCGCCATGCCAAACTTCATACGTAGTTCCTCCGTCGACATGCAATTTCATTTTTATTTGTTTGTTGGGAGAAATCACATCATAGTCGGCAGCCCACAACGAAGTGAAGGTTCCGGTTACAAAAAACAGTGTAAAAAATAAAAATTTGTTCATTATCTTAGTTTGTTTTGGTTATCTCTATTCATTTTTATGAGATAATTAATATCAGCAATAATATACACTCAAGCATATTATTGCTGATACTTAGAGTATTAATAGCCCGGGTTTTGATCCTTTTCCATCGACATGAAAGGATTGTTCTTGATTTCAACCTCAGGTATCGGATAAAGCATATGGTAATCTTGGATCGTTCCCGATTCTTTTGCCCATTTGTTACGCTCTTTAATCAGATCGGCAAATTTCCCTGTACGGATCAAATCCATTCTGCGCCATCCTTCGAAGCAAAGTTCACGCATACGCTCGTCCATAATTTCGACACGGAATTGTTCTTTCGACAAACCTTTCCATTCTTTGTCGGCAGGTAGTTTTCCTCCCCAAGCACGTTTACGCACCGTATTAACCATATCCATGGCTTCCGAGGTTTTGTCTGTTTCATTCAAACATTCTGCATAGCACAACAAGATGTCGGCATGGCGTAAAAACAGGTAGTTTTTACCCGACCAATACATACTTCTTCCGTTTTTAGTATCTTTTGCCTGATCTTCTTTTGTGTAATTATCGAGACGTCTGTCTTCCCATTTCTTGATATGCGGGTCTAATTCGTCAGCTCCCCACGATGGCACTGTATATGTTACCCCCATATAGGTATAGTCTTCCCGAATACTAACAGCACGGCGTTGGTCGCCATCTTCCCATAGTCCGCCATCCGATTTCATTTTATAAGCATACTCGGTGGGCAGAGATACATCATAGCCTCCGATATAGCAACTTTCACCTAAATTTGCTAACGTGCGCGATCCCATATCCCACTGCCAATGAGCCGGAGCAAGATCGTTGGGTGTGAAATCCAATTCAAAGATCGATTCGTTTGAGTTGAACTCACATTTACCATATTCATCAAATAGTGTTGCATATTTAGTTTCCAGTTTGTAAGTTTTCTCTATCTGCTTAAAATATTCGATGGCTTTGTCATAGTCACGGAAACCGCTTGCTTCCGGAGCATACATGTGTAGTTTGCCCAACATAGCTATAGCCGCCCCTTGAGTAGCCTGATTCCCGTTTGCTTGTTTACCTGTTGGCAGATTTTTTGAAGCAAACTCAAGGTCGTCATGAATCTGTTTCCAAACCACATCCAAAGGCTGTCTGGATCTATCTATATTTGCTGTATTTTTAAGATCATCAACTTCTATAACAGGAATCTCACCCCAATACATAGCAATCTCGAACATAGACATTGCACGGATAAAATGTACACTTGCTTTGAGCGACGTAATGTTTTTCAACGCACTTTCTTCCGTTTCTTTATCAGCTAGCAATTTCAAACCCAAAATGGCTTCGGATGCAGTATTTATTGCCGGCCATCTTTTCGACCACATTGTGTTGACTTGAGGCGACGTTCCGTTCAATCGTCCATTGTAATAATCTAAGCTAGCCTGAGAGGCATCGCCCATCTGAACAATTCCTTGTTTAACCTCATCTGTACCCAAAAGTGAAAAAGTGAATCCGTCACGTCCGGCTTTTGCCCTGTTATAAGAAACATACAAACCGTCTATTACGATTTTTGCCGTCTGAACATCCTGATACAGGTTTTCTGTTGGAACTTTCGATTTAGGCTCTTGATCCAGAAAATCGCTGCACGAGGAGAAAGCTCCAGCAGCAAACAGGACTGCTATAGTTAATGTTTTTATGTAAATTTTCTTTGTTTTCATAAATTTCAGTTTTTACAAATTAGAATGATAGATTTACACCGAACGTAAACATCCTTGTTGGAGGATACCAGTCTCCTGTTTCCGGATCATAACCTTTATATGGAGTTATACAGAACAAGTTAGATGCCGTTGCGTAGAGGCGCAAATTACTTATCTTCACATTTTGAAGTAATGATTGAGGTAGTGTATAAGCTAACGTTAATGTAGATAAACGCAGATATGACGCGCTTTGCACCGAATGGTTCATGTCGCTGGCAGAGAATACACTGTAATTACTTCCCTTAGGGTCGTTAAGTATAGGACGAGGGAATTTAGCTCCTGTGTTTTCCGGAGTCCAGCGATCCAGCAAATCTTTGGATGCAAGCCCTTTACCATTACTTCCTATCATCGATTCATAAATGTAGCTAAGTTTTTTAGCACCATACGAGTAAGTAAATACTGCATTTAAAGAAATACCCTTGTAGGTAAAGTCTGTGGCAAAACCTCCATAAAAATCGGGGTCTGCATCAATCAATATACGGTCATAGTCGTCCATCTTTCCGTCAGGCACTCCGTTAGGGCCAGAAATATCTTGTGGATACAAGTCACCCGGATTTACTTGACGACCAGCCCAGTCCATATCTTTGAAACGTTCCATATCAGCTTCCTGAGCAATACCTCCGGTTTTCCAGATATAAATTGTGTTACGAGATTTCCCTGTAAACAAGTTGCCTTCTTTTTGAAGATTGCGGTCATTGTCATATTTCAAAACATAATCAACACCACCAACTAGTTTTTTCACCTCGTTGTTGTCGGCAGAAATATTTGCCGAAACGTTCCATTTAATATCACTTGTGTTCACAAGTTTTGCTTCTACCGAAAACTCAACCCCTTGGTTCACTATCTCTCCTACATTCTCATACACATCTTTATGTCCCATAGAAGGAGCTACCTCACGTTTCATTAGCAGGTTTTTGTTTGTTATATGAAAATAATCTGCCGAGAAACGAATCCTATTGTTCAGGAACCCGGAATCGAAACCAACATTGAACTGACCTTGGCTTTCCCACTTGATGTTTCTGTTACCCATCCTGTCGGGACGCACCAGACCCAACGATTGTAGGGCAGTTGCTTTTGCATAGAACTGTGTATAATATGAATAATCATCAATTTCCTGATTACCTACTTTTCCGTAGCCGACACGCAGTTTCAATTGGTCGATGAAGTTCAGATCTTTCATAAAATCTTCTTGTACCATATCCCATGCCAGAGAGAATGAAGGGAAAAGTCCCCATCTGTTACCAGACCTAAACTTAGAAGACCCATCATAACGAGCTGTTGCCGTTAAAAAATACTTATTATCGTAAACATAATTTGCACGAACAAAGTATGACATTAGTGAAGATGTTACAAAATCTGAAACCAACGAACGGTTTTCGACGTTACCCGATCCACCCAAATCATACCAATTCAGAACATTAGTATCATATCCGCGAGCTGTACCTCCCATATAGTCTCTTTCTGTTTTGGATGCACTTGTACCCAATACTCCATTTATACGGTGTATTCCGAATGTTTTGTCATACGACACTGTATTTTCCCATTGCCACATCATTCTCTGATCGCGGGTATGCATTGCTTCACCATTATGAGCATAACGTATCGATTGCTGAATGTCATTAGGAGTATATCTGAAACGGGTTTCTTCCAAATAGTTCAATGAGAAAGAACTACGAATATTTAATCCTGCTATCGGATTTACATTTATAAAATTAGATGAGATAAGACGATTGCGGGTGCGGTCGTTATCTATTCTCAATGTGTTCAGTGGGTTGAAGTAGTTTTGGTCGTAATAGTCACCATAATTCAAAACAAGCACATCGCTGATTGGTAACATAGGGTTCGCGCCACGAGCTTTGTCATAAACATCGTCGGTGGCATCGGTATTGTTACTTGTTTGAATTTGCGATTCCGAACGCACATAAGAAGTGTTAGTTCCTACCTTCAACCAAGGCTTAATGTTGAAGTCGGCATTGATACGGCCTGTATAGGTTTCATTGCTAAGTTTTTTCACCATAGCAGACTGATCCGAGTATCCGAAGCTCAAGAAGTAAGAACCCTTGTCGGAAGCACCCGAAAAACTTACAGCATGATTTTGCTCAAGTCCGGTACGTGTTACTTCATCCAACCAGTCATAATCTTTGAAGTTAGGATCGGCGTATGCATCCATCTCATATTTTCCGAATACATAACCTCCACTTGGGTCTGTCTTACCCGGAATTCCCGGATCGTATGGAGTGTATACCCTATCATTCAGAAATTGCTCAAATTCGGCTTCTGTTGCATTTGGATGTGTGGCCTTATAACTATTAGAAGCCGCATCCAGACGAAGTTCGTACAATTGCCTTGAGTTCATTTTTTTAGGCATACTCGCATAAGTGCGGAACCCGAACCATCCATCGTAGTTTACTTTGCCATCTCCTCTTTTTCCTTTTTTTGTTGTAACCACAACAACCCCGTTTGCTGCACGAGATCCGTAAAGAGCTGTGGAAGAAGCATCTTTCATAATTTCGATAGACTCGATGTCGTTCACATTGATAGAGTTAAACCCTCCTCCGAAATTATCCATAACCAAACCGTCAACCACATAGATAGGGTCGGTTGATCCGTTGATAGTATTTATACCACGAATCTTGATGCTTGAGTCATCACCCGGTTTTGCCGCACTGTTTACCAAAACACCGGCTACACGTCCTTGTAGAGCCTGGTTTATGGAAACAACAGGTTTTTCGGATAATACCTTACCGCTAACGCTACCAACGGCTCCTGTCAAGTCGCTTTTCTTCATAACAGTTCCTACAACAACCACCTCATCCAAGTCTTGAGTATTGCTCTCTAGCTTGACATTAATAGTTGTTTGATTCCCTACTTTAACTACTTTATCCGTGTAGCCCAAGTAAGAAAATACCAACTCCGAATTAGATGGCACAGCCAAACTGTATTTACCATCAAAGTCTGTAATAGTACCTATGGATGTACCTTTTACGACGACACTCACTCCGATTAACGATTCCGAATCGGAGGCGTCTGTTACTGTTCCGCTTACTGTAACGTTTTGCGCTACCATAGGCAAGCAAAAGAACAACAGTAACAGTGTAATGAAAAATTGTGTTTTCCTCATAAATATTAACAGTTAGATTCAATAAAAAAAAACTTTATTTACATTCATTTATTTTAGTTATACACATAAACAACAACGCCTTGAGCGGAAAGCTCAGACTTCCCGATCGAGACGCTGTAAGGCATAAGAATACGGACTCAAAATCCGGTTTCTTGTGTAACGATTATTTTTTCCAAATCCCGTACAAATTGCGGTGAGTATCTCTAACAAACAACCCGTAACAACCAAATTGCGGATGTTAAGTATTATGTTTTTTATATTGCGTAATATATTATAATACATCTTAGGTTATTTTGAGTTTTAAATGGTATAGTATCAAATTTAGTTGCCCTGCTATTGTGCAAATCTATATGGTAAAGCCCAAACGGTTGCATTGCAAACTTGTCAATAAATGACACAAATGTTGAATTGTCGCATTCTACATGTATTTCATCAAAAAATATGCAACATTCATATTACTTTTTCAGCATCATAACAAATCCTCCTCCTGCCGAAAGTGGTATTGTAATCTTTGATTCTGATGTCACTTTTTTTGTTTCGTATAAGTAACTTTCCGCATTTTGGTTCGCATCTTCTCCATCCTTATACAAATATAACGTGTAACCGTGACACTCTTGTAGAAAAGTGAAATCTATATCCACATTGCGAGCCGTCCAATCGGTTAATGCACCAACATACCAGTCGTCACCTTTTCGTTTAGCCAAAACGGCATATTCTCCTATCTTCGCATCCAATACTATTGTTTCATCAAAAGAAACCGGAACATCCGACAAGAATTTCATTATATCGGGATACTTACGATACTCCATTGGCGAATCGCAAAGCATTGCAAAATATTGATCGTAGATAACATACATCGCCAACTCGTGGCATCTTGTTCCTTGAGTCAAGGGTAGTCCCGGATCGATAGGACGGAACATATTCTGTGTTCGGTTGCGCATCGAACCCGGTGTATAATCCAGACTTCCACCCAACATACGTGTGAAAGGAAATATCAAATGATGTTTAGGATTTGCTGTCAAATCCCATTTCGAACATTCTGCTCCCCGAACTGCCTCAAAATTGATAATATTGGGATAGGTACGTTGCATTCCCGTTGGTTTGCTACATCCGTGATAGTTTATCATCAATTCATGCTCTGCCGCTTTCGCTGCAATCATTTCATACCAGTCCATCGCCAACTGATCGTCTCTGTCGAAGAAGTCGACCTTCAATCCTACCGCACCCCAATCATGAATCATTTTCAAATATTGGTCTGCCGTTTCCTCTGTCAAAGCCATAGCTACGCACCAAAGGAATGTACCTACATTCTTCGATTTTCCATAATCAATGATTTCCTGTACGTTTACTTTAGGATTCACTTTCGAGAGGTCGAAAATATCAGACCATCCGGCATCAATCATCAAATATTCGATTCCGTTTTCGGCAGCAAAGTCAATATAAAACTTATACAGGCCGGTATTTCGGTTCGGCATACCCGATGGAATATCCGCACCCGGCAGCATGGCATCGTGCCACCATTCCCACACAGCCTTGCCCGGCTTTATCCACGATGTGTTATCGAAACGTTGTTTCTCTGCCAGTTTGTAAATGACTTCGTTCGTCAACAGGCTCTTATCATCGTCCGTAAGGATGAATACACGCCACGGAAAGTTGCGCTTGCCATTGGTTTTTGCGATATAATCGCATGTTCTTTGAACAACGGAAACAAATCCCCAACTGCCCAAAGCCGTACTATCGGGATATTGCGCATACGCAGCATGAAAACCGACACTGTCTTTCACCATGTACATGCCCGGATAATCCAAAACATCCGATTCGGCCACAATCAATCTGACCCCGTCAGGATATGAGAACAATAATGGTGTGATAGCCTTTTTCCCGTCGGCAACAGAAGATGCTGATTCGTAATCAATATAAGCCAGTTCCCAAGATGTCCAGTTATCCGTTTCGGCATATTGGGTCGACGGATCTCCAGACAAATTCAGTTGCATCATTTCGTTTGTTACAACAATTTCGTCTGCCATATCCGTTACGAAACGATAGGCCAAGCCTTCGTCATAGGCTCTCAACACCAACGAATACCCACCCTCGAAGCTGATAGTTGTTTCGTTGTAGTTATCTTTCAGAGTATCGAATTTGCCATACAGCGGTTTTATTGTTTCCTCTACTTTACGTTCCTGAATATCTTTTACAACCGGATTTTTTCCTAAGAAATCGCCGGAAAGCTCCATACCAATGAATGATGGCTTTACTATCTCCTTGCCTTTATAGTATACACTATACATGAGCGAATCTTGCACAGAAACAACGAGCTTCAATTTGGCATCGGGAGATGTGATTTCCACCTTTCGCCCCGTGGTTGTACAGGACGAAAAGCTGAAAATCATTAAAAAACCTATTAAAGCAATATATCTTGATATGGTATATTTCATTTTAAGTAATTGATAGGATTTAATGTTACATTTTACTTAGTTACAAGTTACTTCGTCCTTCGGGACAGTTACGAGTAAAGCAAGTGGGTTTATTTGGTTTCGTTCAATTGAATAACCAAACTTTCGTATTCATTATACATCGCAAAATGCAATCCTACGGTCATCAAGTAATCTCCACTAAAGGTTTTACCTTCGTATTTAGAGAATCGTGACCAATCGTCCGGATCTTTATTGATTTCTTTCAATGTATATTTCTTGTTAGGATCAAGACCTTGCAATACAATTGTAGGAGGCGTAGGATATATTTCTTTCCGCACCAAGAAGTTGAAAACAATAGCCTCACTCTTATTATCATTCACATACATGAACGTTGTGCGGTTTTGTTTGTACGGAGAAAGAATCCGGTAAAGGTCGCCCATCAAAATTGTGCTGCGTATTTCTTTGTATTTTTGAATAGCATTTTTCGAGAATTCGTATTCTTTCTCTGTCATTTGAGATGGTTGCAAGTCCATACCCAATTTGCCAGCCATAGCTATATCGAAGCGGCTCTTAAGCGAGAAACTTCTGTTTGTGATGTGGTTAGGCGCAACTGATACGTGGCTAGCCAAACCAATAGTAGGGAAGAAGTACTGAGCACCCCATTGAGTTGTAATTCTTTGAAGCACATCGTTATTGTCGCTAATCCAATACTCATCAAAATGTTTCATCGAACCATAGTCGATACGTCCACCACCGCCTGAGCAAGCCATGAAAGTGACATTCGGATATTTTTTGCTCACTTTGTTCATAACCTCCAACAGATTTTTTGAATAATCAATAAATAAGTGGCTTTGCTTGTCAGCAGGAAGATATGATGACCCTGAGTTGAACACATAGCGGTTACAATCCCATTTCACGTACTCAATGCCCGGATTTTCTGTCAAGATGTTATCAATTGTATTGTACACAAACTCCTGTACTTTGGGGTTACTCAAATCCAAAATCAACTGGTTGCGTTGCAAAACTCTCTCACGATGTGGTTGTGCAATCACCCAATCAGGATGTTTTTCGTATAGTTCACTGTCGGGATTAACCATTTCAGGTTCAACCCAAATACCGAATTTGATATTTCTTTTCTTACATTCGTTTATCAGGTAAGGAATACCGTTCGGCAATTTCTTTGTATTTGTTTGCCAATCGCCAAGTCCTGCATTATCGGCATTACGTGGATGCTTGTTTCCGAACCATCCGTCGTCGAGCAAGAACAACTCGAATCCCATTTTTGCAGCATCGTCTATAATACGGGTCAATTTAGCTTCGTCGAAATCGAAATATGTAGCTTCCCAGTTGTTCAACAATATGCTTCTTTCCTTATTGCCGTTTTTGATGCCGTATTTTCTTGCCCAACGGTGAAAATCGCGAGTCATTTTGCCGGTTCCTTCGTTGCTGTATGTAAATAACAGAGATGGTGTTTTGAACACTTCGTTTTTCTCTAATGTATATTCCGATGCATAAGGATTTGCACCCGAAATAACACGTAGCTTGTTAGAATTATCTACTTCGAAGCAGAATTGGAAGTTGCCCGGCCAAGCCAATGTTCCTCCGATTATTTCACCCGAAGTTTCCGATGCTTGCTGGTTCAGCGAAAGGATGAAACTAGGATGTGTGAATTGATTTGTGCGAACACCCAATTTTGAATCTACAATCTTGATACCTTCTGTCAGTTTTTGCTCCGATATGTTCATTTCGTTCGACCAATCGCCGTGAAAATGACTGACATAATATTCGGTTGCATTGAAAGACAAATCGGAAGAAGCAAAATTTGTCAATTTTATGCTTTTCTTTTGTCCGTTCTTTATTTCTACCCATTGCTCAAGGATGTCTTCCTGCTGATAGGCTTTGTAGTTTATTGTTACGAAAAGATCGTAATATTCATCCTTCAACTCAATTGTAGTCTGTGTGATATTACCATCTATTTTCTTCACGGAAGAAGATACATATCCCAGTTCGGTAGACGTATTACCATCTGCTTGTATTGCCCTGAGAGCGGCTTCGAAAACATGGTTTGTGCCGAATGTAGAATAGGAAGCAAATGTTTCCTGATCTACGGTCTTCATTTCGCCCATGTCTTTAACTTTCTTTCCGAAATAGGTTTGCTCCAACCTGTTTTTGTCGTTCACCTTCAACACCAGGCAGGTGTTGTTTGTCGTTATCGGTATATATTCTACTGCTTTCGCAGAAAAACATGAAACCAATAAAGTAACTAAAAAGATTAATTTGCTTTTTTTCATGATATACTTTAGTTTAAAATAATTTGTCGTAATGCCCGGTTCTTCAGTTGCAAATATATCTCCCGAACGGCTCGGGCATTACATACAAACTTGTCAATTAATGACAGAAATGTTGAATTTATAATCTTTCCTTTACTTCATTCAGATGAACTTGTCCTCCCTGATGGTTTATGTCCAGTTTTCTTAGTTCCGACAAAAAGTTTTCAGCCTTTTCTTTCTCTCCCAAACCGAAATGTCCGAGCCCCATTACATAATAACAATGGATTTTGTTCCGCACATTCAGGTCGTCGTCCCAGATGGCCAAATCGGGCAGCGATACGGCAAAATAATCTATCTTACAATCATCAAACAGGTGCTTTTCGCCATGAGATATCAGCTTATTGAAGCGGCTTCTGGCTTTATCTTCTTCGTTCAAGGCACGCCATGCCAATCCTTGATAGAATATTTTGTCCGGTTGCTGGTCGTTATAGAAGAATGCTTGCTGAGGTTCGTCCGAACCTTGTGTTGCCAACATGAAATATTGTTGCGACTTAGCCGTGTCTCCTAATCCTTGATAAGCCAGTCCCTTATAATAATGTATATCGTTTTCTTCTGCATTAGCCAGTTTTCCTTCTCCCAGATTGTGAGGGTATGACTCGGTTTCGTTCAGCAATTGTATAGCCTCATCGTAGCGTTTGTCTGCAATAGCTTTCTTTGCCAACTGAATTCTGCACAAAGTATACTGACCTGTAACTTTTCCTTCGCCGCCTTCCCACGGATGGAAGTTCCGGTTTGCCATCAAATCTTTTGCTTTTTCATATTCACCCATCTGGTTATACAATGTGATACGCTCGATACACATATCGTCACGTTGTTCTACCAAACTCAAATTCTTTTCAAGGAAAGCCAATCGTTCTTTATGAGAAACTCCGGTTTTCTTGTATAGCTGATCCAATTCCATCAGGATGCGGGCATCGGAAGTATCGAGCGAGAATGCTTTTTCTAACATCTCCCGTGCTTTTGCCTTTTGGTTGCGTTTGTTGTAATAAGCTAACGAAAGGTTGCGTAAAACGGTTGGATATGTATCATCAATAGCAGCCGATCGCTCCCAACCGGCAATTGCCTCATCGTATTGACGTGCGCCATACCAGAAGTTACCCAGATAGTAAGGAGCTTTAGGGTCGGAAGGATTTAGCTCTATCGCTTTCTTCAATATATTCACCTCCTCGATGCGATTAGGGAAACATCTTTCAGGATTTTGCTTCACTGCCTCCTTATAGTATTCCGCAGCTTGGGTGTTATCACCTTTTTGCACTGCAAAATAACCCAGTGTATAATACACAATCGGATAGATTGAATTTTCTTGTCCCGTTACCGATTTGCTGTAAGCGACAAACTCCTTCAACAGTTGTTCTGCTTCGTCGTAAAGTCCGGCAGCAGCAAAGTCTAAAGCATATTCTATGAAATCGTGAGCCGAACCACGTGTAAGTTCATATATTTGCTGCAAAACGACAGCGTCGTTTATCAATAAATATTCTTCGAAACGGCAACCCACATTGAAACGGTCTATTTTCAGAGATTCGGCTATCCATTTCAGAGCCTCTTCTTTACGTCCCATCTTCCTCAGAATGGAGGCTTTCAGTTGACGGGCCTTATGATTGTGCCAGTTACGGATAAGGCTGCGTTCTACATTATCCAAGGCTTCCTCCCAGTTTTCTCTTTTACTGTCTATTTGTGCCACCGCCAGATATGCAGGGTCTTGCCAAGCTGCATTCCATGCCGATTTGAAAAAGGCTTCGTAGGCTTCATCATCCTTGCCTTGCATTTTCAGGCTCCAGCCCAGGTTGTAGTAAGGCTCTCCGTCGTAAGGGTTCGGATTGCGTTCGGTCAAGGTTTCTACGGCTTTTCTGAAATACGGCTCTGCCTTTTCGAACTGTCCACGACGCATATACAACAATCCAACTGCATTATTGCAACGTACATCTCCCGGTTCACGCTTCAATGCTTCAAAATAGTAATCGAAAGGATTGTATGTTGCGTGGCGGTATTGTTCCAAATGCAAACCGGTCAGATATAATTGTTCCATAGAAGCTATGTCTTCCGGATTTTTTGCCGCACGAGCCGGGTCGGGAGTAGGTTTTATCTCCGGTTTTTCGGCTTGATAAGAAAGCATCAATTTCCCGTCTTCCTTGTAGAGTTCGAAAACCACATCTTCAACTTCCCGAACGTCGGTTTCTACGACATTCTTGTAAGGCTTATCGGGCGAAACATTAATCTTTCCATCTAAAAATATTTTACCATCTTTATGTTTCAACACAATGTGAAGGTTCTCAAATGCGCTTGTTGTGTACAGAATAACCTCTGTTTTTCCGTCTTGTGTTTCCACATTCACCATTGCCTCTTTTGTAGCATTTTTCACATAACCTACTTCGGCATAAGGCATGAAATATTGCACCCACGACTTTTCTTCGTATGGTTGCAACCATGTGAAGTCAGGCTGATTGTCTGTATAAACACCTGTCATCAGCTCTATGTATGGTCCATCTTCGTCTGTCAGGTTTCTGTCCCAAGCCACACCAAAATCGCCATGTCCCCATGTCCATTGTTTTTTCCCCGGAGACACATTGTGATTGGCTACGTGCAACAAACCTGCCTGCACATCGTCTTCGTATCCTCCCACGAAATCGAATTTAGACTTAATGGCCATGTAGGATGTGGGCACAGGAATATTCTTATATTTAGAAATATCAATTCCCGCAGAATAATCTTGCTTATAATAAACTCCCGTTGCAATAGGGAAATTAGATACATCACGCTTTCCGTGATCGAATACGGCATGCACATCGGGCGGAAAAACAGATTTATACCCATCGTTCACCACCACGGCTGGGTTTGCCCACCAAAGGAATGTTTGAGGGAAAGACGTGCGGTTATAAACCTGCACTTTGATCTCCAGATACGCTTTGCCCGGATGCAAAGTGAATCCTTGCATACCTTTCGTACGGAACATACGCTCTACTTCGTTACACCAGATTGTTTTGCTGCCATCCGCATTTTCTTCTATCGAACAATCGGTAGGCATAAACGTGCTGGGACGGTGATGCTGAGGCCAGTTGAACTCTATACCTCCCGAAATCCAAGGGCCTGTAAGACCTACCAGTGCAGGTTTCACAACTTGGTTGTAGTAGACAAAGTGACGTTCTTTCACCTTATCGTATGCCATGTGTACACGGCCTCCCAGTTCGGGGAGTATCATTATTTTCAGGTATTCATTCTCGATGAAGAAAGCCCTGTATTGCTTATCTACTTTTTCATCCGAAATTTTTTCTATCACCGGGTATGGATAAACCACGCCCGAACTACCTTGATAGACACGCTTTTCTAAAAAAATAGGATTTTTTTCCTCTTCCCCTACCTGATATGTAGGCAGCATGATTTTTTCTTCCCATGCACGCACAACCCCTTTTTCAGTAACGGTTGGACGAATCAGGTATTCTGTAATTTTTTCCATTTCTTAGTTCAATTTGTTTAAATGAAAATGCCTTGTATCGAGACTAAGGCTTATAATTTTTGTGTGGTTCTATGTGCTTTATTTATTATTGTATCTTTTTTCCAGTTCTTCATACCATTTTTGCATGACATAAAAAGCCTTTTTCTTCTGACCTTTATCTGATATTAAACCCTTACGGTTGAATCCGTCCTGTATTTCGGGCAATAGCCTGCGAGGCGATCTGAAGTCCATCAATATCCAGGGAGTTGTACCGGAAAGATTGGGTATTTGGTCTAGCATCTTCACACTTCTTTTATACAAGTCTTCTTGAAAATCTTCGGTAAAACGATCGGTCATTCCACCCCTCATTCCGTATAAAGCTCCGCCACCAAACTCACTGATAAAGACAGGCTTGTCTTCAGGAAAGACCCATTTCACCCGGTCACATTTTTCGGGCAAACCATCATACCATCCTACATATTGGTTAAAACTTACAATATCAAGCAATTGTGAAAGATCATCTTCAACAGTCAGCACATCTTTCTCTTTTTCTACTTTTTCCATTGCTGCCGATATAAGACGAGACGAATCCATAGAACGCGCTTTTTGTACCAGTTTCGACAAAAATTCGAACCGTTCCTTATTTCGGGGTGTTTCATTCGCCAACGACCAAATAATGACATTACATCTGTTCTTATCGCGCGTAATCATGTCAGCTAATTGATTCTCCGCATTTTGATAAGTATCATGGTTTTTGTAATGGATTGACCAATAAACGGGAATTTCAGCCCAAACCATCAATCCCAGCCTTTCCGCTTCACGCACCATATGCTCGTTGTGTGGGTAATGAGCCAAACGGACAAAATTGCAACCCATTTCTTTAGCCCAACCTAACAGAATTTTTGCATCATCCAGAGAATATGCCCGACCTGTCCTAATTGGTGCTTCTTCATGAATACTAATGCCCCGACAAAATGTTTCTTTGCCATTCAGCAGTATTTTTGAACCTTTTGTTTCGATTGTGCGAAAGCCTATTTCATCCTTCAGAGATTCTTCTCCGGAAGCAATGTTTACTACATACAGTTTCGGATTTTCCGGTGACCAGTATGTCGGTTTTGCCGACTGTTCGAAAGAAGCAAAGCCTTTTTCGTCGGATTGCAATGTTACTTTAATTTTTAACTCAGGTATTTCTATCGTTACCGGTCGATTTTTGTTTATCCCATCAAGCTGAATCCAACCTTCTATTTTAGTGTTTTCGTTCTTCTTTAACTGTAGATAATAATCCCTGATAAAAGTTTCGGGGGTTTCTATCAATTTCACATCCCGGGTGATTCCTCCGTAGTTCCACCAATCGGTAATAATTGTCGGAACTCCTTCCGGTATTCTCTTGTTGTCAACTTTCACAACAACAGAGTTTTCTCCATCTTTTAACAAGTTTGTAACTTCAAAATTGAAAGGAGTGAACCCTCCGATATGTTTACCTAATTCCTTACCATTCAGGAAAACAATTGCCTCGTAATTAACAGCTCCAAAATACAGGAATACCCGTTTCCCGTTTTTTACCTGATAGTCGAAATATTTTCTATACCAGACAGTGCCTTCGTAGTAAAACAAGTCGGGACGCTGTGTATTCCAATCGCCGGGAACATATAACGATTTATCTGTCGCAAAATCGTATTCCTGCAAAGTCGTTCTATCGGTAATAGCTTTATCCAAGCCATACGTATTTTTAATGGGGTTACGTTGTGAATCATAATAACCTTCCTCGTACGGATCTACAATAGTTTTCCAAAGACCATTTAACGAAAAGGTGCTACGGGCAGCAATGTTTGTTACAAGTTCAGCCTGTTGTGCCTTTATCGGAAAGATACAGCACATGCATAACATGGAGAATATGACTTTTTTCATCATCTTTTTTGAAGATTTATTTTGTTAATTCTTCTTCTATTTCTTCCAACGATTTGCCTTTTGTTTCGGGTAGATTTTTCTTGATGAAGATAAATCCTGCCAAGCATATAACCCCGTACAACCAGAATGTGCCGTATGCTCCGAGTCCCTTATTCAACAGAGGGAATGTGTATGTAAGTACAAAACATGCCGTCCACAAAGAGAATGTTGATACGGCCATTGCCATGCCTCTTACCCTGTTAGGGAATATTTCGGAAATAACCACCCATGCAACAGGAGCCAACGTCATAGCATAACTTGCGATAGCTGCTACCACCAATACCAGAACTGCAATTCCTGTGATTTGGAAATAGTAACACGCTCCCAGAATGGCATAGATGCAAGTCAAACTGACAGATCCTAATATCAATAGACCTCTGCGCCCTAGCCTATCTACTGTATACATACCCACAATTGTGAATATTACATTCGTTACTCCGGTTACAACTATATTGAACAGGATGTCGGAAACTCCGTAACCGGCAGCCGAAAATATTTCCTGCGCATAGTTAAAAATAACATTGATTCCGCACCATTGTTGGAATACGGCGATGACGATACCAATCAGCAATATTTTCGACATCTTGCCTTTGAACAAATCTTTGAAGCGAACCTTTTCTGTTACACTGTTGATAGCAGCCTGTATATTTTTTATTTCAGCAACAGCATAATCTTTTCCGCCTATTTTTGAAAGGATAGAACCTGATCTTTCATATTGCCCTTGAACTGCCAACCAACGTGGACTTTCGGGGATGAAGAAAATGAGGACGAAAAAGAACACTGCCGGAACCGCTCCTGCCCAAAACATCCAACGCCAACCCATTTGCCCGTTCCACGATGTCAGAATATCTTCTCCCGGTATCACAGGATCGGCGATCAGCCAATTGGTGATTTGCGCCGCCAAAATCCCGATCACAACAGTCAACTGATTGATCGACACAAATTTTCCACGGACATTTCCCGGCGAAACCTCGGCTATATACATCGGCGAAAGATTGGATGCTATCCCAATACCTATACCTCCAAGTATCCGGTAGAAAATGAACCAGTTCAAGTTATCAACAGCACCTGTTCCTATTGCGGCTCCGATAAACACTATCGAGGCGCATATCATCAACGGCTTACGCCCATACTTATCGGCCATACTTCCCGATATCATCACACCAATCAAGCATCCGAGAATGGCACTTCCCATTACCCAGCCTTGCATTGCTGTTGAATCGGCTATATCGAAAAAGACTTCATAAAAAGGTTTCGCTCCTCCGATTACCACCCAGTCGTAACCGAAAAGTAAACCGCCCATGGCCGAAACCAGAGATATTAATAGTAGATAAGGTGTTGTTTTTGACATGTTATTTTTCTGTTTGTTAACTTATGATACAAAAGTAGAATGTTATTTACGAATAAAATATACACAATAATTTTGAAAACATGTAAAATATAACTATTTTCACCTCATATTACTTCCTGCAATATATATACGAATTTTTTAAAGCGATTATGGAAAAAATAGCAGATGGGTTCAAGGGTGAAAAGGCAATTGTCACACCATATAATATACGACACTATCAGGCAGGCAATAAAATAACCCGCCAGATGTATATAACCCACATCGGATATTACCCAAAGGCAAAGTTTCACTTCAGGGAACGTTCGCAAGGTACAAACGAGTTTGTTTTCATCTATTGCGAAGCGGGAGCCGGATGGATAGAACTGAATGGAGAAAGGCACGAACTGTGCAAAAATCAGGCTTTTATATTCCCACCCGATCAGGCACATGCGTATGGTTCGTCAAATTCGAACCCGTGGTATATATATTGGTTTCATTTCAAAGGCGAGAATGTAGACATGTTCCAATCTTTGATCGGACGATTGATAACCCTTCCCGAATCGGACAAAAGCCGCTTTGGCGACAGGTTTGTGCTGTTCGAAGAAATGTATCAAAACCTTGAAAAGGGGTATAGTCCCGAAAATCTCGAATATGTTAGTTTTTGTTTAATGTATTTTTTAGCTTCCATCAAATATCTTGATCAGTATAGGGAAATAAATGTTGTGAAAGAGGTTGACGTTGTTCAACGGGCAATCTTATTTATGAAAGAAAATCTTGAAGAAAAAATATTATTAAAGGACATAGCCGATCATGTAGGCTATTCCGCCTCCAGATTTGGAGCAATATTTACCGAAAAGACATCGTATCCTCCAATGGATTATTACAATCAGCTAAAGATACAGAGATCTTGTTCTTATCTTCAGTTTTCCGACCTGAAAATCAAAGAAATAGCATTCAGACTAGGTTTTTTCGATGCTTTTCATTTCTCAAAAGCATTCAAGCTGGAAATGGAAATAACTCCGAAAGAGTATCGAAAAAGATATAAGAATTAATAGACCATGGGGGTTCAATATTTTGAATATCGTTGTACTGTTTGACATAAACTATGTGCAACCCGTGTGCAAACAAAAAAGAAAGCTGCCACTTACATCGTATTGTAAGTGGCTGCTTTTCTTGCTCTTCCTCTTGAACTAGAACCAAGGACCCTCTGATTAACAGGCACGACTTTAGTATTACCTACGATTCCCCAAGTGTGTGTGTGTGTGTGTGCAAATCGGGTGTCACTTATCTTTCTTGGGGCATATACTAATAGCCATCCCTCCTCCGGGAGCACAGTATTGCGATAGTTTAGATTTATTAGTTACTTGCATTTTGCGAATATTATATGCTTGAGGATTCGTTTTGTAATGGGCATCATGGTTATCAGAATAAATAGTAGCAATGTATGTTCTATTTTTTTCAAGAAAATTGAAATTAATAATGCTGTTCCGCCCTTTTTCTCCATTTGTACTTCCAACAAACCAGTCATCTGAATCTTTTGCTTTTCGCGCAACTGTAATATATTCTCCTGGTTCGGCTTCAATATATTTTGATTCATCCCAGTCTAATGCTACATCTTTAATAAATTGAAATGCATCTATATATTTTTCATAAGTTTCAGGAAGATCACAAGCCATTTGAAGTGGACCGGACATGGTTACGTATAAAGATAATTGATTTGCCAGAGTTGTGTTTACCCACGAATCGTTATTCGGATTATATTTACTAATATCATTTTCGAAAGCTCCGGGAGTATAATCCATAGGGCCACCAATCAAACGGGTAAAAGGTAATATTGTAGTATGATTTGGTTTACTTCCACCAAAAGCCTGAAATTCTGTTCCACGAGCCGATTCGTTTCCAATCAGATTTGGCCAGGTACGACAAACACCTGTAGGCCGCACAGCCTCATGAGCATTCACCATTATCTTATATTCTGCAGCTTTCTCAATAGCATATTGATAGTGATTATTTATCCATTGGCTATAATGTTTTTCTCCACGAGGGATGATATTTCCTACATAACCGCTTTTTACTGCCGGATAATCGTATCTGTTCATTAACCGATACGCATCATCCATAAACCGTTCATAGTTGCGAACAGACGAGGATGTTTCGTGGTGCATGATCATTTTAACGCCTTTACATTTTGCATAACGATGAATTTCTTCAATATCAAAGTCCGGATAAGGGGTTTGAAAATCGAAAACGAAGTCTTTAGATAAACCAAACCAGTCTTCCCATCCGATATTCCATCCTTCAGCCAATACTCCATCAAATCCATGTTGTGCAGCAAAATCAATATATCTTTTTACATTGGCCGTAGTTGCTCCGTGACGTCCATGAGGCTTAACTTTAGAAAAATCAGTTGATCCGATTTTTACACCAGCCACTTCATCTGTATATGACCACTCACTTTTTCCGGTGATCATTTCCCACCATACCCCCACATACTTCATAGGCTTAATCCATGATGTATCTTCTATCTTGCACGGCTCATTTAAGTTCAATGTGAGGTTAGATGCAAGAATGTCGCATGCATCATCACTCACTATAATAGTACGCCAAGGTGTATGGCATGGAGCCTGTAAATGTCCTTTGGTTCCGTTGGCATCGGGTGTGAGCCAGGATTGAAATACAAAGTTCTTATCATCCAGGTTCAAATGCATACAAGAATAATTGATAAGAGCAGCTTCGTGTATGTTGATATATAATCCTTCGTTAGTTTTCATCATCAAAGCCGTTTGAACGCCCGTGGGGGAAAATGATGTTTGTGACGAATTCGGAGTGATTGCACCTTTCATTAAACCCCGGATCTCGGATAAACGTGAAGTTGTATAATCATACTCCTGCGTATCATAGTCTCCCGGTATCCAAAAAGCAATATGATCTCCTGTCATGGCAAACTGAGTCAATTCATCTTTTATTACAAAATAGGTTAGACTGTCTTGAGTAGGAAATTCGTAACGAAAGCCAAGCCCATCGTCAAATAAGCGGAAACGGAGTATCATATTTCGCCCAGTTTCCCTTTGGCTCAATGTAACTTCCATTTCATTATAATGATTGCGAATATCACTTGTCTCACCCCATACAGGCTGCCATGTTTCGTCGAATGTCGCATTTTTCACATTCACTATTGTAAAGTTGTCATAAAACGAAGGTTTTTCTCCGATAAATTCCAACCCTAATCTACTTAGGTCTATTACTTTTTTCCCTTTATAAGACAATTCATAAGACGGTATTCCTCCATCCTGTACAGAAAACTTCATCACTAATTTCTCATTAGGTGACTTAAGCTCCTCAGACATAGCTATCCTAGCTATCAAGCAAAAGACTAAGAGTAATAATAGTTTTTTCATGTGATTATTAGATTAATTCATTTATATTCCTTCTTTTGTCAGGTATCATCTTACTCCCAGCTATCCGTTCTGAAAGAAGATACAGCTAAGTCACTGTCATCCTTGAGGTTTCCTTTTACATAATTCCTGAATCCATAGCGAGCAGCTACAGGCTCCGGTACTTTTTCGCTCGAAACAATAACTTTTCCGCTGCTTACATAAGCCTTAGCCGGATAAAAAACCCTGTCGTTGCCTGCGATTTCAAAGTTCTCTAAATTCGTAGAAATAGGAGTCACGCAACGAGATGAGGTATAATTGAATGTGAGGATTATTTTCCCCTCCTTGATTTCCATAGACTTATATTCGGCAGGAGCATATCCGAAACCTTTTCTATTGTATGTTCCGGACAAAGCCCAATAAGCGAGCCTGTTGCCAACTTCTTGCTTCTTGGCAGGATGAATACACTTTTCTTCCCCGATGTCCATGGTTACCACCATCCCCGAATTAGGTATTTCTTTCATATTCTTAAATTGAATCTCTCTAAGTTTGGCAGCTTGAAATCCATCAGGATCATTGTAACCATGCGGAGCTATTTGTACATAATAGAATGGGAAGTCTCCAATATTCCATTTGTTCCGTATATTTTTCACAAATGCCGGATGCAGCTTTTCGTACAATTCGGGGTTATCCCGATTACTTTCGCCCTGATACCAAAGAAAGCCTTTTATCGTATAGTTGATAAGTGGGTGAAGTTTAGCATTATACAAATAACATGGTGCGTGATGGTTTTGAGTGCTTGGTTTAACATCACCTTTCAGATGGGATAAATCGAACTCACCGAAAGACGTTAATGCGTCTTCACTCATCCATGCCTCTATTTTTGAGCCTCCCCATGCCGATACTACCAAACCGATAGGAACCTCTAGTGTTTCGTGAAGGTATTTTCCGAAGAAATAGGCTGTAGCACTCCAATTGGATATGTCTTCCGAAGTGTGATTTGTCCATCCTCCTTCAATGTCTTCCAGAGGGGTTTTACTGAACTTATTTTTGGTTGTGTACATCCGTATTGGGGTCGATTTGTTAGCTTTTGCTATCATATCGTTACCTCCTTCAACAGGTTGTCCGGGAAAACCTTTCAAAGGCATTTCCATGTTAGACTGTCCTGAGCAAAACCAGACTTCGCCTATGAGTATATCTTTCAATACAGTTTCTTCCCCGTCACTGATGCTTATTTCGTAAGGACCTCCGGCGACAGGAGTCTCTACTTGTAGAAGCCACTTTCCGTTAGAGTCAGACTTTACTGTATACGCTTTATTATTCCATGACGGAATTACTTTTACTTCTTTCCTCGGATGGGCTTTACCCCATAATTTCACACTCGATTGTTGTTGTAATACCATATTGTCAGCCAATATAGTAGGCAATTCTATTTTTGCTGAAAGGGGTAAAGTTGCCAAAAACAACAAGCAAATTATTATTATTTTTGTCTTCATTCGTTACTATTTTATTTCATTAATTTTCTATACTTATCGACAGAAGCTCCCATGCCATCAATCAGAATAATTTTATGCTTATCGTTAGCATCCCATTCAAGGTATTGGTCAAAATATAAAGATGCGCATTGAGGATAATTGTCTTTTAACGATTTATATTCGCTCCATAATCTGTCATATTCTTCAATAGCAATTTTCATCGAAATCAAATCATATTCTCCTGTTTTGTCACCATAATAACCTTTTAATATAACCGCCCATCCTTGCTCCATTATTGCATGAAGCAGATAACCATATTGAGATGAGATGCGGATATATTCTTCTGTCATTTTATCGCTGCATTCTACTTTTCGGGATAAATTTACTATATCTTTCCAAATAGCGGTTGCAGTCTTCATCTCATATAACGATTCAGATACTATATTTTTATCGACTATCTCATCAAAAACTTTTTGGTTCCGTTCAATTCCACCCAGATAATGATCCCGTGTCCAAGTCACCTCTACATCATGTATCAAAGAACCTCTGCCTCGGATAATGGCATCAGGAGTCAACAAGCATAATTTACGGAAATAAGGCAGAGACTCTTCACTTATCCCTTGTTTAACAGCATATTCGTTAAAAATATCTTCTTCTTTTCTGTCGGGATTATTCGCCCATCGGCTCATGACATACGTATTAATATCGCACCAAAACTCATTCGATATATACGGCCCATGCCAACCGCCACCGCGTGACCAAGTCCAAACTCCATAAAATAACGGATGATTCTTAATATCATTCAAACATCGGGGAGCCGGGTCGTTCTTGGTTTCTTCAAAACCATATATTACAGCATTTGCCACATAGTTGGGGTAAGCACCTTTCCCTTCATATTCGCGCTGACACTGAACTTCAACCACCTGCTTGTGCTTGCCCAATGTTATTGTTTTATTAAATGGGAAAGTGCGGAAATAATCTCCATCGGTATGCTTAATAGCAATATACAGATTGGGATGTGTTTCTACATTTTGTGTAACAGCAATATAGTAATCGGGACGTGTGTGAAAGAATCCGAAATCCCATGTCCGATATATAACCTTCTTGTTCCTTTTCACACAGACCTCTTCCCTCAATAATTGCATTAATTGTGTGTGTATCTTAATGCTTTCGTCATATCGGTTGTGATAATCTACCGGACCATTTCCCATGTGATAAGGAATATTGTGGGTATACGTTTCACCGGTGCGTATTACCAATCCGTCCATTTCGGGGAAACGTTCGAACAGTTCTTTAAGCATCGCACGATGTATCTCCCATGTTTTAGGCTTTTCGAACGATATTCGTCCGTTTTCGTCACATATTTCATTCTTGTATAGTTCTACAAGTTTTTTTGGTAGCACAATTATATCGGTAAAGTAATATGCTTTCAAACCATTTTTGTGACATTCATCAATTTGTGAACGAATTTCTTTAGTAAGTTTTTCTACCCATTTCCTATCTTCCGATCCTTTCGGAAATATCCGTTTATCAAACTTTTCGAAACTAACAGCACATTGCGGAAACTTAAATTCATTTATCACCATGCCGTTAAAATTGTATGATGCCAGTTTTTCCGGTTTACGGAATTCTGATACGGTAAGCGGCTCGCCCGGATTATGATGAACCATATCCATTATAAGGAATTCGTCTTTTGACCCGTGCTGAGGGAAGACAGCTACTGCGGAAAAGATAAATGCCAATATCAGAACGCAAATTTTATTCATATTTTGATAGTGTTTAGATTATAGAAACTACTTTTCGATTGGCTTATCCGTCATTGTGAAAACGAGATTTCCACCATTCATGATATCTTTATGATGGATAGATAAACCCTTTACAGGCACGCCATTCAGTTCTACCGATTTTACATATTTATTCTCTTTCGATAAGTCTTTAGCCTCCATTGTAAATATTTTATTATCAGGCAACGCAAGACTTACTTTTTCAATTTGAGGTGCGCCCAAGATGTACTCACCTCCTGAAGGATTAACCGGATAAAATCCCATTGCAGAAAATATATACCAGGCTGACATCTGTCCGCAATCGTCATTACCACACAATCCATCAGGTTTAGCCAGATAGAAACGATCGAATATCTCACGGATCAACTGTTGTGTTTTGTCTTTCCTGTCCACATAGTTGTAAAGATAAGCTACATGATGACTGGGCTCATTACCATGTGCATACTGCCCTATCAATCCGGTGACATCCAAAACAAAGCCTGTATTATCAGTAGTTGTGCTCAGGAAAAATAATGAATCCAATTTCGTTTCAAAAGTTGTTTTTCCTCCCATCAAGCTTATCAAACCCTCAACATCATGCTGTACGTGCCAGGTATATTGCCATGCGTTTCCCTCTGTATAATCTCCTCCCGAAGTATAGGCATGTGATAACAGGAACGAATTAAACGGTGTACGCCACTTTCCTTGCGAGTCCTTTGCCCGCATCATATTGGTTTCGGTATCGAACAGATTTTTATAGAAACCTGCACGTTTTGTAAAGTATTCATAATCTTCCGTTTTCGCCAATGCCTTAGCCATTTGAGCCACACAATAGTCGTCATACGCAGATTCTAATGTACGGGAAACCGACTCGGCTTTTATTATATCGAAAGGGTAATACCCGTATTTATCATAAGTTTCCCAATCGGAATTGAAATGACTTCTCATAGACGATTCTTTGATTGCCTGATATGCTTCTTCTGCATCAAAACCTTTAAAACCTTTCAGGTAGGCATCCACAATAACAGGTATGGAATGATTACCGATCATGCAATAATTTTCTTTTCCCCAAAGCGTCCAGATGGGTAAGAATCCTTGTATTTTATGGTGGGCAAGCATAGACTGAACCATTCCATCCACTCTCTCCGGAGCTATGATGGTATAGAGCGGATGAGCCGCACGATAAGTGTCCCACAATGAAAAAGTGGAATAATATGCACCGGACGGCGATGTAGATATGCTGTCGTTTACACCTCTGTATTTACCATCAGCGTCGGCAATATTGTTCGGCTGAATGAATAAGTGATAAAGTGATGTATAGAAACTCGTTTTTTGATCGTCTGTTCCGGTTATCTCCACTCGTGACAGTAATTCGTTCCACTTACTGCGTGTAGATTCTTTCACAGCCTCGAAATCCCATGCCGGATTTTCTTTTTCCATAGATGCCAAAGCTCCGTCTATACTCACTGTTGACAGTGCTATTTTTACTTGAACAGACTCCCCTTCTTTTATGTCAAAACCTAAAATATATTTTCTTGTTATTTTATCCTTTTCCTGCGGCAATTCATCAATCACACGATAGGGCCTGTCGAACCGTATTGCATAAAACACCTGACGTTCTACCCACGCTTTCACAATATTATGCCCTGTTATTGTTTTATCGTCGGGCATATTCACTTCTCCTTTTTTGATGATGCGTGGTTCTGATGCGCTCTCAGGTTTATCCCACAACCCGCTGAGCAAATCAATATAGATATAGTTTTGATCATCACCTTTGAAAGTGTACTTGTGAAAAGCAGTATGCTCAGTAGCGGTTAGTTCTACATCAATATTAAAGTCGGAGAGTGTTACGCCATAATATCCCGGTGATGCTTTCTCATTTATTTTATCGAAACGGACTTCGTCGGGTTTATTTTGTTGATCTCCCGTGAATGGAAGAATCAGAATATCTCCCAGATCGGGTACTCCTGTTCCGTTCAGACAAGTCTGGACAAAGCCTTGCAAGGTAGTATCCGCATAATTATATCCGGAACAATATTTCCATGTACCATTGTCCGATTGAGGACTGGCTTGTATCATCCCAAATGGAGCACAGGCTCCGGGAAAGGTGTGCCCGTTATCAGCCGTTCCGATAAAAGGATTTACGTACTGTGTATAGTCTGGAGAAGCTGCTTTTTCAGCGTTATTACAAGCATATAATAATCCGGAAAGGAATATCAGAAGAAATACTTTTTTCATATTTTAGAATATTATTTTTTTATAATCATTCACTGTAATAAACTTAACCTCAGAATTATTCAATGTTATTTGCTCTTTCTTGTCTTTTTCGAAAACAATTTCGACACTGGCTTCATTCTTATCAGTGCTCCAAATTGCAAGTATTTTGTCATTCGTCTGATTATTCCTGAATATTAAGGCCCAAACAGAACTATTCTTCCCTCTTATTTTTTCTTCAAATACGGGATTTTTTCCCAAAATAGATGTCATTTCAGAATATGCCTTATATGCTTTTTTAGGTGACCAATCATAGTTGAGTAATCCAAAATTATGTTCTTTTTCTCCTTTCATCATTCCGTCGGAATGAAGATCGTACCAGAACATTTTTTCAACACCTAACGACAAGTATGTAAGATATATCCGTTGTAGCAAATTAGCTTGCTCTTTTTCCGTATAACCTGTTGTCAGTGAAACTGTACTCACCAACAATCCCCCTTTCCAGTCGTTATAGGTATATAGAGCCATACCGTCACCTATATATTCATCGTTATGATATGCTTTTATGATCGGATAATATTTATCGCCATCTTTCATGTTTCTGTCTGTCAAATAACGATCTACATAAATATCACTAACTGGAAACAACCCGTTTTTTAAGGCATCATCACTTAACTTGACTTCATTTGTACCCTGTGGCAATCCTTCTTTTAACCACCAAGCATCAAATGCCATCCGAAAAAAAGGATGAGTTATATCAACACGGTCGGCCAATTGCCATATACCATCCTTATCCTGCGAATGAACAGTATAAAACGGTATTTGGTTAGCTGTTACCAAAAGTCCTCCCCTTTTGATATATTCGAGCATAGGAGCTAGCATGGGTTCATCGATATTTACTCCTTCCGATCCTATCAGTACCGGATATTCTTTAACATTCAGTGTTGCCAATTTATCCAATGTTATAGGCTCTATTTCTATACCGGGTAGCCATGTACGGGTACGCTCCACTTCATCCAGATTCTTAGTACGGGGAGAAACCGCAAGACCAATTTTTAGTTTATCGGTATTCTTTATATTTAATTTATTTAATGAGTAGTGTATTGCGTCTAACACAAAATTGGGCTGTTGCTCTGCCAATTGTCCTGTAAAGCTAGTCCCTCCAAACTCGGTTATCCATATGGGAATTCGTTTACTGTCATATTTTTTTATCACAGCCAGCATTTCCTCCCTCATCCGTTTAGTCTTCAAGTTTACGTCAGGAGCATGGTTGTATGGATGAACGGCAATTATATCGAAATATCCTTTTGCTCCATTCTTGTACATGGCTTCCAGATAATCGGCGTTCCACGAGCACATGCCTCCAACTACGACTTTGCAATCAGTATCTATATTCTTTATTTCTTCGTATGCTATTTTTAGTAGAGAAACATACTGCTTGGCATCGGGCGAAGGCTTCCAGAATCCACCATCCTGCTCATTCCATATTTCCCAGTATTTGAGTTTGTGATGATATCTTTTTACAGTTTCCCGTACAAAACGACGCCACTCTTCGGGATGTTCGTATATAGGAATCACATCCGTTCGTCCACTACTCTTCAACTCATTGTCATATGCTTCCAGAATAGGCAATATTTGGATATTGTTTCTTTCGGCAATCGACAACAAACTATCGTAACGAGAGAATGTAAATTCGGATTTATCTTTACAGATATATCCGAATTTATAATCTTCACGAATCCAGTTTATACCCGCATCCCTTACCTTTGCAATCAAAGTATCAATATTTTGCCATTCACGATCGGTTGTAGGATGAGCCGAAACTCCCCAAGGTGAATTTATTATCTCTTGTATCTGGGAAGAAACAGAGTGAGAGTAAAACAACGAGATAATAATAAGGAACAAGTACTTTTTCATTTCAATAAAACGTTATTTTATTATTATTTTTTGAGCTGAGTTCTGTAACTGCCCCTCCAGCCTTAGAATATAGATTCCCGAAGCAAGGTTATTAAAACAGCCTTCTCCTTCAATATCTTTTGTTTCCTTTAAAATGCCTGTAAGCGTATACAGTGTTGCAGTAATTCTTTCGTCCGATTTGATACGAATCGCATTGCCACTGTTATATATTGAGGCTATGCTGTTATCTGAATTGTCAATTCCGGCAACACCACCTGTTTCGGATAAAGTTATAAATTGTACAACGTTATCAATTAAGTCAACGCTTTGTGTTTCAGCATCTGATATATTTATTTTTACGTTTGACAACGCATCTGTCGACCATATTGCCAATATTCTTTCTTTAGTTTCAGACTTGCGGAATACCAATCCCCATACGTTCGGATCACCAAAGTCGAGACGCTGCTCAAATACAGGGTTTTCACCCAATGCTATGGTCATTCTCCTATAAGCGAAAAAGGATTGTTTCGGGTTGCCATTCCAATCTATCAATCCGAAGTTATGTTCGGTTTCACCTTTAAGTCCGCCGTCGTTATGAAGATCGTACCAGAATATTTTTTTCACTCCTAACGATAAATAGGATAAATAGACACGTTGCAGAAGGTTTCCTTGTCGCTCGGCAGAATATCCCGTTTGCACCTTTATTGCACTGTATATAATACCACCTTTCCAATCGCCGTAAGTATATAGCCCGATTCCATCGGCAGGCAATCTCTGGTTGTTTTTGTATGCCTCAACAATAGGATAATATGTATCGCCTTCTTTCATATTTCCTGCATTCACAAACCGATTAACATACACACTTGTTACGGACGGAACACCACCTGCCAAAGCATCGTCACTCGTTTTCACGGTGGTGGTGCTTTCGGGAATAACGCCTCCGGGAATAGTCCAAGAAGCTTCGTATTTCATCCTGAAATATTCCATATTCTGAGCCAAAGCCACTTTTGTTTTCCATTCTCCGTTTGCATCCTCATAATGTGTTGTATAAAGCGGAATACTACTTCCTCCCAGATTCATCGCTAACATAAGACCTCCGCGCATAACATAGTTACGCAAAGGTTCAAGCATGAGTTGGTCAATACCACTTCCTTCAGCGCCAATAAGAACGGGGCAATCCTTCGGGTCGAGTTTCAGCAATTCTTCGTAGGTCACTATTTGCAATTCTATGCCGGGCAGCCATTCGCGCATTGTTTCAACTTCTTCAGGATTGATTCTTGGCGATACGGCAACGCCTATTTTCAGATTTTCGCTATCGGTATTTCCTATTTTAGTTAATGCATACTGTATGGATTTCAGTATAAAATCGGGAGTTTTTTCCGTCAATTCGGTAGAATACGATGAGCCTCCACATTCTGTAATCCATATAGGAATATCTTGCTGATCATTCTCCGTAAGCACATCATAGAAGTTATTCCTTTCCCTTATTACCTTTGCATTCATATCCACCCCATAATGATAAGGGTGTACAGCAATGGCATCAAAATAGCCTTTAGCTCCGGCCAGATACATACCTTTCAGGTATTCGCCGTTCCATCCACACAAGCCTCCTACTATTACAGTAGCTTCGGGGTCAATAGCTTTTATCTCGGTATATGCTATTTTTAGCAACGATACATATTCTTTTGCACGATTTGGACCCGATGCCCAAAAACCGCCGTCCTGTTCATTCCATATTTCCCAATATTTTATCCGATCATGATATCGTTCTACTGTTGCTTTCACAAATTTGCGCCACTCTTCGGGATGTTTGTGCAGAGGAACCAATTCGGGACGTTTTTTAGTAACCTGACTGTCAAACCCTTGAAGTATGCCAATCATTTGCACTCCGGCTTTGTCAAAATCTTGAAATTGTAAGTCGTAAGCCGCAAAATCGAACTCGCCGGCAACTGCACATATATTGGCAAACTGGAGATCGTCGCGCATCCATTTTATCCCTGCATCTTTTGCATAGTTCAACAAAACGGTACGTCTTTCTTTGTGCGGAGAAAGCCGCAGATGGGCTGCTACTCCCCACGGCGATGAATTTGTAACATTATCGTCGGCTGATATGTATCCATTGAAAAATAACGAAACAAATAATGATAAGAATAATATTTTACGTATCATGGCTTGATTTTTTAAGGAAACTGTTGCAAAGGATATTTCTTCGCAACAGTTCTTTTCATTTTACTTCTTTATTAGCTTTACGGTCTGAGTCTGATTATCCACATCCAAAGTTTGGAAGAAATATAGTCCCGGATTCAAGAAACCTAAATTTATATTTGTCTGATTTTTAATATCTTGCGCTTGCATATATACAACTTTACCTTCTAAATCGAAGATGCTGAAAGACTGTATATTCTCAGTGTTAGATATTGTAACAGATTCTGCAAAAGGATTCGGATATATGGAAATTCCGGATGAAACTTCCTCCTCAATGCCTGTCGCAGTGTTAGATGTCTCTATAATTAATGTATTGATATAAAAATCTTTATATGCACTTTCATTATTAGGTCCTGCACCAAATTTAATTTCCAATTTACCTTCCGCCGTAGGTTGTATATCCAAAAATTCAAGAAGACTTGTATTCTCGGTTGCATTGATAGCATCTGTTTTCGCACTTGCACCTGTTACGATTAATTGGGTTTCCCTGTTTTTACCATCGGCAGAGCCTCCCGCACCTTTCTTTAAAGCGCACAACGCATAAATGTTATATGTATAGTTAACATCAAATCCGGACAATTCTATTGCTGCTGTTGGGTTCTCAATTTTAGCTCCTCCCATAGGGTCTCCGGCAACACCTAAAAAAAGGCTGCTGGCTACAGCGTTCGATAATTCGAATTTTGGGAAAGTCATTAATGTGCTGGGGCCATTTCCACTTTGTCCTCCAAAATCATCGGTAATAGCTACACTAATGGTTGTTTCCGTTTTATCTATATCCCACATAGGACTGTTGTCTGTTGCAGAACCTAAAGTGAATCCGGAAAACGAGTTCCAATAAGGATAAGTATAATGATCCTGAAATTTCCAATTTCCAAAATTCAGAACAATCATTTTATCTAACTTCTCAGCCTGAACGCTCACTGTTGAAAGTGCGAAAACAAAAATTGCAAGTATAATATTTATTTTTTTCATGATATTTTATTTCTTTATTAGTTTCGTAGTTTGTACGCTTCCATTTATGTCTACAGATTGAAGAAAATAAATTCCGGAATTAAGAAAGCCAAGATTTATACAAGATTCAGCATCAGAAGAGAAAGATTTTGAAAACACAACCTTGCCGCTTAAATCGGAAATGTTTACCGTTTTCAAATCTTCTACATTTGCTATAGTTATTGTTTCGGCAAAAGGGTTTGGATAGATAGATATTTCATCTTCCTGAGCGGAAGAAATACCCGATGTAGAGGCCGGTTCTATAAACAAAGAATTGATGTAAAACTCTTTATACTGTGTTGCATTGTTAGGGCCTCCTTTTACTCTTAAAGCTATTTTTCCTTCTGCTGTAGGCTGAACATCTTTTAAAGATATAAGTTTCGATACGTTCTTGTAAGAATCCTGAGCTCCCGAAACAACGTTTGTTCCTGTTGCTGTAACTAAAGTCTCGCGATTCTTTCCGTCGGTCGAACCTTTCGATCCACGACAAAAAATATAGATATTGCATTTATCATCGGGGTCGAAACCTGATAAAAGTAGCTCTCCTTCTTCGTATGTGTCCATACCTCCTGTAAAGCTATTATTGAGCACCCCACGATGAAATTCGAATCCGGGCAATTCATCAAAACTGAAATTTCCGCTGGTAAAAACATCCGTCTCTGCATTGGAGCTTTGAACAATTCCTCCGAAAGATGATGAAACCGTAAGCGAGATGGAGGTTGGTTTCAGATCCATATCCAACAATGTGGTTTGCGATTCGTATGTGGCTTCGTAAGTTTCGGCTCCTAAACCTATGCTGGTCAACGTATTCCAAAAGCACTGATTGTTACCATAATTTGGGTTGGCTTGTTGGTAGTTCCACGCGCCAAGATTAACAACAATTAGTTTGTCTAACTTTTCGGCATAAGCGTTAGACCCTAGAAAACAAAGAGTAAATAAAGCTATAATAGATGTAAATTTAATTCTTTTCATAAATGTAAATTTTTTAATATTTTGAATCACTTCATATTTTTCAGATATAGGTAATAAACCCTATGTCCTTCTGCAAAAGAAGGATGAAGAAGAAACCATATAAGGTTGAGAATCTTTGCTTTTCAGCAATTTACAAATCGAAGAATTAGTAGTATATTTACATTCGATTTTATGATGAAAAGCTCGACATGCGTTTCAATTGTAAGATTATTACCGGATGATATGGCCGTATCGTCCGGTTCTTTTATTGTCAGTTTTTTGTCATAGGCTTAAGGCTTTTTAAGTTTGTAAATTATCATCATTCATATTAATTGTTTTAGGACGAAGGAATATCAACTGGAGTACCAATGCCACAGCAACGCCAACAGCCAGCATGGCAAAATCTCGTCCCAGATTTCCCGCATCGGTAGATTTTCCTAATATATTGGTGATAAACGCTCCTGCAAATACTCCGGTCATATTCATCAATCCATATCCTGTTGCCCTGTAGCGAGGAGGTACAAACTGACAAAGTATGGGCATATTGTTGGCATCGAACATGCCAAAGCCAACACCAAAGAAAATTGCTCCGCCCAATACACTTACAATATTTTCTCCAAATCCGAGAAGAAATAGAGCAGGAATAGTTAATGCCAAACCTATTGCTCCGGTATATACACGTCCTCGAAGATTGCGCTGAACCCATCTGTCAGATAAAATACCACCAAAAATGACACCTATGAAGGATGCTGCTGCAATAGTTATTGTAGATAATGGACCGGCTTGTTCCATCGGGATATCGAGGCTTCCTGCAAAAAGTGTTGGTAACCAGTTTTTTGTAGCCCATCCGGGCAGACTAGGAGTTGCAAAATATAACAGTATGACCCAGAAGGAGATATTACTCAATAATACTATTAACCCTTTAAATACAGGAACCTTTATTTTTTTATTATTCGGGATCGGGGCAAGTGAGTGAGTTTTCTTCTCTCTCAGAAATGCTATCAATATGAGACTATATATAATCCCGATCAATCCGAAAAAATGAAAAGTTGATTGCCACGAATATCCACCTGCGATGGTTGCTCCGAAGCCGCCTAGCGCCTGCCCGACATAAAGACCTGTCATATGAATCCCAACTGCAAGTGAACGGGTTTTTCCTTCATGAAAATCTGCAATTAAGGCTAATCCGGCAGGAATGTATAATGCCTCGCTTATGCCCATTATAGCCCGAAGAACATATAATTGTTCGAAACTGGTGCAATAACTCATCAGGAATGTGACTGCCGACCATACAAAAAGGCTACCTGTTATCAACCACTTGCGATTCAGCTTGTCGGCTATCATACCCGCCACAGGACTCATCAAACCGTATATCCACAGAAATATAGCCATCAGACGACCAAAATTTGCAGCCGCTTCCAGTTCATGTATGTCTATCATCATCGCTTCGCGCATGGTCGAAAGCATTTGCCTGTCCATATAGTTGAGCAAAGCGACAAACCACAATAGCCCTACAACTACCCAGGGATATATTTTTTTATTGGTTATATTTAGTTGTCCCATTTTATTTTAGCTATAATATTCTCGGTTTGTCTGATATCTTTTGGTGTTACGGATACTGTTACCCACGTTTCATTATCGTTTATGTGTATCACCCCAAAATTTCCCAGATCACCTTCACTTTCGGGGATCGGTATCAATACCTGTTCGGTTTCCTTCAATACAGTGAGATTGGCAGGGTCGACCTGTGCTATGAATAATGGCGCACGATGACGGAAGATATTATCGTTATCGGCTCCTTTGCGTGTATAGATGAGGAATAGTCCTTTCGAATTACTGACCCAGTGTTGCTGAGTATTGTAACTGCCCAGCCACTCGCCGTCATTAAATTGCCATTCTTTCATAGGTTCATAACTAAGTCCATCTTTACTTTTAGCCACATAGGCACTGTTATCGCCACGCATAGTGAGAAAGTACTCTCCTTTATAATTGCATATTGATGGCTCATACAATCCCCTGTGTTGAGGAACAGTGAATGTTGTTCCATGTTTCAGATATTTCATCTCCTGCCCATCGTAAGAGCAAAGTATAACCGTTGATACATAATTCCGGTCTTTCAGATAACGGATAGGAAGTAATACATTCCCATTCTTGAGGTCGGTTCGTTGGGTACAACCTGCGTTGACACAGTAAAAATCGTCGCCATTGTCCAATTTATCGGGAAACTCGACAGATTTTATTCCGGACCATCTGTTTTCGGACGGATCGAAAACGGCATATGCCACTTCTTGCAGATGTTCTATATCCATACGCCTGTTTCCTTTAATTCCGGCAGTATCCTGTGGATATGCGAAAAAAGTTTTTCCTGTACAAAGCACCGTCTTTGTTTTTTCGTGCCACTCAGGAGTCACATCTCCAAAAGACCGCACCAAATTATCGTAGGTAAGATGCCGTTTCAGGTTTTCGACAACATCGGGCGTAGACCATTTCTTGCCATCTTTACTATATGCTTCGTAAATATCGCCATAGGCATGAGTCCCATGTCCATAAATAGACATGGTCATCATATATTCTGTCTTTCCATTTTTGGGAAAGAAGGCAGACCTAGCCTGCAGAAACAATGTGTCTGCAGACCGGTAAGTTACCTCCCTTTCTATATTGAAAAGAACTATTGATTGCCTTGTAGATGCCTTACATGCATGAAAGATGAAAATACAGAATAATATAGCAACATATTTAAAAAATACAGGAGCCTTTTTCATCAATAATCCAGGTTAACGTTAATATTCGAATTCGTTAGGCGTGATGTTCGGATTTGTATTTATAGATCCGTTAGAAATCGGCCAAAGCAGAACGTTTTTCTCATTATCTCGTCCAACAAGGCTGGGCACTTTCTGAAAGACAACACCAAAACGGATAAAGTCCCACCACAATTTACCCTCGGCAGCAAATTCCTTCATTCTTTCGTCCAGAATCTTTTCATCTACCTGAGCCTTTGTCAATGTCTTAGGATAATAATTTTCCACTTTATATGCCCGTTTCGCTATCTTGTTCAGCTCGTCAACAGCAAGGTCTTTATTGTCAAGAGCATTTTCTATCTCTGCCCTGAATAATAGGAAATCAGCATAGCGGTATACAATGATATCAGAATCCAGAATACGGGTATTTTGCTCCCAGGTTCCTGCAAATTTGTTTATCCATTGTTGCGTGCGTTTTTTACCTTCATCATAATATGTTTCGTAACTTACAGCAGTTCTGGTATCCTTGCTGTCGGAAGCCATAAAGTCCATATATTCTTTTGTATAGAAACATCTCTGCCTCACACTACCTACCTTCACCGGAGCTTCATGTAAAGAGGCTGTTACGTTTTGTGGCGCTTCAAGAAATACGTCCGGATAACCTCCCGTATATTCATCTCTTAAAAAACTCCAGGAAAAAATGATTTCTTTATTCAGTTTATTCTTGAAAACCAGAGCAAAGTTATCTTCCAGACCATAATCAGAATTTCCTGCTATGGCGTTCACTGCGGTTTGAGCTTTCAATAACGACTCATGTCCTCCTCCTCTTACCTTTGCCATCCATAGATGAAAGTCAGCTTTCAACATATTTATGGCAACTTGTGAAGCTTTATTTCTCTCTACAATGCTTGCAGGCATTATATCTAGCGCGGCTTCAATATCCAAATCTATCTGCTTGAATATATTTTCTACAGGTTCACGAAACGGATACATATCTTGTTTTGAAGATTCATACCCTTGCAGCAATAGCGGAGCATCGCCCCACAGCCGTGCAATCCAATAATAACAAAATGCCCTTACGTAGTAAGCGTTAGCCAATACCTGACCTTTTTTGTTATCATTGCTGAATTTAATACCCGGAGCATGTTTCAATATCAAGTTACAATCGTTTATTGTAGTATATAGTCCTGCCCAGTTAGCTTGTCCGCTACTTGCGGGGATTTTATTCAAATAGATTTCGTCACGATAGCCTTCCGAGCCGTCGCTTCCTGCTCCCCACAATCCGGAACGATATTCGCCCCAAAATGCAAAGTTAAATCCGAAAGTTGCTCTGAATTGACGATATGTTCCGTTTACTGCAGCAATTGCATCTCCTTCGTTTTCCCACATATTAGCAGATGTGATTCCACTCTTGTAGTCTACATCAAGAAGATCGTCGCACGATGTAAATAATGTAGCCAATGCCAAAATCGATATAATTAATTTTATTTTCATATTTCTTCTTTTTTAACGATTAAAATTTAACCATAGAACAGATTAGAATGTGGCTTTTATTCCTAAAGCATATCTCCTTGTTGCAGGATAATTATTATATGAATCGGAATATGTTGAGGATGTTCCTACTTCGGGACTGATGCCTTTCACGGCCGTGAAATAGTGTAGATTGCTTCCCGACAAAGTTATCGTTAGCGCATGCATTCCCAGTTTACTTATTGCCTTAGCCGGCACATGATACTGTAGGCTTATGTCCCTGATACACAAATAATCTCCTTTATAATTAAAGACATTAGATGTTCGCGTGAAGTTGCGGTTTCCATCGTTAGGGTCGTCCGGTGTGAAACGGGCATATTTAGTATTATCGCCCTCTTGTTTCCAACATTTTTTCACATCTTCAGCCAAAGCATAGTTGTATGAGAATGTATTCATAAAATAACGCATATAGCTGTTGTCATTTATTGAGTGCCCGATAGCCCAATCCAAGAATATATTAAGAGAAAAATCTTTATATCTGAAGGAGTTATTTAATCCTCCGGTTGTGTGTGGCACCGTTACACCTAATTTGAAAACATCTTTGGCTGTAATTTTACCATCTCCGTCTCTGTCAACCCATTCATAATCGCCCGGAGATTTACGACCTTTCTCCCGTTTATTGTCTGTAATACTCCATCCATTGGCTTGTTCGTCATATCTTGCATTTGCAGCTTCTTCATCATTTTGAAGTATTTTTTCTACTTTGTAGCCATAATATCCATATAAAGATTCTCCTTCGGCTCTTCCGCCAAACATAGTGCCGTCATCTAGTCTGATTCCATCTTCACGGTTCCTGTCGTTTCCGTTATCAGGCATCCTCAACACCTTGTTTTTAACATAGCTCCAATTTATTTTCGATTCCCATGTGAAGTCTTTCGTATCAATATTTCTGGTAACCAGCTCTATGTCAAATCCTCGGAATCTTACTTTTCCTAAGTTCATTTCAACAGAACCAAAACCCGCGGTATTAGGAAGTTTTTTGGTAAATAGAAGGTCATCCGTTATTTTGTTGAAGTAATCTACTCTTAGAGATATTCTGTTTCTTAACAGGCTGATATCGAATCCCGCATCCAATTGTGTTGTTGTTTCCCACTTGAGATCGTTATTAGGCATTTTGGATGGGGTGATACCTGAGGCCCCGTTATATTGGGATGTTGCTGCATAACTTCCTAAGGCATCATACATTCCTATATTGTTATTACCTGTTTGTCCGTAACTGACACGCCATTTAAGAAAATTGATAACCGGAATATTCTTCATGAATGTCTCTTCGCTCATTATCCATCCTACCGATGCTCCGGGGAAAAATCCCCATCGGTGACCTTTGGCAAAAAGTGATGAACCATCCTGACGGAAAGTGGCTGAGAACAGATATTTCTTATCAAAATCGTAAGTCAAACGCCCAAAGGCTCCTGCAAGGGCAATCTCGTCATATTTACTGTCTGCACTTTTTTTGTTGGGAGAAGCACTTAATGTAGGGATTTTGTCAGAACTACCACCATCGGCAGATGCACTGAATTCTTTATAGTCTTGCTTCTGATAAGAAAAACCTGCCATGGCAGACAAATTGTGTCTATTGAACAACGTTTTATTGTAAGTCAGATATCCATCAATTTTGGTTCTTTCTCTTTTCTGAAATCGTGAGGTTACGGGACGAAGTCCGTTAAATTCATTAGCCTTTTCGAAAGCATCGTAATCGTATGTATTGTTATAATATGATGCTTGAACATTGGCTTTAAGATTTTCGAGAATGAAATAATTTATTTCTCCGAAGAGAGATACAATATTCCGTTGGTCATCTCTTTGTTTCATGTGTTCAGTCCATAACGGATTTGGAGAAGCGGCATTGTATCCGGGTGTTGGTGTTCCATCTTCGTAGTATAGTTTCTGAGTAGATGGGTTTGCCAACGCCCTTGATATTTCATTCATCTGGCTGGAAAACTGATTAGATGTTGTTCTTGAATAAACAAACCCCATAGTTGCGCTTAACTTTCTGCTAATCTGTATGTCGGTATTAGCTTTCGCACTCATTCGGGTATATCCTGTTCCGCGTGCAATACCATCATCGTCAAGGTAACCAATACTTGCAGAATAACGCATCGATTCGGTTCCTCCGTCAATGCCTACGTAATAATTTTGCCAGGTAGTTGTCCGATATAACAAATCCTGCATATTATTATCCTGAAAGATAAGGGTCTTGGTTGGGTCGAGAGGATCAACCATCGACTGATATCCCGCAGGAATAGTTTCTCCGTCATTCAGGTAACGTGTTGAATAGAGTGAATTTGCATCATTTCCCGAACTTGCCGAAAAGCCGGAAATATCGTTCCTTTTAGGATAGGGACTTACAGCTACTGCCGGGCGCACGGTGTTGATGTAGTCTCTGGCATTCATCAGGTCTATTTTACTTTCAGCCTGTTGAAGGGCAAAATTTAAATCGAACGTAATGCGAGGTGCACTATTGCGGGTTCCTTTTTTTGTAGTAATAAGAACAACCCCGTTCGACGCTCGTGCTCCATAGATAGCTGTGGATGCTGCATCTTTCAACACTTCGATAGATTCAACGTCGTTTGGGTTAACTCCTGACAATTCCCTTTCAACTCCGTCAATCAAAACTAATGGGGCATTTGTTTTATTGATAGAAGACCCTCCACGGATGGTGAAAGATGGGTCTGCACCCGGTGTGTTGTTGTTTGAATGTACTCGCACTCCGGCCATTTTACCTTTCAACCCATCGCCAACGGCTGTGATGGGTATGTTTTCGATGGCCTCGCCACCCACTTTAGTTACGGATGAAGTCAGAGTTCTTCTTGATTGTGTACCATACCCTACGATAACGGTTTCGTCAAGAATCTTTGATGAGGATTTTAAAATGATATTAAGATTTGTCCGGCTATTGCTTACTTTTATTTCCTGAGTTTCGTATCCGAGAAAAGAGAAAATGATTGTTGCACCGGGAGATACATCGAGTTTAAATTCGCCATCCAGTCCGGACACAGTACCTGTTGATGTACCTTTTACGATGACACTTACACCCGGCAATGGCATATCGGGATCTTCCATAATGTTGCCACTAACCGAGATTTTTCCATCTTGCGAATACAATGTATTAGTAGCACAAAATACTATTAACAGAATGATTAAATGAAATTTTTTATGCATATTTGTAGATTGTTTGGAAATTTGTAACTAAACGATTTCTTTTCAAGAAGAGGGAGAGAGTGGAAGTCTCTCCTTCTCTTTTTTGTTAAAACAAGGCTATTTTTTCACATTCATAAAGTACAGATTTATAGGTTAATATTAAAAAGAAGGTAATTTTTCTTTTCTTTGTTTAATCAAGTTTCGTTTTGGAATTATCCGCTTTTTGCATTATCTCTTCCATATTTTCAAACTGAGTGTTTAAGTGCAATCTCATTGCTGTTCGGAACGAATCCGGAGTTCCGGTTCTTAAAACCTCAACCAAACCCGCATGTGTTATTATTTGTTTAATTATATAGTTGTCGGGGCGAGGTGCGTATACGGCAAACAGTTTACCCAATAACTTTTGAAAACTCTCAAGTCCTTTGTTCCCGACAATACTATACAGAGTTTTGTGAAAAAGAATATCCAATTGTATCGATTCTTCGGTAGAGGTGGTACCCTGTTCCTGTTCTACAATTTGTTCAAGCAGACTAATATGTTCGGGTTTCTTTTTAAGGAAAAGAAAATCGGCCATGCCAATTTCCAGCATTAAGCGCAGTTCGTAAAGATCTCTTAATGAATCGATATCGAGAACTCCGGAATTGACAATTATCTTCATCGTTCCAAAAACGTCGGGCGATGTCAGAACTGTTCCTTTTTTGCGTTTAGTTTCAATAAACCCCAAGGTTCTCAAGCTACTCAATGCTTCTCTCACAACCACACGGCTTACTCCCAAAATATCAGCCAGTTCATTTTCTTTAGGCAGAGTTTCTCCTTTCTGGATTTCGTTTTCATCTATATATTGAAGTATTCTTCTTTGAATTTGCTCCACAAGACTCAGATCTGTATTGTCCATAGTATTTTGTTTTATTGTATGACAAATATAGATTATTAGGTAATACATAATACTTAATATAATGTTAATATATGTAAAATATGTTTTATATCATGTATTATGTAGTATCTATAAATGTTTTTTAGCTACTTTTGCTGTAAATATGTAATATTCTATAATAGATATGTAGTACTTATTAATATAATATTTAAATATCATGAAAAAAATTAAGGGTTTAATTGTAGCCCCATTTACGGCATTTGACAAATTAGGAAAATTGAACTTGTCGATGATAGAACGACAGGCCTATATGTATAAGAACAATAAAATCAGCGGGGTTTTTATTTGTGGAACAACCGGTGAAAGTTCGGCTCTGACAATGGACGAGAAGAGAATCCTTTTTAAAGAATGGGCAAAATACAAAACAGCCGATTTTAAGGTTATCGCATTTTTGGGCGGTACGTGTGTTGAAGAATGTATTGAGTTGGCATTATTGGCTAAAGAATGTGATCTTGATGCCATATCTCTCACCGCTCCTTATTATTTTAAGGCTGCCAACGTTAAAGCGTTATCTGATTTCTGTATTGATGTGGCGTCAAGCGTTCCGGATATGCCATTTTTCTATTATCATATTCCTTCTTTCACAAATGCCTATTTCCCGATGATAGACTTATTGGAGGAGATTGATGGCAAGTTGCCTAATTTTGCAGGCATAAAATACACTTACGAAAACCTGATGGATTATCAGCTTTGCCTCGATTTCAAAAATAAAAAATACGATATACTCTGGGGGCGAGACGAAATGCTTTTGGGAGCTTTAGCTATGGGTGCCCAAGGGGCCGTTGGCAGCACATATGGTTATATGGCACCTATATATAATAAAGTGTTCGAATATTATGCACAGAAGGATATGTTGGGTGCGCAAGAGTTTCAACTAAAAGCGAACAAACTGATTTGCTTGTTGAATAAATATGGAGGAGGAACAGGAAAAGCCTTTATGAAGGCTACAGGTTTGGATCTTGGTGCATATCGACCTCCGGTATCCAATTTAAGCAATGAGCAAGAAACGGAATTTCTGAACGAGCTGGAATGTCTGGAATTTTATTCGTATTGCAATAAAATGGGATAATTTTTGCTCTTCCTTTACTTAACATGAAATTGTCAGTCTTGCCGTATTTAACACCTGCACACCGGTAAATAAATATAAGGCGTGTGCAACAAAAAGAAACAGCCACTTGCATTGTATTGTAAGTGGCTGTCTTTCTTGCTCTTCCTCTTGGACTTGAACCAAGGACCCTCTGATTAACAGTCAGATGCTCTAACCGACTGAGCTAAGGAAGAATTGGTAATATTTGTACTTTTTTTATTTACTTATTTCTCTATGGCTTCAACCAATAATATTTGAAAACCATTTTTACAGGCGCAAAGATAATTATTTTTTTATAATTAAAAAATAAGAGCGAAAAAATATTACTTGTAAAAGAAAAAAAGGATTGTGATTAATAACTAACCACAATCCTTTTTATATGGATGATCTTCTATTTACCTACTACTGTCACCATTAAGTCAGTAGTAAATGTCTGAATAGAAGTTCCCTTAGTATAAGTTGCACCTGTATATAATCCGTGAAAATCGTTTCCACCCGAAACGCTTCCACCCGTGTATATAGTATAGCCTGCATTTTCAGCAAAGTCAGGATTACTAAATAATAATGTCATTTGTTTGTAATTTTGTGGAATCTTGTATGTCAGTACGGGTGCCCCACTGTTAGATTCTATATGAATAAGCTGATTGGCTGATCCTGAACCTTCATAAACAACAGATCGCTGTGTGCTAACCGATGGCGCAGGAATACTGCTCACGCCTCCGATGCCCAAAATAACACCACCCGTAATCTTAAACGTGTTGCTGCCACAATCGAAACCACTTCCCGACGATGTTGCACCTGACGCCACAATAACTCCATCTGTGATGGTTAATGTTCCGTTCGCATCAATAGCATTGCCAGTTGCACTGTATCCATATACGTTTCCTCCATTAATTTCGATGTTTCCTTTGCTTGTAATAGCTTTCGCCTCGGCACTACCCGAACTGTGTTTATATTCTTCTCCCGATGTTGTTATGTTTAGCTCGCCATCGTCGATGGTCAGGTTGCCGTCGACATTGATGCCTTTTCCTCCCGAACCGGAGCTTGTTATGGAAAGTACACCCTGTTTGATGATCAGGTTTTCATCGCATTTTATTCCTGCAGCCGAAGACAAACCTTCATCGCTTTTGTCGTAAAATGTATTACCCGTAGTAGTCAGCGTCACGTCTCCTCCGTAAACTTCCATATCTCCTGCCACTTTAAAGGCTTTTGCTGCTATTCCTGTAGTTTTTATATCAATATTTCCGGAATTTACATACACCTTTCCCTTTTTTGTCCTGATTCCGGCCGATTTTTGTCCGCGGGCATTAACAGTTATATCTGTGGCAAGTGTTATATGACTCGAAATATCTATTCCTGTTTCATTGTAAGTAGATAAAACACCGTCGCCTCCGCAATTTATGGTTAATTTCCCTTCATTCAATTCGATGTAACCTCTTTCACATTCAATACCGTCGTTTGTCGATTTAATGTCCAGTACACCCCCGTCCATCACAAAATAATCGTTAACATGTATACCGTCTTTATAGGCACTTTGTATTGTGATATTTCCACTTCCGACATGGATGTAGTCGTCGCTGCAAATGGCATGCCTGTTATATCCTTTCAGAACGAGATTGCCGTTTCCGTTGAATATCAATTGACCTTCGCTGAAAAAAGTAGCTTTCATATCTTCCTCGCCATTGCCCGGAGCATAAATATTGTTGTCGATCAGGCGGTTATTAGTCTCTCCTACCAAATAAACAGATACCTTCTTCCCCGATTGTATATTTATGGCGGGTCCATCCGATTTAATCAGGCTGACACCATTCAGTCCCAATCCGAATTTGTAGTCGCTATATACTTTGAACGACCCGTCTGTGTGTGAACCGGAAAGCACGTAGTTTATTTCAGTGTCAACAACTGTTGAAGTCACCACCACATCGCCACCATTAACAGCAATGCTAACGCCATCGTTCTGATAAGGGTTGTCTATAACTATCTTATCCATAGAATATGTGATCACAACGGCATTAGAGAAAACCGTGTCTTTAGGATTCGTTTCGAACGGAGCCTTTATATCTACTTCATTATTCTCGGGATTAGTCCCATCAACAACAGGATTGTCATCTTTGCTACACGAAAAAATGGATAGAAGCAAGATACACGACATAAAAAAATAAATTCTTTTCATAGCTTATTCTAATGTTATGTTTTTATTAATCATGCCAATTAGCATTTGAAAAATATTGGTTTAAATTGTTGCCATGAGGGCGTAAAATTTTACATCCCTACTTTCGGACAGACTAGAAGCCTGCCCCTACAATCAAACTACCCCCTCCCACCCTCTCTTTTGGAGAGGGTTAGGGTGAGGTATATCAAATCCTGATTCGCATTAATCAGAAACTATATGAATATCCGATACTCAGGATATATTTGTCTTCCGGGTTTTTCACATTAATCTCCTTGTCTAGTATTCCCGACAAGTCGATAGTATGTTTTTTGTTCAACTTATAGGCCAGTGATAATGTATAGCGCAATCCGTCAAAATCATTTCCATCCGGATTGTTCAATTGAAAAAATGATTCGAAAGACAACGATGGTGTAAATTTGCACATGGGAATATCATATCCCACTTTTATTCTGTTGCGCCAACTCCATTCAGGATTTGTTTTGTATTTATCCTTTTTTCCGCTCTTTTTTATCCGGTCGCTGTCGTCCTTGGTTGTTGTCTGGAAGCGTTCACGCAGCGAAAACACAAAATTGCCCCATTTTTTCCGTCCTTGCAGAAATCCGATAAAGCGATGGCGTGGCTGAAAATCCCAGTATTCAATATCGTGAAAGTAGAGAAATTGATAGGCTAGTCCCACTTTTACCTCTTTTATAATGCTGTAATCGCCGCCAACCTTCAACCCCCAACGAGCTATTTCGGAAGAATTTTCTCTGGTACGCATCTCTAATTCTCCGTTTACAGCCCATTTTTTATTTATCTTTTTTTCTATCTCGATATTCGACCAGATACCGAAATCGTCCGATTGCCCTTTAGCCGTTATCACTAGAAACAAAAAAAGGCACGATACAAAAAATCTGTATTTTGTCATGTTATCATTAAGTTGATTATATTAATTGCTATCTCAAATTATACAAACCGCAAAGATTTTCTTTTGTCATACTGAGTGTAACAAAGCATCCGGAAACACATAACAGTTGTCAGTTTACACCTTGTCGTCGCATGGGATTGTAAATATAAGGATGAATTGCATTTATCCGAAAGTAGGAGTGTAAAATTAATCAAATAACGCTTTATTCGATATAAATTGACAACAGATGCGAACAACTTGCAAACGATATTACGAATCACTAAGATGCTCGTCTGTTTTGACAATATTGTCTGCTGTGTTCACCTTCCCGTTTGTTGTGTAATAGACTTTTACATAAGCTATATCTTTCAAAAAATCGACCTGTCCTATCTCGAAACGTTCTATTTTCAAACCGGTTCTATCACAAAGGTCATTTAGCATTTCGTTGTGATGCTCTGGTTTTATCAAATCTATTTTTTCGTATATCACCAGTTTACAGGCTGTATGCTTTATTATTCGGGTTGTTTCCAATATCCAAAACATAACAATGAAAATAATATTGGTGGAAACCAACTCAACAATGCTAACTTTATGATTACTAAGCGCATTGATTACTGAAATACCTATTATGGCAAACAAATACGTCATTTCCCGCACGGGAAGAGCATCGGTTCGGTATCGCAATATGCCGAAAATAGCAAACAAACCTAATGCAAATCCAACCTGAATCTTCACGCTATCGAGAAGAAATATCATTAAGAAAATGGTTGTGCTGACCATAAAAAAAGTGAACAGATAGTCTCTCCTCTGCGTTTTCTTGTAGTATAGAAACCAAATTATGATACCTGTTACAACCAGATTGAACACAAAGCGAGCAACCAGATTGTAGAATGCCTCTTCGTGTATTAGATCGAGTGTGTTATTCATATTGAAACGGGGTTATTTTGTTTATACCTAACAATTTAGCTTTAAATAAATTTTTCTTTACTTTTTCAGGATTTTCTGTAAGCGCAACGCCAAGGCAATATTTACTCATTCCCTTGGGTCTTATCCTTAATTGGTTCAGGCTGTTCATCACAGGGGAGTATGAAGACTGATTTTTTTTTATTTCTATGATAACCAGTTCGGGCAACGATATGCTTTTTCCTGTATACCTGTTTCGGAAGCAAAGGCTGTGGTCTATTGTAAGCCGTTCTGTTTTTTCTTTATTCACGAGGGTTATACGTTGATAAAGACTCCACAACTTTCCTTCTAACGAACGTGAACAGTAGGGAGAGTTTGACGACAGAAACGAAGACGATTCTTCTTCCTGTATAGATTCGTGAGTTTTTCTACTTATTCTTATTTTTTTGGTTATTCCCTTGTTCGATTTTCGTTTTATTTCGAGAAAGCAAAGATTTGAATCGACATACTCACGGGTTCTTACTTTCAGCCGATTGAGCTTGCCGTTTTGGTGAGCCCTATACATTTCGTAGTCAGCAGTATCGTAATATAATGTAGCGTACCCGAACGAACGTTTCCCGTCGATTTCTTGTATATCGTAATCAACCGTAAGCCTGTCTAGCAATTGAGGTAATAAATTTAATGGCAAGACAAACTTTTTATCAATACGTTTCATTAATCTGATATCTTCCATTTGAGATAAGGAAATACTATCAAAACTATTTAATTTAAGGTCTGCAAGTCTAGTCATTCTTTCGATTAGATTTTGATAATAATTGCCAATATACAAGCGTATATTTTTATTAAGTGTTTTTTTAACCCTTATTTTTATATTATTAACGCAGTTTATATTTTTTTATTTTACAAACAACAAACTATATAGAGCAATAATCAAAATATTTATTGTTTTTCAGGTTTCAGTCTAATATATTTACTGCTTAAAATATGACATTTCCCTTTATAATTAAAAGCAACAATGCCAATTTGCAAGTACAATATAAATTTTAACCAATTAGTAAAATAAAAAACGGTCATCACTAGTGATGACCGTTTCGTCTCCTTCTTTCATTTATATTAACTCAATACTCCTTCACTAAATTTTCCGGATTTGCTTTTCCTGCAAAAGGAACAAAGGAGAAACCATAATTCATCGATTGATTCGATTTTATTTGATACTGATCATGTGGCATCAATCCCCATGAATTATCACCACCCACACCCGACATTCCATAATCGATGAAAAGATCGACTAACTTTTGAGGAACAGCATCGTACATGTGGCGTTGTTTTGGTTGAGCCAAACGGGCTCTACCGTCGTCACGCCCATCGCCGCTGTCGAGCATCTCCATTGGATAATTGGATACATTCATTTCCAAAGTATTATCTGCTACGATCATTAATCCACTTCCTTTTTTAGCTGTCAGCGCAAACCATCTGACATCTGTACGATGACTATTTTCCTGCGGACGGACATAATCTTCATACAACTCACTTATCTTGAACGAGTAACGATCTACAAAACAAGATGTTTTTCTGTCACTGTAATTTTCCCAAGGTCCACGCCCGTAATAAGTAAGCAGGTCAAAATCGACAGGAAGCTGCATACGCAGCCCAACACGAGGGATGAACGAGGTTTCGGCATTGCGGGTCGTAATTGCATTATTCACCTTAACGACGCCATTGCTTAATGCTGTGTAGCTAATATTCCATTCAACTTGCGGTTTAGCATAAGTGTAGGTACAGGAAATTGTACCCGTTGCTGCATCTACTTTCATATTTTTCACGGCAGGAAGCTGTTCCGAAATATATTTCCACTCTTTCCATGTATCGAAATTCTTGAATCCGAAATCATTATCAAGGGGTGCGCGCCAAAATGTGGGGCGTGGCCCGAATTGTGATAAAATATATTCTGTTCCTTTATATTTATATGAAGTGAGCAGACCGCTCGCCTTATCAAAAACAGCATTAAAATCTTTGCCCGATATCAACACCTGAGTTGATGTTTCGGTTAATTTAGCCGGACTTATCGGGTCACTCTTATCTTTTTGGTATGTATTGATGCTCTTTTGTTCGCGGGCAATCACATATCCAACAGGCAAGAAAGGTTCTTCAGTCTTTATTTTCGCTTCAAAAGAAATCTGATAATCCGTTGAACTTGCATTTGTGGATGGTATATTGTTCAACTTGAAAGTCTTGGTTTCGTTCGGAGCTACATTTACTGATAATTTTTCAGTATGGATTACTTTTCCGTTGCCTTTTATTGTATAATAAAAATCGTATTTATTCAGATTGGTAAAAGAGAAATCGTTGTAAATGTCAATTGTTGATTTTTGGGGATCAAAATTCTTGAAAATAACATTCTGATACACTTTTCTCATTTCTTCGGTAGCAGGTTTCACTGTTCGGTCTGGATAAACCAATCCGTTTATACAGAAAATACCATCCGACGGCGTTCCCTCTTTGCCATAGTCTCCGCCATAAGTCCAATATTTTTTCCCGTCTTTTGTTTTCTCAAGCATTCCCTGATCAACCCAATCCCAGATGCAGCCACCCTGAAGAATAGGATATTTGTGGATGATATCCCAATAGTCTTGAAAATTTCCTAAACTATTGCCCATAGCGTGAGCATATTCACACAAAATAAGAGGGCGGTCCGACTTGGGGTCGTTAGCATAATTTTCTATTTGTTGCGGCGTGTGATACATAGGGCAGAATATATCCGTATTCCATTGCATCCATGCCTGTTCATACTGTATCGGACGTGAAGGATCTTGTTCTTTTAGCCAGGCATAAGTTGTATAGAAACAAACTCCGTTTCCGGCCTCGTTTCCTAACGACCAGATGATAATGCTCGGATGATTCTTATCTCTTTCATACATATTAACAGTGCGAGACATGTGTGCGTCAATGAAATCGGGATTGTTACCTAACGTTCCTCCTTTTCTCAGGTCATACCACATCCCGTGCGATTCTATATTGGCTTCGTCAATCACATACAATCCATATTCGTCACATAATTCATAAAAACGCTCTTGCTGAGGATAATGACACGTGCGAATCGTATTAACATTATAACGTTTAAACAATTCAAAATCTTTGCGCATCAGGTCTTCTTGCACATAGTGACCTGTTATTTCATCGTGCTCGTGCAAATTGACACCTTTCACCAGAATAGGTTGTCCATTCACCAAAAGCCGGCGGTTTTTGATCTCAATAGTGCGGAAACCGATCTTTGTACTTGTCGATTCCAATACTTGTCCTTTAGCATCTTTCAATGTGACTAATAATGTATAAAGATTGGGGGTTTCTGCTGTCCAATGAGCAACATTCTGAATGGTATAGGTAGGAAAAGTAAGGTTTTCCTGCGGTCCTATATCACTGAACGTTTTTTGCGCAGAAGCTATTTCCTTGCCTTTACTGTCAAGGATTTTATAGCTGACACTTCCCGATTCTTTTTGTTGGGTTGCACTACCTAATTTTACATTCAAATCGAATAATCCATTTTTGAAATCTGCACTTAACGGAGTTTTTACACCAAAATCCTGTATTCGGAGCTTGGGTTGTGCGTATAGGTATACATCACGCTCGAAACCCGATATGCGCCAAAAATCCTGACCTTCGAGATAAGTGGCATCAGAAAGACGGTGGATTTGCACGGCAATTATATTTTTTCCGGGTTTTACATGCTCCGTTATATTGAAACGGGCAGGAACTTTTGATTCTTTGTTCATCCCCACAAATGTTCCGTTTATGTAATAGTAGGCAGCACTTTTTGCTCCGTCCGAACTCAGGTATATTTCTTTTCCGCTCCAGTTGTCAGGCAAAACAAACTCCCGTCTGTAACTTCCTGTCGGATTCCATTCTTTCGGAACATACGGAGGGTTAGGTTTATCCCAATAAGGTTTATGTCCGGGAGAAATGAATTCGTAAGAAACGTTTACATAAATAGGCACTCCAAATCCCTGACGTTCCCAGTTGCCCGGCACAGAAATATCTGCCCAATTGCCGACATTGTAAGACGGCTTCATAAAATCTTTAGGAGCCTCGTCTATTGTTTCGGCATAATTGAATTTCCATTTGCCATTCAACGACAGATAGAAAGACCCCGAAGAGCGTTCGTTCTTCAAAGCATTTTCTTCGTTGGTGTAAGATGTAAACGAAGCTCTGGCTGGCTCTCGGTTGATATTTGTCAGTTTCGGATTGGTTATCTCGGCATACCTGTCCGACTGGGCAAAACACATTCCGGCTAGTGCGAGAAGTGTAAGGGCTAGTAGATTCCTTTTCATATTTTTATTTATAATAGAGTTTATCTTGAATAAGATTATATATATCGTTTTCAACTAATTACTTTAAATTCTCCTTCCAGACCATCAGCACTGTTGGTTGCAATCCAAACCTTAAAGTCGCCCGGCTCCAGAACAAATTGATTGTCATTATTCCAGAAAGACAATTGTTCCGGAGATAATGTAAAACTGACTTCTTTTGTTTCTCCCGCATCCAGGCAAATACGGCTGAAATCTTTCAATTCTTTCACCGGACGGGTTATCGAAGCATACATATCACGGATATATAACTGTACAACTTCGGTAGCCTTAATTTTTCCGGTATTAGTAACGGTACAAGATACGGTTAAAAATTCTGTTTTACCTATTTCGGACTTCGATATTTTCAGGTTTTTATACTCAAAGGTGGTGTAAGATAGTCCATAGCCAAAGGGAAAAAGAGGTTTATCTCCTGCATCAAGATAATAACTCCTGTTGCCTAACGACATTTGAGGCGCTTCGGGCGAGATGTCATTTATTCTTGGGGAATCGTCTAAAGGAGGGCGTCCCGTATTTTTATGATTATAGTAGATTGGGATTTGTCCTACCATAGCAGGATAAGTAATTGGCAATTTACCGCTAGGCACAATATCGCCGAAAAGCAATTCTGCAATAGCCAAGCCGCCCATCGTTCCCGGATGCCACGCATACAACAAGCCGTTGACTAATGGCAATTCTTTATAAATCTCTACCGGTCGGCCTGCCATGATAATCATGACAATGGGTTTACCCGCTTTCTTCAACTCTGATAACAATTCAGATTGAACACCCGGCAGGCTTATATCGGCTCTGCACCGTGCCTCACCCGACAATATTGATTCTTCTCCGGCAAAAAATAATATGACATCACTTGCCTTTGCGGCAGCCAAAGCATCTCCAAATCCGGATTTATTTGCATCGCGGCTGTGAGTCAGGGTTTTTACATAATTTATTTTTACTTTATCTCCATACCGGTCTTTCAACGCCTGCATTGGTGTAACCGAATGTTCTTTTTCCCCGTCAAAAACCCAAGTACCCATCTGGTCGTGTGCAGCATCGGCCAAAGGACCTATCACGGCAATACTTTTCACACTTTCGGTCAGAGGCAAAACACTGTTTTCGTTCTTCAACAAAACAACACTTTGCGCAGCAATCTTTTTTGCTTTCTCCAGAAAAGCTTTTTCATAAAACGGAGACGAACGGTTTATGTTAATATATGGATTATCGAAAAGTCCCAAACGAAATTTGAGACGCAAAATATTACGCACAGCATCGTCAACGGAAGATTCTTTTATTTTGCCATCTTCAATCAGTTTTTTCAATCCCGAAATATATGCTTCGCCCATCATATCCATGTCTATCCCTGCATTTATCCCTTTTTCTGTTGCTTCGAGGCTATCTTTACAATATCCGTGGATAATCATTTCCGTAATTGAAGACCAATCGCTGACCAATACGCCATCAAAACCCCACTCTTTGCGAAGTATATCTTTTGTTAAGAAAGGATTGCCCGAACAAGGCACTCCGTTAATTTCATTAAACGAGGTCATAAAAGTTGCGCACCCGGCATCTACCGCCGCCTTGAAAGGAACCAGATAGGTATTTCTCAATTGCTCATTCGAAATGTGTGTAGTGTTATAATCCCTACCCCCTTCCGTGGCTCCGTATCCCACAAAATGTTTTGCACAAGCAGCTAAGGATGTGGGATCGGACAAATCGTTGCCTTGCAAACCTTTAATCATTGCAGCACCCATCGTCCCACTCAGAAAGGGGTCTTCTCCCATACTTTCGGCAATGCGCCCCCAGCGAGAATCGCACGACACATCAATCATTGGTGCGAATGTCCAGCGAATGCCCACCGATGTTGCCTCGATGGCAGTAATACGCCCGGCTTCTTCAACCAGTTTAGGATTCCAGCTTGCCGCCTGTCCTAACGGGATTGGAAATATGGTCTTATAGCCATGAATTATGTCACGCGCAAATAGTATGGGGATTCCTAAACGGGTTTCTTCTACTGCAATTTTCTGCAATTCATTTAATGTTTTAGGGTCTACTTCATTCAGAACAGAACCTACTTCGCCCCGTTTTATTCTTTCATGCAGATCGTCGAATGCCCCTTCACTGTTGAGTTGATTCATTTGTCCGATTTTCTCTTCCAACGTCATCCGGGAAAGCAATTTTTCAACTTTCTCTTCTATGGGGTCTTTCGTTGTGCTACAAGAGGCAAATAATCCGATTGAGACTAGTGCTAATATGAAATTTTTGTAAAACATAAGTTCTATTATTTTTTATCCGACAATCGTATTTCCAACCATTTATTCAGCGAACCTGTCCATTGATCGTAATATGTAAAGTTTTTGTACATTCCCCAACCATGACCACCGGTAGGATATATATGCATTTCGGCAGGCACTTTGTTGTTGTTCAAAGATTGATAATAACGGATACTGTTTGTTGAGGGAACAATATTGTCATTATCGCTCAGCACGATAAACGCAGGAGGGGTTTCCGCTTTCACCTGACACTCGTTAGAATACAATGCTATTTCTTCTTTCGCAGGATTCTCGCCCAAAAGTTGCTGAAACGACCCTGAGTGGGTAAACTCCTCATCCATCGTAATGACAGGATACAACAAAATTTGGAAATCAGGACGGGTATCATTGTCAAAATGTGTGGCAAGAGTTGAAGCCACATGTCCTCCCGCTGATGAACCCATAATCCCGATTTTTTTCGGGTTGATGCTCCAATCTTTTGCGTGTAAACGGACGAGTCTCATAGCCTGTTTGGCATCGGTTAAAGGAATTTCAGGATTTCCGTCAGGCAATCTGTATTTCAAAATTATGAAAGTTATGCCCCGATCATTGAACCAGGGGGCGAAAGAATATCCCTCTTTGTTCATTTCCAAATATTTGTATCCTCCTCCCGGACAGGCTATCACAGCCATACCATTGGGTTTGTCGGATAAATAAACCCTTATAGAAGGTGTGTTTTCGTCAACAATACGTTTGGTATCGTAGAGAGGTATTTCAAGGTATTCTTGACCCGACAAGGATACATTTACGAAAATGAACAGAATTATACATATTGCCTTTATTTTCATATCAGAAAGTTTTTTATGATACTATTTACGCAAAAAAGTCATCTTGACTTTTTGCTTTGTACATTTTTGTCATCCTGAGAGTATCGAAGGATCTATATTTTCCAGATGTTTCACTTACGTTCAACATGACAAAGTCCTAAAATAATCATAATTTAAAAAAGTCAAGATGACTTCAAATCAATAGGTTTTTATTGTACAATATCTTTCCAGTAGGGGCGAATAAACATTCGCCCGATGGTGTAGTCACAAGGGCGTAAGATTTTACGCCCCTACTTTCGGGCAGACCAGAGGCCTGCCCCTACATCAATAAATTTTATTGTAGGGGTGGGTGTTGACTACATTACATTCCGTCGAAACAACGTTCGACGAAACGCATGTGAGTCAATGCTATTTCTACTCCACCCGTGGATTCGTCGAATAAAAACCAACTACCGATTGGCATCATTTACTTATCTTGACAAAAGTGACTCCGTGAGAAGGTACTGTTGCAGAAAAACCGATGTCAAAATTGCCGATGTCTTCTTGCTTCCACAGATTGCGCACTTTTCTGTTTCCGGTGATTTTTAATTGTTCCCACAAAACAGAAATATTTTGCTCCTTTTCTCCCAGATTGAATAAGCCTACCGCTTGAGAGCCGTCGCTCAACGGCTTAGACCATACTTCGATCATTTTGTCATCATCTTTGTACACCCTCTCGCCTTGTATTCCCAGAATATCCTGATTTACGGCTATAACTTCCCTGTTTTTCAGCAAATTCAGTGTAAAATTGTCCATTTTGCTCAAATCGCAACCCATCAACAGAGGTGCTGCCAAAATACTCCATAAAGAGATGTGAACGTATTGTTCGTCAGGAGAAAGGTTTGTTTGACGGATGCCATCGCCCCAACCAACTTTGCCAACAACCAGCATATCCGGATCATTCCAACTACCCGGCGATGCATACGGCTGCCATTTGTTCTGTAAAAAGCCGATAGTAGTCATACTGCACCACGAGTCGGTGATATCGCCTGTTGTGCGCCACGCATTAGTCAGCCTGTTCCAGTCTTTTGCCAGATCGAAGGGTGCAGCATTGGAGATTGTATATACGATATTCCTCCCCGATTTGCGAAGCTGATCGGTCATTTCTTCCGTATTTTTTATATCATTCGTAACCCAATCGTATTTTAAGTAATCAATTCCCCATTCAGCCCATTGCTTTACATCATTCTCTGCGAAAGAATATTCACCCACACGGCGTGAAGAATTTATAATTTCTCCTTCGGGTGTATCTGCACTTCCTCCAACAAATCCGGCAAATGTTTGAACCCAGGGAGAAGAGTAGATGCCCACTTTCAAACCTTTGCTGTGGATGTAATCGACCAATGCCTTCATATCCGGGAATTTTTCGTTAGGCATGATTGCATGATACTTACCTCCTCGTTTTCCTTGCCATCCGTCATCTATATTAATGTAAGCATATCCGTAGTCCGTCAATCTTAAATCGACCATAGCGTCGGCCATTGCTCGTATCTTAGCATCGTCAATATCAGCACCGAAGACATTCCAGCTATTCCATCCCATAGGCGGGGTCAATGCCAGCTTTTCGCCTACCTCGAAAGTAAACCGGTGTGTGTCTGATCCGTATGTGTTTGTTGCTGTAATATCAAACGTATAAGTTCCTTTTTCCTTAATTTTACCTGTAACGATTCCTGTGTTCGTATCTAAAGATAAACCTGCCGGAAGATTTTTAGCCTCAACCTTTAATGGTCTTTCTCCCGAAACAGGAATTGTAAATATTATAGGGCAACCCGGATGAGTGCCATAACGATATGGCGCATTCAGTAAGGGTTTTCGGGATGCCGGGGGAGTCTGTATATATATAGCCTCCTGAGGTCTTTTTATTGTATATGGTGGTTTTCCTGTATATTCAAGTTTTGCATTTACCCAATCGGCACGATCTCCGGCTATACCATCACCGGCATGATCGGTACGTAAGACAAGTGATTTTATATTTTTGAGAGAGACATCTATATTTTTCGCTTTATCGCCTGCGCGCATTATTCCGCTTCGCCACAGGATGTTGTTGTCGCCCAATACGACAAACTCTACCGATGCCTGTTTCAGTTCATGCTCAGGTGCAGAATCATCAATCCCTACCTGCGCTTTGAAAGATTTTGCTTTGCCATCGAGCTCAACTCTGATGACACCGAACGCATGTGTACCAATGCCTCGCTTCAATGTATCGCCTGCTATAACAAGAGGTGTTCTCCACATAGACTGGTTGACACGGGTAATTCCGGCTGCCTGATCGGCGTTAGTCATGTCCAGTTCGTCTAACCAAACAGTGCGGGGAGAAGCACATGAAAAAAGAAATAACAGGAGTAGAAAGAAGATAGCTGAGGATTTCATAGTATTTTGATTATTAAAACGTATAAGGTTCTGATTTTTTTTTCAATTATCAGGACAGGAAGTTTTTAGGTTCTTCCTGCCCTAATATCTTTTTTAACGGGACGTACTTTCTATTTTACAATTTTCAATACACCTGCATTTTCTATCTGAATAGCATACACACCCGATGAAAGATTGCTTAGATCAATATTTTGTCCGTTATAGACAGCAGATTCTACCAAACGGCCGCTTAAATCACAAACAGATATTTTCGAATTATCTTTCACGTCGAATAATTGTAAAGTACCATTGTTGTAGATATATTTCACGTCTGAATATTTTGTATCCTTAATTCCTGACGATGCCAATCCTTTGAAAGTCATATCGCCATATTTCGCATTTCTTTTCCATGCAAAATAGTCATCTCCCGACCAACCAAGTATCACTTTACGTCCATCAGCGTAATTTATACAATCAGCACCTTCCAGATCGAAAAGAATTGTTTGCCCTTCCGCAAATTTATCCATGTAAGTATCAGGAATAACGATGTCGTTGCTCAACATCACCTCGACATTATAACCATCGGCTGTTTTCACTGTAGTGTATTCATAGCCTGATATCTGATCGTCTACGATCATAGCCTTTGCATAACCTACGCCCGTAGCACGGTTTTCAGTGTTTCCTACCGAAATACGTAATTGAGTATCCGATGTTCCGTCCATAGCTGCAGGAATATTGTCGATACTAGACCTAAGCCCTGTTGCGCTAAAGTACATCTCCAGATTGTCTATATTGGTATCTCCCTTTATCTGATCTTTGTCGTAAGGAATATAAGTTGCGTCTTTTACCTTGATAAAAAGATAGATGAAAGTATCGTCATACACTGCTTTGAATGTGGCTGCATAACCGGTTGTATTAGATGCATTGGCGTCCAACAAACGATCCAGAGAGTGCTCTTTTACATCCGTAGAAGCCCATATTCCTTCATTGTCGATACCGTCCACTGTAATACGTTCTGTTGTCTTGTAAACATTTATAGTTTTATAATTTTCAAAATAACCGGGATCTTGAGCCATCACAGAAGCTGATCCGCAAAACATCATTGCAGCCAAAGTTAAAAAAGTACATTTTCTTTTCATAATTCATGTTTTTTTTATGATTAATAATATCTCCGGGGATACACCCCGGAGGCGCTGATTTTTTAATTAATACCCATCGTTTTGCAACAATTTATTCATCCCCACTATCTGTCTCTCCTTCAATGGGATTGGTAGCCTGTGGTGCTTTTTAGGATTAAAACCTCGCGAACCGAATAGGTCTTCCGCTTTGTTCAATCGGAGATAGTCGAACCATAAGTGTCCTTCCAGGCAAAGTTCTTTTTCTCTTTCGGCAATCAATTCGTCCATAAAATCGCCACCAGCAAAGTCGACAGGCGAGCCTGCCGTATGGATAGGATAACCCCACGCACGACGTCTTACCTTGTTCAGATATTCTGTTGCATTGGTTTGATCTCCTTCACGATAACAAGCCTCGGCATATTGCAGATACATATCTCCCAAGCGGAATATACGCTGATTGATAGAATTATAGCCATCAAATCCGGGTAGGTTTTCTGCCGACCAACTATCAACAGAATTGTAAGGTATGTATTTTTTAAACCCGTAATAGTTAGTCGAATATGGTTCTGTTTTACTTACATTCCAAGTATAAGAAATACTGTCTCTGTTGGGGATATAGAAAGAATCATACATACGAGGATCTGTATTTTTTTCCGATGCAGAGGAAATGATTTTTATATATTTACTGTCAACTGTTCCCCAGCGTGTATCGTCTTTTTTAATATCAAAATTGGTTATGCCTTCATTCTCAAAACGAGTATTGATTTCCGTTGCCAAAGCATCCCAATCGCCTGTATACAAGTCGAATAAATCTTCCTGGGTAAGAACAAAACTTCCTATCGACTGTTTGAATGCCAACTCCGCAACCAGTTGCAATGCTCTGCGTGGACGAGCTTGTAGAATATACTTTTCCGGATGGGCAATTATGTCGTCATATATCTCTTGATCGAGTTGAAATCCGCCCCTGAACTTGTTTACGTATTCCATCGAAACGTTTACCGTACCCCAATGTTTAGGATCGGGCCCAAAATTACGCCACATATACGACCCCAATACCACATCGGACGTAATGGTCTGAAATTGCACTTCAAAGATGGATTCGGGATTATTTTCGTGATCCAGATCAAAGTTGTGAGCATAGGTTTCCATCAATTCATATTTGCCTGTTTTCATCGACTCTTCAAACCACTTTTTAGCTTCTTTATAATCTTCAAGATACATGTATACTTGTCCCAGATAGCCTGCTGCTGCACCTTTTGTGGCAGCACCCAATTTATCATTGCCCCACGATTCGGGAAGTAGTTCATAAGCTGTTTTGAAATTACGGATCACTTCCGTCCAACATTCGCCCAACGTATTACGCGATTTGTACAGTTGTTCTTTATTTACGACCAATGTGTCTACTATCGGTACACCCAATTCATTAGGATTGTAGTTGGGGTGCGATGGCAACTTGTCTCCAAAAGAGCGGGTCAGATAGAAGTAGCCTAATCCACGCAAAAAGTTACATTCACCTATCAGGCGCATGAGTTCGGCTTTCTGATCATCGGTTGCCGTATTCACAAAAGCAGGGTCTTCATTCAGTATATACATTTTAGAGCAAGCATCGTTTGATCTGGCAACGAGGCCATAAAGATCTTTCCAATATCCTCCGATGAATGCGGAGCCATCGTTATAGCCATAATTCGTCATCATTTTTATATTCTCATCCAGATGCCTGTATTCCAGTTCGTTGGTAGCGAAATCGAGATAGTAATAAATTTGCGACCGGAACAAGCGTAAGCCATACAATCCGGAATATGCACCGTTTACAGCTATTTGCGCATTTTCTACCGATGTAATCAGTCCATCGGCAGGTACTCCCCCATAGTTTTTTATATCGTCGAACATATCTTCGCAGCCATTTAGAGAGAAAAAGGCTACTATTGCAATTAATACTTTTGATATATATTTCATGATTGATATTTTTTTTAGATTAACATAGCGAATTAGAAATCGACCTGAACACCACAAATAAAAGATTTACTCTGAGGATAAGTGCCATAGTCTATTCCGGAGGAGGTAATATCCCTAGACACAAATTCAGGATCGAAGCCTTCATATTTGGTAAATGTCAGTAGATTCTGACCCGAAACATAGAATCTGCATTTAGATATAAATGTTTTTTCCAACCATCTTTTCGGCATTGTGAAACCTAATTGTATGTTTTTCAGCCTCAGGTATGAACCATCTTCAATAAACCATGTGGAAGCAGTACCTTTGTTTACATTCGGGTCGCCATTTGCCAATCTGAAATTTTTATTCGTACTTCCCGGTCCTGTCCAACGATCCAATGCATAGTTAGTTGTGTTATAATCGCTAAAGAAAACATGTGTTTTGCTTCTGAAATCGTTGAACACATCATTCCCCTGAATACCTTGGAAGAACAGACCTAAATCAAACATTTTATAGTTCATATTGATATTAAAACCATACGTGAAATCGGGCCAAGGGTCACCAACCTTTGTGATATCTTTAGCATCTATATGTCCATCATTATTCACATCTTTGAAGCGCAAATCGCCCGGAGCGGTTCCCGATTTCTGATAGTGATCCCATCCTTTTTCCTGAGCCATTTGGTTGTATTGATCCACCTCTTCTTGTGTTTGAAATACGCCATCTGTCTTGTATGCGAAGAATGTGCCTATTGGTAAACCTTTCATTGTATAAGAGATTTTAGCTGAATTTTTCAATACGTTACCACCAACAACTTGTTCGTTGTCGCCATAAGTTTCTATTACTTTATTCTTGAAATATCCGATATTTGCGCTAACGGAATAATTAAAGTCTTTATTAATTTGGTCACGCCAGCCAATTTCAAAGTCGCAACCTACGTTTCTTATCTTTCCCACATTGACCATATACCCCGGAGTATCTCCTGTACTTTTACCCATTCCTACCATATCTGGTATCGAACTGCTTAAGAGTGCATCTTTCGTATTCTTTATATACCAGTCGAAAGAGAATGTAAGGCGATTATTCAACATTGCTACATCTAGTCCAATGTCGGTGGTTGAGATTTCTTCCCATTTTATCTCATCGTTCGGAAGATAATCTAACCTGATTCCTGTAACGGACTTTTGATCTACACCGGGACCAAAAGCATAATTTGCTTCCGGGGTTATGTAATTAGAAGTATACAGGAACTGAGGAATACCAGAATTACCCAGAATACCCCAAGATGCACGTAGCTTGAGAGATGACAGCCAATCCAGATTTTTATTTTCCTTAATAAAGTTCTCGTCACTTATTCTCCATGCTCCCGAAAAAGAAGGGAAAGTTCCCCAACGGTGCTTCTTCGAAAAGCGATCTGATGCGTCACGCCGCATAACTGCCGTAAACAGATATTTATCCTTATAGCCATAATTTAAACGTCCAAAATAAGATAAGGTTACATTATTGCTATAATGGTCATTTACAATGCGAAACGAAGGGTCTGCTAATGAAACCTGATAAATGCCTCCCAACATATTGGTTGCATACGACCTCACTCCTCTTCCTCCCCCTCTGCTGGTTTCCGTACCCAACATAAAAGTAACAGAATGGTCTTTAAATTTCTCGCTATAAGTTGCTACAACGTTTCCTGTGAGGCCATATCCACGGTCTACATTTTGCGTAACATAAGCCGATTGCTTTTTCTGTTCATGATACTTATATGCAGCTTTTTCAATATGTGTGCTTCCCGAACCAAATCCTGCTCCCAATGTTGCAACAACACTAAGCTGCTTTATCGGTTGTATTTTCACAAACACATTACCGGTGATGTTGTATTTATCGTTTTTAGTACGGTACGACTCTTCGTCTGCCAATAAATTACTACCATCATAACCTAACATAGATTTTATATCGCCTTCTTTGCCTGTCACCGGATTTATAATCGGACTTCCATCCTGATTTGTTTTAGGAAAATAGCCAAATCCCCCGGGTTGATTTGTGGCATCGTATGGCATCATGAAGGGAACGGTACGCATATAATTATTCAGGTAGTCGGCATTCGAGTTAGGGTTGTCTTTCGTATAGGTAATTTGCATCGATTCGCCAAACGAAAGCCATTTGTTTACTTTAACGTCAGAGTTCAGTCGTAGAGAGTAACGCTTAAACTCCGTGTCGATATATGTCCCTTTCTCGTTGTAATGATTGAAGGATGCATAATAGTTGTAGTCATCGCCTCCTTTAGAAAAAGATAGATCGTAGTTTTGAGTAATTCCTTGCGAAAAGATGCGATCCCTCCAGTTGTAATCGGCATTTGTTAAATCAAAATCTAGAGCATAAGCTGCCTGACTATCTGAGAATTGATAATTGAGCATTTCTTGTTCTGTCATTCTGCCCTGACCATTGAAGTCTTCTATGCGAAGCTCTTTAAATTGCCTGGTAGATAACATTTTGGGTAAGTTGATAGGATTGTTGAACCCGACGTATGCATTGAAGCTCATCTTGGCTTCTCCTTTTTTACCTCTTTTGGTAGTAACTAATACTACACCATTGGCAGCAGCAGCACCATAAATGGCGGCAGCAGAGGCATCTTTTAATATTTCTATCGATTCCGCATCATTCATGTTAAATTCCGCTCCCGGATTTTGTTGCACTCCATCAATGATCCACAACGGACCACTTGCAGTAAAAGATCCTACACCACGGATTTTCACATCTGCTGTTTCGCCGGGCTTTCCACTTTTTCGGGAAACAGAAACTCCCGCTACTTTACCTTGCAGGGCAGCCTCTATACCTGCGGATGCAGTATTGGCAAGTTCCGAGGCTTTCACCGACGACACTGCGCCCGTAAGGTCACTTTTCTTTATTGTACCGTAGCCAATAGCTACAACCTCATCCAGAATGTTTACATCGTCATCCAATGTAATATTCAGTTCGGTTTTGTTTCCAACCTCTATGGTTTTGGTTTTGTAGCCTATATAACTAAACACCAAACTTGCTTTTTGAGGAACGTTGATCGAAAATTTTCCGTCGAAATCGGTAGTTGTACCTGTTGATGACGGTGCATTGCCCGTTTTCACCATTATGGTTACCCCGATCAGAGGTTCGTTTTGTACGGAAGTGACGGTTCCTGTCACTGTCGCTGTTTGAGCTTTTAAACAATTTACTCCATATATAAATATGAAAGTAAACAAGAATAATTTTTTCAAATGTTTTTCCATATACCTAGATTTCGATTTAAGGTTATCATATAATTCATGGACTTCTGAGATTGACACAAAGATAGATTACAACAGTATAGTATTGACCAATAAAGCGGCTACAAAATAGGAACAAAACCGAGACAAAGTGGCGAAAAAGCACGGTTTAACCTACTTGGCTAATGTTTTTAACAGGAAGTGTATTAATACCTTATTTGATTGTAGGGGCAGGCTTCTAGTCTACCCGAAAGTAGGGGCGTAAAATCTTATGCCCGATATATTCTCGGACAAATGCAATTTGTCTCCACTTTTTCAAATACTAATTCACATGAACTAAGAATTGTACTAAAAAGAAAAATGATTCTAATTTTTTGTATCTTTAAAATAAATCTGATAGCTTTGTATGGCTATACTAAATTTTTTTGAGGACTTTAAATTTTACCCAAACGCACTATCCGAAAAATGGCTTCCCAAAGAGATTATACAAAAGATATTATTGAAGAGTATAATATTCGTTTACGCTCGTGGGGGAATTCCAACACATGGGGATTAACCGAATTCAAAATGCTTGAAGATTTGATATACGAGTCTTCCAAGATGCGTATTAATGCAAATACGTTGAAACGGTTTTTTCAGCAAAAAACATCAAATCCTCAATTGGCAACAAATAATGCCTTATGTATTTTTCTAGGCTATTCGGGTTATGCCGAGTTTGTGATGAAAAAGACCCAGGAAGTTGCAGAAAACAACCCAAGCGTAGAAACAGAACCCTCACAGGAAATACAAGAAGAGACAAAGCCAAATACTACAACTCAGCCGCCCATCGTTTCCGACAACAATAGTAATCAAAAACAAAGAAGAAGTACTTCTATTCGGAAATACTCGCAGAGAAGTATAATCCCGGTTGTTGTTGGCATTATAATATTGCTGGTGATTGGGTTTTGGGACAAAATTCAAGAAAAGTACGAGAATCATCTGATTTCATCTGTTGTTTTCGAATCTGTCTTGACCAAAGGTGCGTCGCCGTTCACAATGAAAGTAGTGTATGATATTCCCGAACAGCTGATAGACAGCATGTCCGTTGTCTGTGTTGAAGCCAATGGAGACATCACCGTGAGGAAACTAACTAATAACCGCCACGAGACGTATGCAACATTCATTTATCCGGGAAGAGGTCATTGTTACCTGAAGTATAAAGATAAAATAATCAGGACGATAGAAGTGGAATCCCGAACAACGGGATGGTCTGCCTATCTTATGGAGGAGCGAACAAACTCTTACCTGTATTTTCCCAACGATAGTTTGGATACACAAAAAGGTCATTTAACCTTACCTTTAAATAAAATTCCACGAGAGATTGTTGATCACGAAAAAGTTGGCGACAACAGGCTGTTTGTTAGTTACACATACTACACCGACAGCATAGTAGATGGCGATAATTTAATATTCGAAGCCCGTTTGCGGAACTCTAAAGAAGAAGATAGCGGGATTCAGTGTTACGACGTCATGATGTATATTTTCTCGAATACCGGTTTTCATGGACTTGCTTTGAATAGTGATGGATGCCAATCGTATCGAAAATTTGTCAGTAGCGAAAACGAAGAAAAGGGAGATCAGCACGATTTGAGTTATATAAAATTTGATCCTGATTCATGGCATATAATGAGAATAGAGGTGATTGATAAAAAAACTACATTCTATCTTGACGGAAAGGAGATCAGAAGTATGAACTACAACACAAGTCTGGGTACTGCCAACGAGCTAACACTAAGATTTAAAGGATGTGGTGCTGTGGACTATGTGAAGGTGATGAACCTTGACAAGAAAGTTGTATACGAAAAGCAGTTCGGAGAAAAGAAATAAAGAACTGCCCGAAAAAGCAGAAACCGGAACACATACTACAATTCTGAAATTACGTATGGAAATAGGTGCAATCCTTGATAAAATATACAAACTCCCGACAGCATCAAAAGAAAGCATAGTTGACGCCACTGTTGAAGTAGAGTACCCCAAAGGGTATCGTTTGCTTAGTGCGGATATGGTGGAAAGAAATATCTATTTCATCAAAAAAGGTATTGTTCGTGCCTATATAAACTCTCCGGAAGGAGAAGTCACTTTTTGGTTTGGAAAAGAGGGTGACACCATAGTTTCGATGCAAAGTTATGTCAACTCCCTGAAAGGATATGAAAATATAGAACTACTTGAAGATTGCACATTATACAAACTGAATACAAATGCTTTGACCGATTTGTACGTAAAGGATGTGAATATCGCTAATCTGGGGAGAAAATTTGCCGAACAAGAACTTCTCAAAACCGAACAAAGATTCATCGAAAGGTTATTTAAACCTGCTTCGGACAGATATAGTGAACTAATCAAAAATAACCCGGAACTACTTCAGCGGGTACAGTTGTCGTATATTGCTTCTTATCTGGGAATAACTCAGGTTTCACTAAGCCGGATCAGGGCTAAATTGAAATAGCAATTTTTTATCATTTGTTAATTCCTGTTTGATTTCAATTCAAGACCTTTGTGTTAGAAATTATAAATGTTGGTTTAAATTGTACAATAGTCTACCTAGTAGGGGCGTAAGATTTTACGCCCTCATGTCAACGATATCGGGCGAAATATTTTTCGCCCCTACTTTCGGGCAGACCAGAGGCCTGCCCCTACAAACGTACCCCCTCCCATCCTCCCCCTAAAGGTGGAGGTGTTTATTCTGTCGTCGCATGGGATTTACAATCCCATGCTTGGCTGCTATCCGGATTTTAAATCCGGTAAATAATAACTCCGAGGTTACAAACCCCAGAGAACAAAGGTGGCTTTTATTCCCTCTCTTTTGGAGAGATGTAGGGGGTGGGGTTTTACTCCACCCGGAAAACGTCGAATAAAAACCAACATTTTCAATTATTGATTCTCATTACTATGAATTGGATATTTTTAATTATCGCAGGACTATTTGAAGTCGGATTCACCTCATGCTTAGGCAAAATCAGGGAAACAACAGGAATCGAAAAATATTGGTGGACTGCAGGTTTTGTTGTCTTTTTGTTGTGCAGTATGCTTTTATTGATAAAAGCCACGCAAACTTTGCCTTTGGGTACGGCCTATGCCGTGTGGACGGGAATCGGAGCTGTCGGCACAGTCTTGATAGGAATCTTCATTTTTCACGAGCCTGTCAACTTTCTAAGGTTATTTTTTATTTCAACCCTCATTTTCTCTATTGTCGGCTTGAAAATCGTATCTCATTAAATTCCGTTTTCTATACTCCACCACCGACTAATCGGACAGAAAATAGAAGGAACTGTTTCCTTTTCAACTAAAATACCTAACTTTGGGCACGGCAAATGGCAGTGTATGACAGCCATCTGCCATCAATTTCAGTTATCAAGTATTTTGATCAACTGCATTTGTTTATGTGTATAAATAAATCTATAATAGAAAGATGAAAAAATCGTATGACCAGTTTTTGGCTCGTCAAGAGCTATTGAAAAAACAATATGACGAAACCTATTCCGAAAAACAGCATAAGCGGGGAAAACTAACTGCCCGCGAACGTATATTGCTACTTTTTGATGAGGGCACTTTTGAAGAAACCGATGCCTACACACCTCCGGCAAACGCTTCTTTCGGGAAAACAGTAAAAGCATTCGGCGACGGTGTAGTAACTGGCTTTGGTAGGGTGAACGGACGTTTGGTGTATGCCTATTCGCAAGACTTCAATGTGCTGGGCGGTTCGTTGGGTTCTATGCACGCTGCAAAAATTGTTAAGATACAAGATATGGCTCTGAAAACCGGTTCTCCGGTTGTAGGACTGATCGACTCGGGAGGTGCCCGTATACAGGAGGGAATCAGCAGTTTGAACGGTTATGCCGATATATTCAAACGTAACGTTTTGTCGTCGGGGGTCATCCCGCAGATATCGGTAATTATGGGGCCTGCCGCAGGTGGTGCCGTATATTCCCCTGCCCTGACCGACTTCATATTTATGACGGCCGACACCAGTTATATGTTCGTAACGGGGCCTAACGTTGTGAAGGAAGTTCTGAACGAAACAGTTACGACAGAAGATTTGGGTGGAGCTTCTGTGCATGGAACAAAATCGGGTGTGGCTGATTTTGTTTACAACGATGATGAAAATACCATATTGGGCGTAAAAAAGCTGCTTTCATATCTTCCGTCCAACAATATGGAGAATCCTCCTCTGATGGCATCGAAAGATTCGACTAACAGAAAAGAGGAAAGATTGAGGAATATTGTTCCCGAAGACCCCGATAAGCCTTACAATGTGAAAGACATTGTGGAACTGATTGTTGACAATGGAGATTATCTGGAAGTTGCCGAAAATCATGCCATGAACATCTTCACTGCCTTTGCCCGTATGGATGGGCAAGTGGTAGGTATTGTTGCCAACCAGCCAAAGGTTATGGCGGGAACGCTCGATATAGATTCTTCCGTTAAGGCGGCTCGTTTTATAAATATCTGCAATTCATTTAATATCCCCATCATCACGCTGGAAGACGTACCCGGATTCTTACCGGGAACTGACCAGGAACATGACGGGATTATCCGTCACGGGGCAAAACTTTTGTATGCCTACACGTTTGCCTCTGTTCCCAAAATAACAATCATTCTTCGCAAAGCATACGGCGGAGCTTATATCGTGATGAACAGTAAGGGCATCGGAGGCGATTTCAGTTTTGCATGGCCTACTGCCGAGATAGCCGTTATGGGACCTGACGGGGCCATCGCCATCCTCTACCGGAAAGAGCTGGCCGAATCGGAAGACCCTGTCATGCTGAAAAAGGAACTCACCCACAAGTATAGGGAAGAGGTTACAAACCCATATATTGCAGACGAAAAAGGATACATAGACGAAGTGATTGACCCTGCCCTTACACGCAGCAAGATTATCAATTGCCTGAAAGCTCTCGACCGCAAAACGGAACTTCGCCCGAAACGTAAACATGGAAATATGCCATTGTAATTTATTTACAAGTTACAGGACTTAAAACAAATATTATATGAAGCCTAAAGATAAAATAAATTCTATTCTCATAGCAAACAGAGGAGAAATCGCCATACGGATAGCGCAAACAGCTAAAAAGATGGGGATCGAATCGGTTGGAATAAGAACTCAGAAAGAACCTAACGCCCACTACCTTACACAGATGGATAGAATATTGGATTTTCCCGAAAGAGAAAAAAACGATATTCCCGAATTTCTTGATATCGAGAGCCTCGTTTTACTAGCCAAAAGGAATAAAATAGACGCTATTCACCCCGGATATGGCTATCTGTCCGAAAACGCACAGTTTGCGATACGGTGTACGGAAGAAGGAGTTATTTTCATTGGCCCTTCTCCCCGTGTTATCCAGAATATGGGTGATAAAGTGATTGCGAAGGAAATAGCTGCAAAAGGGAAAGTTCCGATGCTTGGAGGCAGCAAAGGATGCGTGGACACATTAGACGAAGCATTGGAAATAGCCAAGCAAATAGGCTATCCTCTCATAATAAAAGCATGTGCCGGAGGTGGCGGACGTGGTATGCGTATCGTTCGCAAGCAATCGGAAATGAAGCAGATGTATTTCTCGGCGGCGTCCGAAGCGCAATCGGCATTTAACAATCCGGAAGTGTTCATCGAAAAATACCTCGAAAATCCTCGCCATATCGAAGTGCAGATTGTAGCCGACAGTTACGGAAATGTAATTCATTTGGGCGAACGGGAGTGTTCCGTTCAACGGAAACACCAGAAGTTATTGGAAGAAGCCCCTTCACCCGCTCTGGACGAAGCCTTACGCAAAAGAATGACCGACGCTGCCATTTCGTTGGCAAAAGAAGCCGGATATGTAAGTCTGGGTACGGTAGAATTTTTGTTGGATAAAGATAAAAATTTCTACTTCATGGAAATGAATACCCGTGTGCAGGTAGAACACCCGGTAACTGAAATGATAACAGGGCTCGACCTGATAGAACTGCAGATACGTGTGGCCAACGGAGAAAAACTCCCGATAACACAAAACGATGTGAAACTGAACGGATGGGCCATCGAATGCCGGATAAACGCAGAAGATGTGCAGTCCGACTTTTCACCTTATCTGGGAGTGATAAAAGCATTGAAAATGCCAAAAGGTGAAGGTGTGAGAATTGACAGTGGTGTGACCGTGGGTTCGGAAATTACACCTCACTTCGACTCTATGATCGCAAAACTTATAGTCCATGCCAAAGACAGAAAAACCGTTATCGAGAACACATTGCATGCTCTGGACGATTTTCAGGTAAAGGGATTAAAGACAACAATACCTTTCGACAAAGCCGTTTTGCACAACGAAGTATTCCGGAAGGGTGACTTTGATACGTCTTTTATCGAAAAAGATATGGACTCGATGGTTTACCGGGAAAAAGACGAGGAGCTGTTAGCTGCATTGTTTGCCGTAAGTCATTTCGAGAAACAAAACAAGGCACAAGATTGCCGGAAAGAAGACCTCGATTTGTGGGCATTAAGAAACAGGATTAATAACATGTAATTAGCAAAAAGTGTATGAATACCCTAAATAAACAGTTGATTGCCCTCAACAAAGAATCGAACAAGGAATATAACTTCCTTTTGAGAGAAGACGGTAAAGTGGAATTCGATTCTAAAATATTAGATGAGATCGCTTACCCCATCGAGATTATATCGAATCATCAGAACGAGTATGAACTGCTTGTTAATGGTGTGAGTTACAGTTTTTCGGTAGAAACCCCATTTTCGCTGCAACGCAAAAAGATGTTGACATCGCAAGCCAGCGAATCGACAACCATCCGCCTGAAAGCACCTATGCCGGGAAAAATACTGGAAGTAATGGTAAAAACCGGAGATATGGTGAAAGCCGGAGACACATTGCTCATTCTGGAAGCGATGAAAATGCAAAACGCAATCCTAGCCAGCACAAAAGGCACAATCAAAAAAGTATTGATAAAAGAGGGCGATACCACAAGCAAAAGCGATTTGCTGATTGAGCTGGAAAAAGAAGTGTAAATTTTCGACGAAGTTATCATATAAAACGGGAGGATTACCCCCGTTTTTAAGAACAATTCAATTGTTAATGGCGTTTATTTAAGTAGAAAATGTGAATAAATACTTGAAAAAACCATGTTAGAAGAAGAAATTTTAGGAAACAGTGTTGAGAATTGGGGTATTTCTATACTCATAATCGTTAGCACCATTGTTATAGCTAAATTGATTTCCCTCCTTTTCAAGAGGGTGCTGAAATCGTTTACTCGCAAAACAGCAACCCAGCTGGACGACATTATATACGATTCGGTCGAGTCGCCGGTTTTGTTCGGTATAATATTGGTCGGAATCTGGATTGCAATTCACCGCCTTGCATATTCCGATGGCTTCGTCGATGCTGTCGACAGTGCATACAGAATACTTATTGTATTGAATATAACATGGATTGCCGCCAAGTTTACGAGCAATTTTCTGGATGTATATTGGGGAAACAAAAGCCACACCAAGAAAATGATGCCTATTGCCAAACGCTCTCTGTTGGTTATAGTTTGGATTATAGGTATAGTGATGGCATTGAGCAATGTAGGGGTAAACATTGGAGCATTATTGGGAACTCTTGGTATTGGTGGCATTGCTTTTGCACTGGCAGCACAAGACACGGTGAAAAATGTTTTCGGGGCATTTACCATACTTGCAGATAAACCGTTTAGCATTGGAAACACAGTGAGGATAGACAATTTTGAAGGAACCATTGTCGACATCGGTGTGCGCAGTACCAAAATGAGGGATTACAATAAAAGAATTGTCACATTTCCCAACTACAAAATAGCCGATGCCTCGGTAGTCAATATCACCGCCGAGCCGATGAGGCGGGTAGTGATGAAGATCGGGTTGACTTACGACACAACTCCCGAAAAGATGAACGAAGCCATGAATATACTAAAAGGCATTCCATCTAAGATAGAGTATGTGTCTCAGAACGGTCTGGTCGTGAATTTCTCCGACTTCACGGATTCTGCCCTTGTTGTCACTTTTATCTATTTTATAGAGAAAAAAGGTGACATAGGAAAAACATCGTCGAATGTGAATATGGAAATTCTAACCTCATTCAACCGCGCCAAGCTGAATTTTGCATTTCCCAGCCAAACGATATACATTGAAAAAGAGGGCTAATTAATTTAAGTTGCTACTTAAAATTTTCTAATAAAAAAGGCCAATCCATTACTTTTG